>CAWAGN010000009.1:0-333536 GCA_963781545.1 uncultured Actinomycetota bacterium
TCGAGCCGTCCGGGTCGAGCTGCAGCCGGACCACGCTGCCCGCGCCCCGTGCTCGCGAACGCGTTGCCCGACGGCGGGCTGGTGAGGGACGGCGGGTCGTCCGGCCAGGTCTGCGGGTAGCACCAGGCCGGCGACGTCGACGGTGAGCGGGCTGCGGCTGGTCCAGTTCCAGGCCACGTCGAAGACCAGCCGTCCCGACCAGCTGCCACCCGAGGGCACCGTGTCCAGCCGGCACCCGGCGAGGTCGGCGCGTCCGGCGGGCGGCTCCTGCACGTCGACCGGGGTCTCGGCCCAGCCCGACCACAGGCCGAAGATCGACTGCGCGGCGACGGAGTAGCGCAGCTGGTTGACGGAGGAGCCGGAGTCGATCTCGTAGTCGCTGTCGGACGTCGAACGGCGCTGCGGGGTCACGGTGCTCACGCTGCCGCCGATCGGCTGCAGGGCGGCGTCGTTCGGACGGGGGCGCAGGAGGGAGACCGCGTCCTGGGCCGGGGTGATCCCCCTCCGGTTGGAGGCGAGGCTGCCGACGTGGAACGGCAGCAGGTTCGTCGGGGCGTCCCAGCCGAGCAAGACGACCGGGCGGAACGGGCCGTCGAGGTCCACGGGCGCCTGGCTGCCGACGACCACACCCAAGAGGTTGCTCGGCACCGGCGGCGGCAGCGTCGGGCCGACGCCGAGGATCAGTGCCGCCCACTCGACGTCCTTGCCGACCGGGTCGACGAAGGTCGCGGTGACCATGAAGTCCAGCCACCGCTGGGGGACCCTCATCGCGTGCGTCGCCATCACCGTCGGCAGGTCGAGGTCGCCGCTGGAGTACGCCGTGCCGAACCCGGTGACCAGGGCGTCCAGCGGATCGGTCGCGGCGCCGTACAGGAGCATGGTGAGGGGGTTGAACTGCATGTCGGCGGTGCGGCCGACCCCGGTGGCGACGGTGCGCGTGAACTGCTGGGTGGCCTGCTGGGAGGACCTCCCGGCGTCGACCATCTGGATGAAGTCGTCGAGCATCTCGCTCTGGAACAGCTTGATGATCGCGGCCGGGTCGGCGAGCGTCCACGCGGGAGCCGGTACGGCGGGCGCGATCTGGTCGAACCAGCCGTAGAACGGGCGCCGCGCCGGAACCGGTCGAACGCCGCGCTGACCGGGTCGGTGGGCGCGACCACCATGCCCTGGTCGGCGGTCAGGTCGGTGTTGTTCGCGGTGCGGCCGTCCCCCGGGATGCCGACCACCTCGACCTGCCGCCACGCCGGGTCGTCCGCGAGCTCCGAGGTGCGACCGCGCACCAGGTCGATCTGGGTCCCCGCCGGCACCACGACCACCCGGATCTCCGGTGCCGTGATCCGCACCGCCGTGGCGCCCGCGGCGACGGGCACCATCGCCGAGACCATGGTCGCGAACGGCATCCCGTTGAACGCCGTCGCGACGCCGCCCGGGCCGTCGCCGATCTCCAGCACCACCTCGGCGTACGCGCCGTCCAGCATCAGCGTGGTGCCGGTGAAACCGGAGACCTGGGTCCATCCGATCTCGCCGAAGTCCCCGTCGGGGTTGCGGGTCCAGACCGTGAACGGGGTGCGCGGGTAGCCGAGCCCGGCGTCGAACGCCCAGCGCAGCTGGACCGAGCCGGTGCCGTTGAGCTTGCGCCAGCGGGCGATCTCGTCGGCCGGGGTGACCTGCCTGCCGGTCTGGGTCTTGGCGACCGCCGCCCAGTCGACGAGGGCGCCGACGCCCATGAACTTGTGCGGGTCAACCTTGTGCCGGGGGGCCATCGCTCACACCTCCTCCCAGGGCGCGTGCGCCAGGTTCAGGTCGGTCAGCGCCGCCCGTCGTACGCCGGCGTCGAGGAACGGCAGGTCCGGCATCGCAGGGGCGACCAGGTCGACGGTCAGGTGCTTGCCCCGGGCGCCGTCGTTGAGGACCACGAAGACCCGCTGGGAGCCGGGGGCGTAGGTGATGCCGCGGACGATGCCGGCGTCCCCACCGGTCTCGACGTGCAGCCACTCCCGGTCGGCCATCACCCAGCGTTGCGGGTGGTCGCGCACCGTGGCGTCGGTGATCTCCTTCGGGTAGGCGCGGGACCGCGACAGCGGTTCGGTGGCGTCGATCATCACCGCAGCCGGCTGGGGCAGGGCGGAGCCCGACTGCTCCCAGAACACGACCACCCGGGGCTGGTCGGGTGCCGGGAGCGCCTCCAGTCCCCGGCTGAGCAGGTAGCCGTCGACCTGCGCGCCCTGGGGGTGGGCGCCCAGGGTCGTCCACAGCCCGGCGAAGGTGCCGGCCGTGGCGGACCGGGAGGCCGGCAGGCAGGACGAAACCGACCAGGCGAACGCCTCCAGGGTGCCGAAGCCGCCCGTCGTCAGGTGCCGGCGGAAGACCCTCGGCCCGCGGGTGCTGGCCGGCGAGCCCGCCGGCACGCACTCGACGTCGAGCAGGTAGCCCATGAACGGTGCCAGCGGGATGTCCAGCTCCACCTCGCTGTGGGTGTGCAGGTTCTGGTCGCGCTCGACGCAGAACGCGGTGCCGTCCGGTGACTCTGCGCCCAGCTCGGCGACGGCGGCGTCGAACGCCTTGTCCCAGGGCGACGTCAGCAGCGTCTTGACCGGGGTCAGCGCCGGGCCGGTGATGGTGAGCGGCAGGGGTGCGGCCGGCGTACCGCCCGGGTGCTCGCCGTTGGCGGCCTCGATCCGCAGCCGGAGCTCCTTGCCGTGCGCGGCGAACATCCGGTCGAGGTCGTGGGTGTTGAAGACCAGCCGCAGGTGCTCCTTGCCGAACCAGTCGATCTCGTTGTCCTCGGGCATGGTCAGCATCACCCAGGGGTCGAGCCGCACCGGCGTCGGCGCCGGGGTGTCGTTGAAGACCAGGGCGCCGTCCAGCATCGGGTCGGTCGGTCCGGCCACGATCTTGTCGGTCCTGAACCAGAACGTCTGGCTGATCGGGGTGCCGGCACTCCCCTCGGTCTCGCCGTCGCCGAGCCGGTCGGCGTACCAGTCCACGACGACCCGGTAGCGCGAGTCCGGCATCAGCAGCGCGTTGGTGGTCGAGTCCGGGCCGACGGCCTTGGTGAGCCTGGTGCGGTCGTTGGCGATCTGCAGGGTGTCCCAGTCGGAGCGGGTCACCTCGGCGCCCGAGACCATGCCGAACGCTGCCAGGTAGTAGACCGCGAGCGCGGACTCGCGCTCGTCGTCGTTGCGCGGCCGGCCGAGCTCGATCAGGGCGGCGTCGTCGTACTCGTCGGGGAGCTGCAGGTAGGCGACCGACATCTTCCGGTCCGCGGCCCAGCGCACCAGGTCGTCGACGTCGTTGCCCCACGGGCCCGAGAGGTCGGTCCAGTGCCCGGGGAGCGTCGCCCCGCTGCCGAGGACGTCCGAGGGGGTGACGTCGACCCGCTTCAGCTCGTTGCCCTTGTCGTCCAGCACGCGCGCGGCGACGGCGACGAACTTCTTGCGCTGGTACGGCGGGAGCAGCAGCAGGATCCCCGCCTCCCGGAACGGGCCGGTGTGCAGGTGCACCAGATCGACCAGGTCCGAGCCCTCGTGGGTGGGCACCTTCGCCGCCTTGAGCTGCTTGGCCAGGGCCGGGTCCGGCAGGTTGGTCAGCTCGCCGCGGTCGCGGAGGGGTGCCTGGAGCACCTTGACGGGACAGCGCGACCCGGGCGTCTGCTCGCGCTCCGGCGCGTCGACCGTCGCCCGCCCGGCGGTCAGCCGGTCGAGGTCGAGCAGCCGCTGCACGACCAGGTCGGTCTCGACCCGGCGCAGCGGTGGCACGTCGGCGGCGTCGGCCAGCAGGTCGGAGAGCTCCGGCCTCGTGTGGGCACGGGCGGTGAGGTCGTTCAGGCCGGCCAGCGCTTCGGTCGCCTTGGCGTGGAAGTCGGCCGAGACCCGGACCGCCATCGAGTCCGCGACCGGGGTGACGAGGGCGCGGACGCCGTCGTCGTGGGGCAGCAGCTCGCCGGACATCCGGCCCGCCACGACCGGCCCGACACCGCCGCGCACCACGGGCGGCAGGTCGGCGACCCGCTCCCGTAGCCCGGCGACGTCGAGCCGTCCGCCGTTCACGACCAGGCCCCCCAGGTCGCGGGACGGCCGCTTGCGGTGGCACTCGACGACGCCGCCGATCACCAGCGCCGGCACCACGCCACGGAGCGCGTCGAGCTGAGCGTTGCCGGAGCGCCACGGCTCGGTGACCCGCAGGTGGGTCTCAGGTGCCTGGCTGCGTCTGGTGCCGGGCAGGTCCGGCCAGGCCACGCCCTCGAGGTCCCAGCCGGTCTGCGAGGGACCCAGCGGCTCCAGCTTGAACGTCCAGAGCACCTCGGCGGGCTCGGCGGCCGAGCTGCACGCCGTACCCCACCGGTGCTTGACGTCCTGCACCAGCTTGTCGGTGAACTCGATCGCCTTCGTCGCCGGTGTCGCCTGCCAGGTGAGCAGCGCGAGCTGGGCGACGGCGTTGGCCTCGTCGGCGGGTGCTGTCGACCACCAGACGGGCGGGATCTGCACCGACCCGGGCGCGTAGGTCTGGGCGTCGACCTGGCCGTTGCCCTTGACCCGCTCCAGCTTGAGCGCCTTGATCCGGTAGCGGTACTTCTCGCTCGAGCGGGTGGCGTAGCCGCTCGGGTCGACCCCCGGACCCGGCGTCAGCACCCCCATCCCGGCCAGGGTCACGGCGCCGTCGGGCGAGGCGGGCGCGATCATCGAGATCACCGGGATCGCGTCGATCGGGACCACCGGCACGTTGCCGTCGCCGGGGTACGAGGTGCCGCTGGGCGCCTCGCCGAGGCTGGTGTCCGGCGACCGGTCGACCGCGGTTCCCTGCGCCAGGCCCGGGCTGCGGGCCTGCAGCGACACCTTCTCGACCAGGGTCGGGATCGGCGGTGAGTGCTCGGGCCCGGAGATCGTGATCTCGACACAGCCGGAGACCTCGAAGAAGAACAGGTCGACGTGCCCGCAGGCACGGCCGTGCACGTACAGCGACAGCTCGGAGGTGGGCTCGCCGTCCGGGCCGGGAGGGCCGGGGATCTCGGCGACCTTGACGTCCAGGCTGGCGTCGGCGCCGATCGAGATCACCCAGAGCCGCAGCTCGCCGGCCACCCAGATGTTGCCGGCCAGCAGGAACGGGTCGAAGCCGAGGACGGCGTCCATGCCGCCGCCGATGGTCAGGTAGAGGCCGTCGTCGACATCACCCCAGGTGAAGCTGGCCGCGACCCCGAGCCCCACCGCGAAGCCCCGGATCTCGGGCAGGGTGGCGTGGCCGGTGTTGAAGGCGTTGAGCCCGTCGCCCTTGAACATCAGGTAGCCGCTGCCGCGGACGATGCCCAGCACGTCGACCTCGACGGAGGCGCCCACGTCGCGCCGGGCGCCGAGGTAGATGTGCCACTCGTCCATGTGCGGCGGGAACGGGAAGACCGCCTCGATCGGGATCACGATCTTGATCAGGTCCTCGATCTCCCACTGGACGATCACACCGATCAGGAAGTGCTCCGGGGTGATCTCGATGACCGCGAGGACGCCGCCGCTCTGGCCGAGCCCGTCGACGCTCGGCGGCGGCACCAGGATCCGCGCGTTCATCATGATCAGCACCCGCGGGCCGGGCAGCTCCAGCAGGAAGGTGCCGTCCAGGTTGATCAGGACGCCGCCCTCCATGGTCCCGATCAGGATCCCGATGCCGAACGCCCAGTTGTCGATCTTCGGTTCCCAGAGCACGTCCCCGGTGCCGGGCACCTTGAGCAGGTGCGGCTTGCCCTGGGAGCGCTTGAGCCACTCCAGCGTCGGCGCGCTCACGGCCGGACCCGTGAACTCGGTGCGCCGGTAGTGCATGCCGAAGATGCCGCGGAAGCCGAAGATGCCGAGGCCGGTCGAGCCGAGCGGGATACCGGCGGGCAGCACGATGTTCAGCCCGATGTAGACACCGGTGGCCTCGCGGGCGCCGTCGTGGATGGTGGCGATCTCGACGGCAGCGGTGATCCGGAGGCTGATCGGGCGCAGCGTGAGGTCGATCTGCCCGCCGATGGTCTGGGTGCCGTCGGACAGGGTCGCGATCCGCATGTAGCCGGACCCGACGAGCGCACCCGGGATGTCGACGCCGGCGGACAGCGCAGTCAGCTCCGGTGGCCGCATCGGGGTGGTGTCGAGGTAGGCCCGGATGCTGGCCTGGTCGATCGAGACCACGCCGAGGTCGACACCCATCGCGATGTCGACGTCGAGCGTCATCGGGTTGCTGCGCGAGAGCCGGGCGCCGGCGATCCGCAGGATCTGGCCGAGCGGGTCGGCGATGGTCATCCCGCCGCCGCTGGCGACGTCGATCGTGTAACCACGGCTGGCGTCGAAGACCGGCAGGAAGTCCCATCGGGTCGGGTCCGGGGAGCCTGCCGGGATCGGCGGCTCGGCGTCGCGGTTGGTCAGCCGCAGCCCGATCGCCTTGTAGCGCACCTTCAGTGGCTGCTCGCGCTTGATCTTGACGATGTCGAGCAGGTTGACCGACCAGTCCGCCTCGACGTCGGCGAGGAGGGTGCCGGTGAAGCCGCCGTCACGTTGGGTGTGGAAGTACTCGACGCCGTACAGGATGACCCGCTCGACGCTGAACCACGGCAGCAGCGCGACCACGCCGGGTGCCACCAGGGCGGCACCGGACAGGACCGCGTCGACGACGGCGCCGTCGCGCCCCTCGGCCACGTTGCGGGCGGCGTCGACCGGCGGCGCAGCGGCGAGAAGCGGCCAGAAGCTGAGGTACGAGCCGAGGAAGGTCAGCCCGAGGTCCTTGCTCGCCGGCATCGTTTCGGTTCCCGCGATCCAGCCGAAGTGGAAGAGCCCGTCGGTGTCGGCCGGGTCCGCCCCCGCCGTGAGCAGCGTGTCCCATCGGCCGGTGGCCGGATCGGTCTGCACGAGCACCCGGAACGCGGTGATCCCGTCGGCGGCGTTGTCGGTGGGCGTGCCGTTGGCGATCGAGCGGCCGTTCGGTGGTGCGGTGCCGGCTGGTGCCCCGCTCATGTTGCCGGAGAGCCGCTGCTCGGCCACCGTGTTGATGTCCACCTCGAGGTCCATCTGCAGCGCGATCAGCTGGCTGCGGACGACACGCACCTTCACCCGGGCGGATCGGAACCAGTCCGGAGGGGGCGAGGTCTCCGGTGGTGGCGGGTCGACGGTCTCGGTGACCGCAGGTGTCGTCGTGGTGGTCGGGGCCGGACGGTCGACGGTGACCGCGCCGGTGGTGTTCGCCGTCGTGGCGGCGGCGCTCACCCGGGCCAGCCAGTGCTCGTTGTCGTGCGGTGCGACGTGGCCGGTCCAGCCGACGTCGGACGCCCAGGCGTTCTCCTCCGCCGGCGTGGGGTGGGTCGGGTCGGCCAGCGTCGGCTTGAGCGTGAACCGGAACTTCCCCGGGTAGGCCGCGGTGATCAGGGACTGGACGTGCGCGGCCCGTCGGTAGGCCAGCTTGGTGTTGTAGTCGAGCCGGTTCGGGTCGTTCTCGTAGCTGGCGTCGCCGCTGATGGTCAGCATCGTGTTGGTGGCGAGGGCGTCGAGCTGGCCGGCGTACGCCGTCATCGGGTCGGAGCCGCCGGTCCACACCTGGTGCAGCTTGTCGACCGCCTTCGCGGTGCGGACCTCGCTGGAACCACCGCCACCCGGGCAGTCGTAGAAGAAGTAGTAGTCCAGCGTGCTGGTCCCGGAGAGCCCCGGCAGGGTGACCGTGAACGTCTTCGTCTCCGGCCCACCGAGGGCGGTGCTCAAGGTGGGCGCGGTGGCCAGCAGGGTCGCGCCCTCGCGCCACTGCAACCCACTTCGCGCCGGGTTGGTGGTCAGGCTGATCCCGGTCCCGGCGCCGTTGACGATGTCGAAGTCGAAGCCGGTCTCGGCGGTGATCGTGGCCGGCTGGTCCGACGACGAGCTGGACCCCGGGGTGAGCACCCGGACCACGGTGTTCAGCCGGGTCGCCTCGATGTGCATCCTGGCCTCGGCCGGCGTGCCCGACGTCGCGCCGGAGCGCACGTGGATGTCGATCGTGGCCGTGCCGGAGGCGGGCAGGGTGACCTGGTAGGTCCGGGCCGGCGGGGTCTGCAGCACCCCGTTGACCGTCACCTCGCGGGTGTACGGCGTCCGGCCGCCACTGACCTCGACCACGAGCGTGCTGGTCTCCGGCACCTGCGCCGTCGCCTGCTGGACGCCGGCAGCGACGGCGCCTCGCACGATCCCGTAGGAGCGGCCGGGGGTGTCGAAGCGGGGCGTGATCCGGAGCTCGCCACTGCCCTGCTGGACCAGGGCCGCGTCGAAGTCGCCCCAGATGCCACCGGTGCGGTCCACGCCGATCAGCAGCTCCTGGGCGCCGCACTCGAACGCGAGGTTGCGCAACCCGTCGGGGGCCACGAAGACCCGGGCCTCGGGCAGGTAGAGGCCGGTCCAGTCGTCACCGACACCGGCCTTGTCGCGCAGGGCGGGAGGCGTCCAGTCCGCGTCGAGGTCGAGAGTCGCGCTGCGGAACCCGATGCCGACGGCGCGGTCGTTCGCGCTGCCGATGTAGGCGTACGGCGGCTCCATGGTGATGAACTGCGAGACCTCCGTGCTCCCGGGGTCGTCCAGGTCGGCGACACCGGCCGACTGGAAGGAGAACACGAGCTGGCTGTTCAGCGGGTTGCCGTGCGCGAGCCGGAAGCGCAGCCGGGGCAGCACGATAGCCACGTCTCGCGCGGTCGGGTCCGGCTCCAGCACCCCGATCGGGCCGAGCCGGGCGGGGTGCAGGAACGGCGGTCGCAACCGCGGCGCGTTGAGGATCAGGTCGAACGTGAAGCCGGTCGAGGGATAGTCCGAGGGCGTCGCGCCGCCCCAGTCCGTGAACACCTGGCCGGTCGGCAGGGCCGCCGCGGAGAACGTGGCTTGGGCCGCCGCCACTATCGCCGACCCCTGGCGCGGCACGAACAGCTCGAAGTCGACGGTGGTGTCGCGCAGGTCGAAGATCGGGTCGCTGCGCGACGGGTCGTGCGCCGGCGTTGCCTCGTCGACCCCGCCGGCGACCAGGGTCCCGCTCGACGGGAAGAAGTCCAGCGAGCCGTTGACCTCGCAGTGACCACGAAGGGTCACCCCGAGGTCGTCGGCGGCCTGCTCGTAGGTGACGACGCGGAGGGCGCTGAGCGCCGCGTGCGTCGGACCGATGTTCTCGCCGCGCAGCACGTACGGGAGAACCAGATCGAGAAGGGCCAGGTTGGCCATTTTCGGACGCTATGACTGTCACGATTAGTTCGCAATGACCCGAATTGACTAGGCGCCCGGCGTGTTGCGGCGACCTGCCGGTGCGCGCGGTGGTGGCCGGAGCCCCGCGTACCGTGAGCCCCATGGACACGTTGCTGATCGTGGGCGAGGGGCCGGTCGCGGACGCGCTGGCGCCGATGGCGGGGCTGCTGGGCTGGGAGGCCCGGGTGACCGCGACCCGGGAGGACAGCCTGGCCGCGCTGCCGGGGGCGACGGCCGCAGTGGTCACCAGCCACGACCTCGACGTCGCCGGGCCCGCGCTCGAGGCTGCCCTGGCCGGCGACCTCGTCTACATCGGCGGGATGGGCTCGCGAAAGACGCAGGAGAGCCGCCGCGGCTACCTCACCGAGCACGGCGTCAGCGAGGAGCAGCAGGGACGCGTGCGCGGCCCGGCCGGGCTCGACATCGGGGCCGACGGACCCGGTGAGATCGCGTTGTCGATCCTGGCCGAGCTGGTCGCCACCGTGCGTGGTCGGTCGGGGGCGGGTGCGCTGAGCGAACGCGAGGGCCCGATCCACCCCGAGCTCGGGCCCGGTGAGGCGTTCTGCCCGACCGGCTGACGTCGCTGCGGAGATGGCCCCCTGCCTCGACGACCTGCTCGACGCACAAGCCCTGACCCGGCGGAGCGGGACGGTCAGTGGGGCTGCCAGGCGTCCTCGTCGCGGGTGCGCACGGCGACGTCCTCGGGCAGCGACCCGGACGCCAGGCCCTCGATGGTGACGCTCTCGAAGACCTCGCGCAGGCTGCTGCGCGCCGCGATCCACACCAGCTGCAGCACCTCGGCCGAGCCCTGGTAGCTGACCGCCTCGGGGCGCAGCCCGTAGACGCTGACCAGCGGGCCGTCGACCGCGCGGATCACGTCGGCGACGCTCACCTCGCCGGGGTGGCGCGCCATCCGCCACCCACCGGCCTGACCGCGCTGGCTGACCACGATGCCCGACCGGCGCAGGTCGGCGAGGATCGCCTGAAGGAATCCGTGCGGGATCTCCTGGGCGTTGCCCAGCTCCTCGGCGCTGACCGGCCTGGCGTCGGAGCGTCCGGCCATCTCGATCAGCGCGCGAAGCGCGTAGTCGGACTTGGCAGAGACCCGCATGGCTCCAGTCTCGCAGACCGGGTGCTGCCGGTCAGGTCAGGCGGAACGGGAGCCGCGACCTCCGCCGGCCGGCTCCTGTCGTCCGCCGGCGAACGTGATCGTGACGTCGTCGAGCATGCCGAGCCCGGCCCCGATCACCGCGCAGGTCAGCAGACCTGGCAGTTCACGTCGCCCGGTTGCGCAGGCCGGAGGTGCTGACCTCGGGTGGCACCGGGATCTCGACCCGCTTGCCCTCGGCGCTGCCGGTGGTGACCTCGATCGCGACCCGCCCGCAGCCCCGGGAGCCGTTGGGGGAGCCGTCCCGGCACGGCTCCTGCGTCGAGAGCACGTCGGCCCGCTGGAAGGTGACCCCGGGCGCCGCGAACGCGTCGCTCGGGTCGATCACCTTCGCCGCGTCGCCGGCCCAGAGCCGCACAGCCCGAACACGGTGGCCACGGCCGCGAGCACCAGGAACACCAGCAGCACGATCCGCGCGGCCGCGTCGACGCGGACCGGGCCGGCCCCCCAGCGGGAGGGTGTGAGTGGCCACTCACGACAGGTCGTCCAGGGCCGCCCGGGCGGCGAGGTGCCCGACCATGCCGTGCGCGCCGGGACCCGGCGGCAGCGCTGCCGAGCACAGGTAGACCCCCGGGGCTCCGGTCGGGTACGGGTTGCGGGTCACGCGCGGTCCCAGCAGCAGCTGCAACGGGGTCTTGGCGCCGGTGACGATGTCGCCCCCGACGAAGTTGGGGTTGTCCGCCTCGATCTGCGCGGGGCCGCGGGAGGTGACCTGGCGGATCTGCTGCCGTACGCCGGGCGCGAACCGCTCCAGCTGCGCCAGGATCGCCTCGGTGGCATCACCGGCGTGACCGGCCGGCACGTGCGCGTAGCAGTCCACCGGGTGCAGGTCTCCCGCCGCACGGCCCGGGTCGGCGAGGTACTGCTGGCCGAGCAGCACGAACGGCCGCGCGGGCATCTCCCCGTGCGCCGCGGCGCGCTCGGCCGCGTCCGTCTCCGCGAACGTGCCGCTCAGGTGCACGGTCCCGGCGCGGCGGGCGGGCTCGAAGGCCCACGGGATGTCGCCCTCGACGGCGAGCGCCAGCTGGAACGCCGCGGTGCCGAAGGCGTGGCCGGCGTAGGCCCGTCGTACGCGCGCAGGCAGCCGGTCGCCGATGATCGCGGCGGCCGCAGGCGGCGCGGTGTCGAGCAGCACCAGGTCGGGCCCGCCCAGCTGCTCCAGCGAGGTCACCTCGACGCCGGTCTCGACCCGGCCGCCGAGGCTCTCCAGCAGCCGGACCATCGCGTCGGCGATCGCCCGCGAGCCACCCACGGCGACCGGCCAGCCGTAGCGGTGCGCGGCGGTGCCCAGGGAGACGCCGATCGCGGACGAGAACGGGGTGCTCAGCGGCCGGAAGCTGTGTGCGGCCACGCCACCCCACAGGGCTCGCGCCTCCTCGGTGCGGAACCGGCGCGCGAGCAGCGTGGCCGGCAGCGGCGCGTAGCCACCGAGTCTCGCCAGCGCGAGCGGGTGTCGCGGCAGGTGCCCCAGGGGTTGCAGGAACTCCTCGGAGATCCGGTCGAACCGGCGCTCCAGCGGGCCGAAGAGCCGCCGGTACGACGCGGCGTCCCGGCCCAGCGAGTCGGCCGTCTCCTCGACCGACCGCACCACGGCGGCCCCCCGCCCGTCGTCGAGCGGATGGGCGTACTGCACCTCCGGCCAGGCCCACTCCACGCCCCACCGGGTGAGGTCGAACCGCCGGGAGAACGCCGACTCGACGGCCAGCGGGTGAAAGCCGGAGCACTCGTCGTGCAGGAGCCCGGGCAGTGTCGACTCGCCCGAGCGGAGTCCTCCGCCGTACCTCGCCGCAGCCTCGAGCACGGTGACGTCGACGCCCTCGGCGGCGAGGGTGACCGCGGCGGCCAGACCGTTCGGGCCGCTGCCCACCACCACCGCGTCGGTCACTGTCCGGCCCCTGATCGTCTCGGAGCGTCCGACAGTACGGCGTGACCCGGGTCCGCGCCCGGACGATTCGCCGACCGGTCAGGCGTTCCGTCCCGGACTTGTCTCCAATACCCTAGGGGGGTAAGGTCCTGGATATGGACATCACCACCTCCCCGGGTTACAGCCACCGCAAGGACGACTACGCCAAGCGGATGCGGCGGATCGAAGGTCAGGTCCGCGGCATCGCCCGCATGGTCGACGAGGACAAGTACTGCATCGACATCCTGACCCAGGTCTCGGCCGTGACCAAGGCCCTCCAGGCGGTCGCGCTCGGCCTGCTCGACGAGCACATGGCGCACTGCGTCCTCGACGCGGCCCAGGCCGGCGGGCCGGAGGCCGAGGCAAAGCTCAAGGAAGCCTCCGACGCCGTCGCGCGCCTCGTCCGTTCCTGACCACCACCCCTCGACCGAGAAGAGCCACCTCATGCCCAGCACCGCCACGTACACCGTCTCCGGGATGACCTGCGAGCACTGCGTCGCCTCCGTGAGCGAGGAGGTCCTCGAGATCTCCGGCGTCACCGCCGTCGACGTCGACCTCGCCACCGGGGCGCTCACCGTCACCAGCGACCAGCCCGTCTCCGACGCCGACGTGAGGTCGGCCGTCGACGAGGCCGGCTACCACCTCGCATGAGACCCCTCGACCGCACGCCCGTGCGGGTCGTCGCGTTCGTGGCGGCCCTGGCGGCCGTGTTCGCGCTCGCGCTCGGGATCGGCACCCGCGTGGGCTCGCTGGAGCCCGCGGCCGCTTCGGCCGGGCACGGCCATGGCGCCGACGAGGACCACGACCAGATGTCCGGCACGGACGCCGCCGTCCCGACCGACCTGCCCGGTGGCGTGCTGGTGTCGCAGGACGGCTACACCCTGCGACTCTCGCAGTCCGAGCGCCCGGCCGGCCGCGACCGAGCGGTCTCGTTCGTGATCGAGGGTCCCGACGGTCGGCCGGTCACGTCGTACACCGAGGAGCACGAGAAGGACCTTCACCTCATCGCCGTACGCCGTGACTTCGGTGGCTTCCAGCACGTCCACCCGGCGCTCGGCGCCGACGGCACCTGGACCACAAGGCTGGACCTGACGCCGGGTCCGTGGCGGGTCTTCACGGACTTCACCCCGGCCGGCGGCGAGGGGCTGACCCTCGGCTCCGACCTGAGCGTGCCGGGCACCGTGAGCGCCTCGCGGGAGACGCCGGTGACCCGAACCGCCACGGTGGACGACTACACGGTCACTCTTGCCGGCGACCTGGTCGCGGGCGAGCACTCGATGCTGACGCTGACGGTCTCGCGAGGCGGCCAACCCGTCACGGACCTCCAGCCCTACCTCGGCGCCTACGGTCACCTGGTCGCGCTTCGCGAGGGCGACCTCGCCTACCTGCACGTCCACCCCGGTGGCGAGCCCGGCGACGGCTCCACGCGTCCCGGCCCTGACGTCGAGTTCGGTGCCGAGGTGCCGAGCGCGGGTCGCTACCACCTCTATCTCGACTTCCGGCACGACGGCGTCGTGCGCACCGCACCCTTCACCCTGGAGGCATCATGAACGCGCGGCCCAGCCTCGAGCTGGAGATCGGTGGGATGACCTGCGCGTCGTGCGCCAACCGGGTCGAGCGCAAGCTGAACAAGCTCCCGGGCACGACCGCGCTGGTCAACTACGCCACGGAGAAGGCTCAGGTCACCGCGGACGAGGGTGTCTCGGTCGCCGACCTCGTGGCCGCCGTCGAGGCGGCCGGCTACACGGCCCGCGTGCCGGCGGAGGTGGCCGACGACGCCACCGACGGGGCGGACGACGAGGATGTCGAGACGCGGTCGCTGCGGCAGCGGCTGCTCGTCTCACTGGTGCTGTCGGTGCCGGTGATCGCACTGGCGATGGTGCCGGCGTGGCAGTTCGAGTACTGGCAGTGGGCCTCGCTCGCCCTCGCGGCGCCGGTCGCGGTGTGGGGCGCGTGGCCCTTCCACCGCGCGGCGTGGGCCAACGCCCGTCACGGCGCGACGACGATGGACACCCTGGTGTCGCTCGGCGTCATCGCCTCGTTCGGCTGGTCGCTGTGGGCGCTGTTCCTCGGTACGGCGGGCACGCCCGGGATGACCCACCCGTTCGAGCTCACCATCCAGCGCAGCGACGGTGCCGGCAACATCTACCTCGAGGCGACCGCTGGCGTGACCACGTTCCTGCTGGCCGGGCGCTGGTTCGAGGCGCGTTCCAAGCGCCGGGCCGGCGCGGCACTCCGGTCGCTCCTGGAGCTCGGGGCGCGTGACGTCGCCGTGCTGCGCGGCGGCGCGGAGGTGCGGGTACCGGTCACGGACCTGGCGGTCGACGACCTGTTCGTGGTGCGCCCCGGCGAGAAGATCGCCACCGACGGCGTGGTCACCGAGGGCCGCTCTGCGGTCGATGCCTCGTTGCTGACCGGCGAGTCGGTGCCGGTCGAGGTCGACGTGGACGACGCGGTGGTCGGCGCCACCGTCAACGCCGGGGGCCGGCTGGTCGTCCGGGCCACCCGGGTCGGAGGCGACACCCAGCTCGCCCAGATGGCTCGGCTCGTCGAGGACGCCCAGATGGCGAAGGGCGACGCGCAACGGCTCGCGGACCGCATCTCCGGCGTCTTCGTCCCGCTGGTGATCGCCCTCTCCGTCGGCACGCTCGGGTTCTGGATCGGTGGTGGCGGTGGCTGGACGGCCGCGTTCACGGCGGCCGTGGCGGTGCTGATCGTGGCCTGCCCGTGCGCGCTCGGACTGGCAACGCCGGTGGCGATGATGGTCGGCTCCGGCCGGGGCGCCCAGCTCGGCATCCTGCTCCGCGGGCCGGAGGCGCTCGAGCGCACCCGGCGGCTGGACACCGTCGTGCTCGACAAGACCGGCACCGTGACCACCGGCCGGATGACCCTGACCGAGGTCGTGGTCGCCGCGGGCGAGGACGAGCAGACCCTGCTCCGGCTCGCCGGTGCCCTCGAGGACGCCTCCGAGCACCCCGTCGGCCGCGCCGTCGCGGTCGGCGCGCGGGAGCGGACCGGAACGCTCGGCACGGTCGAGGACTTCGCCAACGTCGAGGGGCTCGGCGTCCAGGGCGTCGTCGACGGCCACGCTGTGGTCGTGGGTCGCCCCGCACTGCTCGCCGACTGGTCGCAGCACCTGACCCCCGACCTCGCGTCCGCGCTCGCCGACCGGCAGGCCTCGGGGGCGACCGTCGTCGCGGTCGGCTGGGACGGGCAGGCCCGCGGTCTGCTCGTCGTCGCCGACGCGATCCGGCCCACGTCGGCCGAGGCCGTTGCGCGGCTGCGCGACCTCGGGCTCCGACCGGTGCTGCTCACCGGTGACAACGAGACCGTGGCGCGCGCGGTCGCCCGGGAGGTCGGCATCGCCCCGGAGGACGTGATCGCCGAGGTGCTCCCCGCCGACAAGGTGGCGGTGGTCCGACGGCTGCAGGACGAGGGCCGCACGGTCGGCTTCGTCGGCGACGGCGTGAACGACGCCGCCGCCCTCGCCCGTGCCGACCTCGGGATCGCGATGGGCACCGGCAGCGACGTGGCGATCGAGGCCTCCGACCTGACCCTGGTCCGGGCCGACCTGGCCGTGGCCGTCGACGCGTTGCGGTTGTCGCGCCGTACCCACCGCGTGATCACCAGCAACCTGGTCTGGGCGTTCGGCTACAACGTCGCCGCGCTCCCGCTCGCCGCCACCGGCCTGCTGTCCCCGATGATCGCCGGCGGCGCGATGGCGCTGAGCTCGGTGTTCGTGGTCGGCAACAGCCTGCGCCTGCGCAGGTTCCGCGCCTCGGTCTGACCGCCGCATCGCGATAGTCCGTCACGTTTGGCACCTGATTCGGCCCTTCCGAGGTGCCAGACGTGACGGACTATCGGCCTCAGCCGACCAGGATCACGTGCAACGAGCGGGGGCCGTGCACGCCCTCCACCCGGTCGAGCTCGATGTCACTGGTCGCGGACGGACCACTGATCCAGGTCTGGGGGCGCGCCGGGTCGAGCAGGGCGACCGCGTCGGGAACGTCCGGCACCACCTGGTCGGTCCGGACCACGCACACGTGACGGTCGGGCACCAGCGTGAGGGCGCGGCGACCCTGGCCGGGTCCGTGGTCGAGCACGAGGGTGCCGGTCTCGGCGACCCCGACGGCGGCCTCGGTGACCACGGCGTCGACCTGGTCGAGCTCGAGGGCGGACAGTCCGCTGTCCGGCCTGGCGCCGGGGACGGCCACGCCCAGTCCGTCGGGTACGACGACGACCAGGCCGTCGACGGCTGCCGCGACCCGGCCGGACAGCTCCTCCGGCGTGCACCTCTCGACGACGGCCCGGTAGTCGGCGACGCGCTCGGCGAACAGATCCAGCAGCGTGGCGCCGGTGGCCGGGTCGGCGGCTCGCACCGGATCCGGCGAGGCGACCTCCGCGGCACCGGCGGTGGCCGCGCGGACCCGAGCCAGGATCTCCTCGCGCGCGCTCATGCCGTCCCTCCGCGGGTGCGCTTCCACCAGGCCCGGAACGACTCGCGCGGACCGGTTGGCAGGTCGCGGGCGCCGGTCCACGCGGCCGCAAGGGGAAGCCTCCCGGCGGTCCGGGTGCCGAGGCGCGAGAAGCGCTCCGCCAGGCCGAGCCGCCGACCGGAGGCGAAGACCGTGGCTGCCCCCTTCATCGCGACGTCCGTGGCCGAGGGCACGCCGCCCCGGTGCGCGTCGACGACCTGGGCACGCAGGTCGACCAGGACCGCCGGGATGTCGATCTTGACCGGGCACACCTCGTAGCAGGCGCCGCAGAGGCTCGAGGCGTACGGCAGCGAGTCGGTCTGCTCGTCGACGCCGACTCCCTTCATCAGCGGGTTGAGGATCGCGCCGATCGGGCCGGGGTAGACCGACCCGTAGGCGTGGCCCCCGACCCGTTCGTAGACGGGGCACACGTTCAGGCAGGCCGAGCAGCGGATGCAGCGGAGCGCCTGCCGACCCACCTCGTCGGCGAGCGCGCGGGTGCGGCCGTTGTCGAGCAGCACGACGTGCACCTCCTGCGGCCCGTCGCCGGGCGTCACGCCCGACCAGGTCGAGGTGTAGGGATTCATCCGCTCCCCGGTCGAGGAGCGCGGGAGCAGCCGCAGGAACACGTCGAGGTCCTGCCAGGTGGGCACCACCTTCTCGATCCCGACCACGCTGACCAGCACCTCGGGCAGGGTCAGGCACATCCGGCCGTTGCCCTCGGACTCGACGACGACGAGCGTGCCGGTCTCGGCCACGGCGAAGTTGGCGCCGGAGACGGCGACCCTGGCGCGCAGGAACTTCTCCCGCAGGTGCAGCCGGGCGGCACCGGCCAGCTCCGCCGGGTCGTCCGTGAGGTCGTCCGGAGCGGGACGGCCCGCGCCCGCCATCCGGTCCCGGAAGATCTGCCGGATCTCCGCCCGGTTGCGGTGGATCGCCGGCACCAGGATGTGGGAGGGCAGGTCGTCGCCGAGCTGCACGATCAGCTCGGCGAGGTCGGTCTCCCAGGCCGCGATGCCCTCCTCGGCGAGCGCCTCGTTGAGCCCGATCTCCTGGGTGGCCATCGACTTGACCTTGACCACCTCGTCGACGCCGTGGGCCTTCGCGACGGCCGCGACGACGGCGTTCGCCTCCGCCGCGTCACGGGCCCAGTGCACGGTGGCGCCTGCCGCGGTGAGTGTCGCCTCCAGCTGGAGGAGGTACCCCTCGAGGTCGTGCAGGGTGCGGTCCTTGATCGCGGCGCCCGCCGTCCGCAGGTCCTCCCAGTCGGCGACCTCGGCGACCACCCGCGCCCGCTTGTCCCGGATGGTGCTCGTCGCGTGCGCCAGGTTGTGCCGGAGCTGGGTGTCCGCCAGCGCAGCCCGGGCGGCCGCGGGGAACGCCGGCATGCCGACGAAGGTGCTCATGCCACACCCTCCCGTGCGGCGAGGACCTCGGCCAGGTGCATGACCCGGACCCCCGCGCGTTGCCGCGACAGCAGGCCGCCGATATGCATCAGGCAGGAGTTGTCGCCCGCCACCAGCACCTCGGCACCCGTCCCCCTGACGTGGCGGGCCTTGTCGGAGCCCATCGCTATCGAGGTGTCGGAGTTCTTCATCGCGAACGTGCCACCGAAGCCGCAGCACTCCGTCGCGCTGGGCAGGTCGACCAGGCGCAGCCCGCGCACCTGCTCCAGCAGCAGGCGGGGTCGGTCCCCCACGCCGAGCATCCGCAGCGAGTGGCAGGTCGGGTGGTAGGTCACGGTGTGCGGGAACGAGGCCCCCACGTCCGTGGTCCCGAGCACGTCGACGAGGAACTCCGTGAGCTCGTAGACGTGGGGAGCCGTCCCTGCCACCGCGCGGACCAGGCCGGGGTCCCCGGACCGCTCCGCGACGATCCGGTGCTGGTGCCGAGCCGAGCCTGCGCACGAGCCCGAGGGCGTGACGATCGCGTCGTAGCCGGCGAACGCGTCGACGAACGCTCGGACGGCCGGCACCGCCTCGTCGAGGTAGCCGGTGTTGACCATCGGCTGCCCGCAGCACGTCTGGGCCGCCGGGAAGTCGACCTCCACGCCGAGCCGCCGCAGCAGCGTGAGGACGGCCCTGCCGGTGTCCGGGAAGAGCGCGTCGTTGATGCAGGTGACCTGCAGCGCGACCCTCATCGGGGCTCGTAACGGGTGAGCGGCTGCGTCTCGCGGACCAGCGCCCGCATCTCGGTCAGTGTCGGCATCTCCACTCCCAACGCTCGGGCCTGCACGAGCACGTTGCCCAGGGCAGCAGCCTCCTTCGGACCAGCCACCACGGGCAAGCCGCAGGCGTCGGCGGTGAGCTGGCAGAGCAGCCGGTTCTCGGAGCCGCCCCCGACCACGTGCACGACCCGTGGCTCCACGCCGGCCAGCACCCCGGCCGTGCGCACGTTGCGGCGGTAGGCGTCGGCCAGGCTGTCGAGCACCAGCCGGGCGTACTCCCCCGGTGTCTGCGGTACGTCGACGCCTGCCTCCACCGCCAACGTCGCGACCCGGTCCGGCATGTCGCCCGGCGGCAGCAGCCGGTGGTCGTCGACGTCGACGACCAGGCCACTCGGCGGCAGCGCGGCCGCGGCCTCCAGGACGGAGGCCAGGTCGCTGTCCGGGGTGCCGACCTCGGCCCACCGTCGCAGGCACTCGGAGAGCACCCACAGGCCGGAGACGTTGCGGAGGAACCTGACCGTGCCGTCGACGCCGGCCTCGTTGGTGAAGTCGGCCTCGCGGGCCTGGGTGGTCAGCACCGGTGCGTCCAGCTCGAGGCCGACCAATGACCAGGTGCCCGAGGAGATGTAGGCGAACGCCTCGTCAGCACCGGCCGGCACCCCGACCACGGCGGACGCCGTGTCGTGCGACCCGACGGCCACGACCGGCGTCTCCGCGGTGAGGCCGACCGCCGCGGCGACGTCCGGCAGCAGCGTGCCGACGACGTCCCCCGGGCTGCGCAGCGTCGGCAGCAGCCCGGTCGGGAGGTCGAGCCGGGCCAGCAGGTCGGTCGACCACTCGTGGGACCGGGCGCCGTAGAGCTGGGTGGTCGAGGCGTTGGTGCGCTCGGCCCCGCGCTCGCCGGTGAGCCAGAACCCGAGCAGGTCGGGCACCAGCAACAGGGTCGTCGCCTCGTCGAGGTGCGTGTCGACGGTGAGCTGGTAGAGCGTGTTGAACGGCAGCTGCTGGATGCCGGTGGCGTCGTACAGGGTGTCGGCGCCGAGCCGGTCGACCACCTTCTCGGCGACCCCGTCCGTGCGCGCGTCGCGATGGCTGTAGGGGTCCGTGACCAGCTGTCCGGCCGCGTCCAGCAGCCCGTAGTCGACCCCCCACGAGTCGATGCCGATCGCATCGACCGGACCCGAGGCGGCAGCCAGCCGGATCCCCTCCAGCACCTCACCGTGGATGCGCCGGATGTCCCAGCGCAGGGAGCCGTCGGGTGCCCGGACCCCGCCGTTGCCGAACCGGTGCACTTCGACCAGGTCGAGGACGGAGGTGCCGCCGGCGTCGGCCGCGACCCCCACCCGGGCGGCCATGACCCGGCCCGAGGTGGCGCCGAGGTCGACCGCGACGACCCGCTTCGTCATCGCAGGAACGCCGCCGCGACACCCGCGTCGACCGGCACGTGCAGGCCGGTGGTGTGCGTCAGGTCCGGACCGCACAGCGTGAAGACCGCGTTGGCGATGTGCTCGGGCAGCACCTCACGCTTGAGGATCGTGCGTTGGGCGTAGAACTTGCCGAGGTCCTTCTCCTCCACGCCGTAGACCGCGGCGCGGTTGGCGCCCCAGCCCGACGCGAAGATCCCGGACCCCTGGACGACGCCGTCCGGGTTGACCCCGTTGACCTTGATCCCGTGCTCGCCGAGCTCGGCAGCCAGCAGCCGCACCTGGTGGGCCTGGTCGGCCTTGGTCGCGGAGTAGGCGATGTTGTTGGGTCCGGCGAACACCGAGTTCTTCGAGGAGATGTAGACGATGTCGCCGCCCAGCCCCTGCTCGATCAACACCTTCGCGGCGGCCTTCGAGACCAGGAACGAGCCCTTGGCCATCACCGCGTGCTGGAGGTCCCAGTCGGCCGCGGTCGTCTCGAGGAGCGACTTCGAGAGCGAGAGCCCGGCGTTGTTCACCACCAGGTCCAGCCCCCCGAAGGCGAGCACCGCGGCGTCGACCATCGCCTGCACCGCGTCCTCGTCCGAGACGTCCGCGGCCACCCCGACCGCGACGTCCGGGCCTCCGATCTCCGCGGCCGCGTCCTCCGCCCGGGCCCGGTCCAGGTCGGCGATCACCACGCACGCACCTTCGGCCGCGAGCCGCTTGGCCGTTGCCTTGCCGATCCCGCCGGCCGCGCCGGTGACCAGGGCGATCCGGGTGGCGAGCGGCTTCGGCTTCGGCATCCGCTGCAGCTTCGCCTCCTCGAGCGCCCAGTACTCGATCCGGAACTTCTCGGCCTCGTCGATCGGCGCGTACGTCGAGAGCCCCTCGGCGCCGCGCATGACGTTGATCGCGTTGAGGTAGAACTCGCCGGCCACCCGAGCGGTCTGCTTGTCCTTGCCGAACGAGAACATCCCGACCCCGGGCACCAGCACCACCAGCGGATCGGCACCGCGGATGGCCGGCGACTCCGGGGTCGCGTTGCGGTCGTAGTAGGCCTGGTAGTCCTCGCGGTAGTCGACGGCGAGCTCGCCGAGACGGGTGACGGAGTCCTCGACGGTGGCGCCGGGCGGGAGGTCGAGCAGGAGGGGCTTGACCTTGGTGCGCAGGAAGTGGTCGGGGCAGGAGGTGCCGAGGGCCGCGAGCCGGGGGTGCTCGGCGGACGCCAGGAAGTCGAGGACCGCGGCGTCGTCGGTGAAGTGGCCGACCATCGGCCGGTCGTGCGAGGCGATCCCTCGGATCGTCGGCGCGAGGGCGGCGGCCTTCGCCCGGCGCTCGGCGTCCGGCAGCGCGCCGTACCCCCCCAGCGCGGGTCCGAACGGCTCCGGCTTCGCGTTCGCCTCGATGTACGCCGCCGCGGTGTCGATGATCCACAGCGAGCTGCGCTCGGCCTCCTCGGACGTGTCGCCCCAGGCCGTGATGCCGTGGCCGCCGAGGATGCAGCCGACGGCCTCCGGGTGTGCCTCCTTGATCTCGGCGATGTCGAGGCCGAGCTGGAAGCCGGGTCGCCGCCACGGCACCCAGACCACCTTGTCGCCGAAGACCTTGGCCGTGAGCTCCTCACCGTCCGCGGCGGTCGCGATCGCGATGCCGGCATCGGGGTGCAGGTGGTCGACGTGGGCCGCGTCGACCAGCCCGTGCATGGCGGTGTCGATCGACGGGGCCGCACCACCCTTGCCGTGCAGGCAGTAGTCGAAGGCGGCCACCATCTCGTCCTCGCGCTCCACGCCTGGGTAGACGTCCACGAGCGCACGCATCCGGTCCAGGCGCAGGGCCGCGAGCCCGGACTCGGTGAGCGTGCCCAGGTCACCGCCGGAGCCCTTGACCCAGACCAGCTCGACCTCCTCACCGGTGACGGGGTCGACGTCGCTCCCCTTGGCGGAGGTGTTGCCCCCGGCGTAGTTGGTGTTCTTCTTGTCGGCGCCGAGCCGGTTGGATCGCTCGATCAGCTCGGTGACGGTCTGGTTGGTCATGATGTCCTTCTCGGTGAGGGGTGGTCAGGGGAGGTTCAGGTCCACGACGCCTGTGCGCCGCCGACCCGCTCGTCCTCGATCTGCTGCTGGTAGCCGCTCTCGAGGTAGGCCCGCATCGGGTTCGCGGGCAGTCCGCGCTCCTCGCGCCAGGCCGCCAGGTCGCGGCGTACGTCGGTGTAGAAGGCGTCCATGAAGATCTCGTTGGCGAGCAGCACGTCACCCGAGGTCCGCGCCTCTGCCAGCGCGTCGGTGTCGAGGAGCAGCGCGCGCGCCAGCATCTCCTGCACGTTGAGCACCGACCGGATCTGGCCGGGCACCTTGGCCTCGATGTTGTGGCACTGGTCCAGCATCAGCGCCACGCCGTTGGGGGCGCCGTCGCTGCCGGGGCCATAGCCACCGCCGCGCACCACCTCGACCAGGATCCGGAAGAGCTGGAACGGGTCGGCGGCACCGACGATCAGGTCGTCGTCGGCGTAGAAGCGCGAGTTGAAGTCGAAGGAGCCCAGCTTCCCCAGCCGCAGCAGCTGGGCGACGATGAACTCGATGTTGGTGCCCGGTGCGTGGTGGCCGGTGTCGAGACAGACCATCGCGCGGTCGCCGAGGGCCGCCACCTGGGCATACGAGGTGCCCCAGTCGGGGACGTCCGTGTGGTAGAACGCCGGCTCGAAGAACTTGTACTCGAGGACCAGCCGCTGCTGGTCGCCGATGCGGGAGTAGATCTCGCCTAGGCCCTCGGCCAGCCAGTCCTGCCGGGCCCGGATGTCGCCCTGGCCCGGGTAGTTGGTGCCGTCGGCCAGCCAGATCTTGAGGTCGCGGGAGCCGGTCTCGTCCATCACGTCGACGCAGTCGAGGTTGTGCTGGACCGCCTTGCGCCGTACCGCGGGATCCACGTGGGTGAGGCTGCCGAGCTTGTAGTCGTCGTCCTGGAACGTGTTGGAGTTGATCGTGCCGAGCCGCACCCCGTGGTTCTCGGCGTGAGCCGCGAGCTTGCCGTAGTCGTCGACCCGGTCCCACGGGATGTGGAGGGCCACACTCGGAGCGAGTCCGGTGAACCGGTGCACGGTGGCGGCGTCGGCGATCTTCTCCTCGACCGTGCGCGGTGTGCCGGGCGAGCCGAACACCTTGAACCGCGTGCCCGAGTTGCCGTAGGCCCACGAGGGGACCTCGATCGCGAGCGCCTCGAGGGGCCCGGCGATGTCGCTGAAGCTGCTCATGTCTCTGCTGTCTCCTTGTGCTCCGCAGTCCCGGCGAGCTGGTCCTCGAGGTGGAACACCTCGGCCAGTCGGAGGAAACCTGTGTCGGGTCGTGCGTCGCCGAGCTCGACGAAGAACTCGGCCATCTCTGCCTGCCACCGGGCGTTGACCTCGGTGGCCTCCATGCCGGCGAGGGCCGCCCGCAGGTCGGGGGTCTCGAAGTACCCGATCAGCAGGCCGTCCTCGCGCACGAAGAGCGAGTAGTTGTGCCAACCGGTGCGGGCCAGCGCGGCCACCATCTCCGGCCACACCTGCGCGTGGCGGGCCCGGTACTCCGTCAGCCGTTCCGGCTTCACCTGGAGCTGGAAGCAGACACGTTCCATCTGACCGACCTCCTGGCGTGGTGGGGACGAGGGGGCGGACCGGCCGGGTGCCGGCCCGCCCACTCGCGTGGTGCTGGAACTGCTCGACTCAGAACTTGAACTTGGCGATGTTGCCCTTGTTGAACTTGAACGGGTCGCCCAGCAGGACCACGCCGTCGGCGCCGACCTTGTACTCGCCGAGCTTGCCGGCCTTGAAGGTGTCGCCCTCCTTGCCGGAGATGTCGCCCTTCACCAGCGCGTCCGCGACGTACGCCGCCAGGTAACCGAGGTCACCCGGGTTCCACAGCGCGAACTCCTCGACCGTGCCGTCCTCGACGTACTTGCGCATCTGGTTGGGAGTGCCGAGACCGGTGATCGCGACCTTGCCCTTCTTGGCCGAGGTGGACAGGTAACGGGCCGCGGCGGCGATGCCGACCGTGGTGGGCGAGATGATCCCCTTCAGGTTCGGGTGCTTCTGCAGCAGCGCGGCCGTCTTGTCGAACGAGGTCTGGTCGTCGTCGTTGCCGTAGACCACGTCGACCAGCTTGATGTTCGGGTGGTCGGAGGCGAGCAGCTTCTTCATGATGTCGATCCAGGCGTTCTGGTTGGTCGCGTTGGCGGAGGCGGACAGGATCGCCACCTCACCCTTGTCGCCGATCTGCGAGGCGACCATGTCGACCTCGACCTTGGCGATGCCGTCGGCCGTGGCCTGGTTGACGAAGATGTCGCGGCAGTCGGGGCTGGTGTCGGCGTCGAAGGTGACGACCTTGGTGCCGGCCTCCTGCGCGTTGCCGATCGAGTCGCACAGCGCCTTCGGGTCGTTTGCCGAGAGCACGATCGCGCTGGTGTGCTTCTGCGCCTCGGTGTCGATGTACTGCACCTGGGCGTCGGGGCTGCCCTCCTGCGGGCCGACCTGCTTGTAGGTGCCGCCGAACTCCTTGACCGCGGCCTCGCCACCGGCGTCACTGGTGTCGAAGTACGGGTTGCCGAGGTTCTTGGGGATGAAGGTGATGGTCGACTTCTTCGACGTGCTGCTGCCGTCCGAGCCGCTGCCGCCGTCGCCGGCGCCGCATCCGGCCACAGCCAGGGTCAGCGCGAGGGTGGCGGCTGCCGCTCCGGCGAGCCTCCGGTTGGGAAACTTCATGCTTCGTACCTCTCTCGGTTACCGACGCCTGCTGGCGCGTGCGTGGTGGGGCCGGACCGGTTCCGGTTCCGGTTGTTGCGCCTGGCGTTCTGGTCCGAGAACCAGGCCAGGACACTCGTGGACATCACGGAGGCGATCAGGAGCACGCCGATGATGATGTTGATGACGTTGACCGTGGTCCCCTGCAGGCGCAGGGCACTGGAGAGCACCCCGATCAGCAGGACCCCCGCGATCACGCCGGGCAGGCGGCCGCGGCCGCCGAAGATGGAGACTCCGCCGAGCAGCACCGCGGCGATCACCTGCAGCTCCAGACCGGTCGCGTTGTCGCCCCTGCTGCTGGAGAAGCGCAGGGTGAAGTAGATGCCGGCGAACGCCGAGACGAGAGCGGTCATCACGAAGAGCAGCAGCTTGGTCCGGGCCACGCTCACCCCGGTGAACTGTGCGGCCTCCGCGTTGAGCCCGATGTCGTAGACGCCGCGGCCGAACGAGGAGAACTGCAGCAGCAGCCCGATGGCGAGGGCGAGCAGCAGGAACGGCACCACGACCACGGGAAGGCCGGTCGCGCCGATCTCCGCCTTGGCGAGCTTCGTCCACCCCGAGGGGAAGTCGGTGACCGCCGTGGTGCCGAGGATCCCGACCGCGATGCCGCGGAAGAGAGCGAGCGTGCCGATCGTGACCGCCAGGGACGGGAGCCCGACATAGGCCACCAGGAACCCGTTCAGCAGCCCGCACAGGAGCCCGCCGAGGAGGGAGCCGGCCATCGCGGCCGGCACCGACCAGCCGTGGTCGACCAGGGTGCCGAGCAGCACGCTGCTGAGCCCGACCACGCTCGCGACCGACAGGTCGATCTCGCCGGTGATGATCACCATCGTCATCGGCAGCGCGATCAGCAGGATCGGCGCGATGTCGAGGAGCAGGAACGTCATGGTGAGCTGGTTGCCGAAGAAGGGAACGAAGTAGATCGCCCAGAGGATCACGGCCACCAGCACCGCGATCACGGCCGCCTCGCGGTTGAGCAGCAGCCGCCACCACGCGGGCCGCGTGTAGGACCGGTAGCTGCGTTGCTCCCGGACGGGGACGTCCTGTGCGGTGCTCATGCCGGCGCTCCTGTCGTCGTCTCGTCGTCGCGGGCGCCGATCAACCGCCGGGCCCGCCGGTTGGCGAGCACCCGGTCGAGCACGATCGAGCCGAGGATCAGGGCACCCACCAGGGCCTGCTGCCAGAAGTCCGGGATGCCGACCGTCGGCAGCGCGCGGTTGATCGTCACCAGGAGCACGGCACCGATGGCGGCCCCCCAGACCGTGCCGCTGCCGCCGAAGATCGCGACGCCACCGATCACCACGGCCGCGACGGCCTGCAGCTCGATGCCGGTGCCGGCGCTGGAGCTGACGCTGCCGTAGCGCGCAGCGAAGACGACCCCGGCGAGCCCGGCGAGACCGCCGGACAGGACGAAGCCGCTGACGACGCGGCTCCGGACCTTGAGGCCGTAGAGCACCGCGGCGTCGGGGTCGGACCCGATCGCGTAGAGCTCGCGGCCTCCCCGGGCGGTCTGAAGGTAGTACCCGACCGCCAGCAGCACGACGAGTGCGACCAGGAAGAGCACCGGGATCGACAGCACGGTCGCCGTGCCCAGGTCGCCGAACGAGCTCGGCATGTCCGAGGCGTTGATCCGGTTGCTGCCCGCCCAGGTGAGCACGGCGCCCCGGTAGATGTAGAGCGTGCCGAGCGTGATCACGAGCGCGGGCACCCGGCCGAAGCCGACCAGCAGACCGTTGACCAACCCCAGCGCAGCACCGGCGAGCACTCCCGCGAGCACCACCAGGAGGATCGGGATGCCGGGGTGGTCGATGAACAGCCGGCCGGTGAGATAGGCCGTGAAGCCGAGCACCGACCCGACGGACAGGTCGACGTTGCGCGTGATGACCACGACCGCCTGGCCCACGGCCAGGAGCAGCAGGATCGACGGCGTGAGGAGCAGGTCGCGCCACCCGTTGCCCCCGAACAGGAAGCTGCGGCTGGAGGCGGTGGCCACGACCACGACCAGCGCCAGCACCAGGAGGATCGAGGCCTCCCGGGACCGGACAACGGTGTGGAACGCGCGCCTTCCGGGGGACATGCGGCTGGGGGCCACCAGCTGCTCGGTGCCGGCGTCGCGGTGCTCGGTCTGCTCGCTCACCTGGTCGTCCTTCTCTCGGATGCCGGTCACGCGGTCACCTCGTGGGTCCGGGTCGCCGCGAGCATCACGTTCTCGGGGGTGGCCTCGTCTCGAGCGATGTCGGCCGTGATCCGGCCCTCGCAGACGACGAGGACCCGGTCGGCCATCCCGAGCACCTCGGGCAGCTCGGAGGAGATCATCAGGATCGCCAGCCCCTGTCCGGCCAGCTCGGAGAGCAGTCGGTGCACCTCGGCCTTCGTGCCGACGTCGATCCCCCGTGTGGGCTCGTCGATGATCAGCAGCTTCGGCTGGGTGGCCAGCCACTTGGCGATCACGACCTTCTGCTGGTTGCCGCCGCTCATGGTGCGGGCATCCATGTCGAGAGCGCTCGTCTTCACCTCGAGCCGGCCCGCCCAGGGAGCGGCCGCACGGTTCTCGGCGGCGCGGGTCAGGATGCCGGCGCGGGTCAGCTTGCCGCGGATCACCGCAGCGACGTTGTGGGCCACCGAGGCGTCGGTGACCAGTCCCTGCTGGCGGCGGTCCTCCGGGATGAACGCCATGCCGGCCCTGATCGCGGCCCGCGGGCTGCGCGGCGCCACGTCCCGGCCGTCGAGGACCACCCGGCCCTTGTCATAGGCGTCCACGCCGAAGACGGCCCGCGCGATCTCGCTGCGGCCCGCGCCTACCAGACCGGCCAGACCGACGATCTCCCCCGCGCGGACCTCGAAGCTGACGTCGTGGAAGACACCCGGCGAGCTCAGCCCCTCGACCTGGAGCACCGGCTCGCCGATCGTGGCCGGCGTCTTCGGGAAGAGGTCACCGACCTCGCGGCCGACCATCAGACCGACGAGGGTCTCGACGTCGGTGTCGGCGATGCTGAGGGTGTCGATGTAGGAGCCGTCGCGCATCACGGTGACCGTGTCGCAGAGGGCGAAGACCTCGTCGAAGCGGTGGGAGATGAACACCAGCGCCCGACCCTCGTCGCGGAGCCGGCGCGCCACCGTGAAGAGCCGCTCCACCTCGACGCCGCTCAGCGCGGCGGTGGGCTCGTCCATGATCAGCACGCGGGCGTCGAGGGAGATGGCCTTGGCGATCTCGATGATCTGCTGGTCCGCGATGGACAGTCCGAGCGCGGGGCGACGGGGGTCGATGCTCACGCCGAGGCCGGCGAAGAGCCGCTCTGCCTCGTCGTACATCGCGGCGCGGTCGATCCGGCGACCGCGGCCGACGGGCTGGCGACCCATGAAGATGTTCTCGGTGACCGAGAGGTCCGGGAAGAGCGTCGGCTCCTGGTAGATCACGGCGATGCCGGCCGACTTGGACTCGGCGGTCGAGCCGAAGTCGGTGGGCGTGCCGTCCAGCAGGAAGTCACCGGCGTCGCGGCGGTGGACACCGGCGACGACCTTGACCAGCGTCGACTTGCCAGCACCGTTCTCACCGACGAGACCGTGGATGGATCCGGCCTCGGCGCGCAGCGAACCTGACCGCAGCGCGACGACGGAGCCGAACGACTTCGTCACGTCACGCAGCTCGAGCGCGGCGGCGGTGTCGGGCATCGGTCCTCCGGGTGGTTACGGATTGAAAGGTTTCAACTCGTTGCCGGAAAGGTAAGTGACTGTCATCACATGTGTCAAGGGCTAGCCTCTTGCTGACGTTTCACCACGACCGGAGGGAGGGGCCCATGCCCGGCACCAACGGCGCGCCCCGCAGCTCCTCGGTCAAGGACGTCGCGGCGCGCGCCGGCGTGTCACTGGGGACCGTCTCCAACGTCCTCAACCGCCCCGAACGGGTCAGCGACGGCACCCGTCAGCGCGTGGAGGCGGCGATGGCGGAGCTCGGCTTCGTCCGCAACGAGTTCGCCCGGCAGCTGAGGATGGGCACGAGCAGCACGATCGCCTACGTGATGCTCGACGCGACGAACCCGTTCTTCACCGACGTCGCCCAGGGCATCGAGCTCGCGGCCGAGAAGGCGGGCGTCTCGCTCTTCATCTGCAACAGCAACAGCAGCGGCGCCCGCGAGGAGTCCCACCTGGGCCACCTCATGCAGCAGCGGGTCCAGGGCATCCTGCTCACCCCGGTCGACCCCGAGGCGGAGACCATCGACCTGGTCGTCGGGCGCGGGGTCCCGCTGGTGATCGTGGACCGGACGCGCAACGACAACCACCTCTGCTCCGTCGCCGTCGACGACGTGCTCGGCGGTCGACTGGCCGTCGAGCACCTCGTCGACCAGGGCCATCGCCGGGTGGCTTTCGTCGCCGGGCCCGACTCGCTCGGTCAGGTGCGGGACCGGCTCACCGGAGCCCGCGAGGCGTGGGCCGACGCCGGCCGGCCGGCCGAGGACCTCGTGGTGCTCCCGACCGCGTCCCTGACCGTGGCCGAGGGACGTGGCGCCGGCGAGCGGCTGGCCGGCATGCCCACGCGCACCCGACCCACCGCGGCCTTCTGCGGCAACGACCTGGTGGCGCTCGGGCTGCTCCAGCAGGTGATCGGCTCCGGCCGCTCGGTCCCGGCCGACCTCGCGATCGTCGGGTACGACGACATCGAGTTCGCCGCCGCCGCCGCCGTACCGCTCACCTCGGTGCGCCAGCCCCGCCAGGAGCTCGGCCGGACCGCCGCCGAGCTGGTCCTCGCCGAGGCCGACCCCGGCCACACCCACCGACAGGTGCTGTTCCGCCCCGAGCTGATCGCCCGCGGGTCGACGCTGCGGTGAAAGGCTGCCGATAGTCCGTGACGTTCGGGGCGTGAACCGCACCGTTCGGGGCGCCTTCCGTCACTGACTACCCGCCACGGACCCGCCACCAACCTCGCCCAGCCCCCGCACACGTGGCACGTGTCACGCGGTCCGCTGGTTCTGCGGGGTTACCCGTGGGTATCATGAACTTGTTACCCACGGGTAGCCCAGATCTGTCCCGACGCGAAGGTGGAGGCCATGAGCCACTACAAGTCCAACATCCGCGACATCGAGTTCAACCTCTTCGAGGTGCTCAGGCGCGACGAGGTCCTCGGTCAGGGGCCGTTCGCGGAGGTCGACGCCGACACCGCGCGCTCGATCCTGGGCGAGGTGGACCGGCTGGCGCGCGAGGACCTCGCCGCCTCCTTCGAGGACTCCGACCGCAACCCGCCGGTGTTCGACCCCGCGACCCACACCGCCCCGGTGCCGGACTCGTTCAAGAAGAGCTACCGGGCCTGGATGGACGCCGAGTACTGGCGCCTGGGCACCCCGGCAGAGCTCGGCGGCACGCCCGCGCCGTCCAGCCTCAACTGGGCGCTCGGCGAGCTGGTGCTGGGCGCCAACCCCGCGATCTGGATGTACGGCGCCGGACCGATGTTCGCCGGCATCGTGCACCGCAACGGCAACGACCGGGACAAGAAGATCGCCCAGCTGATCGTGGACAACGGCTGGCTGACGACGATGGTGCTGACCGAGCCGGACGCCGGCTCGGACGTCGGCGCCGGCCGCACCAGGGCCACCCCGAACGATGACGGCACCTGGAACATCGAGGGCGTCAAGCGGTTCATCACCTCGGCGGAGGGCGACCTCAGCGACAACGTCGTGCACATGGTGCTGGCCCGCCCGGTCGGCGTCGAGGGCGTCGGTGGCCCGGGCACCAAGGGGCTGAGCCTGTTCATCGTGCCGAAGTTCCACATCGACCTCGAGACCGGTGAGTTCGGCGCGCGCAACGGCGCCTACGTGACCAACGTCGAGCACAAGATGGGGATCAAGGTCTCCAACACCTGTGAGCTCACCTTCGGCGACGCCTCGGTCGGCGGTGGCGAGCCGGCGGTCGGCTACCTGCTCGGCGAGGTGCACGACGGCATCGCGCAGATGTTCCAGGTGATCGAGAACGCCCGGATGATGGTCGGCACCAAGGCCATCGCCACGCTCTCCACCGGCTACCTCAACGCGCTCGAGTACGCCAAGACCCGGGTCCAGGGCGCCGACCTCACCCGGGCCAGCGACAAGACCGCGCCGCGGGTCACGGTGACCCACCACCCCGACGTACGCCGCTCGCTGATGACGCAGAAGTCGTTCGCGGAGGCGATGCGTGCGCTGGTGCTCTACACCGCGTCGTGGCAGGACCAGGTGATGATCGCCGAGCACAACGGCGAGAAGGACGAGCAGGCGATGCGGATCAACGACCTGCTGCTCCCGATCGTCAAGGGCTACGGCTCCGAGCGCTCGTGGGTGCTGCTGGGCACCGAGTCCCTGCAGACGTACGGCGGCTCCGGCTTCCTGCAGGAGTACCCGATCGAGCAGTACGTCCGCGACGCCAAGATCGACACGCTCTACGAGGGCACGACCGCGATCCAGGGGCAGGACTTCTTCTTCCGCAAGATCGTCAAGGACCAGGCGCAGGCGCTCGGCTACCTCGCCAACGAGATCGAGGCCTTCGTCACCTCCGAGGCCGGCAACGGCCGGCTCAAGGTCGAGCGCGAGCTCCTCGCGACGGCGCTCGCGGACGGCCAGGCGATCGTCGGCGACATGATCAGCACGCTGATGAGCGCGGACGAGTCCACCGAGGGTGGCGACATCCGCAACATCTACAAGGTCGGCCTCAACACCAGCCGGCTGCTGATGGCGATCGGCGACATCGTCTGCGCGTGGCTGCTGCTGCGCGGTGCCGAGGTGGCGCTGGAGAAGCTCGGCGGCGAGGTCTCGGCGAAGGACAAGGTCTTCTACGAGGGCAAGGTCGCGGCGGCCCAGTTCTTCGCGCGCACCAACCTGCCGCGCCTCACCGCGGAGCGGGCGATCGCCGAGGCGACCGACCTGTCCCTGATGGACCTCGACGAGGCCAGCTTCTAGGCCGCTACGCCTGGCCGACCAGGATGCAGAACGGGTGTCCCGCCGGGTCGGCCAGGACGTAGAGCGGTTCGCCCTCGTCGCCCGTGCGGTCCAGCAGCAGCGTGGCCCCGAGGTCCTCGGCCCGCTGCCGGCTGCGCTGCAACGCCTCGGGCGTGGGCACCCGGAAGTCCAGGTGCATCTGCTGCGGCACCTCGTGGGTGGGCCACGTGGGTCGAGCCAGGCTGGCGACCTGCTGGAAGGCCAGCACCCGGCGTCCGTCCGCGTCCAGCAGCACCAGCCAGTCCTCGTCGTCGGCGCTGCCGTCCGTCGCGGGCTCGTCTCCCGGGCGGTAGTGGAGCCCGAGCAGCTCCCGGTAGAACTCGGCGAGCTCGCGTGCGTCCGTGGCGTCCAGCGCGGTGTGCATCAGCACGGGGTGGTCGGACACGAGTCCCTCCTCCGGTGGTCGGGCGTGCCGGGCCGCAGAAGGGGTCGCAGCACGGGCCGCAGCTCGGGGCGCTTGGCCGAGCGACCGGCGCCCGGGCCACGGCCGAGCAGCTGACGGGTCAGGAACGGTACGACGAACGTGGCCGCCCACCACGCGTCCCGTCGTACGGCGCCGAGCGGGCCGGTGCCGGACGGCGCGGAGTCACGCCACGTGCCGTCGCTGCCCGGCAGGCCCATCAGCTCGGCCATGCCGGCCGCGATCCGTGCGTGGCCCTCGCTGCTGCCGTGGATCCGGTCGTGGCTCCACATCGCCGGGTCACCGCACAGCGCGAGCGGGAACAGGTCGAGCACCGTCACGTCGTACCGGGCCGCCGCCTCGCCCAGCCGCCGGTTGAGCTCCACCTCGCGCGGGCGCAGCCAGGACATCACCGGCAGCATCCGGCCGATGTCGGGGAAGGTCATCGTGACCACCCGACAGCCGGTCGCGGTCAGCGCGGCGAACGTCTCCGCGACGTCGCGGACCGTCGCGTCGGCGTCGTAGTCGTGGCGGAGCAGGTCGTTCATGCCGACGACGACACTGGCCAGGTCCGGCCGCAGCGCGAGCGCCGCCTCGAGCTGGCCGTGCCGCACGTCACGGGCGCGGCAGCCGCGAAGCGCCAGGTTGGCGTAGTGCAGGTCGGGGCTGGTGGCGCTCGCCAGCGCCTCCGCCACCCGGTCGGCCCAGCCGCGGACGCCGGTCGCGTCGTCCCCGTCGTTGAGACCTTCGGTCTGGCTGTCCCCGAGCGCGACGAAGCGGGCGTACGACGCGGGCGACGGCATGGCCCGAACCTACCCGCGTGCGGCGATTCACCCGTCCCGAGCCCTACCATCGGACCCAATCGGGTCAACGGCATCACCGAGTGCAAGGGAGCACAGCAATGGGAGTCGGACTGGGTGTCCTCCTGCTGGTCGTGGGCGCGATCCTCTACTGGGCTGTCGAGGTCGACATCCCCGGGATCAGCGACAACACGCTCGGCATCATCTTGATGGTCGTCGGCGTGATCGCGATCGTCCTGGCGCTGGTGATCAACCAGCAGCGCAGCCGCACCACGGTCGTCGAGGAGCGGCGCGACATCCAGCGCTGACCCGGCGCTCGCCGAGACCGGACCGGGCCCGTCCCGACGGGGCTGGTCGGGGCGGCCTAGGCTGCCCGCCATGACCGACCGGGACCGGGTGCTCGCCCTGCTGGACGTCTTCGAGTCCGCGCTGACCGACTTCACGGGACTGGTCCGTGAGCTCGACGACGACGAGTGGGAGCTGCCCACCGACCTGCCCGGCTGGACCGTGCACGACCTGGTCAGCCACACCGCGCACCTCGAGGCAGTGATCGCCGGTGGCGCCGAGGAGACGGTCACCGTCCCCGAGGGTCTACCCCACGTGACCAGCCTGATGGGCTTCTACACCGAGCAGGGCGTGATCGCGCGCAAGGACCGCACGCGAGACGAGCTGCTCACGGAGATCGCTGCGGTGACCGGGCAGCGGCTCCGCGAGACCCGGATGAACCCGCCCGAGGACGGCGCAGGTCAGCCCCCGAAGACACCCGGCGACATCGGCTGGAGCTGGCTCACCCTGCTCTCCAACCGTCCGTTCGACGTGTGGATGCACGAGCAGGACATCCGGCGCGCCACCGGTCGTCCCGGCCACCTCGACACGGTCGCGGCGCGGCACGTGGTCGACGTCCTCGCCCGCGGCCTCGGCTACGTGTGGGGCAAGAAGGTGGGGGCGACACCGGGTCGGTCCGCGGCGGTCGAGCTGACCGACAGCGGCCATCGGTTCGCAGTGACGGTCCGCGACGACGGCCGCGGTGCCGCCGCCCCCGAGGACATCGAGACCGACACCACCCTGCGGATGGACACCGGCACCTTCGTGGTCCTGGGCGGCGGCCGGCGCGACCCCGAGACCCAGCACGTCGAGGTCGTCGGCGATCCGGACCTCGGGCAGCGGTTCCGGTGCAGCCTGTCGATGACGCCATGAGCGGCCCCCGGTGAGCTGGACCCCGGCCGACATCCCCGACCAGACCGGCCGCCGGGCCCTGGTCACCGGCGTCACCTCCGGGATCGGCACCAAGACCGCGCTCGAGCTCGCGCGCGCCGGCGCCGAGGTGGTGCTCGCCGCCCGCTCGCAGGACAAGCTGCGCCGCACCCGCGCCCAGCTCGAGGACCAGGTGCCCGGAGCCGTGCTGCGGGAGATGCTCGTCGACGTCTCCGACATGCAGTCCGTACGTCGGGCCGCCGAGCGCGTGCACGAGGTCGGTCCGATCGACGTGCTGGTCAACAACGCCGGCGTGATGGCGCCGCCCCACCAGCGCACCGACGACGGCTTCGAGCTGCAGCTCGCGACCAACCACTTCGGGCCGTTCCTGCTGACCGGGCTGCTCCTGCCGCAGCTGGTCGACAGCGGGGCCGGCCGGGTCGTCGCCGTGGCGTCCCAGGCACACCGGCTGGCCCGGCGGGCGCCGTTGAAGGACCCGCGCCGTGAGCCGGTCCGGTACTCCCGTTGGGGGTCCTACGCCCAGTCCAAGCTGGCCGACCTGCTCTTCACCTACGAGCTCGACCGGCGGCTTCGCGCCCGGGGACTGCCGGTGATCGCGCTCGCTGCCCACCCGGGCTACAGCGCCACCGCGCTGATGGGCAGCGGCCGGCGGGCCGGAGGTGAGCGACGCGCCGAGATCCTGCAGGGCGTCTTCGAGCTCGTCGGCCAGCCTGCGCACATGGGCGCCTGGCCGACCCTGATGGCCGCGACCGCAGCGCTGCCGGGGTCGACGTACGTCGGGCCCGAGAGCTTCGGCCAGCTCGCCGGACCCCCGCAGGTGGTCCGCTCCACCCGGCTCTCCCACGACCGCGAGACCCAGCGTCGGCTCTGGGAGCTCAGCGAAGCGGCCACCGGGATCACCTACCCCTGAACCTCACGAAGTGGAGTCGTTCCCGGACAGGCGCGGACAGGAGCACGGTCACTGGGTCAGACTCCGGGCATGCGCGCGCTGCCGGCCGCGATCGTCACGATCGCGCTTCTGGTCTCGGGGTGCGGGGGCGACCCGCGGAGCGCGGACCCGGAGCCGGTCCCGAAGGCGACGCCACCGGCCACCTCACCGGCGGGCCCGCCCCCGCCCGACGTCCCCGGTCCCTACGGCGACGCGGCCTCCTCGGTGCGCGAGGACAGCGTCTACCCCGACGTCGGCGAGCCGGGCGTCGACGCCCTCCACTACGGTCTCGACCTGCGTTGGGACCGCGGACGCGAACGGCTGACCGGCACCGCCGCGATCCGTTTCCGCGCGACCGCGACCGGTGACCGCGTCACGCTCGACCTGGCGCCCCAGCTCGAGCCGTCCGGTGTGCGGCTGGACGGCGCGAAGGTCCCGTTCCAGCACCCCGGCAAGGACCTGGTCGTCTCGGCGCCGGTGCGGAAGGACCGGCTCTACACCCTGCGGGTCGCCTACGCCGGCAGGCCGGAGCCGGTGGCTGCGCCGACCAGCCGCCGTGACACTCCCGGCCTCGGCTGGACCACCCAGCCCGACGGCCAGGTGCGGGCGATGCAGGAGCCGTACGGCGCGTTCACCTGGTACCCGGTCAACGACCAGCCGGCCGACAAGGCCTTCTACGACGTGAAGGTCGACGTCCCCGGGCGCTGGGTCGGCATCTCCAACGGGCGGTTGCTGTCCCGGAGCACCAGGGGCGGACGCACCCGCACCGCCTGGCGACTCACGCACCCGGCGGCGTCGTACCTGGTCACGATCGCGATCGGGCCCTACCGCCGCTACGACGACACGGGTCCGCACGGGCTGCCGATCAGCTACTGGGTGCGGCCCGGGGACAAGCGCCTGCTCCCCGTCGTACGGCGCGCGCCGGAGGCGATCGGCTGGCTCGAGGACCGGCTCGGGCCGCTGCCGTCGGACCGGATGGGCTTCGTGATCGTCCCGCAGGCCAGCGGCATGGAGACCCAGGACATGATCACGCTCGGCCGCGAGGCCATCAAGCGGGACGACGGCGGACAGGTCGTCGCCCACGAGCTGGCCCACCAGTGGTACGGCGACGCGGTCACCCCGGCGGACTGGCGCGACATGTGGATGAACGAGGGGATGGCGACCTACCTGCAGGCCGAGTGGACGGTCACCCACGGCAGGGCCACCTGGGACGGGTGGGAGACCCAGTTCCGCGCGGCCGACAACGCGCTGCGCCGCCGCTACGGGCCGCCGGGGGCGTACCACGTGGACCAGTTCGCACAGGGCAACGTGTACTACTGCGCGGCCCTGATGTGGCGCGTGCTGCACGACGAGCTCGGCGACGCGACGTTCGCGCAGCTGCGCCGGGACTGGGTCCAGGACCACCTGTTCTCCACTGAGGACCGGGACCGACTCGTCACCTGGTGGAGCAAGGAGTCGGGCAAGGACCTGACCGACTTCTTCACCACCTGGCTGCTGGCCGAGAAGACTCCCGCGTGATGGCGTCCGGAGGCGAGCTCGACCAGAGCCGGACCTGATCAGCCGGCGAGCAGCCGCTCCATGGTGTTGATCTCGGAGCTCTGGCCCTTCTCGATCGACTGCGCCAGGGACACGGCGTCCGGGAACTTCCCGTCCTCCTGCTCGTCGCGGGCCATCGCGATCGCCCCCTGGTGGTGCCGGATCATCATCTCCAGGAACATCCGCCGGAAGGCGGCACCGTCCGCCGCCTTCAGTCCAGCCATCTCCTGGTCGCTCATCATCCCGGGCATGTCCGTCGTGTGCTCGTCCATGCCCTCCATGCTGTGGCCGCGGCCGGTCTCGGGGACCTCCTTGCCCCAGTCCTCCAGCCATCCGGCCATGGTCTCGATCTCGGGGGTCTGGGCGGAACGGATGTCCTCGATCAGCCGCATCACCTCGGGATCGAGGCGACGGCCGACGGTCAGGTCGATCATCGACAGCGCCTGGGCGTGGTGCGGGATCATGTCGGTCGCGAAGGCGACGTCGGCGTCGTCGTACGCCTTGGTGTCGGTGGGCTTGTCCGCGTTGCTGCTGCCACAGCCGGAGACGGTGAGGCCGAGGACGACGAGCAGGGTGATCAGGGTCGTGCGCATGGGGCTCTCCTGGGAGTCGGTGCGAGGGCGTGCCGGACCGGCCGTCCGCGGCGAGCGGACGGGGCGGCCCCTCAGCAGCGACGCACCGACAGGAGGTCGAAGGGTGGGGGTGCGCGTTCGACCGCAGCCCCGGACCGGTCCGGACGGTCGGGCCGATCCGGCATCGGGAGCACCAGCAGGGCACGGCCGGTGCGACGTCGGAGGGCGAGCAGCAGCAGGCCGAGGAAGGCCAGGCAGCCTGTGGCCGTGCCGGCCATCGGGGACGGCTCCACGGTCGGCACGCCCGCGTCGGCATGCTTCGCCGCCGACCCGGCCAGGTGCGCGAAGGTGTGCGGGTCGTCGGCCTGGTGGTCGCCCAGCCCGTGGAGGGCGAACAGCCCCGCGATCAGCGCCCCGAGGACCAGGAAACGGCTCGGGGACGCGATGTTCACAGCACCACCGTACGACGGGCGCCCGACCCGGGCGTGAGACCGTCGGGTCATGACGGTGGTGCGCTGGTCCGCCGCGACCGCGGTGCTCCTTCTGCTGACCGGAGCCGGCCTGCTGGTGCTCGGCTTCGCCCGGGACAGCGACGCGGCGAAGGTCGTCGGGATCCTCGCCGAAGTGGCCGCCCTGGCCTGCTGGCGGGTCGTCACCTGGGCTCGCAAGGGCCGGGCGTTCACGGAGATCGGCCGCGACCTCGCGCCCCGGGACCACCATCCGCCGGATGAGCCACCTGATCGACCGGTCTGCTAGGGGTGCCGCCACATGACGACGTGCGGCCCGATCTCCGGGTCGACCCACTCGTCGCCGCGGGCGACGAACCCGGCCCGCTCGTAGAACGCCCGCGCCGGGGTGCGGGCGTTGCACCAGACCACGCGCGCACCGTGCTCGGCCGCGTGCGCCACCAGGGCGTCGAGCACCAGGGCTCCCGCGCCCTGTCCCCGGCGGTCCGGGTCGGTGGCCATGCCCCGGATCCGCCAGCCCTGCTTGTCCGGCGCCCACGCCGCGGGTTCCTCGCGCACGTTTCCGGTCGCGACCAGGTCCGGCCCGTCGTACACCCCGACGTGGTGGGCCGGGGCCTCGTCCCCGGGGAGGGGTACGTCGCGGCCGCCGCGGAGCACGGTGCGGCGGAGGTCGGCGCTGTCGGCGGGCGTGATCCGGCGGAGGTCCATCAGTGCGCCAGCCAGTCGACGGCACCGAGGATCACCAGGAACCGGAGGAACCGGCCGGTGACGCAGGTGGTCACGAACAGCCAGATGTTCACGCGCAGCTGGCCGGCGAGCACCGCGATCACCAGCAGCGGCGGGAAGCCCAGCGACGCCGACGCGAACAGGATGACGGCGGTCTGGCCGGGGTGCTCGGCGATCCGGGTCTGCCAACGTTCGTAGGACGCCTGGAACTTCGGCGTGGAGGTCTTCCGGCGGATCCACGGGAGCCGCATCGCCCAGTCGGCGGCGTAGTACAGCACCACCTTGCCGATCGTCTGCCCGACCGCCGCGGCCGCGGAGACCGCGACCACCATCGGCGTCGTGTTCGTGACCGCGGCACCGAGCGCCCCGAGGTAGGCCTCGATGTTGATGATCGGCAGCACCGCCGACCCGAACCCGACCAGGATCGTGGTCAGGACCAGCTTCACGCGCGCCCTGGGGCGACCGGTGCGTCGGCGTCGGCGGCGGCCGGCAGGGCGGCCGTCGGCACCGGGATGCCGAGACGCATCATCCAGACCAGCGAGACCGACTTCATCGTGAACAGGCCGATCGCGATCACGAGGCCCAGCCACATCCCCCAGTCGTAGTCCCGGGTGAGCAGCAGCATCACCGCGAACAGGCCGGAGTTGACCGTCTTGCCGGCGCGCGACCAGTTGAAGAGCCAGATCCGCCGGTCGACGACGTAGAAGTAGTTCGGGCTGGTGATCGGCCAGGCCAGGAAGGACAGCGACAGGAAGCAGTCGATCACCATGAACTCGGCCAGGTAGACGAAGATCGCCGGACCCAGGTGCGGCAGCGTCCAGGCCAGCCCGACGTAGAACGCCGCCGCGCAGAACCGGTCGCTGAGGATGTCGAGGGCCGCGCCGGTGCGCGTCTCGCAGTCGCGGATCCGGGCCACGATCCCGTCGAGGGAGTCACCGACCCAGTAGACGACCAGGGACGCGACGAGCAGCGTCAGGTTCTCGTCGTACGCCGCCCACACCGCGAGTGCCACCGCGATCACGGTGCGGATCCCGGTGATCACCGTCGCCGAGGTGCCGACCCGTTCCCGAGCCGGGTCCGCGTGGATCCGTGCAGGTGCGGCCATGCCCGCCAGCGTATCCGCGCCTCACCCCGAACTCGTTGAGTGGTGCCCCCGGCCCCGTCGAGATGTGCGTCCGGCCCGGGTCGGTGGGGCCGGAGGCACCACTCGACCGGGCCCGGGGCACATCTCGACGAACTAGAAGAGCAGGGCGGTGCCGGGGTCGGCCATGATCCCGGCGACGTCCGCGAGGAAGCGAGAGCCCTTCTCGCCGTCGACGTGGCGGTGGTCGAAGGACAGCGCGAGGGTGCAGACGTCGCGGATCTCGAGCGACTCCTGGCCGGCGGCGTCGGCGACCACCCACGGCTGCCGCTTGACCGCGCCGAAGCACAGGATCGCGGACTCGCCGGGGTTGATGATCGGGGTGCCGGCGTCCACGCCGAACGGTCCGACGTTGGTGATCGTGAACGTGCCACCGGCCATGTCGGCCGGCTGCGTCCTGCCCTCGCGGGCGACCGCGGTCAGGTCGCCGAGCGCGCCGGCGAGCTCGACCAGGGAGAGCGACTCGGCGTCCTTCACGTTGGGTACGACGAGCCCGCGCGGGGTCGCGGCGGCGATGCCGAGGTTCACGTAGCGCTTGAACACGACCTCCTGGGCGGCGTCGTCCCACCACGAGTTGATCTCCGGTGTCCGTCGCATCGCGAGCATCGCGGCCCGCGCCAGCACCAGCAGCGGCGAGACCCGCACGTCCTTGAACGCGCGGTGCTTCCTGAGCCGGGCGACGAGCTCCATCGTCGGGGTGACGTCGACGGTGACCCACTCGGTGACGTGCGGCACCGAGAACGCCGACTGCACCATCGCCTGGCCCATCATCTTGCGGACGCCCTTGATCGGCTCGCGGTGCTCGCGCTCGCCCGCCGGGACCCGACCGGCGGCCGGCTGCGGCGCCGACTCCTCGACCACCGACGAGCCGGCACCCTCGACGTCGGCACGCGTGATCGAGCCGTTCGGTCCGGTCGCGGTCAGCGTGGCCAGGTCGACCCCGAGGTCCTTGGCCAGCTTGCGCACGGGCGGCTTCGCCAGCACGCGCACGTCCCGGGTCTCGGCCGGCTCGACGCCCGTGGACGCGGCCGGACGGGCCGGGACGGCCGGTACCGGCTCCTCGTCGGCCTCGACCACGTCGGCGGTCTGGGCGCCTCCCTGCCCGAACGCACCCTGCACCTGGAGCTGGGTGCTGGCGCCGGCCTCGGTCGACGGCTTGGCGGAGGCCTTGCGGGCCCGGCGCTGCGGGCCACGTTCGGCCTTGTTCCGGCCGACCAGGCTCTCGCCCTCGCCGCCACCGCTGGCGGCCGGGTTGGACAGGTCCATGTCGCTCAGGTCCGGCAGCTCCGCCGCCGCGGCCGGGGCCCCCTGGGCGACGGCGGGGACAGCGGCCTCCGCCTCCTCGCCGATCCGGATGATCGGCGTGCCCACCGGCACCGTCTCGCCCTCGGGCACCAGCAGGGCACCCACCACGCCGGCGTACGGCGACGGCAGCTCGACCAGCGACTTCGCGGTCTCGATCTCGACCACGATGTCGTTGATCGCGATCGTGTCGCCGACCTGCACCTTCCAGGTGACGATCTCGGCCTCGGTGAGGCCTTCGCCCACGTCGGGCAGCAGGTACTCAGGCATCTCGCTCCTCAGAAGTCGAACGTGCGGTCCACCGCGTCGAGAACGCGGTCGAGGTCGGGGAGGTAGTCCTCCTCGATCCGGCTCGGCGGGTAGGGCGTGTCGAACCCGCCGACGCGCAGCACCGGCGACTCGAGGGAGTAGAAGCACTGCTCGGTGATCCGCGAGGCCACCTCGGAGCCCATGCCCAGGTTGACGTGCGCCTCGTGGGCGACGACGGCGCGGCCGGTGCGTTGGACGGACTCGAACACCGGTCCCATGTCCAACGGCGAGAGCGTGCGCAGGTCGATCACCTCGACGGAGCGCCCCTCACCCACCGCGGCCTCGGCCGCCTTCAGGCAGGTCTTCACCATCGGGCCGTAGGACAGCAGGGTCACGTCGGTGCCCTCCTTGACCACACGCGAGGTGAACAGCGGCTCAGGCGTCGCCGACTCGTCCAGCTCCGCCTTGTCGGCGTGGTACTGCCGCTTCGGCTCGAGGAAGATCACCGGGTCGTCGGAGGCGATCGCCTGCTGGATCATCCAGTAGCCGTCGACGGGGTTGGAGCAGGCGACCACCTTGAGCCCCGGGGTGTGCGCGAACTGCGCCTCCGGGGACTCCGAGTGGTGCTCGACCGCACCGATGCCGCCACCGAACGGGATCCGCACCACGATCGGCATCTTGACGAAGCCCTTGGTGCGGAAGTGGATCTTCGCGACCTGACTGACGATCTGGTCGTAGGCCGGGTAGACGAAACCGTCGAACTGGATCTCGCACACGGGCCGGTAGCCGCGCATCGCGAGGCCGACGGCGGTGCCGAGGATGCCGGACTCCGCGAGCGGGGAGTCGATCACCCGGTCCTCGCCGAAGTCCTTCTGCAGCCCGTCGGTGATCCGGAAGACGCCGCCGAGCTTGCCGACGTCCTCACCCATGATCAGGACCTTGGGGTCGTCCTCCATCGCCTTGCGCAGACCGGCGTTGAGCGCCTTCGCGAGCGTCACCTTGCTCATCAGTGCACCGCCTCTCCGTCGAAGCTGTCCAGGTACGACGCGAAGCCGTCGCGCTGCTCCACGAGCTCGGGGGTGATCTCGTCGTACACGTCGTCGAAGATGTCCAGCGGCTTCGGGTCCGGCAGCGCCCGCACCCCCTCGCGCAGGTGCGCGCCCAGCTCGTCGGCCTCGGCCCTGACCCCGGCGAAGAACGCCTCGTCACCCAGCCCGTTGCGCTTGAGGTAGACCTCCACGCGCGCGATCGGGTCCTTGAGCTTCCAGTGCTCGACGTCGTCGGAGAGCCGGTAGCGGGTCGGGTCGTCGGTGGTCGTGTGCGCACCCATCCGGTAGGTGTACGCCTCGACCAGCGTCGGGCCGCTGCCCTCGCGGGCCCGCTGCAGCGCGGCCTTGGTGACGGCGTACGTCGCGAGCACGTCGTTGCCGTCGACCCGGACGCCCGGGAAGCCGAAGCCCAGCGCCCGCTGGTAGAGCGGGATCCGGGACTGGCGCTCGATCGGCTCCGAGATCGCCCACTGGTTGTTCTGGCAGAAGAACACCACGGGCGCGTTGTACGACGCCGCGAAGATGAACGCCTCGTTGACGTCACCCTGGCTGCTCGCGCCGTCACCGAAGTAGGCGACCACGGCGGCGTCGCGCTCGGGGTCGCCGGTGCCGACCGCTCCGTCGCGCTGGATGCCCATCGCGTAACCGGTGGCGTGCAGCGTCTGCGCACCGATCACGATCGTGTAGTTGCCGAAGTTGTTCTCGTAGGGGTTCCACGAGCCCTGGTCGACGCCGCGGAACAGCCCCAGCAGCCGCAGCGGGTCGAGGCCCCGGCACCAGGCGACGCCGTGCTCGCGGTAGGTGGGGAAGACGTAGTCCTGCGGCCGGAGCGCGCGGCCGGAGCCGATCTGTGCGGCCTCCTGGCCGAGGAGCTGCGCCCAGATGCCGAGCTCGCCGTGGCGCTGGAGGGCCGTGGACTCGGTGTCGATCCGCCGGGTCAGGACCATGTCGCGGTAGAAGCCGCGGATGGTCTCCGCCTCGTCGGCGCCGGGTTCGGGTTCGAAACGGAACTCCGGGTGCTCGACCCGCTCACCTTCGGGGGTGAGGAGCTGCACCAGCTCCGGGCCGCCGTCTCGCTGGGAGGGCCCGAACACCTCGACCAGATCGGGTCCGAAGTCGGCCCCGCCGGGGGCGTGGGACTGAGGGCTCACCTGCACTCCTTCTGCTCGCCCGGGTGGCTGGCGCCGCCGGCGGGGTCTCCGCTGGTCCCGGGTGGGTCTCGGTCGGCGACGTCCGACGCAGGGGTGGCGCGCCCTCGGTCGCTCTGGACTGTGACGCGTGCCACAGGTTCCGGAGATCCAAGTTACCGGTCGGCGGCATCCGAGGGCCAATCCCGGCGCACTGGGAGCAGCGTCACAGCGTGCCGCTCCCGTGAGGTGGGTACGTTCCAGTCATGACTGACGTCGTCTCCTCCTCGATCACCATCGACGCCCCGGCCGACACCGTGTTCGCGATCCTGGCCGACCCACGCCAGCATGCGCGGATCGACGGCTCCGGCTCGGTGCGGCAGATCACCGAGGGGCCGACCCGGCTCCACCTCGGATCCCGCTTCGGCATGGACATGCGGCTGTTCGGGCTCCCGTACCGGATCCGCAACCGGGTGGTCGAGTTCGACGAGGGCCGTCGCATCGCCTGGCGCCACGTCGGCCTGCACCGGTGGCGCTACGAGCTCGAACCGACCGAGTCCGGCGGCACGCACGTCACCGAGACCTGGGACGCGAGCTACTACCCCGGGCCGTCCGCGCTGCCGCTGAAGCTGGCCGGTTTCCCGGAGCGCAACCGGGCCGGCATCGAGGCCACGCTGCCCAAGCTCAAGGCCGCCGCCGAGGCCGATGCGGCATGAGCATCCGCGAGGGCACCGAGGTCTCCTGGCGCTGGGGCAGCGGCACCGCGACGGGCACCGTCCGCGCCGTTCACCGGGAGAGCGTCACGCGCAGCCTGAAGGGCAGCGAGATCACCCGGCACGGATCCGCCGAGGACCCCGCCTACGAGATCGAGCAGGACGACGGCAGCATGGTCCTCAAGCTGAGCAGCGAGGTCACCCGGGCCTGAGTGCCCGCTGCTGCTTTACTGAGCGGGTGACCGACACCAGCATCCGGGTGACCCGCAAGGTGAGCGCCGCCGCAGCCGTCGTCTTCGACCTGCTCGCCAACCCGGACCGGCACCACGAGATCGACGCCTCCGGCATGGTCGGCGACGACGAGGACGCCGCCCCGATCACCAAGGTGGGGCAGGTCTTCCGGATGAACATGTCCGCGGCCGGCGACGCCCGGACCGACCCCTACCAGGTCGACAACCACGTCACCGTGTTCGAGCCGAACCGCAAGCTCGCGTGGGAGGTCGCGCTGGTCGACGGCGACCGGCTGGGCTGGACCTGGACCTACGAGCTCGAACCCCACGGGGACGACAAGAGTGACGTGGCCCTGACCTACGACTGGTCCGGCGTCTCGGTGGCGGACCGCGAGAAGTACGGCGTGCCGGCCTTCGGCACCGACCAGCTCAACGCCTCGCTCGACCTGCTCGACGCGGCGCTCAAGAACTCCTGACCCGGACGCGCCTCCCGGCCCGGTGGTCAGTCGCCGCTGAGCGGCTACCGGCCCCGGCCGTGCGGTGTCCGCCACACCGCCGGCTCCGGCCCCTTCGGTACGACGCCGGACGGGTTGATGTCGGTGTGGACCCGGTAGTAGTGCGCCTTGATCTGCTCGAAGTCGACGGTCTCGCCGAAGCCCGGGGTCTGGAAGAGGTCGCGGGCGTAGCCCCACAGGTGCGGCATCTCGGTGAGCTTGTTGCGGTTGCACTTGAAGTGACCGTGGTAGACCGCGTCGAAGCGGGCCAGCGTCGTGAACAGCCGGACGTCCGCCTCGGTGATCGCCTCGCCCATCAGGTAGCGGCGGTCGGCGAGCCGGTCCTCCAGCCAGTCCATCGCTGACCAGAGCCGGTCGTAGGCCTCGTCGTACGCACCCTGGGAGCCGGCGAAGCCGCACTCGTAGACGCCGTTGTTGACGTCGGTGAAGACCCGGTCCATCACGTCCTGCATCTCCTCGAGCCGGTCGGCCGGCCAGAGGTCGGGTGCGCCCGGACGGTGGTGGTCGCGCCACTCGGAGAAGAGGTCGTGCGTGATCGACGGGAAGTCGTTGGTGACCACGGCCCCGCTGGGCACGTCGACCATGGCCGGCACCGTGATGCCGCGCGGGTAGTCGGGGTCACGAGCGAAGTAGGCCTGCTGGAGACGCTCGTAGCCCAGCACCGGGTCGACCCCGCCGGGGTCGAGGTCGAAGGTCCAGCTGCGCTCGTCGTGGGTCGGTCCGCAGAGCCCGAGGGAGATCACGTCCTCGAGGCCGAGCAGCTTCCGCACGATGATCGCCCGGTTCGCCCACGGGCAGGCCTTCGCGGCGACCAGCCGGTAGCGCCCCGGCTCGACCGGCCACCCGTCGCGGGCGTCGCGCGTGATCCGGTCCGGAAGGTAGCTCATGTCCCGCTCGAAGGACTTCTCCTCCAGGTACGTCGCATTGCTCATGTCCGGATCGTGCCCGCTCGTCGTTCCTTCAACCCGCTGGTCCCACAATTCTGCAAAGAAGTGTTTGCAAAGAACTCTTTGCGGTTTACGGTGGGGTCCATGGAACGCACTGCCGTCTATCCCGGTCCCGAAGGGCTCAAGGCCCTCAGCCACCCGGTCCGGCTCCGGATCCTGGGCCTGCTGCGCAGCGAGGGAGGGGCCACGGCGACCACGCTGGCCGCCCGGCTCGGGCTCAACTCGGGCGCCACGTCGTACCACCTGCGACAGCTGGAGAAGGCCGGGTTCATCGCCGAGGACCAGGAGCGCGGCAACGGACGCGACCGCTGGTGGCGGGCCGCCCACCAGGCCACGCGCGCCGACTCCACGACGGCGAGGACGCCCGAGGAGCAGGACACCTATGACGCCTACCTGCAGGCCGTGGCGATCAGCTACCACGACCAGGTCCAGCACTCGTTGACCGAGCGCCGGATCCTGCCGCCGGCCTGGCACGAGGCCTGGGACATGAGCGACTGGCAGCTCCGGCTCACCCCGGAGCGCGCCAAGGCGCTGGTCGAGGCCGTGCACACCCTGGTCGAGGAGTACCGCGAGGACGCGGACGACGACGAGCGCGCGGCGGCGTTCCGGATCAACGTCAACGCGTTCGTCCGACCCGGCACGGTGGTGCCCGAGGACGACTGGTGAGCCCCCGCACCACCCTGTGGGGCTACCTGGTCGCCCTCGCCGTCTCGACCACCGGCACCCGGGTCTCGATGATCGCGATCCCGTGGCTGGTGCTGACCACGACCGGGTCCGCGACGCGGACGGGGCTGGTCGCCTTCGCCGAGATGGCGCCGCTGGTGCTCGCCCAGGTGCTCTCCGGCCCGGTCACCGACCGGGTGGGTGCTCGCCGGATGGCCGTCACCTGCGCGGCCGGCAGCACCGTCGTCGTGGGCCTGATCCCCGTGCTGCACGTCGCCGGGATGCTCTCGTTCCCGGCCCTGCTGGTGGCCGTCGCCGTTGCCGGCGCCCTGCGCGGACCCGGCGACGCCGCCGGGCACGCCCTGATCCCGTCCGTGGTCGAGCACACGGGCGCCGCCACGGAACGCGTCACGGGGCTCGCCGGGGCGATCGAGCGGACCGCGTCGATGGTGGGTGCCGGCGTCGCCGGCGGCCTGGTCGTGCTGGTCGGGCCGGCCAACGCGCTGGTCGTCGACGCCGCGTCGTTCGCGCTGGCCGGCGGCGTGCTGTGGTGGGCGACCCGGGAGCTGCCGGCGCCGGAACCCCGGCCCGTGGGGGTCGGCCAGGCGTCGGCGTCGTACGTCGCGGAGCTGCGCGCGGGCTGGACGTTCATGCGCAAGGACCCGGTGCTGATGGGCATCGGGGTGATGGTGGCGACCACCAACCTGCTCGACCAGGCGTGGTCGGCGGTACTGGTGCCGGTCTGGGCTCGTGACAGCGGCTACGGCGTCGCTGCGGTCGGGTTGACCGGGGTCGTCTTCGGGGGCGCGGCCATCCTGGGCTCGGTGATCGCGGCGACGTACGCCGAACGGCTGCCCCGGTTCACGATCTACCTGGTTGCGTTCGTCCTCGGCGGGGTGCCGAGGTTCGCCGCGCTGGCGTTCGGTTTCCCGCTGTGGGCCGTGGTGGCGGTGCTGCTCGTCGGTGGTTTCGCCTCCGGCTTCCTGAACCCGATCCTCGGAGCGGTGCTGTTCGAGCGGATCCCGAAGGCGTTGCTGGGGCGTGTGAGCTCGATGAACCTGGCGATGAGCTGGTCGCTGATCCCGTTCGGCGGGTTGGTGGGCGGACTGGCGGTCACCGCGATCGGGCTCTCGCCCGCGCTGCTCGCGATCGGTGCGGCGTACCTCCTGACCACGATGCTGCCCGCCGTCCAGCCGCGGTGGCGCGAGATCGACGACCGGACGCCGCTGGCGGAACGGACGCCGGTCAGTCCCTGAACCGCCCGGCGACCTCGATCACGACGTCGTTGGCGGCGCGCTCACCGATGCTCACCCGAGCGCCCTCCCCTGCGAACGGGCGCACCATGATCCCGGCCTCGTCGGCGGCGGCGGCGAACGCGGCGGTGCGGTCCTCGAGCGGGAACCAGACGAAGTTGCCCTGGGCGTCGGGGATCTCCCAACCCTGTCCCCGGAGGGCGTCCACCAGCCGGCTGCGCTCACCGACGAGCGCGTCGACCCGCTCGAGCAACGCCTCCTCGGCTTCCAGCGAGGCGATCGCCGTGGCCTGCGCGATCGACGAGACCCCGAACGGCAACGCACAGGCACGGACGGCTGCCGCCACCTCCGGGTGCGCCACGACGTAGCCGACGCGGAAGCCGGCCAGCCCGTAGGCCTTGGCGAACGTGCGCATCACGACCACGTTGTCGTGCTCACGCTGGAGGGCCAGGGCGTCGACCGGGTCGTCGAGGCGGACGAACTCGCGGTAGGCCTCGTCGATCACCACGAGCACGTGCGAGGGCACCGTCGCGACGAACGCGGCCAGCTCCTGGTGGGTGATCGCGGGCCCGGTCGGGTTGTTCGGCGTGCAGGCGATCACCACCTTGGTGCGGTCGTCGATCGCGTCAGCCATCGCGGCCAGGTCGTGGCGCTCGCCCGGGCCGAGCGGCACCTGGCGGGAGACGGCGCCCGTCACCGCGACCGCGATCGGGTAGGCCTCGAAGGAGCGCCAGGCGTAGACGACGTTGTCGCCGGGGTCGCAGTAGGCCTGGAGCAGGTGGTAGAGCACGGCAACGGATCCGGTGCCGGCGGCGAGCGACCCCGTGGGCACGCCGAGCTTGTCCGCGAGCGCCGCGTAGAGCGCGGTGCAGCCCATGTCGGGGTAGCGGTTCATCTGCTCCGTCGCCCGGTGCGCGGCCTCGACCACGCCGGGGAGCGGCGGGTAGGGGTTCTCGTTCGACGACAGCTTGTACGTCGTGAGTCCCTCGCGCGGTGCGGGCGGCTTGCCGGGGACGTACGCCGGGAGGGCGTCGATCGCTGCTCGAGGACGCGGGGCAGGGCTCATGTTCGTCACCCTAGGGTTGCCCGGTGCGCAGCCGGAACCAGCCCCTCGGGATCGCCCTGGTGGTGCTGAGCGCACTGTGCCTGATCCAGAACGCCGGGGTCTCCCGCGTCGTGCTCCGCGCCGGGCTGTCGCCGGCACTGCTGACCACCACGCGGGTGACCTTCACCTTCCTGGTGCTGCTGGTGCTCGCGCTGCTGTTGCGTCGTACGGCGCTGGTGCCGCCGCGTGGCCGGCTCCTGCTCCTGCTGGTGCTGCACGGAGCGGTCGGGGTGGCGGCGCTGCAGTGGACCTACTTCGTCGCGATCGACCGGCTACCGGTGAGCATGGCGCTGCTGCTGGAGTACCAGGCGCCGGTGCTCGTCGCGCTGTGGGCACGGCTGGTGCAGAAGGAGGCGGTCCGTCCGCGCCTGTGGCTGGGCCTCGCACTGGCGGTGCTCGGCCTGGCCGCGGCGACCGAGGTGTGGAACGGTGCGCGCTTCGACATCGTGGGGATCCTCGCCGGGCTCGGCGCGGCGCTCACCTTCTCGGCGTACTTCCTGATCGGCGAGGCCGGCGTGGCCGGCCTCGACCCGATGCGGGTGATCCTCTGGTCGTTCGGGGTGGCGACGATCTGCATGAACCTGTTCGCGCCGCTCACCGGCTTCGACGGCGGCCTCCTCGGTGAGCGGACCTCGATGCTCGGCGCGTTCGCCCAGCGTGCACGCGCCGGTGTCGGCACTGCTCGTGTGGATCGTCCTGGTCGGCACGCTGGCGCCGTTCGGGCTGTTCCTGCTCGCGCTGGCGCGGACGTCGGCGACCACGGTGACCACGGTCGCGATGCTGGAGCCGATCGGCGTCTCGGCGCTCGGCTGGGCGTGGTTCGGCGAGACGCTCGGGGTGGTGGCCGTGCTCGGCTGTGTCGCGGTCGTGGTCGGCATCGTGGTCGCCCAGTCGGCCCGGGCGGCGCACCTCGAGGTGGAGCCACCGGCCATCACCTGATGTGACCGTTGACACACTCGCGCGGCGAGAACAGAGTGAGCCTGCCCGGGCGGCTGTGTGGGCACGGGGGTCCTCCGCGAGGGTGTGGGTCGGCATCGTGCCGGCCCGCTGTGAGCCGACCAGCGCGGAGGCAGCACGATGAGAGTTCGGTATCTGAGCGTGGCCCTGGTGGCCGCAGGAGTCCTGGCAGCGACGTCGGTGGCGAGCAGCGCCCCGGCACCCCTGCGCTCGAGCGACGAGACGGCCCTGTCGCCGATCAGGCTGGCGCCCAGCGCCGGAGTCGAGAAGCGCGTCGACGCGCTGCTCAAGAGGATGACCACCAAGGAGAAGCTCCAGCAGGTCCAGCTGCTCTCCGACGGCCAGGTCACCGACGCTGACGCCAAGGCCGGTGTCGGCGGAGTGTTCAGCCTGGTCGACCCGCAGCGGATCGACGAGCTGCAGCACATCGCCGTCGACGAGTCCCGGCTCGGCATCCCGATCCTGTTCGCCTACGACACCATCCACGGCTACCGCACGATCTTCCCGGTGCCGCTCGGTGCGGCGAGCTCGTTCGACCCCCAGGTGGCCCGCACCGACTCGAGGATCGGCGCCCGGGAGTCGACCACGATCGGCATCAAGCAGATCTACAGCCCGATGGTCGATGTCTCCCACGAGCCCCGATGGGGCCGGATCGTCGAGGGCAACGGCGAGGATCCCTACGTGGGCTCGGTGTTCGCGGCTGCTCGTGTCGAGGGCGCCCAGGGCGACGACTACTCCGCCAGGGACAAGGCAGTGACCAGCGTCAAGCACTACGTCGCCTACGGCCAGCCCGAGGGCGGTCGTGACTACAACACCACCGACATGTCCGAGCAGCGGCTGCGCAACCTGTACCTGCCGCCGTTCAAGGCCGCGATCGACGCGGGCGCCGACACGGTGATGTGCTCGTTCAACTCGATCAACGGCGTGCCGGGCTGCGCGAACGAGTACACCGAGACCCAGATCCTGAAGAAGGAGTGGGGCTTCGACGGCTTCATCGAGAGTGACTACACGGCGGTCGCCGAGACCCGTGCCTGCCCCCCGAAGACCCCCGCCGAAGGCCCCTGCGGTCACGGCACCGCCGCCGACGGACCCGAGGCCGCAGCAGACGCGCTGATGGCCGGAACCGACTCGGAGATGGTGAGCACCTACATCCGTGACTACGGGCAGCAGCTGCTCGGCGACGGCCGGATCACCAAGAAGCGGCTCGACGACGCGGTCCGCCGGATCCTGCGGGTCAAGTTCCGGGCCGGCCTGTTCGAGCACCCCTACGTCGACCAGACCAGGGCGACCGACCCGGCCAGCTTCGTGACCGCGGCCGACCGCAAGGCGGCCCGGGACGCGGCGGGGAGGTCGATGGTGCTGCTGCAGAACCAGGGCGCCACGCTGCCGCTCGACCCGTCGAAGAAGACCGCGGTGATCGGTCCGCTCGGTGACGACCAGCACGCGATGCTCGGACCCTGGTGGGGCCGCGGCGACGACAAGGACGCGGTCAGCGTGTTCACCGGCGTGAAGCAGCAGTCGCCGGGAGCGACGTACACGGCCGGCTGCCAGCACAACAACAACGAGCCGCCGCAGGCGGAGGACTCCGACGCCTGCTTCGACGCCGACCCGGCCGCGGTCACGGCCGCAGCCGAGAGCGCCGACCAGGTGGTGCTCGCCCTCGGCGAGACGCGCGAGATGAGCGGTGAGGCCGCCTCGCGCTCGGTGATCGGCCTGCCCGGTGAGGAGCAGGAGCTGATCGACGCGGTGAAGGCGACGGGCAAGCCGTTCGTGGTCGTGCTGTTCAACGGCCGGCCGCTGACCCTGTCCGAGGTCGCCGACACCTCGCCCGCCGTGCTCGAGGCCTGGTTCCCGGGCATCGAGGCCGGCAACGCGGTCGCGGACGTGGTCTTCGGCAAGGTCAACCCGGGCGGCAAGCTGCCGGTCTCGTTCCCGCAGCGGCTCGGCCAGGTGCCGATCTACTACAACCACGAACCGACCGGACGCCCGTGCGACGTGACCCAGAAGTACAACTCGCGCTACCGCGACCTGCGCACGTGCGACCCGCTGTACCCGTTCGGCTTCGGCCTCAGCTACACGACGTTCAACGTGCACGACCTGACCCTGGACAGCTCGAGGATGAGCAAGCGGGGTGCCGTCCACGTGACGGTGAAGGTGACCAACACCGGCAGCCGGAAGGGCGACGACGTCGTGCAGCTCTACCTGCACGACCCGGTCGCGAGCATCTCCCAGCCGGTCCGCCGGCTGCGCGGGTTCGAGCGGGTCACGCTCGCGCCCGGGCAGACCAAGAAGGTCGGGTTCACGATCGATCGCAATGACGTCGGGTTCTACGACAACCGCGGGAAGTTCGTCGTGGAGCCGGGTGTGATCGACCTGTTCGCCGGTGACGACTCGACGGCGCAGCTGACGGCGTCGTTCAGGGTGAAGCGGTAGGGGGCGACCACCAGGTAGGGGCAAACACCAAGTTCTCCTGGTGTTCGGTCACTTCGCACAGACAATTGGCCGTGCGAAGTGCCGGATCACCAGGAGAACCTGGTGTTTGGCGTCCGGCCCCGCTACGCCAGCACCACCCGGCCACCCGGCACGGACACCAGGTCCCGACCGAGGCGTACGTCGAGCGGGTTGGTCAGGCAGCGGATCGCGCCTCCGCCCTTGAGGAACTCGCCCACGTCGACCAGCACCACCTCGAAGCCCCAGTCCTCGAGCACCGCACGGACCCGGGGCGGGCAGGCCGGCATCACGACGGTCCGGCCGACCACGACCGAGTTCGCACAGAACGTCAGGGCCTCCTCCTCGGAGAGCACCAGCGGCTCCGGCACCAGCGCCAGCAGCGCCCGGGCCGACGCGTCGTCGAACGCCGACGGGCACACCATCGCGTGGGCGGAGTCGAGGGGGCAGAAGCCGAGGTCGAGGTGGTACATCCCCGGGTGCGTGATCCGTACCCCCTGCACCCGCACGCCGAGCTCGGTCGCGAGGTGCTTGAGCGCGAGCTCCTCGGTGCGCGGGCCGTAGCCCACGACCAGGTCCCCGCGCCACGCGAAGGCGTCGCCGGCCTCCAGGTGCGCGCCGACCCCTTCGGCGCCGATCGTCGTCGGCGCGAAGCCGTGGTCGCCGAACCACGCCTCCGCCGTCGCCGTCTCCATCCGGCGCTCGGGGTAGCGCATGTGCGAGAGCACCACCCGGTCGCCGTCCACGGACGTGACCGGGAGCCCGAGGTTCATCGCGTAGACCATGTCCGGCGCGTCGGCGCGCTGCACCAGCGACTCGACGCTGCCGCCGGCAGCCTCGACGGCGGCCACGATCGCGTGCCACTGCTCACGGGTGCGCACCGGGTCGGGCTGGTCGTCGAGGTGCATGAACGGGTTGATCGCGTAGTCGACCCGGAAATGCTCCGGCTCCACCATCAGGTACCGGGAACCCCACTGCAGCGACTCGCCCATCACACACCTCCACCACTCTTGATCGTCTGATTGCCCGATTGTCGGACAATCCCAGCATAGCCGAGGAGGGGTGGGCGGAAGCAACTTCTTGTCGGACAATCGGGGTATGACCTTCGGCACGCTCAGCGTGGAGCACGAGACCACGGTCGACCGCGTGCTCACGGAGCTACGACGGGCGCTGTTCGACGGGGAGCTCCAGCCGGGCACGCCGCTGCGCGAGGTCGCGCTCGCCGAGTCGCTCGGCGTCTCCCGCTCCACCGTGCGCGAGGCGCTCGGGATGCTGGTCGGCGAGGGACTCGCGGTCCGGGTCCCGAACAAGGGAACCGCCGTCCGCACCACCGACCCGCACGCGATCCAGGACGTGTCCCGCGCCCGCACCGTGCTCGAGGTGGCCGGAGTGTGGCACTGGCCCGACGCCGACGAGGGACTGCGCGACGCGGTGCGAGCCGCGCTCGCCGGCTACGCCGCGCTGGTCGAGGGCGAGCCCACCAACGCCGCGCTCAACGAGGCGCACCTCGCCATCCATCTGTCCTTCGTCGGGCTGACCGGCTCCGACCGGCTGGTCGCGATGGCCTCGGCGCTCAACGCCGAGATCCGACTGGCCCTGGCCACGGTCGACCGCAGCCGGCGCAACGCGCGCGACCAGGTGGACTCCCATGCCGACCTGGTCCGGCTGCTCGACGACGGCCGCACCGAGGAGGCCGCGGCGGAGCTCGCGCACCACCTCGAGGGCGCCGAACGGTCGATGCTCGGCGCACTCGGCCTGGACGTGTGACAGGCGTGTCCTCCAGCTCCGGGTGAGGTGCGGTTGGACACTGGGCGGCAGTCCGGACACGTAGGGGTCGTCGGCACCCACCACGTCAAGGAGATCGCCATGGACCCCTCGCTCGACTCGCTGCTCGACGCGTCCTCTCCCCCGGTCGCCCGCCGCGGCCCCGAGCTCACCCGTGAGCTGTCCGCACTGGTCGCCGACACGGAGACCGCCGTGCAGGGTCGCCGACGGCGGCTGCGGTCCCGGATCGCGCTCACCGGAGCGGGCGCCGTGGTGCTGTCCGGGCTCGGGGTCGGCGCCAGCGCAGCCGGCGTCCTGCCGGCTCCCCACTGGGCGCCCTGGTACCAGTCACCGGTCGCTGCCCGTACCCAGGTCGTGTCCACCGGCGCGCCGTGCGAGGTGTCGTACGGCGTGAAGCCCGTCCACGACCCAGCACATCCGGTGAGTGGACCCCGGCAGGCGCTCGCCGTCGCCGAGGCCACCCGGTTCGTGCGCGACTTCGACTTCTCCACCATCGACCTCGCAGCCGCGCTCGACGACGTCCCCGCCACCGCGCAGCTGTCCGGCGCCGGACCCGAGGAGCGGGAGACGTTCGCGGTCCTCCAGGCCCTCCAGCAGCGACTGGACCGGCACCTCGAGGGTCGCGGCCTGCCCGCCGCCGTGAGTGTGTCGACGGCCCAGACGTGCACCGGCGGTGCCCGGTGAACGCGACCTCTCGCGCCGACATCCGGGCCACGCTCCGTGACTGCTCGGACGACCTGCTCGGCTACTTCGAGCGCCGGGTGACCACCCGGGAGGACGCCGCCGACCTGCTCGGCGAGACCCTGCTCGTGGCGTGGCGCCGGGTCGACGGCCTGCCCGACACCGCCGAGCGGCGGCGGATGTGGCTGTTCGGTGTCGCCGCCCACGTCCTGGCCAACCACCGGCGGTCCCACTCGCGGCGCAACGCGCTCGTCGATCGGCTCCGTCACCACCTGGCCACGGAGCCGCCCGCCGCCGACACCGGGGAGGCGCACGCGGTGCGGGACGCGGTACGCCGGCTGCCGCACCACCAGCGCGAGCTGCTGATGCTCGTGCACTGGGAGGGGTTCAGCGTGGCCGCCGCCGCGGAGATCCTCGAGGTCAACGCGTCCACCGCCCGCAGCCGGTACGCCGCCGGCAAGGCCGCCCTCCACGCCGCCCTCACCGAGTCGCGCGTCACCGGCTGAGGGGGGCGCCGCACTAGGCTGGCCGCATGCGCTTCGTGGTCTGGATCGTCGTCAACGTGCTCGCGCTCGGCGCGGCCGCCTGGCTCTTCGACGGGATCGCGATCACCGGCGGCACCCGCAACGACCGGATCGTCACGCTGGTGGTCGTCGGTGTCATCTTCGGAGTCGTCACGTCCTTCCTGAAGCCCGTGGTCAAGCTGCTGTCGCTGCCGTTCATCGTGCTCACGCTCGGCCTGTTCCTGCTGGTGATCAACGCCCTCATGCTGATGCTGACCGGTGCGATCGCGGACGGCGCCGGACTCGGGTTCGAGGTGCACGGCTTCTGGACCGCGGTCGGCGGAGCGATCGTGATCTCGATCGTCTCGGCCGTGGTCGGCGCGATCCTCCCCGACGACGACTGATCGTGACGGTCCCCGCGCTCCCGGCGCCCACCGGCACGCCGTACCGGATCGGGCTGGTCTGCCTCGGCAACATCTGCCGCTCCCCGATGGCCGACGTCGTCCTCACCGAGCTGGTCGACCGGGCCGGGCTCAGCTCCGCCGTCGAGGTCACCAGCTCCGGCACCGGCGGCTGGCACGTCGGACAGCCGATGGACAGCCGGGCCGCGGCCACGCTGCTGGCCCACGACTACGACCCCAGCGAGCACCGCGCGCAGCAGTTCGACGCAGGCTGGTTCGGGCGCGACCTGCTGCTGGTGATGGACGACAGCAACCTGGCCGACGTACGCGCCCAGGGTGCGGGTGAGGTGCGGCTCTTCCGCGACTTCGACCCGGTCGGCGGCGGCGAGGTGCCGGACCCGTACTTCGGCGGCCCGGACGGGTTCGACGACGTGCTCCGGATGGTGGAGCGCACCTGCATCGCGCTGGTCGCAGCGCTCGAGGAGCTCCTCGGCTGAGGCTCACCCGGTGGCGTCTGCCACCGGGTCCATCCACATCACCTCCCAGACGTGTCCGTCGAGGTCGACGAAGCTGCGGCCGTACATGAAGCCCTGGTCGTCCGGCTCGCTGGCCGGCGTCGCCCCCGCCAGCAGCGCCCGGTCGCACAGGTCGTCGACGTCCTCCCGGCTGGCGGCGGACACCGCGGTCAGCACCTCCATCGGGTCGCCCGGCTCAGCGGTTCCACGCCGGTGGAAGCTCTCGAAGAAGTCGCGTTGCAGGAGCATCACGCAGGCCTGGTCGCTGATCACCATGCAGGTCGCGCTGTGGTCGGTGAAGGCCGGGTCGAACCTGAACCCGAGCCCGCCGAAGAACGCGGTCGACGCCTCCAGGTCGCGCACGGGCAGGGTGACGAACAGCATCCGGGACATCCGGGCTCCTTCCGCTGGGGGACGGTCCCGGGTACCGACCGGGTGCGTCGGCCGAAGTCATCGAAGGGTCGCCTGACGTGGTGCCGTGAGACCGATGAGTTTCCGCCGCCGGCCGGGTCACAACCCCCGAGACCCCGCCTAGGGTGGGTCACGAGGGCAGGAGACGGGATGACCCAGACGCGCGCGAACGACACGACCGAGGACTTCGAGGACGTCGCCCAGCGCTACCGCCGCGAGCTCGTCGCACACTGCTACCGGATGACCGGGTCGGTGTACGAGGCGGAGGACATGGTGCAGGAGACCTACCTTCGCGCCTGGAAGGCCTACCACTCGTTCGAGGGTCGTTCCTCGGTCCGCACCTGGCTGCACCGGATCGCCACCAACGTCTGCCTGACCAACCTCGAGGGCAAGCAGCGTCGGCCCCTCCCCACCGGGCTCGGCTCCCCCGACGCCCAGGCCGGCGACGAGCTGATCGAGGCCAGCGAGGTGCCGTGGCTCCAGCCCATCCCCGACTCCATGGTCGACGCCGACTCGGGGGCCGACCCGTCGACCGTGGTCGCCGCCCGCGACAGCATCCGGCTCGCGTTCGTGGCCGCCCTCCAGCACCTCCCCCCACGCCAGCGCGCGGTCCTGATCCTGCGCGACGTGCTGCGCTGGCAGGCCAGCGAGGTCGCCGAGGCGCTGGACACCACCTCGGCGGCGGTCAACAGCGCGCTACAACGTGCCCACGCCCAGCTCGCGGACGCCGGGCCGACCGTCGACACCGTGGAGGACGACCTCGCCGACGACCGACGCATGCTGCTCAACCGCTACGTGCAGGCGTTCTGGGAGAAGGACGTCACCACGATCGTCTCGTTGCTCAAGGCCGACGCGGTCTGGGAGATGCCGCCGTTCACCGGCTGGTACGTCGGCAACGAGAACATCGGCCGCCTGATCGACTCGCAGTGCCCCGGCGGCACCCACGACATGCCGATGCTGGAGACCACCGCCAACGGCCAGCCGGCGTTCGGGCTCTACATGCGGCAGCCGGACGGCACGTTCACGCCGTTCCACCTGCAGGTGCTCACGATCGAGGACGGCCAGGTCACCCACGTGGCAGCGTTCTTCGAGCCCACGCTCTTCGAGACGTTCGGGCTGCCCGCTCAGCTGCCGGCGTCGTACGTCGTCGCGAGCTGAGCATGTCGACGCGTCCCGCCCCCACGATGCAGGCCGTGGCCCTGCTGGAGCGGGCCATCGACTACACCCGGGTCGCGCTCTCGGGCGTCCGTGCCGACCTGCTCGACGGCCCGACACCTTGCCGTGGCTGGGACCTGCGCGCGCTCCTCGCGCACATGGACGACGGGCTGGCCGCGTTCACCGAGGCGGCCGACCTCGGCACGGTCGATCTGCGGCCGCTGGCCTCGCAACCGGAGGAGCGCCGGCTGGTGGAGAGCCTGCGGTTGCGCGCGTGCTCGGCCCTGGGCGCGTGGAGCTCCCAGCACGGAGACGCGCCGGTCGCCGTCGGTGGCGTGCTGCTCGACGCGGGCGTGCTCGCCGGTGCGGGCGCGCTGGAGATCACCGTGCACGGCTGGGACGTCGCCCAGGCGTGCGGTCTCGACCATCCGGTCCCCGCCTCGCTCGCCGACGCCCTGCTCGACGTCTCGGTCGATCTGGTGACCGAGTGCGACCGCGGGACCCGGTTCGGACCCGTCCGCGCCAGCGTCTCCGCCGACCCCGCCGAGGCGCTGCTGGCGTTCCTCGGACGCTGACGGCCAACCCCCCGCACTGGCCAACCCGGGGCGGCATGGCCAGACTGACCGTCGTGGCCACCATGCCGACGATCGCCCAGCGGGCCGAGCGACTGCTCGGGACTCCGGTGGTCTCGACCAACCCCGTCGCCGGTGGCGACGTCTGCACGGCGACCCGGCTGCGCCTCTCCGACGGGCGGACCGCGGTCGTCAAGACGCGCCCACATCCACCGACCGGCTTCTTCGAGAGCGAGGCCGCGGGTCTCACCTGGCTCGCCGAGTCCGGGACCGTCTCCGTGCCCGCCGTGCTGGCCCACGACGCCGAGTGCCTGATCCTGGCCTGGGTCGAGCCCGGACGCCCGACCCCGGAGAACGCCGTCAACCTGGGCCGCTCGCTGGCCCGGCTGCACGCGTCCGGCGCTCCCTCGTTCGGGGCCGCCGAGGACGGGTTCATCGGGGTGCTGCCGCTGCGCAACGGCGCCGCCCCCACGTGGCCGGAGTTCTACGCCACCCGGCGGGTGCTGCCCTACCTCAAGCTGGCGGTCGATCGCGGTCAGATCGGCGCCACCGACGCCGCCGACGTGGAGCGCGTGGTCCGCCGGATCACCGAGGTCGCCGGCCCCGCCGAGCCCCCGGCCCGGCTGCACGGCGACCTGTGGAACGGCAACGTGATCTGGGCCCGCGAGGGCGAGGCGCACCTGATCGACCCCTCCGCCCACGGCGGTCACCGCGAGACCGACCTGGCGATGCTGGCGCTGTTCGGGCTTCCCCAGCTCCAGCGAGCACTCGAGTCCTACCAGACCGAGACGCCGCTGGCCGACGGCTGGGAGGACCGGGTGCCGCTGCACCAGCTGTACCCGTTGCTGGTCCACACCTGCCTCTTCGGCGCGTCGTACGGCGCCCGCGCGGGCACCGCGGCCCGGCACTACCTGTGACATCCAGCCGGGACCCTTGCTAGACCGTTCTGCCCGTTTCGTCCGATTTCGAGACGGGGCCGCCCCGACGGACCTACCGTTTCCCCATGCGCTGGCTGCTCGCTCTCCTCCTGGGCGCCGGGCTGGGCTGGGCTGCGGGCGTCGCGGACACCGCGGCCCTGACCGGACCGGCCACCCTGATGCGCGCCCTCGACGTGGTCACCGACACGGTGGCCGTGTGGGCGCTGGTGGCGGTGATCGGCGGCTGGTTGGTCGCCCGTCATCCGTGGTCCGCCCTCGGGGGCATCCTGCCCCTCGCCGGAGGGCTGGTCGCCTGGGCGCTGTGGGTCGCCGCCAGGACGGACGCGTCCTTGAACCTCGACCTGCTCGGCCCCGAGACCCGCGCCTGGATCGTCGGCGGCCTCGTCGTGGGGCCGATGCTGGGGTTGCTCGGATCGATGTCACGCAGCACCAGCCTGGGTGGGCTCGCTGCCCGGATCTCCGCACCACTGGCGCTGGTCGCCGAGATGATGTGGCGGCACCAGGCCAGCGAGCAGAACTTCGCGGTGGACCCGGTCGTCGCCTGGACCGCTGTGCTCCTGGTGATCTCCGGCGTGCTGATGACGGCGATCGCGGTCGTCGGCCAGCAGCGTTCCTCGATCGACTGAGGAGATCCCCTCCAGCTCTCAGTGAGGGCTCAGGTCTCCATGACACCCTGAGATCGTGAATCCCGAGGCCACGCCCGCGACGGAGCCCCCGTCCGGACCACGCCCGCACGTGCTGGTCGTGGACGACGACCGCGCGGTGCGCGAGTCGCTGCGCCGCTCCCTGGAGTTCAACGGCTACCAGGTCTCGCTCGCCGGTGACGGCGCCGAGGCACTGGCCGGGATCAGCAGTGTGCGCCCGGACGCGGTGGTGATGGACGTGATGATGCCGCGGCTCGACGGCATCGAGGCCACCCGCGCGCTGCGGGGTGTGGGCAACGACGTGCCGATCCTGGTGCTGACTGCCCGCGACGCCGTCGGCGACCGGGTGGAGGGCCTCGACGCCGGCGCCGACGACTACCTCACCAAGCCGTTCGCGCTCGAGGAGCTCCTGGCCCGGCTGCGGGCGCTGCTGCGTCGCACCCTCACCAGCGTCGGGGGCGACCCCGACGAGAAGCTCGTCTTCGCCGACCTGAGCATGGACCTGGCCACCCGCGAGGTCCACCGCGGTGCCCGGTCGATCGAGCTCACCCGCACCGAGTTCAGCCTGCTCGAGCTGTTCCTGCGCCGGCCGCGGCGGGTGCTCGAGCGCTCGTTCATCCTCGAGGAGGTCTGGGGGTTCGACTTCCCGACGACCGCCAACAGCCTCGAGGTGTACGTCGGCTACGTGCGCCGCAAGCTCGAGGCCGAGGGCGAGCGCCGGCTGCTGCACACGGTCCGCGGAGTCGGCTACGTCCTGCGCGACCAACCGGGCTGATGGGCGTCTGGCAGCGTCCGCACTACCGACGTTCGCTGGCCAGCCGGGTCACCCTGCTGACCACGATGGCGGTGGGCGTGGCCGTGACCGCGGTGTCCCTGGCGGCGTTCCTGACGGTGCGCTCGCAGTCGATGAGCGCGCTCGACGACTCGCTCCGCGACCGCGCCACCGCGGCCGCGAAGTTCGACGCGCTCAAGACCTTGAGCCAGCAGCGCTACCCCTCGCAGGTGTTCGGCGCCGCAGACGTCCGGATCATCTTCGTGGACGCCGACGCCGGTCGCGCCTACAGCGCCGACCGCACGAACCAGATGCGTGTGGGTGCCGCGGAGTACCACGTGGCCCGCGGCGACTCGTCGTACTCCGCACGCACGATCCGCGCCGAGGGACACCGCTTCCGGATGGTGGCCGTCCCCGCCGACGACCACGGGATCGCGCTGGTGCTGGCGCAGTCGCTGGAGCCGACCGACCGGATGCTCGGCCGGCTCGGGCTGGTCGCCCTGTTCTTCGGCCTGGCCGGCGTGATCGCGGCCGCCCTCGCCGGGTGGGGGGTGGCCCGCAACGGCCTGCGCCCGGTCCGCCTGCTCACGCGTGCCGCCGAGGACATCGCACGCACCGAGCGGCTCGACCCGATCCCGGTCGAGGGGAACGACGAGATCGCGCGGCTGGCCACGGCCTTCAACGCGATGCTCTCCTCCCTCGCCGCCTCCCGGGACCGGCAGCGGCAGCTGGTCGCCGACGCCGGGCACGAGCTGCGAACGCCGCTGACCTCGCTCCGCACCAACCTGGACCTGCTCGCCCAGGCCGGCGTCTCCACCCGGCTCACCCCCGAGGCGCGGGCCGACCTGCTGGCCGACGTGCAGGGTCAGATCGCGGAGATGACCACGCTGATCGGCGACCTGGTCGAGCTCGCCCGCGAGGACCCCGGCGCCGCTGCTCCGCAGTCCGTCGAGCTCGGCGGCGTCGTCGAGCAGGCCGTGACGCGGGTACGACGCCGCGCCCCCGGCCTGGTCTTCGACGTGCGCGCCGAGCCGTGGTGGGTCACCGGCGATGCGACCTCGCTGGAGCGTGCGGTGACCAACCTGCTCGACAACGCCGCGAAGTGGAGCCCGCCCGGGGGCAGCGTCACCGCCCACCTGGTCGACGGGGTCCTGGTGGTGAGCGACCAGGGTGGGGGCATCGCGGAGCGGGACCTGCCACACGTGTTCGAGCGCTTCTACCGCTCCACCGAGTCCCGTTCGATGCCCGGGTCGGGCCTCGGTCTCTCGATCGTGCGCGCGGTCGCCGAGCGCCACGGCGGGGAGGTGCGGGCAGGTGCCAACGCCGAGGGTGGTGCCGCGTTCTGGTTCACGATCCCGGGGGCGAGCACCGCGCCCGAGGGTGCCGAGGAGTCTTCGGACGCTCGTAGCGACCTCTAAGCCGACACTCAGGTTCGCCCGGCAGAGTCTCCTCCATGAGCAACGAGTGGCACCCGTTCCCGGATCGCGACCCCTCCCGCGACGAGTCCGCGGACACGGGCGGGTCGACCGACCGGCCCTCGTCCCCGCCCCCGGCCGCGACCACCCACGGCGAGGCCACGCGCATCCTGCCGCCGCTGACCGGCGCCGCGTCCGACGCACCCGCGACGCGACGCCGCAGGGGAGCTCTGCCAGCGGCAGTGCTCGCGGGTGCCCTCGTCGTGGGCGGCGCGGCCGGGGTCGGCGGGGCCGCGGCGTACGACGCGTTCCAGCCGGACTCGCAGTCCGGCAGCAACGGCGACATCTCCGCGAGTCCCCGCACCAACGCCTCGTCCACCAACAGCGCCACCTCCAGTGGCGCGATCGAGGGTGTCGCCCGCAAGGTGCTGCCGTCCGTGGTGCAGCTCAACGTGACCGGCCAGAACGAGGCCGGCTCCGGCTCGGGCATCATCCTGACCTCCGACGGCACGATCCTCACCAACAACCACGTGGTCGCGGTCGCCGGCGACGGCGGCACCATCTCGGTCAGCTTCAGCGACGGCACCGCCGCCCGGGCGAAGGTCGTCGGCACCGACCCGGTGACCGACCTCGCCGTGGTCAGGGCCGAAGGCGTGAAGGGCCTCACGGCAGCCGACATCGGCAAGTCCTCCGACCTCGCGGTCGGTGAGGGGGTGGTCGCGATCGGGTCGCCGTTCGGGCTCGGCGCGACCGTCACCAGCGGCATCGTGAGCGCGCTCGACCGGGCCGTCTCCGTCGCCTCCTCCGACGGCCAGCAGTCGCAGGACCCGTTCTCCCAGCAGGCTCCCAGCCAGCAGCCGGACCAGACCACGACGTACCCGGCGATCCAGACCGACGCCGCGATCAATCCGGGCAACTCGGGAGGGCCGCTGGTCAACATGGACGGCCAGGTGATCGGGATCAACTCCTCCATCCGGAGCAGCACCAGCGCCACCGGGCAGGGCGGGTCGATCGGCCTCGGCTTCGCGATCCCGATGGACGAGGTGCTGCCGATCGTGAACCAGCTCCGCAACGGCGAGACCCCCACCCATGCGCGGCTCGGGGTGTCGGTGTCCGACAACAACACCCGGGACAGCGCCGCCACCGGTGCCCTGGTGAAGACGATCGAGAAGGGCGGCGCGGCCGACGACTCCGGCATCCGCGTGGGCGACGTGATCACCAAGGTCGGCAAGCAGCTGATCGACGGCTCCGACTCGCTGGTCGCCACCATCCGTGGCCACCGCCCCGGCGACGAGGTGACGATCACCCTGATCCGCGACGGCAGGACCCGGACCGTGACCTCCGACCTCGGCAGCGACGAGAACAGCGCCACCTCGTAGCGCCCCGCACTGCCCCCAGACCACCGAGGCCCGGCTGCCTACCCGAGAGGGCCGCCGGGCCTCGGCTCGTCCGATGCCAGCACGTCCCTGAGCCGCTGCGACTTCCACAGCGTCTCGGCCCACTCCTCGGTGACACCGGAGCGCACCGTGATCCCGCCGCCGGTGCCGAGCGTGTAGCGCCACCCGTCGCCCGCGGGCACGGCGACCAGGGAGCGGATGACCACGCCGAGGTCGGCGCGGCCGTCGCCGGAGACCCACCCGAACGCGCCGGCGTACACCCCGCGCGGCGTGGCCTCGACCTCGTCGATGACCTCCATCGTCATCCGCTTCGGCGCCCCCGTCATCGAGCCGGCGGGGAAGAGCGCACGCAGCGCGGCCACCGTCGACACGTCGTCGCGGAGTCGTCCGCGGACCGTGGTCACGAGCTGGTGCACGGTGGCGTACGACTCGACCTCCATCAGTCCCGGCACCTCGACCGTGCCCGGCTCGCAGACCATCGACAGGTCGTTGCGCAGGAGGTCGGTGATCATCAGGTTCTCCGCGCGCAGCTTGGAGTCCTCGGCGAGGTGCTGCCGCAACCGCTCGTCCTCCTCGGGCGTCTCGCCGCGGGGGGTGGTGCCCTTGATCGGGCGCGCGACCAGGCGCCGGTCACGGTCGACGGTCGCGTAGCGCTCGGGCGAGGAGCTGAGCAGGTGCACGTCGCCGTGTCGCAGGTAGCCGGCGTACGGCGCCGGGTTGGCCGCGCGCAGCCTCAGGTACGCCGTCTCCGGGTCCAGGTCGGAGTCGAGCGTCTCCCGGTAGGTCAGGTTCACCTCGTAGGAGTTGCCGGCGTGCAGGTGCTCCTGCACGCGCTCGAACGCGGCCACGTAGTCCACCGGTGCCACCCGGGTCGAGTGCTGGGGTGGCTGCCCTGGCGACCGCTCCGGCACTCGACCCGGAACCGGGTGCTCGACGAACCGCGGAGAGCGCACCCGCATCCACACCGCGTCGGGCACGTCCGGGGACGGGCGGCCGGGCAGGTCGGTCCGGCAGGCGTAGCCGAGGTAGCCGACCCAGTGCACGTCCGGGTCGCCCGCGTCGCGCGCCACCTCGGCGGCCAGCACCTCGAAGACGTCGCTCCCGACCACGCGGCTCGCGCCGTGGCGGTGCCGCCGGACCTCGCGGAGCCCGGCGTCGAAGGTCAGCGAGACGTCGTCGTCGTGGAGCAGGCCGACGATCGAGCGCCGGCCGGACCAGTCACGGGCACCACCACCGTCCAGCCAGAACATCCGCTGCGGTCTCATGCCAGGAAGTTCCGGATCAGGACGGAGCCGTGCTCCGAGAGGATCGACTCGGGGTGGAACTGCACGCCGAGCAGTGGCTTCTCCTTGTGGGCAACGGCCATCACCACACCGCTCACCTCGTCGACCGCGGTGCGCCGCAGCACCGACGGCAGCTCGACTGCGGCCAACGAGTGGTACCGCACCGCTCGGAACGGGTCCGGTACGCCGGCGAAGAGGCCCTCCCCTCCGTGGCGCACCACCGCGAGCTCGCCGTGGGCCGGGTGCACCCGCTGCACCTGCCCGCCGTACGCCGTGACCAGGCCCTGCATGCCGAGGCAGACCCCGAGCACGGGGATCGTCGCGGTGCACAGGATCTCGTGACCGACGGAGAAGAAGCGTTCGTCCTCGGGGTGGCCGGGACCCGGCGAGAGCACGACGTGCGTGTAGCCGGCCACGACGTCGGCACCGACCTGGTCGTGCTCGACGACCTCGGGCAGCTCACCGGTGACGGACGCGACGAGGTGGACCAGGTTCCAGGTGTAGGAGTCGTAGTGGTCGACCACCAGGACCCGGGTCTCGACAGGCCGGGCCAACGACTCAGCCGAGCAGGTCGAGCAACAGGTCGCGCAACAGGTCGAAGCCCTGCTCGGTCAGGATCGACTCGGCGTGGAACTGGATGCCGCGGTAGTGCGGCCCCACCAGCTCGTGGACGTCGCCGGTCTCGGGGTCGGCGGCGACGCGGACCCCCTCGGGGAGCGGACCGTCGCTGCGGGCGACGAACGTGTTGTAGAAGCCGACCCGCTCGTGGCGGCCGAACAGGTTCACCGGCGACTGCGTGCCCTGGAAGACGATGTCCTTGTAGACAAGGGGGATCCCGAGCCGATCGCAGAGCACCTGGTGCCCGAGACAGACCGCCAGGAACGGCTGCTCGGTCTCCAGCAGCGCGTCGAGCGCGTGCCGGTACGCCGCGATCTTGGGCTGGCTCCCGTCCCGCGGGTCACCGGGGCCCGGCCCGATGACGACCAGGTCGTGGCCGTCCAGCACGCCGGCCACGTAGTCGTCGTGCCGCACCACGGTCGTGCTCATGCCCAGCACCGAGAACACGTGGCTCAGCATGTTGACGAAGTCGTCCTCGCCGTCGAGCACGACCACGGACCGGCCCTTGAGCTCCTCCGACGGAGCGGCCCCGGACTGGTCGGTCAGCCAGAAGCGCGAGAGCCGCTGGTTGCGCGAGGCGAGAGCGATCAGCACGTCCTCGTCACGGGTGAGCTCGGCGATGCTCTCCGGTGCGCCGGCCGCCGCCGGCACCAGCCCGAACGCGCTCAGGATCCCGCCGGCCTTCGCGTGCGTCTCCGCCACCTCGTGGTCGGGGTCCGAGTCGCGGACCAGGGTCGCCCCCGCCGTCACCCGGAGGTCACCCTCGACGGAGACGTCGGCGCTGCGGATCACGATCGGGCTGTCGGCGGTCGCGTGCCCGTCGGTGTCTCGGCCGATCAGGGCGAGCGCGGCGCCGTAGTAGCCGCGACCCTCGCTCTCGTACTGCTTGATCAACCGGCAGGCGTTCTCGACGGGCGACCCGGTGACCGTGGCGGCGTACATGGTGTCCCGCAGCACGTCGCGGACGTCGGACCGGGTGCGGCCGGCGAGCAGGTACTCGGTGTGCACGAGATGGGTCATCGGCTTCAGGAACGGGCCGAGCACCTGGCCACCCTCGTGGCAGATGTCGCACATCATCTTGAGCTCCTCGTCGACCACCATGAAGAGCTCGTAGATCTCCTTCTCGTCGGCCAGGAAGTCCAGCAGCCCAGCCTTGCGCTCCGCCGGCTCGAGGCCGCCGCTGCGGGGCAGCCGGAACGTGCCGCTGATCGGGTTCATCCGGACGTCGGCGAGGTCGGGTCCACCGGCCACGCTCACGTGGCGCTCCGGCGAGGCACCGACCAGGAACCGGTCGCCGGTGAAGAAGCAGAAGGTCCAGTACGCCCCGCGCTCCTGCTCCAGCAGCCGGCGGAAGACCGTCAGCGCCCGGTCGGCGTCCCAGTCGCGCAGCCGCGCGCGGTAGTGCCGGCCGACCACGAGGTTGGCGCCCTCGCCGTTGCCGATCTCGTCCCGGATGATCCGCTCGACCACCGCGGCATAGTCCTCGTCGGTGGTCTCGAAGCCGCCGCGGTCCTCGAACTCGACCGGCACGTCGGGGAGTGCCGCGAGCAGGTCGTCGAGCGGGATCTCGTCCTCCTGCTCGATCTCCACCACCGCCAGCGGGGTGCCGTCGTCGTGCGCCTCGAAGCCGCGCTCGCGCACCTGGCGGAACGGGATCGCGAGCAGCCGGTCGAACCGGCGACCGCTCGCCGGCACCCCGGCCTCGAGCGGCACCTCGGCCAGCCGGTCGACCGTCGAGAGCGGGCCGCCGACCAGCGTCACGGTCTCGCTGTCCCGCAGCCGGATCACCGCCCAGGCGGGATGCGCACGGAGCCGATCCAGCCTCGCGCGCGCGGCGACGCCGGCTCCCTCGATCATGGCCGCACGTTACCAATGTGACGTTCCTGCCCGGAGCGTCGTTTCACCTGCGAGGATTGGGACATATGGCCCAAATACACCCTGCGGTCTGACCCCGGCCTTTCCGGGGTCAGCCGGCGCGAGAGAGGGGGATGCATGTCGACAGCGGGCGCCCACCGCGAGGCCCTCGTCCGCCTCCACGAGCTGATGACCCGGATCAACGCCGGTCAGGACCTCGACGCCGTGCTCCAGGCGATCGTCGACGGCGTGGTCGAGATGACCGGCTTCGAGGCGGCGACGGTCAACGTGCTCCAGCCCGACGGGGACTTCCGCCTGGTCGCCGTGGCCGGTGGCGACGAGGACCTCGAGGCGCTCACCGGTGAGAAGTACCCCGCACACGTGCTGCTCTCCAGGCTCGCGATGGGTGAGCAGTGGGGCCTGCTCCGTTTCGTCTCCCACGAGGTCGCCGAGTCGGTGCAGCGCGGCGGCAGCTGGATCCCGACGTTCGAGCCCGTCGACCACCCGGACGCCTGGCATCCCCAGGACGAGCTGGCCGTGCCGCTGCACGCCCCCACCGGCGAGCTGCTCGGGATCATGTACTTCGACCAGCCGCACAACCGACTGCGCCCGGGACCCGAGACCTGCGAGCTCCTGGAGATGTACGCCGTGCAGGCGGGCATCGCGCTCAACCACGCGCAGCAACGCGAGCGACTGCGCGAGCAGACCTGGCTGGCCGGGATGGTGCACAGCGTGGTCGAGACGACCGACGGCAGGCTCGACCTCGACCAGAGCCTGGACAGCGCCCTGTCGACGTTGCGGATCGAGCTCGGTGCCGTGGCCGCCTGGCTGGACGTGTTCCCCAGCGACGAGCCCGCGGTGCGCGGCCGCTGCCCGTCCCGGTCGTCGGTGCAACGCGTGATGGCCTCCCTCGGGACGCACGGCGCCACGCTGGCTCGCGACTGTCTCCGCCTCGGGGAGGCCCTGGTGCTCGACCGGTCGGTCCTGGCCGAGGGTCACCGGCTGTTCACGCCCGCGCAGGCGACAGCTCTCCGGCACGCGATGGAGGCCGAAGGTGTGCAGAGCCTGGTGCTGACACCGCTGCCCGCGGACGAGGACGTCGCCGGGCAGCTGGTGCTGATGCGCACCAGCGCCCTCCCCTGGAGCTCGGCCGAGTGCGTCGCCGTGCGCGACATGGGGCGCGAGCTCGGCTGGACCATCGACCGCTATCGCGGCCGGCGCCGGGAGGCCCGGGCACGCCAGGCCCTGGAGCAGGCGCAGCGCGACCGGCACGAGATGCTGTCCGCGATCGCGGACGAGGTCACCGGCCCGGTCGCGACGATCGACGGTCACCTGCACGACTCCGGCCTCCCCGAGGACCACCCGGCGCAGATCGCGATGGACGCGTTCTGGGGCGTGTTCGACCAGGTGACCAGCCTGGTCGCCTTCGAGGACCCGCGCCGCACGCCACGGTTCGCCGCGGTCGACGTCGCCCACCTGCTGCTGGGCCAGTGGCCACGGCTGCTCGAGCTCGCCGGCGCGAACAACGTGCACCTGCTGCCGCTGGAGACCGACGGCCGACAGATCGCGTGGGCCGACAACGAGGAGCTGGACTGGCTGCTCGGCCTGATGCTGGTCGACCTGGTCCGCGCCGCAGCGCCGGGGGCCAGCATCCGGGTGACGGTCGGCACCCCGGTCGACCGGCTGCTGATCTCGTTCCAGATCTCGCCGACCGACGACCCGGAGCCGATGCGCGAGGGCAGTCCGCGCTGGTGGCGAACCGGGGCCGACCTGGTGCTGGCGCACCAGAACGGCTCGCTCACCGAGCGCACCGGGCCCGGCGGCCGACGCGCGCTGAGCATCAGCCTGCCCGTGCCGCCCGCCGTCCGACAGGATGCGACGGCCGGGTAGTCACCCGCGTCGGACCGTGACCATCCGCTGCGTGGCCCGGGTCAGCACCACATAGAGCGTGGACCGCCCGGTCGGCGACTCGGCCTCGATCTCGGCGGGCTCGACCACCACGATCGCGTCGAACTCCAGGCCCTTGGTGTCGAGCCCTGTCAGCACCGGGATCCGGGCCTCGGCGCCGCCGGAGCGGTCGCGCTCGTGCTCGGGCCAGGTCCCGAGCCAGGACCGCACCTCCGACTGCCGGGCGACGGGCGCCACGATCCCGACCGTGCCCGCGACCGCGCCGCTGACCGAGGCGAGCGCGTCACGGACCCCCTGCTCGAGGTCGGCGACCACCCGCTCCTCGGGCTCGACACCCGTCGAGCGCACCGCCTCCGGGAGGTCGGCGTCGAGCCCGACCCGATCGGCGTACGCCGCCGCGAAGTCGTAGATCTCGGCAGAGTTGCGATAGTTCTTCGACAGGTGGAAGGAGTGGATCTCCTTGTCCCGCAGGGCTTCTGCTCGTGCGGACTGGGACTCCGCCGGCACCGGCCACGACGACTGCGCCGGGTCACCGACGATCGTCCAGGTCGCGGTGCGACCGCGACGGCCCACCATCCGCCACTGCATCGGGGTCAGGTCCTGTGCCTCGTCGACGAGAACGTGCGCGTAGGGGTCGTCCTCGATCCGGTTGGTCGGCGGCTGCCAGCCGCGCGGGCCGGCGTACTCGCGCTCGGAGGCGGTGGTGACCTCCTGCATCGCCGCGTCGACGTGGCTGAGCTGGTCCTGGTCGAAGTCCAGCTCACCGTCACCGACCAGCGGCGGGTCGCCGAGCAGGTAACGCAGCTCGTCGAGCAACGGCACGTCGTCGATGCTGAGGTCGTCGCCCCAGGCCTTCGCCACCAGCCGGGTCGACTCGTCGTCGAGCAGGCCGTCGGAGACCCGCGCCAGCAGCTCGGGGTCACGCAGCCAGCCGAGCACCGTCGCCGCGTCGACCACGGGCCACCAGGTGCGCGCGAAGTCGAGGAAGGCGTCGTCGCCGCGCAGCGTCTCGACGAAGTCCTCCTTCGTGCGCTCGCGGGCACGCTCGCCGCGGACCTGGCGCCACAGCGCGTCGGTCAGCGTCGAGGCGACCTTGGTGGTGGTCCGGTTGCGTCGGCTCTGCGAGAGCAGCTGGCGCCGGATCGCGGAGAGCTCCCGCTGGCCGAGGTGGAGGACGTCGTCGCGGTAGAAGTAGCGGAACTCCGTGGGCGCCCCGGGCACCGGCTCGCGCGCGGTGCGCCGCAGCAGCTCGGCCATCCGTGCGGAGCCCTTGACCTCGGCGACGGCCGGGTCGTCGCGGCGGGTCGCGCGCACGCCGTCGACGACCTCGCCGAGCGACCGCAGGGCGACCGCGGTCTCGCCGAGTGACGGCAGGACCCGCTCGATGTAGCGCATGAAGACACCGGAGGGGCCGACCACGAGCACGCCACCGGTCTCGTAGCGGCGGCGGTCGCCGTAGAGCAGGAAGGCGGCCCGGTGCAGCGCGACCACGGTCTTGCCGGTGCCCGGACCACCGGAGATCGCGACCACGCCCTTGGCCGGTGCGCGGATCGCCTTGTCCTGCTCGGCCTGGATGGTGGCCACGATCGAGTGCATCGAACGGTCGCGGGCCCGGGTGAGCTGGGCCATCAACGCGCCCTCGCCGACGATCGGGAGGTCCGTCTCCGCCTCCGTGTCGAGCAGGTCGTCCTCGACGCCGAGCACCTGCTCACCGATGCTGCGCAGGATCCGGCGGCGTACGACGCCCCGCGGCTCCGCGTGCGTCGCCTGGTAGAACACCGCGGCAGCGGGTGCCCGCCAGTCGATCAGGAGCACGTCCCGGTTGTCGTCACGGAGCCCGATGCGGCCGATGTAGCGCGCCTCGGGATCGACCTCGCGGCGCATGTCGAGCCGGCCGAACACCAGGCCCTCGTGGGCGGCGTCGAGCGTGGCCAGCCGGCGCGCTGCCTGGAAGACCATCGCGTCGCGCTCGACCAGGCCACCCTCGTGGCCGAGCCGGCCGCGGGAGTGTCCCTCGTTGGCCAGTGCCTGTGCCGACGCGGCGGAGCGGACCAGCTGTCGGTAGACCCCGTCCACGAACTCCTGCTCGCGCGCGACCTCGCGCGCTGCGGTGTCCTCGTTCAAGCCCCCCAGACTCCTTTGCAAGTGCGGCTTCGTGGTCGTCGTGCGAGGCCCGGACCTGACGCCCGGGCAAAACGGCAAGTCCACAAGCCTACCTGCAGATTCCGGCGCTCGGCGCCGGATTTCTGCCGGATGGGACAGCGGCGCTCAGACGCAGCTGGTCGAGCCGCTGTCGAGCGACGTGCCACCGGTGGTCCGGTAGTTCCAGCTCCAGGTGCCGTTGCCCAGGACGAGCTTGAGGACGCCGAAGCTCGTGGCCTGGAAGTACTGGGAGTTCGTCCGCTTCCGACCCATGTGGTAGAGGCTCTTGCCGCCGGTGCCGGACACGAACGAGACGATCCCCTTCTGCCGGTAGACGCCCTCCGCGTCCATCCGGCGGAACCGCTCGTAGTCGTGGTCGTGGCCCGCCAGTGCGACGTCGACGCCGTGCTTGTAGGCGGTGCGCCACAGGTTGCGGGGCACCGTGCTGGAGCCGTGCTCGCGGCCCGAGGAGTAGCGCGGGTGGTGCATCGCCATGATCGTGCAGGCGGACGGGTGGTCGCGGAGCTGCTGGTTGAACCAGGCGTTCTCGGTGCCGCAGTCCATCTTGGCGCAGTTGGTGTTGAGCACGTAGACGCGCCAGCCACCCACCCCGAAGACGTAGTAGCCGCGCTTCTCGATCTTCCCGAAGTAGCTGTAGTAACCCGCCGCGTGGGCGGTCGCGTACTCGTGGTTGCCCGCGACCGGCTTGGTGATCGACTTCAGGTTGCCCCACGACTTGTCGTAGGAGCTCTGGAACCCGGCCAGGCTGCCCTTCTCGTACTGCAGGTCACCGAGCGCGAGCACCCAGGTCGGCGACAGGGACGCCGCGTAGGACGCGGTCGAGGCCTGCCTGCAGGTGGTCGAGGTGGCAGTGGCGCCGGGCGGGCACGCGATGTCGCCGACCGCGACCAGGGTCGGCAGCGGGTCCGCCACGGTGGCGCGGCCGACCTCCAGCGCCTGGGCCGAGCTGCGGGTGGCGTCGACCAGGACCTCCTGCTGGCTGACCAGGTGCGCCGCCGGTGGTCCGGTCGGCGAGGCGATCACCGCCAGCAGGCCGACCACCAGGACGCTGGCCACGAGGGCGCTCGCGGCACCGAAGACGAGACGACGGGAGGTCGGGTAAGGCACGGAGCAACCCTAGGACGTCAGCCGGCGAGGTCGTGCACGAACGCGCCGAGCTGGCTGAGGTTGCGGCACTCGACCATCGGGACCAGCTCGCCGTACGGACCGGCGGCGGAGTCGCCGGTGTCCCAGTGCCGCACGTGCTCGGGGTTGAGCCACCAGGCGTGGCGGGCGTCGTGGGCCAGCTGCCGGAGGGTCGGCAGCGCCAGGTCGCTGTGGTTGGACCGGGCGTCGCCGAGCACCAGCAGGCTGGAGCGAGGGCTGAGCGCGTCGCCGTACTGCTGGGCGAACCGCTGGAAGGCGCGGCCGTAGTTGGTGCGACCGAACAGGGTCGCCTGCTGCGCGCTCTGCGCCAGGGCGAGCATCGTGTCGACGGGGTCGGCACCGGGCCGGAAGCGGTCGGTGACCTCGTGCACGTCGTCGACGAAGGTGAACGCGCGCACGCCGCTGAACTGCTCGCGCAGTGCGAAGACCAGCATCAGCGTGAACTGCGCGAAGTTCGCGACGCTGCCGCTCACGTCGCAGAGCACGACCAGGTCGGTGCGGCCGGGCCGCTTCGGCTTGTGCCGGGTCTCCAGCGGCACCCCGCCGGTGGAGATCGAGGCCCGGACGGTGCGCCGGAAGTCGAGCGGCCCGCGCCGGCGTGCGTGGTGCTCGCGGGTGAGCCGCGTGGCCAGCCGCCGGGCCAACGGGTGGATCTGGCGACGCATCTCCTCGAGGTCGCTGCGGCGGGCGCTGAGGAAGTCGAGGCTCTCGATCGGCGGCCGGACGGCGTGCTTCGCCATGTGCTCGGGCCCCTTGTCCTCCGCGATCCGGCGGCGAGCGTCCGCCTCGGCCAGCCGGCGAAAGGTGTCCACGCGGTGCTGCACGCGGCGTCGTACGGCGGGCTCGTCGGCGTCGGGGTCCCGGTTGCCGCGCAGCAACCCCGCCACCACCCGGTCGACCAGCGCCTCCGGGTCGATCCGGTGCAGTGTCGTGTGCGCCGACCACGAGGACAGCCCGGGAGCCCGCCCGCGCATCGACCCGAACCGCCCGACCCCCTCGCGCGCCAGCCGCTCCAGCGGTCCCCTCGCGTCGACCGCCAGCGCGTCGGTCAGCCGCTCCCGGAAGTCCGCGAGGTCGTCCGGTCCGTCGGCCAGGTCGGGTAGTCCGTCACGACTGGCACCGTCCTCGGCCGAATCCTGGTGCTTTTCGTGACGGACTATCCCCTCGCCGAGCAACGCGGGGAAGAACAGGTCGAAGACGGTGTCGAAGGAGGCGCGGTGGGTGGAGCGCTTGACCAGGGTGGCGGCGTACGACGCGCGCAGGGACTCACGGTCGAGCAGCGAGAGGTGGCCGAGGGCGCGGACGGCGTCGAGGTCCTCGGCCAGCGACACCGGCAGGCCGGCCGCGCGGAGCGCCTCGACGAAGGCGATGTGCCGGTCCAGGACGCCGCTCTCCACGCCCGTGCTCCCTACGCCCGTGCCAACCGGAGCTCGCGGATCGCGCGCTCGTGGTCGGACGCGTGCTTGAGCACCACCCCGAGCGTGCGTACCGCCGTGGCCCGGTCGAGGTGCCGCGCGTCGAGGGCCACCAGCGTGTGCGCCCAGTCGATGGTCTCGGCGATGCTCGGCGACTTGCGCAGCTCGAGCTCGCGGAGCTGCCCGACCATCTCCACGATCTGGTCCGCGAGCCGGTCGTCCAGGTCGGGCACGTGACCGAGCACGATCGCCTTCTCCCGCTCGGCGTCCGGGTAGTCCAGGTGCAGGTAGAGGCACCGGCGCTTGACCGCCTCCGAGAGCTCGCGCGAGGCGTTGGAGGTGAGCACCACGTAGGGGCGTCGTACGGCGCTCACCGTGCCGAGCTCGGGGATCGTCACCTGGAAGTCGCTGAGCACCTCCAGCAGCAGGCCCTCCACCTCGACGTCGGTCTTGTCCACCTCGTCGACCAGCAGCACCGTCGGGTCCTCGCGGCGGATCGCGGTCAGCAGCGGCCTGGTCAGCAGGAACTCGTCGGTGAAGATGTCGTCGTGGGTCTCCGCCCAGGCCTGGTCACCCGGTGCGGCCTGGATCCGGAGCAGCTGCTTCTTGTAGTTCCACTCGTAGAGCGCCCGCGCCTCGTCCAGGCCCTCGTAGCACTGCAGCCGCACCAGGTCCGCGCCGGTCGCCCGGGCCACCGCCTTCGCGAGCTCGGTCTTGCCGACCCCCGCCGGACCCTCGACCAGCAGGGGTTTGCCGAGCACTCCGGCGAGGTAGCCGACGGTCGCGATCGCCGGGTCCGCGAGGTAGCCGACGTCACCGAGCCGCTTCGCCGCGTCGTCCGGGCTGTCGAACCAGGTCATGCCGCCAGTCTGCCCTGCACCACGGCGTGGTTACCCGTCGGTCACCCCGGTGGGCGTACGGACGCCGAACCCTGACGTACGGCGCGCACCACCGTGTCGTGGATCGTGACCGGGTCCCCCTGGGCGTCGCTGGTCTCGCGGGGCAGGGACTCGGCCTGCACCGTCCACCCGGCGCCGAACCCCGCGGCCACCTCGTCGGGCGCCGGGAACATGCCGGGCCCGTCCCAGCGCTCGACGGTCGTCTCCAGGTCGGACACGTGGTGCAGCACGATCAACAGGGTGCCGCCCGGCCGCACCGCCGCCCCGAGCCGCCGGTGGACCTCACCGAGCACCTCGCCGGGCAGGTGCAGGAACTGCGCCGACACCAGGTCGTAGCTCTGCTCCGGCGGCTGCCAGGTCAGCAGGTCGGCCTGCTGCCAGGTGATCCGGTCCCCGACCCCGGCGTCGGCGGCCCGGCCGGCAGCCAGGTCCAACGCCACCTGGGAGACGTCGGCACCGGTGACCTGCCAGCCGCGCCCGGCGAGCCAGATCGCGTCCGAACCGTCGCCACTGCCGGCGTCGAGCGCGGTGCCGGGGACGAGCCCGGCGGCGTGCTCGACCAGCCGCGCGTTGGCGTTGCCGCTCCAGGTGGTCTCACCCGTGCGGTAGCGGTCGTCCCAGAACTCGGCAGTGAACTGCCACGGATCCTGGTCGTGGTCATGCCCGTGGTCATGCCCGTGGTCATGCCCGTGGTCATAGTGGTGGTGGTCGGTCATGCTGCCAGCGTGCACACGTCGTCGAGTCTTCGGCAAGCGCGCTTGCCGAACCGGCAAATCGTCCGAACCGCCCCGTGAGCCCACCGCTCAGCGCTCGGCGGGCGCGCCCGTGCGGGCAGGCCCGGTGAGGAGCACCACCACGCCGAGCACCCCGGCCAGCGCCCCGCTCACCAGCAGCGGGACGTGGCCGTCACCTCCCCACGCGAGACCGGCCCAGAGCCCGGCCACGAGCACCCCCGCGCCGAGCAGCCCCTGGAAGATCCCCTGCCCGGTGCCCTGCTGGTCCTTCCGGAGGAGCGAGGAGACCCACGCCTTGCCGACCCCGTCGGTGAGCCCGGTGAACGCGCCGTACCCGGCGAGCAGGAGCCACGCGGCGAGGTGGCTCTCGGTGACGCCGAGTCCGGCGTACGCCACGGCGAAGACCAGCAGCCCGGAGCCGATCACGACGCGCGGTCCGAGACGGTCGGCGACCACGCCTGCGGGATAGCTGAGGGCGGCGTAGACCGCGTTGTAGGCGACGTACGCGAGGATCACCAGCGACACCGAGAAGCCGATGTCGTGCAACCGGAGCAGCAGCAGCGCGTCGGGGAAGTTGACCAGGCTGAAGCCGCCCAGGAGCAGCACCACCCGCCAGAAGGCGGCCGGCATCGCCTCGACCGGCACGGTGTCGCGACCCGGCTCCGTGGGGGCCACCGTGCGCGCCGGCTCGTGCAGCGCGAAGACCAGCAGGACGCTGAGGACGGCCGGCACCAGGGCGACCCAGAGCACCGCACGGATGTCGCCGTCCAGCACCTGCAGCGCAGCGAGCGCGAGCAACGGCCCGACGACGGCGCCCGCGGTGTCCGCGGCACGGTGGAAGCCGAACGCCCGGCCGCGGGCCCCGACCGGGATGCCGTCGACCATGAGCGCATCGCGCGGAGCCCCCCGGATGCCCTTGCCCAGCCGGTCCACGCAACGCCCGGCGAGCACCACGGGCCACGCGCCCGCGGCGGCCACGACCAGCTTGCCGAGCGCGGCCAGCCCGTAGCCGAGCCCGACCAGAGGCACCTTCCGGGTGCGGTCGGCGAGCCTGCCGGACACGTACTTGGTGAGCGCCGCGACACCCTCCGCCGCTCCCTCGACGGCGCCGACAACGGCGGCCGGGGCGCCGAGCACGGTGGTGAGCAGGATCGGCATCAGCGGGTAGAGCAGCTCGGAGGCAGCGTCCTGGAGGAAGGAGACGGCGCTCGTGATCCGGAGGTTGCGGGTCAGCCACGGGCGAGCGGTCACCCGGGTCATCCTGCCGTGGGAACAGTCCGGGACCGCACGCCGTTCAGCCCGCGTTCCGTCGTCGTCCCCAGGAGTGACATGTCCCACCTGTTCGAGCCCCTCACCCTGCGGTCCCTGACCCTGCGCAACCGCGTCTGGCTGGCGCCGATGTGCCAGTACTCCGCCGTGGACGGGGTGCCCGGCGACTGGCACCTGGTGCACCTGGGCGCGCGCGCCACCGGCGGGTTCGGGCTGCTCCTCACCGAGGCCTCGGCGGTGACACCGGAGGGCCGGATCTCACCGCAGGACGCGGGCATCTGGAACGACGAGCAGGGCCGGGCCTGGCGCCGGATCGTGGACTTCGTGCACGCCCAGGGCGTCGCGATCGGGGTCCAGCTGGCGCACGCCGGGCGCAAGGCGTCGACCTACCGCCCCTGGGCAGCGGAGTCCGGCAGCGTCCCGGCAGCCGACGGCGGGTGGACCGCCGTGGGGCCGTCGGCGGTGCCGTTCGACGGGTACGCCGAGCCCGCGCCGCTGACCGAGCCGCAGCTGGCCGAGGTGGTGGCCGCCTTCGCGGACGCGGCTCGTCGCGCGGTGGACACCGGCTTCGACACCGTCGAGATCCACGCGGCCCACGGCTACCTGCTGCACGAGTTCCTCTCGCCGCTGTCCAACCGGCGTGAGGACGACTACGGCGGGTCGTTCGAGAACCGGGTGCGGCTGCTGCTCGAGACCGTCGACGCGGTTCGCGCCGCGATCCCGGACGGGATGCCGCTGCTGGTGCGGATCTCCGGCACGGACTGGATCGACGGCGGCTGGGACGTCGAGCAGAGCACCCGGCTCGCCGTGCACCTGCGTGAGCACGGGGTGGACCTCGTCGACGTCTCCTCCGGCGGCAACCAGCCGGCCTCGATCCCGGTCGGGCCCGGCTACCAGGTGCCGCTGGCCGCCGAGGTACGCCTCGGCGCCGGCGTCCCGACCGGTGCCGTCGGCCTGATCACCGAGCCCGCCCAGGCCGAGAAGGTGCTCGCCAACGGCGAGGCCGACGTGGTCCTGCTGGCCCGCGCCGCCCTGCGCGAACCGTCCTGGCCGCTGCGGGCGGCCCACGAGCTCGGCGTCACGGCGGACGACGCGGGCTGGCCCGACCAGTACGAGCGCGGCGTCTGGCGCGACTGAGCGGTCGGTCCAGACCAGCATCCCCGGTTCGGCCCCGGGACCGACCCCCTGCCGCCTACGCTTTGGACCTCGCAACAGGGAGGTGACGACCCATGACCGGAGCGCGGGTCGACGCCGACCCTTCGCTGGACCGTTACGCACGCATGGTGCGCCGGACCCTCGGCGTCCCCGTCGCCCTGGTCTCGATCCTGCAGAACGACCGACAGGTCTTCCCCGGCGCCTCGGGGCTCCCCGAGCCCGTGGACACCGCGCGCGAGACGCCGTTGTCGCACTCGTTCTGCCAGCACGTCGTGATCGCCGAGGCGCCCCTGGTGGTCGATGACGCGCGTACGGACCCGCTGGTGCAGGACAACCTCGCGATCCGCGACCTCTCGGTGATCGCCTACGCAGGCTTCCCGCTCACCAACGCCGAGAACCAGACGATCGGCGCTCTCTGCGCCATCGACTTCGAACCGCGCGCCTGGACCACCGACGACCTCGAGGCGCTCGCCGACCTCGCGGCGGCGTGCTCGGCCGAGCTCTCCCACCGCGAGCTCAAGCAGGTCGCCGAGCGGCAGGCCCTGCGCGCCCACGACATGCACCACCGCGGAGGCGTGCTGCTCGGTATCAGCGAGGCGCTCGCCGCTCCCCTGCGCCTGTGCGAGGTGGCCGCGGCCGTCGAGCAGGTCGCCCTCGACACCCTCGGCTGCATGCGGGCCGGGCTGTGGCTCCGTTCCGCCGCCGACGCGGTCGCCGAGGTGGCACTCGAGGAACCGGTGACGTCGCACCGGGTGCCGGTCTCCCCGGTCCGGGCGCACAAGGAGACGCTGCGGTTCGTGCAGGGCTCGTCACAGGACTGGCCGACCGCCGCCATCAACTCCGCCCTCGCCCTCGACGTGAGCAACCCGATCGGCGAGACGCTGGTGCGCGGCACGCCGATGTTCTACCCCACGCGCGCCGAGCAGAACGCGGTCTACCCGCACCTGGCGACACCGGCGCAGGTCGGCGAGGCGCGGGCCTTCGTGCCGCTGTCGGTCGGCGGCCAGTCGTTCGGCACGCTGGTGCTGCTCTGGCCCGATCAGCGCGAGTTCACCGAGGACGACCAGATCACCGTCACCGCCCTGACCGCCCACGTGGCCCAGGCGGTGCAGCGCGCCGTACTCCTCCAGGAGCGGATGGACGCCTCCGCGACCCTGCAGGGCGCGATGCTCACCCAGCTCCCGGTCGTCGACGGCGTGACGCTGGCGGCGGAGTACCGTCCGGCCCGCGCCCGGGACAAGGTCGGCGGCGACTGGTACGACGCCGTGGTGCTGAGCTCCGGCGACATCAGCCTGATGATCGGCGACGTCGCCGGCCACGACATCGCGGCCGCGAGCGTGATGGGCGAGCTGCGCAGCATGCTCCGCGCCCTCGCCTGGGCCGTCGACGACCGGCCGTCCGCGCACGTCGCCCGGCTCGACCGGGCGATGCGGGACTTCGACATCGATCGCTTCGCGACGCTGGTGTTCGCCCGGATCGGGCAGCCCGACCCGGAGAGCGGCGTCCGCACGATCCGCTGGACCAACGCCGGGCACCTGCCCCCGGTGCTCGTGCACCCCGACGGCACCGCCGAGCTGCTCGACGACGGCCAGCCCGCCGACGTCGTGCTCGGGGTCAGCCACGAGTCCGAGCGCCGTGACCAGGTCGCCTGGGTGCCGCCGGGGTCGACGCTCCTGCTCTACACCGACGGCCTGATCGAGCGACGCGGCGAGGACCTCCACGCCGGCATCGCGCGACTGCGGGCCCACGCCGGGCGGCTCACGGACCTCAAGCCGGACGAGTTCATCGGCGCCCTGCTCGAGGAGCTCGTCGGGCGCCGGCACGAGGACGACATCGCGATGCTGGCGGTCCGCTTCAACTGAGCATCCGGACGTGGCCCGGCTCGAGCTCGTCGAGGGAGGTCACGCCGAGCAGCCGCATGGTGCGCTCGATCTGGCCCTGCAGGATCTCGATCGTCCGGTCGACACCCTGGCGTCCCCCGGCCATCAGCCCGTAGAGGTACGCCCGACCGATCAGCGTGAACGACGCCCCGTGCGCGACCGCGGCCACGATGTCCTGGCCGGACATGATCCCGGTGTCGATCCAGACCTCGGTGTCCGCGCCGACCTCGCGCACCACCTCCGGCAGCAGGCGGAACGGCACCGGCGCCCGGTCCAGCTGGCGGCCGCCGTGGTTGCTGAGCAGCACCGCGTCGGCGCCGGCGTCCGTCGTGCGGCGTGCGTCGGCGACGGACTGCACACCCTTGACGACCAGGTTGCCCTTCCAGTGCTGGCGGATCCACGCCAGGTCGTCGTAGGTCACCGTCGGGTCGAACATGGTGTCGATCAGGTCGGCGACCGAGCCCGACCACGACGACAGCGACGCGAACGCCAACGGCTCGGTGGTCAGGAAGTTCCACCACCAGGCCGGCCGCGGGAGCGCGTCGATCACCGTGCGCGGGGTGAGCGTCGGCGGGATCGTCATGCCGTTGCGGGTGTCGCGCAGCCGTGCACCCGCCACGGGTACGTCGACCGTGACCAGGAGCGTGTCGTAGCCCGCCCGGGCGGCGCGGTCGACCAGGTCCACCGACCGGTCGCGGTCGTTCCACAGGTACAGCTGGAACCAGTTGCGACCTGCCGGGTTGGCCGCCGCCACGTCCTCGATCGTGGTGGTGCCCATCGTCGAGAGCGTGAACGGGATGCCCGCGGCGCCCGCCGCGCCCGCCCCGGCCCGTTCGCCCTCGGCCTGCATCATCCGGGTGAACCCGGTCGGCGCGATCCCGAACGGCAGCGACGCGGTCCGCCCGAGCACCTCGCGCGCCGTGTCCACCTTCGACACGTCGTGCAGGATCGACGGCACGAACTCGACGTCCGCGAACGCCTGCCGCGCCCGCGCCAGCGTCACCTCCGCGTCGGCCGCCCCGTCGGTGTAGTCGAAGGCCGCCTTCGGGGTCCGTCGCCGGGCCACCCGGCGCAGGTCGTCGATGGTGAGCGCCTTCTCGAGCCGCCGCTGCCGCGGACTGAGCACCGGCTTCTTGAACTGGAGCAGCGGCGCGAGGTCATGGGCCCTGGGGAGTCGGCGTTCCATCACGCCATCATGCCCACCGGTGGCCGGGTCTCAACCACCCGAACGGGCCTCGGCGACCCGCGCGGCGTGCAACGCCTTGGCCGCCAGGTAGCGGTGGTTGTCAGGCGACCGGTGGATCGCGGTGGGCACCTCCTCGCTCACCTCGATGCCGTGCCGGGTCAGCTGCGCCGCCTTGTCCGGGTTGTTGCTGAGCAGCCGGACCCGGCCCACACCGAGGGCGGCCAGCATCTGCGCCGCCACGGCGTAGTCGCGCTCGTCGTCGTCGAAGCCGAGCGCCCGGTTGGCCTGGTAGGTGTCGAGACCGCCGTCCTGGAGCACGTAGGCGTCGAGCTTGGCGTACAGCCCGATCCCGCGGCCCTCCTGCCGGAGGTAGAGCAGGTAGCCCCCCTCCCCTGCGATCCGGTCCACCGCCTCGCGCAGCTGGGGTCCGCAGTCGCAGCGGCCGCTGCCGAGCACGTCACCCGTCAGGCACTCGCTGTGCAGCCGCACCAGGGGCGGTCGCGAGGCATCACGCAGCCGACCCGGCGCGGCACAGGTCCCGAGCCCCAGTGCGAGGTGCTCCCGGCCGTCGAGCAGGCCACCGAAGGTGAAGGCGCGGGCGGCCGTCGCCGGCCCGTCGTCGAGCCGAAGGGGGAGGAGCACCTGGTTGCGGACGGTGGCGGGGTACGGCGGGCGCATCAGCACTCCTCGTGCGAGTCGGGGCAGAACCGGGCCGAGAGCGCGTAGCGGAGCAGCACCACGTCGTCGATCTGGCGCACGTCGGCCAGCGTGGCCCGGTGGCCGGCGTCCCAGGGGAAGCCACCCTCGCCGACGAACCGTCGCCCGCGGCTGTCGCCGACGAAGAACGGCGCCACCACCAGCTGCAGCTCGTCGGCGACGCCGGCCTGGAGGAACTGCGTGTGCACCCGGCCTCCGCCCTCCACCATCAGCCGGCGCACGCCGCGTCGCCGGAGGTCGCCGAGCACGCCTCGCACGTCGACCCGGTGCCCGCCGTCGACCACGTCGGCGACCCCGCCCAGCCGGTCGCGCACCCGGGCCAGCGACGGGGTCGGGCAGTAGACCAGCTTGTCGCCGCAGCCGGTCGTGAAGAAGCGCGCGCCGGGGTCGAGGTCGCCGTGCGCGGTGAGCGTCACCTTCAGCGGGCTCGCCGGCAGACCGCGCGCCAGGCGGCGTCGTACCCGACCGGGCCCGCGGACCAGCAGGCGCGGGTCGTCGCGGCGGATCGTCGCCGCACCGACCAGGATCGCGTCGCAGCCGGCCCGGACGCCGTCGACCCGGTCGAGGTCTGCCTCGTTGGAGAGCACCAGGCGGCGGTCCCCGTCGTCGTCGAGGTAGCCGTCGATCGAGATGCTCGCACTCAGCAACGTGTAGGGGTGATCGGTGGTCACGACGACCCGCCGCCCACCGGTGCCGGCTCGCGCTCGGGCCCCCGAGACGCGGCGGGCCTCCGGCGCGGACCGTCCGGGCGCCACCAGAGCCACCCGAGCACGACCGCGCCGGGGAGCCCGGCCGCGAACGTGAGCACCCCGTAGACGACCGCCGTCGACAGCCCGGCTCCGGCCCCCAGACCGGCGGCCGCGAACGCCCACGCTGCCACCCCCTCCCGGGGTCCCCAACCGGCCACGTTGGCGGGAACCCCCATCGCCAGCAGGGCGAGCAGCGCCAGCGGGAGCAGCACCGGCACCGGCGCCGCCACGCCCGCGGTGCGGGCCGCGAGCACGAACATCGCGAGGTGCCCGGCGACGGCCAGCGTCGAGGCCAGCAGCACGCCCGGCCAGACATCCGCTGCCAGCACGGCGCGTCGGAGGTCGGTGCGCGCCGTGCTGAGCAGACGCGACCACCCGGTCCTGCTCGACGGCGCGGCCCGGACCAGGACGGTGGTGCCGCTGCGCAACGCCACGGCCACCGGCACGGCCAGCACCGCGAGCGCCACCCATGTCGCGCGGAACGGGGAAGGCAGGACGGTGAGGACGAGGACCGCGACGGCCAGCTGCACGACCTGCCCCGCGGTCCGCTCCCAGAGGACGGCCCGCAGTCCGCGCCCCGGGTCGCCCACGTCGTGACCCTGCCGCAGGCCGCGGTGGACGTCGCCCAGCACACCCCCGGGCAGCACGGTGTTGAGGAACTGGGATCGGTAGTACCGCGACACCGCGGGAGCGAGCCCGAGCTCGGCGCCCAGTCCGCGGGAGACCAACCGCCAGCGCCACGCGCAGCAGACGGTGGTGGGGAACGCGATACCGGTGGCGAGCAGGAGCGCCCGCACGTCGACCGTGCGCAGACCGTCGAGGACAGGTGCGGTGCCGACCCGCCAGAGCAGCAGGCCGAGGATCAGGACACCGCCGGCGACCCGGAGCCGTCGCCGGGCGGCCGCGGTCATGCCGCCACGCCCTCGAGGACCCGGGCCAGCACGGCCTCGACCCGGTCGACCGTGTGCTCCCAGCCGGGCAGGGCACCGCGACGCAGCCGCGCCGCGTCGCGCAGGTCTCGGCGAAGGCCCTCGTCGTCCAGCCAGCGACGCACCGCGTCGCCGAGGGCCGAGCTGTCACCCGCTGGCACCAGCAGCCCCGGTCGGCGTCCGTCCCGGGTGTGGCCGATCGCCTCGGGGACCCCACCGACGTCACTCGCAATCACCGGGAGGCCGCGGGCCAGCGCCTCGACGACGACCATGCCGTAGCTCTCCCCACGGGTCGCCAGCACCAGCGCATCCGCACCGGCGTACGACGCCGCCAACGCGGCGTCCGTGCGGGCGCCGGCAAGTGACACCCGGTCCTCCAGGCCCAGCTCCCGAACCCGGCGCCCCACATGGGCAGCCCAGGCGGGGTCACGGTTGAGGCTGCCGACGCACACGCACCGCCAGTCGCGGTCGCGCACGTCGGACAGGGCGTCGAGCAGGACGTCATGGCCCTTGCCCGGCGTCACGGCGGCAACGCAGAGCAGGGATCCGCCGGCGGGCGTGCCCGGCGCCGGCGGGGCCGCGACGACGCCCGGCTCCGCGACGTGGACCAGCCCCTGGTCGAGGTCGTGCCGTCCGGTCAGCAACCGTCGCGTCCACCGGCTCGTGGCGATCACGGCGGCAGCCACCCCCAGCACGGTCGGCTCCCGGGCGGGAGCCCCGTGCGCGTCCGGCATGTGGAGCAGCACGACCAGCCGCAACCGGGTCGCGGCGGAGACCAGCGACTCCCGGTGCGCGTCGACGAGCAGGCCGTCGACGAGCACCAGGCTGTGGGCGGGGAGTGCGGCGAGCACCTCCGCCGAGCCGGACCCGGTCCCCCGGCACCGCGTGCTCGACCACCTGCCAGCCCCTCGAGCGCAGACCCTCGAACAGCCGACGGTCGTAGACGTTGCCTCCGCTCGGCTCGGCGGGGTCGTCGATCCCGTCCGGGACCACCGCGTGAAGTGTCGGCGCCGGGGTCACGGCGCCCGCTCGTAGCTCGCCCACGCCACGTGGGACTCGTGCAGGGTCACCGCGACGGCGGCGAGCTCGTCGGCCCGGGCGCCGAACGCGCCGGCGTGCAGCCGCTCCACCATGCGGTCGGCGACGAACCGCGCCAGCACCTCGGTCGTGGTGTTGGCGCCGGCCAGCTCGGGCACCTCGTCGAGGTTGCGGTAGGACAGGCCCGCCAGCACCGCCCGGAGCTCCTCGGCCGCGCGGCCGATGTCGACGACCAGCCCGTCGCCGTCGAGCTCCTCACGGCGGAAGGTCACGTCCACCACGAAGGTCGCTCCGTGCAGGCGCTGGGCCGGCCCGAAGACGTCGCCGCGCAGGCTGTGCGCCACCATCATGTGGTCGCGCACCGTCACGCCGAACACGCCGCCTCCTCGTCGTAGGTGACCGAGTGGCACAGCGCCCGCAGCCTGCCGTCGGCCAGGCGCGCCATCACGTCCGGCAGCTCCTCGAAGCCCGACTCCCCGGTGAGGAGGACGTCGAACGCCGGGTCCCGGAGCAGCTCGAGGGCCAGGCCCAGCCGCGCGGCGGGGGTACGACGACCGCGCCGTGACCGGGCCACCGCCCCCACCTGGCTGGAGCGGAGGGTGAGTCGGCGCGAGTGGAACGCGGCACCGAGCGACACCCGGGTCTCGGCGTCGCCGTACCAGCTGAGGTCGAGCACGGAGCCCTCCTCGACCAGCAGGTCGAGGGACAGCTGCAGCCCCGCCGACGTGGCGCTGGTGTGCACGACCAGGTCGCAGGAGCCGTGCCACTCGTCGGCGGCGGCTTCGGGCGACGCGAACCCGGCTCCCAGGCTCCGGGCGACCTCTCGCCGGGTCGGGTCGACGTCGACGAGGCTCACCTCGACCTCCGGCATCCGGGCCAGGAGCCGGGCGACGCAGCAGCCGACCATGCCGGCCCCGACCACGGCGACCCGGTCGCCGATCAGCGGGCCGGCGTCCCAGAGTGCGTTGACCGCGGTCTCGACGGTGCCGGCCAGCACGGCCCGGGCCGGGGAGACCCCGTCCGGAACGGGCGTCACCGCCGAGGCGGGCACCACGTAGGACGTCTGGTGCGGGTGGAGGCAGAACACCAGCCGGTCGCGGAGCCCGGCCGGACCCCGCTCGACCACGCCGACGCTCAGGTAGCCGTACTTGACCGGCCCCGGCAGCTCCCCCTCCTGGAACGGCGCCCGCATCGTGGCGTACTGGCTGGCCGGGACGCGCCCGTCGTACACGAGCGTCTCGGTGCCCCGGCTGATACCGGAGCGCAGCGCGCGCACCAGCACCTCGTCGGGGCCGGGCTCGGGCACGGCCACCGGGCGGATCTCCCCGACGCCGGGACCGCGCAGCCAGAAGGCGCGGGCCTCGCATCCCAACCGGACCACCTCCCTCCGCTGTGAACCCGGATGCCGTCGAGCACGTACAACCCCGTGCAACCCCTTGAACGGAGGTCGGGTGCTGGAGGTTCAACGCGGTCCACTCGCCGGCGTGCTCGGGCAGCTCCTGGTGCTCGCAGCACTGGCGGAGATGGTCGGGCTCGTCCGGGCGGGCTGGCTGGCGGGTCTGCTCAGCGGAGGTGTCGTGACCGGCTGCCTCGCGCTCGGGCTCGCCCGGCGCGGCGACCAGCCGATGGGCCCGGCCGACCGGGTCACGCTCGTGCGCGCCACGCTGGTCGGCGGCGTCGCGGCGCTCACCGCCGGCGCCCTGTCCGGGTCCCCGCACCGGTCGACGCTGGTGGCGCTGGCCGCGGTCGCGCTGGCACTGGACCTGGTCGACGGCCGGGTCGCGCGTCGTACCCGGAGCGCGTCGCGCCTCGGTGCCCGGTTCGACATGGAGGTCGACGCGCTGCTGATCCTGGTGCTGAGCATCGAGGTGGCACGGACGATCGGGGCATGGGTGCTGGTGATCGGGGCCGCGCGCTACGCCCTGCTCGTCGCCGGGTGGTTCGCTCCCTGGCTCCGCCGCCCGTCACCACCCCGCTACTGGGGCAAGGTCGTCGCCGCGACCCAGGGCGTGGTGCTGACCGTGGTCGCCGCACGCGTCCTCCCCGACGTGCCGGCGACGCTCCTGCTGCTCACGGCGCTGGCCATGCTGGCCGAGTCCTTCGGCCGCGAGGTCTGGTGGCTGCGCCGGCACCGGTACGCCGAACCAGCGCCGGTCGCGCGACGCGCCTGGGAGCAGGCGGCATGACCTCCGGCCCCGGACGGACCGCAGGCCGTCGGACCCGGCAGGCGCTCTCGCCGCTGCTCACGGTGCTCGCGTTCCTCCTGGTGTGGCTCGCCCTGACCGGTCCCGACCAGCCCGGACTGCTGAGTCCCCGCGCCTTCGTGCGGATCCCGCTCGAGGGTCTGGCGCTGGTGGTGCTGGTGCTGGTGCTGCCGCCGCGCGGTCGACGCGTCCTGGCGGTGGTCTCCGGCCTGCTGCTCGGGTTGCTGGTGATCCTGCGGGTCTTCGACCTGGGCTTCCACGAGGTGCTCAACCGGCCCTTCGACCTGGTCATCGACTGGCGCTACCTGGACTCCGCGGTCGGCGTCGTGGACGACTCCGCGGGCCGGGCGGCCGCGATCGTGGCCGTGACCGCCGCCGTCGTGCTGGCGGGTCTGCTCCTGCTGCTGATGCCGCTGGCGGTGCTCCGGATGAGCACCGCGGTGCGTCGGCACCCGGGTGAGTCCCTGCGCGTAGTGGGGGTGCTCGCGGTGGTCTGGGTGCTCTGTGCAGTGCTCGGCGTCCGTGCCGCCCCGGAGCTCCCGGTCGCCTCGGCCGGCACGGCGACGTACGCCTACGGCCAGGTGAGCCGGATCCCCTCGGAGATCCGGGACCAGCGACGGTTCACCGCGGCGGCTGCGCAGGACCCGCTGAAGGACACTCCCGGTGACCGGCTGCTGACGGGGCTGCGCGGCAAGGACGTGGTCTTCGCCTTCGTCGAGAGCTACGGACGCGTCGCCGTGCAGGGGTCGTCCTTCTCGCCGGGTGTCCGCTCGGTGCTCCGCGCGGGCACCCGCCAGCTGGAGGCCGCAGGCTTCTCCACCCGGAGCGCCTTCCTCACCTCGCCGACCTTCGGTGCGGTGAGCTGGCTGGCCCACTCGACGTTCCAGTCCGGTCTGTGGGTGGACAGCCAGCAGCGCTACGACGCCCTCGTGACCAGCAAGCGGCAGACCCTCAGCACCCTGTTCGCCCGCGCCGGGTGGCGGACCGTCGCCGACGTGCCTGCCAACACCCACGACTGGCCCCAGGGCGAGTTCTACGGCTACGACCACGTCTACGACTCGCGCAACGTCGGCTACGCGGGGCCGCGCTTCGGCTACCCGACGATGCCGGACCAGTACACCCTCGACGCCTTCCACCGGCTCGAGCTCGCCCGGCAGCACCGCGCACCGGTGATGGCCGAGATCGACCTGGTCTCCAGCCACGCGCCGTGGTCGAGGACTCCGCACCTGATCGACCAGGCCCTGGTCGGCGACGGGTCGGTCTTCGACGGGATGCCCGAGCAGCTGCCGTCGGAGAAGGACATCTGGCCCGACCCCGACCGGGTACGACGGGCCTACGGCGACTCGATCGAGTACACGCTCCGGTCGTTGGTCTCCTTCGTGCGGCACCACGGCGACGACGACCTGGTGCTGGTCCTCCTCGGCGACCACCAGCCGGCGACCGTCGTGTCCGGCACGGACGCGGGCTTCGACGTACCGGTCACGATCCTGGCCCGCGACCCGGCCGTCATCGACCGGATCTCCGGCTGGGGCTGGCAGGCGGGGATGCTGCCGGGGCGCGACGCCCCGGTGTGGCGGATGGACGCCTTCCGGGACCGCTTCCTCCACGCCTTCGGTCCACACTGAACCCGGGGTGCTCCTGTTCCGTTCAACCGGAGGGAGGTGAGATGACCGACACCGACGAGGCGCTCATGCAGCAGCTGCACGACGACCACGCGGCCGTGCTGTGGGGCTACTGCCTGCGCCTGACCGGGCACGACCGGGTCCGGGCCGAGGACGTGATCCAGGAGACGCTGCTCCGCGCCTGGCGGCACCGCTCGATCCTGGACAACCCGCCGGCCGCCGTCCGCTCGTGGCTGTTCACCGTCGCCCGCAACATCGTGATCGACGAGTGGCGGTCGCGTCGCCACCACAGCGAGCTCTCCGTCGCCGACGTGCCCGAGGCGGTCGAGCCCACCGACCGCACCGACCAGCTGCTGCTGTCGTGGCTGGTGGCCGACGCGATCACCCGGCTGTCCCCGGAGCACCGGGCGGTCCTGCTCGAGTGCTACTTCAGGGGCCACCCGGTCGCGGAGGCCGCCCGGGTGCTGGGCGTGCCGGAGGGCACCGTGAAGTCACGCACGCACTACGCCCTGCGGGCGCTTCGCCTCGCGCTGGAGGAGATGGGGGTGACGGCATGAGCTGCGCCTTCGCGCACGACGCAGGCCCCTACCTGATCGGGGCGCTCTCCCCCGACGAGCGGCTGGCCTTCGAGAAGCACCTCGCCGGCTGCGACGCCTGTGCGCGCGCCATCCGCGACCTGGCGGGGATGCCGGGTCTGCTGGCCCGCGTCGACGAGGACGTCCTCACCGCCGCGGCGGAGGAGGAGCCGGTCCCCGCAACCTTGTTGCCCCGCCTCGCCCACGAGGTACGACGGGCCCGTCGCCGGCGCGGCCTCGTCACCGCAGCAGTGGCCGCCGCCGTGGCCGTCGCGGTCGCGGCGCCCTTCGTCGCCCTGGAGGTCCGGGACGCGGCCGTGCCACCGGCAGCGACACCCGCCGACGTCCCGTCCGACGCTACGTCCGGGGTCCCGATGCTGCCGATCGGCAGCGTCCCGGTGCACGCCAGCCTCGACCTCGAGCCGGTGCTGTGGGGCACCCGGCTCAACCTGGTGTGCACCTACGCCCCCGACCCGCACCAGGCTTCGATGCCCCACGTGGTCACCTACGCGCTCCGGGTGCGCACCCGCGACGGCCACGCCGAGCGGGTCGGCACCTGGCGGTCGGTCGACGGGATGACGATGCGGCTCACCGCGGGCACCGCAGCGAGCCGCGAGGACATCGCGTCAGTGGAGGTCCTGGCGCCCGACGGCACGACCGTGCTGCGCCTGCGCGGCTGAGAACGGGTGCTCCGAGCGGAGCAGCGCAACGGCACCGGCCGCCATCGCCACCACCTCGGAGACCGCTGCGGTCCACACCGCGAGACCCTCCCAGTGCGTGTGGATCCCGAAGAGGCCCACGGTCGCCGCGATCACGAAGCAGGCAAGCGTCATGAACCCGAAGCCGACCGCGAGGAACGGTGGCACCCAGTGCTGCCAGCGCACCAGCAGCACCGCTGTCACCAGGCCTGCCACCACGTTGAGCACGAACAGCTGGCCGACGGTGCCCTGGTCCCTGACCCCGTCGAACCAGAGCCACAGGTGGACGACGGCCGAGACCAGCACGGCTACTGCCGCAACGACCCGCATCTGCATGGCGAACTCCCTCCTCCGGGGTCGCGCGGACTCGCGGCCCTCACCGGGAAGGACGGATCCGCAGGGTGCCGGGTTCACCGGATCCCGGGTGACTACCGGTCCCGCCAGAACGCCAGGTCGGCACCGGCATCGATCGCGTCCTGCGACGTGGTGCGGTCCACCCGCGGGTCCGCGGCGATCTCGAACAGGTCGTCCACGCTGATCGGCAGGTCCAGCTCGCGCGGGTCGCCCGTGACCTTCGGCCCGCTGTAGAACATCAGGACCGCGCCCTTCTCCTTGGGCAGGACCACGTAGACGACACCCGGATCCTCCTCGGGCGCCTCCTCCTCCCAGAGCAGGACGCCCCCGTGCGTCTCCGCACAGCCCTTCGGCCTGTCCGGCACGGTGTCGCAGGCGAAGAAGGCCTCGTCCAGGCCGGTGCCGACGGCGAGCACCACGCTGTCGCCGTCGGACTGCTGGTCGCCGTTCGGGAACCGCAGCTCGGCCCCCACCCCGCCGCCCGCGAACTCCTCGGCGGCGTCCTCCTCGCTGGTCGCGGACGAGGGCTTCGGCGTGTACTCGGCAGCGACGGCCGCCAGCGCGCGGGCGGTGGTGGGGACGTTCCCTCCCCGGGGCGTCGGGTCGGCCGCACCCGGGCGGGCCTGTCCGCAGCCGACGGCGCAGACCAGCAGCACCGCCACCAGCCAGATGCCTCTCATGTACCCCCCTCTCGACGCGCCGACCCTAGGACAGTTGCGCCCGGCGTCCCGGCACCTCTGGGCAGGTCGGTGCCTCAGGGCGAGGGAAGCGCCCCGGTGAGCCGTCCGTGACGCTCGGCGCTGGAGTCGTTGAGCCCGATGATCTGGACGCTCTTGCCCTTGCGCTCGTACTTGGTGGTGATGGCGTCCAGGGCGGCCACGGTGGAGGCGTCCCAGATGTGGGACAGGGTCAGGTCGATGACGACGCGCTCGGGGTCCGCGGCGTACTCGAACTGGGTGTAGAGGTCGTTGCTGGAGGCGAAGAACAGCTCGCCGGTGACCGCGTAGACCGCGGTGACGCTGCCGTCCGGGCTCTCGACCAGCTCCCGGTGCGTCTCGGTGAGGTGCGCGACCCGGCGTGCGAACAGGGTCATCGCGACGAGGACGCCGACGAGGACGCCGATGGCGAGGTTGTGACTGGCCACCGTGACGGCGACCGTGGACAGCATCACCGTGGTCTCGGACTTGGGCATCCGACGCAGGGTCGAGGGTTGGATGCTGTGCCAGTCGAAGGTGCCGACCGAGACCATGATCATGACCGCGACGAGGGCGGCCATCGGGATGATCGCCACCACGTCGCCGAAACCGACGACCAGGATGAGCAGGAAGACACCGGCCAGGAACGTGGAGATCCGGGTCCGGGCACCGGACGCCTTCACGTTGATCATGGTCTGGCCGATCATGGCGCAGCCACCCATGCCCCCGAAGAACCCGGTGATCACGTTGGAGGCCCCCTGTCCCCACGCTTCGCGGGTCTTGTGGGAGTGCGTGTCGGTGATGTCGTCGACCAGCTTGGCCGTGAGCAGCGACTCGAGCAGTCCGACGAGAGCCATGGCGAGCGCGTAGGGGGCGACGATCCTCACCGTCTCCAGGGTGAGCGGAACGTGCGGGACGAACAGCGAGGGAAGGCTGTCGGGGAGCTCACCCTCGTCGCCGACGTCCGGCACGCTGAGGGCAGCCAGAATCGTGAACCCGGTCAGGGCGACGATGGCGACCAGGGGCGCGGGCACGACCCTGGTGACCCGCGGCAAGGCGACGATGATGGCGATGCCCACCGCGATCATCGGGTAGACCAGCCACGGCACGTCGACCAGGTGGCGGACCTGGGCGAGGAAGATCAGGATCGCCAGGGCGTTGACGAAGCCGACCATCACCGAGCGCGGGATGAATCGCATCAGCCGGGCGACGCCGGCGACGCCCAGCACGATCTGGAAGACACCCCCGAGCAGCACGGTGGCGATCAGGTAGTCCATGCCGTAGGTGCGGGCCACCGGCGCGATGACCAGTGCGATGGCGCCGGTGGCCGCGGAGATCATGGCGGGACGGCCGCCGAGGAAGGCGATCGAGACCGCCATCGTGAACGACGCGAAGAGGCCGACACGCGGATCGACGCCCGCGATGATGGAGAACGAGATGGCCTCGGGGATCAGGGCCAGGGCGACGACGAGCCCCGCGAGGACCTCGGTGCGCATCATCGACGGGGACCGCAGGGCGTTGCGGACGGTGGGCTCCGGTGCTGCGACCGGGGCAGGGGGCAGGGGCGTGCTCACGACGGGCTCCATTCGAGGCGCCCCTGGTGGGCGCGTGCCGGCGTCGACGCCGGCGAAAGTCTGGCGGCTACCCTAACCTGACGTAACGTCAGGTTTCGAATCGTCGCGAGCGAGGAGCCCACCGTGACCAGCGCGCCCCCGGCCGGCGGCCGGCAGCCCCCTCCGATGCACATCGGCGAGGTGGCCGCCCGCACCGAGCTCTCGCTGCGCAGCCTCCGGCACTGGGACGCGGTCGGGCTGCTCCGACCCTCGGGTCGCTCCGACGGCGGCTTCCGGCTCTACACCGAGGACGACGTGGAGAAGATCCTCGTGATCCGCCGGATGAAGCCCCTCGGCTTCACCCTCGGGCAGATGAGCGCGGCCATGCGCGACATCGAGCACCTCCACGACCCCGACCCGGAGCGGACCGACGACGCACGGGAGCGCCTGGCGGACCTCACGCGCGAGGCCACCGAGCGCCGCGAGGAGCTCGGCCGCCAGCTGGCCATGGCCGACGAGTTCATCGAGCTCCTGGGTGACCAGCTCGTCCGCGCCTCACACCCCGACGGACCTGCGCCGGCCCCCGGATCTGCTACTTCTTCAGCACCTGATACAGCCCGTAGATGACACCGGGGACGTGCCCGAGCAGCTGGAGCAAGAAGGCCCAGAGCACCTTGATGCTCAGCCCGTCGTCGAACAGCACAGCCAGGAACGGAAAGAAGAAGCACAGAATGACGAGCAGTACCTTGCGCATGTGACCACCTTCTGTTGGACGAGCTCGGCGTCGGAGCAGCAGCCATTTTCGGCGTGGACAAGGCCGGCGTCACGAGGGAACGCGCGCGCCCGTGGGATCCGTACCTGGCGCCTGCGGCAACTGCTTGTTGCTGGGGAGGTCGAAGACCGGGGCGATCAGAGCGGCGAGAACCGCACCGACCAGCGGTGCGACGACGAAGAGCCAGAGCTGCGACAGTGCGTCACCGCCTGCGAACAGGGCCGGCCCCAGTGACCGCGCCGGGTTCACCGACGTCCCGTCGAGCGGAATTCCGACCAGGTGGATCACGATCAGGACCAGCCCGATGGCGAGGCCGGCGAAACCCGGCGCCGCCGCCCGCCCCGTCACGAGAATCACCACCAGCACCAACAGGCACGTGCCGAGGACCTCGAAGACGAAGGCACCACCGGCGCTGACGGTGGCCCCCCAGGCGTTCGCGCCCAGCGCGCCCGTCTGGTCCTCCACGTCGCCGAAGTCCGAGGTCATCAGCTTCAGCAAGGCAGCCGCGACGGTGCCTCCGGCGAGCTGGGCAGCCCAGTAGCCACCAGCCTCCGGCAGGGACATGCCCTTGCGCAGGAGCACCCCGAGCGTCACCGCGGGGTTCACGTGACAGCCGGTCGTCGGCCCGATCGCGTAGGCGAGTGCCAGCAGGGTGAGCCCGAATGCGAATGCCACGCCGGTGGCACCGATCGCGTCGAACCCGAAGACCGCAGAGCCCACTGCGAAGAACACCAGCGTGAACGTCCCAACGAACTCCGCCACTGCCTTGCGCACCAGGTCAGACATCAGCTCTCACACCCGTCACATCGGTGCTCCCTGCTGGAGCACAGAAGGCACTCTCCTCGCCTGGGGACCGCGCGACAAGGGCCCGGGGGTACGACGCCGGGCGGGCGTGCGTCGACGACCGGCAGAATGAAGAACACCCGGACCCACGTCTCCGTGGGTCCGGGTGTCCGCGAGCCATCACACGGCTACGGCGGTGGCGGTGGGATTTGAACCCACGGTGGGCTTGCACCCACACACGCTTTCGAGGCGTGCTCCTTAGGCCGCTCGGACACGCCACCGCGGACGAGGGTACTAAAGGCCGGCGCTCGCAAGAAATCCGCGACGTCATGCGATCGGGTCGTCCTGACGACCAGTTCGCACGACGTTGCGAGCGTCAGCGGGCTCCACGGTGCTGCCCACGGGTGTCCACCGCGCGGCGCGGCCGGATATCGTCGGCGCACGCGCACGGCAGTGGAGGGGAACCCCGATGAGCACAGGTCCTGGAGAGCAGGCGGCGGCGCCCGCGCCGCTCGAGCCCCCGCTGGCGTCGTTGACGCTGACGGCGCCCGAGGCCCCGGCCGCGGTGACCGCCACGCAGGCACCGGCGATGGCGCCGCAGGTCGCGCCCGAGCTGGTCCCCGAGCTCGACGCCAAGGTCGACGGCTTCCTCACCGCGCTGACCAGCACGGCGGCCCGCAGCCCGGAGTTCGCCCAGCAGGCCGACGCCGTTCGCACGATGGGCGACGCCGACATCCGCAAGGCCGCCGAGACGTCCAACCGGATGCTCGACAAGCCGGTCACGGCGCTCCGCGAGGGCGGGTTGGCGCAGGGATCACAGGTCGGCAGGACGCTGCTCGAGCTGCGTCGTACGGTCGAGGACCTGGACCCCAGCGAGGCACGCGGCGTACGCAGGTGGATGGACTGGCTGCCCTTCGGCGACAAGGTCGAGGACTACTTCCGCAAGTACCAGAGCTCGCAGAGCCAGCTCAACGCGATCCTGCACAGCCTCCGCAACGGCCAGGACGAGCTGACCAAGGACAACGTCTCGCTCAACCTCGAGAAGACGAACCTGTGGTCCGTGATGGGCCGTCTCAACCAGTACGTTTACGTCGCCGAACGGCTGGACGCGAAGCTGTCCGCGAAGATCGCCGAGCTCGAGCTCTCCGACCCGGAGGCCGCCAAGGCGCTCTCGCAGGACGTGCTGTTCTACGTGCGGCAGAAGCACCAGGACCTGCTGACCCAGCTCGCGGTGTCGATCCAGTCCTACCTCGCGATCGACGTGATCATCAAGAACAACATCGAGCTGATCAAGGGCGTCGACCGCGCCTCGACCACCACCGTGTCCGCGCTGCGCACGGCCGTGATCGTGGCGCAGGCGCTGGGCAACCAGAAGCTGGTGCTCGACCAGATCACCGCGCTCAACACCACCACCTCCGGCATGATCCAGCGCACCTCGGAGATGCTCCGCGACAACTCCGCGGCGATCCAGGAACAGGCCGCTTCATCGACGATCGGGATGGAGCAGCTGCAGGCCGCGTTCACCAACATCTACGCGACGATGGACTCGATCGACGACTTCAAGCTGAAGGCGCTGGACTCGATGTCGGCGACGATCGGGGTGCTGGAGAACGAGGTGCAGAAGTCGAAGGAGTACCTCGACCGGGTGCAGGCGCACGACGCGCGCAGCGCCGGCGGCGACCTCGACCTCGGCGGGCTGCCGACCCGGTGAGGGACGTCCGATGAGGTGCCGGTGGGCCTGAGCAGCTGGTGGGGGAGGGTGCGTGGACGGGGCGATGACGCGCCGGGCTCGGTGCTGCCCGCGCCGCCGACCGAGCAGGACATCCGCGCCTCGCTGGCCCGGGTCGAGGCGATGCTGCGCGACGGCAACGCGCCCGCGGTGGTCACCTCGCGCGTCACCCGGGTCACGCGGACCATCGACGTGACGCTCCCCCGGCTGCGCAACCTCGGTCTCGGCAGCGCCGACGCCTACTCGGTCGTGGCGACCGCGACGGACTACCTGCCGGAGGCGGTCGGCGGCTACCTCCGGCTGCCGCGCGAGTGGGCCGACACCCGGCCGATCGACGGCTACAAGACCTCGCTGATGGTGCTCGTCGACCAGCTCGAGCTGCTCGGCTCCACGATGGACAAGATCCTCGACGCCGCCAACCGTTCCGACGCCCAGGCACTGATCGCCCACGGCCGCTTCCTGGAGGCGAAGTTCGGGCAGACCGCCGGCCCCGACCTCACGATCGGACCGCCCTCGTGAGCGGCGCGACGTCGCTCGCTGCGGCGCTCGACGTGCTGGTGGCGGCCGCCGGGGCCGCCGGCCTGGACCGGGCCGCGGCCCGCGCCGAGGGCGAGGCGCTCGCGGCGACGATCGCCGAGCCGTCACGGGGAGCCTTCGTCGACTGGTCCCGCGAGACCGGCCGCTCCGGGTCCGCCCAGGAGTTCATGGACGCCGCGTCGCGGGGCCGCCGCTACCGCTCGGCGCCGACGCCCGGGATGGCGGCGCTGGCGCTCGAGAACTCCGTCCACGCCGCGTCGTACGCCCGGGCGCTGTCGGACGTCGCGATGGCTGCGTGCTCGCTCGGCGAGGACAACCCGCGAGCGGTCGGCAACGCGGCGACAGCGGCCGCCGCCCAGCTCCGCGGCCCCGGTACGACGAGCCCCAGCCTCGCGCTCGGGGACGCGCGGGAGCCGGTGCCCGGTCCGACCCAGGAGCTCCTGACCCAGGTGATGGACCAGCTCGGCGTCGTACGCCAGCGGATCGAGGGCAACGGGCGCAACGCACCTCTCGACGGGTCCGGGGCACCTCTCGAGGTGCCCGGGGCACCTCTCGACGGGTCCGGGGCACCTCTCGACGGGGCCTGGGGCACATCTCGACGGGAGCCGGCAGCGAAGACGGTCGAGGAGCTGCTCGCCGAGCTCGACGCGCTCGTCGGGTTGGCCGAGGTCAAGGCCGAGATCCACCGACAGGCGGCGGTGCTGCGGGTCGAGGGCCTGCGCAGGGACGCGGGTCTGCGGTCGCCCACGATCACCCGGCACCTGATCTTCGACGGCAACCCCGGCACCGGCAAGACCACCGTGGCCCGGCTGGTGGCCGGCATCTACCGGGCGCTCGGCCTGCTCAGCCAGGGCCAGCTGGTCGAGGTCGACCGCTCCGAGCTGGTCGCCGGCTTCCTCGGCCAGACCGCGATCAAGACCGCTGAGGTGGTCGCGTCGGCGGTGGGCGGCGTGCTGTTCATCGACGAGGCGTACTCGCTCTCCGGCGACCAGTACGGCACCGAGGCCATCGACACCCTGGTCAAGGAGATGGAGGACAAGCGCGACGACCTGGTCGTGATCGTGGCCGGCTACCCGGTCCCGATGGCGATCTTCATCGGCCAGAACCCGGGCCTCGAGAGCCGCTTCCGCACGATCATCGACTTCCCGGACTACACCGACGACGAGCTGGTCCAGATCTTCCGGGTGATGGCCACCGACGCCGAGTACGACGTCGGCGACGAGGTCCTCGAGCGGCTCGACGGCATCCTCGGTGGCGTCGAGCGCGGACCGACGTTCGGCAACGCCCGCTACGTGCGCAACGTGCTCGAGGCCGCGATCGGCCGACAGGCGTGGCGGCTGCGCGAGGTGGAGAAGCCCACCGTGGACGAGCTCCGCACCCTGCTCCCCGACGACCTCGACCCCGCCGCGCCGGTCGCCGACGAGCGGGCCGACACCGAGCCGGCCGACACCGAGGGGTCCGAGCCCGTGGGCTGGGCGCCACCGGCACCGGAGGAGACCTCGTGAGCCAGTCAGCGGCGCAACCCGCACCTCGCGCGAGCGCGACCACGACCGGCAGGGCGTCGGACGCCGCGGTGCCCGCGTCGGGAGCCGCCGACGTCCCGGCGCTGCTGAACCGGCTGCAGGTCGTGGCCGTCATCGCGTGCGTGCTCTTCGGGGTGATCACCGCGGGTCTCCAGCTGCTCGCCTGGCAGTCCAACCGCGCCGCCGCCGACAACACCGAGCAGCTGGTGCGCGTGCAGAACATCCAGTCCACGCTCTACCGGGCCGACGCCCTCGCCACCAACGCGTTCCTGATCGGCGGCCTGGAGCCGCCGGCCCAGCGCGCGGCGTACGACGCGTCGATCGACCAGGTGTCGCGCGCCGTGACCGACGCCGCGGAGGCGCAGCCGGCGGACCAGGAGGTGCTCGCGGACCTGAACACGATCGTGAACAGGTACTCCACCTCGGTCGAGCTCGCGCGCTCCAACAACCGGCAGGGCTACCCGGTCGGGTCGGAGTACCTGCTGACGGCCGGCGGTCAGCTCCGAGCGCAGGCCGGGCCGATCATCACCGCGCTCGTCGAGGCCAACGCGCAGCGGTCCGAGGACGAGATGGGCGCGCAGCAGCCGTTCCTGCTGCTGCTGCCCGGGCTGGTCGCGCTCGCGGTGCTGTTCTCGGTCAACCGGCAGCTGGCGACCCGGTTCCGGCGCCGGTTCAACATCGGCATCATGGCGGCCCTCGCCGCCGTCGCGGTGCTCACGCTGGTCGCCGTCGTGGTCAGCGTCGGGCAGGGGCGTGCCAACCAGGACCTGCGGGTCGGCACCTACCGGGAGGCCGTCGACGCCGCGTCGGCCCGCACCGCCGGCAACGACGCCAAGGCCAACGAGAGCCTGCGCCTGATCAAGCGCGGCTCCGGTCAGTCCTACGAGGACGCCTGGGAGCAGGCCGACCAGAAGGTCCGGGACACGACCTCGGCCGGCGTCGCCTGGGCCCGCTACGAGGAGGTCCACCAGCAGATCGTCACGCTGGACGACGGCGGTCGCTGGGACGAGGCGGTGAAGCTCGCCACCACCTCGGGTCAGGACGGGTCCACCGCCGCCTTCGAGGCCTTCGACGCCCAGACCCGCGAGACCGTCTCCGTGTCGGGCGCGAGCACCGCCGACGAGCTCCGCTCGGGCAACGCCGGGATCCTGTTCCTCGCCGTGATCACACTGCTGGTCTCCCTTGCTGCTGCCGGGGCCGCCGCCTGGGGAGTCGGGCAACGGCGGAAGGAGTACGCATGATCACCCCACGAGATCGCTCCGCTGTCGCTGCACGGTGCCGCAGGGGCCCCGGAATCAGGCGCCTGCTGGCGCTGGCCGTCGTCGGCGGCGTGCTCCTCGCGGGCTGCGGGTACGACGAGACCCGGGTGCCCAGGGCCGACGCGACCAGTGCGCCGTCGTCCTCCCCGCCCGCCGCGGCTCCGACGTGCGACGCCGGCACGGCCCTCCGCTCCTACGCGCCCGCGGGCGACGTGCCGCGTCCGGGCAGCCTGCCCTCCCGCTCCACGATGGCGAAGATCCGGGATCGTGGCCGGCTGATCGCCGGCGTCTCGGCCGACACCTACCTGCTCGGCTCCCGCAACCCCCTGACCGGGAAGATCGAGGGGTTCGACATCGACTTCGTGCGGCAGCTCGGCGAACGCGATCCTCGGCGACCCCGACCGCTACCAGCTGCGGGTGATCACCGCCGCCGACCGGCTGCCCGTCCTGCAGCAGGACGAGGTCGACGTGGTCGTCCGCAACATGACGATCAACTGCACCCGGTGGGAGAGCATCGCCTTCTCGGCGGAGTACTACGGCTCCGGCCAGAAGATCCTGGTCCGCCGCGGCTCCGACATCACCGGCCTGAGCACGCTCGCGGGACACAAGGTCTGCGCCCCGACCGGCACCTCCAGCCTCGACAACCTGCGTCGGCTGGCCCCGGACGCGGAGGCCGTGCCCGCGGCCAACCACACCTCCTGCCTGCTGCGGTTCCAGCAGGGTGACGTCGACGCGATCACCGGCGACGACACGGTGCTGGCCGGACTCGCGGCACAGGACCCCTACGCCGTCGTGCTCAAGGGTGAGCCGTTCACGTCCGAGCCCTACGGCATCGGCGTCAACAAGGACCACGTCGACCTGGTGCGCTTCATCAACGGTGTGCTGGAGAGGATGCGCGCCGACGGCGCCTGGGAGGACAGCTACCGCACCTGGCTGGCCCCGACCCTGGGCAAGTCACCCGGACAGCCGCGCCCCCAGTACGGACGCCGACCATGACCAGCGCCCCCACCGCTCCCGGGAAGCTCGGCGACGCGATCGACCCGATGGCCGCGCAGACCTACCTGCAGGCCCTCGACGAGTGGGTGCGCGGGCGTCGTACCGAGCTCGACGAGCTCGACGCGGCCGCACTCGCCGCCGGTCGCGGGCAGGACGTCTCCCACGACGTGGCGCTGTCGATGGCGCTGTGGAAGGCGGTCTCCGACCGCTACGCGCTGCTGTCCGCGACGTTCGACGGCGGCCGGGTCGGACCGCAGGAGCGGGAGCGGCTGTCGGCCCTGATCTGGGGCCGGCTCGACGGCACGCTCGACCCGGCGCTGCGCACCGGTGCCACGGCGCTGGCGGTGTCGCTGCCGGAGGCGTGCCGGCTCTCCGACGCGCTCGCCGCCCAGCTGCGGACGGCACTCTCGCTGGTCCCCGGTGCCGACGCGGCCGCCGCCCGGATCAAGGCGCTGCGGGCCCAGCTCGAGCGGCTCCGCGACCAGGTCGCGCTGGAGCCCGCGAACAGCCGCGACGCCGCCACCGACCAGTGGACGTCGCTGGTCGAGCGCACCACCGAGGTCACCGGCAAGGCCCAGCGCGGCGGCGACGTCGGCGGGATGCTCGGGCCGCTCGAGCAGGACGCGACACGGCTGGAACGCGACCTGATCGTCGGCAACGCGCAGCGCCGCGACGCCCGCGACCAGGTGCTCGCGGCCAAGGAGCTCCGTGCCGACCTGGAGGCCCGCGAGGCGGCGCTGACACAGCTCGCCGCCACGTGCGTCCGCGCGGTCGACCCGGCGCCGCACCACGCGGTGCCCGACGTCTCGGCGCTCGGACCGGTGCCGGTCACCGCCGGGGAGATCCGGGCCTACCGGTCGAGACTCGACCGGGTCTCGCAGGCGATGACCCTCGCCCAGGACCGCTACTCGGCGGCGCTGGACGAGCGCACCGAGCTGGTCGCCCTGCTCGACGGCTACGTCGCCAAGGCGCGCGCCCTCGGCGTCAGCGACGACACCGACCTGGTGGCCAGCGAGGGGCAGGCCCGCGACGTGCTGGACCGTGAGCCGACGCCGCTGGCCGTGGCCCGGCAGCTGGTCACGACGTACCAGACCTGGCTGGGCCAGCTCCTCGCCGACCACACCTCGCGGCACCCCAAGGAGTCAGCATGACGTGTCAGCAGCCGGGCTGTTCCGGGTCGATCGTCGACGGCTACTGCGACGTGTGCGGGATGGCGCCGGCACCGGGTCCCGACCAGGTGGGCCAGCGCGGAACCGACGGCGCGGCGTGCGCCCAGCCCGGATGCTCGGGCCACGTCCTCGACGGCTACTGCGACGTCTGCGGGTCACCTGCCTCGGGGGCGGCCGCCCTCGAGGCCGACCCGGTCTCCGCGGCGGTGTCGACCGGCACCTCGGCGAGCAAGGTGCAGTCGGCGGCGATCGGCTCGAGGCGGGCCGGTGGGACCACGGCGACGCGGCGTTCGCGCAGTGGCTCCCAGCGGATGCGCGCGGCCCGGCTCGGGGCCGGACTGACCGTGGTGCCGCCCGCCCCCGCCGTCGATGCGGGCAAGGCGATCATCGCGCACCCGGAGGTGCCCGAGGACAAGCGCGCCTGCTCCAAGTGCGGCTCGCAGGTGGGGCGCGGCCGTGACGGCAGGCCCGGCCGCCCGGAGGGCTTCTGCCCCAAGTGCGGCCAGGAGTTCTCGTTCACCCCGAAGCTGCGGGCCGGTGACCTGGTCGCCGGGCAGTACCAGGTCGCGGGTGCTCTCGCCCACGGCGGTCTCGGCTGGATCTACCTGGCCCGCGACCGCAACGTCTCCGACCGCTGGGTGGTGCTCAAGGGCCTGCTGAACTCCGGGGATCCCGACGCGCTGGCCGCGGCGATCGCGGAGCAGCAGTTCCTGGCCCAGGTCGAGCACCCGTTGATCGTGGAGATCTACAACTTCGTGACCCACGAGGGTGCCGGCTACATCGTGATGGAGTACGTCGGCGGGACGTCGCTCAAGCAGATCCTCAAGCAGCGGATGCAGGCCAACAACGGTGTGTACGACGCGCTCCCGGTCGACCAGGCGCTGGCCTACCTGGTCGAGGTCCTCCCGGCGTTCAGCTACCTGCACGACCTCGGGCTCGTCTTCTGCGACTTCAAGCCGGACAACCTGATCCAGGTCGGCGACGCGGTCAAGCTGATCGACCTCGGGGGCGTACGACGGGTGGACGACCAGGACTCCGCGATCTTCGGCACCGTCGGCTACCAGGCGCCGGAGGTCGCCGAGCTCGGGCCCAGCATCGCCTCGGACATCTACACGATCGGCCGCACCCTGGTCGTGCTGTGCATGGAGTTCCGCGGCTACCAGGGCACCTACCTCTCGACCCTGCCGCCACCGGACAGCACGCCGTTGTTCGTCGAGCACGACTCGCTCTACCACCTGATCGCGAAGTGCTGTGCTCCCGACCCCGCCGACCGGTTCGCCTCGGCCGACGAGCTCCGCACCCAGATGCTCGGGGTGCTGCGGGAGGTGGTCGCGGCGCGGACCACCGGCACGGCGCTGACGTCCGCCAGCTCGCTGCTGTTCGAGGCGCCGTCGGTGTCGACCTCGGCGCTGTCGTGGTCGGAGCTGCCCAGCCTGCGGCCCGACCCGACCGACCCGCAGCATGCCTGGCTGACCAGCATCGGGGCGACGGACCCCTCCCAGCGCCTCTCCGACCTCGAGCAGGCGCCCGCGGACTCGGCCGACGTGCTGCTGGTCCGCGCGCGGGCCCACCTGGAGCTGGGTGACTCGGCCGAGGCCCGCGCGACCAGCGCCGAGCTGCTCACGAACGACCCGTGGGAGTGGCGGGCGCTCTGGGTCGACGGTCTCGCCGCGATCCAGCAGGGCGACTGGGACGACGCCAAGGCCTCGTTCAGCGCGGTCTACCAGCAGGTGCCGGGTGAGCTGGCGCCCAAGCTGGCGCTCGCGGTCGCCTGCGAGAACGGTGGACTGCCGGACGTGGCCGAGGGTCTGTACCGGACCTGCGCGGTCACCGACGCGGCGTACGCCGCCCCCGCGGCCTTCGGCATGGCCCGGGTGCGCGCCGCCCGGCAGGACACGGTCGGCGCGGTGGCCGCGCTCGACCTGGTGCCCGCCACCAGCCGCGGCTATCCGGAGAGCCGCCAGCTCCGGGCCGACGTGCTGCTCGCCGGGTCCCGGGTCGACCTCGCCGTCCTCGACCAGGCGCTGACCAGCATCGAGTCGGTGCGCATGGACCCGGCCGAGCGGGCGCGGTACACGATCCGGATCCTGCGCCACGCGCTCGCCGTGGTCGGGGCGTCCGGGGTGCCCGGGAGGAGCAAGGTCGGCCGCTACCCGGCCGACGAGGAGAGCATCCGTGACGCCCTCGAGGAGTCCTACCGGGCCCTGGCACGCGAGGCCGCCGAGCTCAGCTCCCGGATCGAGCTGGTCAACGAGGCCAACGCCGTCCGCAACTGGACGCTCGTGTGAGCGCCCCGGAGCCCGACGGCGCCACCTGCCCGCACTGCGGCGAGCACGTGGACCCGGGTGCGAGCTTCTGCGAGGCCTGCGGCAAGCCGCTGAACGCCGCCGGTGGCGCCGACGGCCCGACCGCACCGACCGGCACGGCCGGCGAGCCCGGCCCGATGGACGACCTGGGAAGCGGGCCGATCAGCGCCTCGGTGCAGCTCCCGCGCACCGTGGAGATGCCACCCCCGACGGCTCGCGCCTGCCTCAGCTGTGGCGGCGTGGTCGGGCCCGACGGCTACTGCGAGTCGTGCGGGGTCAAGGCGCTCAGCGAGCGCGACCACTACCGGGAGCAGCCCGCGTCCTGGGTCGCGGGCGTGTGCGACAAGGGCATCCGGCACAGCCGCAACGAGGACGCGATGGCCCTGCTGGCCTCGGAGGAGCCGGGCGAGCGGGCAGTGCTCGTGGTGCTCGACGGGGTCTCGAACACCGACGACTCGCAGGCCGGCTCCTACGCCGGGGCGAGGGCCGCGCTCGAGGTGCTGCGGACACCGTTGCCGCGCGGGATGGGCACTGCGCAGAGCCGCCGGGCCGCGGTGACGAAGGTGTTCGCCGAGAGCGCCCTGAGGGCCAACGACGCGGTGGTCGGGGCGACCGTGGAGGGCACTTCCAGACCCGCGTCGGCGACGTACGTCGTGGCGGTGCTCGAGGGCGGGACGGTGACCTTCGCCAACATCGGGGACTCGCGGGCGTACTGGCTGCCCGACGCCGGCTCCGGCGTCCAGCTCAGCGTCGACGACTCGGCCGCCCAGGAGCAGATGGCGGCCGGTGCGCTGCGGGCGGAGGCGGAGTCCTCGCCGATGGCGCACGCGATCACCCGCTGGCTGGGCCGCGACGCGCCCCACCTCGCGCCACGGGTCGGCGAGCTCCGGCTCGAGGGTCCCGGCTGGCTGCTGGTCTGCTCCGACGGCCTCTGGAACTACGCGTCCGAGCCGGACGCGCTCGCGGCCCAGGTCCGGGCCGTCGGCACCACCGATCCGGCGGCGCTCGCGCTGGGCCTGGTCGGGTTCGCCAACGCGCAGGGAGGGCAGGACAACATCACGGTCACGCTCGCCCGGGTCGAGCCGGCGGGGCAGAATGCGACCACCGCAGGGGCAGCACCGGAACCTGGATCAGGGGAGTCACATGGCTGAGTTCACTGCCGCCGTCTACCAGAACGAGTTCCTGCCCGACGGCGGAACCGACGTGAACGCGATCGTCACCGTCTCGTGCTCGGGTGCCGGAACGGCCGGTCGGGCGGGCACCGGCGCCGCCGGCGAGATCATCATCGTGGACACGTCGGGCTCGATGGGCACCGCGACCCTCGAGGGCGCCAAGCACGCGGCGCAGGCGGCGCTGGCGGAGATCGTCGACGGCACCTGGTTCGCGGTGATCGCCGGCGCCGACCGCGCCTACCTCGCCTACCCGCGCGTGAGCTCCGGGCCCGGCCTGGTGCAGATGGATCCCACCACCCGGGCCGAGGCCACCACCGCGATCCGGGCGCTCACCTCCGGTGGTGGCACCGCGATCGGTGCCTGGCTGAACCTGGCCGGGGTGCTGTTCGGCTCGGTGCCGGAGGTGACGCAGCGGCACGCGATCCTGCTCACCGACGGCGAGGACCGCGAGCAGCCGGGGGCGCTCGCCGAGGCGATCCGGGCCGCGACCGGTGTCTTCCAGTGCGACTGCCGCGGCGCCGGCACCGACTGGCGGGTCGACGAGATCCGGCAGATCTCGCAGGCCCTGCTCGGGACGGTCGACATCATCCCGGAGCCGGCCCAGATGCAGGAGCAGTTCCGGGCCATGATGCAGGCGTCGATGGCGCGCGGGGTCAGCGACGCGCAGCTGCGGGTGTGGACGCCGCAGGGTGCCGAGGTGCTGTTCGTCCGGCAGGTGTCGCCGACGGTCGAGGACCTGACCGACCGTCGTACGACGGTGAACCCGCTGACCGGTGGCTACCCGACCGGCGCGTGGGCCGACGAGTCTCGCGACTACCACGTGGCGATCCGGCTGCCGGCCAAGGCGATCGGGCAGGAACAGCTCGCCGCGCGGGTGCAGCTCGCGCTCGGCGACACGGTCGCCGCGCAGGGTCTGGTCAAGGCGACCTGGTCGAGCAACTCCGAGCTCACCGCCCGGATCGACCAGCAGGTCGCGCACTACACCGGGCAGACCGAGCTGGCGCAGATGATCCAGGAGGGCCTGGCCGCGAAGGCGTCCGGTGACGACGCGACCGCCACCACCAAGCTCGGCCGCGCGGTCCAGCTCGCCGCCGAGACCGGCAACGACGAGGCCACCTCCAAGCTGCGCAAGGTGGTCGACGTCGACGACGAGAAGGAAGGCACCGTGCGGCTGAAGTCGGCCGTCGCCAAGGCCGACGAGATGGCGCTCGACACCGCCTCGACCAAGACCACCCGGATCAAGAAGTGACCTGCCCGGCCGGACACGAGTCCACGGCCACCGACTACTGCGACGTGTGCGGGATCGCGATGGACCCCGACGCGACGTCCCTGCACGCGACCGTGGACGCGCCGGCTCCCGCCGCACCCGCCGGCGCTGTCTGCCCGAACTGCCAGACCACGAACGTGCCCGACGCGCTCTTCTGCGAGAGCTGTGGCTACGACTTCACGACCGGCTCGATGCCGCGTCCGGCCGCGGCGCCGTCGCCCGCGGTAGCCGTCGCCGGCCCGGGCAGCAGCACCGCTCCGCCGCTGGACGAGCCGTGGGTGGCCGAGGTGTGGATCGACCCCGACTGGTACGCCGACCAGCAGAGCTCCGACCCGCTGCCCTCGCCCGGCCTGCCGCTCGTCGTACCCCTCCAGCACACGTCGGTGCTGGTCGGCCGCGCCTCGCGCTCGCGCGGGATCACCCCCGACATCGACCTGTCCACGGACAGCGGCGTCAGCCGGCGGCACGCCCAGCTCACGACCGACGGCACCCGCTGGTGGGTCGAGGACCTCGGTTCGTCGAACGGCACGTACGTCGCCGACACGGTGGGCGCGCTCCCGACGACCCCGGTGCCGCCCGGCCAGAAGACGGAGATCCCCGCCGACGGCCGGGTCTACGTCGGCGCCTGGACCCGGATCACGATCCGGAAGGCCGCCCCGGGCGAGCTCGGCCCAGCCTGACCCTCGGACGTCGTCGTCGGGTGGGCCGGGTGGAACGATCGGGCGGGTTGTCGGGGCTGGGCTGCGTGATGTCTGCCGGGGCGAGCTGCGAATTACCATGTTCACCTGGTGTTCGTGTGACCTGAGGTGCCCCGAGTCCGTACGACGACGGAACGCGCTCACTTCGCACAGGAAACAGTCACTTCTCATGGCAAAGAACCTGTGCGAAGTGACAGAACACCAAGAGAACTTGGTGTTTCGCGGCCAGGCACACCGCAGCCAGCCCTACCCCCGCCGCTCCGCGAAGAACGCCTCCAGCAGCGACGTCGCCTCCTCGGCCAGCACACCCGCCACCACCTCCGGGCGGTGGTTCAGGCGACGGTCGCGGACCACGTCCCAGAGCGAGCCGACGGCGCCGGCCTTCTCGTCGTACGCGCCGAACACCACGCGGTCGACCCGGGCCAGCACGGCTGCGCCGGCGCACATCGTGCAGGGCTCGAGCGTGACCACCAGCGTGTGCCCGGGGAGTCGCCACTCCCCCACCCGGGCCGCCGCCTCGCGCAGCGCCACCACCTCGGCGTGGCCGGTGGGGTCGCCCCACTGCTCGCGCACGTTGTGACCGCGGGCCACCACCGAGCCGTCGGCGTCCACGACCACGGCGCCGATCGGCACGTCACCGGCGGGAACCGCCAGCCGTGCCTCGCTCAGCGCGTCGCGCATGGCCGACTCCCAGGGGCCGCTCACGCGTTGGAGAGCCCCGCGAGGTCGTCGAACCGCGGGCCGAAGCCGAGCTTGGTGGCGATGTCGCTGAGCTGCTCGTCGGGGTACAGCTCGTAGTCGTCGAGCAGCACCCCCATGTCCATCGCCGGGATCCCCATGTCGGCCAGGATCCCGAGGTCGCCCGCGGGGGCCGGCTCGTCGTCGTCCTCCACGGGTACGCCGAGGTGGTCGACCGCCGAGCGGGCCAGGGCCCAGTCGGTCGAGGCGCTGGCGTCGGAGAGCAGCAGCGAGATCTCCGCGCCCCGGGAGCGCACGATCAGGAAGAAGTCCTCGTCGACCGAGATCAGGGCCATCGCGCCGTTGTCGCCGGGGTAGCGGCGGAGCTGGCGAGCGATCGGGTCGATGCCGTCCAGGGACTCCTCGGGCAGCTCCTGGAGCTGCCAGTCCCCCTCCTCGCGGTAGCACGCGACGGCGAGATCCACCTCGTCCGCCTCGGATTCCGTCAGGTCAGGCATGTGTCGATGGTGGCAGAACCGGCATCCGGAGGCCACCACGATCGCGCGTCCGGGCGCGAGCAGGCCGCGCACTACGGTGTCCCCCATGGACGTGCACACGATCGACCACCCGCTGGTCGCCCACAAGCTGACCACGCTCCGTGACCGACGCACCGACTCGGCGACGTTCCGCAAGCTGGCCGACGAGCTGGTCACCCTGCTCGCGTACGAGGCCACCCGCGGCGTCCGGGTCGAGGACGTCACCGTCACCACCCCGGTCGCCGAGGCCCACGGCGTCAACCTGGCACACCCGCGCCCGCTGGTGGTCCCGATCCTGCGCGCCGGGCTGGGCATGCTCGACGGCATGATGCGGCTGCTGCCGACCGCCGAGGTGGGCTTCCTCGGGATGGTCCGCAACGAGGAGACGCTCCAGGCCTCGACGTACGCCGAGCGGTTGCCCGCGGACCTGTCCGGCCGGCAGTGCTACGTCCTCGACCCGATGCTGGCGACCGGCGGCACCCTCGCCGCGGCGATCACCTTCCTCGTGGAGCGCGGCGCCGACGACATCACGGCGATCTGCCTGCTGTCGGCCCCCGAGGGCTGCGCGAACCTGGAGAAGGGGCTCGCCGGTGTCGGCGTCCCGGTCCGGATCGTGACCGCCGCGATGGACGAGAAGCTGAACGAGGTCGGCTACATCGTGCCCGGCCTCGGCGACGCCGGCGACCGGTTGTACGGGGTGGCCCAGTAGTTCCGACCCCATCCACCGGGCCGACGCCTAGCATGTCCGCATCGTTCCCCCGACCGAACCGGATGCCTCGATGTACCTCCCTCCCGCCCGTCGTCCCGCCACCCTCACCGCAGCGACGGCCGGTCTGCTGCTGGTCGGACTGCTGCCCGCCGCGGGTGCGCACGCCGCGCCTGCTCGTACGACGGGCAGCCACCGCGACGCCGTCGTCACCTCGTTGCGGGTGGCCCCGGCACCCGCGGTGGTCCAGAGCGGCAGTCGGACCGCCGCCGGCACCCTCGTCGCCGGGCTGGCCGACCACCGCACGGGCCACTTCTCGATGGTCGGCGTGACCTGGGACCGCGCGAGCGGGCGTGACGTGTCAGTGGAGGTCCGCACCCGGGGCACCCGGGGGTGGTCGGGCTGGACCGCCCTGGACGTCGACCCGGACAACGACGCCACCGGCACCCGGGCCGGCACCGAGCCGCTCTGGGTCGACGACGCCACCGGGGTCGCCACGCGCGTGCGCTCCGAGAACGGCACCCCGCCCCAGGGAGTGAAGGTGGTGCTGGTCGACCCGGGCACCGACCCGGCCGGATCGACCACAGCCGGTCGCACCGCCGTGGCCGGCGCCGACGGCTCCCCCAGCTACACGCCGATGCCGTCGATGGTCACCCGGTCGCAGTGGGGCGCGCGTGCCGACACCGGCTGCGACTCGCCGCGCTACGGCTCGGAGACCCGGGGCGTGACCTTCCACCACACGGCCGGCAGCAACAGCTACGCCAGGAGCGACTCGAAGGCGATCGTCCGCTCGGCGCAGGCGTACCACATGCAGGGTCGCGGCTGGTGCGACATCGGCTACAACTTCCTGGTCGACAAGTACGGTCAGATCTTCGAGGGTCGCAGCGGCGGCGTGCTGCTGCAGGTGCGCGGCGCCCACGCCGGCAACTACACCGTCAACACCTACGACATGGGTGTCTCGATGATGGGCAACCTCGACAAGGCGCGGCCGACCACGGCCATGAAGAGCGCCACCGTCAAGCTCGTGGGCTGGCGGCTCGGCACCAACTTCCTGCCCGCCAAGGGCACCTACGCGATCGCGGGTCACCGCCTGAACCGGATCGCCGGCCACCGCGACGTCTACAGCTCCGGCATCCGACCCGGCACCGCGACCGCCTGCCCCGGGCGCTACGGCTACGCCTGGATGAAGGCGAGCGGCGGCCTGCGCGACCGCGTGGCGGCGTACGTCAAGGACTACGCATCCGCGATCAAGTCCGAGACCGCCCGGCTCGGGCACGCGCGGACCGGTGACCTCAACGTCGGTGAGTACCTCACCGAGGGTGGGCGCAAGGCGCGGTTCAGCTACGGCGACATCTACGCGAAGAGCCCGTTCGGCGCACACTTCGTCGGTGGCTCGGTCCGCACCGAGTACGACGCGTGGGGGGTCGAGCACGGCGACCTCGGGTTCCCGACCACCAACGTCGCCGACGTGGTCGCCGGCAAGCGGGCCCGCCAGCGCTACGAGCACGGCTCGATCTACCGGGTGCTGCAGGGCAACGGCCTCAACAAGGCGTTCGGCCTCACCAGCGGCGTGGACGAGAAGTACCGCGAGCTCGGGGAGTTCGACAGCGACCTGGGAGCCCCCACGTCGCGCGTGACGACAGTGAACGACGTCGACTCGGCGACGTTCGAGCTCGGTCGGATCGACTACGACCGGGCCACCGGCATCGCCACGGTGTCCTAGCCGCGTCGAGTGCTGGAGTGGCTGCCCCGGCGACCACTCAGGCACCCGACCTGGTGACTCCGAGGGCGATCAGGTCCTCGGCCACCGAACCGGGGTCGTCCCGGAGCTCGGCGCTCGTGCACCTGATCACGATGGTCGACGTGCTGGTCAGCTTCCGCTGGCGGCGCACGTCGTCCTCGTAGTGCCGGACGTCCAGGTGAAAGGCGCCGTCGACCTCGAGGATCACCGTCCTGCCGTCGGGAAGCAGCCACTCGCAGTCCGTGAAACGCCGGCGACCGTCCCGGTCCAGCCGCGGACGCTGCCGCCGCGGCAGGGGCAGCCCGAACTGACGACACATGCGTCGTACGTCGATCTCTGCGACCGAGTGGGCACCACCCTCGATGTCGAGGAGCACGCGCCGGAACTCCCGGGCCCGACGCAACGGACGCAGCCGTTCGACCCAGCGCCGCAGCGCCTCCGGTTCGGTGAGCCGCTGCTGGACCACGGCGGCGAGCACCCCCTGACCGGCCCGGCGGGACGCTTCGTAGCCGGCCCACAGCAGCACTGCCGGCTCGAGCCGGCAGACCGGCAGGGTTCGAGGACGGCCGGTGCGACGTGACGAAAGATCGTGGAGCGATCGCCGCGTCCGGAAGAACTGGATGCCCGGCACCGGCTCGAACGCCCAGTCGTCGGGCACCAGGACGGTCACGTCGTCCCGGGGCCAGTTGCGCAACCCGTGGAAGGCCGCAGCGGTCAGGCCACCGATCAGGGCGTCGTTGCCTGCGTGCAGGACACCGAGCCACATCTCCTGCTGCCTGCCGAGCTCACCGGTCGTCGTGCTCAGGACGTGCTCGGTGCGCCTGACCCAGTGCCCGGTCGCCAGCCGGTGTCGCAGCACCCCTCGCGGCACGCCGAGCTCCGTGAGCTGCCGGACCGCGAGCATGCCGTGCTGCTGCGCCGCCAGGCTCCGCCACCGACCGTCGTCCATGCCGGCCGAGTGTGCAGAATCCCGGTGTCCGACGCGAACGGCTGTCCACAGGCGCGAGTCGAGTGCTGTGGTGGCTGCCCGGGCAACCACCACAGCACTCGACCCGATGACCTACAGCGCCTTGACCGCGCTCAGCAGCTTGCTCAACGAGTCCTTCGCGTCGCCGAACAGCAGCGTCGTCTCGGGCTCGAACAGCAGCTCGTTCTCGATGCCGGCGAAGCCGGGGCGCATCGAGCGCTTCATGAACACGACCTGCTTGGCCTCGTCCGCGTTGAGGATCGGCATCCCGTAGATCGGGGCGCCGGGCGTGGTCTTCGCGGCCGGGTTGACCACGTCGTTCGCGCCGACCACCAGCACCACGTCGGTGTTCTTGAACTCGCCGTTGATGTCGTCCATCTCGACGAGCTGCTCGTAGGGCACCTGCGCCTCGGCGAGCAGCACGTTCATGTGGCCGGGCATCCGGCCGGCGACCGGGTGGATCGCGTAGTCGACCTTGGTGCCCCGCTCGATCAGCACGTCGACCAGCTCGCGCAGGGTGTGCTGCGCCTGGGCGACGGCGAGTCCGTAGCCCGGCACGATGATCACGCGGTCGGCGTAGCCGAGCAGGATCGCGACGTCCTCCGGTCCGGCGGACCGGACCGGCCGGTCCGACACCTCGCCGGCACCGAGCGTGGACCCGCCCTTGAGCGCCCCGAACAGGATGTTCGCGACCGAGCGCCCCATCGCGGAAGCCATCAGCTTGGTCAGGAACGTGCCGGACGCACCGACCAGGGTGCCCGCCACCAGCAGCAGGGTGTTGCCGAGCACGTAGCCGCCCGCTGCCACGGTCAGGCCGGTGAACGCGTTGAGCAGCGAGATCACGATCGGCACGTCGGCGCCACCCACCGGCAGCACCAGCAGGGTGCCGATCAGCAGCCCCACGAGCGCGAGTACGACGCCGACCAGCTCGGCCGGGTCGGTGATGGTCAGCACGGACAGCACGACGGCGGTCACCAGGGCCAGCCCGAACACGATCGGCAGCCCGGCGAAGACCACCGGCCGCGAGGTCATCAGCTCCTGCAGCTTGAGGAACGTGACCACCGACCCCGCGAACGACACCGAGCCGATCAGGATCGTGAAGGCGGTGGCGAGCCAGGTGAACCAGCCCGGGTCTGCCCCGAGGTCGAGCATCTCGTGGAGCTCGAGCAACGCCACCAGGGCAGCCGCGCCGCCGCCGACACCGTTGAACAGGGCCACCATCTGCGGCATCTGGGTCATCTGCACCCGCTGCGCACCCACCAGGCCGCCGACGGCGCCGATCGCGATCGCGACCAGGATCAGCGGCACGTGCTCGAGGTCGGCGTAGAAGAACGGGATCGCACAGCCCACGACGGCGGCCGCGGCACCGATCAGGTTGCCGGTCCGGGCGGTCTTGGGACCGGAGAGCCCCTTGAGCGCGAGGATGAAGCCGATCGCGCAGAGCAGGTAGACCAGCTGGACCCAGGTGGGGTTCACTTGCCGCCCCCATCGGACGAGCCGGCCGGCACGGGCTTCTTCTTCCGCACGAACATCTGGAGCATCCGGTCGGTCACCACGAAGCCACCGACCATGTTGATCGCGGCGAGCACGATCGCGACCAGCCCCACCACGACCGCGACCGTGTTGTCCGTCGAACCGGTCACCAGGATCGCGCCGAGCAGGATGATCCCGTGGATCGCGTTGGCGCCCGACATCAACGGCGTGTGCAGCGTCGAGGACACCTTCGAGATCACCTCGATGCCGACGAACACGCTGAGCACGAAGATGGTCAGCCAGACGATGGGTTCACTCACTGCTGGTTCCCTTCGATCGCTTCACGCGTCGGCTCGTGCACGATCCGGCCCGCGTGGGTGACGGCCGACCCGCTGACGATCTCGTCGTCGAAGTCCGGCGCGAACGCACCCGCCTCGTCGTCGGTCGCGGCGCGGGTCATCAGGGTCACGATGTTGACGATGTTCTGCGCGTAGAGCTTCGAGGCCGGTCCCGGCATCTGCCCCGGCACGTTGGCGCCGCCCCAGACCTGCGCGTTGCCGATCCGCACCACCTGGCCCGGCAGGGAGCCCTCGACGTTGCCGCCGGTCTCCGCGGCCAGGTCGACGACGACCGCACCCGGCTTCATCTGCTCGACCATCTCCGCCGTCACCAGCATCGGCGCCTGCCGGCCCGGTACGGCGGCGGTCGTGATCAGGCCGTCCGCCGCTGCGATGTACGGCGTGAGCAGCTCGCGCTGGCGGGCAGCCCGGTCCTCGGTCATCTCGCGGGCATAGCCGCCGGTGCCCTCGAGCGTCTCGAGCTCGAGCTCGATCGCCTGCGCCCCCATCGACCGGATCTCCTCCGCCGCCGCGGCGCGGACGTCGTAGGCCTTGACCACGGCGCCGAGCCGCTTCGCGGTCGCGATGGCCTGGAGCCCGGCGACACCGGCGCCGAGCACCACGATCTCGGCGGGCGGCACGGTGCCGGCCGCGGTCATGTTGAGCGGGAAGAACCGGCGCAGCAGCCCGGCGGCGACGATCGCCGAGCGGTAGCCCGCCACCAGCGCCTGCGACGAGAGAGCGTCCATCGACTGGGCCCGCGAGATGCGGGGCACCAGCTCCATCGCGAACGCCGTCACGCCGGCGTCGCGGAGCGCGACGACGAGGTCGTGCGACTGGTTGACCGGCAGGAAGGAGACGGTGGTGACGCCCTCGCGGAGACGGCGGACCACGGCGGGGTCCGGCGGCTGCACGGAGACCACCACGTCCGCAGCGGTGACCGCGTCCTCGGCGATCACGGCGCCGGCGGCGGTGTACTCCTCGTCGGCGTACTGCGCCTCCTCGCCGGCGCCGGGCTCGACCAGGACCTCGTAGCCGAGGCCGGTCAGCTTGCCGACCAGCTCGGGCACCATGGCGACCCGGGTCTCCCCCTCGCGGGACTCCCTTGCGACAGCGATCTTCACCCGATGCAACCTAGGGCACGCACGGACCGGCCACCACCATGTGAGAGACCCGTCTCAGCCGCGTGTCGACCGGCGGACGCTCAGCCGATGCCCTGCCCGACCAGGCTGCCGATCACATAGGTGACCGCCATCGCGAGCATCCCGCCCAGCACGTTGCGCACCACCGCGGGCCGTCGCGGCGCGTCGCCCGAGGAGGCGCTCAGCCAGCCGGTCAGGGCCAGCGCCAGGGTCACGGCGACGACGGTGACCGCGATCCGGGCGGCCTGCGGGGCCAGCGTGATCGTCAGCAGCGGCAGCAGTGCGCCGATCGTGAACGCGGCCATCGAGGCGAACGCCGCATGCCACGGGTTCGTCAGGTCGTCGGGGTCGATCCCCAGCTCGGCCTCCGCATGGGCGCCGAGGGCGTCGTGCGCGGTCAGCTGGGTGGCCACCTCGAGCGCAAGCTGCTCGCTGAGGCCCTTCTCGCGGTAGATCCCGGCGAGCTCGGCGAGCTCCTCCTCCGGCTCCTCGGCCAGCTCGCGTCGTTCCTTGTCCAGCAGCGCTCGCTCGGTGTCGCGCTGGGTGCTCACGGAGACGTACTCCCCCGCCGCCATGCTCAGCGCGCCGGCGACCAGCCCGGCGACGCCGGCCACCACGATCGTGTCCGCGTGCGAGGTCGCACCCGCGACGCCCATCACGATGCCGGCCACGGACACGATGCCGTCGTTGGCGCCGAGCACCGCGGCACGCAGCGCGTTGAGCCGGCCACCGATGCGCCCGCCGTGCGGCTCGTGGTCGTGCGGCCCGATGCTCTCGGGCACGACGTCGGTCTCGGAGCTCATGGCGCCATCGTCCGTGACCGCGGCGTACGCCGCAACGAAGGCTTGGCTGCCCTCAGGACCGCCAGGCCGGTGCGATGCGCTGCTCGTAGGAGCGCCCGAAGACGCGGGGCAGCAGGGCCAGCACCGGCGGCGGGACGATCGAGCGGAGGGAGGTCCGCACCGGCGGCTCCATCCCGTCCTGCAGCCAGGCCAGGAACGGTCCCGTCGTGCTCAGCGGGCGCTGCCGCAGCCGCTTCTCCACGCCCTTCCACTCGGGGGTCCCGAGGTGCGCGACCAGGGCCGGCTCGAGCTCGGCCTCCTCGTGGTCGAGGTGCCGGTCCACCACCTCGCGGGTGCGGCGCAGGCTGGCCAACGCGTCCGCCGCGGTGTCTGTCTCGGGGCGGGCGACCAGCGCCGTCATCGCAGCACTCGTCTCGGCGAGCGCCTCGGACATCGCGTGGTGCTCGGCCTCCATCGCGTCGAGCAGCACCCGGTCGACCCCGAGGTCGCCCACCACCGGCCAGATCACCTCGTCCTCGGTCGTGTGGTGGTCGGTGAGCTGGTGCCGCAGGAAGCGGTAGGCACGCGCCAGCTGGTTGGCGCGCTCGGCGTCGCCGGACGGGAAGGAGTCGAGCGCCCGGTCGAGCCGGGAGAGGTCGCGGCGGACGGCTTCGTGGATCACCTGGTTCATGGTCATCGCCATGCCGGGACCGTAGAACGGAAGTCGCTCAGTGGTCCAGCATCTCCTCGACCCAGGCCGGCACCTGCCGTGTGGCCGGGCCGAGGCGGCTGTCGTGGAACAGCCAGCTGCCCTCGCTCGGCGCCAGGTTCAGCTCGACGGTGCGCGCGCGGCGCGCCAACGCGTGCTGGACGAACGACGCAGCCGGGTGCACGGCGCCCGACGTGCCGACGGACACGAACAGGTCCACCTGACGCAGCGCCCGGTCGATCCGGTCCAGCCCCCGCGGTACCTCACCGAACCAGACCACGTCCGGGCGCAGGGCCACCTCACCGCACCCGGGGCAGGGCGTCCCGTTCGTGCTGCCGACCAGCTCCGGGTGGCCGTCGCAGGCCAGGCACCACGCCGTACGCAGCGACCCGTGCATGTGGATCATCTCGGCGGAGCCGGCCCGGTCGTGCAGGTCGTCCACGTTCTGCGTCACCAGCAGGAACTCGCCACGGTCCTCCTCCCGCCAGTGCTGCTCCAGCAGTGCGAGCGCGCGGTGCGCGGCGTTGGGCCGGACCCTGTCGAGCGCGGCCCGGCGCGCGTCGTAGAACGCGTGCACCAGGTCGGGGTCGGCGGCGAAGCCCTCGGGCGTCGCGACCTCCTCGACCCGGTGACCCTCCCAGAGCCCGTCGGCGTCCCGGAAGGTCGCGAGTCCGCTCTCGGCCGAGATGCCGGCGCCGGTCAGGACGACGATGTTGGGCACGTCCGGACGCTAGCGGTACTCGGGGTTCTCGTAGTCGAAACGGCTGCCGTCGTCCCAGGCCGTGCGTTGGTTGCCGTACGCCGGGATGCCGCCGGCGTCCCTGAGCATCCGGGCCGCGTGCATCAGGTTCCAGGTCATGAACGTGGTGTTGCGGTTGGTGAAGTCGTTCTCCGGCCCGCCACTCCCCTCGTCGAGGTACGACGGACCGGGACCTGCCTCGCCGATCCAGCCGGCGTCGGCCTGCGGCGGGATCGTGTAGCCGACGTGCTGCAGCGAGTACAGGACGTTCTGCGCACAGTGCTTGATGCCGTCCTCGTTGCCCGTGATCAGGCAGCCGCCGACCCGGCCGTAGTAGGCGTACTGTCCGTCGTCGTTGAGGATGCTGGAGCCGGCGTACAGGCGCTCGATGATCCGCTTGGTCACGCTGGAGTTGTCGCCGAGCCAGATCGGACCGGCGATCACCAGGATGTCGCTGGCCATCACCCGCTCGTGGATCTCCGGCCAGGCGTCCGAGCTCATCCCGTGCTCGGTCATGTCGAGGTAGACGCCGGTCGCGATGTCGTGGTCCATCGCCCGGAGCTGCTCGACCTCGATCCCGTGCTTGCGCATGATCGCCGCGCTGGCGTCGACCAGGCCCTCGGTGTTGCTCACCTGCGGCGAGGGCTTGAGGGTGCAGTTGATGAACATGGCCCGCAGGCCGGAGAAGTCGTGCGTCGTGTCACTCACAAGGCCGACTTTCCTCGCGCCGGGGCGGCCCGGCAAGAGTCCGATCTGACGATCCGGTGACAGCCGGTCGGGGAGGGACCCGGGGACACTGCGGGCCGTTGTCGACGCAACCACCCCGGGGAACGCCAGAATGAGCCGGTGACCGCCTCGACCGACGATCCACTCACCGTGTCCGCGCCGGAGCTCGACCCCGCGGCGCTGCACGCCTCCGTGAGGACCTCCTGGGGCCTGGAGGGCGAGCTCACCGCCCTCCACGGGGAACGCGACCGGAACTTCCGGCTCGACGCGGCCGACGGGCGCTACCTGCTCAAGGTGCACAACCCCGCCGACGGGGAGCCGGTGCTGGACCTCCAGCAGTCGGCTCTTGCGCCACATCCGCGCCGTCGCGCCCGACGTGCCGGTGCCCGACGTCGTGCCGACCCGGCAGGGACCCGGATGGGTGGTGCTGACCGGTCTCGACGGTCGTCGCTCCCTGGCCTGGCTGACGACCTGGCTGGACGGCCGGCATCCGGACCCGGAGGAGCTCGGCCCCGCGCAGCTGCGTGAGTGGGGGCGCACGTCGGCCCGCCTGGGACAGGCGCTGCGCGGGTTCGTGCACGAGGCCGCGTCCTACCCGATCACCTGGGACATCCGACGCCTCCCGCAGCTGCGGCCCTGGCTCGCGGCGGTCGAGGAGGCGCGACGTCCGGCGGTGCGTGCGGTGCTCGACCGTTTCGAGCAGCGGGTCACCCCGGAGCTGCTCCGGATGCGGGCCCAGGTCGTGCACAACGACCTGGCCCCCACCAACGTCCTCGTGGACGACACGCTGGCAGTCACCGGCATCACCGACTTCGGGGACATGACGCACACGGCACTGGTCTGCGACCTGGCGGTGGCGACGGCGGACGTCCTCAGCGGTCGCGCCGACGGTGTGCAGCTCGCGCACGAGGTCGTGTCGGGCTACGACTCCGTCACGCCGCTGGAGCCGCAGGAGGTCGAGCTCCTCGCTGACCTGATCGCCGGTCGCTACGCAGCGGCCGTCCTGATCACCGCCTGGCGGACCCGGGAGCAGGGCTCCGCGCCGCCGATCGGAGACGAGGCGTACAGCCGGCTCGAGGCCATGCTCGACGACGGCCTGGACACGCTGACCGAGGCATTCACCGCCGCCGCCGAGGGCGGCTCCCCGAGCGCACCGCACGTCGGTAGCGCCCGGCCTTCTCGCCACCGACCCACGACGGAGCTGGTCCGCGCACGCTCGCACCTGCTGGGCGGGCTGGAGCTCAGCTACACCCATCCGGTGCATCTCGTGGGTGGCCGAGGGTTGTTCCTCGAGGGGGCGGACGGGCGCCGGTACCTCGACGCCTACAACAACGTGCCGGTGCTGGGGCACTCTCACCCGGCGGTCGTCGACGCGGTCTGCTCCCAGCTGGCCACGCTCAACACCAACAGCCGCTACCTGCAGGAGGCTCCCGTCGAGCTGGCCGAACGGCTGCTGGCCACCCTCCCGCCCCGGCTGGACCGGGTCCTGCTGGTGAACTCCGGCAGCGAGGCCAACGACCTGGCCTGGCGGATCGCGCGCCATGCCACCGGCGCCTCGGGCGGTATCGCGACGTCCTGGGCCTACCACGGTGTCACCGAGGCGACCTTCGCGTTCTCACCAGAGAGCTGGGGCGGACGTCCTCCTCCACCCCACATGCGGCTGGTCGAGCCTCCGCCGGCCTCGTCGGCCGCGGTGGCGTCAGCGGTCGAGAGCCTCCGCACCGCGGGCCATGGCGTGGCGGCCATGCTCGTCGACGGTGTGTTCACCAGCGACGGCATCCGCGGGCCCGCGCACGACTGGACCGCAGAGGCTGCCGCCGTGGTGCAGGCCGCGGGCGGACTGTACGTCGCGGACGAGGTGCAGGCCGGTCACGGACGCACCGGGGACGACCTGTGGAGCTTCACGGCCGGCCGGGTGCCTGCCGATCTGGTGACCCTGGGGAAGCCGATGGGCAACGGGTACCCGGTCGCGGCCGTCTGCGGCCCCGCGGCGCTGGTGGATCCCTTCATCGCGGACACCGACTACTTCAGCACGTTCGGCGGCGGTACCGCCGCGTGCGCAGCAGCGATCGCGGTCCTTCGAAGCATCGAGGAGGAGCGGGTCGTCGCCCGCGTAGCAGCCACGGGCGCTCGACTGCTCGCGACGCTGCGCGACGTCACCGCCGCTGACCCCCGGGTGGGCGACGTCCGCGGCTGGGGGCTCGCGGTCGCACTCGACATCGTGGATCCCTCGACCGGTCGGTCCGACCCGGTCCGCACCGGGCGGATCGTCGAAGGCCTGAGGGACCGCGGTGTCCTGATCGGTCGCACCGGACGGGACCGCGCCACCTTGAAGATCCGGCCCCCACTGGTCTTCGGCGACGACCACACCGACCTGCTCGTCGAGGCCTTGGAGGAGACGCTCCTCGCGGACCGGTGACCTCGCACCGGCCCTATCGCACCCGCTCCTCGGCCACGGAGTTGCCGCCGTCCACGACCAGGCACTGGCCGGTCAGGTATCCCGCGCCGGGGGTGCACAGCCACGCGACGGGCCACGCGATCTCATCTGGCGTGCCGCTGCGTCGCATCGGGACCCCCTTCCCCTCGCGTGCCTCGTCCGCGGTCTGCGACCCCGTCGCGATCCAGCCCGGTGCGACGGCGTTGGCGGTGACGCCGTCGACGGCCAGGTCGACGGCCAGGGAGCGCACCAGCCCGACGAGGGCGGCCTTCGCCGCGGCATAGGCCGCGTCCCCGCGCATCGCCATCACGGGACCGGTGACACTCGAGACCATCACGATCCGCCCCCACCCGTTGCGCCGCATGGCCGGCACGGACGCCCGGGTGATCAGGAAGGCGGTGTCGAGGTTGCGGCGCAGGCTGTGCTGCCAGTCGTCGTAGGGCAGTCCGTCGACGCCGCCGGAGCCGGGGTCGTCGTCGCTCACGGACACCATCCCCGCGTTGTTGACCAGGATCTCCACCGTGCCCCATCGCCGCACGACCGTGGCGACCACGTCCTCCGCCGAGGCGGGGTCGGTGAGATCGGCGACCACGCCGGTGGCCCGGACGCCCGCTTCCTGCAGGTCCCGCACCCGGTCGTGCACACGATCGGTGGTGGCGGTGAGAGCCACGGCGGCGCCGAGCTCGCCGAGCCTCCGGCAGACGGCGAAGCCGATGCCGGTGGGGCTCCCCGCCCCCGTCACCACCGCGACGCGCCCCGCCAGGTCGAGTCCCGTCGCCGTCACCGCACGGATGGTGCCAGACGGCGAGGAGCCTGGCCAGCCGCCCGGCCGGTGTCGGCCGGGCGCCGGGAGTGGGCCGTGGCAGGCCTCAGTAGCTGAACGTGACGACCTGCTCGTCGCCGATCCACTCCCAGAGCTGGACGGTGCCGCCGAGCTCGGCGTTGGCGGCGAGCCTCACCCAGGGTCGAGCCGGGCAGGAGGGACCAGCGAGCCAGGCAGACGGTGGGTCGGGACAGACGTCTGGTCGGGGCCCCCGCCGTGACCAGCGACCCCGAACGCTGCACCCCCGGCAGGGCACTGCCGCCGAGCCCCAGCATCGTCACCGCCAGCAGCGACGTCAGCCCCAGCGCCGCCGGCATAGGGACCGACCGCTGGTCCTCCCGGCCGCGAGCCCGCGCGAACCAGGAGAAGGCACGCCGCCAGGGTGACCACCTCCAGGGTGCACGCGGCTACATCAGCGAACCCGACCGCCTCCACTGCACCTGGTTCGGGACCAAACGGCAGACCTCGAGTCCGCGAAAGCGTCCAGAGCGCGAGCGGGAGGACGGACAGGAGCCCTACGGCGACGATGACCAGCCGCGAGCGACGCACGAGGACCATAGCCACAGCACCGAGTTCGGCGATGGACAGCAGCACGAAGAAGGCCGCCGCCAGCGGCCACTCCGCCAGGTGCTCAGGCATGACTGCCAGGTGGATGATCGCCGCGCCCAACAGACTGCCGGCCATCACCCACGCCAGGTCCGCGCGGTTGTCTGGACGCACGCATCTCCCACCGGCGCCGGTGCTCCTTTGGGCCCCCAAGCACACCGGGGGATGCGATCTCGGGTGGCGCTGCGGCAGGCAACGAAGGCAAGAGGACACCTCCGCGCAGTGCGTAGACCCACAGCACCATCACCACGTTGCCGACCACGAACGCCACGGCCGCCAGGCCCAGGGTCCGCTCCTGGAGGGTGAAGGCGGCCTGTTGCATCCGTTGAGCGCAGGCGCCGGTGCACGCGGCCCGCATGGCCGGCATGTCGAGGAACTCGTGACGCTGTAGCCGAAGGTCGTAGGCGCCGCTGGCCGTGGCCCACGTCAAGCCCACGATGGTGCCCGCTGCCGAGAGCGCGCCGAGCCACGTCACGGTCGGATGCCGGAAGGGACGGCCACGGCCGGGCCGGCGAGAAACCAGCATCACCGCCACGAGGAGCGCCGACACATACGCGGGGAGCAGGAGGAGCGCTTCTCGTATCCAGGACACGAACAGGTGGTCGGTCCGCTCGATGGACCCCGCCACGCCCCGCAGCGCGACCACCACGAACCCGTCGAGCAACACCATCGCCAGCGCGCAGCAGACGACCAATCCCCAGGCCACGTGGACAGTGGCCGGCGCCGCTGACCTGTCGGGCGCTCGGCGCGGCGCGGGGGCGCAGACGTGGGTGGCGACCTGGGTGCTCACGTGATCTCCCAGCCGAACATCATGGCGTGGTCCTCGTGCGCCAGGTTGTGGCAGTGCGCGACGTACGGGCCCGACGAAGTCGCGGAACCCGCGGTAGATGATCACGGACTCGCTCGGGTCGAGGGCCACCAGGTCCTCGCGTGCGAGGTCGTCGGGGTGGCCCGGGCTCGGCGGTCTTGGTGACGTCCTTGCCGTTGCGCATGACCGTGCGGTGCTCCTCCATGTGCAGGTGGAAGGGGTGCACCCAGCCGCCGCCGCCGTTGCGGATCTCCCAGAGGTTGAAGCTGTTCTTCTTCTGCTGGGCCAGCGGTGTCTTGCCGGCCGGGTTCTTCAGGCTGGTCGCGACCACGTCGGGTCGAACGGCCTGCCGTTGATCAGCCACTCGATCTCGCCGCCGCCGGCTGCCGCGCTCGACCTCGAAGATCAGCCGGTTGTCCATCAGCGTCTTCCAGTTGCCCGGCAGCGGCGGCAGGGCGCGCAGCTGCTGCGTCGGGATCAGGCTGTCGTCCGGCGCGTCGTCGCCGATGACGAACTTCAGCACCGGCACCTTGTACGTCGGGTCGGGGGAGAAGCGCGAGGAGTTGGCCCACATCCGGCCGGTCGGGCATCTTCATCACGTTGGTCAGGTAGACGACGTCGCCCTTGGTGGTCGGCGTGCCGTCCTGGTAGCGGGTGAAGTCGATGATCATCTCGCGGCGCTTGGCCGGCCACAGCTCGAAGGAGTCCCGCGGTGATCGGGAACGGCAGCAGCCCGCCGTCGGAGGCGATCTGGGTGAACTTCATGCACTGCTGGCCGTCGGGGATGCGGTACTGGCCCTGCAGCTCGTCGCCGGTGTAGCCGAGCGACACCGCGGACTTCGGGCCCTGGGTCGAGCTCATCAGCTTGAACTCGTAGATCCGGGCGACCGAGGCGTCGAGGAACCGGAACCGGTACTTGCGCCGCTTGACCTCCAGCGTCGGGATAGGCGGTGCCGTTGACGGTGAAGATGTCGCCGACGAAGCCGTGGTTGGGGAAGTGCTTGAAGAACGTCTTGCCCCACCACTCGGGGTGCGTCGGCCGGGTTCTTGCGCGTCGGGGAACTCGCCCGGCGGCGTCGTGGATGTCCTGGTGGACGGTGACGCCGTCGTCGAGGCGGCAGTCGAAGAACGCGAGCGGGATGTCGTACTCGACGTCGAAGCTGCCGTCGGCGTAGTCGCGTGCGGACGCCGGGCAGGCGCAGACCCTGGTCTCGTCGCCCATGTCCATGCCCGTCCTTGGGGTCGTAGATCGGGTAGAGCCCGACCATGCCCTTGTAGACGTTGGAGCCGGTGTGGTCCATCCGGTGGTCGTGGAACCAGAAGAAGCTCTGCTTCTCGCGGTCGTCGCCGCCGGCCGGCCAGTTGAGGTAGAGGTTGTCCACCCACTGCCCCGGCGCGGTAGCCGCTGCGTGCTGCGGGCCGTAGCGCATCGAGTAGTGCGGGTTGCCGTCGCTCTCGGGCGCGGTGTGCCCGTTGTGCAGGTGGGTCAGGAACGACCAGTCCGGGGCGCCGAAGTCCTGGCGGTCGAGGCCCTCGGGTTCTCGTCGAGGTGGTTGGCGAACCGCACGATCACCGGCTGGCCGTACTCGGCGTTGATCACGCGGCCCGGGGAAGGTGCCGTTGAAGCCGTAGATCGTGCTCAGCGGCAGGTTGCGCTTGGTGCCCGCGGCGTACGTCTTGCCCGTGCGCGTCGAAGGACACGGTCGGCCGGCCGTTCTTGTCGATCGGCAGCACCTGCGAGGTCGTGAACGCGTGCGGCCGCGACCAGCACGTCGATCTTGTACACGAGCGGGTCGGGGTAGCCGACTGTCGCGCGGCCAGATCTGGTGCCGTCTGGTTGCCGCAGCGAGTTCTGCTGGCCCTCGCCGGGCCCGGGCGGCTGTCGCCCAGTCGCTGTAACTCGTCGGCGGGACGGGCGCAGCGCCTTCGGGATCGAGCAGCTTGTCCTTGAACGGCTCGAGGATCAGCGGGCTGGTCGGGAACACCTCGGTGTACAACAGGACGTCCCCGAGAGCGGTGCCGGTCGCGGCGATCGCCCCGTCGGGAGACAGCAGGCCACGCTGGGCCAGGTAGGGACCAGCGACGGCGCCGCCGTGACCAAGGCGACGCCGGTCGCGCCGACCGCACTCACGCGCAGCACCGAGCGACGCGAGATGCCCGGTGACGCAGTGTCTGGGGCGCTGAGGTCGGAGGCCTCGTCGTCGCAGAGTGGGGGCGTCTGGGGCGGCTGGACGGCCCCGGGGAGGTAGAAGCGCATGGCGGGTTCCTTTGGCTCGGAGGCGCAGCCAGCGGGAACACTGACCCTCGTGGGGGTCATGCCGCGGCTACAGGTTCATGGTGTGCGGCGTCCTTGCGCTAAACCCCCGATGAGTCGCGCCTGTTGTCCCCCTTCACCGGGCGCAGGCGGATCCGCGACTGTCGAGTCCCGAGGCGTCGCTTCCGGGGGTTCTGTCGGTGAATCCAGCACGCCGACCCTTTGTGCCACGGTCATGGCGCCGTCGTGCAGGGCCTGGAGAGGCGTGTCGACTCCCCGCTGGGGGGTGAGGGGAGAGGGCACGCCTGCCGGCCTTCGTCGCATCTAGGGGATGTAGGGCACCTCCCATGCGTGTCCGCGGCCGGACCGGGCGCCGGCAGAGCCGTCCTCGGTGACGTAGAGCTTCGAGGTGTTGGGGTCCACGTACAGCCCTTGGGCGAAGGGGAACCCGGTTGTTGATCCGGGGGTCAGGGCGGGGTCGGCCGGTCGGGTGCAGGTCAGGGAGCAGTAGACGGTGGCCTCGGGTGAGCTCGCGGCAGGTACTTGGCCCTTGGAGACGTAGACGATGCCGGCTGACCCGTTTGGGTTGGCGGTGGTGATGGTCTGGTCGTCGAAGCGGTAGATGGTGGCGTTCGCGGTTCCGGGCGACTCGGAGATGTAGACGTAGTGGTGGGTCGGGTCGGCCGCGACACCAGCGACGAACACGGTTGCGGCGGTGTTCAGGAACGAGATCGGGGTGCTCGCGCAGGGCGCCGGGTTGGGGGTAGTGCTGGGGTTGGCGCACGGGGCGGTCACGTCGACGTAGGTGGCTGCGTTGTTCTCCGGGAGGTAGAGGTGGTCGCCCAGCAGGGCCATCGTGCCGTTGATCCCCCGGCCTGCTGCGCCGCCGCCGACCTTCTGCGGTTGGGTGGTGGCGATGACATCGACGGTCTGGGACCTCGGGTCACCCTTGATCCCGTTGATGCGACGGATGTTGCCGTCGACCAGGTCCCCGACGTAGAGGACGTCCTTCGTGGTGTCCAAGGCGAGTGCGTTGGTCTTCAGGTTGTCCATCAGGCCTGGTGCCATGCCGATGGGGTCGGCCAGGGTGGCCTTGGCCGGGTCGAAGGTGAGTCTCCAGACCCCGGGGCTGCGTACCGCGTTGTCGGGGACGTAGACCCAGTGGCTGCCATCAGCGTTGGCGCGGCTGTCGTAGACGGCTTGGCCTGGGGAGCCGATGGTGAAGCCGGGGTCGCACGCGGCCACGTTGGGCGCGTTGACGGTGGTGCCAGGCACCGGGTCGAGCCGGCACAGGCCGTTGCCGTGGTCGGAGACCCAGTAGTGGCCGGCGGACGGGGTGGTGTCGGGGATCCAGGTGACGCCGCCCTTGGGTGCGGTGATGCCGCTGGAGAAGAGCTTGCCCACAGGGGCGCGATAGGTGAACGTATCGGCTGCGGTCGCCTTGCTGGTCGCGACCGCGGTCTTGACCTGGACGTCGACGCTGGTGCCGTCGGGACCCCCGGGACTTGAGGCGGTGCAGCTGGTGCCGTCGGCGTTGCAGCTGACACCGGTCGCCGGGTCGGTGCCGAAGGTGACGGTGTTGGTGCCGTCCGCGTTGACCAGGCCGGTGCCGGTGATGGTGACGCTGGTCCCGCCTACGCTGACACCGGAGGTCGGGGAGATCTTGGTGACCACCGGCGCTCCGGGGGTGACCACGGTGGACTGGGTGTAGGTGAACTGGTCGGCCGCCGCCACAGCGCTGGTCTGGGACTCGACGTTTGTGACCCGCACGTCGACCGCACCGGTGCCCGGGGTGGCTGGGGAGGTGGCGGTGCACGTGGTTCCGTCAGCGGTGCAGGACACGTGCGTGGCGGCCAGGGTGCCGAACTTGACGGTGGTGCCGAACGCCGTGGCGTCGGCGGACCCGGCCACGTTGTTGACGAGGTTCGTGCCGGTGATCGTCACGGCGTCGCCGCCGGCGACGTCGCCCGTGGCGGGGGAAACCGAGGTGACGACGGGCCGCTGGGCGTTGCCGGAGATCTTCCACAGGTGCCCCTGGGCGTTGACCGGGGTCGCGAGCGGGAAGCTGGGATCGTCGCCGGCGTACAGGTCGAGAGTGGCCGGGTTCAGGGCCAGGCCGGTGATGTTCTGGTACCGGGTGCGCCGTACGCCGTCGAAGTTGCGGTGTAGGCGGGGGTGATGTCGGTGGAAAGCACGTCCTGGGCCCGGGTGACCGGGTTCCACACGAGCACCTGGGCGGGGGTGTTCAGCGGCGAGTCCGCGATGAACAGGACCTTGCCGTCGCTCTCCAGGCCGCCGGGAAAGCTGAACAGCGCTCCGCCGCTGGCGTTCGCCACTGTCGTGGCGCCGCAAGGCGTGGCGCCGCTCCCGCACGCGGGCCGGCCGCCGGTGCCGTCAACGTCCTTGATGACCGAGAGCCCGTTGCCCCCGGACTCCCCGAGGTAGAGGTCGTCGTGCCGGGTGCCGGCGGAGTCGGTCCTGGTGAACGCGGTCATCGAGGTGACCCCGCGGCCGTCGGAGGTGTCGCCGATCTTGGTGACGGTAGGAGTGACGGTCGCACCGGCGGCGTTCTTGCCCGAGGGGTTGAGGACCTGCATGACGTCGCCAGACTTCAGGTACCCGACGTAGAGCCGTTGGGCGCCGTCGGGTCCGGTGAGCAGGGCCAGTCCCATGGCGCGTCCACCGGCAGTGCCACCGCCGACAGCGGTCGGGTTCGGCACGTCCAACCGAGTGGACCCGCCGAGGCTGTCGTTTGCGGCGGCGTAGGGGAAGCGCATCACCTGATTGGTCTTGCTGGTGGTGTCTGCCTGGTAGACCAGGTTCTTGCTCGCGTCGTAGACGACCTGACCGCCCTTGGCGGTCCCGTTGCACTTGGTAGTGCTGAGGCTGGCCGGCACGGTCTCGCACAGGCCCAGGACGCCGTCGCTGACCCACAGGTTGCCTCCACCGCCCGGCAACCAGACGCCGCCGCCGGGACGGGTCAGGTTCTGGGTGACCATCGTGCCGGTGACCGTCGACGCCGAGGCCGGAGAGGTCGACACCGCGGCCAAGCCAGCGACGACGAGACCGATCAAGGCGACCCTGATCGTTGCCTCGCGCAGACGACCGCCCCGCGTTCCTGACCTCGATGGGCGTTGACGGCACCTCGTGAACCTTGACGTGGCGCTGGCCCAGGTGTGGCGGGTCGACCTCATAGCAACTCCCCTGATGACGGGTCCGAACGGAATGCAGACTCCGCCACGCTGCGCCTGGACACGGTTCTGCCGCCATCGGCTAACAGGCCTAGGCCGAATGGGGGAGGCCCGGAGGAGAAGACACCCTCGAGGAGGGCCGTGCTGTCTCACTCCAAGTTCCTTCCAAGGTGGGTCGGGCACGATGAGTCGGGGGCCTCAGGTGACCCAGGCATTGGCTGACCTCACGGACGGGACCATCGACATGCTCATGACGCCGGAGACCGTGTGGCAGCACCTGGTCCTGGCCGACGGCAGAACGACCGCGGCGCGCCCCGACCGGGCCCGACAGACCATCCACCGGATCCTGGCCGGCAGCCTCGGTGGCCTCCTGGTCCTTGTCCTGACGGGTTACCTGCTGGGGGCCAGGATCGCTGAGTCCCAGGCCCTGGACGACGCCCGACGCCTCACCGAGGTGGTCGGCCGCACCGCTGTCGGCCCGCATCTGACCCCTGAGGTGGTCGCCGGCCAGCCCGCCGCACTGGCCCGCCTGGACCAGATCGTGGGCAGCGGAGTCCTGCGCCACAGCCCCATCCGTCGCGTGAAGATCTGGTCTCCGGACGGGATGGTCCTCTACAGCAACGACCCCGTGGAGATCGGCCGGTCCTACACGCTCGAGGACGACGAACAGGCAGTGTTGGACACCGGAAGATCCGTTGCGAGCATCAGCGACCTCACGCGCGCCGAGAATGTCGCTGACCGCGACCTGGGCCCGCGGATGGTCGAGGTCTACACCGCCTTGCGGTCCGCCCACGGGCGAACGGTGCTCTTCGAGGCCTACCTCAGCTACGACGAAGTGCAGACCCGACGCACCAGCGTCTTCACCATGCTCTCGATCCTCGCCATCGGCCTGATGGGCGTCTTCGCCCTTTTCCAGGTCTGGCTCAGTGCGATCAACCTGCGATGGCTGCGCCGCAGACAGGCCGAGCTGAAAGCGACGGCTCAAGATGTCTCCATCAGAGAACGCCGCAGCCTTGCTCGTGACCTGCATGACGGGGTTGTCCAAGAGCTCACCGGCACCGCCTACCTGGTCGACGGCGCCCGCGCCTCCCTCGACGCCGGCGATCGGGCCCGCACCGAGATGCTCCTGGACCGGGTCACCGACTGCGTGCGCTCCAGTGTCCAAGCGCTCCGAGCCTCGTTGATCGTCGTCTACCCGCCCTCGCTCGCAGACGACGGCCTGGGCCGGGCCATGGAGGACCTGACGCAACCGCTGCGGACCCGAGGCGTGGAGGTGACGGTCGCCGACGAGGTGGACCGCACCCTCCCCAGCCCCGTGGTGGAGGCCACCTACCGAGCGGCTCAAGAAGCCGTGCGCAACATCGGGCGCCACGCCTATGCATCGTCTGCGTCGATCCGGCTCTTCGTCGAACGCGACCGGCTGTGCCTCGTCGTCCGCGACAACGGGGTCGGACTCGACGTCGGCCACCAGAGCGGGCTCAGCCGTAGCGGTCACCTCGGGCTACGCGCCTTGGCGGACGCCGCAAGCGAACTGCGCGGCTACCTCGAGGTCAGCACCGCACCCGGACGCGGCACCGAGATCCGATGGGAGATCCCACTATGACCTCGACGATCCTTCTGGTCGACGACCATCCAGCCATCCTCCTCGGCCTGGAGTGCATCTTTGCCGCGGAACCCGACTTCGAGGTCGTCGGGGCCGTCCAGGACGCCCGCGAGGCACCCGTGGCCTTCGCCCGGACCGCGCCTGACCTGACCGTCCTTGACCTGTCCATGCCCGGGCACGACGGCGCTGAGGTCATGCGCGAGCTGCGCGCGCTGAGACACGACTGCCGCATCCTCGTGCTGACCTCGTGCGTTGACCCGACGACGGTCCACCGTGTCGTGCACGCCGGGGCCGACGGCTACCAGCTCAAGGACTCCCCCTCCTCCTCCCTCGTCGGGGCGGCCCGCTCGGTGCTGCGGGGCGAGAACCCTGTCGATCCGCGAGTAACCAGGGCGCTGTTAGGTACCGTGACCCACGTCGACGAGCGCCTGGAGCTCACCGAACGCGAACGCGACGTCCTGCGCCTCGTCGCGATGGGGCTGGCCAACAAGCAGATCGCCTCTCGGCTGGGCATCGGCGTCAGCACGGTGAAGACGCACCTGAGCAACGTGTTCCAAAGCCTAGGAGTCGCCGACCGCACCTCTGCGGCATTGTGGGCGCGCACTCACCTGGACGCCGGGCCAGTTCTTGAGCGGAACTGACTCGTTTCTGGAGCTTCACGCTCCCGGTCACCGGTCTGTGCCCGGTTGGCCCCTCCCGGCCAGGTCCCTGCGCGGGCCGAGAGTCCACGCCGAGAGCCCACGAGTCTCGACAAAGGGTTCCGGACCAATGTCGCCCTGTGCGCCTCTGCTGGCCCGCGTTGGGTGTAGGCAGCCCACCCTGTTGCGGACTGTTGTGCGGACTGACAGCACTCACACCCTCTTGAGCTGCGGTTATGCGCTGATTCAGTAGTACCAGGGGAACGGCGACCAGTCCGGCTCGCGCTTCTCCAGGAACTGGTCGCGGCCCTCCTGGGCCTCGTCGGTCATGTACGCCAGCCGGGTGGTCTCGCCGGCGAACAGCTGCTGCCCGACCAGGCCGTCGTCGATCAGGTTGAAGGAGTACTTGAGCATCCGCTGCGCGGTCGGTGACTTGCCGTTGACCAGGCGACCCCACTCCAGGGCCGTGGCCTCGAGCTCGGCGTGCGGGACCGCGCGGTTGACCGCGCCCATCCGGACGCCGTCCTCGGCGGAGTACTCCTGGCCGAGGAAGAAGATCTCGCGGGCGAGCTTCTGGCCGACCTGGCGGGCGAGGTACGCCGACCCGAAGCCGCCGTCGAACGACCCCACGTCGGCGTCGGTCTGCTTGAACCTCGCCTGCTCCGCGCTCGCGATCGTCAGGTCGCACACCACGTGCAGGCTGTGGCCACCACCGGCGGTCCATCCGGGCACCACGCAGATCACGATCTTCGGCATGAACCGGATCAGCCGCTGGCACTCGAGGATGTGCAGCCGGCCCAGCTTGGCCCTGTCCACGGTCTCGGCAGTCTCGCCCTCGGCGTACTGGTACCCGGCGCGGCCACGGATCCGCTGGTCGCCACCGGAGCAGAAGGCCCACTTGCCGTTCTTCGCCGACGGGCCGTTGCCGGTCAGCAGGACGCAGCCGACGTCGCTGGACATCCGCGCGTGCTCCAGCACGCCGAGCAGCTCGTCGACGGTGTGCGGCCGGAACGCGTTGAGGACGTCGGGCCGGTCGAACGCGATCCGCACCGTGCCGTGTGCCTTCGCGCGGTGGTAGGTGAGGTCGGTCAGGTGCTCGAAACCGGGGACCGCGTCCCAGGCGTCGGGGTCGAAGGTCTCGCTCACTTTGTCGATGGTGCTCATGGCTGTGAATCTAGCGGCGCTGGAATCCCGGCCCGACCCGTGGTGTTGTGGGAGGCATGACCATCGAAGGCGAGTACGTCCCGAGCAAGCAGCAGTGGGTCCGCGACCAGGTCGCCGAGTTCGAGGCGTCCGACGGGCAGCGGGCCAACACCCTGCGCGACACGGGCTACCCGATCGTGGTGATCACCTCGCTCGGCGCCAAGTCCGGCAAGGTCCGCAAGAACCCCGTGATGCGGGTCGAGCGCGACGGCACCTACGTCGCGATCGCGTCGCTGGGCGGCGCGCCGCAGAACCCCGAGTGGTACCACAACTTCCTGGCCCACCCCGAGGTCGACCTGCAGGACGGGGCGGAGCGGAAGTCCTACCGGGCCCGGGTGGTCGAGGGCGACGAGCGGGCGGACTGGTGGCAGTTCTCCGTGGACACCTGGCCGACGTACGCCGAGTACCAGAAGAAGACCGACCGAGAGATCCCGGTGTTCGTGCTCGAGCCGATCTGAGGATCAGGCCTGGTCGGTGCCGGCGATGGAGTCGGCCAGGGCGCACAGGTGCGTGAGCCGAGCGATCTCGGAGTCGAGGATGGCCGGGCCGCCGCGTCGCGCGATGACGATCAGGTCGCCGTCGGGACCGAGCGGGCAGCCGGCCGCGATCACGTCGCTCCACGGCTCGGGCACCTCCAGCCGCGTGCCACGGGTGAGTGCCTCCGGCCAGCTGATGCCGGCGGGGATCGACTCGGGTGCCGCCGTCGTCCGGCGCACGATGCCGATCTGGCCGGCCTCGGGCCGCAGCCGTGCCGCCCAGTCCACGCGGAACGTCGAGGGCAGCGCGTCGACCAGCACGTTGCGGGCGTCGCCCCGACGCTGGGTCATCTCCTCGACCAGCTCGAGGTCGAGGAACAGGCCACCGCCGGCGCCGTACCGCTGGATCCAGACCACCTCGACCCCGTCGAGCTGGGTGCACGCGGAGACCACGCTGTCGGGCATCACGCCGTCGGCCATCCGCAGGAAGACGTCGTCGACCGCGACCCCGTCGGACCGGTGCTCCACGATCTCGATCGCCTCGATGTTGCCGCCCGCGAGGCCGATCGCCGAGGCCACCCGGCCGAGGGAGCCGGGAACGTCTGGCAGCGCCACGCGCAACAGGTGGGACACCCCTCGACCCTAGTCTCGTCCCAGCCGGAAGGAGCCGACCTCCTCATAGCGCGGACGACCTCTCGCCCGGCGGCCCGGTCGCGACCCGCCGAGGTGCGAGGCCACCAGGGTGAGCTCGTCCACCTGCCACGCCGGCCCTCGGTAGCCGTCGAGCAGCCGCACCCAGGGCGTGACCTCGGAAGGCCTGCCACAGCGTGCGATCGTGACATGCGGACGGAAGCGCTGCCCGTCGACCTCGATGCCGGCGGCCACGGCGGCCGTCCGGCAGCCGGTGGCCAACCGGTCGAGCTCGGTGCGCCCGTCGCCGGTCAGGTCCAGACCGGCGAACAGGACCCGGGCCCGCGCGGGGTCCGGGAACGCACCACCGCCCGCGAGCACGGCCCCGAACGGGGTACGACGGGCTGCCGCGTGGCCGAGCCGCTCGACCAGGTGGTCGAGCCGGCGTTCCGGCACGTCGGCCAGGAACGCGAGGGTCAGGTGGAAGTGCTCCGCGAGGGTCCACCGGAACGCCCCGGACCCCCGTCGTACGGCCAGGAAGGTGTCGAGGTCCTCGACCGCGGCAGCGGGCGGGACCAGAGCCACGAACATCCGCATCCGGCCATCCAACACCGGTCCCGGGTGGCGGAGATCCGACACGTGCAGGTGCGGGTGAGCGCGATCTCCCGGTAGTGGAAGACCGGACACCCGCCCGTTTCGGGATCAATTCGGCAAACCGGCGACAGCGCCCCTCGGGTGCCACAGACTGCGCGCATGAAACTGCGTGCATTTTCGGGGGCGGCGCTGCTGGCCTCGGTCACTCTCGTCCTCCCCGCCGCCGTCGCCGTCAGGCGGCGCCCTCGTCACCCGGGGCCGCCGGAGCAGCCGCTCCCTCCACCGGGCAGGTGAGCGGCGGCTCTGGGCTGAGCCGCACCGACACCCCCGGCCTGACCCGGACCAGGACCCGGGTCACCGGCTCCGACCCGGCCACGGCCGCTCGCACGTTCCTCGCCGACCGTCGCTCGACGTACCACGTGAACACCCGCGACCTGGCCACCCAGCACCGGGCGACCGAGAACGGCGTCACCGTCGTCCGGTTCGGGCAGCGGCTCAAGGGCCTGCCCGTGACCGGGGCCCAGTACGTGGTCCGGATGGACGACCAGGGTTCCAGCGCCGTCGTGACCGGCACCAGCGGCCAGTACTTCTCCGACCTGAGCGTCGACACCAGCCACCCGCTGTCCTTCGCCTGGGCGAAGCGCGCGGCGCTGCACGCGATCGGCACCACGATCCGGTGGCGCTCGACCCCGACGGTGACCGACCGGGGCAGCGAGATCGTGCCGGTCGGGCAGGGCGCGCTCACCCGGCACGTGACGGTGACCGGGTACGACACGGCACGCAGCAAGCCGGTGCGCCAGCAGATGTACATCCACGCGCACACCGGCAAGCCCGTGCTGAGCTACAACGACCTCCAGTTCGACGGTCCGGTCAGCACCACCGGCCCGAGCGTCAACGGCGGCTCCAGGCCGCTCGAGGCCTACCAGACCGGCACCGGCTACGAGCTGCGGGACCGGTCGCGCGACATGTACACCTCCGACGCCGGCGAGATCCTGACCCGTGACGCCGAGGGCGGTGACTTCTCGCTGTACCTCGACCAGGAGATCCCGCCACGGATCAAGCCGGTCAGGAGCAGCACGATCCCCTTCCCCGCCAGCAAGAACGGCGCGAACGACGCGCACTGGGGCCTCGGTGAGGTCTACGAGTTCTACCGGGACCTCGGTCGCAACAGCATCGACGGCGAAGGCGGCACGATCGACGCCGTGGTCGGTGTGACCGACTTCGGCGCACCGTTCCCGAACGCGTTCTGGAACGGTCACTACATGGTGTTCGGCACGGGCGGCTACGGCTACAAGCCGTTCTCGTCGTCGCTCGACGTCGTCGGCCACGAGCTCACCCACGGCGTCGTGCAGTACTCCGACGCCGACCTCGTGTACTACGGCCAGTCCGGTGCCACCAACGAGGCCGTCGCCGACTACCTCGGCAACGCCGTGCAGAACACCGTCGAGGACATTCCCGAGAGCTCGCCGCTCGACGGCCTGCTCGGCGACCGACTGTGTGCCCAGGGGCCACGTGTCGACTGCTACGACCGTGACCTGAACCAGGTCACCACCACCGCGGACTTCATCTCGACCCCCGAGGACAACGGTGGCGTGCACCTCAACTCGACCATCGTCAGCGGCTCCTGGTGGCAGATCCGGCACGCGCTGGACGACCCCGCACGGGCCGACGCGCTGGTCTACAAGACCCTGACCCAGTACCTCTCGCCGCTCTCGCAGTTCACCGACGTCCGGGACGCGACGGTCGACGCGGCGATCTCCTCCGGGTTCACCGACGCCGAGGTCGACGAGGTCCGGCAGGCGTTCACCGACCACGGCATCGTGGACAACTGGGAGTACGACGCCCTCGGTGACGACTACCGGCACCTGCACGAGATCCTCGGCTACCCGTTCGTCTACCCGCGCGTGGCCGACGGACGCTGGTACGCCTCCGACATCACGTCGGTGGACGACCGCTACCCCTCGATCGTCAGCGGCTCGGTGGACAACCCGGGCGAGTCCGGCCCGATCAGCCCGAACGACGACGCGTACTACGACCTGCCCGACTCGGACGGCACCAACGTCGCCTGGGCGCGCACCCGCGACACCGACGGGCGCACCTACATCCAGACCAAGCCGGTCGGCGGCGGCCCGGTCACCGACCAGGACTACCTCCCGGTGCCGTTCCTGTGGAACCTGCGGATCTCGGGCGACACCCTCGCCTACACGTTCCCCGACTTCAACGGTGGCGGCGACCAGGCGGTCGTGCTGCGGCCCAACGGGGGCTCCGCCACCATCAAGCCGGCGTACGGACGCACCGTGAGCAACGTCGACGTCCGCGGCACCAAGGTGGTCTACGCGGTGTCGGGCTTCCGGTTCCGCAAGATCACGATCAAGGAGTACGACTCGGTCACGGGCGCGAAGCGGGTCCTCGGTGTGATCTCGAGCCCGAAGGACATGCTGATGTACGACCTCAACGTCGAGGACAACCACATCGCCGCCCTGCTCGACAAGGCCGTCACGACCGCTCGCACCGGGATCATCGTGATGAACCGCGACGGCGGCGGCCGGCGCTGGCTGATCAAGGACACCGAGGCCCGGGCGCCGATGCTCCCGATGCTGACGGCCACCGACGCCGCGGTGAGCTTCACCAGCTCGAACCTCGACAGCGAGTGGCTGGACACCTACCTGCGTCAGCTGCCCTACGACGGTGGCGCCACGAAGCGGGTGTCGTGCTCGAGGGCGTACAAGGGCGCCCCGGCCAGCGACAGCGGACTCGGTGTCGTCTGGGTGGACTTCACCGGCGGCCACTCGGTGATCGCGCAACGCGACACCCCGCGGGGCACCTGCAGCTGAGCGGTACGAGGGAGGCGGGCCCGCCGACCGGCAACGGTCGGCGGGCCCGTCCGTTCGCCCCGTCCGTTCGCCCCGTCTGTTCGGCTTGCCACCTGGCTCTAACCTCGGAGCATGAGGCGTGCGCGGGTCGCGATCGTCGCCGCCCTGGTCTGCCTGCACGCCGGCCTGCCAGCGCTGGGCACGGTCGCGCCGGACTGGCTGGGCACTCGCGTCCTGCCCCGGACCAGTGACGGGTTCGGCGAGGTCCGGGCCACGCCCCCGGTGCTCCGTGAGCGCCGGTTCACGCTGCCCGACCGGTTGGACGCGCTGCCGGGCACCGGGTTCGCGTCCCGCGTCGAGCGGGCGCCGGCCCGGGTGCTCGCTCGCTCGACCTGGCGGCCCGGCTGCCCGGTCGCCCGGCGCGACCTGGCCTGGGTGCGGCTCACGTTCTGGGGGTTCGACGACCGTCGGCACACCGGTGAGCTGCTGGTGAACCGCTCGGTGGCCGACCCGCTGGTCACGGTCTTCCACCGGCTGTACGACGCGCGCTTCCCGATCGAGCAGATGCGGATCACCACCCGGGCCGAGCAGGACGCGCCACCGACCGGCGACGGCAACGGGACGGGGTCGTTCGCCTGCCGACCGGTGCGCGGGGAGACCGCGTTCTCCCAGCACGCCTACGGGCTCGCGGTCGACGTGAACCCGTTCCAGAACCCCTACCTCAAGGGCGATCTGGTGCTTCCCGAGCTCGCGTCGTCGTACCGCGACCGGAGCCGGCACCGTCCCGGCATGATCCTCGCCGAGGGTCCGGTGGTGCGCGCGTTCGCGAGCATCGGATGGACCTGGGGCGGGACCTGGCACTCGCTGCAGGACCTCCAGCACTTCTCGGCCAACGGTCGCTGACGACCTCTGGTGCTCCTCGCCCGACGGGTCCAAGATGGGCCGGAGGACCGCGGCCGGGAGGGCACCATGGCGGACAGGCAGACACGGAGGGCAACCACCCACGACCTCGGGGCGACCCGGCCCGACCGGATCCGCAACGTCGTCCTGGTCGGGCCGAGCTCTTCGGGGAAGACCACCCTGGTCGAGACGTTGCTGGCGTCCTCCGGTGCCATCACGAGAGCCGGGTCGGTCGCCGACGGCACCACGGTGTCGGACTTCGAGGACTCCGAGCGCAGCCACCAGCGCTCGATGTCACTGGCCGTGACCCCGCTGGTCCATGCGGGCACGAAGGTCAACCTGGTCGACACCCCCGGCTATGCCGACTTCGTCGGTGAGCTGCGGGCCGGGCTGCGCGCGGCCGACTGTGCGCTGTTCGTGGTCGCCGCCAACGAGGGTGTCGACGAGGCCACCCGGCAGATCTGGCGGGAGTGCGCCGTGGTGCAGATGCCGCGGGTCGTCGTGGTGACCAAGCTCGACCACCCGCGAGCCGACTACGACGCGGTGCTGAGCCAGGCCCGGGCGGCGTACGGCGACAAGGTGCTGCCGCTCTACCTCCCGATCCGCGAGGGCGAGGAGGTCACCGCGCTCGAGGGCCTGCTGACCGGTGACCTGGAGAGCGAGCGGCGCAGCCAGCTGATCGAGGGGATCATCGAGGAGTCGGAGGACGAGTCGCTGATGGACCGCTACCTCGGTGGCGAGGAGATCAAGGAGGACGTGCTGGTCGCCGACCTGGAGAAGGCGGTGGCCCGCGCGACGTTCTTCCCGGTGACGCCCGTGTGCTCGGCGAGCGGCGTCGGCTGCACCGAGCTGCTCGACCTGATGGTGCGTGGCTTCCCGGCACCGACCGAGCACGTGCCACCCGAGGTGTTCACCCCAGCCGGTGCACCCGCCGGCGTCGCAGCCTGCGACCCGTCGGGACCGCTCGTGGCCGAGGTGGTCAAGACGACCAGCGACCCCTACGTCGGCCGGGTCAGCGTGGTGCGCGTCTTCTCCGGCACCCTCGACCCCGACCAGTCCCTGCACGTCTCCGGCCACTTCTCCTCGTTCTTCGGTGACGGCTCCGGTCATGCCGACCACGACGAGGACGAGCGGATCGGCGCCCTGTCCCACCCGTTCGGCGGCCAGCAGGTGACGGCCGACCGGGTGGTCGCGGGCGACCTGGCCCTCATCGCCCGGCTGTCCCGTGCGGAGACCGGAGACACGCTCTCCGGGGTCGAGAAGCCGCTCGTGCTCAAGCCGTGGTCGATGCCCGAGCCGCTGCTGCCGGTCGCGATCGAGGCCGCCACCAAGTCCGACGAGGACAAGCTCTCGTCCGCCCTGGCCCGGCTCGCCGCCGAGGACCCGAGCCTGCGCATCGAGCAGAACCCGGAGACCCGGCAGCTCGTGCTGTGGGTGATGGGTGAGTCCCACGCGGAGGTCGCGCTCGACCGGCTGAGCTCGCGCTTCGGTGTGAGCGTCGAGCGACGGGAGGTGGTCGTGCCGCTCCGCGAGACCTTCACCAGGAGGGCGGAAGGACGCGGCCGGCACGTGAAGCAGTCCGGCGGCCACGGCCAGTACGCGATCTGCGAGATCACCGTCGAACCGCTGCCCGAGGGCGGCGGTTTCGAGTTCGTGGACAAGGTGGTCGGTGGCGCGGTGCCGCGCCAGTTCATCCTGAGTGTGGAGAAGGGTGTGCGCGCCCAGATGGAGCGCGGGGTCCGCAAGGGCTACCCGGTCGTCGACCTCCGGGTGACACTGACCGACGGCAAGTCGCACAGCGTCGACTCCTCCGACATGGCCTTCCAGAGTGCCGGTGCGCTGGCCCTGCGCGAGGCGGCGGACGCCGGTGGGGTCTGCCTGCTCGAGCCGTACGACGAGGTGTCGGTGCTCGTGCTCGACGACCAGATCGGTGGTGTCATGTCCGACCTCTCGGCACGCCGTGGCCGGCTGCTCGGCACCGACAAGGTGGGGGCGGACCGCACCCAGGTGCGCGCCGTCGTACCCCAGAGCCAGCTGGTGCACTACGCGATCGACCTGCGCGCCTCGACCCACGGCGTCGGCACCTTCACCCGGTCGTTCGCCCACTACGAGCCGATGCCCGAGAACCACGCGCACGAGGTCTCCGCGCGCGAGTGAGCCTTCAGCCGCCGGTCACGAACGCCGCGAGGTCCTTGCTCTGCTGGCGCCGCGACGGCTCGTGGACGTACATCATGTGGCCGGCCTCGTAGTAGGCGTGCTCGATGTTGGCGCGCAGCTCGTCGGGGAGGTTGAGGTGCGCGACCACGTCCTCGGAGGCGTGGTAGGCCGTCGCCCCGTCGTAGTAGCCGTAGGCGACGTGCACGCGCAGGTGCGGGTTCTGGCGCATCGCGCGCTCCAGCTGGCGTGTGACGTCGATCGGCCGGCCCTCGAACTCCTTGAACGACCACGGGTCGACGCGGCGTGAGATCTGCTCGTAGGGCAGGTCGTTGGCGTAGCCGAGCTCGTCGCGCACGTAGTGGTTGAAGGCCGCCGCGTAGGGACCGGCGATCGCGTCGTGCGACGGGTCGGCGTCCATGTTCTCCGCGATCGCGGACGCCATCGGGCCGCTGAACCGGCCGTCCAGCCGGCCCGCCGTACGCCGCTCGCCACGCAGCAGCTCGCCGAAGAAGCGCCAGTGCTCGATCCGCAGGTCGGCCCGGTCGACGTAGTCCTCGGACAACCCGGTCAGTGCGGCCACCTTCTTCACGATGCCGGCCCGCTCCCTGGCGGTGAGCCGGCTGCCCTTGCGGAGTGCCTCGGCGTAGTCGCCGGTGGCGAACTCCTCCGCGTCGTCGAGCAGCGCTCGCAGGGACCGTCGCCTGACCTTGCCGTGGTAGTGCGCGATCGCGGCGTACGTCGGCAGGTACAGCGCGTGGGCGCGGTCGTTGCGCTGGTTCTCGAAGTCCAGCGAGGACAGGTCGAGCACGCTGGAGATCAGGATCAGGCCGTTCAGGTACATGCCGTGCCGGCTCTGCAGGTGCTCGGTGAGCGCCGCCCCGCGCAACGTGCCGTAGGACTCGCCGGCCAGGAACTTCGGCGACATCCAGCGCTTGTTGCGGGCGGTCCAGAGCCGGATCAGCTCCCCGACCGACTCGATGTCGCCCCGGTAGCCGTGGAACGGTGCCGGCTTGGAGCCCTCGACCGCGCGCGAGTAACCGGTCGAGACCGGGTCGATGAAGACCAGGTCGCTGACCGCGAGCAGCGACTCCTGGTTGTCGGCCAGCGCGTACGGCGGCGGCAGCAGGTTGCCGGCGTCGCCCATCAGCACCCGGCGTGGTCCGAGCAGCCCCAGGTGCAGCCACACGCTCGAGCTGCCGGGTCCGCCGTTGAAGGCGAACGTGACCGGACGGTTCTCGTCGCCGCCCTCCACGACGTACGACGTCACCGACATCTCGGCCTTCGCCTTGAACCCGGTGAAGGTGCCGTCCTCGTAGACCTCGTCCCGGAGCACCACGCGCCCGGTGGTCGCGGTGTAGGTGAGGACTCGGCGCCCGACCTTGAGCTGGTGCTCGGTGGTGACCAGGTCGTCCTTCGGGTCCGCGGGCTTGGTCACGGTGCCGGGGTCGGTCTTCTGGTCAGTCTTATGGTCTGTCGTCTCGCTGGTGTCGTCCGCCACCCGGTCACCCTAGTCAGCCGAGGTGGGCGGGTGGTCCTGGGGTTGCGGGTGGTGGGTGGCTCGAAAGGCGCAGCAACGGGGCGGCGTGTGGCGCGGGGTTGCGGCCCGCTCCCGTCGTGCGGTCGACTCTGGGATCTTTTCAAAATACTTCTCCACAGCCGCCCGATATGACCGCATTCCCGGGGCGGGAGTGTCGGTGGTGGGTGCCAGAATTCCTTGTATGGCAACGGTATTCGGCGAACCAGAGGCGCACCCCGTGGCTGCCGCTGGCGACCCGTTCCCACACCGGACCTGGACCAGGTCGGGGACCCGCGGCTCTGGTCGATGGCAGACGACCGACCTCGCCGAGACCCTGGCCTCGCGTGACCGGCCCTTCGGCACCGGCTCACCGGGCTGGAGCTGAGCCCTGCCCGCGAGGCCGAGCGCCGAGACCTCGGCCCGTGCTGCCGGTGCCACCGACACCGCGTCCTGGTGGGCCACACCACCCGCCAGACCAAGCGGACCGCGCAAGCACCGGTGCCGCTCTCGCCGAGCGCCTGGACCGTGACCACGAGACCGGTCCGGGACGCGATGGCTCACGGGCTGGTGTCGGAGGTGCAGGCGACCGTGATCGTGAAGGGTGTCGAGAAGCTGCCGGTCGAGCACCGTGCGTGACGCCGAGGCGCACCTGGTCGGGTTGGCCGCGGAGCACGACCCGGTCGCGTTGGGTCGGCTCGCGGCCCACATCCTGGAGGTGGTGGCCCCCGAGGTCGCCGACGCCCACGAGCTCGCCGCACTCGAGCGCCAGGAAGCGTTGGCGGTGGAGTCGTGCCGGTTCACGATGTCCGATGACGGGCACGGGCTGTGCCACGGCCGGTTCACCGTCCCCTCGGTCGTGGGCGCGATGCTCAAGCAGGGGGTGCTGGCGATCAACTCCCCCAAGCACCGCCACCACACCGGCACCCCGAAGGGCATGGGTCACGCGTTCTGCGAGTACGTCACCCGCTACCCCCTCGACCGGCTCCCCCACGCCGGCGGCGTCGACGCCACCGTGGTGGTCACGATGACCCTCGAGCAGCTCGAAGGGCGCCTGGAGACCTCCGGCATCACCCACCTCGACACCGGCGACCCGCTCACCGCCGGCCACGCCCGCCAGCTCGCCTGCGAAGCCGGGATCATCCCGATCGTCCTCGGCGGCAGGGGTGAGGTCCTCGACCAGGGCCGGGCCAAGCGGTTCCACACCAAGGCCCAACGGATCGCGATCGCCCACCGCGACCACCACTGCACCGCCGAGGGCTGCGACTGGCCAGCAGCAATGTGCCACGTCCACCACAACCTGCCCTGGTCCAAAGGCGGCACCACCACCGTCGCCGACGGACGACTGCTGTGCCCCCGACACCACACCTACGCCCACTCACCCAAGTACCAGATGAAGACCATCCCCAACGGACGCGTCATCTTCAGCCGCACGTAACAGTCTCCCGGACGCCGTCCGGGTCGGGCTCGGCCAGCCCGTGCGAGCACCTGTCGCGTGAGGGCACCTCGACGACGGCAACCCGGCTGGGAGAAATCCACTGTCCGGGAGATCGACCGCCGCGGGGGCTCAGACCAGCTCGCCGCGCTTCCTGGTCAGGTAGGCGCGCTCGGCGGAGTTCTGGGTGGCGGCGATGGCGGCGTCGTACGACTCCCTCGACTCGGCGGTCCGGCCGAGCCTGCGGAGCAGGTCGGCGCGGGCCACGTGCCACGAGTGGTAGCCCTCGAGCGGCAGCCGGTCGACCAGGGCGAGGGCGACCTCCGGGCCGTCCAGCTCGGCGACCGCGACCGCACGGTTGAGCGCCACGATCGGCGACGGGTCGAGCCGGGTCAGCTGGTCGTACAGCGCGACCACCTGTGACCAGTCGGTGTCCGAGGCGGTGGGAGCGTCGGTATGGACGGCGTTGATCGCGGCGAGAACCTGGTAGCGGCCGGGTCGGTTGACCGCGAGGCAATGGCGGACCAGGTCGTGACCCTCGGCGATCAGCGCGCGGTCCCAACCGGCACGATCCTGCTCGCCGAGCGGCACCAGCTGCCCGCTCCGGACGCGGGCCTCCCGGCGGGCCTCGGTGAGCAGCAGCAGCCCGAGCAGCCCGGCCACCTCCGGCTCTCCGGGGAGCAGCTGGCGGAGGACCCGGGTCAGCCTGATGGCCTCGCCCGTGAGCTCGGTGCGCACCGGGTCACCGTCGCTGGTGGCGAGGTAGCCCTCGTTGAAGACCAGGAACAGCACGGCCAGCACACCGCCGAGCCGCTCGGGGAGGTCGGCCGTCCCGGGAACCCGGTAGGGCACGTTCGCCGCCGCGATCTTCTTCTTCGCCCGGGTGATCCGTTGCGCCATCGTGGTCTCCGGCACCAGGAACGCCTGCGCGATCTCCGCCACGGTCAGCCCACCGAGGAGACGGAGCGTCAGCGCGATCCGCGCCTCCGGCGCCAGCGCCGGATGGCAGCAGGTGAAGAGCAGCCGCAGCCGGTCGTCCTCGACCGGTCCGGTGGGCTCGTGGGGCGTGTCGTCGTGGTCCATGAAGGCCGCCTGGTGCTTCGCGTCGCGCCGCTTCTCGCGGCGGATCCGGTCGATCGCGCGGTTGCCCGCGGTGATGGTGAGCCAGCCACCCGGGTTGGGAGGAACGCCTGACTCCGGCCACTTCTCCAACGCGGACACCAGCGCCTCGCCCGCCGCCTCCTCGGCGAGGTCGATGTCACCGAAGCGGCGGACGAGCGAGGCGATCAGGCGGCCGTACTCCTCGCGGAAGACCCGCTCGACGGCCGCCGTTCCGTGCGTCATCGATCAGTCGCCGTTCGGCCGGCTCAGGCGGCACCCTCGAAGGGACGGACCTCGACCTTGCCCCGGCAGGCCTTGGATCCGGCGGCCGCGAGCTCGAGCGCCACGTCGAGGTCGGGCGCGTCGATCACCCAGAACCCCCCGATGACCTCCTTGGTCTCCAGGTAGGGGCCGTCGGTCATCACCGGCGTCTCACCCCGGCCGTCGACGACGGTCGCGGTCGATGCCGCCTGGAGCCCACCGGCGAAGACCCAGTAGCCGTCGGCGCGGAGCTTCTCGTTGAACGCGCCGGTCGCGGCGAACGCCTCCTCCATCTCCTCCTTCGAGCCGTAGCTGCCGAACTCGTCCATCTCGGCGGGGCCGTGCACGGCCAACAGGTAGTGCGTCATCCCACTTCTCCTCACATCCGGGCGGTCCCGATGACCGCCTTCCACTCCCACCACGAACGGCGGCCGTCGGATTCGACAACCTGCCACAGAAAAGTCTCGCGGAACCCGGACTCCCACCTTCGTCGGGTGCTCCGTCAGCGCGGGAGGCGTCGGTGCGGTCGACGTCGTCGAGGTCGCGGTGGTTGCACGACCAGCCGGCGACCGCCGACACGACACGAAAACCTTCGCCGACGCGTCAGAGGGTCAGCGGCGGTTCTCGGGATCGCCCACATCCGGAGGGGAAGCACGTGAGGGTCAGTCAAGCAGTCATCACCGCAGTGGTCGTGGGAGTCGTCGGGTCCGGCTGCAGTACGGCGGTCGCCCGGGACGAGAGCGCACCGAGGGGCGCCGCCACGCCCTCGGCGCCGCCACGCCCTCGGCGCCCGCCACGCCGACGCAGCGTCGACCAGCTCTCAATTCCGAGGAGAACATGGTCCGGGAACGCCTCTACTACGACGTCACCGGCCACTCCTTCACGAAGGTGCCCGCGACCGCCGACCCGCACGCGCAGCTCGGTCCGTGCACGGGCACCACCACGTTCGCCGACGTCCTCCCGCGGCGGGGGCTGACCCAGCGCGAGACGATCCTGGCGGGCAGCGACGTCACCCGCGTGACCGAGCTCGTCGCGCAGACCCGGTCCGCGACGCTCGCGCGGTCAGCGGCGGAGCGCATCGTGACCCTGGTCGAGGCGTGCGCCGGGATCCAGGGCGGCGACTTCGGGTACGGCGCACCCGTCACCGTGGCGTCGGACGCCCACCGGAAGGTCGTCTACCTCCCGGGCTACGACTCCGACCGTCGCTACGGCGGCTACGTCGTCTTCTGGGTGAAGAACCGGGTCGGCGTGCTCAGCGTCGCCGACGAGGTCGGCCCGCGCATGGTCGCCCACCTCGCCGAGGAAGCAGCGACGATCGCGGCGCTCTAGCAGCACCGCGAGGAAGGACGCCGGCGGCTGATCTCAGCGAGGGAAGCGGTTGGTGCGCTCGACCTCGTTGAGGTCGAGGTGGTTGCGCATGTACTGCTTCGTGGGGTCGACCGGTGGCACGTACTCCCACGGGGTGACCGTGCCGAGCCGGAGAGCGGCGTTGACCAGCCGGCGCCGGGACTGGTCGTCGACCACCTCGCCGTACAGCGTGTCGAGGTCCCAGCGCTCGGCCACCTCGGAGCGCAGCTCCTTGAGCCGGACCGCCCAGTCGGGGTCCTCGGCGAGGTTGACCCGCTCGAGCGGATCGGCCTCGAGGTCGTACAGCTGGTCGGGGTCGACGGGCGAGTGGACGTACTTCAGGTCGCCGCGGCGGATCATCACGATCGGTGCGATCGCGCCCTCGCCCATGTACTCGCCGATCACCTCGCGCTCCACCGGCTCCGCGCCGTCCGGGTCCCGGCACAGCTCGAGCAACGAGCGCCCGGCCAACGGGTCGATGCTCGCCGGGACACCCGCGCCGGCGAGCTCGACGATGGTCGGCAGCACGTCGACCAGGGAGACCGGGTCGGCCACCCGCTTCGGCGCGAATCGCGTGGGTGCGTTGACGATCAGCGGCACCCGGGCCGAGCCCTCGAAGAAGTTCATCTTGTACCAGAGGCCACGCTCGCCGAGCATGTCACCGTGGTCGGCGAGGAGCACCACGATCGTGTCGTCGGTCAGGCCCAGCGAGTCGAGGGTGCCGGTCAGCCGCGCGGTCCACTCGTCGAGGTAGGAGAGGTTTCCGTAGTAGGCCCGCCGGGCGCGGCGGACGTCGTCCGGCGTGATCTCGACCTCGTCCATCGCACTGACCTGGCGCAGCCGGAGCGTATGGGGATCGGCCGCGACGTCGTCGGACCCCAGCGTGGGCAGGGGAATCTCGGCACCCTCGTACAGGTCCCAGTACTTGCCGCGCGTGACGTACGGGTCGTGCGGGTGCGTGAAGCTCACGACCAGCAGCCACGGCCGCTCGTCGTCCGAGCGCGCCAGGTCGTGCAGCGCGCGCACGCCCTGGTGGCCGACCTCGTCGTCGTAGAGGAGCTGGTTGGTGACCTCGGCGACGCCGGCCGTCGTCACCGAGTCCATGTTGTGGAACCACCAGTCGATGCGCTCGTCGGGCTGCAACCAGTTGGGCGTCCAGCCGAAGTCGGCCGGGTAGATGTCCGTCGTCCGGCGCTCCTCGAAGCCGTGGAGCTGGTCGGGGCCGACGAAGTGCATCTTGCCGTCGAGCACCGTGCGGTAGCCAGCGATCCGGGCGTAGTGCGCGAACGTCGGGATCGTGCTCGCGAGGTAGGCGGCGTTGTCGTAGCCGTGGGTCGCCGACGGCAGCTGGCCGGTCATCATGCAGTAGCGGGCGGGGGTGCACAGCGGGCTGTTGGAGTACGCCGCGTCGAAGACCACGCCGGTGCGCGCGAGCCGGTCGATGGTCGGCGTCCGGGTCACCGGATTGCCGTAGCAGCGCAGGGCCGTCGGTGCGACCTGGTCGAACATCACGACCAGGACGTTGGGGCGGGAAGCGGGGGGTGCGTCGGTCACCCGCCGAGTGTGACATCTACCGGCCCAGTCGCCGCGCCAACCCCGACGCGCGCTGCACCGTGCGCGCCACCGCGGCCCGGACGGAGTCCTCGGTGCCGACCACACGGACCTTCTCCTGGGCCCGGGTGACGGCTGTGTAGAAGAGCTCGTGGGTGAGCAGCCGCGAGTCGTCGGGCGGCATCACGACGCTGACCTCGCGGGCCTGGGAGCCCTGGGACTTGTGCACGGTCATCGCGTGCACCGTCTGCACGCCCGCCATCCGGGTGGTCGCGAACTCCTTGAGCCCGTCGGCCCCGGGCACCACCACGCGCAGCCGGCCGTCGACCAGCCGGACGGTCACGCCGAGGTCGCCGTTGTAGAGACCCTGGCCGTAGTCGTTGGCGGTGACCAGCACCGGACGGCCGGCGTACCACTCGTCGTAGTGGGTGACCCCGGTGCGGTCGGCGACCAGTCGCTCGACCTGCCGGTTCCAGCCACTGACGCCGTAGGGCCCCTCGCGGTGGGCGCAGAGCAGCCGGTGCCGGTCGAGGGCGTCGACCGCGCCCTGGCGATCGCCGGCCTCCGCCGCGACACGTACGGCGAGCGCGGCCTCGGTGACCGTGGTCCGGAAGCTCGCCATGGCCTCGTCGTCAGCGGGGTCGATCAGCTCGACGTCGCCGCCGGAGCGCAGGATGTCGACCACCAGGTCGGCGTCGTCGCCGCGGAGGGCGGCGGCGAGCTCGGCGATGCCGCCCCCGAACCGGTGCGCCGTGGTGAGCGCCGCCACCGGCGAGAGCTCACGGCGGCCGAACCCGTCGACCAGGTCGGCGAGCACCGCTCCGGCCTCGACGGAGGCCAGCTGGCCGGGGTCGCCGACCAGCACCAGCCGGGCGTCGGGGCGCACCGCCTCGAGCAGCCGGGCCATCATCGTCAGCGACACCATCGAGGTCTCGTCGACGACCACCACGTCGTGCGGCAGCCGGTTGCTGCGGTCGTGGCGGAAGCGGGTGGTGCTGCGTGGCCACCGCGACCCCAGCAGCCGGTGGAGGGTGGCGGCCTGGAGCTCGCCGAGCCGTGCCCGGTCGGCGTCCGGGAGCTTGCGGGTCTCCTCCTCGACCGACTGCTGGAGCCGCGCCGACGCCTTGCCGGTGGGAGCGCTGATCGCGATCCGGAGGGTGCGGGCACCGCCGCTCTCGAGCTCGGCCTGCTCGGCGAGGAGGGCGAGCAACCCGGCGACCGTGGTGGTCTTGCCGGTGCCGGGTCCGCCGGTGAGGACGGTGGTCCAGCGCTCCGCTGCGGAGCGCGCGGCGGTGCGCTGCTCGTCGTACCCGGCCCCCGGGAAGACCCGCTGGACACCGGCGTCGAGCGCCGCGGTGTCCACCTCGGGTGCCGACCGGGCGAGCCGGGCGAGCAGGGCGTCGCAGACCTGCACCTCCTCGCGCCAGTAGCGGTCGAGGTAGAGCAGCCCGTTGTCGGTGCGCACCACACGTTGTGCGACCAGCGGGCTCCGCTCGACCGCCGTCTGCCAGGCGACCGCCTCGGGCCAGGGCAGCACCGTGTCGTCCTCGAGCGGCACCTCGGACACGGCGGCCAGGTCGACGCAGGTCGAGCCCTGACGGACCGCGCGGACGGCGAGTGCGGTGGCCAGCAGCACCTGCTCGTCGTCCTCGTCGGTCATGGTGCCGAGCCGGCGGGCGACATGGACGTCGGCGGCCGCGAGCACGTCGGCACGGTTGAAGGTCGCGAGCAGACCCACCGCACGCAGGGCCAGCCGACGGTCGTGCGGCTCCTCGATGCTCATGCCGGCACCCGCCCCGCCAGCAGGTCGGAGAGCGCGACCACCATCGCGGCCGGCGGGTGCCAGGCGAAGACGCCGCACGGCTGGCCGTCGACGACGGGGGTCGCGGGCCCGCACATGCCGCGGACGTAGAGGTAGAGGATGCCGCCGAGGTGCCGCTCGGGGTCGTAGCCGGCCAGCCGCCATCGCAGGTAGCGGTGCAGGACCACGGAGTAGAGCAACGCCTGCAGCGGGTAGTGCGAGTGCAGCATCGCCTCGGTCATCAGCGCCGGCGTGTAGTCGAGCGCGGTCAGCGGACGGTCGGGGTCGCCGAGCCGGTTGGTCTTGTAGTCGACGACGACGAAGCGCTGGGTGTCGCCCTCGGGGACCCGCAGCACCACGTCGATCGACCCGCTGAGGTAGCCGCGCAGCAGCTGGCCACCCAACGACGGCGACTCCAGCCGCTCGGCGTAGGCCCGCATCGGGTCGTCGGCGGCGAGGTGCTCCCGCAGCACGTCGGCCACGGCACGGAGCTGCACGTCGGGAAGGCCGCCGCCGGGCCGGTCACCGCCGACCAGCGGGAACTCGAAGTCGAGCTCGCGCAGCCGGTCACCGAGCCCGATGTCGGCGAGCCGCAGGTCACCCGCGAGCGGCCCGAGCGAGGTGTGCTGCATCGGCACCAGGGCCTCGGCCAGGTCGTCGGGGGTGGCGTCGACCGACCACCAGCGCAGCTGCTCGGTGACGTGGCGGCGCAGCTCGGCCGGCAGGTCGGCCGCCTGTGGGTCGGCGTGCTCGAGCACCGCGTGCACGAGCGAGCCGAACGTCGCGCCGGCGGGCAGGTCGGCCATCGGGGAGGCAGGACCGTCCGCCTGACCGGGGGTGTCGAGACGGGTTCCCGGCGTGCCTTCCTCCGCCGACGCGTCCTCGTCGACGGTGCCGGGCACCTCGGGCTCGACCTCGACCGCGGTCCCGGCGAGCTGCTCCTCGGCGCGGATCAGTCCGGAGTACGACGTGCGCCGCCAGTCGGTGTCGAGCGTGCGCATGAACCGGCGGACGTCGAGCGCGGCCGGGTCCGGCCGGGCGTCGAGGACCGGGGCCGGATCCGGGGTGGACATCTCCAGCGAGAGGGCACCCGTCCCCTGCCAGGCGGTCAGCGCGGCGAGCGCCTCGAAGTCCGAGGGCACCGGCACCCGCTCGGGCACCGCCGCCTCGCCCTCGGAGCGGCCGAACAGCAGCCGGCTGAGTCCGGAGTGGGCGGCGTTCTGGCTCGGCCCCCACCAGGTCACCACCTGCGACTGGGCGCGGGTGAGGGCGACGTACGTCAGCCGGAGCTCCTCCCCGGCGTCCTCGGAGCGGGCGCGGCGCACCGCGTCGGGGGAGCCGGCGAGATCGAGCCGGCGCGCGCCCGACTCGTCGTGGTAGAGCAGCTCGGAGGGCTCGGGGACGTAGCAGTCGAAGAAGTGCGGCAGGTAGACGACCGGGTACTGCAGCCCCTTGCTGCCGTGGATGGTGAGGATCTGGACCGCCGCCGCGTCCGTGTCGAGCCGCCGGGTGCGCTCGGTGGAGGCGAACGCCTCGCGGCGCTCGGCGCGGAACCACTCGAGGAGGGCAGGCAGCCCGAGCCGGTGCCGACGGGCGGTCTCGTGGAGCAGCTGGCCGAGGTGGTCGAGGTCGGTCATCAGCCGCTCGCCGTCGGGACGGGCGAGCACCCGCCCCGGGAGCCCGGACGCCGTGGCCGCCTCGTGGACCGCCGCCACGCCGCGGGTGCGGAACAGGTCGAGCCAGCTGCGGACCCGTTCGCCCACGCGGTCGGCGAGGGCGTCCCCACCGGCGTCGAGGGACTGCGGGGTCTCGCCCACGAACGACGTCAGCGCCACCGCCCGCACCCGGTTGGTGCGCTGCTGCTCGAGCGCCTCGAGCAGGGCCAGCCACTCCTCGGCCGCCCGGCTCAGCATCACGCTGCTGCCGCCACCGACCACCGAGGGGATGCCGTGCGCCAGCAGGGCGGCCCGGATCGGCTCGACCCGCTTGACGCTGGACAGCAGCAGGGCGACGTGGCCGGCCCCGATCGGCCGGCCGTCGTACGTCGCTCCCGAGGCCAGCAGCCGGGCCACGTCGGCGGCGAGGTCCTGCGCGATGTGCTCGCGGAGCAGGTCGATCCGGACCGTGCCGTCACGGCCGGTCGGGAAGTCGGAGGCGCGGAGCAGCCGCACCCGCAGCGGAGCATCCGCGGGGCTGCCCACCAGCCGGCTCTCGCGGTGGTGGGCCCCGACGTCGAGCACCCTGATCTCCGGATCACCGAGCTCGGCGCCACGGGTCAGCGCCTGCAGGCCGGACACCAGGCCGGCGTCGCTGCGCCAGTTGGTGGCCAGCGTGTGACGGGTGCCGGCGGTGCCCGCCGCCCGGAGGTAGGTGACCACGTCGCCGCCGCGGAAGGCGTAGATCGCCTGCTTCGGGTCGCCGATCAGGACCAGGGTCGACTGGCCGGTGAACGCCCGGTCGAGGACGTCCCACTGCACCGGGTCGGTGTCCTGGAACTCGTCGACCAGCACCACCTCCCACCGCTGCCGCATCCGCTGCCGGGCGGGGGCGTCGTCGGCCTCCAGCGCAGTGGCCAGCCGGCTCAGCAGGTCGTCGTAGGAGAGGACACCGCGCAGGTGCTTGCGGCGCTCCACCTCACGGCGTACGGCGGAGGCGAAGTCCACCCGGAGCGCCGCGTCACTGCCCGGCTCGGCGTCGAGCGGCGCCAGCGTGGCCTGGGGGTCGCCGACCGCTGCGCGCGCCAACCGGAGCGCGGTGGCGCGGCCGAACGGGGGCTCGTCGGGGAGGGCGCCGAACAGCTGGAGGTAGAGGTCGTCGGTCACCTCCACCACCAGGTCGTCGAGGCTCTCGACCAGCTCGGCCCGGGAGTCGGTGTCGCCGGCGACCCCGAGCGAGCGCAGCACCAGCTGGCAGAACTGGTGCGTGGTCGCGATCGTGGCGCCGTCGAACCCGGCCAGCGCGTCGCCGACCCGGCGGCGGCGCTCCGGGACGTCGGTGCTGACCAGGTGGGTGAGCAGCACGTCGGAGGGATCGACCGAGGTCGGGTCGGCGAGCGCGCGCTCGGCGGCGACCAGCTGGTCACGGACCCGCTCGCGCAGCTCCTGGCTGGCGGCGCGACCGAAGGTGATCACCAGCATCTGGTCGAGGGTGGCGACCCCCTCGGCGACGTAGCGGGCGACCAGCGCTCCGACGGTGAAGGTCTTGCCGGTGCCGGCGCTGGCCTCGAGCACGGTGGTGGACGCCTCGGCCGGCAGCGGGCCCAGGATGTCGAACGGTGTGGGCGTGGGGTGCGTCATGGCGGGGGGAGGCGCGAGCGGTTCGTGGGGTGCGTCATCGGCGGGGTCCCCGCGGAGGCGTGAGCGCAGCGAGCGGCTTCGTGGGGTGCGTCATCGCTTGCCCCGCTGGAGCATCGGCGTCCAGAGCCGGGTCGCGAGCGCGCCGAGCCGGGTGTCCTCGCCCGCGTGCTCCTCACCGGGGAGCGGTTCGTCGAGCAGGACCTCGAGCGGTGCCTCGCTGCCCCACACGGCGACGTGGGCCGGGTCGGCGTTCTCACCCGGGAACTTGGTGGACAGCCACGCGAACCCGGCGTTCTGGCGCGCCGCGGCATCGTTGCCGGGCCGGCGCCGGGTCGCCCAGGCGTGCCCGGTCCGCAGCGGCAACGGCAGCGGCGCACACATCCCCGCGTCGTACGTCGCGACCAGCTCGAGCAGCAGGTCGGCCGCCTCGTCGACGGAGGCGAAGGCGACCCGGGCCACCGCCTCGTCGGCCGCTCCGTAGCGACCCTTCTCCCCGCGGCCGACCGCGCCGGCGGACCACGGCCGGCCGGGGTGGGTGGCGCACAGCGCCAGCAACGGGATCCAGGCCTCCAGCCACTGACGCGGGCCGAGCCGGGAGAAGGTGGAGATCACGACCCGGTCGCCGTGGAGGCCGGTGACGGTGCCGCGGAGCCGGCGCCCGCCTCCGAGGTCCACGTCGACGTCGACGGCGCGCGGGGGCTGGCCCTGGGTGACCGACTCGACCATCTCGGCGACGGGTGCGGCGTCGTCGCGCAGCCGACCACCGAGCCGCCAGCCGAGGCGGCCGGGCGGCAGCACGCCGCGCCGCCACTCGGTGGCGAGCGCCTGGTCGGGCGTGCGTCCCCGGAGCAGGTCTCCGAGCAGCCGGTCGCCGACACCCCACTGCTCGAGGTTGTCGAGCTCGACCGGCAGCCCGTCGGCCACCTGCTCGCCCTCGTCGAGCTGCGCGACGCCGAGCCGGTCGCGGAGGAACGCCCGGACCGGGTGCAGGAAGAACCGCACCAGCGACGCGAGCTCGACGTCGGCCTGCGCACGGGGCGGCAGCACCGCCGTCGCGAGGGAGGCGACCGGGACCCGCTTCCCGGCCGCGGCGCGCGCACCCTCGAGCGCGGCGCGGTCGAACGAGAACGGCACCGGTCCCCGGAGGTTGCGGGCGTCGAAGGACTGGAGCGGGTGCCGGACCAACGCGCGGGACCGGCCCCCGGTGGCGGTGTCGTCGAGCGCGTCGAGCAGCTCGCCGAGAGGTACGGCGGGTGGGCGGGGCTGGCCGGTGGTCTCGTTGGCGCCGCTGTAGGTCACCACCAGCCGCTCGCTCGCGGCCAGGATCGCGTCGAGCAGCAGCTGCCGGTCCTCGCTGCGCAGGTCGCGCTCGCCGGTGAGCGGGGTGCGGGCGAGAACGTCGTCACCGTCGACCGCGGGGGCACGGGGGAACACCCCGTCGTCGAGGCCGAGCAGGCAGACCACGCGGTGCGGCACCGACCGCATCGGCACCATCGTGCAGACGGTGAGCGAGCCGGTGCGGAAGTTGGCCCGGGTGGGCTGACCGGTCAGCCGCTCCGCCATCAGCGCACGCACGTCGGGGAGCCGGAGCTCGATCGCACCCTCGGAGAGCTCGGCGGCACCGGCCAACGCGGTCAGCTCGCGCTGCACCTGGCTGGTCTGCCACTCCTCACCCCGGGCGACCGCGGTCAGCGAGTCGAGACCCTCGCGGAGGGTGTCGAGCCAGTCGTCGACCGGGTGGCTGCCGCCGAGCCGGTCGGTCACCGACTGCAACCGGTCGAGGAGCTCGGCCAGCCGACCGGCCAGCTCGATGCTGGTCGAGCCGACGTCGTCGAGTGGCAGCGTGGTGCCGATCCAGCCGGGTCCGTCGGCCTGCGCGTCGTCGGACATCGCCACCCCGGCGAGGACCCGGTCGAGTCCGAAGCGCCAGGTGTTCTGGACGTAGCCCTCCAGGCCGTACGGCGCGCGGTGCTGCTCGTCGTAGGCCCAGCGGACGCCGGCCTGCTCGACCCAGCCGGTGATCGTCTCCAGGTCGTTGTCGGCCAGCCCGAAGCGGCGGCGCACCGGCTCGGCCGCGACCAGGTCGAGCACCGCACTGGCCTCGGCCCGGCCCCCGGCCAGGTCGAGGAGCTTGCCGAGCACCGCGAGCAGCGGGTTGGTCTGGCTCAGCGCCCGGTCGGCGAGTCGCACCTGGAGGAGCTGGCCCGGGTGTCCACCGGCCACCGCCTCGCCCATCCCGAACGCCGCCTCGATCAGCGGCGCGTAGGCCTCGATGTCGGGGCACATCACCAGGATGTCGCGTGGCTCGAGCGTCTCGTCGTCGGCGAGCAGGCCGAGCAGCACCTCGCGGAGCACCTCGACCTGGCGCGCCGGACCGTGGCAGGCGTGCACCTGCACGCTGTGGTCGCCGTCGGCGAGGTGGCGTGTGGTCGGGTCGACGGTGGCGTTGCCCGCGATGTCGGCCTGCAGCCAGGAGAGCAGAGAGGCCCGGTGGTCGGGATCCGTGGGCTCGACGGGCTCCACCACGGGTTGCTGCACCAGCAGCGTGCGCTCCAGCTCGCGCACGTCGCGGCCGAGCGAGGCGAGCAGCGGGTGGCCGGTCGCCAGGTGGGAGGTGTCCTCGCGGCGGGGAACGGCGCCGGAGAGTCCGGTGAGCGCGATCCAGAGCGCGTCGGAGGGGTGCGGCAGCCAGACGTGGACGTCGCGGTGCTCGCCCAGCGCCGCGAGGAGCTCGACCTCGGTGAGCGCGATCCGGGTGTGGCCGAACAGCGACAGCCGTTCGGGCAGGTCGACGGCGCCGGACCCGCCGCGGAGCTGCTCGAGAACGCGGGCCTGGCGCAGGACGGGGCTCGGCGCGCCCACGGCCGCGACCAGACGCCGCCACAGCTCCGGCTGCCAGAGCAGGTCGGGGTCGATCCGGGCGCCGGCACCGTCGCTGTCGATGCCCGCCTCCCAGTCCGCGAGCAGCCTCGGCCGCTGGACGGCGTACGACGCGAACAGCCGGGCCAGCCGCCGGGCGACGGCATAGCGCCGGCCGCGTCGCAGCTCGCCCTCCTCACCGGACTGCCCGTGGCCGAGGTGGGCACCCAGCGCGCGGCACCACTCCTCACCGGCGCTGGTGTCGACGACCGCGAGCAGCGGCCAGACCAGCGCGTCGGGCGCCCACGGGTCGTCGGCGCCGTGCGCGTGAGCGAGCCCGGTGATCTCGGCGATCAGGGAGCGCGGCGAACGGAACCTGACGCCCGCGCAGACACCGTCGTCGGCGGCGCCGCGGCCGAGGTGGTGGGAGAGCCGCTGGCTCAGCCAGCGCTCGACGCCCCGCGCCGGCACCAGCACCAGCTCCTCGCCGAACGGGTCGGCCAGCGGGTCGGCCAGCAGCGCAGCGAGCGCCTCGGCCAGCCGGTCGGCCCGGGGAGCGCGGTGGAGCCGGAGCGGCACGCCCTAGGCCGCCCAGCCGGTCTGCACGATCGAGTCGCCGCTCATGTGGCCGACCCTAGACGGGGACGCCGACAGGCGTCACCGGGTGCCGCTCAGACGGCGGTGGCGTGCGGGGTGCGGCGATCGCCGACGCAGGCCTCGAAGTACGCCGCGAGCGCGTGCGACATCCCGATCTCGAGCCGGCGGGCGGTCTCGTCCATCGGCAGCGTGATCCGGCCCGACGGCAGCCGGACACCCGGCTGGCCGGAGAGCTGGTCCCGGGTCCAGTGCCCGCCGTACGCGCGGATCACGAGCTCGCCGAGGTAGGCACCGAGCGAGAAGGCGTAGCCGCGGCGGGCGTCGTACCCGGGCAGCGTCGCGAGATAGCGGTCCACGGCGGAGTCGAGGGAGTAGGCGTCGTCCGGGGCATAGCTCAGCCGGTAGCCGTCCGCGGCGAGGCCGGCCACGAAGGCGTCCCCGAGGCGCAGCATGGAGGACGCCACCTCGGCGTCGTCGACGACGACGGGGCGGACGGGCTCGAGCCGGTGAACCGGCCTGTTGCGCTTGCCGAACATTCGCTTCTCCTCGTCCCGGGGTGAGGGAAGCGTATTAGGGAAATGTCCGTTTTAGACGGGTTTTTGGAACATCTCCTGCTCGGCCAGCGCCCGGATCGCGGGCACCTGGGCGAGTCCGTTGACCAGCACCGAGAAGCCGAGCAGGGCCAGCGCCCAGCCGGGGTGCCCGGCCACCCAGAGCCCGAGCGAGGTCAGCGTGAAGACCAGCGCCTTCACCACCGGTCGCACCAGCGGCCCGCCACGGGGCGCCCGGGGCGAGGCGAACAGGTACCAGACGGCCACCACCACCAGGGGCATCAGCACCGCGAGCAGCACGCCGCCGACGTGCCCGCCCCAGATGCCGGCCGCGGCCGTCGCGAGCACCTCGTCGAGGAACACCAGGGCCAGCACGGTCCAGCCGAGCCCGACCACGCTCAGCCCAGCGCCCGCGCGACGGCCCGGCCGGCCGTGCGCCCGGAGAAGATGCAGCCACCGAGGAAGGTGCCCTCGAGCGCGTTGTAGCCGTGGACGCCGCCGCCGCCGAACCCGGCGACCTCACCCGCGGCGTACACCCCCGGCAACGGCTCACCCGAGGCCTGCAGCACCCGGCCGTCGAGGTCGGTGTGCAGGCCGCCGAGCGTCTTGCGGGTCAGGATGCTCAGGCGTACGGCGATCAGCGGGCCGGCCTTCGGGTCCAGGATCCGGTGCGGCGTCGCGGTGCGCACCAGCCGGTCGCCCTTGTAGCGGCGGTGCTGCTGCAGGAACGTGATCTGGGTGTCCTTGGTGAACGGGTTGCCCAGCTCGCGGTCGCGCTGCTCGATCGTCTGCCGCAGCCCGGCCTCGTCGATCAGGTCCGAGCCGGCGACCCGGTTCATGCCCCGCACGAGGTCGGTCAGGTGGTCGGCGACCACGAAGTCCTCGCCGTGCTCCTTGAACGCCTCGACCGGCCCCGGGGCCCCCGGCTTCACCCGCGACAGCGTCAGCCTGACGTCCTTGCCGGTCAGGTCGGGGTTCTGCTCGGAGCCGGAGAGCGCGAACTCCTTCTCGATGATCTTCTGGGTCAGCACGAACCACGAGTAGTCGTAGCCGGTGCGCATGATCGCGCCGAGGGTGCCGAGGGTGTCGAAGCCCGGCAGGTACGGCGCCGGGAACCGCTCGCCGGTCGCCGAGAGCCACAGCGACGACGGACCCGGGAGGATCCGGATGCCGTGGTTCTCCCAGATCGGCGCCCAGTTGTGCAGTCCCTCGGTGTAGTGCCACATCCGGTCCGGGTTGATCACCTGGCCACCGGCCGCCTCGGTGATCGCCTGCATCCGGCCGTCGACGTAGCCGGGAACGCCCGCGACCATCCGCTTCGGCGGCTGACCGAGCCGGTCGACCGGCCACTGCCGACGCACCTTCTCGTGGTCCCCGCCGATCCCACCGGAGGTCACGATCACGGCCTGCGCGTCGTACTGGAACTCCGAGAGCTCGTCGCGGTTGGTCGCCCGGCCCCGGTCGGCACCGTCGGGGGCCAGCACGGCGCCGCGGACGCCGGTCACCACGCCGTCGCTGGTCACCAGGTCGTCCACGCGGTGCCGGAACCCGAACGTGACCAGGCCCTGCTCGGCCGCCTCGCGCACCCGTCGCTCGAACGGCGCGACCACGCCGGGCCCGGTGCCCCAGGTGAGGTGGAAGCGCGGCACGGAGTTGCCGTGGCCGTCGGCGCGTCCGTCACCGCGCTCGGCCCAGCCGACCACCGGGAAGATCCGCAGCCCCTGGTCGTGCAGCCACTGCCGCTTCTCCCCGGCCGCGAACTCGACGTACGCCTCGGCCCACAGCCGCGGCCAGTGGTCGGTCTCGCGGTCGAACTGGGCGCTGCCCATCCAGTCCTGCAGTGCCAGCTCGTGGGTGTCGCGGATCCCGAGCCGCCGCTGCTCGGGCGTGTTGACCAGGAAGAGCCCGCCCAGCGACCAGAACGCCTGGCCCCCCAGCGACTGCTCGCCCTCCTGGTCCAGGAGCAGCACCCGCTTGCCGGCGTCGGCCAGCTCCGCGGTGGCGACCAGCCCGGCGAGTCCCGCCCCGACGACGACGACGTCTGCGTCCATGGGCGGGATCCTGCCACCCGGTGGGGGACGGGAGTGCGCGGCCGCGGGCATGTAACGCGGGGTTGTCGTCGCTGCACACGGCGTGTCAGGGGTGGGCAGCGTCAACAGCGCGTGGGGAGTCGTCCCCACGTCCCGCCGGCCGCGCCTGCCCTCCCGCCGGCCTCAGACCAGCTTCTTGAACACCGACATCGGCGCGTGCCTGATCAGGACGCTCATCGGCAGCCACGGCAGCGGGGGGACGAAGGCGTGGTCCTTCTCCTTCTCGATCGCGGCGACGATCGAGCGCACACCCTTCTCGGTGCTGGCCATCATCGGGGTGCCCTGGGCAGCCTTGTCGTTCATCTCCGAGGCGATGTAGCCGGGGTAGATCACGGTGAACTTCAGGGGCTTGCCGTGGAACTCGGCCCGCAGGCCCTCGGTCAGGTGCGCGACGCCCGCCTTCGTGGCGCCGTACGTCGCCAGGTTGCGCGGCATCCCCCGCACCGCTGACATCGAGCTGATCATCACGAAGTGGCCGGTCTGCTGCGCCCGGAAGATCTCCATCGCGGCCTCGGACTGCGCGAGGGCGGCCACGAAGTTCGTCATCGCGGTCTGCCGGTTCGCGTCGTACCGTCCGGTGCCGATCCGGGCGCCCTTGCCGAGCCCGGCGTTGATCACGATCCGGTCGATGGTGCCGAAGTCGGACCGGAACGCCCGGAACACCTCGAACACCTGGTCGTCGTCGGTGACGTCCAGCCGGCGGAGCTCCACCCGCCGGTCGGGATGGCTCGCCAGGATCCCGGCCCTGAGTGTCTCCAGCCTGTCCGTCCGGCGCGCGCAGAGCGCCAGGTCGTGGCCGAGCGCGGCGAACTGACGCGCCATCTCCTCGCCGAGTCCGCTGCTCGCACCGGTGATCAGGATCGTCTTCGCCATGCGGCCGATCCTGCCCGACCGACGGTCAGACCCGACCACCGGTGGTGGAGCCGGACAACCGCTGGGAGAGGTAGATCGGCACGACCGAGGCCAGGATCAGGCAGCTCCCGACCACGTTGACGACCGGCGACTGGCTCGGCCGGAACAGGTTGCGGTTGATCCAGATCGGCAAGGTGTCGATGCCGGCCCCGGCCGTGAACGTGGTCACGATGATCTCGTCGAAGCTGAGCGCGAACGCGAGCAGACCGCCGGCGAGCAGGGCCGAGCGCAGCAACGGGAACGTCACCAGCCGGAAGGTCGTCCAGCGCGACGCACCGAGGTCCATCGACGCCTCCTCGATCGAGCCGCCGAGCTGGTTGAGCCGCGCGCGCACGTTGTTGAACACCACCACCACGCAGAACGTCGCGTGCGCGACCACGAGCGTGAAGTAGCCGAGCCGGATGCCGAGCATCACCTCGAACGCGTTCTTCAGCGCCATGCCGGTGACGATTCCGGGCAGCGCGATCGGGAGAATCACCAACAGGGACAGGGAGTTGCGTCCGAAGAACCGGTAGCGCGAGAGCGCGAACGCGAGCAGGGTCCCGAGCACCAGCGCGATCGACATCGCCATCAGCCCCACCTGGACGCTCACCCCCACGGCGTGGAGGGCGCCGCCGCTGCTCCAGGCGTCGCCCCACCAGTGGAGGGTGTACGACGGGGGTGGCCAGCCGAACGTCCTGGAGGAGCTGAACGAGCTGACCACCACCACCGCCAGCGGCGCGTAGACCAGCACCAGGACCAGCGCCACCCCGCTCGCCAGCGCCGCCCGGGCGCGCCTGCTCAGGGTCATCGTCCCCTCCTCCTGACCGGTCTCACAGCCGGTCCAGGGCGCCGGTACGCCGGACCATCAGCATGTAGACCGCCATCACGGCCACCGAGAGCGTCGCGGTCGCCGCCGCGATCGGCAGGTCGAGCGTCTGCTGGGCGTAGATCAGGTTGCCCAGCATCTGCGAGGTGCCGCCCACGATGTTGACGCTGATGTAGTCCCCGAGGCTCAGCGAGAACGTGAAGATCGAGCCGGCGACCACGCTCGGCAGGAGCGCCGGCCACACCACCGAGCGGAACGTCCGCCACGGCCGTGCCCCCAGGTCCTCCGACGCCTCCAGGTGCGAGTCGGGGATCCGCTCCAGCCCGGCGTACACGGGCAGGATCATGAACGGCAGCCACAGGTAGGACAGCGTCAGCGTGACCGCGACCAGCCCGAGCCCCGGGCTGCCACCGAACGTGTGCTCCAGCACGCCGTCCTTGATCACCAGCAGCCGCCAGGCGTAGGCCTTGATCAGGTAGCTCGCCCACAGCGGCATCAGGCAGCCGACGACCAGGAGCTTCGCCACCCGCGGCCGCGCCACCTTGGCCATGTAGAACGCGATCGGCAGCGCCAGCGCGAGGTCGATCAGGGTCACCGCGACCGCCACCAGCACGGTGCGCAGCAGCACGTCGCGGTAGAGCGGCTCGGTGACCAGCGAGGTGAAGTTGTCCAGGGTCCAGACCCGCACCACCTGCGCGGTGAAGCTGTCCTGCGTCCACAGGCTCGTCAGCAGCAGTGCCGCCAGGGCCCCCAGGTAGACCACCACCAGCCAGACCAGGGGTGCCCCGAGCACCCCCGCCAGTCGCAGGCGGGGGTGCCGGTGCAGGAAGCCGGACCCGGGGGTCGTCACCGCGGTGTCATCCCCGGGTCACCCCTTGATCTCCAGCCACCTCTTGGTCCACTCGGCGTAGTCGGTGCAGGTCACCGAGCGTCCGTCGAGGCACTGCTTGATCGGCGTCGTCCAGTAGTGGAGCTGCTTCGCGTAGGCCTCGTCGGCAGCGTGGTAGCCCTCGCAGAACGTCTTGTCGCTGGTCTCGTCGCAGGCCTTGAGGTTGGCGGGAGCCTCACCGAAGTACTCCGCGACCTGCGCGTTCACCTTCGGCGAGACGATGTAGTCCATCCACTTGTAGGCACAGTTCGGGTGCGCCGACTTCGCCGCGACCATCCAGGTGTCCGACCAGCCGGTGGACCCCTCCTCCGGCAGCACCGCACCGACCGGCGTCTCGTCGTTGGTGAGGTTGGCGATCACCTGCCACGTCGTGCCGATCACGGACGACCCGCTCTTGAAGGCGCTGACCTCCTTGGTGTAGTCGCTCCAGTACTCGCTGACGTTGGCCTTCTGCTTCTTCAGCAGCTCGACGGCCGCGTCGAGCTGCTTCTCGTCCAGCGCGTAGGGGTCCTTGATCTTCAGCTCGGGCTGGTGCTTCATCAGGTACAGCGCGGCGTCGGCGATGTAGATCGGCGAGTCGTAGGCCGTCACCTTGCCGGCGTACGTCGAGGCGTCGTCGAAGACCGCGGACCACGAGGTCGGGGCGGTCGTGACGTCCTTCTTGCGGTACATCAGCAGGTTGGCGCCCCAGCCGTGCGGGATGCCGTACATCTGGCCCTTGACCGAGTTGAACTGCTGCTCCTTGAGGAACGGCGCGATGTCGCCGTAGCTGGGCACCAGGTCGGTGTTGACCGGGGCCACGTCGCCGGAGGCGATCAGCCGCAGGGTGGCGTCACCCGAGGCGGAGACGACGTCGTACTGGCCCCCCTTCATCAGGTTCACCGCCTCGTCGGAGGTGTTGAAGTACTTGACCGTGGCCTTGCACCCGGTCGCGTCCTCGAACGGGGAGACCCAGTCGACGGTCTTGTCCGTCGAGCCGTCCTCGGCGTAGCCCGGCCAGGCCAGGATGCTGACCGAGCCCTCTCCGTCGCCGAGACTCTTCTGCATCGGGACGTCCGGGGCCGAGAAGCCCTTCGTCCCGGGCGCTCCGCCACTGCTGCCCGAGCCTGCGCAGCCACCGAGCGCGGTTGCCGTGACCGCAACCGTGAGCACCACGGCCGACTTCGTCCTCAACCACCTCATGCTGACTCCTCTGTTGTGTGTGTGTCGTGCGACCTGTCACCCGCGACGCCACCCGGGTCACCGGTGACGGGAAAGCAGCTCTGCCGGTCGAACCCGACCACCACCGGCGTGCCACGCATCTGCTCGGCGTCGACCACGCCGGCCTCCTGGTTCTGCACCGCGACCACGACCCGGGCGCCGGCGTCGAGGTCGACCAGGTAGCGGGTCAGGGAACCGGCGTAGACCACCTGGGCGACGCGGCCAGGGGCCCGGACCTCGGTGTCGGGGGTGCTGCCGTCGCGGTGCAGCCGCATCTTCTCCGGGCGTACGGCGAAGGTGCCGGACCGACCCACCAGCTGCACCGCCGCCTGCCCGGTCAACAGGTTCGAGGTGCCCACGAACCCGGCCACGAAGGGTGTGCCCGGTCGTTCGTAGACCTCCTCGGCCGGCCCGACCTGCTCGACCCGGCCCCGGTCGAAGACCGCGATCCGGTCGCTGAGGGTCAGCGCCTCCTCCTGGTCGTGGGTCACGAAGACGAACGTGATCCCGACCCGGCGCTGGATCTCCTTCAGCTCGACCTGCATCTGCTCGCGGAGCTTGAGGTCCAGCGCGCCCAGCGGCTCGTCGAGGAGCAGCACCTGGGGGTCGACGACGAGCGCCCGCGCCAGCGCGACCCGTTGCCGCTGGCCGCCCGAGAGCTGGGTGGGCGCTCGCTTCTCGGTGCCGGCCAGGGCGACCGTGGCCAGCGCCTCGGCCGCACGCTCGCGCCGCTCCCGCTGGCGGACCCCGCGCACCCGCAGCCCGTAGCCGACGTTGTCGATGACGCTCATGTGCGGGAACAGCGCGTAGTCCTGGAAGACGGTGGTCACGTTGCGGTCGAACGGCGCGGCGGTCGTGACGTCGAGCCCGGCCAGGCTGACGGTGCCGGTCGTGGGCGCCTCGAAGCCGGCGATCAGTCGCAGCACGGTGGTCTTGCCGGAGCCCGAGGGCCCCAGCATGCAGAAGAACTCGCCGTCCCGGATGTCCAGGTCGAGGTCGACCACGGCGTGCACGTCGCCGAAGCTCTTGCTCACGCCCCGCAGCGAGACCGCGGGCTGCGCGCCACTCGCAGGCTCGACCATCTGCGCCCCTCCTCGGTCCGGTCAGGTCAGACTAGGGAGGCGGGTGCGCGACGTCCAGATCCGTTGCCGCGCGGCGGACGCACGACGGAATCAGCGGTAGGTCAGCAGGTCCGGCTTCGGATCGAGGTGCGCGTGCTCGTTGAAGGAGACCAGGGTCAGGCCGCGCCGTCCGCTGACCACCCGGGTCACCCCCGAGTTCACGCAGACCGGGTTGAGCCGCCGCCACAGGCGCACCCGGCCGGGCGGGTCGAGGTCGGCGCCGAGCAGGGTCGCGGCCGCCCACGACGTCGGGCCGCCCGAGGTGAACACGACCGCGGTGCCCCCTGCCGCCGACCGGTCCGCCGCGTCCGCCGTACGGCGAAGCGTGTCGCCCACGCGGTCCCCGAACGCACCGAACGGCTCGGCGTACTCGGCGTCGTGCTCGCCGCCGGTCCAGCGGTCCGTCGCCTCCTCGAACCAGGCCTGGAACTCCGCGCGCGTCGGCTGCCTGCCCTCGTGCGGAGCCGGGACCGCCCCGAGCATGCCGAGGTGGTCGAACTCGTCCCAGCCCGGGTCGACCGTCGCGCCGTCGGCCAGCCCGGCCGCCTCCGCGGTCTCCCGGTGCCGCCGCATGGTGCCGTGCACGACGAGGGTCGGCACGATGCCGCGCTCGGCGAGTGCCGTGCCCAGGAGCCGCGACTGCTCCCACCCGGTCTCCGAGAGCACGTCGTAGTCGTCGGCACCCCACGACGCCTGGCCGTGCCGGACCAGCAGCACCTGCCCCATCAGGCGTCGATGATCTGCCGGCAGCGGACCTCGAGGTACTGCGCCGCCGGACCGAACCGCGCGTAGGCCTCGTTGTGGGTCTGGCCGTGGAAGTAGCGGTAGTAGATCTGCTGTGCGATGACGCCGAGCCGGAACAGACCGTAGACCTCGTAGAACCGCCACTGCTCGGGCGTCACCGAGTAGCCCATCGCGTCGCAGTAGTGGCGCACCACCTGCTCCCGCGTGAGCATGCCGGGCAGGTGGGTCGGCTGTCGCCGGAACTGCCGGAAGAACTCGTCGTCGTCGTCCTGGACCCAGTAGGCCATGGTGCCGCCGAGGTCCATCAGCGGGTCGCCGAGCGTCGCCATCTCCCAGTCGAGAACGCCCACCACGCGGGTCGGGTCCTCCCGGTCGAGCACCAGGTTGTCGAAGCGGAAGTCGTTGTGGATCACGCAGTTCCCGACGTCCTCGGGCTGGTGCTCGGCCAGCCACGCCATCACCGCCTCGTAGTCACCGACGTCCTCGGTGCGGGCGTTGCGGAAGCGGGTCGACCAGCCCTCGACCTGACGCCGGACGTAGCCGGTCCCCTTCCCCAGCTCGGCGACGAGCGCCCGCAGGTCGGCCGAGGAGTCCGGCTCGATCCGGTGCAGGCTGATCAGCACGTCGAGCGCGCCCGTGCACAGGCGACGCACCGCGGCCTCGTCGAGGTCCACCCCCGGCGGGAGGTCGCGCCGCGGGATGATCCCGTCGATCCGCTGCATCACGTAGAAGTCCGAGCCGATCACGCTCTCGTCGTCACAGATCGCGACCATGTCGGCGACCAGACCGAACGGCTCCTTGAGCGCGTCCTGGATCCGGTACTCGCGGCCCATGTCGTGGGCTCCCCGGGCCTTCTGCCCCGACGGCGGGCGGCGCAGGATCAGGTCGTGGGTGGGGGTGCGCACCGAGTAGGTCAGGTTGGACGCGCCGCCCGCGAACTGCCGGACCTCCACGGGTGCGCCGACGTCGGTGCCCTGCTCGCGCAGCCAGGTCGTGACCGCGTCGACGTCGAAGGCGTCCTCGTCGCGGACCGGGTCGGTCCCCTCGATCTCACCCACCGGCGGACACCTGGTCCAGCTTGGCGGCCTGGTCACGCATCACGGCGTCGTACGACGCGCGGTCGTGCTGCTTGAGCCCCCAGGCCTGCCGGGCGGCGTCGTCCGGCAGGATCACCTCGTCGCCGGCGTCGATCCCGGCCAGCACCGCGGCCGCGATCTCGTCGGCCGTGACCGGCGAGCTCTCGACCAGTCCGGCGACGACCCCGACGAGCGCGGTGTCCGCGCCCTTGGCGGAGGCCATCAGGTCGGTGCGGAAGTACGACGGGCAGACCACGTGCGCGCTGCACACCGTAGGACGCCAGCTCGTGACCGATCGTCTCCGTGAAGGCGACGACGCCGGCCTTCACCGCGTTGTAGGAGCCCATCCCGGCCGGGTGCACGAGGCCGGCGAGCGAGGCCACGTTGACGATCCGGCCGGAGCGCTGCGCCTTGAACATCGGCACGAAGGTGCGGGTGCCGCGCACCACGCCGAACAGGTTGATCTCGGTGATCCACTGCCACTCGTCCAGGGTGGCCACGTCGACCCGGCCGCCACCGGCGACGCCGGCGTTGTTGACCAGCACGTCCAGCGAGCCCCAGTGCTCCTCGACCCAGGCCAGCGCCGCCGCCCAGTCCTCGTCGGAGCGCACGTCGAGCCGGAGGAACCGGGTCGCGTCGGGCTCGGCCGACGGGGCGGGGGAGGGCTCGTTGACGTCGCAGACGAGCACCTCGTCACCGCGAGCGGTGAACGCCGTGACCAGCGCCGCGCCCAGGCCGGCCGCGCCGCCGGTGACCAGGACCCTCACGCCGGGCCCCCTCCCGACGCGTGCCGCCCGAGCTCGATCCGGGCGACGACGCCTCGGTGCACCTCGTCGGGCCCGTCCGCCAGCCGCAGCGCCCGGGCACTGGTCCAGGCCGCGGAGAGCGGGAAGTCGTCGGACAGCCCGCCGCCACCGTGGACCTGCATCGCGAAGTCGATCACCTGCTGCGCCATGCTGGGCACCGCCACCTTGATCTGGCTGACCTCCGAGAGCGCGTTGGCGGCGCCGCCGACGTCGAGCTTCCAGGCCGCGTTGAGCACCAGCAGCCGGGCCTGGTCGATCGCGATCCGGGCGTCGGCGATCCGCTCGCGGTTGCCGCCGAGGTTCACCAGCGGCTTGCCGAACGCCGTGCGCGACCGTCCCCCGCCTGATCGCGTGCTCCAGCGCCATCTCGGCCAGCCCGACCAGCCGCATGCAGTGGTGCACCCGGCCGGGGCCGAGCCGGCCCTGGGCGATCTCGAACGCGCGTCCGGGGCCGAGCAGCACGTTGCCGGCCGGCACCCGGACGTCGGTGAAGCTGACCTCGCCGTGCCCGAAGGGCTCGTCCTGGATGCCCATCGTGGAGAGCATCCGCTCCACCTTCACGCCCGGGGCGTCGCGCGGCACCAGCACCATCGTGTGCCGACGGTGCCGGTCGGCCTCGGGGTCGGAGAGGCCCATGAACACGAAGATCTTGCAGTCCGGGTGGCCGACGCCGGTCGACCACCACTTGCGGCCGTTGATCACGATCTCGTCGCCGTCGACGACCGCGGTGGCCTCCATGTTGGTCGCGTCGGAGGAGGCGACGTCCGGCTCGGTCATCGTGAAGGCCGAGCGGATCCGGCCGTCCAGCAGCGGCTCCAGCCACGTCTCGCGCTGGGCGTCGTCGCCGTACTTGAGGAGAACCTCCATGTTGCCGGTGTCGGGGGCGTTGCAGTTGAAGACGTACGGCGCGATGAAGGAGCGCCCGGTCGCCTCGGCGATCGGGGCGTAGTCGACGTTGGTCAGTCCCTCGCCGCCGTCGGTGCCGAAGCGGGCGGCGTACTCCCCCGCGTGCTCCTTGGGCAGGAACAGGTTCCACAGACCCTCGGCCCGGGCCTTGGCCTGCAGGTCCGCCAGCAGCGGCAGCGGCTGCCAGGGGTCACCGTTCGCCCGCAGGTCGGCGAGGTCGCGGTGGTACTGGGGCTCGGCCGGTTCCACCTCCCGGGCCATGAAGTCCCGGACCCGTGCGGTCAGGTCGGCGGCGCGGTCGGAGGGGGCGAAGTCCATGGGCCGAGCCTAGGTCCTCCGGCGGCGCCGCGACCGTGCTCACCCTTTCGGGTAGCCGGAGGCGACCCCGGTGAGGTCGCGCCCGGGATCATGAGGCAGGGTGGACGGCGTCCGGGACGGCCCAGCGCCTCCCCACCCCCCACGTGAACGAGGTTGTTGCCCCCATGAAGCGGACTCTCCTGTTGGCCGGCGTCCTCGCCGCGCTGTTGCTCGGCACCTCCGCCTGCGGCGGGTTGAGCGACGACGAGCAGAAGGCCTCGGACAACATCGCGAAGAGCTTCGCCGGGACCGACCCGTCCAAGTCCCGCAAGGCGGTCGCCGGCTGCTTCGGGGACGAGCTGGTGGGCAGCGCCGGGCTCGACCAGCTGAAGAAGGACAAGGTCATCGACACGAAGCTGAAGGCGGCGACCAAGCTGCCGGACAAGCTGTCGAAGGACACCGCCGAGGCGTACGGCGACGCGATCGTGACGTGCTACGACTTCTCCAAGCTCAAGGCCGACATCAAGAAGAGCTCCGGGGCCAGCGAGAAGCAGGTCGACGCCTACGTGAAGTGCATGGACGCGATCGACGACGAGGACCTGAAGACCACGATCGTCGACGGCTACACGAAGTCGAAGCCGTCCGCGACCGTGAAGAAGGTCAACACGGCGACCACGGCGTGCGGCAAGAAGCTCGGGCAGTAGCCGGGCGAGGAGCGCTCAGCCGGCGACCGTCACCACGACCCGCGCGCGGGTCGACGGGTCCTCCCAGCGACTCGCCGTCCGCGCGACCCGGTAGCCGGAGATCAGCACCAGCAGCAGGCCGATCAACGCCGTGAAGTGCCACTGGTCGGTCTCACCGAGCCCGGAGAAGACCAGGCCCACGAAGGTGGTGCCGAGGGCGAGCCGGGTCGAGTAGCCGACCATCACCACCGGCGGCGCGGGCGTGGCCCGGGCACTGCGCATGTCGACGGCGAACGGACGCCGGACCGACCAGCGCATCGACGCCGAGACCACCTGGGCGGCGACGACGAGGGTGGCGAAGAACAGCGCCACCAGCTCGGGCACGGTCGGGGCGCCGGCCCGCAGCGTCGAGAGCAGCACCGTCACCAGGGCCGCGCCCAGCAGTACCTCGGTGAGCACCCAGACCCGGGAGCCGAAGGCCAGGGCCGGGGCGACCGGCAGGCTCTCCCGCCACAGCGCGCCGCGGGAGTCCAGGCACCAGGTGTTGACGCCGAAGAGCAGCGCCGCACCGGAGGCGACCAGGCCGGGCAGGATCGTCAGCCGGTCCCAGCCGAGCTGTCCGCCGAAGGCGATCAGGCCGGGCATCAGCGCGAGCACGAACAGGCCGCGGCGCAGCGGCAGCGACCGCCAGATGCCGACCCGGTCGACGCGCACCAGCGCGCGGAGGTCACCGAGCGCGTCGGGACGGGGCTGGTAGATCCCGGACTCGAGCCGGTGCTCCTCGCGCGGGGCCCGGGCGGCGGCGAGGCGGGCCGGCAGGGCACCGAGGAGCACCAGGCCGACGGCCAGCGCCAGCAGCACCGTGCCGCCGAGCAGCCACGGGCCCCAGTTCAGCACCGAGCCGTTCAGCGCGGTCACCAGCACCCACACCGTCGGGCTGCGGTCGAGGACGTCGGTGAGCCGGTGGGTGAGGACGAGGCCGACCAGGCCCAGGGAGAGCGCACCGACCAGGCCGCGCACGACGAGCGCCCCGTGCGGCCCGCGGCGTACCCACTCCAGCAGCCAGGCCACGACCTGGCCGAGGGCGGTCGCGGCGGCGAGGTAGAGCAGGACGGGGAGCTCGGTTGCCCACAGCGTGCCGGGCCGCCCGGTGACGTACGCCGTGGCCCCGAGCAGGGTCCAGGCCTGGAGCAGCCAGGCGATGTTGAGCGGGGCCAGCAGCAGCGCGCCGAAGTGGTCGGTCATCGACGACACCGGCCAGGCGACCGCCTGGTCGCGGGGCACGATCTCGCGACCACCGCCCGAGGCCGCCGCGGAGACCACGGCGAGCACCAGGAAGCCGAGGTAGATCGAGGGCATGATCGCGACCAGCCGACCGACGTCCGCGCCGGTGTGGGCACCCGGCGACACCGCCGGCACCACTACCGCCGCGAGGGTCAGCAGCAGGACGACGGCGCCGGCGGTCCGCAGCCGGCGACGACCCTTGGCGTCGAGCGACGACGACCGGAAGCCGAGCAGCGCCCGCAGGTCCTCGAGGGCGTCCCGGATGCCGCCGAGCGACGACGCACCGAGACGGAGCTCAGTCGAGGAGAGCGCGGTAGACATCCGCCCCCTCCTCGCCGGCGAGCTCGTGGGCGTCCAGCCGGGCGACCGCGGACCCGCCGCGCAGCACCAGCGCCGTCGAGCAGGCCTGGATCGCGAGCTCACGCAGGTGGGTCGAGACCAGGACCGCGGCGCCGCGCGCCCGGGCCTCGCCGATCACGTCGAGGGTGGCACTGACGCCCAGCGGGTCGACCCCGTCGAACGGCTCGTCGAGCAGCAGCACCTCGGGCTCGTGGAAGGCCGCGAGCACGACCGAGAGCCGCCGGCCCATGCCGTGGCTGAAGCCGCTGGTCACGCGGTGCGCGGCCTCGCCGAGCTCGAAGCGCTCGACCAGGTCGCGGGCGCGCTCCTCCCAGTTCGACATCCGCCGCAGCCGTGCGCTCAGCTGGAGGTGCTCCCAGGGCGTCGCGCGCGGCACCAGGCCGCCGACGTCGGGGCAGTACCCGACCAGCCGCTTGACGGCGAGCAGGTCGCGTCGGACGTCGAGACCGGCGACCAGGACGGTGCCCTCGGTCGGCGGGACGACACCGGCCAGCACCCGCATCGTCGTGGACTTGCCGGCTCCGTTGCGGCCGAGCAGGGCGGTGCCCTCGCCGGCGCGCGCCGACACGTCGATGCCGCGAACGGCGTCGACGGAGCCGAAGCGGACGTGGAGACCGCGGATGTCGACGACGGCAGGCGGGGCGTCGTCGCGCGGCGCCGTCGCCAACGGGCCGGTCGCGACGTCGGAGGTCAGGGAGTCAGGATGCACCGCACCATCCTCCCCGAGCGCCGCCTCCCGCGACCCGGAAACGGACAAACCACGCACGGGGCAACGGTCAGGCCGGGAGCTTCTCGCCCTTCTCCGCCAGCTCGGAGAGGTACGACGGGGGCCGGAACCGCTCGCCGTAGGTGTCGGCGAGCTCGTTCGCGCGCGCCACGAAGCCGGTCAGCCCGCGCCCGGACGGACCCTCGTAGCCCTGCATGAACTGGGCCGCACCGCCGGTCAGGGCCGGGTAGCCGATGCCCATGATCGAGCCGATGTTCGCCGCCGCGGCGGACTCGATGACGCCCTCGTCGAAGCAGCGCGCCGTCTCCACCGCCTCGATGAACAGCAGCCGGTCCTTGAGCTCGCCGATGTCGGCCCCGAAGCTGTCGGAGCCCTCGGCCGGCGGGAACAGCTCCGCGAGACCCGGCCAGAGACCGGTGCGTCGGCCCTCGGCGTACTCGTAGAACCCGGCGCCCTTCAGCTTGGAGGGACGACCCGCCTCGATCATCGCGTCGATCACGCGCTCGGCCGGGTGCGGGGTGTAGGTGCCACCGTCGCGCTCGACCGCAGCCCTGGTGGCGTTGCGGATCTTGACCATCAGCTCCATGTTCAGCTCGTCGGAGAGCTGGAGCGTGCCGACCGGGTAGCCGGCCTGGGTCGCGGCCCGCTCGACGGACATCGGCCGGACACCCTCGCCGAGCATCGCAAGGCCCTCGTTGACCATGGTGCCGATCACGCGCGAGGTGTAGAAGCCGCGGCTGTCGTTGACCACGATCGGCGTCTTCCTCAGCTGCATCACGACGTCGAGCGCCTTCGCGACCGAGGCGTCGGAGGTCTTGCCGCCCTTGATGATCTCGACCAGCGGCATCTTGTCGACCGGCGAGAAGAAGTGCAGGCCGATGAAGTCCTCGGGCCGGTCGACACCGGCGGACAGCTCGGTGATCGGCAGCGTGGAGGTGTTGGAGCACAGCAGCGCGTCGGCGTTGACCACACCGGCGATCTCGGCGAACACCCGGGCCTTCAACGCGGGGTCCTCGAAGACCGCCTCGATCACGGTGTCGACCCCGGCACAGTCGGCCGGGTCGGCGGTCGGGTGGATGCGGGCCAGGATCTCGGCCTTCTTCTCCTCGGTCATCCTGCCCCGGGAGATCGCCTTGTCCAGCAGGGCCACGGAGTACTGCTTGCCCCTGTCGGCCGCCTCCTGCGAGACGTCCTTGAGGACGACGTCCATGCCCGAGCGGGCCGCGGAGTAGGCGATGCCGGCGCCCATCATGCCGGCGCCGAGCACGGCCACCTTCTCCGCGACGTACGGCGGTACGCCCTCGGGGCGCAGCGAGCCGGAGTTGATCGCCTGGAGGTCGAAGAAGAACGCCTGGATCATGTTCTTGGAGTTCTGGTGCGTGATCAGCTGGGTCAGGTAGCGCGACTCGATCCGGGTGGCGGTCTCGAAGTCCACCTGGGCGCCCTCGACGGCCGCGGCGAGGATCGCCTTCGGCGCCGGCATGTCGGCGCCCTTGAGCTGGGTGCGCAGCATCGCGGGGAAGGCCGGCAGGAACGCGGCCAGCTTCGGGTTGGACGGGGTGCCACCCGGCATCCGGTAGCCGTCCCGGTCCCACGGCTGCTGGGCGGCCTCGGGGTCGTCGGCGTGGGCCGCGATCCACGCCTTCGCGGCCGGCACCAGCTCCTCGCGGGTCGCGGCCAGCTCGTCGACGAGGCCCTTCTCCAGGGCGTCCGCGGGCTTGAACCGGGTGCCCTGCAGCAGCACGCCCATCAACGCGTCCGCGATCCCCAGCATCCGCACGGTGCGGGTCACGCCACCGCCGCCGGGCAGCAGGCCGAGGGTCACCTCGGGCAGTCCGAGCTGCACCTTCGGGTCGTCGACGACCACCCGGTGGTGACAGGCGAGCGCGATCTCGAGACCGCCACCGAGGGCGGCGCCGTTGAGGGCCGCCACCACCGGCCTGCCGAGGAGCTCGAGCCGGCGGAGCCCGGCCTTCACCTCCTGCGCCAGCGCGAACACGTCGCCGGCGTCGTCCGGTCCCGCCTGCACCATCGCGTGCAGGTTGCCGCCGGCGAAGAACGTCTTCTTGGCGCTGGTGACGACCACCCCGCGCACGTCGTCCTTCTCCTCGTACAGCCGGTCGACCGCGGCCGCCATCGAGTCACGGTAGAGCTCGTTCATGGTGTTGGCGCTGGCCGTCGGGTCGTCCAGGGTCAGGACGACGATGCCGTCCTCGCCCCTGTCGTAGCGGACGGCGCTCTGGTTCTCGGTCACTGTGCTTCCTCGCTGTCGGGTGCCGGTGCTCGACACGGTCAGACCAGCTCGACGACGGTGGCGATGCCCATCCCGCCGCCGACGCAGAGCGTGGCCAGGCCGCGCCGCAGGTCGCGGCGCTCGAGCTCGTCGATCAGGGTGCCGAGGATCATCGCGCCGGTCGCACCGAGCGGGTGGCCCATCGCGATCGCGCCGCCGTTGACGTTGGTGATCTCGTCGTCGATGCCCATGTCGCGCATGAACCGCATCGCCACCGCGGCGAACGCCTCGTTGATCTCGAACAGGTCGATGTCGCCGACCTCGAGCCCGGCCTTGGCCAGCGCCTTCCGCGACGCGGGTGCGGGACCGGTGAGCATGATCGTCGGGATCCGCGCCGGACACCGCGGCGGACACGATCCGGGCGCGCGGGGTGAGGCCGAGGTCGTGGCCGACCTGCTCGTTGCCGATGGCGACGATCGCGGCTCCGTCGACGATCCCGGAGGAGTTGCCGGCGTGGTGCACGTGGTCGATCTTCTCGATCCAGTGGTACTTCTCCAGCGCCACGTTGCCGAAGCCACCCTGCTCGGCGATCTGGGCGAAGCTCGGGCGGAGCCTGCCGAGTCCCTCGACCGTCGACTCCGGCTTGATGAACTCGTCGTGGTCGAGCACGACCAGTCCGTTGACGTCGACCACCGGGATCACGGAGCGGGCGAAGTTGCCGTTGGCCCAGGCCTTCGCGGCCCGCGCGTTGGACTCGACGGCGAACGTGTCGCAGTCCTCGCGGGTGAAGCCCTCGATGGTGGCGATCAGGTCGGCGCCGATGCCCTGCGGCACGAACGAGGTGCCGATCGCGGTGGCCGGGTCCATCGCCCAGGCACCACCGTCGGAACCCATGGCCACCCGGCTCATCGACTCGACGCCACCGGCCAGGATCAGGTCCTCGAAACCGCCGCGGACCCGGCTGGCGGCCTGGTTCACGGCCTCCAGGCCGGAGGCGCAGAAGCGGTTGAGCTGGACACCCGAGACCGTCTCCGGGTAACCCGCGGCCAGCGCCGCGGTCTTCGCGATGTCGCCACCCTGGTCACCCACGGGCGAGACCACACCGAGCACGACGTCGTCGACGCGGTCGGGGTCGAAGCCGTCGTTGCGCTTGCGCACCTCGTCGAGCAGGCCCACGACCAGGTCGACGGGCTTCACCTCGTGGAGGCTGCCGTCCTTCTTGCCCTTGCCTCGCGGCGTGCGGATGGCGTCGTACACGAATGCTTCTGCTGACATCGTCGTCCCAACTTCCCTGCTGCTCTGACTGGTCGCCCGGGTGCTCCTGATTCTGACAGTAATACTGTCAACGTCCAAGGGTGGCCCCCGTGTGATGCGGGTCTCCTGACTACGGTGGGACCCGATGCCAGCGGACGCCTTCTTCCTCCTTGCCGGCGGCTGCCTGCTGCTGGCCGTCCTGCTGCCGGCTGCGCTGCGCTCCTACGCCGTCTCGCCGCCCCTGGTGCTGCTCGTCGTGGGCGTCACCATCGGCTGGACCCCGCTCGCCGACAGCCTCCAGGTCGACCTGGTCGAGGACCGGGCACTGATCGAGCACGTCACCGAGCTGACCGTCCTGCTCGCGCTGATGGGGGTCGGCCTCGCGCTGGACCGGCCGCTGGACCTGCTCAAGCCGTCGTCCTGGCACGCCTGGTCGCCGACCTGGCGGCTGCTCGGCGTCGCGATGCCGCTCAGCATCTTCGGCGTGGCTCTCCTCGGGTGGGCGCTGGGTCTCCCGGTCGCCGCCGCCCTGGTCCTCGGTGCCGTGCTGGCGCCGACCGACCCGGTGCTGGCCTCCGACGTCCAGGTCGGCGGCCCGGGGTCCGCGATCCCGGACGACGCGGCGGAGGACCTGCCCTACGCCGAGGACCCCACCGTGAGCAGCGAGTCCGGCGAGGTGCGGTTCGCGCTGACCTCCGAGGCGGGTCTCAACGACGGCCTCACGTTCCCCTTCGTGCATGCTGCCGTGCTGGTGGCCGCCGGCGGCTCGGTGCTGGGCGGCGTCGGCGAGTGGCTGGCCTGGTACGTCGTGGGCAAGATCGTGATCGGCGTGCTCGCCGGCGTGCTGGTCGGCCGGCTGCTCGGCCGCGTCGCGTTCCGGTCCAGCCGCGCACCGCTGCGGATGGCCGAGCAGGGCGAGCCGCTGCTCGTCCTCGCGGCCCTGCTCACCTCGTACGGCGTCGCCCAGGTGGCGCAGGGCTACGGCTTCCTCGGGGTGTTCGCGTGTGCGATGGCGATGCGGTCCGCCGAGCGCAAGCACGACTACCACCGGGCGATGCACGAGGTCGTCGAGCGGCTGGAGAGGCTGTTCACGCTGCTGGTGCTGCTGCTGCTCGGGATCGGGATCACGGGGGGCGTGCTCGACCACCTGGACTGGCGAGGCGTGCTGGTCGGGGTCGCGCTGATGTTCGTGATCCGGCCGCTGGCCGGGCTCCTCGCGCTCGGCGTGCTGCCGCGCCGGGACCCGAAGGCCGGGGGTCTGTCCCCGCGCGGCCGGGCCGCGGTCGCGTTCTTCGGTGTGCGCGGGGTCGGCTCGATCTACTACCTGGCCTGGGCCACCGGGCACCTCGACCTGGCGTCGGCACCGTGGCTGTGGTCCACCACCGCGTTCACGATCGCGCTGTCGGTGGTGGTGCACGGGATCGCCGCGACCCCCGTGATGATCCGGCTGAACGAGGAGCCGGTCGGCTGACCCGGCGGCCCGCCGACGCGAGGCCGAGCCAGGTGTGCGGGTTGCCGTCCCAGCACCAGCCGAGCTTGGGCGCGCGCTCGCTGATCCAGAGCGCCGGCACCCGGCGGTCCTGCCGACGCGAGCCGGCCAGCATGAAGCACCTCTTCTTCACGAGCAGGTCGGCGCGGTGCGTGACCAGCGCGATCCCCTCGTCGATCGTCAGCGGGCTGCGGCCGCGCTCGCGCACGGTCCTCGTTGCGTCGTCCGGGCGCACGTTGCAGAACTCCTCGCCGCGCTCCACGTCCACCAAGAGGTACGCCGGAGCAGGCGGCTGCGCGTCGTCGACCGGGTGGTACGTCGCCAGGTCACCCTCCGCGTGGTTGCGGTCGACCCGGCCCGCCTCGGTGCCGAGCCGGAGCAGCGGCACGGTCTGCTCGGGGGCGACGAGCTCGCGGGTCACCACGAGCACCCAGTCGGCGTGGCCCTCGCGATCGGACTCCGGCAACGACTCCGCGGGCGTGCGCAACGTCTCGACAAGGGCGCGGAACGCGTCCTCGGTGCGGTCGGCGAGGCCCGGGTAGCCGAGCCCCACGAGACGGTCCACCTGCTGCTGGAACCTGATGATGATGCGCTCCTGTCGTCGACGGCCCTTGTTCAACGCGGGATCGGACGGCGGAGTTCCGGGCCAGGATCCCTCAGCGCCAGTGCGACGGGCGAGCGACGCGCGGTGGGCAGCGGTGGCCGCGTCGCCGCGTGCGGCGTTCACCTGGAACTGCGTCAGGAACAGCGTGTCCGTGAGGTCGGCGCCCGTGACCTCGGTGGCCCGCAGGTCGGCGCCCAGCAGGTCGGCCGGGCCCAGGTCGAGGTCGCGCAGGTCGGCACCGATCAGCACCGCGCCCCGCAGGTGTGCCCCGGTCAGGTCACGATCACGCAGGTCCTGGCCGGCCAGGTCCTCGCCCCGGAGGTTCGGGTCCGGCCGTGTCCCGGCGCACCAGTCCACTCACCTCGCCGAGCAGCCCGTCGGCACGCAGCTGGAGCGGCGCCACGTCCTCCGGCACCGGGCTCAGGCAGGCCGCCTCGACCACGTCGCGGAACCCCTCCAGCTCGTCACGGAGCGGCGCGGCGGCCCGGCGGACGAGGGCGTCCTGCGAGGTACCAGAGCAGCTCGTGCAGCCGCTCGACCACCTCGAAGGCGGCGAACATCGCGCTCCTTGATCTCCGGCGCGGAGCGCCAGTCGCGCCCGTCGTACAGCTCCTGGACGACACGCTGGCCGGCGCCGAAGCAGTCGTAGACCGTGCAGCCCGGGAACCCGCGCTCGCGCAGCTCGGTGTGGATCGAGCAGCCGAAGTCGTCGGCCAGGTTCGGGCAGGGCGTGCGGCTCGGCTTGTCGATCGCGAAGTCCGACGAGGCCGTGAACGCCGGCACCACGCAGCACAGCCCGGCACACCGGGAGCAGTCCGCACGCAGCTCGGTCATCGGCTCATCCCTGGACCGCGACGCCGGCCTCGATCAGCTCGTCCACGTCGTCGATCCCCCACGCTGCAAGGGCTTCGCGCGTGGAGTCACCCGCGGCCGAGGGTCCGGTGGTCAGGGACGGCTCGGTGCGCGAGAAGCGGGGCGCGGGCGCCGGCTGCACCAGCCCGTCGCGGTCGACGTACACCTCCCGGGCCTTGTTGTGCGGGTGCTCGAAAGCCTCGGCCAGCGGGATGATCCCGGCCACGCAGGCGTCCGTGCCCTCGAACCTCGCCACCCACTCGGCCTGGGTGCGCTCCGCGATTCGGGAGGCGATCGCGGTGCGCAGGTCGCCGAGCGCCGCCAGGTCGTCGCGGTCGGGCACCGCGCCCGCGAGGCCGAGCAGGTCCACGAACTCCTCGTAGAAGCGACCCTCCAGCGGCGCCACGGAGAGGTGCCGGCCGTCGGAGGTCTCGTAGACGTCGTAGTACGGCATACCACCGTCGAGCAGGCCCGAGACCCGCCGGTCGCTCGGGAGGCCGGAGGCGTGGAAGACCGCACCCATCGCGTTCAGGTGCGCGGTGCCGTCGACGATCGCGGCGTCCACCACCTGGCCGGTGCCCGAGACCCGGGCCTCCAGGAGGGCGGCCAGCACCCCGATCACGAGGTACGTCGAGCCGCCGCCGAAGTCACCGAGCAGGTTCGACGGGAAGTGCGGTCGATCCCGGTCCTGGCCGAGCCCGAACAGCGCCCCGGCGACCGAGATGTAGTTCAGGTCGTGGCCCGCGGAGTGCGCGAGCGGACCGGTCTGTCCCCAGCCGGTCATCCGGGCGAACACCAGCCGTGGGTTGCGGGCGTGGCAGACCTCCGGCCCGAGTCCGAGCCGCTCGGCCGCACCGGGACGCATCCCCTCGACCAGCACGTCGGCGTCGTCGACCAGCCGGAGCACGGTCTCGACGGCTTCCGGCTGCTTCAGGTCCAGCGCGACGCTCGGCCGACCGCGGGTCAGGATGTCGTGGGGGCCGCCGCCGAGCAGGCTCCCGCCGGGTCGGTCCACCCGGATCACGTCGGCGCCGAGGTCGGCCAGGAGCATGCAGGCGTGCGGCCCCGGGCCGATGCCGGCGAGCTCGACCACCTTGACCCCGGCGAGGGGTCCGGTGCCGTGCCCGAGTTCGTAGGTCATGGGCCGGAGTCTTGCAGGGGCCGGAGCGGTCAGTAGAAGCCGAGCCGGTCCAACGGGCCGACCAGCTGCTCCTCCTCGTAGTCGAGGTGCTCGACCAGCAGGTCGCGCAGCCGGTCGACGGCCTCGCGCACCGCGTCCAGCTCGCCGCGCAGGTGCGCGTGGACGTCGACCAGGTGCTGGCCCGCGGTCACCGGGGTGCCCAGGTCACGCGTGTCGGTCCTGGCCGAGATCCTCGTGGTCGCGGTGTGACTCCGGCTCGACCTGGAACGTCGCGTGCTCGATCCCGAAGTCGAGGCGCGCGCAGTGCGCGAGCTCGTCGAGCACGGCCCCCACCCCGCGCTGCTGGAGGCAGGCGTCGGTGACCGTCACGTGGGCCGAGAGCGACGGCATCCCGCTGGTGATCGTCCAGGCGTGCAGGTCGTGCACGTCGGTCACGCCGTCCATCGCCAGCAGGTGCTCGCGCATCCGCGCGACGTCGAAGCCCTTCGGTGCGGACTCGAAGAGCACGGCCCCCGTGTCGCGCAGGAGGCTCACGGCCCTCGGGACGATCAGGATCGCGATCACCAGTGAGGCAAGGGGATCCGCGCGCAGCCAGCCCGTCGCCAGGATGACCGCGGCGGCCACGATCGCGGCGACGGAGCCGAGCGTGTCACCGAGCACCTCGAGGAAGGCTCCGCGCATGTTCAGCGAGGAGTCGCGGCGTGCGGAGAGCACGACCAGCGAGGTGGCGTTGGCGAGGAGGCCGATCCCGGCGAACAGCAGCATCTGCCCGGCGGCGACGTCCGGTGGCTCGACCAGCCGTCGGATGCCGGCATAGGCGAGGTAGGTGCAGACTCCCGCCAGCACCACCGCGTTGAGGAGCGCGGCCAGGATCTCCGCCCGGTGGTAGCCGAAGGTGCGGCGCTCGTTCGCCGGCCGGGTCGCGACGTACGACGCCCCCAGCGCGAGCAGCACCGCCGCGACGTCGGTGAGCATGTGCCCGGCGTCGGCGAACAGGGCGAGGGAGCCGGAGAGCAGCGCGCCCACGACCTCGACCACGAGGACCGTCGCCGTGACGCCCACGACCAGCCAGAGCCGGCGCCGGTCGGCGGCCCGGCCGGCGGCATGGCCGTGCGCTGCTCCCATGCAGGCCAGCGTAGGCGTCCACTAGCGTGACCCGCATGGCTCCCGTGGCGCTGCACCACCGCGTGACCGGTCCCTCCTCGGGCCCGTTCGTGCTGCTCGGTGGCTCCCTCGGGTCCACCCACGCCCTCTGGGACGAGCTGGTCGCGGACCTCGCCACCGACCACCGGGTGGTGGCGATCGACCTGCGGGGCCACGGTGACTCCCCCAGCGCGGTGGGCCCGCTGACCGTCGCCGACCTCGCCTCCGACGTGCTCGCGCTGGCCGGCCTGGTCGGTGCGGACCGCTTCCACTACGTCGGGCTGTCGCTGGGCGGGGCGGTCGGGCAGGCGCTCGCGCTGGACGCACCGGCTCGGCTGCTGTCCTTGACGCTCGCCTGCACGGCGGCGCGCTTCGGCGACCCCGCGCCGTGGCACGAGCGCGCGGCGACCGTCCGGTCCGACGGGATGGAGCAGCTCCGTGGCGCGACCGCCGACCGCTGGTTCACCGACGAGGTGCGGCTGGAGCGACCGGCGCGGGTAGCGGAGATCCTCGACCAGCTCGTGGCCTGCGACCCGGAGAGCTACGCGACCGCGTGCGAGGCGCTCGCCGCCTTCGACAGCCGCGACCGCCTCGGGGAGATCTCGGCGCCGACCCTGGTCGTGACCGGCGCCGGCGACCCGACCTGCCCGCCCGCGGTGACCGCCGTCCTCCGCGAAGGGATCCCGGGCGCCGGCCACCTGCTGGTCGACCGCAGCGCCCACCTGGCCAACGTCTGCCGTCCCGACGCCTTCGGTGCTGCGGTCCGCGTCGCACCTCGAGGCCCACGCGGCGGCGACGTCATGAGCCACACCGTCGTCCAGGTCCCGGTGCACGAGGCGGAGACCATCGTGCGCCGCCGCGCGCTCGCGTCCGGGTCGGCGTTCCAGCCACAGGACGGCGGCGTCCTGGCACACGTCACGCTGCTCGGCCCGTTCATGCCGGAGCCGGACATCGACGACGGCGTGATCGGTGACCTCGAGCGCTACTTCTCCGACGTGACCACGTTCGGCTTCTCGCTGTCCGGGGTCTCCGGGTTCCCCGGCGGCCCGACCTACCTGGTGCCCGAGCCGGGGGGCGTGTTCCGCCGGCTGACGCTGGGTCTGCTGCGGGTGTTCCCCGAGTTCCCGCCGTACGGCGGCGCGTTCGACGACGTGGTGCCGCACCTGAGCGTGCCGCTGCTCGAGGGCGAGGACACCGAGACGCTGCGTGCCGAGCTCGACCGCCGGCTGCCGATCGAGGCGGTGGCGCACACGGCGACGCTGGTCCGGGTGGCCGAGGGCGACACCCGCACCCTGGCTACGTTCCCGTTCGGGACGACCGCCGCCTGATCCTCGTGCGTGACCAGCAGGGCCACCCCGAGCACCAGCACGCCCGCGCCCGTCGTACCCCAGAACAGCATGGGGGCCGAGCGCGCGTAGGACACGTCGAGACCCGGGTCCGGTGGATGACCCGGGCCGAGCACGGCGCTCAGCCGGGCGGCGGACCTCTCCAGCGGCTGGCCGCACAGGCTCGCCGTGAACTCACCGCCGGAGCCGTGGAGGAAGTAGTAGTCCGGGCGCTCCGCGACGCTCGTCGAGACCGCACCCGTCGTCCCCCTTGACCAGGATCCGGCGACCGGTCTCGCCCTTGACCACCGAGTCGACCTGCATCGTGTAGCGCGTCCTGCTCCCGAAGGTCTCCCGGTGCAGGGGGTGCGCCCGCACCACCGCGTCCGCGCCGCGCAGGTAGTGCGCGACGGTGTCCCTCACGCAGCTGCACGCGGACGCGGTCCCCGGCGCGATCACCAGCACCGATCCGGTCAGGGCCAGCACCACGAGCAGTCTTCTCATGGCCCTGTGACGTGCGTCAGGGCCCGGCGGTTCCCGCCGGAGGAGTCGGCAGCCGGTCGAGGGTGAACCCGAAGTGGTCGCGGTAGGCGGCGAGGACGTCCTCCTCGGAGCGGAGCGTCGTCTCCGTGCGCTCGCCGTCGACCGTCGTGATCAGCAGCCGGTCGCTGATCGTGACCCGGCCGTGGTCCCCGGTCGGGCGCGAGCAGGTCAGGGACCTGGTGAAGTGCGCGTCGGGCGAGGTCTGCTGGTACCAGCAGGTCGGCGCGAAGTCCGCGAGGACCCGGGGCCGCTGCTCCACGAGGAGCTGGGGCCGGTCGCCGACCCGGACCTGCAGGTCGCCCCACGGGTGATCGGCGTCCGTCTCGACGACGCGCACCACCCCGGCCAGGTCGTGCTGGTCGTCGTGGACGTCGAGACGGAACGGCGCGACGACGAACCGTCCGAACCCGACGTCGGCCAGCCAGGGTGCATCGTCGACGTCGACGCGGAGCGTGAGGTGGTCGAAGAGCGGCCCGGGCCCGACCTCGCCGTAGACCCGGGCGGCGAGCAGCGTGACGTCGTACCCGAGGTGCCGCAGCAGGGCCGCGAACGCACCGTTGAGCTCGTAGCAGAATCCGCCCCGGTGCCGGGTCACGATCTTGTCGAGCAGGTCGGCCTCGGTGAGCGAGATGGGTTCGCCGAGGTGGATGCTCAGGTTCTCGAACGGCACCGCCCTCAGGTGGGCACCCATCAGCGTCGTCAGCGCCGCCGCGGACGGCCGCTCCCGGACACCCCCGATCCGGGCGAGATAGGCGTCCGCGGCCACGTCATCCACGGGCCAGCAGCTCCTCGATCACCCGGGCCACGCCGTCGTCGTCGTTGCTGGAGGCCACGTGGTCGGCCACGGCCTGCACCGTGGGGTGCGCGTTGCCCATGGCGTACGACGTGCCCGCCCACTCCAGCAGCGCGATGTCGTTGGGCATGTCCCCGATCGCCAGCACCTCCCCGGGCGCGATCCCGCGCTCGGCGCACAGCATCGCGAGCGTGGTCGCCTTGGTGACCCCGGCCGCGCTCATCTCCAGCATCGCCGAGCCCGACGACCAGGTGATCACGACCCGGTCGCCGGCCACCTCCTCCGCACGGTCCCAGAACTCCTGCGGGGACATCTCCTCGTGACGGGCCAGCAGCTTGAGCGCCGGGCCGTCGAAGATCTCCTCGACGGGTCCCCTGCGGGCGTCCTCGGGGATCGCGTGGCGCTCCAGGAAGCCGGGCTCGAGCGCGATGCCGGACAGTCGCTCCACCGCGTAGTGGGTGCCGGGCACGGCCCGGCGGATCAGCCGGCAGACCTCGATCCCGACCACCGGGTCGATGGTCCGGGTCAGCCGTACGGCGTCGCCGGCGACGTCCCAGACCAGGGCGCCGTTGGAGACGATCGCGAGGCCGTGCCCCCCGACGTGGTCGAAGACCTCCTCGGCCCAGCGCAGCGGTCGACCGGTCACGAAGACCACCGAGATGCCGGCCGCCTCGGCCGCCAGCAGCGCGTCGCGGGTGCGCCGGGTGATCGTCCCGTCGGAGTGCACCAACGTGCCGTCGAGGTCGGTGGCGACCAGCCGGACCGGGCCGGCCTCACGGGAACCACCGCCGCAGCTCCTCGACCGCCCCGTCGTCCTCGACGCGACCGGTCACGTGGTCGGCGGCCGCCTTCACCTCGGCGGGCGCCTGGCCCATCGCGACACCGCGGCCGGCCCAGGCCAGCATCTCGGTGTCGTTGCGGCCGTCACCGATCGCCAGCACGTCCTCACGGTCGACACCCAGGTCCCGGCAGACCCACTCGAGCCCGCTGGCCTTGCTGACGCCCTCGGGCGCGAGGTCGAGCCATGCGGTCCAGCCGATGAAGTAGTTGGTGCCCTGGAGCCCGAGCGACTTCGCGAGATGCACGAAGTCCTCCGACGTGGAGTCGGGGTCGCGCACGATCACGCGGCTGACCGCGTCGAGGGCCAGCCCGTCGAGGTCGGTCACGATCATCTCGCCGTCGAGCTCGCCGTCGGGGAAGAGCCGGTTCACCCGGTAGCCGACGCCGTGCTCCTCCACGGCCACGGCGGCGCCGGGGACGTGCTCGAGCACCGTGCGCACCGCGGTGCTCGCGTCGAAGGTGACCTCGTGGACCACCTCCATCGGCGGGTGCCGGAACACCACGGAGCCGTTGGAGGCGACCACGTGCAGCCGGGCCCCGGTCAGCTCCTCGACGGTGCGGGTCAGGTCGAGCCGGTCGGCCACCCCGGCCATGCTCAGCGGAGCCCGGCCGGAGGCGAGGACCACGTGCGCCTCGGCCTGCGCCACGGCGAGCACGGCCTCGGCGACCCCCTGCGTGGTCTGCTCCGCGCTGTGGCCGGCAGCGAAGTCCGGGATCAGCAGGGTGCCGTCGATGTCCAGCGCGACCAGCCGCGGCCGCCAGCCGGGGTCACCCACCGGTGACCGGCTTCAGGATCTCGCGTCCCTGCAGGTACGGCCGCAGCGCCTCCGGCACCAGCACCGACCCGTCGGCCTGCTGGTGGGTCTCGAGGATCGCCACGATCGTGCGGGTCATCGCGCAGAGCGTGCCGTTGAGGGTGGCCACCGGGCGGGTCACGTCGCCCCCCTCGCCCTGCGGAGCACGGCCCCGGATGTCGAGCCGGCGAGCCTGGAAGTCGGTGCAGTTGGACGTCGAGGTGAGCTCGCGGTACCTGCCCTGGGTCGGGATCCACGCCTCGCAGTCGAACTTGCGCTCGGCGGACAGCCCCAGGTCACCCGCCGCAACGTCGATCACGCGGTAGGCCAGCTCGAGCTTGTCGAGGAACTCCTTCTCCCACTCCAGCAGCCGCTGGTGCTCGGCGTAGGACTCCTCGAGCGTGGTGAAGACGAACATCTCCACCTTGTCGAACCAGTGCACGCGGATGATGCCCTTGGTGTCCTTGCCGTGCGAGCCGGCCTCCTTCCGGAAGCACGGGCTGAACGCGGCGTAGCGCAGGGGGAACCGGGTGGCGTCGAGGATCTCGTCGGAGTGGTAGGCCGCCATCGGCACCTCCGAGGTGCCGACGAGGTACATGTCCTGGCCCTCGATCCGGTAGACGTCGTCGGCCGCCTGGCCGAGGAACCCGGTGCCCTCCATCGCGCGCGGCTTGACCAGCGCCGGCGGGATCACGGTGGTGAACCCGTTGCTGCGCGCCTGGTCCATGGCCATCGCCGTGAGCGCCATCTCCAGGTCGGCGCCGGGGCCGGTCAGGTAGTAGAAGCGGGAGCCCGACACCTTGGCACCGCGCTCGATGTCGATCGCACCCAGCATCCGGCCCAGCTCGATGTGGTCGCGCGGCTCGAAGCCCTCGGCGGCGAAGTCACGCGGCGTGCCGACCGTCTCCAGGAGCACGAAGTCCTCCTCGCCCCCCGACGGCGCGGCGTCGTTGGCGAGGTTGGGGATCGACATGATCGCCCGGCGCCAGTCCTCGTCGGCGGCCGTCTGGGCGGCCTCGGCGCTCTTGACGTCGGCCGCGAGCACCTTGGTGCGCGCGAGCAGGTCGGCCTTCTCCTCCCCGGACGCCCGCGGGATCTGCTTGCCGAGCTGCTTCTGCTCGGCGCGCAACCGCTCGAAGTCGGCGATCGAGGTACGGCGCTCCTGATCGGCGCGGAGCGCCGTGTCGACGACGTCACCGGACAGCCCCCGCTTCGCCTGGGCGGCACGGACACGGTCAGGGTCGTCTCGGAGCACTCGTGGGTCGATCACCCGCCGAGGATATCGACCGCGGGCCACCCGGTTACCGCGACGGCAGCACGAACGTCGGCTCGGCGTTGGGAGCGACCACGTCGGCGACGGGCTCGCCGACGTCCTCCCAGTCAGCCGCGCCGCGTTCGATCACACGGGTCAGGATGTCCTTGCCCTTGACGCAGAACGCCCAGGTCGGTCCGTCGAGCAGCGTGAAGGCGGTGCCCAGGCCGCAGTGCGCCTCGGGCAACCCCGCGAACCCGCCGTTGTCGGACGGCACCACCGTGCCGGTCGTGCGCACCACCGGCCTGGTGTTGGTCTCACCGTTGCCGGGCGGGAGCGTCCGGAACGAGTCCGTGTCCTCGATGTAGGGTCGCCCGTCGTTCTTGTCAAAGCCGCCGGAGTACATCCAGCCCGGCTTCGTCGGGAGCACGCCTTCCTTGGTCGCCTTCCCGCCGTCTGTCGGCACCACCCAGACGTCCAGCCCGTCGACCACGCGCAGCGTGCCCGGCCGGCGGGGGTCGAAGGCCACCCAGTCCGTGGTCAGGCCGCGGGTACCGGTCGCCCGGCGGACGTCGAGCGTGCGGGTCTCACCCTGCTCGGAGAGGTCGTAGAGCCGCACCCGCCCCTTCGAGCGGTCGCCCGGGGTCGGGCGCGAGTCGAGCAGCGCTGTCGAGTGGTCTGCGTCGACCAGCAGCATCCGCTGGTCCCCCGAGGCCTCCGCGACCTCGAGCCTCGGGGTCGTCACCTCCACCACGTCGCCGGTGGCGGGCGTGATCGTGAGGTACGTCGCCTGCTTGGTCTCGCCGTCCTCGCCGGAGTAGCTGTCGAGCCGCAGCAGCCAGGGCTGCTCCGCGCCGGCGGGGGCAGGGGCGGCCCGGGTCGCGCTCGTCGGCCCCTGCTCACCCGACGCCTGCTGCCCACAACCGGCGAGGAGCGCGCACGCGGCAGCGAGCGCCGTGAGCCGTGCCGGGGTCCTCATCACCTCAGGTTAGAGGTGTGCGCCGCCGAGCACGGTTCCGTTTGCGGCGGGCGCGTCGGGCGGTCTAGCCAGACACCCACCCGTAGGGGAGGAGCGGCGCTCGGGGACGGCCGGTAACAATGTGGCATGGCCAAGCACGCACCGCGGCAGGACGCGGACGAGTCCACGCTCGAGGTGGGCGACCGCAAGACCCACGCAGCCGGCGTGCCCGGCGTCTACCACGCGCTGAAGATGTCGCAGCAGCAGATGGGCGTCCGCCGTACGGCACTGACGCTGGCCCGGCTGAACCAGAAGAAGGGCTTCGACTGCCCGGGCTGCGCCTGGCCCGATCCCGACCACCGGAGCCCGTTCGAGTTCTGCGAGAACGGCGCCAAGGCCGTCGCCGAGGAGGCCACGCTGCGCCGGGTCGACCGCGACTTCTTCGCCACCCACCCGCTCTCCGAGCTCGAGCGCGAGAGCGACTGGTTCCTCGGCCAGCAGGGTCGGATCACCGAGCCGTTCTACAAGCCCGCCGGCCATGACCACTACCGCCCGATCGGCTGGGACGAGGCCTTCACGCTGGTGGCCGACCGACTCAAGGCGCTGCCCTCCCCGGACGCCGCGAGCTTCTACACGAGCGGGCGCACCTCCAACGAGGCGGCGTTCCTCTACCAGCTGATGGTGCGCCGCTTCGGCACGAACAACCTCCCCGACTGCTCCAACATGTGCCACGAGTCCTCCGGCGCTGCGCTTGCGCACTCGATCGGGATCGGCAAGGGCACGGTGCTCCTCGAGGACATCTACGCCGCGGATCTCGTGCTCGTGGTCGGGCAGAACCCGGGCACCAACCACCCGCGGATGCTGAGCGCGCTGGAGCGGGCCAAGACCGGCAACGGCCAGGGCGGCGCGCACATCGTCAACATCAACCCGCTCGACGAGGCGGGGCTCCGCCACTTCCACAACCCGCAGTCCCCCCAGGGCATGGTCAAGGGCACCGACCTGGCCGACGAGTTCTTCCAGGTGAGGCTGACCGGCGACCAGGCCCTGTTCGCGATGCTGGGCAAGCTGACCATCGAGGCGGGCGCGGTCGACGAGGAGTTCGTCGCCGAGCACACCTCCGAGTACGACGAGTACGCGGCTGCCCTGGAGTCCCTGACCTGGGACGAGGTGCTCGAGCAGACCGGGCTGACCCGGCCGGAGATCGAGGGGCTGGCCAAGCGCTACCGCGAGTCCGACCGGGTGATCGTGTGCTGGGCGATGGGCCTGACCCAGCACCGCAACGCGGTCGCGACCATCCAGGAGATCACCAACCTGATGCTGCTGCGCGGCAACATCGGCAAGCCCGGCGCCGGGCTCTGCCCGGTGCGCGGGCACTCCAACGTGCAGGGCGACCGCACGATGGGGATCTGGGAGAAGGCGCACGACGACCTCCTCGACGGGCTCCGCGACGAGTTCGGCTTCGAGCCGAAGCGCGAGCACGGGCTCGACGCCGTGGACACGATCAGAGGCATGCGCGACGGCCGGATCAAGGTGTTCTTCGCGGTCGGCGGCAACTTCGTCGCGGCCACCCCCGACACCACCGCGACCGAGGCCGCGATGCGCAGCCTCGACCTGACCGTGCACGTGTCGACCAAGCTCAACAGGTCGCACGTCGTGACCGGTGACGAGGCGCTGATCCTGCCGTGCCTGGGACGCACCGAGCGCGACCGGCAGGACGGCGGTGACCAGGTGGTCAGCGTCGAGGACTCGATGGGCATGGTCCACTCCACGCGCGGCCGGCTCGAACCGGCCTCGCCGCACCTGCGCTCGGAGGTCGCGATCATCACCGGCCTCGCCGAGGCGCTCTTCGGTGCCGACGACACGGTCGACTGGACCGGCATGCGCGCCGACTACGACAAGATCCGCGACCACGTGGAGCGGGTGATCCCGGGCTTCGAGCAGTTCAACAAGAGGATCCGCCAGCCGGGAGGCTTCGCGCTGCCGCACCCGCCGCGCGACCGCCGGGAGTTCAAGACCGAGACCGGCAAGGCGAGGTTCACCGTCAACGACCTCGACGCCGTGGTCGCCCCGCCCGACCACCTGGTGCTCCAGACGGTGCGGAGCCACGACCAGTTCAACACCACGATCTACGGGCTCGACGACCGTTACCGCGGGATCAAGCAGGGCCGACGGGTGGTGTTCGTCAATCCCGAGGACCTGCGCTCGCTCGGCTTCCACGACGGCGAGGTGGTCGACATCGTCGGGGTGTGGGACGACGGCCAGCGGATGACGGAGCGCCGGGCGGAGGCGTTCCGGATCGTCTCCTACGCGACGGCGCGCGGGTGCGCGGCGGCGTACTTCCCGGAGACCAACGTGCTGGTGCCGCTGGACTCGGTGGCCCGACAGTCCAACACGCCGGTCTCCAAGAGCATCGTGGTCCGGCTCGAGCACCGGTGACGGACTCCCGCGAGCAGCGCCGGGTCGCGCTGACCTGGGGCTCGGTCTGCCTGGTCCTGTTCGCGGTCGTCGCGGGCCTGGTCGCCGCCGAGTGGCAGCCGCTGCTCGACCTCGACGCCCGGTCCGGCGCCGATCCGGAGCACTTCACCTTCACGCACGCGTGGGCGCGGCACTTCTTCCTCGGCGTGCAGTACGGCTTCGAGTTCCTGCCGATGACCGCCTTCACGGCGGTCACGGCGGTGCTGCTCTTCGTCCGCAACCACCGGCGGGCGGCGCTGTGGACGATCGGGGTGATGACCACGACGACGGTCGTGGTCGACGTGCTCAAGGCCGTGGTCGAGCGGAAGCGGCCGGTGTTCGAGGACCCGGTCACCACGCTCACCTCGTTCAGCTTCCCCTCCGGCCATGCGAGCGGCATCGCCGCCGCGGCGGGGGTGGCGATCGTGCTGGCGCTGATGCTGGTCCGGCGTCGCGGGGTGCGCCGCACCGTGATCGCGGTGGCACTCGCGATCGCGCTGCTGGTCGGAGCCGACCGGATCTTCCTGGGCGTGCACAACCTCTCGGACGTGGTCGGTGGCTGGCTGTTGGGCGCCGCGGTCACCCTGCTCTGGCTGGCCTTCTACGAGCCGCAGCCTCGCTCCATCGTGCACACCACCGACGCACTGCCCGAGGTCTTCCCCAACGACCAGCGTCGGCTGGCGGTCGTGCTGAACCCGGCGAAGGTCGACGACCCGGGCCAGTTCGTGGCGATGGTGGAGGCGATGGCCGCCGAGTCCGGCTGGTCGGACGTCTCGTGGTACCAGACCACCGTCGAGGATCCCGGTGAGGGCCAGGCGCACGCGGCCGCGGTCGCCGGCGCCCACCTGGTGATCACCTGCGGCGGTGACGGCACCGTCCGCACGGTCTGCGAGGAGCTCGCCGGCACCGGCATCCCGGTGGGCATCGTGCCGGCCGGCACCGGCAACCTGCTGGCCCGCAACCTCGACCTCCCGCTCTACCTCCGCGCAGCCGTGGACGTCGCCCTCAACGGACAGGACCGGGCGATCGACCTGGTGCGCGTCTCGGGCGACAAGATGGAGGACTCGACGTTCCTGGTGATGGCCGGGATGGGGTTCGACGCCGCGATCATGGAGGGCGTCAGTGACAACATCAAGGCGCGCGTGGGCTGGCTGGCCTACGTGATCTCCGGCTTCCGGTCGCTGATGTTCCCGGCCGTGCGGATCGAGGTCTCCGTCGACGACGGACCGGTCACCAAGCACCGGGCCCGCACGGTCGTGATCGGCAACGTCGGCTTCCTCCAGGCCGGCCTGCCGCTGATCCCCGACGCCGAGATCGACGACGGGGAGCTCGACGTGGTGCTGCTCTACCCGCGCTGGTTCCTGTCCTGGCTGCCGCTGGCCGTCCGGGTGCTGAGCCGCAACAAGCGCACCGACGAGCTGATCACCCGGATGCGCGGCCGCACCGTGACCGTCCGCGCCGCGATCGAGTCACCGCGTCAGCTCGACGGCGACCTGATCGCGCCCGGGCGCGAGATCCGGGCCGAGTGCGTGCACGGCCGGTTGCTGGTGCGGGTGCCCCGATAGCCTCGACCCGATGAGCCAGGTCCGCACGTTCACCTCCTCCCCGCTGCCGCCCCGCGAGCGCGGCGTGGAGTTCGGCGCCGCCAACGCGGACGGCGTGCGGGCGTCGGTGGCCGGCTACGCCGCACTGTTCGCCCGACGCGGGGCGGACGGCTTCGACGCCCGACGCTGGGCCGCGGAGTTCCGCGAGGTGATCGGTGACCTCGCACCCGAGGCGCTGGCGGAGATCACCGGGATCGCCGAGGGCGCCGGCGTCGACCCGCTCGACGTGGTCGCGGTCAACGCCCGCACCGAGCTGCTGGCCAAGGCCGACCCCTTCGGGCAGCGCGAGTGCTCGACGGTGGTGGTCACGCCCGGTGACGGGCCGGCGTACGGCGTGCAGACCTGGGACTGGTACGCCTCGATGGCCGACACCTGGCTGCGCTGGCGCGTCCCGCAGCAGGACGGCGGCTGGCTGGAGACGGTCACCGAGTACGGCCTGCTGGCGAAGATCGGGGTGTCCAGCCGGGGCGTCGGCGTGCTGCTCAACATGCTGCACCACGCCACCGACGACAACGACCGGGTCGGGCTGCCGGTCCACCTGCTCAGCCGACGGATCCTCACGCACGCCTCGTCGTACGACGAGGCCGCGGCGATGTGCCACGACACGTCGGTCTCCGCGTCCACCTCGCTGACCGTCCTCGACGCCCGGCACGGTGCCACCGTCGAGCTGTTCCCCGACGGACCGGGTGTGGTCGAGCCGACCGACGGGCTGCTCGTGCGCACCAACCACTTCGTCTCCGAGCCCGGCCGCGACGGCTGCCTGACCACCGAGGAGGTCTACCCCAGCTCGTGGGTGCGGCTGCGCCACCTCGAGCGTGCCCTGCGCGAGCGGCGGCCGTCCTCGCCGGACGACGTGCTGGCCGCGATGGCGCACCACGATCCTGCGGGTGGGGTGTGCCGCCACCCGCAGCCGGAGATCGTCGACTGGGCCCGGAGCGCCACCCTCGCCACGGTGGTGGTGGAGCCCCGGGGGCCGACGATGCGGGTGCTGGAGGGCGGACCCTGCGCCCACTCCGGGACGAGAGCTGCGGACCCGGTCAGCCTCGGGCGTGGCTGACCGCCGACTCCTCCTCGGGTGAGAGCTGCTGCTCCGAGACCCAGGCCTGGATCGGCTTGGCGTACGAGCGGGTGTCCTGGCGACCGTGGATCGAGGTGAGCACGACCCCGCTCCCCCCGTCGTCGAGCAGGGCGACCGTCCACGACAGGTGACCGCCCATGTCGGCGAAGGCGTCGTACCTCACCACCGCGAGGTGCCGCAGCGACGCGGTCAGGTCGGCACGCAGCGCGGCCACCTCGCTGCGCAGCGCGGGCACGTCCTCGGGAACGTCCAGGCCGTCGGCCGACGTGCGCGGACGGGCCCCCTTGACCGCGATCGCCAGCGCAGCAAGGGCGACGACGAGGGCGAGGAGGCTGAGAATGGTGGCCACCCGGTCAGCGTACGTGCGTGGGAGCATGGCCCGGTGAACGCATCGCCGACCCGGATCGCCTACCAGGGCGAGCCCGGCGCCAACTCCCACCTCGTGTCCCGGCAGCACTACCCGGCATGGGACGCGCTCGCCTGCGCGTCCTTCGAGGACGTCTTCGCGGCCGTCGAGAGCGGCGAGGCCGACCTGGCCATGATCCCGATCGACAACTCGATCGCGGGCCGGGTCGCCGACATCCACCACTTCCTGCCGACGTCGGGACTGCACATCATCGGCGAGCACTTCCTGCGCATCCAGTTCACGCTGATGGGTGTGCCCGGCAGCTCGCTGGACACGATCCGCGGCGTGCACAGCCACGTGCACGCGCTCGGCCAGTGCCGCAAGGTGATCCGCGAGCTCGGCCTGGTGCCGGTGATCTCCGGTGACACCGCCGGCGCGGCCCGGGAGATCGCCGAGCTCGCCGACCCGACCCAGGCCGCGATCGCGCCGCCGCTGGCCGCCGAGATCTACGGACTCACGATCCTCCGCGAGGACGTCGAGGACGAGGAGCACAACACCACCCGCTTCGTGGTGCTCGCCCGCGACCCCGACCCGGCGCCCGCGGGAGCCGGTCCGGTGGTGACCTCGTTCGTGTTCAACGTCCGCAACCTGCCGGCCGCGCTCTACAAGGCGCTCGGCGGCTTCGCCACCAACGGGGTCAACATGACCAAGCTCGAGAGCTACATGGTCGGCGGCGAGTTCACCGCCACCCAGTTCCTCGCGGAGGTCGACGGGCACCCGGACGACCCGCCGCTCAAGCGGGCGCTCGAGGAGCTCTCGTTCTTCACCACGGACGTCAAGGTGATCGGCGTCTACCCGGCGGATCCGTTCCGTGGCTGAGGACCCGCGCCCCGACCAGCCGCGCACCGACGACCTCGGCTACGCCCGGCTCGACGTCGACCGTGCGCGCCGTACCGGCGACCCGGAGGTGGTCTACGGCGCCGGCAAGACCCCGCAGCAGGTGGTCGGCATCCTCGACCGGCTGCACAGCCGGCACCCGGACCGGGCGGTGCTGGCCACCCGGCTCTCCGAGGAGGCCCGGGAGGCGGTGCGCCACGAGCTGCCCGACGCGGTCATCGACGAGGTGGCCCGGGCCGCCGTGCTGGGACCGCTGCCGGAGCCGCGCGGGCTGGTGATCGTGGTCGCCGCCGGCACCTCCGACGCACCGGTCACCGCCGAGGCCGTGCTCACCGCGCGCGTGCACGGGGCCAACGTGACCGCGATCGGTGACGTCGGCGTGTCCGGGCTGCACCGGTTGCTCGACGTCCGCGAGGAGCTCACGGCGGCCGACTGCCTGATCGTGGTGGCCGGCATGGAGGGCGCGCTGCCCAGCGTCGTCGGCGGACTCACCGGCGTGCCCCTGGTCGCGGTGCCGACCTCCGTCGGCTACGGCGCCTCGTTCAACGGCCTGGCCGCGCTGCTGGCGATGCTCAACTCCTGCGCTCCGGGGGTCACCGTGGTCAACATCGACAACGGGTACGGCGCCGCCGTGCACGCCGCGCGGGTGGCCCGCAACGCCGGACCCCGCTCCCGATGACCACCGGCTGGCTGGACGCCTCCTCGGGGGCGAGCGGTGACATGTTCCTCGGCGCCCTGGTCGGCGTCGGGGTCCCGATCGAGGTGATCCGGGAGGCCGTCGACGGGGTAGCGCCGGAACCGGTGGCGCTCGCGGTCAGCGAGGTGACCCGCAACGGCTTCGCGGCGACCCGGGTCCAGGTCTCGGTCACCGACCCCGCCCGGCACCGCACCTGGCGCGACGTGCGCGCTCTCCTCGAGGCCGGGTCGCTCGCCGCGGGCGTGCGCACCCGCGCGCTCGCCACCTTCGCCCGGCTCGCCGAGGCGGAGGCGAGGGTGCACGGATCGGCGGTCGACGACGTGCACTTCCACGAGGTGGGGGCGCTGGACGCGATCGTCGACGTGGTGGGCGCCTGTGCCGGCCTCGAGCACCTCGCGCTCGACGGCCTGGTGGTCTCGCCCGTGGCGGTGGGGGGTGGCCACGTCGGAACGGAGCACGGGCGGCTGCCGGTGCCGGCCCCGGCGGTGGCGGAGCTGCTCCGCGGCTTCCCGTCGTACGGCGGGCCGGTGGACGTCGAGCTCTGCACCCCTACCGGTGCCGCGCTGCTGGTCGCCAACGCCACCGGCACCGGGCCACAGCCGGCCATGACCACGAGCGCGATCGGCGTCGGCGCCGGTGGCCGCGATCCCGCGGGGCACACGAACGCGTTGCGGCTGCTCGTCGGCGAGACCTCCTCGCAGGTGAGTGGGGTGCGGCTCCTGGAGACCAACGTCGACGACCTCGACCCGCGGCTCTGGCCGGCCGCGATCGCGGCGCTGCTCGCGGCGGGCGCGAGCGACGCCTGGCTGACCCCGATCCTGATGAAGAAGGGTCGACCGGCGCACACCCTCTCGGTGCTCGTCGCCGCGGACCGCGCCGACGCGGTCGGCCGCGAGATCTTCCGGCACACCACCAGCATCGGGCTGCGCGAGCAGCCGGTCGGCAAGCGCGCACTGGACCGCGAGCTGGTCACCGTCGAGGTCGACGGCCACCCGGTCGACGTGAAGCTGGCCCGGCTGGACGGCGAGCTGCTGAACCTCCAGCCGGAGTACGAGCACGCCGCCGCCGCCGCCGCGGCGCTCGGTCGGCCGGTCAAGGACGTGCTCCAGGCGGCCGTGGCCGCCGCCCGGTCGGTTGTCGGTCGGTGATCGACCGCCCGTAGGTTGTCCCGGTGGACCTCACCACCATCGCCGTCGTCTTCGGCTCGATCTTCGTCGTCGAGCTCCCCGACAAGACCTTCATCGCGGCGTTGGTGCTCTCGACCCGCTACCGGCCGCTCGCGGTCTGGCTCGGCGTCGGCCTCGCGTTCGGCGTGCAGACCCTGGTCGCGGTCACCGTCGGTGCGCTCGCCACGCTGCTGCCCGAGGGCGTGGTCAAGGGCGTGGCGATCGCGATCTTCCTGATCGGCGCCTTCCTTCTCCTCCGCACCGCCCCGGGGGCCGACGCCGCCGAGAAGGAGCAGGAGGAGGAGTACGCACGCGCGTCGGTCGAGGACCGGTCATTCCTCAAGGCGGCCGTGGCCTCCTTCCTGGTGCTGTTCGCCGCCGAGTGGGGGGACCTCTCACAGCTGCTGACGATCACCTTCGTGGGCCGCTACCACGACCACGTGAACGTCTTCATCGGCGCCTGGGCCGCACTGCTCGTGGTGTCCGGGCTGGCCGTGATCGCCGGCCGGGTGCTGCTGCGCTCCATGCGGCTCTCGCTGCTCCACTACATCGGCGCCGGCGTGTGCCTGCTGCTCGCCGCGGTCACGGCCTACGAGCTGCTCGCCTGAGCCGGCGCCACACTAGGCTTCCGCCCATGACCACCCTTGGCGCCTCCAGCGAGGTCGGCCGGCTGCGCACCGTGATGCTGCACCGCCCCGGCAACGAGCTGAAGCGGCTCACCCCCCGCAACAACGACAAGCTGCTCTTCGACGGCATCCCCTGGGTCAGCCGGGCGCAGGAGGAGCACGACGCGTTCGCCGAGGCCCTGCGCGATCGCGACGTCGAGGTGCTCTACCTGACCGAGCTCCTCGTGGAGACGCTGGAGGAGGAGGAGGCGCGGGCCAGCGCGATCGAGTCGGTGACCACGTCGCTGCACCTCGGCGACACCCTGCGTGACTACTTCCGAGCGGCGCTGACCGACCTCGACCCGCGCGGCCTGATGGAGGCGCTCACCGCGGGCGTGCGCAACGACGAGGTGCGGGCCGGGCACAGCCTGGTCACCTCGCTGCTCACCCACGACGACTTCCTGATCGACCCGCTGCCCAACCTGCTCTTCACCCGCGACTCCTCGGTCTGGGTGCGGGACCGGGTGGCGATCACGTCGCTGGCGATGCCCGCCCGGGTGCGCGAGAGCCAGCTGACCGAGCTGATCTACACCCGGCACCCCCGGTTCGCCGGGGCCCGGCGGATCCACGGCTGGCGGCACGAGCACGTCGAGGGCGGTGACGTCCTGCTGATGGCACCCGGCGTGATCGCCGTCGGTGTCGGCGAGCGCACCACGCCGGCAGGCGCCGAGCAGCTCGCGCGGGAGGTGTTCGCCGACGACCTCGCGCACACCGTGCTCGCCGTGCCGATCGCCCAGGAGCGGGCGACCATGCACCTCGACACCGTGTGCACGATGGTCGACGTCGACAAGATCGTGATGTACCCCAACGTCGCCGACCAGCTGATGGCGCACGCCGTCACCGCCAGCGACGGCGACCACCTCGACGTCGCGCCGGCCGAGCCGTTCCTGGTCGCGGCCGCGAAGGCGATCGGCATCGACACCCTGCACCAGATCGACACCGGCCTGGACCCGGTCACCGCCGAGCGCGAGCAGTGGGACGACGGCAACAACACCCTGGCCCTGGCGCCGCGGGTCGCGGTCGCCTACGAGCGCAACATCGAGACCAACACCCGGCTCGAGGAGGCCGGCATCGAGGTGATCGCGATCGCCGGTTCGGAGCTCGGATCGGGTCGGGGCGGACCTCGCTGCATGTCCTGCCCGGTCAGCCGCGACCCGCTCTGAGGCGCCGCGACGCGAGCGCCCGGCCGCTGTTGACGGGGGATGCAACAACGGCCGGGCGCAGCCAAACGTACGTGGTCCGCCGTGTCGTCACAACTACCCGGACGGGCGACACGACGTGGTCCGGGCGGACCACTCCTCAGCGCAGGGTGAGCTGCCGGTTCGCAAGGCCCGCGCGGGCGGCCCGCTCGTCGCCGGTGAGCGGCTCCCTGGCGGCGAGGGCCTTGTCCAGCTCGGCCGCGAAGGCGGCCGCCGGCGCCTCCAGCGCCTCGGCGCCGGTGCCGGGGACCAGGTCCCACACCGGGACCAGCAGACCGTGGGCCCGGAACATGCCGACCAGCCGGGAGTCCTCCACCAGCCGGTCGTTGCCGGCAGCGTGCAGCCGGGCCAGCGCGTCCAGGAGCCGGTCCTCGTCGTGCGGCATCGCCCAGCGCAGGTACTCCTTGGTGGTCACGTCCGACCAGTAGGCGCCCTCCACCGAGGTCAGCCGCCGGGTCGGCGAGACCGCGCTGTTGGCGTTGTCCAGGGCGGCGGCCAGTGAGCCGTCCGGGTCGTCGACGTCGGCCAGCCAGAACTCGAACCCGTCGTGCACGGTGACCTCGAGGGGTACGTCGACCAGCAGGTCCTGGAGCCGCGGCCCGGGGCCGGGGTCGTCGACCACCTCGACCGCCTGGCCGGGCTCGCCCTCGAGCGCGGTCAGCAGGGCGGCGCCCAGGTCACGGCTGGCGTCGCCGAAGCCGTGCTGCACCTGCATCCCGAGCCAGACGGTTCCGTCCTGGCGGACCAGCGCCGGAGCCGCCCCGGGAAGGAGCGTGCAGAGCAGCACGTCGCGGTCCTCGTGGCCGTTGACGGTCACCGGAGCCGTGCCCGAGGGCACGAACTCGCGCAGGGCGACCAGGTCGCACTCGGCCGCGAGCCCGGCGAACGGACGCGCGGCGTAGACGGTCGGTGCGCCCGCCGTGCTGCCGTGGCAGGCCTTGTAGCGACGGCCCGATCCGCAGGGACAGGGCTGGCGCGGCCCGACCTCCCCGGTGGAGGTGTCTGTCGTGCGCTGCCGGTCCCGCGATCGTCTGCCCATGGGCAGAGGCTATGTGGAGGCGGTCAGGAGAGGTGGACGAGGGCGTGCACGGTGGAACGAGAACGGGAGGTCTCGAGCCACCAGCGGCTGCTCAGCTCCTGCACGATGGTCAGCCCACGGCCCGCGAGGTCGGAGGACGCCGCGGCGACGGCGTGCGGCTCGGTCGGAGCACCCCCGTCCGTGACGGCGATGTCGAGTCCGGTGTCGCCCCGGTTCCAGGCGACGATGACGGTCCCGTCTGCCAGCGGACGGGCGTGGCGGACGGCGTTGCCGACCAGCTCGGAGACGACCAGCCGGGAGTCCTCGATGACGTCGGTCGGCTGGCCGAGCTCGACCAGCCACTGCTTGAGCTGCTTGCGCGCGATCGAGGCGCTGCTGGCGGCAAAGGGAAGCACCAGGGCAACCGGGTCCAGGGAAGGCACCGCGCAAACTCCTCTCTCCCCCGAGATCCCGGGGATCGCGGCCGAGGCGCGTCACGTCCGGCCGAGGCTGAGCAAGGGATACCCGGTTGGCGGAGAAACGAAACTCAGCCGGTGAGATATCTCAGCATTGCCCCGGGCCGGTCGGTGATCACCGCTTCGACTCCCACCTCGCGGCAGAGGTCGACGTCGGTCTCGGTGTTGACCGTCCAGCAGTGCACGCGGCTGCGCTCCGCGATCCGTGAGATCACCTTGGGGTGCTCCCGGATCAGCTCGATCCCGGGGCCGGCGATCCAGTCCGGCCGGGCCAGCGGCCGGGCCCGCAGCCACTCTCCCGGGCTGTCCATCAAGAAGACCACGTCGAGCTCCGGCGCCAGCCGCTCGATCCGTTTCAGCGCGATCCAGGAGAAGCTCATCACCCGCACCGGGGAGCTCGCCCCGGCCCAGCCGAACGTCGCCAGCAGCTCGACCAGCCGCTTCTCGACCAGGCCGCCGTAGCGGGTGGGGTGCTTGGTCTCGACCGCCAGGTCGACCGGGCGCTCGTAGTCGGCGACGGTCTCCAGGAGCCGGCGCAGGGTCAGCACCCTGCTCAGCTCCGGGTCGCCGTCGGGGGCCTCGTCGTCGAGCTCCGCCCAGGGCCGCTTCCAGCTCGCGAAGTCCAGCTGGTCGAGCTCGGAGAGCTCCATCGTGGACACGATCCCGGGCGTGCTCGCCGTACGCCGGAGGTCGCGGTCGTGGACGCAGACCAGGTGGCCGTCGGCGGTCAGCCGGACGTCGCACTCGAGCGCCTCGGCGCCCTCGTCGAGCGCCGCGAGGTAGGCGACGAGCGTGTGCTCGGGGTTGAGGTCGCTCGCGCCGCGGTGGGCCACGACCTGGGGGCGATCCGTGGGCCAGTGAGGTGGCCGGTCGCGCATGTGTCCAGTCTGACATCTCCGGCACGGTGAGCGGTGCCGCACCGCTGGGTACGTTGGAGGCATGACCTCCACCTCCGGGACCCTGCCCGACCAGAGCGGCCGCACCTTCGTGGTGACCGGCGCCAACTCGGGGCTCGGTCTCGAGACCTCCCGGGCTCTGGCCGGTGCCGGCGGCCACGTCGTCCTCGCCGTCCGCGACACCGACCGGGGCGCGGAGGCCGCGGCGGGCATCACCGGGTCGACCTCGGTGGCCGAGCTGGACCTCGCCGATCTCGGGTCGGTGCACCGGTTCGCCGAGAAGTGGGACGGCCCGCTCGACGTGCTGGTCAACAACGCCGGGATCATGATGGTCGCCGAGGGGCGCACCGCCGACGGCTTCGAGCGTCAGTTCGGCACCAACCACCTGGGTCCCTTCGCGCTGACCAACCTGCTGCTCCCCCAGCTGACCGAGCGGGTGGTCACGGTCTCGTCCAGCCTGCACCGCGGCCCGCAGGTCGCCTTCGACGACTACGACGCCGAGGGCCGCTACCAGCCCAACCGTGCCTATCAGCAGTCCAAGCTGAGCAACCTGCTGTTCACGGCCGAGCTCCAGCGGCGGCTCGACGCGGCCGGTTCGCCGGTGCGCGCGACGGCCGCCCACCCGGGTTACAGCGCGACGAACCTGCAGTCGCACCACGCCGTGCCCCTGATGAACGTGCTGATGGCGATCGGCAACAAGGTGGTCGCGACCAGCGCCGCCGAGGGCGCCCGGCCGACCCTGTACGCCGCGATCGAGGACCTGCCCGGCAACACCTACGTCGGCCCGACGAAGCTCGGCCAGACGCGTGGCGCCCCCGGACCGGTGACCCGTTCGACCCAGGCCCAGGACCCCGAGGCCGCCCGACGGCTCTGGGACCTGTCCGAGGAGCTCACGGGCGTCTCCTTCCCGCTGTAGCGACTCAGTCCGTCGCGGTCGACGCCGGCAGGTCGGACAGGAGCGCCGCGTGCTCCGGGTGCCGAGCAGCCCAGCCGCGCGCGAACGGGCACACCGCGACCACCCGCAGACCGGCACCGGCCAGGTCGTCCAGCGCGAACCGCAGCAGTGCCGAACCCACCCGCAGACCGGCGTACCGCTCGTCGACGTCGGTGTGGGTGAGCAGCACGTAGCGCTCCCCCCTCTCGTACGACGCGGTACCCGCCGGTGCGCCGTCGACCGACGCCCGGAAGCACTGGGCTGCCCGGTCGTGGCCGACCCGGATCTCGGGCTGTGGAGCGGCGCGGTCGGCGTCCGGGCCGAACAGCGAGGCGGAGACGACCGTCACCAGCCAGTCCTCGTAGGCGGCCTGCGACCACCCCCGTTCGCGCACGAGGTGCTCGTGGGCCGGTGAGTTGACCAGGGTCCAGCACACGTCGGCGGCGTGCTCCGGGTCGAGGCCGGGGCGGAGGCCGCCCACGCCCTGCAGGTGCCGGGTGAAGGCACGCGCACCGGCCAGGCTCTCGCTGCGGATCAGGGCGTCGAGGGCGGCAGCGTCGTCGTCGACGTCGCGCGCGGCCAGCAGCACCCGGCCGAGCGGGCCCGCCCGCGCGGCCACGTCGCTGATCGTGTGCACCCACATCCGCACCAGCTGCCGCGGGTCGGACTCGGCGAGGATCGCCTGCACCTCGGGTCGCTGCTCCATCGAGAGCGGCTCGTCGTCGCCCACGAGCGCCCAGTCCCAGGCCAGCTTGAGCAGCGCTCCCTTGCCGCCGACCGAGTCGAACACGGTCTTGCGCCCGACCCCGGCCCGCTCGGCGACGGAGTCGATCGTGGTCGCCGAGAACCCGCGCTCCACGAACAGGTCGGCCGCCGCCGCCACGATCGCCCGGCGGGTCGTCCGCGCCTGCCGGCTGCGCACCTCGGACCGGTACTCGCGCCGCGTGGTCTCGCTCATCTGGTCTATCCCGTCGTTGACGCGTCCCCATACTTGGGGTCACCATCAGTGTCGTCACTACACTAGCAGTGCAGGAGTCTCCCATGCGGGTCGCGATCATCGGTGCCGGACCGGCCGGACTGCTCACCGGCGTCGCCCTCGCCCGGCGCGGCCACGACGTGGTGGCCGTGGACCGGGATCCCGGACCGGCCGCGGACGGGACCTGGAACCGGCGCGGGGTGATGCAGTTCCGGCACGCCCACGCCTTCCGGTCCCAGGTCGTGGAAGCGCTGCAGGCCGAGTGGCCCGAGGCGTACGACGCCTGGCTGGCGCGTGGTGCGGAGCCGATCATGATGCCCGGTCAACGACCGGGCGAGGCGCTCCCGGCCGGCATGCGCTCCCGGCGGGTGACGTTCGAGCGCTCCTTGCGGGACGTGGTCGGCGACGAACCGCGCCTCGTCGTCCGTCAGGGGCACGTGGACGGCGTGGTCGCCGAGGGCGGGCGGGTCCACGGGATCCGGGTCGAGGGGCTCACCCTGGACGCCGACCTCGTGGTCGACGCCTCCGGTCGGTCCGGTCGTGCGGCCGACCAGGTGCGTCCGGCGGCCCTCGTCGGCGGTCCGTGCGGCCTGGCGTACGTCGACCGCGAGTACCGGCTCCACGACGGTGCCGAGCCCGGCCCGATGGCCAACGCACTGGCCTGGCAGGCCGACTTCGACGGCTACCAGACGATCGTGTTCCTGCACGAGCGCGGCCACTTCTCGGTGCTGATCGTGCGACCGACGTCCGACGCGGCGCTCAAGGACCTGCGGCACCGCGACGCGTTCGAGGCCGCGTGCCGGGCGATCCCCGGGCTCGCTGCCTGGACCGATCCCGAGCGCTCCGAGCCCGTGGCCGAGGTGCAGCCCGGTGGCCCGCTCCGCAACACGTTCCGGGCCCAGTGCGGGCTGGCCGGGCTGGTCGCCGCTCGGCGACGCCGTCGCCACCACCACGCCGACGTTCGGCCGCGGCGTCGCCACGACGTACCTGCAGGTGCAGGCGTTCCTGCGCTGCTTCGACGAGGACCCGGCGGGCCTGACCGAGGCGTTCGGGGAGTGGTGCCGCGACCAGATGCTGCCCTGGGTCGTCGACCACGTGCACATGGACGGCGAGGTCGCGCGGCGCTGGGAGGGTGGTGATCTGGACCTGACCCAGAGGATCCCCTCCGACCGGATCCTGGCGGCCGCCGAGCGGGATCCCCGGATCGCCGAGGCGATCGGTGGGTACCTCTCGATGAACGCGCTGCCGTCGTGCCTCGACGCGGTCGAGCCGCTCGCCCGTGAGGTCTACGCGACCGGATGGCGGCCGGCGTACTCCGACGGACCGACCCGCGACGAGCTGGTCGCCCTCGTGCGTGAGGTCCGCGGCGCCAGCCCACGGCGGTCCGCTGCGCTGCCGGGTTGAGGGCCCACGTCGGTGGCTCGTGGTTGGTTGGAGGACATGGACGCACCGACCGCGACGGCCGCCGACCTCCAGCGCTACCTGCAGGCCTCGCGCGAGAGCGTCGTGGCGTCGCTGGACGGGCTCTCCGAGTACGACGTCCGCCGCCCGATGACGCCGACCGGCACCAACCTGCTCGGGCTGGTCAAGCACCTGACCGGGATCGAGCTCGGCTACCTCGGCGACAGTGTCGGCCGCGCCTCCCCGCTGCGCCTGCCGTGGTACGAGGACGGGTCGGTCTGGGAGGGCGCTGACATGTGGCCGACCACCGACGAGCGCCGCGAGCAGCTCCTCGCGTGGTACCGCAGCGCGTGGCAGCACTCCGACGCGTCCATCGCGAGCCTCCCGCTCGACGCCCCCGCGCGGGTCGCCTGGTGGGAGGAGTCCCGGCGCGACACGACGTTCGGGCACCTGCTGGTGCGGGTCGTCGCGGAGACCGCCCAGCACGCCGGGCACTGCGACATCCTGCGCGAGACGATCGACGGCCACGCGGCCAGCAACACCGACGAGGTGCCGGCCGGGGAGTGGGCGCCGTACGTCGCCCGGATCCAGGCGGCGGCGAACGAGTTCGCCAGGTGATGAGCGACATCCGGGTGGTGCCGGCCAACGAGGCCAGCTGGGAGGACCTCCAAGCCGTGTTCGGCACCCGTGGGGACCCGTCCCGCTGTCAGTGCCAGCGCTACAAGCTGCACCGAGGGGAGTCGTTCGGGTCGTTCCCGGTCGAGGAGCGGGCGCAGCGGCTGCGCGACGAGGTCGACAGTGGTCATGCCGAGTCGGGTACGACGAGCGGCCTGCTGGCCCACCTCGATGGCGAGCCGGTCGGCTGGTGCGCGGTGCAGCCGCGTCCGGCGTACCACGGGATGGCCCGCGTCGCGCGGGTCCCGTGGGAGGGCCGCGAGGAGGACAAGGCCGACCGGAGCGTCTGGGCGGTGACCTGCTTCGTGACCAGGGCGGGCTACCGCAAGCGTGGCGTCGCCACCGCCCTGGCCCGCGCCGCGGTCGACTTCGCCTTCGAGCGCGGAGCCCGCGCGGTGGAGGCGTACCCGATCACCACGACGTCGGTGATCCTGAGCGAGCTCCACGTCGGGACGGTGCCGATGTTCGAGGCGGCCGGGCTCACCGAGGTCGGCCGGCCCACCCTCCGCCGGGTCGTGATGCGGCGCGACCGCTGACCCGGCGGCGCCGGCGATGCCCGGAGGATCTGCTCCAGGTCTCGGACGGCTGGACGTCCGCGCAGTCCGGGACCCGGCGGCGGTCGGGTCGTGTGCCGAATCCGCTGGGAGTCGTCGTGGTCACGGCGTGGCCCGCGACGGTCGTCGACAGCCCGGCCTCCTGACGAGTTGCAGTGCCGCAGAGCCCTTGGCCGTGGTCTCCCGAGGTTCGGCCATCGCGAGCGACCGGCACCGGGTGGACGAGGTGCCGGACGTGCGTCGCACCACGGTCACAGGCGCAAGTCGTCGCGGTTCATCAGGAACTGATGAAGCTTGCCCGCGAAGCGGCGCCGCCTGGATCCATCCGGAGCAGACTGCGCGCCGAGCGGCCCGCGATAGAGGCGACGTACCAGGCCTGCTCCGCCTCCCGCACCAGTCGTCGGGCCAGCCAGGCCGGGACCGGGCCGTAGCCGACCACCCGCGCGGGCTCCGGGTCGTCTCGAGCAGGGTGCGTTCGGTCATCACGACCTGGATCTCGACCGGGGTGCCCGAGGCCCGCTCCCGTCCGGTGCACCTGGCCACCAACGTGTCGGCCATGATCTGGGCGACGGTCCGCGGATCACCCTGCCCGTGCAGCGACTGCGCGTGACGACGCAGGGCAGCGTGCACCTCGACTCCCTGCGCGACCGGGAGGAACCCGGTGAGGAACGTCATCGGGTCGGGCGCGGGCCGGACGGGACCCGCCGATCGTTTTCGACGAGGCGTGTGAGGCGTAGGAGCGAAGTCGGGTCGAGGCGGTAGCCGATCGCGCGCGCCTCCGCCGCGACTGCCGGTTGCCATCGCCGGGAGCCGTCGGCCAGCTCGGCGTCGACGGCTCTGCGGTCCTCCCACGTAGGGTCGCGGTCTCGCGCACATCAGATGTGCCCCCACTCGCTGATCAGACCTGAGGTCAGCGCCGCATCGTGTGCGGCATCTCCATCACCAGTGCCCGGGCCACACCGAGGTGCCGGTTGCCGGCGTGCGGCGACTCCCGCCTGGCCAGCGCCACCTGGGCGGCAACACTCCGGCGGCACTCGCGCTCCTCGTTGTCCGTGGCGCACCCGGCGCGCTGCGAGGCGTCGAAGGACACCGTACCCGCGCCTGCGCGGGCGCCGCCGCACTCTTCAGCTCCTCGAGGACGGTGAGGAGGTCGACCCGCTGCGCGTCGGTGAGATCCGCCCCGTCGAGGTCGGCCAACCGGTCGACCCAGGACTCCACGCGGGCCTGACTCACGGATGTTTGTTCGAACACATGTTCGATTCTACGCCTCATGACCGGCCCTCAAGGGACAGATCGGGCGTGATTCCATGGGGCATGACCAGTCACGACGACGATGCCGACCGTAGCCCCAGCGCCACCCGCGACATCGGGGTCTCGGCGGGGGACCTGTTCGAGCTGATCGCCGACCCCTCCCAACAGCCTCGTTGGGACGGCAACGACAACCTGGCGCAGCGCGCGCCGACGGGCAGCGAGTCCGTGCCCGTCGGCGAGGTGTTCACCATGAGGACGACGAAGGGCAACGTCCGGGAGAACCACGTCGTCGAGTTCGAGGAGGGACGTCAGATCGCCTGGCGACGGGCCGAGCCGGGCCGGGAACCGGCCGGACACCTGTGGCGCTGGGAGCTCGAACCGATCGACGCCGTCACACACGCGCGTCACACACACCTACGACTGGACCGAGCTGACCGACGAGAACCGCTTCCCACGTGCGCGTGCGACCACGCCCGAGAGGTTGCGGGCCTCGCTCGACCGACTTGCGGGGCTGTGCGGAAAGTCAGTGACCAGGTGCTGCCTCGAGCCCCTGGTCGCGGCCGACCAGCCGGCCGGGGTGGACGAGTGAGCCAAGAGCCGCAGCGTCGCCGACACCGGAGCTTCGGACGGCGACAGTGCAACGGGGCGTCAGCTCCTACCGGTACGTCATGCACCTTGGCTGCTGCGACGGCCGGAACGTTCGACGTCCGCAAGCAATGCGCAGTCCTCGGCATCCCCGGGGGTCGAGCACGACCCGGACAGTCGGCTGTTCGAGAGACCTCAGCGGCCGCCAAGCGCCTGCGCCTGGTCGAGCGGCGCCCCCACGCGCGACCGGCTACCTGCATCCTGGCACCTACGAGTTCCAGGGCTGACGCCAGCGGTCCTCGGCCGCATCCTGATGGTTCCGTCCCCCGGGCCTCAGGGTCACCACGACACCCATGCAGGCAGCCTCGTGGGACGACCACGGGTCGGCGTCCTGGACGCCGAGGGAACCCAGACCCGCGGAGTGGACCTCCAGGTCCACCCGCCACCACAGCGGCCATCCCTGGAAGCGCACGAACACCAGGCGCCAGTCCGGCCGGACGCCTGGGTCCACGCGCAGCGACTCCACCGCACCCACCCGCTGCAGGGTCGCGCGCAGTGAGTGCAGCTGCCCGGCCGCCTGTCCCGGCGGGAGGGTCCACCGGAGGTCGATGTCACTGAAGGCGTCCGCTTCCCCCGGCTTCGACATCGAGCCGATCAGGCGGACGTCACCCGCGGGATCTGCCGCGGCCAGGACATCCTCGAGCAGCGTCGCGGCTGCTTCGCGGGAGGCTGGCGTTCGCGTGGTCACGATCGCCCCGCCACCTACCGCTGGCTGCGCAGGAACTTCCCGAAGTGCGGCACGGTGAAGGCGACGGTGCCCCGCTCGGCCGAGAAGACCAGGCCCTTCTTGACCAACCCGTCCCGCGCGGGCGAGAGCGACTGCGGCTTGCGGGCCAGGTGCGAGGCGATCTCCGAGGTCTTCACGGCCAGGTCGCCGGTGCCCTCGCCGAGGTCGGCCATCGCGCTCATGTAGTCGCGCTCGGCCGGAGTGGCCCGGTCGTAGCGGGCGCCGAAGAAGCCGACGGCGAGCTCGGCCTCGGCCTCCGGCGCGGCATCGCGTACGTCGGCCGCGCGGATCGGCGAGGTCACCGCGACGTCCCAGGTGACCTTGCCGTAGGCCTGCACGAAGTAGGGGTAGCCGTCGGTCAGCGCATAGAGCTCGTCGAGCGCGTCGGCCTCGTAGCCGACCTCCTCGGAGCCCGCCGGTACGGTCCAGGCCCGGTCGGCCATCTCGCGGGGCAGCCGGTCGACGGAGACGTAGCGGAACAGCCGCTCGGCGTACGACTTCGACGCGGCCAGGGCCACCGGCAGGTGCGGCAGCCCGGCGCCGACGACGATCAGCGGCGCTCCCTGCTGGCTCACCTCGTGGCACGCACCGCAGAGCGCGCCCAGCTCGGCGGTCGGGATGTCCTGCATCTCGTCGACGAACAGCGCGATGCCCACACCGAGGTCGCGGCCGAGGCCGGCGACGTCGGTGAACAGCTCGATCAGGTCGAGCTCCAGGTCGCCGGAGTCGGCGCGGCCCTTGGTGGCGGGGACGTCGATCGGGGGCTGCCAGCGGCGGGCGGTCGTGGTCGCCTTGCGGTCCTTGAGCTCGGTGCGCAGCGCGAACGCCTTGAGCACGCCCGACACCTGGTCGACCCGGTCGGGGTCGCGGTGCCGGTGCGCGACCTCGCGGACCGCGGCGTTGACCGCCTGCGCCAGCGGCAGCCGCAGCGACTGGTCGGGCCGCGCCTCGATCTTGCCGGTGCCCCAGGCCCGGTTGACCGCCTGGCTGCGCAGCGCGTTGAGCAGCACGGTCTTGCCGACCCCCCGCAGCCCGGACAGCACCATGCTGCGGTCGGGGCGGCCGGCGGCGACCCGTTCGAGGGTCACCTCGAACTGCTGCAGCTCGCGGTCACGGCCGGCGAGCTCGGGCGGCCGCTGGCCGGCGCCGGGCGCGTAGGGGTTCCGGATCGGGTCCACGTCAGGAAGGTATCGGGCTGTCTAGGGTTTGCCGTAGATTTCCCTAGCGTGTCGTAGCGACCACCGAGCGACGCCGTACGACGGGCCACCAGCACCGCTCCCCCGGCGAGTGCCGTGGTGAACACCAGCGCCGCGACGAACGGCGCCAGGTCGCTCGCCGGGCCGACGGCGGTGAACAGCAGACCGGCCACCGAGATGGCGGTCGCGCCGCCGACCGCGTCGGCGATCGACATCGCCGCGGAGTTGCCGCCCTGCTCGCGCTCGGCTCGAAGCGGCCAGCACGATGGCGCCTGATCCGCGGGAACATCAGGCCCATCCCGGCACCCGCGAGCACCCAGGCGGCGCCGACCAGCCACGCCGGGCAGGTGCAGCGCGCGCGGCCACCAGCTCCGCGCCGATGCCGGCGAGCAGCAGCGCCGCCCCGATCCGCAGGGCGCTGACGTGCGCCAGCCGGGCGCCGAGCCGCGCCTGCACCTGCGACGCACCGGCCCAGCCGAGCGCGCCGACGGTCAGGGTCGCGCCGGAGAGCCACGCGGGCACGTCGTAGTGCTCCTGGAGCAGGTAGGGCAGGTAGATCTCGGTGGCGAAGAACGTCGCCGCGATCGCGGCCCGGAGCGCCACCACCGCCGGCAGCCCGCGTCGTACGACGAGGGTGCCGGCCGGCAGCAGCGGGCGCACCGCGACCAGCACCACCGCCAGCGCAGACCGCGGCGCACGACGTACCCGAGCGCTCCGCGCGACCGCCGGCGAGGTCGAGCCCGACGACGGCGGCGGCGACCACGGCCGCGAGCAGCCAGCCGGCCCGCGGGTGCCGGACGGAGCGGGCTCGCGGCCGGTCCACGACACCGCGCAGGGCCGGGCAGCATCGCGGCCGTCGCCGCGAGCGACGAGCGCCACGACGCCGAGGAACACCCAGCGCCAGCTCGAAGGCCTCCGCGACCACGCCGGCGATCGGTCGGGCCGACCATCGACGGGATCACCCAGGCGGCCGCGAACGCGCCGAAGATGCCGGGGTGGTCGACCGGGGCGTAGATCCGGGCGACCAGCACGTAGAGCGCGACCGTCATCGCGCCGGTGCCGAGACCCTGCAGGAACCGGGCCGCCACGAACAGCTCGATGGTCGGCGACGAGGCCGGCCAGCAGCAGGCCGACGCGCGAACACCGCGACCGAGGCGACCAGCGGGAGCACGCGGACCGCTGCGGTCCGACCACAGCCCGCCGGCCACCATGCCGACCACGCTCGCGGCGAGCGTCACCGAGAACGCCGCCGAGAACCAGGCGCGCCCGTCGAGGTCGGCGCTGACCGTCGGCATGATCGTGGTGACCGCGAGCGCCTCGAAGGCGGCCAGGAAGATCAGGCTGACCATGCCGATCGTCGCCCAGCGGTAGCGGGGCGAGAGCAGCGGCGTCGGTGCCGGCGGCATGGTCGTCGGACGGACCAGCGAGGAGTTGAGCCGACTGCAGCCTCAGGCGATGTGTGGAAGGCGTGTCCGATTACCAGTTCAGCGAGTCGATCTGCTTCCCGCCGATCGCGAGTGGCGAAGCCTCGCTGAACTGGTGTTCGAGCGGCCACCTGAAGCCGGCGTGCTGGGCAGCCTGGCTCGACCCTGCCCTGCGGACGACTGGAAGGGCTGGCTCGAGGAACGGGCCCGCGGGCAGCTGCGGCTGGCCGGTGACGAGATCGCCGCACTCAAGGACGCGGCCCCGAAGGACGAGGCGATCCTCCAGGTCTGGAACGACGCCGGCATCGCGCTCGGCAACGCGGCCGCGGTCTGCTCGCTGTTCTCCGTGGTGCACCCCGAAGCCGGACGTGGTCGAGCTGGCCGAGGCAGATCGAGCATCGAGGTGCGGGCGTTCGCGCACCGACCTGTTCCTCGACGCCGAGGTGTTCGCCCAGCTCGAGCTCGGTGGACGCCGGACGCGCTCGACGACGGTGCGCGCCGGATGCTCGACGAGGCGCTGCGCGACTTCCGCCGGGCCGGCGTCGACCGCGACGAGCCGAGTCCGGGAGCGGGTGCGCGCGCTCGACCAGCGGCTGACCGACCTCGGGCAGGCGTTCGCCCGCAACATCCGCGACGGGCGACGTACCACGTTGGTGCCGGCGAGCGCGCTCGACGGGCTGCCCGACGGACTTCGTGGCCGACCACGCGCCCGACGCCGACGGACAGGTGGCGATCACCACGGAGTACCCGGACACTGCTACCCGTTCCTCACGTTCTCCCGCGACGCCGAGGCGCGTCGGGAGGTCGCCGGCGAGCTTCTTCGACCTCGCCTGGCCGGAGAACGACGCGGTGCTCGCGCGAGCTGCTCGCGACCGCGCGCACGAGAAGGCGACGCTGCTCGGCTACGCCGAGCTGGCCCGACTACGACGCCGAGGTCAAGATGATCGGCACCGGCGACGCGATCGGCGCGTTCATCGACCGGATCACCGACGAGGCCGACGCGGCCGGCCGCCGCGAGATCGCCGCGCTCGCTCGAGCGCGCGCGGCCGACGACGGGCACGGACGTATCGACCTGGCCAACTGGCGCTACTACTTCGAGGCGGTCAAGCGCGAGCAGTACGGCGTCGACGCCCAGGAGGTGCGCCGCTACTTCGACTTCACGAAGGTGCACGACGGCCTGCTCGACGTCACCAGCACGCTGTTCGGGCTCGACCTACACCCGGGTCGACCCGGCCGAGGCGCGCACCTGGCACCCCGACGTCACGACGTACGACGTGGGCCTGGGCCGCCCGACGGCAGCACCGAGGTGCTCGGCCGGATCCACCTCGACCTGCACCCGCGGGAGCGGCAAGTACAACCACGCCGCGCAGTTCGACCTGGTGCCCGGCGTGCGTCGACCGGCAGCTCCCCGAGGGCGTGCTGGTGTGCAACTTCCCGCGCGGGCTGATGGACCACCGCGAGGTGGTGACGCTGTTCCACGAGTTCGGCCACCTGATGCACCACACGCTCGCCGGCCGTCACGAGTGGGTGCGCTTCTCCGGCGTGGCCACCGAGTGGGACTTCGTCGAGGCGCCCTCGCAGATGCTCGAGGAGTGGGCCTGGGACGCCGCACGTCCTGCAGGGCTTCGCGACCGACGCCGACGGCACCCCGATCCCCGACGACCTGGTCGAGCCGGATGCGCACCGCCGACGAGTTCGGCAAGGGCTTCCTGGCCCGCACCCAGATGTTCTACGCCGCGCTCGTCCTACCGGTTCCACCTGGAGCGTCCCGACGACCGGACCGCGCGGATGTTCGAGCTGTACGACGCAGTACAGCCTGGTCGCGGCCGCTCCCGGACACGCACTTCGAGGCCGGCTTCGGACACCTGTCCGGCTACACGTCGGCGTACTACACCTACATGTGGAGCCTGGTGATCGCGAAGGACATGTTCAGCGCGTTCGACCCCGACGGACCTGTTCGCGGCCGACGTCGCCAGCGCTACCGCGACCGGTGCTGCGCCCGGCGGCTCGAAGCCCGCCGCCGACCTGGTGGAGGACTTCCTGGGCCGGCCCTACGACACGGAGGCGTTCACGCCCTGGCTGAACCGCTGAGCCCGACGCGCGCGCCGGGTGTGCAGTCCCACCGCCGCGGCGCCGGCCAGGCCGACCAGGAGCTCCTGCGGCATCCGGCGCGGTGACTCGGTCTGGATCACGCCGTGGAAGAGGTCGAACCGCTCCGGAAAGGGCGAGCGCCCGAAGAACACCAGCGACGGCTTGTCGAGGTCCGGCAGGCAGGCACCGGTCATGCCCGCCAGCACCCGGAACCGGTCGTCACGGGCGGTGGTCGCCCACACCACGGCCATCGCGGTCAACCCGGTCAGCCCGTCGGCGACGGCGACGCCCAGGTTGTCGTGGATGTCGCCGTTGCCCCAGTGCGGGATCGTGTCCAGCACGAAGTGCGAGACCACGCCGAGTCCGAACGCGGACACCGGGCCGCGCGCCACCCGGCCGACGAGTGCGCCCGAGAGCACGTGGTTGGTGATCAGCACGTGACCATCATGGTGGGCCTTCTCGAATTCCTGCGCGCAGTGCCTCGATCAGGTCGGGCACGTCGTCGGCGGGCAGCCGGAACGACGCCACGCAGAGCCCGTCGCGCCACAGCGAGAGCAGCACCACCGGACCGTGCGGAGCAGGCTCGTGGTGCCAGGTGACGCGCAGCGCGCGGCCGTTGCCGCGGGTGTCGAGAAACGCACCCACCGGCATCGTCGTGACGCTCGTCATGACTCATCATGACCCGATCGGGGCCCGGTGTCAGTGGGTCCGGCCCGCTAGGTTTGGCCCATGCCCGAGCTGCCGGAGGTCGAGGCGCTCGCCCAGGACCTCTCCCGCCGCCTCGACGGTCGAGCGCTGGTGCGGGTCGACCTGGCGGCGTTCAGCGCGCTCAAGACGTTCGACCCGCCGCTGATGTCGCTGCACGGGATGCTCGTCGACGGGGTGACCCGGCACGGCAAGTTCCTCGACATCGACGCCTCCGGCACCCACCTCGTGATGCACCTCGCCCGGGCCGGCTGGGTGCGCTGGCGCGACGAGGTGCCGTCGCTCCCGGCCAAGCCCAACTCCAGGTCGCCGCTCGCCGCGCGGGTGGTGCTCGACAACGGGGCCGGGCTCGACATCACCGAGGCCGGCACCCGCAAGTCGCTGGCGATCTACGTGGTGCGCGACCCGGCCGAGGTCGAGGGCATCGCCCGGCTCGGTCCCGACCCGCTGTCCGACGCGTTCACGGTGGACGTGCTCGGCCGCATCCTGCACGACGCCGGACGGGCCCAGATCAAGGGCGTGCTGCGCTACCAGAGCAACATCGCCGGCATCGGCAACGCCTACTCCGACGAGATCCTGCACGCCGCGAAGATGTCGCCGTTCAAGCCGGCCGGCTCGCTGAGCGACGCCGAGCTGTCCACGCTCCACGGCGCGCTGCGCAGCGTCCTCGGGGACGCGGTCGCGCGGTCGTCCGGTCTGGCCGCCAGCGAGCTCAAGGGCGAGAAGAAGAGCCACATGGCGGTGCACGGTCGCAAGGACGCGACCTGCCCGGTGTGTGGCGACGTGGTCCGCGAGGTCTCGTTCGCGGACACGTTCCTCAACTACTGCGCCACCTGCCAGACCGGCGGCAAGCCGCTCGCCGACCGTCGTACCTCCAAGTTCCTCAAGTAGCACCCGACCAGCCCGACCACCGGAAGGACACCATGCAGATCCCCACCGTCGACCTCGACGGCGTACCCGACCCGTTGCCGCAGGAGCTCGTCGTCATCGACGTCCGCGAGCCGGCCGAGTGGCACCACGGCCACATCGACGGTGCCCGGCACATCCCGCTCAGCGAGGTGCCCGAGCGGCTGGCCGAGGTGCCCACCGACGCCCAGGTGCTGGTCGTGTGCAAGGTAGGAGGCCGGTCGGCGCAGGCCACCGGCTACCTGGTCCAGAACGGTGTCGACGCGGTCAGCCTCGGTGGCGGGATGCTGGACTGGGAGGCAGCCGGACGACCGATGGTGAGCGAGACCGGAGACCCGGCTCAGGTGGTGTGAGCGCTGGACAGGCTCGTCCCCCAGCTGGGCGGTGGCACGTCGCCGCCCACCGCGATCTCGAGCCGCTTGAGGTACTCCTGGCGACTGATCTCCACCACGCCGAGCGAGGCGAGGTGGGGGGTCGCCCACTGCACGTCGAGCAGCCGGTCGGACGCGTGCACGTCCCGCAGGGTCTCCACCAGCGCGACCAGCGCGACCTTCGAGGCGTCGCGCACGCGGTGGAACATCGACTCCCCCGCGAACAGGCCGGCGATGGACACGCCGTACAGGCCACCGACCAGCGCGCCGTCCTGCCACGCCTCGACGGAGTGCGCCCACCCGAGCCTGTGGAGCCGCGTGTACGCCGCACCGATCCGCCCGTCGATCCAGCCGTCCGACCGGTGCGGGTCGGCACAGGCCGCGATCACCTCGTCGAACGCCGAGTCGAACCGGATCTCGAAGTGCTTGCGGGACTGCCGCAGCGAGCGCGACACCCGGAGCTCGTCGAGGGGCAGTACGCCGCGTCTGGCCGGTGACCACCAGTGCATCGGGTCCCGGCGGCCGGGACCGGGCATCGGGAACATCCCCGACCGGTAGGCCTGCAGCAGCGTGCCGGGAGCCAGGTCGGCGCCGACCGCGACCATGCTGCCGCAGCGGCGGTCGACGTCGGGGTCGCTCAGGTCGGGGAACGTCCACCCCGACGGGGGAGGTTCCTGAGGGCGCCAGCTCACCGCGCGGCCACCTCCTCGTGCCCACGAGTTCCTCCGAGGTCTTCCCCGGGCCACCGCCCCCCGAGAGCCCCTCCCCGCGGTGACCCGCCCAGCCTAGACCTAGGCTTGCCCGCATGAGCATCGGCAGCAGGATCGGGAAGTCGCTCGCCCCCAACGTGGGTCAGCTCGCGCCGGGGATGACCAGTGCCTTCGTGCACGAGGCCCTCGACCGGGCGATCCGCGGCGTCGGGCCGCTTCCGCCCGCCGCCGCGGCCGCCGACAAGCAGCTGCGGGAGCAGAAGGGCGACGTCGAACGCGCCGTGCACGAGGTGATCGAGAACCACGTCCGCTTCGCCGGCGCCCAGGGCTTCGTCACCAACCTCGGGGGCCTGGTCACGCTGGCGGTCACCGTGCCGGCCAACATCACCGGGCTGACCCTCCTCCAGTGCCGGATGGTGGCCGGGATCGCCCACCTGCGCGGGTACGACCTCGACGACATGCGCGTGCACAACGCGATCCTGGCCGCGGTGCTCGGCGAGGAGACCGTGCTCGGGCTGATCAAGAAGAAGAAGCTGCCCGGCACCCCGATGGCGATCGCGACCGCGCCGGCCCACGACCCCGACCTGGACAAGGTGATGGCCGCACAGGTCGCGACCGCGATGCTGACCAAGGTCGCCGGCAAGCGCCTCGCGATCACCGCCGGCAAGCGGGTGCCGGTCGTCGGTGGCGTGATCGGCGCCGGCACCGACGCCTACTCGACCTGGCGGGTCGGACGCTACGTTCAGCGCGAGCTCTTGCCGAGAAGGGCACGGTAGGCGCCGAGTCCCGCCTTCGCGACCGGGTTGCTCTCCGCGCCGCGGACCAGTCGCCGCTTGACCCGCTCCGTGGGGCGTCGCTCGAACCGCGCGATCCCCTGCTGGAGGTTGCCGATCACCTCGTGCAGCTCGATCTCCACGTCTCGCAGGCGCGCGGCCTCGCGGACCATCGCGTCCAGGCCCTTGAGCCCGACCGCGGCCACCTCGGTCTCGTCGGGGTGGTCCGGATCGACCCAGGGCGGGGCGGCGGTCGGGACCAGCTCCTCGAGGTCGCCGACGACGTCGTAGCCGCGTGCGGCCAGCGTGTCGCGCCAGGACCGGGACAGCTCGTCGGCCCAGGCGAAGACGTCCGGCGGCACCGAGAGCCGGGCCGAGGTCTGGCCGCGGGACAGGGTCTGGTGCACGAGGTACTCGCGGACGAACTGCCGGTAGCGCTCGTTCGGTACCACGTCCTCGAGCCGCTCGTTGAGGCGTCGCACCAGTGCGGTCTCGGGGACGCCGAGCGACGGGTTCTCCCGGCCGGTGCCCTCGACCAGGCTGGCCGGCTCGATCCCGAGCACGCCCATGAACCGCTCCCAGAGCAGGTCGCGCGGGGCTCCCGGGTGCGGCACCGTCACCACGTGCACCTGTGCGGGCGGGAGCGTGCCGGCCCAGCGGTCGAGCACCTCGGGCACCTCCTGCACGCCCCAGAACCAGGACGCGAGCCGGCTCCGGCGAGCCGGGTCCCGGATCTCGTCGAGGAACTCGCCGTAGGTCACCCGGCGCCGGTGCTTCACGTTCTCCTGCCACTCGGCCGGGACCTGCCGGACCAGGTCGCGCGCGGAGAGCACGACGTGGACCTCGGTCCGACCGTCGGGGTCGACCAGCGAGTCGAGTGCCCGGGCGACATGCGCACGCGAGGCGAAGCCGAGGATCTCGTGGCTCACGATCGCGGTGCCGGCCCAGCCGCGGACCGCCCCGGCCAGCCGTGACCACGCGCCGCCTGCCTGCTTCTCCAGCCCGCCCCAGGTGAGCTGCATCAGGTCGAGGGCCGCCAGGAACTGGGCGTCAGGGCGGTCGGCCGGGTAGAGAATCCCCTGGGCAGCAAGGACGTCGGGGTTGTGGAACAGTCGGTCCTGGAGGAACGAGGTGCCGGTCTTCGGGGCGCCGACGTGCAGGATCACCTTCTCGGCCACGACGGTCCTCCCTCCAGCTCCGTGAGCACCTCGAGTGCCAGCGCCAGGGTCTCGGCCGGTGGCACCGAGCGTGCCAGCCCGGCGTCGGTCGAGGGTACGACGAGGTGCGGGTCGCCGTGGACCTGCCACGGCCCGGAGCCGAGCGCGTCCGCCAGGCTCTCCGCGCGGGCGACGGCCCAGCCCAGCTGCGGCGCCGGAGCACCGGGGACGCCGGTCCAGGGACGGTGCAGGTGACCGGACAGGTCGCCGTCCACCCAGCGGAGCCGGCTGCCGGCCGGGGCGGTTGCGAGCGCCTGGTTGAGCAGCCGGAGAAGGTCGGTGTCGACCGCGCCGAGACGCGGGCGCTCGGCGTCGACGCCGGTGAGGGGGACACCCAGAAGGTGCCCGGCCACGTGCAGCACCTCGTCGGTGTCGCTGCCGAGCAGCACATGCACGTCGCCGGCCCGCTCCCGGCCGGACCACTGCGTGGCCACGGCGGCCAGGTCCACCGGACGCGGCAACGTGTCGCGGGCGACGATCTCCGACCAGATCCGACGCCATCGCAGTCCGGCGCCGTGCTCCACCCGGTGCCGCCAGTGCGTGGCGACCATGGCGTCGAGCGGACCGCCCACGACCAGCACCGTGGGTCGTCGCCCGCCCTCGACGCGGCCGGCCCGGACCAGTGCCGTGCGCACCTCGGCGGCCTGCGGGGACCGGCCGGCGACCACGAATCCGCGGTGCCAGGGCTTCCGGCGCGGGGCCGACGGCACGGGGACCGGCCGCAGCGGGGCCGTGCGGCTCCACCGGACAAGTGCCGCCACGCACACCCTGAGCAGGTCGCGCTCGGTGACCAGGTCCGCCGAGGTCGGGTCGACGCGGCCACGGCCGCCGACCGGCGTGCTGAGCACCAGGTCGGCGAGCCGGGGGACGGGTCACCGAGGCGGCGGACCACCTCCACCTGGGCAGCGGTCCTCAACGGCGGAGCCTGCGGAACATCCGGATCGTCTCGGGTTCCTCCCGGCGCCGCTCGGTCTCGGCCACGATCATGTCGGCGAGGGAGTCGATCGCGAGCTCGATCATGGCGCGGGGTCGCGGGCGGTCCGGGTCGGCCCACTCCTCCTCGGTGTTCCAGCGCGTCTCCAGCTCGGCCAGGTCGCCGACGACGTCGATGCCGGAGCCGTGCACCCACTCCACCCACTCGGCGGTGACCTCGTCGACGAACGGGCGGCTGGCCGGCGGCAGCTCGGTCTTGATCAGCTTGAACCGCCGCGACAGCGTCTGCTGGGCGAGCAGCCCGCGCACGATGTCGGCGTAGACGGGCTGCGAGACCGAGCGACCCTTGAGGGCCACGTTGAGCCGCCGCATGAAGGCGGTCTCGATCGCGTCCAGGGACACGTTCGTGCGCGGCACGGTCTCCACCGCGAGCGCCGGGTCGACGCCGAGGATGCCCGCGAAACGCTCCCAGAGCAGCCCCGGTTCGGCTCCCGGGGGTGGCACGGTCAGCAGGTGCACGTGGGCCGGCGTCAGGCCGGCGCTCCAGCGGCCGAGCACGTCGGGCAGCCCCTGCACCCGCCAGAACCACTCGGTGGAACCGGTCCGGGGCGCCTTCTCGACCACGCGCAGGAACTGCCCGAACTGCATCCGGCCCCGGTGCTTGACCGTCTCCTGCCACTCGGCCGGAATCTGCCGGCCCAGGTCGCGGGCGGAGTAGATCACGTGGAGCTCGGTGCCGGCGAAGGACGCGTGCGCCCGTCGTACCTGCTCGGCGGTCGCCGAGGCGAGCACCTCGTGACTGATCACCGCGTCGCGGCGGGTGCGCATCGCGGCGGCGGCGACCTGGTCCCAGGAGCCGCGGGCCTTGTCCAGCGCGCCGCCCCAGGGATGGTCGATCAGGTCGATCGCGGCCTCGAAGTGACTGCCGGACCGGGTGTCCGGGTAGAGCAGGCCGGCATCGGCCAGACCGGCGCGGTTGGCAGCCAGGGTGTCCTGGAGGAACGTCGTCCCGGTCTTGGGTGCTCCGACATGGAGGAACACGCGACGGGCCATGTCGGCAGTCTAGGGTCGGCCCGCTCGCGGGTCAGGCGAGGGCGTTGACGACCCGGGACGGGCTCGGCCGGCCGAGCACGCCGGCCATCCAGACGCTGGTGGAGACCAGCTGGTCGAGGTCGACGCCGGTGTCGACGCCCAGGCCGTGCAGCAGCCAGACCAGGTCCTCGGTGGCGAGGTTGCCGGTGGCGCTCTCGGCGTACGGGCAGCCGCCGAGGCCGCCGGCGCTCGCGTCGAACGTCCGGATGCCGTGCTGGAGCGCCGCGTGCGCGTTGGCGAGGGCCTGCCCGTAGGTGTCGTGGAAGTGGACCGCCAGCGCGTCGTCGGGGAGACCGGCCGCGTTGAACGCGTCGAGGAGCTCGACCACGTGGCCCGCCGTGCCGACCCCGATCGTGTCGCCGAGACTGAGCTGGCTGGCACCGAGGTCGTGCAGGCGCTTGCCGACCGAGACCACCTGCTCGATCGGGACCTCACCCTCCCACGGGTCGCCGAAGCACATGCTCACGTAGGCGCGGACGTCCAGGCCCGCGGCCCGGGCGCGGGTCACGGTGGGCTCGAACATCGCGAACTGCTCGTCCAGGCTGCGGTTCAGGTTGCGCTGGGCGAAGGTCTCGGTGGCACTGCCGAAGATCGCGATGTGCTCGCAGCCGAGCTCGAGCGCCCGGTCCAGGCCGCGCTCGTTGGGGACCAGCACCGGGAACCGCCGACCGCGCTCGCCGAGCTCCTCGATCAGCACGGCCATCAGCTCGCCGGCGTCGGCCAGCTGGGGCACCCACCCCGGGTGCACGAAGCTGGTCGCCTCCACCACCGGCAGCCCGGCCGCGACCAGCCGGTGGATGAACTCCGCCTTGTCCCGCACGGGTACGACGGTCTTCTCGTTCTGCAGGCCGTCACGCGGCCCCACCTCGTAGATCGTGACGTCAGGCATCCTGGCTCACCTCCACCTCGAACAGGGTGGCGCCCATCGCCACCTGGTCGCCGGCCTCGGCGCCGATCCGGGTGACGGTGCCCGCGAACGGCGCCCTGAGCGCCAGCTCCATCTTCATCGCCTCCAGCACCCCGAGGGTCTCGCCCTCGCGGACTGCCTGGCCCTGCTCGACGTTGACCGCGAGGACCGTGCCCGGCATCTGTGCGGTGATCGTGCCGTCGCCGAGAGCGGTCGCGCTGTCGGCGAAGACGTCGGGCTTGTGGAACACGTGCCGCTGGCCCTCGAGCACCACCTCGACGAAGCGCTCGGTCACGTTGACGACGGCCTGGTGCCGCTGGCCGGCCACACTGAGGCGTACGACGTGCCGCTCGGCCGAGAGCTGTGAGACCGGGACGTCGTCGACCAGCCCCCGGAAGCGGTCGACCACGACCATCCGGTCGAGCTCGACGTGCATCGCCGCGGGGTCGGCCCCGAGCCGGAACCCGTCGGGCTGGAACGGGTGCGGCCCGACCGGTCCCCCTCGGCGGTCGAGCCCGGTCGCGACCAGCATCGCCTGGGTCCACGCCGCCACGACCCGGGCCAGGCTCTCGTCGGGCGGGGTGAGGGTCGCGTGGTCGAGCCACGCGGTGTCGATCGTGGCGTCCCGGAACTCATCGGACGCGGCGAGCACCCGCAGGAACCCGACGTTCGTCGTGAAGCCGAGGATCGCGGTGTCGTCGAGCGCGTCGACCAGCGCACGCCGGGCCGACTCGCGGTCCGGACCGTGCACGATCACCTTCCCGAGCATCGGGTCGTACGCCGTCGAGACCACCTGCTCGCTCTCGAGCGCGGCGTCGACCCGAGCGTGGGCGGGCCAGCGGACCAACGACGCCGTCCCGGCCTGCGGCAGGAAGCCGTGGAACGCGTCCTCGGCGTACACCCGGGCCTCGATCGCGTGCCCGTCGACCCGGATGTCGTCCTGGGTCAGCCCCAGCGGCTCGCCGTCGGCGACCGCGAGCTGGAGCGCGACCAGGTCCACCCCGGTGATCGCCTCGGTGACCGGGTGCTCGACCTGCAGCCGGGTGTTCATCTCCAGGAAGTACGCCTCGTCGGTCGCGGTGTCGACCAGGAACTCGACGGTGCCGGCGTTGACGTAGCCGACCTGCTGCGCCAGGGCCACGGCCGAGCCGGTCACCAGCTCGCGCACCGCCTCGGAGATGGTGGGGGCCGGCGCCTCCTCGAGCACCTTCTGGTGCCGGCGCTGGGTGGAGCAGTCCCGCTCGTAGAGGTGGATCACGGTGCCGTGCGCGTCGGCCATCACCTGCACCTCGATGTGACGGCCGTGCTCGACGTACTTCTCCACCAGCATCGTGTCGTCACCGAACGCGGACAGCGACTCGCGCCTCGCGGCCGCGATCGCCTCGTCGTACTCCTCGGCGGAACGCACGATCCGCATGCCCTTGCCGCCGCCGCCCGCGGCGGCCTTGACCAGCACCGGGAACGACATGGAACCGACCGGGTCGGACACCGAGTGCGAGGGGACCACGGGGACGCCGGCGGCGACCGCGATCTCGCGTGCGGCGTCCTTGCGGCCCATCTTGTCCATCACCTCGGCGGACGGGCCGACCAGGGTGATGCCGGCGTCCTCCAGGGCGCGGGCGAAGGCGGCCCGCTCGGAGAGGAAGCCGTAGCCCGGGTGCACGGCGTCGGCACCGCAGGCTCTCGCCGCCGCGACGACCTCCTCGATGTCGAGGTAGCTGGTCACCCGGATCGCCGCGTCCGCCTCGCGGGCGTGCGGTGCGGCGGCGTCGATGTCGGTGTGGATGGCGACCGTGTGGATGCCGAGGTCGCGGGCGGTGCGGATCACCCGGAGCGCGATCTCGCCGCGGTTGGCGATCAGGAGGGTCTTCATCAGCTCACATCCGGAAGATGCCGTAGGAGGGCTCGGGGATCGGGGCCCGGGAGGCGGCTTCCAGGCCCATCCCGAGCACCCGGCGGGTCTCGAGCGGGTCGATCACGCCGTCGTCCCAGAGCCGGGCGGTCGAGTAGTACGGCGAGCCCTGGTGCTCGTACTGGTCCCGGATCGGCGCCTTGAACGCCTCTTCCTCCTCCGCCGACCAGTCCCCGCCCTTGAGCTCGACCCCGTCCCTGCGGACGGTCGCGAGCACGGACGCCGCCTGCTCGCCGCCCATCACCGAGATCCGTGCGTTCGGCCACATCCACAAGAAGCGCGGGTCGTACGCGCGCCCGCACATCCCGTAGTTGCCGGCACCGAAGGAGCCGCCGATCACCACGGTGAACTTGGGGACCACGCTGCAGGCCACGGCCGTCACCAGCTTGGCGCCGTCCCGGGCGATGCCGCCGGTCTCGTACTCCTTGCCGACCATGAAGCCGGTGATGTTCTGCAGGAAGACCAGCGGGATCCTGCGCTGGTTGCACAGCTCGATGAAGTGCGCGCCCTTGAGCGCCGACTCGCTGAACAGGATGCCGTTGTTGGCGATGATGCCGACCTGGTGGCCCCAGATCTTGGCGAACCCGCAGACCAGGGTCTCGCCGTACAGCTTCTTGAACTCGTGGAAGTGGCTGCCGTCGACCACCCGGGTGATCACCTCACGGACGTCGTACGGCGTCCGGGTGTCGGTGGGGACCACGTCGTACAGGGTGCTCGGGTCGACCGCGGGCTCCTCCGCGGGGTCGGCGGCGAGCACGGCCGGACGCTCGGGCAGGGTCGACACGATGGAGCGGACGATCGCGAGGGCATGTGCGTCGTCCTCGGCCAGGTGGTCCACCACGCCGGAGCGTCGGGCGTGGACGTCGCCACCGCCGAGCTCCTCGGCGGTGACCACCTCGCCCGTCGCCGCCTTCACCAGGGGCGGGCCGCCGAGGAAGATCGTGCCCTGCTCCTTGACGATCACGGTCTCGTCGGACATCGCGGGGACGTAGGCGCCGCCGGCGGTGCACGACCCCATCACCGCGGCGACCTGCGGGACGCCCTCCCCCGAGAGGTTGGCCTGGTTGAAGAAGATCCGGCCGAAGTGCTCCTTGTCGGGGAAGACCTCGTCCTGCATCGGCAGGAACGCGCCCCCGGAGTCGACGAGGTAGATGCAGGGCAGCTTGTTGGCGCGCGCGATCTCCTGGGCACGCAGGTGCTTCTTGACCGTGAGCGGGTAGTAGGTGCCACCCTTGACCGTCGCGTCGTTGGCGACGACCACGCAGGTGCGGCCACTGATCCGGCCGATGCCGGTGACGATGCCGGCGCTCGGCACGGCGTCGTCGTACATCCCGGTCGCGGCCAGTGCGCTCAGCTCCAGGAACGGGCTCCCGGGGTCGAGCAGCAGGTCCACCCGGTCGCGGGCGAGCAGCTTGCCCCGGTCGACGTGCTTGCGCCGCGCCTCGTCCGACCCGCCGCGGCGTACCGTGGCCAGCCGCTGACGCAGCTCGTCGACGAGCTCGATCATCTCCGCTGCCATGCGCTGCCTTCCCGAGGTCGAGGAGGTGGTTAACGATCGCTAACCATCCTATCCAACCAACCAGCCAACCAGCCAGCCGACCAGCCAGCCGACCAGCTAGCCGACCAGACGCCCGAGGATCTCTCCGAGCGTCTCGTCGATGATCCGGGTGGCGAGCGCGAGGTCGACCGGCTCCACCGTGTCACAGCGAGCGACGAACAGCCCGTCCACCACCGCGAGCAGCCGGACCGCCGCCTCCTCCACTCCGTCGGCCCCGACCGCGCCCAGGTCGAGCAGCGTCTCGTGGCACTGCACGCGCCGGCCGAGCCGGTCCTGCTCGACCAGGAGGCGGCTGCGCAGGCTGAGTGCCTCGCACGGTGAGACCAGCGCGACCCAGCCCCGGTCGAGCGCGATGTGCTCGTCGTCGGGCAGCAGGGCCTCGACGAGGAAGCCGGCGTCCCTCGCCGCCCGCGTGAACAGGGCCCGTCGGAACCGTTGCGCGTGGAACTGGCGGACCCACAGGACGGCACTGTCCAGCAACTGCGTCCGGGTGGGCCAGTTGACCTGGAGCGAGCTCAGGCTCAGGTTCGCCTCGCGCGCCACTCCGCGCAGGGTGGCCGCCTCCGGCCCGCCCCGCAGGGCCATGGCGAGGGTTGCTTCGGCCACCAGGCGGACCCGGTCCTGGGTGTCGACCAACCGCGGCATTGCGCTGTCTTAGCATGTCGGCGACCGTCAGGTCGCCGTCCTCCACAGACCCCCGAAAGCTTTTGCTGGGTCAGCTGACCCAGCAAAAGTTCTGGGAGGGTTCTCGGCGATGGACGAGTCGCTCGTGGCTTCGTTAACGACCGCTAACCTGAGCGGGTGTCCCGACGCGACGAGATCCTCGAGGCCGCCGCGAAGCTGTTCGCGGCGCGCGGGTTCCACGGCGTCTCGATCGCGGAGCTGGGAGCCGCGTGCGGGATCTCGGGACCGGCGCTGTACAAGCACTTCGCGGGCAAGGAGGCGATCCTCGCCGAGATGCTGGTGCAGATCAGCGAAGACCTGCTGGACGAGGGCCGGCGCCGGGTGCGCCGGGCCGCGGGCGGTGAGGACACCGTGCGCGCGCTGCTCGACTGGCACGTGTCGTTCGCGGTCGCGCACCGCGAGCTGATCGTGGTGCAGGACCGCGACTGGTCCTCGCTGCCCGAGGACGCGCAGGAAGAGGTGCGCGAGCTGCAGCGCAAGTACGTCGAGATCTGGGTGCGGGCGCTGCGACGGGTGCGCTTGGACCTGCGGGCGCCGGAGGCCCGCGCTCGCGTGCACGCGACGTTCGGGTTGCTGAACTCCACACCGCACAGTGGCTTCCTCGAGGACGACGAGATGCACGGGATGCTGATGACCATGGGTCGGGCGGCCTTGCTCGCATGAGCGAGATCAGGGTGGCGCACACGGCCGACCTCGACGCCGCGACGCTCGACGAGGCGCGGGCGCTGCTGTTCGAGGTGTTCACCGGCGACGACGCCATGACCGACGACGACTGGGAGCACTGCGTCGGCGGCGTGCACGCGCTGGCGTACGACGGGGGCCGGGTTGTCGGCCATGCCTCCGTGGTGATGCGTCGGCTCCTGCACGGCGACCGGGCGCTGCGGGCCGGATACGTGGAGGGCGTCGCCGTGCGCGCCGACCAGCAGCGGCGCGGACACGCGGCCGGGATGATGGCCGAGCTCGAGCGGATCATCCGCGCGGCGTACGACCTCGGCGCCCTCGGCGCGACCGAGATGGCAGTGCCGTTCTACCGGGGACGCGGCTGGGTGCCGTGGCGCGGTCCGACCTGGGCGCTGAGCACGGAGGGACGCGTGCGGACGCCCGACGAGGACGGCTGGATCTACGTGTTCCCCGGGACAGCAGACCTCGACCTCGACGCCGACCTGACCTGCGGGATCCGGCCGGGCGAGGCGTGGTGACACCCCCTCAGCCGTCGGGCTCGAGCAGCTGGGAGACGGCCTCGTCGTAGGCCGCCACGGCGGAGTCGGCGAGCCCGTGGCCGTCGGGGGCGTGCTCGGCCAGCGAGAGCAGCAGCGCCGCCCGTTGCATCGCATCCTGGCGCTCGGCCGGTCCGGGCGCGGCGACCAGCCGGGACTCGATCTCGTCCAGGACCCATTCGCGGGTGTGGCCGCGGAGCAGGGTGAGCACGTAGGGATCGCCGTCGATCTGCCAGGCCAGCTGGTAGAGCAGGGCCAGCGCGTGCCGGCAGGGCTGGGTCCAGGCGTCGCACTCGCAGGCGGTCTCGATCTCCGCGGACGCGGGCAGGATCTCCACCCCCGCCTGGTCGGCGTGCTCGACCAGCGCGGCCGGCAGGTCGCCGGCCTCGAGGGCGGCGAGGTGGCCGGACTCGCGCGCGGCCTCGTCGGCGAAGGTGGCCCAGGCCGCTGCCGGGAGCGCGGCCACCTTGGCCTGCGCCATCACCGACCGGTCGTCGCCGGGATCGACCACGGCCGAGGCCATCGAGGGCAGCACCATGATCGCGCCCAGCCGCCCGGATCGGGCCAGGGCACGGCCGGCCAGCAGGTCGGTCTCGTCGTAGGCCGTCTCCTCGAAGGTGCGCACGAACGCCCGGCCCCACCACGTCGTGCTGCGTGGGGCAGCGCCCCTCACCCGGGGGCGTCGCGGGACGACGGTGGGGTCAGGCATGAGGGGCCCGCAGGGACACCAGGTCCCGCAGCTCGCTGTTGGACAGCTCGGTCAGCGCGGTCTCACCGGACCCGAGGACGGACTCGGCGAGAGTGCGCTTGCGGGCCAGCAGCTCGCCGATCTTCTGCTCGATGGTGCCCTCGGTGACCAGCCGGTGCACCTGCACCGGACGGGTCTGGCCGATCCGGTAGGCGCGGTCGGTGGCCTGGTCCTCGACCGCTGGGTTCCACCAGCGGTCGACGTGGATCACGTGGTCGGCGCGGGTCAGGTTGAGCCCGGTGCCACCGGCCTTGAGGGAGAGCAGGAAGACCGGGGCCTCCCCGGCCTGGAACGAGGCGACCATCTGCTCCCGGGTCCGCACCGGCGTGCCGCCGTGCAGGAACAGGGTGGGGATGCCGGCGTCGGCCAGGTGCCGCTCGAGCAGGCGCGCCATCGCGACGTACTGGGTGAACAGCAACACCGAGCCGCCCTCGGCCAGGATCGTGCCGAGCAGCTCGTCGAGCAGCTCGAGCTTCTCCGAGCGCCCGCGCAACCGGCCGGCCGCCTGGCGCAGGTAGTGCGCAGGGTGGTTGCAGATCTGCTTGAGACCGGTCAGGAGGGCGAGGACCAGTCCGCGCCGGGTGTCCTCGTCGGCGTGCTCGATCCGGTCCATGGACTCCCGGACCAGGGCCTCGTAGAGGACCGCCTGCTCCCGGGTCAGCCCCACCACCTGGTCGGTCTCGGTCTTGGGCGGCAGCTCGGGGGCGATGCCCGGGTCGGACTTGCGGCGCCGCATCAGGAACGGTTCGACGAGCTGCGCGAACTGGCGCGCCCTGGCCGGGTCCTCCCCCGACTCGATCGGCGCGGCCCAGACCTTGCGGAACGCGGCCCGCGAGCCGAGCAGACCCGGCGTCGCCCAGTCCAGGATCGCCCAGAGCTCGGTGAGGTCGTTCTCGACCGGCGTGCCGGTGAGCGCGACCCGCGCCCGCGACTCGATCGAGCGCAGGTTGCGAGCGGTCGAGGAGGTGGCGTTCTTGATGTGCTGCGCCTCGTCGGCGACCACCAGGTCCCAGGGCACCGCCGCCAGGGTCTCGTGGGCGCGACGCATCGTGCCGTACGTCGTGAGCACGAACCCGGGATCGGTGCTCGCGCCCGTCGTGAAGCCGAGGTCGCGCGACGATCCGTGGAAGCGGCGGACCGCGACCCCCGGAGCGAAGCGGTGGATCTCGGCCTCCCAGTTGCCCAGCAGCGAGGCCGGGCAGACCACCAGCGTCGGCCCGCTCGCCAGCTGCCGCTCGCGTCGGTGCAGGTGCAGCGCGATCAGGGTGATCGTCTTGCCCAACCCCATGTCGTCGGCCAGGCAGGCCCCCAGCCCGGCCCCGGTGAGCTCGGCGAGCCAGGTGAGTCCTCGGAGCTGGTAGTCGCGCAGCGTCGCGTCGAGCCCGACCGGGGGAGGTTGCGGGGACACGGTCGCGGCGTCGACCACCCGGTCGCGCACCCGCAGCAACGAGGCACCGGGGTGGACCGGGATCTCCTCGCCGCCCACGTCGAGCACGCCGGTCAGCGCCGCCCGGAGCGCGACGACCGGCGCCACCGGAGTGGCACCCCCGGTGGTCGAGCGCGTCGAGACCCGCGTGCGTGCCCGGCGGGCCAGCACGGGATCGATCACCACCCAGTTGTCACGGAGCCGGATGATCGGGGTGGTGGCCGCCGCGAGGGCCGCCATCTCCTCGTCCGTGAGCGGGCTGCTGCCCTGCTCGTGGCGCAGGGCGAGGCGCCAGTCGAAGGCGAACATCGCCTCGGGCCCGAACAGCCCGGTCATCAGCGGACCGTCGCCGCGCACCCGTTCGACCTCACCGCGCGGCTCGAGCTCTGCCTGCAGGCCGCGCGGCCAGAACACGTCGACACCGATCGCGAGCAGCGCCGCGACGCCGTGCTCGAGGAGGTCGGACAGCTCCTCGCCGGTCAGGACGATCCGGTCCGGGACCGGCTCGCGGAGCAACCGGCCCAGCGTGGGCCAGGCCGCGGCCGCGGCCCGCAGCTCGGTGCTCGCGGTGAGCCGTGCCCGACGCGAGAAGCCGTGGCCGACGGACTCCCAGAGCGCGACAGCGTCGGCCAGGTGGCTGGAGTCGGTCCTGTCGTGCACCTGCAGCACCACGGTCACCAGTCCGTCGGCGAGCTGCTCGGCCGGAGCCTCGACCCGCAGGCTCACGGTGACGTCCGAGGGGAGCTCGGAGTCGTCCTCGGCAGGGGTGACAGGCATCCTGCGTCGCACCGGCTGCGACGGCACCGGGGTGCGCGTCATGGTGTCGGCGACCGCGTCGAGCAGCCCGCGGATCCGGGTCTCGGCCTCCGCCGGGTCGACCCCCTCGAACGCGCGAGCCCGGGCCAGGCGGCGTACGGCGTCGGTGTCGTCGCTGGTCAGCGGACCCGCCTCCCACGCGTCACCGGACTCGTTGACCCGGATCCGGCCGGCCGCGACCAGCTTCAGCGCCAGCACGGTGGCGCCGCCGAGGAGTCCGATCGAGGGGTGCGCGTCGTCGGCCCGCAACGCCCGGCTGAGCACCGGGATGGCTCCGCGCATCGGCAGCCGCACCACCCGCTCGCGGGCGCCGCCGGGTGCGCCGGTGAACTCGATCTCGCTGTCGCGCGGCGGGTGTGTCACGGTCAGGGTCGCCGGACCCTGCAACGGCACGAAGCTCACGCTGGCGAACGTAGCGCGGCCACCCGACACCCCCTCCGGCGGCGGCCTAGACCTGCCCTCTGAATCCGGGCAAACCGGACACGCAAGGCAGCCGCTCGACCCTAGCCTGACCCGGTGTCCGCCCCCACTGCCACACCTGCCGGCGCCACCACCAAGCCGATCGTCCTCCGGCCCGGTGGCCGCCACTACGCGCGCCGGTTCACCGGCGGGATCACCCCGACGCTCGCCGGCTCGATGAACCGCGCGGGCGGTGGGCGCGCCTGGTTCGAGGCCCAGCTCGCCCCCTCCCGGCTGTCCGATGCGGGTGGCACGACCGTCGACGGCTGGTACCCGTCGCTGACCCGTACGCCGCAACAGGTCTTCCAGCGCCAGGTGGACGACGTGCAGGGCGCCTGGGAGGTGATGTACGACCTCAGCCGCTGGACCGTCGCCCGTCGCATCTACAGCACCCGCCAGGTCAAGGAGCTGATGGTCGACTTCTGGTCGAACCTGCTGCACGTGCCGCTGATGCACGACGACTCGATCTTCTGGCGCCGGGACTACGACCGCACGATCCGGACCTACGCGCTGGACACCTTCGAGAACCTGCTGCTGCACAGCACCACCCACCCGGCGATGGGCCTGTTCCTCAACAACGCGATCTCGACCAAGGACGCGCCCAACGAGAACCTCGGCCGCGAGCTGCTCGAGCTGCACACCGTCGGCCTCGCCTACGACGAGGACGACGTCAAGAACTCCAGCCGGATCCTCACCGGCTACCGGGTCGACGTCTGGTGGCCCTCGTTCCGCTCGTTCTACGACCCGAAGGTGCACTGGACCGGGAAGATCGAGGTGCTCGGGTTCAGCCACCCCAACTCCAGCGCGGACGGTCGCGCCGCCACGACGGCGTACCTGAAGTACCTGGCCCGGCACCCGGCCACCGCGAAGCGGCTCGCCGAGCGGCTGTGCGTGCGGTTCGTCAACGACCACCCGTCGCCGGGCCTGGTCGACACGGTGCGCAAGGCGTACCTGGGCAGCGGCACCGCGATCAAGCCGACCTTGCGCGCGATGGTCGAGCACCCCGAGTTCCTGGCGTCCGCGGGTCTCAAGGTGCGCACGCCGATCGAGGACTACGTGGCGAGCATCCGGGCGCTCGGCATCCGGATGGGCAGGCCGACCAGCGGCGACTCGTTCGCGAACGCGATGTACTGGCAGTACCGCGAGCTCGGCCAGGCGCCGTACGAGTGGCCGGCCCCGAACGGCTTCCCTCAGGTCAACGCCGCGTGGACCGGTGCCGGGCGGATCCTGAACAGCCTCTCCACGCACCGCGACCTCGCCGCCCACTGGTGGCCGAGCAAGCAGGCGTCGTTCCGCAGCGTCGACGACCTGCTGCCGGCCACGATGCCCGCGACGTTGCAGGAGGTCGTCGACCACGTCAGCCTGCTGGTCCTCGGCCAGCGACCCGGCGCGGACGTGAGCAGAGGCATCTCCACGCTGCTCGACAAGCCGCTGACCCGCCGGGTCAGCAGGTCGGAGGCGCACGGCTACTGGTTCGTGATCCAGATCGTCTCGTCCCTGCTCGACTCACCCGTCCACCTGCACCGCTGAGCCCGTTCACCGAGAAGGCGACCATGACCAGCACTCCCGCCACCGCCTCGTGCGGCTGCTCCGACTTCGCGCTCAGCCGCCGCCGGCTGCTCGCCACCACTGCCGCCGGCGCCGGGGTGCTGGCCGGCGCCGGCGTCTTCGGTGACGCCTTCCGCCAGGTCGCGTACGGCGCGGAGCCCGGCGGCAACGTGGTCGTGGTGCTCAGCCTGCGCGGCGGGGCGGACGGGCTGTCGATGGTGGTGCCCCGCGGCGCCGACCACGACCTGCTCGCCGGTCACCGGCCCGGGATCGTCGTGCCCGAGAACGTCCTGGTCGGCGGTGACACCAACTTCGGCCTGCACCCGGCGTTCGCGCCGTTGCTGCCGATGTGGAACGCCGGCACGTTCGGCGCCGTGCACTCGGTGGGGCTGCCGGCACCCAACCGCAGCCACTTCGAGGCGATGGAGGTGATCGAGGACTCCGACCCGGGCTCCGCGGTCCGCGTCGGCTGGATCAACCGGATGGTCGGCCTCGACGCGAGCGCGCAGCCCGAGGGAGCGGTCCAGCTCGGCTCGAGCCTGCTGCCGACCTCCCTGGCCGGACCGGCTCCGGCGCTCGGCGTCTCCCAGGTCGCGGACCTGAGCGTGGCCGACCTGGGCACCGCCAACGCGGCCCGCCGTACCTCCCTGGACCAGATCTGGCACGGCAGCACCGGCGTGCTCGGGGACGCGGTGCGCAGCACGCTCGCCACCGCGACCAAGCTGGCGCCGCTCGTCGAGTCCACGGCGGCCGACGCCCCGGGCGGTTCGTCGGTGCACGCCGTGGCCTATCCCGGTGGCCCGCTGCGCTCGGTCCTCGCCAACACCGCGGCGCTGATCCGGTCCGACGTGGGCACCCGCGTGGTGACCGTCGACTACGGCAACTGGGACATGCACACCGGGCTCGGCCGGGCCGACGACGGCTGGATGAACGACCAGGTGGGCCACCTCGCTGCCTCGCTCAAGGCGTTCTTCAACGACCTGGGCACGTCGGCCTCGCGGGTGACCGTGGTGACCATGAGCGAGTTCGGCCGGCGGGTGGAGGAGAACGGTGACCACGGGGTCGACCACGGCTACGGCAACGCGATGCTGCTGCTCGGCGCCGGCGTCAACGGCGGCGGCGTGCGGGGTGGCTGGCAGCACCTCGACCGGCTCGACGACGGCGACCTCGGGGTGAAGCAGGACTTCCGCAGCGTGCTGTGGGAGGTCCTGGTCTCGCGGTTCCCGGAGGTGTCGGGCAGCCGCGCCCGGATCTTCCCGGGCTTCGTCCCCGAGACCGTCGGGGCGATGGCCTGACGGCCGACCGCCCGGGTCACCAGATCCGGACCCGCTCCTCGGGGTCGAGCCAGAGACCATCGGTGTCGGTGGTCTCGAACGCCGCGTGGAACTCGTCGAGGTTGCGCACGATGTTGGCGCGGAACTCCGCCGGGCTGTGCGGGTCGATCGTGAGCAGCTGGAGCTCCTGCTCCTTGCGGCGCTTGGTCCGCCAGCAGTAGGCCCAGTTCATGAACAGGCGCTGGCTCCCGGTGATCCCGGCGTCGCCCGCACTCTGCCCATCGACAGGGGCGTCGACGTCCTGGGGTCCGTCCTCCAGCGCGATGGCGTAGGCCTTGTGCGCGATCGTGAGGCCACCGAGGTCGCCGATGTTCTCGCCGACGGTCAGCGCGCCGTTGACGTGCTCGCCGGGCAGGTTGCGGGGCTCGAAGTCGTCGTACTGCGCGATCAGGGCCTTCGACTTCACCTCGAACGCGGACTTGTCCTCGGCGGTCCACCAGTCGTTGAGGTTGCCGGCGCCGTCGTACTGCGCCCCCTGGTCGTCGAAGCCGTGCCCGATCTCGTGGCCGATCACGGCGCCGATGCCGCCGTAGTTCTCCGCGGCCTTGCCGTCGGGGGCGAAGAACGGCCGCTGCAGGATCCCGGCCGGGAAGCAGATCTCGTTGGTGGTCGGCTTGTAGTAGGCGTTGACCTGGTGCGGGAGCATCAGCCACTCGTCGCGGTCGACCGGACCGCCGATCTTGCGCAGCTCGCGGTCGGTGTCGAACGCCGCCGAGGCGAGCACGTTGCCGATCAGGTCGTCGGCGCTGATCTCGAGACCCGAGTAGTCGCGCCAGGTGTCCGGGTAGCCGATCTTGGGGTTGAAGGTGTCGAGCTTCTCGAACGCACGCTGCTTGGTCTCCTCGCCCATCCAGTCGAGGTCGGTGATGCTGCGCCGGTAGGCCTCGAGCAGGTTGGCCACGAGCTCGTCCATCATCGCCTTGGACTCCGGCGGGAAGTGCCGGTCGACGTACCGCTTGCCGACGGCCTCGCCGAGCGTGCCCTCGACGAACGAGATGCCCCGCTTCCAGCGCGCCCGCAGCTCCGGGGTGCCGTTGAGGGTGCGGCCGTAGAAGTCGAAGTTGGTCTCCACGAACTCGGCGGGCAGGAACCCGGCCAGGCTGCGGATGGCCTTGACCACCAGCATCTCCTTGAACGCCTCCAGGGGCGTCTCGCTGAACACCTGCTGCAGGTGGGTGAAGAACGACGGCTGCCGGACCACGGCCTCCGCGAAGAGCGACTCGCCGTAGGCACGGTCGCGGCCACCGACGGCCTCGGCGTACGCCGACCAGTCGAACGCCGGGAGCAGCTCACGGAGCTCCTCGTGCGTCATCAGGTTGTAGGTCTTCTGGACGTCCCGGGTCTCGTGCCGCTCCCAGTGCCCCTTGGCGATCCGGGTCTCCAGCTCCAGGACGCCGCGCGCGACCTGCGCCGCGTCGTCGCGGCCGGCCAGCTCGAGCAGCCGCTGGGTGTAGTCGACGTACTTCTCCCGGATCTCGGCGAACTTGTCCTCGCGGTAGTAGGACTCGTCGGGCAGCCCGAGGCCGCCCTGGGTGAGGTTGACCAGGTAGCGCTCGGAGTTGCGGGCGTCGATGTCGATGTAGACGCCGAACAGGCCGCCGCCGGAGCGTCGCTCGAACCAGCCGATGAACGCGGCGAGCTGGTCCTTGTCGGTGATCGCCTCGATCGCCTCGAACAGCGGCTGCAGCGGCTCGGTGCCGAGGCGCTCGATCCGCTCCTCGTCCATGAAGCTGGTGAACGCGTCGCCGATCTTGCGGCCCTCGTCGGAGTCGTCCGCACCGCGCGCCGACTCCTCGATGATCTCGCGCACGTGCGCCTCGACGCCTTCGGCGAGCTCCACGAACGGTCCCCACGAGGACCGGTCCTGGGGGATCTCGATGGTCTCCAGCCAGCTGCCGTTCACGTGGCCGAAGAGGTCGTCCTGGGGGCGGATGTCCGGGTTCATGCCGGGCCTGGCGTCGTCGAGGATCGTCACGGGGGAAATCTATACGGGGGCCCCGCGTGCCAGAGTGGGGCCCATGACCCCCACTGCGGACCAGACCGCCGGCGACATCGAGGTCCGCGACGATCCCGACCGGAGCCGCTACGAGGCGATCATCGACGGGCAGACCGCCGGGTTCGCGGAGTACGAGCGGATCGAGGGCCTGATCGCCTTCGTGCACACGCAGGTCGAGGACGCCTACGCCGGCCTCGGCGTCGGCAGCGTGCTCGTGCAGCAGTCCCTCGAGGACGTGCGCGCCAAGAACCTGACGGTGCGGCCGGTGTGCCCGTTCTACAAGAAGTTCTTCGAGGAGCACCCCGAGTACGCCGACCTCCTCGGCTGACCACCGGTCGGGCTAGAAGGTCAGCACGGTCTTCCCGAGCGTGCGCCGCTCGGCCATGTCCGCGAGCGCGGCGCCGATCTCCTCGACCGGCCGCAGGTCACCGATCGGTGGTGCGATCACGCCCGAGGTCATCATCGGCAGCAGCTCGTCCCACTGGTCGCGCAGGTAGCCCGGCCGCGTCATCGCGTAGGCGCCCCAGCCGACGCCCCGCACGTCGACGTTGTTCAGCAGCAGCCGGTTGACCTTCACCTCGGGGATGGTGCCGCCGGTGAACCCGACCACGAGCAGCCGACCGAGCGTGCCCAGGCAGCGCAGCGAGTCCGTCATCAGGTCGCCACCGACGACGTCCATCACCACGTCGACACCGGCGCCACCGGTGAGCTCCCTGACCGCGTCGCGGAAGCCCTCGACCAGCACCGTCTCGTCGGCGCCGGCCCGGGTGGCCACCTCGGCCTTCTCCGGGGTCGAGACCACGGCGATGGTGCGCGCGCCGTACCCCTTGGCGACCTGGACGGTGGCGGTGCCGACACCACCGGCGCCACCGTGCACGAGCACGGTCTCGCCCTCGCGGAGCCCGGCCCGCACCGCGAGCGCGAAGTGCGCGGTCAGGTAGTTCATCGGGATCGCCGCCCCCTGCTCGAGGCTCAGCTCGTCGGGCAGCGGGAACACGCTCCCCGGGTGCACGGACACGGTCTCCATCGCACCGCCGTACGGCAGCACGCAGGCGACCCGCTCACCGGCGGCGAAGCCGGAGCCGTCCGCCGCTTCCCGTACGACGCCGGCGAAGTCCACCCCGAGCGGGAACGGGAGATCCGGCTTCACCTGGTACTCGCCCCGGCTCAGCAGCAGGTCGGGGAAGGAGATCCCGACCGCGTGGACGTCGACCAGCACCTCGCCCTCGGCGGCGGTCGGGGCAGGGACGTCGGTGACCTCGACGGCGGACGGGCCGTCGAGCCGGGTGACCATGGCGGCGCGCATGCGCCCATCCTGCCCCGTCCCGGCGGGTGCCGCTCAGCGGGCGGCGACGATCCGGTGCAGCTCGAAGTGCATGGGGTCGGTGTAGTTCCAGGTGCCGCCCCACTGGAAGCCCCACTTCTCGAAGATGCTCACCACGGTGCGGTCGATCTGGCCGGAGGTGCCGCGCTGGTTGCCCGGCACGTTGATGTCGAGCGCGGTGCCGTAGGTGTGGAAGGACAGACCCTTCGACGGGTCACGGGCGATGAACCGTGGCACGTAGCAGCCGCCGTACTCGCCGACGTGGATCCTGCCGGCCAGGCCACGGTCCACGATCTCGGTGAGCGCCGCCCGCAGCTCCGGCAGCATGATCCGGTTGCAGGTGACGCGGCCCAGGATCGGCACGGACTCGGTGCGGATGTAGTTCGCGACCCAGGCCGGCTCGGGGTTGACCGTGCCGTCGGGGTTGGCGGTGTAGCGCAGGGTGCCGAGCGCGTCGGAGACCGAGCCACCGGTGAGCACCGCGGTCTGGGTGACCTTGATGTCGAGGTCCACGCCGAGGATCCGGACGCTGGTCTTGGCGCCGAGGAGCTTCGCGAGCCGCTTCTGGATCTTCTGCGGCGCGTTGTCGCCGATCGAGACCAGCATCGCGTTGCCCTGCTTCATCTTCAGCTTGTCGGCCCAGCGCTGGTTGACCACGGCGTCGATGTACGGCGCCGTGTTGGCCAGTCGCGGCACCATCTCGGCGTACGCCCCGATGTGGACCTTCGCCGAGCCGGTGTCGTTGCCCATCCGGACGAAGCCGTTCTTGTCCTCGATCCGGTGTCCGAGCCCGGGGGCGATCGCCATCTCGCCGTCCGCGACGCGCTTCCAGACCGCGAGCGTCTGGGCGGAGCCCGAGGGGGTGTAGCGGCGGAACGTCGCCGGGTCGACCGCGGCGTAGGTGATGCTGCGCGCCTCGGCGAAGAACTGCGCCAGTGAGAACGTCTCGATGGTCCGGACCCCGGGCACCTTCTTCACGGCATCGACCGTGGCCGGGGGGAGCGTGTCCTGGCTGTAGACCAGCAGGTCGGGGGTCAGCAGCGGCTTGGTCAGCACCGCCGGCTCGGCCACCGCGAGCTCACCGGGATCGGCGACGGCCGTCTCCGAGGGTCCGGACGCCTCGGGTGTCCCGGGTGACCCGGGTGACCCGGGTGACGGAGACGTGCTGGCGGCGGCACCCTCGGTGCGCTGGGGGGTCTCCGGGCGTGCCTGACCGCACCCCCCCGTCGCGGCGAGCGCGGCGACGGTGACCGCGGCCAGCAGCCGCGACGTGCTCGTGCGCATGGAGACTCCTCCCGTGCTCGCCATGCTAACCGCGGGACAAGGGCTAGGTTCGTGCCATGAGCGAGAACCGGAACGACGACGCGACCACGTCCGACACCGACGAGCAGGAAGGCATCAGCGACGAGCAGCTGCCGGACGACGTGCGTCCCAGCGACGACAACCCTCTGGCCAGCGGTCCCGAGGACGGCGAGGAGGACAAGGGTCTGAGCCTCGACGCCGACACCTGAGCGGGTGGGTGGTCACCGGTCGCTGACCTGCAGCACCTGGGCTGCCACCCAGGCGATGTCGTCGGCCGTGCGGGCCGGTGCCTGCGAGGGCTGCATCACGTGGCTGAGCACCAGTCGCACGACCATCTCGATGCCGATGTCGAGCTGCTTGGGCTCCAGGGGGAGGTCGTAGCGCTCGAGGTGCGTGCGGATCACGTCGGTGGCGGTCTCCAGCACCAGCTCCGACTGCGTGGTCAGCAGCGGCAGCAGGTCCGAGCCGGCACCGTGGGACGCCGAGAGGACCGCGCGCAGCAGCGGGTTGGTGCGCGCCATCTCCAGCACGTCGCGCGACGCGCCGCGGATCGCCTCGACCAGGTCGACGTTGCGTTCGAACTGCTCGTCGACACCGGCCAGGAACAGCGACAGCTCGTGCAGCACCATCGCCTCGGCGAGCGCGTGCTTGCCGCCCATCTCGTTGTAGACGGTCTGCCGACTGACGCCCACGGCGTCGGCGAGGCGCCCCATCGTGACCGCCGACCAGCCCTCGTTGCTGGTCAGCTCCGACGCACTCTCGACCAGCCGGGTCCGCAGTGGCGAAGCACTGGTTCCGGCGGTGTCCCTCCCTGCCATGCCCGCCAGTCTAGGCAGGCGGCCTCGGTGAGGGTCACGAAGTCGACCTTGTCGCGGACGCCGCAGTCCGGGCAGCACCAGGACTCGGGGATGTCGTCCCAGGCCGTGCCGGCGGCGAAGCCTTCCCGCTCCTCGCCGGACTCGACCGCGTAGGTATACCCGCACCCGGGACAGCGGGCGGCCAGCACCTCGGTGCCGGAGGTCGAGCCCGCACCCGCCTCGGCGCCGTTGGCCCGGCCGGTCGGGACCGGGGTCCCGACCGAAGGGGGTGGGTACGCCGCGAGGATCCGGTCGCGCTTGCGGGGGCTCAGGTTGGCGCGGCTCAGGTCACCGTGGAAGTGGGCCAGCACCCGGGGGTCCATCACCCGGCGCCACACGGGCGGCAGCAGGGCGAGCACGATCATCCCGGCGTACCCGGTCGGCAGCACCGGCGACTCCTGGAAGTCGCGCAGCGTCTGGTAGCGCCGGGTCGGGTTGGCGTGGTGGTCGCTGTGCCGCTGCAGGTGGTAGAGCAGCACGTTGGTCGCGATGTTGTTGGAGTTCCAGCTGTGGCTGGGGTCGACGCGCTCGTAGCGGCCGGTGCCGTCGGCGCCGGTGCGGTGCCGACGCATGCCGTAGTGCTCCATGTAGTTCACGACCTCGAGCAGCGAGAAGCCGACGATCGCCTGGATCACCAGGTAGGGCAGGATCCCGGTGCCGAAGGCGGCCGTCATCGCGCCCCAGAGCACCGCCGACATCAACCACGCGTTGAGCACGTCGTTGCCGAGCCGGAAGGGGTGCTGCTTACGGCGGGCGATCCGGCGCTTCTCGAGGTTCCAGGCGCTGCGCACGGAGCCGACCACGGTCCGGGGCCAGAACTGGTAGAAGCTCTCGCCCACCCGGCTGCTGGCGGGGTCCTCCGGCGTGGCCACGCGCACGTGGTGACCGCGGTTGTGCTCGATGTAGAAGTGGCCGTAGAAGCTCTGGGCGAGCGCGATCTTGGACAGCCAGCGCTCGTGGCTCTCGCGCTTGTGGCCGAGTTCGTGGGCGGTGTTGATGCCGATCCCACCGATGCAGCCGATCGAGATCGCGAGCCCGATCTTGTCGACGACGGACAGGTCGGCGTGGCTGATCAGCCAGAAGGCACCGATGAAGCCGGCGTACTGGATCGGCAGGAAGAGGTAGGTGATCCAGCGGTAGTAGCGGTCCTTCTCCAGCGCCTCGATCACGTCGTCGGGCGGGTTGGAGCGGTCGAGGCCGGCGACCAGGTCGATCGCGGGGACCACGACCAGGATCACGATCGGGCCGATCCAGAACCAGATCCCCCAGCCGGTGAGGACGTTCATGCCGTAGCCGATGAACGCCAGCGAGGGCACGACGAGGCCGATCAGCCACAGGTGGCGCTTCCGGTCCCGCCAGGTCTCGGTCGAGCCGGTCGGGAGGGTTCCGGTCCGGTGGTCGGGCTGGGCGGTCATGGCTACCTCCGGGGTCGCTTTACATGACCGTAGGACATGTAAAGCGACTTGACAAGACCCTCACCTTTGTAAAGCGCCGGCCCGCTACCCGCCCACCGGACGACCTACCCCTTGGGCTTCTGCTTCACCCGCACCGTGAACGTGGTCTCCGACGGGAGGTACGACGAGGTGCCCCGGTAGCGGACGGTCAGCGTGTGCTGGCCCATCGTGGTGAACTGCACCGTGACCTCGGCGGTCCCCGCGGCCACGTCACCGGTGCCGACCAGGGTCTGCCCGTCCCGGACCTCGACGGTGCCCCCCTCGGCCGGTGTGCCGTCGTCCGCCTCCACGGTCGCCGTCACCGTCGCCGGTGAGCGCACACCCGGCTCCCCCGGCGAGACCGACCCCCTGGTGGCCGTCGCCTTCGGCGGCGCCGGGATCGTGAAGCCGACCAGCGTCGGGTCGTGGTCGCTGGAGCGGTAGCCGTTCGGCGCGTAGAAGTCGGTCACGTTGTAGTTGAACCGGCTGTACTCGTAGGCCACCGACTCGACCGAGTTGATGTTCCACACGTGCGCGCCCTTGACCGTCCCGAGCGCCTCGTCGTTGACCAGCACGTGGTCGAGGGAGCCGACCAGGCCGTCGAAGACGTAGGTGTGCTCGTTCGGCGAGCCGACCGGGGAGGGGGCGGACCCGACGTCGGTGTAGCCCGCGTCGTACAGCGTCTGCAGCGGGTCCTCCTTCGTGTAGGAGTTGAAGTCACCGGTCAGGAACACCTTGCCGACGCCGGTCGTCGCCTTGAGACCGTCGACGAACCCGGCCAGCGCCTCCGCCTCCGCCACCCGGGTGGCGTTGGACGCGCCCTGGCCGTCGCCCTGGTCGGCGTCGGCGCCGGTGCCGGAGCCCTTGGACTTGAAGTGGTTCACGACCGCGAGGAACTCCTGCGAGGCCGCGCCGCCCTTCGCCCGGAACACCTGGGCCAGCGGTTCGCGGGCGTTGGCGAAGGGGGCCGAGCCGGTCAGGATGTACGACGGGCCGACGGGTTCCGCCGCTCCGTTCTTGTAGATGAACGCCGTGCGGATCACGTCCTGCTCGGCGAGCGCCGGCTGGTCGGCGACCGGGGGCGAGGGCACGAACGACCAGACGTCCGACTCCGCACCGTCAGCCCGGGCATCCGCGTTGAGCGCGGTGACCAGCGTGGCCAGGGCGACGTCCCGGTTCTCCGGCCCGTCGTACTTGGCGGAGTTCTCGATCTCCTCCAGCGACAGCACGTCGGCCCCGAGCGCGTTGATCGCCCGCACCTCCTTGTCCTGCTGGCGCTGGCGGTCGGCGTCGTCCCAGGCACCGCGAGGGCCATCGGCACCGCAGTCGTTGACCGTGACCGGCTCACCGAGCCGGTCCTTGTAGCTGGTGCAGCTGTGGCCCTCGGCCACGTAGGCCTCACCGGTCTCGTTGAAGTAGTTGAGCACGTTGAAGCTGGCGATCGTGAGGTCGCCGTCGACGTGCTCGGGCGCGGCGGTGCGGGTGTTCGGGAACGTCGCCGGCTGCACGGTTGCGGCGTTGGCCCGGGTGAGCTGGCTGGTGGGCTGGAACTTCCACAGCCCGTTGCGGTAGTCGAGGACGACCGGCCGGGAGAAGGTCGCCTCCGCGCCGACCCGGACCGGGGTGTCCCGGGTGATCCAGGGCAGCGGCTGGCCCGCGTTGCCGGCGGTCAGGTAGTTCGTGGAGGACCCGTCGTCGAGCGTGACGGCGCGGGCGGCGTTGTCGGTGGCGACGGCCTGGGACTCCGGCGTCCTCGGGCGGGCCACGTCGGTCGGCTGGCGCAGCGGGGTCGTGCCGCTGGCCAGGTCGATCTCGCCGTAGTTGTTGAGCGTGTAGACGTCGCTGACCGTGAACGGGCCCGTCGGCGCGCGCAGCATGCCCTCCTGGGTCTCGCGTGCGGCGTCGGTCGCCGGGTAGGCGTTGGTCACCGGCACCGGGGCGGCGGCCGGGTCGCTCAGCGTCGTGGTGGCGCCCGGCGCCGGGCTGAGCTCGGTGAGACCGTTGAACTCGCTCACCGGCGCCGTCACCTGCACGTGGTCGCCGATCTCCGGGTAGCCGGTCTGCGAGCCGAGGTAGACGAACACCGCGTCGGAGGCGTCGTGGCCGGCGGGCAGCTCACCGCCGGTGCCGGCGGTCTGCAGGTAGAACCCGTTGAGGCCACCTGTCGGGTACGACGCGGTGACCACGCCGGCCGTGGTGACGTTCTTGCAGACGAACGGGCTGGTGTCGGTGGTGCCCTGGATCTCGGCGATCGTCTGCCCGGTCGCCGGGCCACTGCCGCACCCGCCGCCACCGCCGGTCGACGCCGTGTTCTCGGGCACAGGTGCGCCGGCCTTCAGGTCCGTGGCGTTGTTGTCGTTGTCGGCGCCGGTCGCGGTGCGCGCGATGCTCGTGGTGGCGCTCGGGGCCGGGGCCACCGCGGTCTCGAAGGTGTTCGAGCTGCCGAACCCGACCAGGTCGGCGATCGCGCTGTCACCGGTGACCGACCCGGTGGGCGGAGCAACCAGCGCGGTCCTCGACCTCGCCAGGAACACGGTGCCGGTGGTGGCGCTGAGGTTGACCGCGCTGGTGTCCTGGTCGACGGTCACGGGCAGAGCGGCGCCGTTCGCGCCACCGGCCAGGCCGACCAGGAAGTGCCGGTGCGCGGGGACGGTGCCCGTGAGCGGGACGACGCCGGACGGGTTGGCGGTGCCGGTGGCCGAGCGGTACTGGACCGACAGGCCGTCCAGGTCCACCGCCGATCCGGACGGGTTGTAGAGCTCGACGTAGTCGCGGTTGTACGTCGCACCGGAGTTGCCGCCGGCGCCGTACACCTCCGAGATGACGACCTGCGTGCCGTCGGTGGAGGCGACCGCCGCACCCGGCGTGATGACCGGGATCGTGAGCGGTGCGAGCAGCAGACCGGCGATCGCCAGTGTGCGGGCAGGGTTGGGCATCGGACTTCCTCCCGAGAATGACGTGACCGAACGGGTCTACTACGCCGCAGGGGTGCGGCGGAAGGGGGCACGGCCGATGAACAGTTGCCGGATTACGCAGCAACATGTTTCGACTAACGTCCCTTCCATGACTGCGCACCCGATCGGCATCGACTTCGGCGGCACCGGCATCAAGGCCGCGCCTGTGGACCTCGACACCGGCGAGTTCGTCGACGAGCGGCACCGGATCGACACACCGAAGAAGTCCACGCCCGAGGCCGTCGGCGACATCATGGCCGAGCTCTGCGACTCGTTCCCCGACTCGACCGGTCCGGTCGGTGTCGCGGTGCCGGCCGTCGTCCGACGCGGCGTGGTGCTCTCCGCCGCGAACATCGACAAGTCCTGGATCGGGGTCGACGCCGACGCGCTGCTGACCGAGCGTCTGGACCGCCCGGTCCACGTGCTCAACGACGCCGACGCGGCCGGCCACGCGGAGATGCAGTACGGCGCCGCGCAGGGCCGCGACGGGCTGGTCATCGTGACCACGCTCGGCACCGGCATCGGCTCGGCCCTGCTGTGGAACGGGGTGCTGGTGCCGAACTCCGAGCTCGGGCACCTCGAGATCGACGGCTACGACGCCGAGAAGCGCGCGGCGACCAGCGCCCGCGAGCGGGAGGACCTGTCCTGGGCCGAGTGGGCGGAGCGGCTCACGACGTACTACAGGACGCTGGAGAAGCTCTTCTCCCCCGACCTGTTCGTGGTCGGCGGCGGTGTCAGCAGGAAGGCCAACAAGTTCCTGCCGCTGATCGAGATCGAGACCGAGATCGTCGGCGCCACGCTCAAGAACCTCGCCGGGATCGTCGGCGCGGCCGCGATGAGCCACCTGGACTGAGCGCCCGGCGGACGGCGGATCGGCCTCCCCGAGCAGTCCCGTCAGCGGGGGGACTCCTCACCCGTGTCGGCCCTCGGCGATCCGCTTGATCGCGGCGAGGGTCCTCGGGATGCCGTCGAGGGCCTGCCGGGTGCGGTCGGTGATCTGGACGTGCGCCTGCTCGCCGTACTTCTCCTCGAACATGGCGATCCCGCCCGGGAGGAACTCCCAGGACTCGGTGAGCGACGTCCCCGCCCCTGCGGGCGCGAGGGTGAAGCCCCAGCGGACGAAGCTGCCGCCCACCACCCAGGCGAACTCACGACCGCGCTCGGCCGCCACCACCTGCGACCGCGTCTCCCAGGTCCGGTCGGGGAGCTCGTTGTGCCCGGTGAACCAGGCACCGGCCCGGCCTGCCTCGGCCTCGTCGTCCCACCAGCACGAGGTGCAGACCGGGCTCCACTCGCCGGTGCGGGTGATGTCGGAGACCAGGTCGTAGAGCGCCTCGGGCGAGGCCTCCACGGTGACCGACTCCCGGTGGCTGCGGATGCTCGACTCGGTCATCGGTCCACCCTCGCGGCCGCCGTCACTTCTTCTGCCTCCGGCTGCCGCCGTGCCAGTCCTCCTGCCGACCGACCGTGTCGGCGTCGACGCCGAGCGCGGCCAGCTGGGGCTGCTCGCGCAGACTGCGCTTGAGCTCGGCGAAACCCGGGAAGCGTGCCAGCCCGACCACGTGGTCCCACAGCTCCGCCGCCGAGTCCTCCCGGGGCAGGCGGCTGATCACCGGTCCGAAGAAGGCCACCCCGGCCGGTGGCTCGAAGTGGATGATGGGCGTGCCCACGTCCTTGCCGGTCAGCCGCAGCGCCTCGTCGGTCTCCTGCCCGATCGGCAGGTCCCACGACTCCTCCTCGAGGGCGTCCGCCAGCTCGAGCGGCAGGCCCGCCTCGGCAAGGACCGGCTCCACGAACTCACGCGTGCCGCGACGCTCACGCACCTCACCTTCGGTGCGGTCGTCGTCCGGCGCGGTAGCGGTGTCGAAGATGTGTGCCCCGAACGCCGCGTACAACGGCGCGATCGCCTCCCGGCCGTGCTCTGCCCGAGCCCGGGCCGCCACCCGCAGGAGCCGGAGCCCGGCCGTGTGCCCGGCGTCGTACTCCGGCGGGAAGTGCGCGTCGTAGTCGACTTCGGCGTTGACCAGCCGCAACGAGATGAACCGCCAGTCCACGGTGTAGTCGCGCTGCGCCTGCACCTGCCGCACCCACTTGCTGGTCATCCAGGCGAAGGGGCACACCGGGTCGAAGTAGAAGTTGATGTCGGCGTCCATGACGTTCACCCTAGGTCGGCAACGGTCGAGCAGACGGGGGCCTCAGCGGTCGGCCGACCGCTCAGGCGAACGGGTCGGGCAGGCCGCCCTTCAGCTGAGCGAGCAGCTCGCGGGCCTGCTGGGCGGACTTGTGCTCGACCAGCACCTCGTACTTCGTGGCGACCACCGAGGTGACCGAGGAGAAGTCCCGCTGACCACGCGTGGCGGCGTAGCCGGCGATCGCCCAGAGGATGCCGAAGAACAGGCCGATCAGGGCCGTGGAGACGATCCGGGCCACGGCGTTGCCCTCGGTGAACATCGCGAAGATGATCCCGACGAACAAGCCCAGCCAGAGCCCGGACAGGGCGCCGCCGAGGGCGACCCGGTTGTAGGTCAGCCGGCCGGTGATCCGCTCGACCCGCTTGAGGTCGGTGCCGACGATCATGCACTGCTCGACCGGGAACTTGTTGTCCGAGAGGAAGTCCACGGCCTTCTGCGCCTGGGTGTACTCGTCGTACACCGCCAGCGACTGCGGGAACTCCAGCTTCAGCGGGTTCGTGACCGGCATCCGTGACGACATGCTCATGCCCCCAGTGTGCCGCACTGGTCCATCCCGGGATTGCGGCCCTCGGGGCTCGGGAGGAGTCTTCAGGGGTCCGTTCGAACACCGGAGGTGCTCATGTCACTGGCAACGAGCACGGTCGCGATGATGCTTCCCGTCACCGACCCCGACCGCGCGAAGAAGTTCTACTCGGAGATGCTCGGGCTCGACTACACAGGGACCAACGAGGAGGGCGCGCCGACGTACGCCCTCGCCGGTGGTTCGACGCTCGTCCTGCTCCCCCGACCCGGCAGCACCCCGTCGGAGAGCACCGCGATGAGCTTCGAGGTCGACGACGTCCCCGGCGAGGTGCGGGACCTCGAGCGTCGCGGTGTCGGGTTCGAGGACTACGACGTCCCCGGCCTGACGACGGTCGACCACGTCGCCACCGTGGGCACCGACGTGGCGGCCTGGTTCAAGGACCCGGACGGCAACGTCCTGTGCGTGCACCAGACGACGGGCTAGACGTCGTCGCCCGTCACGCAGCAACGGGCGGTGGGCTCCGGAGACGGTTCGTTTCGTCCCTTGAAGGGGTGTGGCACTGAGCGTAGAATCGAACACATGTTCGACAGGCGCGAGATCTGGTGAGGCGGTCGATGCGGGACTGGGTGGCGGCGCTCGGCCGAGTCTCGACGGCGACGGATCTGGACCGACGCGGAGCGGATCGAGGCTACTCGACCGCGCTGGAGGAGCTGAAGAGCGCGGCGGCGGCCGCGCAGGCGCGGGTCACGGTCGCCTTCGACGACTCGCAGCGCAGGCGACTGCTCGACCCGAGGCCGAGGCACCGTGAGTGCCGGCGCAGCGTCGCCGCGCAGGTCGCGCTGGCCCGGCGGGAGTCGCCGCGTGGCCGGCAACCGGCACCTGGGTGTGGCGCGCGCGCTGGTGGCGGAGATGCCGCACACGATGGCCGCGTTGACGCCGGGGGCGATCAGCGAGTGGCGGGCGCACGCTGATGGTGCGCGAGACGGCGACCCTGAGTCTGGTGGACCGGCAGGAGGTCGACGTCGAGCTGGCCGGACGACTCGGTGAGATGGGCAATCGCCAGGTCGCGGCCGAGGCCCGTGCCATCGGTTACCGGCTCGACCCCACGTCGCTGCTGCGCCGCACCCGCGGGGCCGAGAGCGACCGTCGGGTGACGGTGCGGCCGGCGCCGGACACGATGACGTTACCTGACCGGGTTCCTCCCGGTCGCCCAGGGAGTCGCGGTGCACGCTGCCCTGCGTCGGCACGCCGAGTCCCTGCACGGACGGGGTGACCAGCGCACCGTGGGCCAGATCATGGCCGACACCCTGGTCGCGCGCTGCACCGGCCGGGAGCGGGCAACCGGGACTGCCGGTCGAGGTCCAGGTCGTGATGACCGACCGCACGCTCCTCGACGACGACCCGGAGCCGGCTCGGCTGGTCGGCTACGGCCCGGTCCCGGCCTGGCTGGGCCGGCGGCTGGTGCGGGAGGCGGAGCACGCCTGGGTGCGCACGGCTCTTCCGCGAGACCGCGCAGCGGCACGCTGGTCGCGATGGACTCGCGACGCCGCCGGTTCGCGGGCCGGCTGCGCCAGTTCCTGGTGATCCGCGACGACGTGTGCCGCACGCCGTGGTGCGACGCGCCGATCCGCCACCTCGACCACCCGGTGCCGGTCGCGCGGCGGCGGAGGAACCACGGCGCGAGAACGGCCAGGGACTCTGCGAGAGCTGCAACTACGCCAAGGAAGCGCCCGGCTGGTCGGCATCGTTCGAGGGTGATGCGGTGACCACCACGACACCCACCGGACACCGGCACACGACCCGACCCCCACCGACCGTCGGAGTACGCGTCGACATCGGGGCGAGCGCACGACTCGACGAGCTCGTCCGCGCCTACACAGCCGCCTGACCCCGGAAAAGCTGGCCCGGAAAGCAGCAAGCCCCAGGTCAGACCTGGGGCTTGCATCGTGCGCGGGGTAGTTGAACTGACCTCGTTTGGGAGACGCCGATCTACACGGCCGGTAGCACGTGAGTTAGGTCCTGAGGGGTCGTCATCGCTGACTCGCTTGGCGTTGTACGCACTCACCAAGTCGGCGCGGACCCGTTCGCCGCGGACTTCATCGACGTCGAACATGGCTCATCACGAGGATCGAACTCAGACTGCCGAGATCTTGACGTCGAATCCGTCGACGAGGAGCTCCAGGTCGGACGTGTCGGCTGTGATCACGACCGACGGGGCCAGCTCGACCGCGGTGGCAGCCACGATGGCGTCCACGGTGAGGTCGCGCTTCTTGCGTCGCACCTTCTCGGCACGGGTGCGCAGCGCGCCGGCACGCATGGCCACGCCCTGAGGGAGGGCGAGGGTGGGGATCTTCCCCAGGACGTGCCAGATCGCGGCATCGGTCGGCGCGCTGGTCGCGACCTCGGCGAGACTCACCGCGGGGATGAGGACTCGGTGATCGGCTTGCTGGGCGGCTGCCAACCGCTCGGCCATCCCCTCGCGCTTCTGGGCCAGGGCCGAGACGGCTTCGGAGTCCAGGATCAGAACGCGGGCCACCGACTCAGCGCCACTCGTCGACGTACCGGGCGACGGCGTCGGTGTCGAGGGGTCCGTGGACCTCGACCAGTGCGCCGATCAGGTCATCGAGGCCGTCCCGCTCGAGCTGCCGGCGTAGGGCCATGGGTGGCGTAGGCCGAGACCTTGCCTGGCTCCACCCGATCCCGGACGCGGTGAAGGACGTCAGACTCGATAGTGAGACTGACCTTCTCGAAGGCCGGTTGGCTGGTCACCAGTCAATCCTACCCGCAAGGCGATCCCATGAGGTACGGGCGCCTCGGTCAGTCGTCCGACCACCTCACACGCACCGCTCCTTAGCCGACGACGATGACGTGAAGTGCGCGTGGACCGTGGACGCCCTCGACACGGTTCAACTCGATATCGCTGGTCGCCGAAGGCCCGCTGATCCACGTCGTCGGCCGGGTGGGGTCGAGTCGAGCCACGGTCTCGGGAAGGCCCGACACGATCTGGTCGACGGTGACGACACATACATGGAGGTCGGGCACCAGGGTGAGCGCTCTCCGGCCCTGACCTGGACCGTGGTCGAGCACGATGGTGCCGGTCGATGCGATGCCCAGTGCTGCCGCGGTGACGACGGCGTCGAACTGGTCGAGCTCGGCAGCGCTCTGTCCTGAGTCGACAACACCGTTGGGGATCGTCCACTGGAGGCCCGCTGGCACGACAGCGGTCCGTCCCGAGAGTGCGGAACTGATCGCATCGGGCACGCCCTCGACGCCCACCCGCGTCACGACGGCCTGATAGTCCGCCACCCGTTCGACGAACTGGTCCACGAGGTCTGCGCGCCGGTGCGATCGACCGGTAGCCCCGACTCACGGTGACGGGGCGGCGATCGGCCCCCGCGAGTGCGGATCCCACCGCGGCCGAGGATGTCGTCACGTGCGCTCATGATCGGGCCCCCGTCCGTCGCCACCAGGCTCGGAACGACTGCCGGGGTGGGACCGGGGCGTCACGGGCGTCGCTCCAGCGACGACCGGGGCCGGGGAGCCTGGACAACCGGCGGACGACGCGTCCGCCCAAGGCACCCGCCATCCGCTCGGCTGCGCCGAGCCGCCGCGAGGACGAGAAGGTCCACGCGGCGGCACGCATCCCAGCGGCCTCGGGTGAGGGACGCTTGTCGCGCTTGGCATCCACGACCTGCGCGCGCAGGTCGACCAGGACCGTGGGGATGTCGATGAGGACGGGGCACACCTCGAAGCACGCCCCGCACAACGTCGAGGCATAGGGCAGCGAGTCCGTCTGCTCATCGACCCCCACCCCCTTCAGCAAGGGGTTGAGGATGGCGCCGATGGGTCCGGGATAGACCGACCCATAGGCGTGACCGCCGGTGCGTTCATAGACAGGGCAGACGTTGAGGCAGGCCGAGCACCGGATGCAGCGCAGCGCTTGACGTCCGACCTCGTCGGCCAGCGCCCGGGTCCGTCCGTTGTCCAGGAGCACGACGTGCACCTCCTGCGGCCCGTCTCCCGCCGTGACCCCAGACCAAGTGGAGGTGTAGGGATTCATCCGCTCGCCCGTGGAGGAGCGCGGCAGCAACTGCATGAAGACGTCGAGATCGTCCCAGGTCGGCAGCACCTTCTCGATGCCGACCACCGAGATCAGCACCTCGGGCAGCGTCAGACACATCCGGCCGTTGCCCTCGGACTCGACGACCACCAAGGTGCCGCTGTCGGCGACGGCGAAGTTCGCCCCCGACACGGCCACCTTGGCGCGCAGGAACTTCTCCCGCAGGTGGAGTCGAGCCACCGAGGCCAGCTCGGCGGGATCATCGGTGAGTCCCTCGGGCGCCGGCCGGCCGCACCGCAGCCATCTTGTCGCGGAAGATCTCGCGGATCTCTGCCCTGTTGCGGTGGATGGCGGGGACCAGGATGTGGCTCGGCAGATCGTCGCCCAGCTGGACGATGAGCTCGGCGAGGTCGGTCTCCCACGCCGAGATGCCCTCGGCGGCCAACGCCTCGTTGAGGCCGATCTCTTGGGTGGCCATCGACTTGACCTTGACGACCTCGTCCACGTCGTGACTGCGGGCGACGTCCGCGACGATCTGGCATGCCTCCGCTGCGTCCCGGGCCCAGTGCACCGTGGCGCCGGCGCGCTGGAGCGAGTCCTCGAGCATCGGCAGGTAGCGGTCGAGGTTGAGGAGTACGTCGTCCTTGATCGCCGCGCCGGCGAGCCGGAGTTCCTCCCACTCGTCGACCTCGGCGACCGACGAGGCGCGCTTGGCGCGGATCGTCGAGGTGGCCGCCGCCAGGTTGTGCCGGAGTTGGGTGTCGGCGAGTGCCTGCGCGAGCGGCCTCGGGGAAGGCCGGCATGCCCACGAAGGTGCCGGTCACCGGGAGCCACCTTCAGTCGAGGCCAGGATCTCCGCCAGGTGCATCACCCGCACGCCGGATTGCTGGCGTTCGAGCAGTCCCCCGATGTGCATCAGGCACGAGTTGTCGCCAGCGACCAGGACCTCGGCACCGCTGTCGCGCACGTGTCGGGCCTTGTCCAGGCCCATGGCCACCGAGGTATCCGCGTTCTTGAGCGCGAAGGTTCCGCCGAAGCCGCAGCATTGATCGGCATTCAGCGAGATCGATGAGTTCGATGTCCGTGCACGGCGCGCAGCAGTTGCAGCGGTCGCTCCCCCACCCCGAGCATCCGAAGCGAGTGGCAGGTCGGGTGGTAGGCCACTCGATGCGGGAAGTGGGCGCCAACGTCGGTGACCCCGAGGACGTCGACCAGGAACTCGGTCAGCTCGTAGGTGCGCGGCGAGGTGCGGGCCACCGCCTCGGCAAGCTCAGCGTCGCCGCTGCGTCGGGCCACGATGGAGTGCTGGTGCCGCACCGAACCCGCGCAGGAGCCCGAGGGGGTCACGATCGCGTCGTAGCCCTCGAAGGCGGAGATGAACTGGCGGACGACAGGGACCGCCTCATCGAGATAGCCGGTGTTCACCATCGGTTGTCCGCAGCACGTTTGGGCCGTCGGGAAGTCGACGTCGACGCCCAGCCGGCGCAGCAGAGGCCACGACCGCCTTCCCGGTGCCCGGGAACATGGCGTCGTTCACGCAGGTGACCATCAGGGCGACACGCATCGCACTCATCCTTCACCTTGCCGTCGATTGCCCAGGAGGCCGGCCGGAGCACGCAGGTGCGGGGCGGGACCGCACTGCGGTCCCGCCCCACGCGCCCGTGGATCACTTGTAGAGGACCGCCTGGATCTTCGGCGTCGTCGATGTTCGTCGCGTCGTACCAGTAGAAGCCGGTGTCGATGGTCTTCGGCAGGGTCTTGCCGTCCATCGCCTCGACGGCCGCCTTCACCAGCGCGGCACCCATGCCGACCGGGTTCTGCGTGATCGCGCCGGCCTCGGTGCCGTTGGTGATCGCGTCAAGCTGGGCCTGGCCCGAGTCGAAGCCGATCACGGTGACGCCCTTCTTGCCGCTCTCCTTCGAGGCCCTTGATCGCACCGATCGCCGAGCCCTCGTTCGAGCCGTAGATCCCCACGACATCGGGGTTGGCCGCCAGGATCGACTTGGTGATGTCTGCCGACTTGGCCTGGTCGCCGCCGCCGTACTGCACGGGGAGAAGCTCGATGTCCGGTGCGTTCGCCTTCATCCAGTCGATGAAGCCGTCGCGCCGCTGCTGCCCGGTCAGGCTGGTCTGGTCGTGAACGACCATCGCGACCTTGCCCTTGCCGCCGACGAGCTCCGCCATGTGCTTGGCCGCCTCGGCTGCCGCCGCGATGTTGTCGGTTGCCGCGGTGGTCAGCGGGATGTCGCTGTCCACGCCCGAGTCGAACGCGATGACCGGGATGTCCGCAGCCTTCGCCTGCTCGCAGCAGCGGCGCCGCGGCCTGGCTGTCGAGGGCGGCGAAACCGATCGCGTCCGGCTTCTTGGCCAGCGCATTGGTCAGCATCGTCGATCTGCTGCTCGATGTCGGCCTCGGTGGCTGGGCCCTCGAAGGTGATCCGGACGCCCTGCTTCTTGGCCTCCTCCTCAGCGCCTTGCTTCACGGCCTGCCAGAACTGGTGCTGGAAGCCTTTGGAGACGATCGGCGACGTACGCTGCTCGCCATCGCCGCCGCTCCGCCGGCCTGGTGTCGTCGGAGCCACAGGCGCGTCGACGCGCGAAGGCCAGGCTGGACGCGGCCAGGACCGCTGCCGATCTTCTTGAGATTCATGGCTTCTGCCTCGATGTGCGTGGTCTGGGTGGTGCTCGTGCTTGGCCGCCTGTACGGCCCGGCTGGTTCGCGATCGGTGCAGTCAGGCCTCCTTCTTGCGGACCATGTCCGCATAGACGGCGACCAGGATGACCAGGCCGAGGATGACGTTCTGCCACTCCTGCGGGATCGACATGATCTGCAGACCGTTGTTCAGCACCGAGATGATCAGCGCGCCGATGACCGTGCCCACGATGGAGCCCTTGCCGCCGGCCAACGAGGTGCCCCCGATGACGACCGCGGCGATCGCCTGCGAGCTCGTAGCCCATGCCGGTGGCCGGCTGGGCCGAACCCAGTCGTGCCGAGATCATCACGCCGGCGAGCCCGGTGAACAGGCCGGCCAAGGCATAGATGGTGATCTTCCAGCGCCGGACGTTGATGCCCGGACAGGCGCGGTGGCTTCCTCGTTGCTGCCGATCGAGTACGTATACCGGCCGAGCACCGTCTTGCCGAGAATCACGCCCGCGATGACCGCGGCGAGCGAACGAGGATCAGCACGGCGTTCGGGAAGTCGACGCCCGGGAATCAGGTTGCCCGGTCGAGATGCTTGATGTACCCGGGTGCGTCGGTGAAGTAGATCGGCGCGCTGTGCGGAGATCACCAGCGCCAGCCCCTGCGCCACCAGCATCATCGCCAGGGTGGCGATGAAGGGCGGGATGCTTGAGGACCGGCGACGTTGAACCCGTTGATCAGGCCGATCAAGCCGCCGAACAGGATCCCGCCGAGCACGCCGAGCGGCACGGGCAGGCCCGATGTTGACCACGAAGACGCCGGACATCACCGCGCACAACGTCATCCCGGTGCCGATCGAGAGGTCGATGCCGCCGGTGATGATGACGAACGTCGTACCGAGGGCCAGGAGTGCCGATGACGACGGTGGCTGAACAGGATCGCTGGTGACGTTGGAGTAGGTGAAGAAGCTTCGGGCTCGCGAACGAGAAGAAGCACGAAGATCACGATCAGGCTGCCGAAGGCCAGCAGCTGTTGCAGACTGTCCTTGGCTGCCGTGCATCGAGCCGGCCTCGGCTGCGGACTCAGGTGTGTCGATCGAGGTCATCGCTCTGCCACCTGCTCGTTGTCGGCGGTGACGAGGCCGAGTCAGCCGCGTCCTCCGGGTTCTCGTTCGGGCGCAGGGTGGCCAGATGCATGACGCTCTCCTGCGTGGCTTCGTCGTGGCTCAGCACGCCGGTGACCCGGCCCTCGCTCATCACCACGACGCGGTGCGACATCCGCAGCACCTCGGGCAGTTCGGAGCGAGATCATGATGATCGCCTTGCCCTGCGCGGCGAGGTCGTTGAGCAGCTCGTAGATCTCCTCCTTGGCGCCGACGTCGATGCCGCGCGTCGGCTCGTCGAAGATCAGGATGTCGCAGTCCTTGACCAGCCACTTGCCGATGACGACCTTCTGCTGGTTGCCGCCCGAGAGGTTCTTCACCGTCTGGCTGCACCGACGGCGTCTTGATGCGCAAGCGTGCCGACGTATCTCGCGCGGCGCCCCTCGCATCGCGGCCGTCCTTGACGAAGCCCCGAGCGGCTGGAAGCGCTCGCCCATCGACGGCAACGCGATGTTCGAGCGTGACGTCCTGCTCGAGCAGCAGGCCGAGCTGCTTGCGGTCCTCGGAGAGGTAGCCGATGCCGGTGCTTGCGCGGCATCGGCCGGGTTGTGAATCTTGACCTCGCGTGCCGCGCACCCAGATCGTCGCCGGCGGTGGTCGCGGTCGGCGCCGACCAGCGCCCGCGCCACCTCGGTCCGTCCGGCGCCCATCAGCCCGGCGAAGCCGAGGATCTCGCCCTTGCGCAGCGTCGAAGGTCACGTCGCGGAGCAGCGGCCTTGGTGCTCAGCCCGCGACCGCGAGGACGACCTCGCGGTCGTCGCGGATGCCGACCGGCTTTGCCTCGCCGGTCGAGGGTCCGGCCGACCATGATGCGAGATGACCTCGGTCATCGGTGGTCGCTGCGGTCGTCGCGCGTCCCGACGTAGCGCCCGTCGCGGATCACCGTGATCCGGTCGGCTGATCGGCCTGCAGCTCGTCCATCCGGTGCGAGATGTAGATGACGCCGGTGTCCTTCGCGCACGAACCTGCGGATCAGGTCGTGCAAGGTCGCCGACCTCGGCGTCGTTCAGCGCCGCGGTCGGCTCGTCCATGATCAGCACCCGCGCGTCGTACGACAGCGCCTTGGCGATCTCGACCATCTGCTGCTTGGCGACCGTCAGGTCGCCGACGAGCGGCGCGCGCGTCGAGCGGCAGATCCCAGGCGCTCGACCAGCTCGCCGCGCTGCGCGGTTGAGCGCTCGTTCGGAGAGCAACCAGCCGCCGGTGCGCGGCTCGCGCCCGATGAAGATGTTCTGCGCGACGGTGAGGTCGGGCATCAGGTTGAACTCCTGATGGATGATGCTGATGCCCAGCTCCTGCGCGTGCTCGCGGGTCGGTGGGCACGAACGGCTCGCCGTCGAGCACGGAACGTCGCCCGCGTCCGGCGCATAGATCCCGGTGAGCATCTTCATCAGCGTCGACTTGCCGGCGCCGTTCTCGCCGACCAGCGCGAGCACCTCGCCGTTGCGCAGGTTCAGGTGCATGTCGTCCAGCGCCTGCACGCCGGGGAAGCCCTTGGAGATGCCCTCGACCTCGAGCAGGTAGTCACTCATCGCCGTGCTCCCAACCCATAGACGGCGCTCGCCGTCGAGCTGCAACACCTCGTCCTGCTCGGAGTCCGAGAGCTCCGAGATGAGAGCCGACATCACTGGCCAGGTGGATCCGTAGCCGCCCTCGCCAATGGTCATCGGCCAGTCGCTGCCATACATCAGCCGGCCAGACCCGAAAGCATCCAGGGCCACGTGGACAGGCGGGCGCAGGGCATCGACGCTGAAGGCTCGTCCGGGAGCCTGGAGCCCCGACAACTTGGCCGCCACGTTGGGCCGTTCAGCTGCGTTGCGGAGCGCTTCTTCCCAGCTGTTCATCGCCGCGGTGCCGCGCGGCGGCTTGCCGAGATGATCGATGACGATCGTGAGTTCGGGCAGTGCGTCCGCCAGGTCGCAGACTGCCTGCAGGTGCCGCGGCCAAGCGTCGGGTACATCGAAGGGCAGTCGCGCGCTCCGCGAGAAGGGCAAGGGATGCGCGGACCTCAGGGAGCGCGAGGAAGTCGTCCCGCGGGTCGTCGTGGACCAGATGACGGATGCCCACGAGGAGGGAATCGGCCTCGAGTTCAACGAGCTGCCGCTCGGCCAAAGCAGTGTCGTCGAGTTGCACCCAGCCGATCACGCCCAGAACCTGAGCCGTCTTGGCGGCAACGTCGAGCAGGTAGCGTGTGTCTCGGCTGGAATCCTCAGCCTGGACCAGAATCGCCGACGCGATGCCCGGCCACGCTCAGCTCCTTGACCGCCTCGTCGCCGAGGAAGCTGCGGTGAAGCGGTCCGTGCTCGGGAGTGAGCCAGGCGTACTGGCCCGCGGACAGGTCCCACACGTGGAGGTGAGTGTCGATGACGGTGCGATTCACAGGGCGACCAACCCGTCCGCTCGCAGGTGCACCCAAAGTTCCGCCGGAATCGAGCGACCTGCCGCGTCGGTGTTGGAACGGATCTGCTCCGGGCTCCGCCGCCGACCACCACGGAGACGACCGTCCTGGTGGCGGAAGGGGTACTGCAGTGCGGCGGCCCGCAGAGGCACGCCGTACGTCGTGCAGACGGCCTGGATCTTGCGGGCACGCTCCAAGACCTCGCTGGGAACCGCTGCGTAGTCAAAGGTCGACGAGTGATCGGGGCTGGTGGCGAGGAGACCGCCGTTGAAGACCGCGGCAGCGACGACCCGGATGCCGCGCTCCTCGCACGCCGGGAGCACCTCGGTGGCCGCTGATTGGTCGGCCAGGGTGAATCTGCCGGCCGCCATCGAACACGATCGACCGCTCCCGAGACCGCCGCCGCCTGCAGGGCGTCGACGCTCATCGAGGCAACGCCGATCGCGGTGGTCAGCCCCGCAGCGCGGAGGTCGGCGAGCGCTGGGAGCCCCTCGGCCAGCGCGGCGCGCAGTGTCCCGACCGCTCAGGGTCGTGCAGATAGGCGACGTCAACCGAGTCCAGCCCGAGCCGACTCGAGTGAGCCCTCGAGGCTGCGGCGCACCCCGGTCGAGGTGAAGTCCCAGACCCGCATCCACTCGGCGGGGACGACGAAGTCCTCGTCGTCGAGTTGTCCGACGTCCGGCGGGGTTCGGCTCGAGCATCCGACCGACTTTGGTGGTGATGGTGAAATCGCTCCGGGCCTTGGTCGCCAGGAACTCTCCCAGCCGTCGCCTCAGACAGGCCCAGCCCGTAGTGGGGAGCCGTGTCGAAATGGCGGACCCCACTGTCCCAGGCGGCCTGCAGCAGCTCCTGGGCTTCCTGATCGGTGATCGCCCGCAGGTGGTTGCCGATGCCTGCGGCGCCGAAGCCGAGTCCTGGGAGGGTGAGCTCAGCCACGGAACCGGTGACTCTCGATGGAGGCGGCCAACATCTCCGCGCCCGAACCTGGCGTCAGTGGGGTCTGGTAGTTGCCACGGTCGATGACGACGGGGATGACGAAGTGTTCGTGCAAGTGGTCCACGAACTCGATCATCCGGCCCTGCATGGTGCCCGAGACCGCGACGTAGTCGAACATCGACAAGTGCTGGACGGCCTCGCACAGGCCTACTCCGCCGGCATGCGGACAGACTCGAACGCCGAACTTGGCAGCAAGGAGCAGGAAGGCGAGATTCTCGTTGACACCACCCACGCGGGTGGCGTCCAATCTGGAGCACCTCGAGGGCCTCGTGCCTGCAGGAACTGCTTGGCCATCACGCGATTGGCCATGTGTTCCCCCGTCGCGACCGGGATCGGCGCCACGGCACGGGCAATTGCGGCGTGGGCCAAGGACGTCGTCGGGGTTGGTCGGCTCCTCGATCCAGGCGATGTCGTAACGGCGCCGAGCGCTGCCATCCACTCCACGGCCTCGGCGACGTCCCACCTCTGGTTCGCATCGACGGCGATGGCCACGTCTGGGCCGACCGCCGCTCGGGCGATCTCCAACCGGCGGACGTCGTCAGCCAGGTCGGCGCCGACCTTGAGTTTGATCTGGCCGAACCCCTCGGCCACCGCCTCGTGGCACAGCCGGACCAACTTCTCGTCGTCGTAGCCCGAGCCACCCGGGAGTGGTGGTGTAGGCCGGGTAGCCGTGCGCGATGAGTTCCGCTTCGCGCGCCGCCCGACCCGCCTCGCCCTTCTCAAGGATCTCGAGGGCTTCGGCGGGGGTGAGCGCGTCAGTGAGGTAGCGGAAGTCGACCAACTCAACGAGTTCTCGTGGACTCATCCGGGACAGGAGCCGCCACAAGGGCTCCCCTGCGCGTTTGGCCTTCAGGTCCCACAGCGCGTTGATGACGGCCCCGATCGCCATGTGCATGATGCCCTTCTCGGGGCCCAGCCAGCGCAGCTGTGAGTCGTGGACCAGTGTCTTCCAGAAGGACCCGAGGTCAGCCAGGGTCGCTTCGACGTCGAGCCCGACGAGGTAGGACTCGCAGGCTGCGGATCGCCGCAAGCTGGACGTCGTTGCCGCGGCCGATCGTGAACACGAACGCGTGGCCGACCAACCCGTCGTCGGCGTCGGTGCGCAGCCCGGACGTAGGCGGCCGAGTAGTCCGGGTCGGGGTTCATCGCATCGGAGCCGTCCAAGGAGAGCGACGTCAAGAACCGCACGTCGTCGGTGTCGATGGCGATGATGCGGGTCACGTCGGCTCCTGAGGATGGTGGTCCATGTGATGGTGCCCACACACTAGACATCGGATGTTTCATGCGTCAAGATAAACATCCGATGTTTCTTTGAGCGTGAATCGACTTCCGTGTAGCTCAAGGAAGCGCGTCGATAGATCCCATCTCTGACCCTCGCCTGGAGGCTGCACTCATGAAGCTCGCACGACTTGGACCAGCCGGATCGCGAACGTCCCGGTCCTGATCACGGAAGGCGGCACCTTCGACCTCCGGCCGCTCGACCGCCGACCTCGACGGATCGTTCTTCGCCTCCGGCGGCTTGGAGCGGGTCGCGGCTGCCTTCGCCTCGGGTGATCTGCCTCGAGCTCGACGGCGCCGACGAGCTGCGGGTCGGTGCACCGATCGCGCGGCCGAGCGCCGTGGTCTGCATCGGCATGAACTACGCCGCACACGCGGCCGAGTCGGGTGCCGCAGCCGCCGACGCATCCCGGTGATGTTCCTGAAGGTGCCCAACACCGTCGTCGGTCCCTATGACGACGTGATGATCCCCGCGAGCGTCGACCAAGACCGACTGGGAGGTCGAGCTGGGCGTCGTGATCGGACGCCGCACGTCCTACCTCGAGTCACCGGCAGAGAGCCTGGACCACATCGCCGGCTTCGTGGTTGCCAACGACCTGTCCGAGCGCGACTTCCAGCTCGAGGTGTCCGGCGGTCAGTGGAGCAAGGGCAAGGTCGCGCCGGGTTTCAACCCGATCGGTCCTTGGCTGGTCACCCCCGACGAGGTGGAGCACCAGAAGCTCCAGCTGCGCAGCTGGGTCAACGGCGAAGCGCGACAGGACTCCAACACCGCGCGATCAGATCTTCGATGTGGCGACGGTGATCCACCACCTGAGCCAATACATGGCGCTCGAGCCCGGTGACCTCGTCCTCACCGGCACCCCCGAAGGAGTGGCCTTGTCTGGTCGGTTCCCCTACCTGACGGCAGGTGACGTCGTCGAAGTCGAGATCGACGGCCTCGGCCGTCAGCGACAGGTGATGGTGCCGTTCGCCAAGGAGGACGCCCGATGAGCGGCGAGTACGACGGCCTCGTTGCCGTGGTCACCGGAGGCGCCTCCGGGATCGGGGCCAGCATCGCCCAGGAGCTCAGCGACCGCGGGGCACGAGGTCGCCGTCTTCGACCTCGACCCCTCCAGCGTTTCCGAGGGAATGCTGCCGGTGACTGTGCAACGTCTCCGACGACGGCGCCGTGCGCGCCGGGGTCCAGGAGGTCATCGAGCGCCTGGGGACAGCTCGACGTCGCTGGTGAACAACGCCGGGATCGGCGCCCAGGGCGCCATCGATGGCAACGACGACGACGAGTGGCACCGGGTGCTCGACGTCAACGTCGTCGGGTTGGCCCGCGTGAGTCGGGCCGCCCTCCCACACCTGCGTCGGTCGCGCTCGGCCGCGATCGTCAATGTCTGCTCGATCGCCGCGACCGCCGGTCTTCCCGACGCGGGCCCTCTACAGCGCCAGCAAGGGAGCAGTCCTGGCCCTGACCCGGGCCATGGCCGCCGACCACCTCAGGGAAGGGATCCGCGTCAACTGCGTGAACCCCGGCACGGCTGACACACCCTGGGTCGAGCCGGCTCCTCGGCCAGCTGCCGACGACCCCGAGGCCGAACGGGCGGCCCTCAACGCACGCCAGCCGCACGGCCGGCTGGTCAGCGCCCGCGAGGTCGCCACGGCCGTCGCCTACCTCGCCAGCCCCGTGATCAGGCTCGACGAGCGGCGTGGGACCTGGCGGTGGACGGCGGGATGCAGGAACTCCGGCTGCGGCCCGCGCCGAAATAGGCTCGCTGACGCTCTGCGGGCAGATTCATCCGACGTATCCTCTCGCTACACCTCATCTGACAGGAGTCCCTGTGCCGACAGTCGCACTGCACACGACGCTCAAGCCCGGCAAAGAGTTGGAGTACGACGCCGTTCACCAGGTCATCCCACCCGCCGTCGCGCAGGCCCTGACCGAGCACGGAGTCCGCGACTGGAAGATCTGGCGAGACGGGCGCGACGTGTTTCACCTCGTCGATGTCGAGGACTACCAGGCGATGCGGGCCGGCCTCCGCGACCTCCCGGCCAATCTCGAATGGCAGGCAACCGTCGGGCCGCTGTTCGATCAACCGGACAGCTACGACGGCAACGACAACGGCATCGGTCAGATCTGGAGCCTGAGCGACCAACGTGGCAACGGCGACGCGCCATGGCTCTGACCGACGACGCGATCGAAGCGATCAAGGAGATGATCGTCGCCGGTCAACTCGGTCCCGGCGACCGGCTCCCCCGGGAGGCCGATCTGGCCGAGCGGTTGGGTTTGTCGCGCAACTCGCTCCGCGAGGCGGTCAAGGCCCTCACGCTGATCAAGGTGCTGACGGTCCGGCAGGGTGACGGCACCTATGTGACCAGCCTCGACCCGGGAATGCTGATGGACGCGATGGGATTCGTCGTCGACTTCCACCGGGATGACACCGTGCTTCAGTTCCTGGAGGTCCGCCGGATCCTCGAACCCGCGGCGACCGCGATGGCCGCCATCTCCATGTCTGACGACGACATCGCTGGGTTGGCCACCCTGCTCGACACGCTGCCTCCCGACCCCGATGTCGACGTGCTGGTCGCCAACGACCTGGAGTTCCACGGACGCATCGCCGCCGGCGCCGGCAACCCGTTGATGTGTTCGCTGCTGGAGACCTTGTCCGGCCGCACACAGCGCGCCAGGACGTGGCGCGGCCTGACCCAGGACACCGCCGTCGAGCGCACCCTCGAAGAGCACCGTGGGATCCAGCGGGCACTTGCGTCACGAGACCCCGAAGCTGCCCGCGCCTGGGCCACAGTCCACATAGCCGGAGTCGAGGACTGGCTGCGACACGCGCTGATCGCGAACGACTGAGAAGACACGGACCGCTCAGAAGGGCCACCACCGCGCAAGCTCCATGGGCAGCAGCCTCCGCGACTTCGGCAACGTTCGAATCTGGGGCCGATCCGACGGTGGAACAGAGACCGCCGGTTCGCCGAGGTCACATGTGGAAGGCGAAGTGGTGGACTCGCAACGCCGCCCGACAGCAGGTAGTGCTGCGTGGCAGGACCCTCGGTAGCTACAGACACGTCCAAGGAGCCATCCGCGTCCCCGACGCTGTCACCAGCCGACGGACCCGCCGCCTCGACTCGGCCTGCGCCAGACTCGGCGGCCTGGCCCGCGTCACACCAAAGGGCCTGCGGCACACGCAGGCAACCTGGGCTTAGCACATATATCGGCATATGAGTCGGCCGACCACCCGTGCGCGGAACGACAAAGCCCCGGGTCAGAAGAACCCGGGGCTGATGTGCGCGAGGGGGGAGTTGAACCCCCACGCCCTTTCGGGCACACGGACCTGAACCGTGCGCGTCTGCCTATTCCGCCACTCGCGCGAGAAGCAGCGAAAGGCTAACGCACCCGGCGGGCGGCGCCCAAACCGAAGGGGGTTCGTTGGTTAGGATCGAGCCGGGCATGGGAGGGTCGTCACGGCGTTCGGAGACACGAGGAGGATCCATGGGCGGGCTTCGCCGCTTCGAGGACCGCCTCGAGCAGATGATCTCGGGTGTCTTCGCCCGTACCTTCCGCAGTGCGGTCCAGCCGGTGGAGATCTCCTCGGCGCTGAACCGTGAGATCGACAACTCGGCGCAGATCCTCAGCCGCGACCGCCGACTGGTGCCGAACAAGTTCCACGTGGAGCTCTCGGACACCGACCTCGAGCGGCTCCGGGGCCTCGGTCCCAAGCTCACCAGCGAGCTCACCGCGATGCTCCGCGACCACGCTGCACAGCAGTCCTACGTGTTCACCGGGCCGGTGATGATCGACCTGGAGCCGGCCGACGACCTGACCACGGGCCGGTTCCGGGTGCGCAGCCAGGCGATCAGCAGCGTCAGCACACCCAGCGGTGACCCCACCGACACGCAGGTACGACGGGCCAACGCCATGGTCGAGGTCAACGGCAAGCGCCACCCGCTGATGCCCCCCGGCATCGTGATCGGACGCGGCAACGACGCGGACCTGCGGATCACCGACCCCGGTGTCTCGCGCCGGCACGCGGAGATCCGGGTCGACGACAACTCCGGCGAACCGCACGTCAGCGTGCACGACCTCGGCTCCACCAACGGGATCAGCGTCAACGGCCGCAAGACGGAGACCGCCGTCCTCGCCGACGGCGCGACGATCCGGATCGGCAACACCACCTTGACCCTGCACCTGACCGAGACCGACGGACCGGGCCGGGGAGCTGCCGGTGTCTGAGCTGACCCTGCTGCTGATCCGGTTCGCCTACCTGGCGGTGCTCTGGATCTTCGTGCTCTCGGCCGTGTCCGTGATCCGCTCCGACATGTTCGGCGCCCGCGCCGCCCGCCAGGAGGCGGCCGACAAGCGGCCGACCCGCCAGCAGCGCCGCAAGAGCGCCAAGCCGCGCCGCGGCTCGCCGTCCAACGTGACCATCGTCGAGGGCGCGAACCGCGGTGAGACGGTGTCGCTGGACCGGGCGCCGCTGCTGATCGGCCGCGGCACCGACGCCGCGATCCGGCTCGACGACGACTACGTCTCCACCCGGCACGCGCGGATCGCCGCCAACGACGACCAGTGGTACGTCGAGGACCTCGGCTCCACCAACGGCACCTACGTCGGCACCACCCGGATCACCCAGCCCACGACCCTGACCCTGGGCAGTCAGGTGCGCATCGGCAAGACGATCCTGGAACTGCGGAAGTAGCCATGTCCGAGCAGACCACGGGTGACCCGACCACCGGAGCCACCGGACGCCTCCGGTTGCGCTACACGGCGCTGTCCGACGTCGGCCGGGTCCGCAAGGACAACCAGGACTCCGGCTACGCCGGCGAGCACTTCCTCGCGATCGCCGACGGCGTCGGCGGGTCGGCCCGCGGCGACGTCGCCAGCAGCGCCGCGATCGGCGAGCTCCGCACCCTCGACGTGCCTCCGGGCAACGACCTGCAGGGCGCGCTGACCGAGGCGATCGAGCGCTCCCACCGGCAGATCGCGACGCTGGTCGAGCAGCACCCCGAGCTCGACGGCACCAGCACGACGGTCACGGCCGCGATCTTCGACGGCACCCGGCTCGGCGTCGGCCACGTGGGGGACAGCCGCGGCTACCTCCTCCGCGGCGGCGCGATCAGCCAGCTGACCAAGGACCACACCTTCGTGCAGAGCCTGATCGACGAGGGCCGGATCACCGAGGAGGAGTCCCGGGTCCACCCGCACCGCAACCTGATCCTGCGCGCGGTCGACGGCAAGCACGAGCCCGAGCCCGACCTGTTCCTGGTCGACCTGGTGGTCGGCGACCGGATCTTCCTCTGCTCCGACGGTGCCAGCGGCGTGCTGTCCGACGCCGACCTCACCCGGATCCTGGGCAGTGGCACCGTGGAGAACGCCGCCGTCGAGCTGGTCCGGGCCTCGCTGGAGGCGGGCAGCTCCGACAACATCACCGTCGTCGTTGCCGACGTGATCGACGCGGACGACGAGGATCCCGAGGAGACCGGGCCGATGGCGCTCGGGCCCGTGGTCGTCGGCGCTGCCGCCGAGAAGCGCAAGGGACTGAGCAGCCGCAAGCTGCGGGCGATGCGGCGACACGACACCGGTGAGCTCGACCCGGTGCCCGCGGAGGCCGGCGCCGCGGTCGACCCCGAGGAGCTGCGCTACGCCCCGCGGGCACCGCGCCGCTTCGGTTGGCTGCGCCGGATCGTGGTGCTCGCGGTGATCGGCGTCCTGCTCTGGCTGGGCGGCTCGACGGCCTACGCCTGGACCCAGAAGCAGTACTACGTCGCTCCCGACGGCGAGACGGTCGCGATCTACCGGGGCGTGCAGGCGCAGGTGCCGGTGCTCAGCCTGCACCGCGTCTACCAGCCCAGCGAGGTCCAGGTCACCGACCTGCCGGACTTCACCCAGCGCCAGGTCCGCGACGGCATCGGTGCGCGCAACCTCGAGGACGCCCGCAACATCGTGGCCCGGCTGCAGACCTCGGCCGAGTGCGCCAGCGCGACCGCCAGCCCCAGTGCGTCCCCCAGTGCGTCCTCGAGCGCGTCCCCGAGCGCGCCTCGAGTCCGGGTGCCACCGCCTCCGGCACCGGGAAGCCGGCCGCCACCAGGTCCAGCGGCGCCACCGCCAGCCCCTCCCCCAGCGGCACCGCTACGGCGTCGCCCGACAGCTGCGACTCGACGCCATGAGAGCCAGCGCATGAGCAACGTGGCCGGAGAGGGGTCGTTCATGGGCTTCGTGCACCGCCAGCGGCGGGGTGCGGAGCTGTTCTTGCTGATCCTGTCGCTGATCGTGGGCATCGGCGCCTACGCCGCCGTCGGGCTCGGGACCGAGGGCACGGTCCCGGCCGACATCATCGGCTACGGCGGGTGGCTGGCCCTGCTGATCATCGGCTGCCACGTCACGATCCGGTTCACGGCGCCGTACGCCGATCCGGTGCTGCTGCCGGTGGTCTCCGCGCTCAACGGGCTCGGCCTGGCGATGATCCACCGGATCGACCACGCCGCCGAGGTCAACAACCCCGACGCGCACACCTACGCGCGCCCACAGCTGATGTGGATGACGATCGGCGTGCTGCTCTTCGTCGCGGTGCTCGTCCTCCTGCGCGACCACCGCCGGCTGCAGGCCTTCACCTACACCTCCGGGCTGGCCGCGATCGCGCTGCTCCTGCTGCCGCTGATCCCCGGCATCGGCAAGAACATCAACGGCGCCCGGATCTGGATCGGGATCGGCCCGATGAGCTTCCAGCCGGGTGAGGTGGCCAAGGTGCTGCTGGTGATCGCCTTCGCCGGCTACCTGGTGCAGCACCGCGACGCGCTGGCGCTGGCCGGGCGACGGCTGCTGTTCGTCGACCTGCCGCGCGGCCGCGACCTCGGCCCGATCCTCGCGATGTGGCTGATCAGCCTCGGCATCCTGGTCTTCCAGAACGACCTCGGGTCCTCGTTGCTGTTCTTCGGCATCTTCCTGGTGATGCTCTACGTGTCCACCGAACGGCCCGGCTGGCTGGTGATCGGCACCCTGATGTTCTCCGTCGGCGCCTATGTCGGCTACCTGTTCGTCGGCCAGGTCAAGGTGCGCGTCGAGGGCTGGCTCGACCCCTTCGGCAACGTGGACGCCGCGTCCCAGCTGATCCAGGGCATGTACGGCATGGCCTGGGGTGGCCTGGTCGGCCGCGGCCTCGGCCAGGGCAGCCCCTACCTGACCCCGCTCTCCTTCTCCGACTTCATCCTGCCCTCGCTGGGCGAGGAGCTCGGGCTGACCGGCGTGATGGCGATCGTGCTGCTCTACGGCCTGATCGTCGAGCGCTCGCTGCGCACCGCGCTGGTCTGCCGTGACGGCTTCGGCAAGCTGATCGCCACCGGGCTCGGAGTGGTCTTCGCGATCCAGGTGTTCGTGGTGATCGGCGGCGTCACCCGGCTGATCCCGCTGACCGGCCTGACCACCCCGTTCATGTCGTACGGCGGGTCCTCGCTGGTCGCGAACTGGGCGATCATCGCCCTGCTCCTGCGGATCTCCGACCAGGCCCGACGGCCACCCCCCGAGCTCTTCGCGCCCGACGACGACAACGACGCGACCCAGGTGGTGTCGCTGCGATGAACAAGCCTCACCCCACGAAGCCGCTCGCTGCGCTCACGCCTCCGCGGGGGCCCCGATGAACAAGCCCATCCGCAACCTCAGCGTGTTCTGCATGCTGCTGTTCGTCGCCCTGCTCGCCAACGCGACGTTCCTGCAGTACTGGCAGGCCGACGACCTCTCCTCGCTCAGCGCCCACCCCGACAACCGCCGGGTGCGCGACCTGCAGTTCTCGCGGGAGCGCGGCGCGATCCTCGTGCAGGGCAAGGCGATCGCCGAGAGCGTGAAGTCCAAGGACCGCTACAAGTTCCAGCGCGTCTACCCGATGGGCCCGCAGTACGCCCAGATCACCGGCTACTTCTCCCGCGACTACGGGCTCGGTGGGATCGAGGCCAACCAGGACTCGATCCTCTCCGGCAGCGACTCCTCGCTGTTCGTCAACCGGGTGATCGACCTGTTCGGCAACGACGACCCCAAGGGCGGCAACGTCACCCTGACCATCAACCCGAAGGCGCAGAAGGCGGCGTTCGACGGGCTGCGCAGGCTCGGCACCAACGTCAAGGGCGCCGTGGTCGCGCTCGAACCCGCCACCGGGAAGATCCTGGCGATGGTCTCCAGCCCGACGTACGACCCCAACAAGCTGGCCACCCACGACTTCGCGGCGGCGGGGCGCGCGAAGGGCCGGCTGCAGACCGCGGACAGCGGTCCGCTGCAGAACCGCGCACTGGAGGAGACCCTGCCTCCCGGGTCCACGTTCAAGGTGGTCACCGCATCGGCCGCCCTGGACAAGGACCGGTTCACCCCCGACTCGAAGGTGCCCGGCGGCACCCGGCTCGACGTGCCCTCGGGCAGGCCCATCCCCAACGAGAACGGCTCGTCCTGCGGCGGCGGCAAGATCACGCTCGCGCGGGCGCTCGAGGTCTCCTGCAACGTCGCGTTCGGGTGGCTCGGGCTCAAGGTCAGCGACCAGGACATGCGGACGCAGGCCGAGTCCTACGGCTTCGGCGACCGCTACTTCACCGAGCTCGACGACTCGCTGACCAAGCAGGCGATCAGCCACTACTCCGACCCGCCCGCCGGCCGCGACGAGCTCGACCCGGCCTTCCGGGCGCTGTCCGCGATCGGGCAGTACGACGTCCGCGCCACCCCGCTGCAGATGGCGATGGTGGTGGCCGGGGTCGCCAACAGCGGCAAGGTGATGAAGCCCTACCTCGTGGACGAGGTGCAGTCGCCCGATCTCGACGTGCTGAAGAAGACCGACTCCGACGTGCTCTCCGAGGCGATCAGCCCGGCGTCGGCCAAGCAGCTGACCGAGATGATGGTGGGCGTCGTCGACCGCGGCACCGCCGTCTCCGCGCAGATCCCGGGCACCCGGGTCGCCGGCAAGACCGGCACCGCGCAGAGTGCGACCGGCCGCTCGCCGTACGCCTGGTTCGTCTCGTTCGCCCCCGCGGACGACCCGAAGGTGGCCGTGGCGGTGCTGGTGCAGGACGCCGGCGTCGAGCGTGACGCGATCTCCGGCAACGGCCTCGCGGCCCCGATCGCACGGGCCGTGATGGAGTCGGTGATCAAGTGAGCACCCGATGACCGACTCCCGCTACGAGATGAAGGAACGGATCGCCACCGGGGGGATGGGCGACGTGTGGCGCGCGGAGGACACGGTCCTGGGCCGGCCGGTCGCGGTGAAGGTGCTCAAGCGGGAGTACGCCGACGACCCGCGCTTCCGGGAGCGCTTCGCCAACGAGGCGAAGCATGCCGCCTCGCTGCACCACCCGAACATCGCCACCGTCTTCGACTTCGGCGAGAACGAGACCGCCGACGGCAGCCGTCCCTACCTCGTGATGGAGCTGGTCGACGGTCGACCGCTGTCCGAGCTGATCAGGCCGGACCGGCCGATGGACCCCGACCAGGTGCGCGACCTGATCCGGCAGTCGGCCGAGGCGCTCGCCCAGGCGCACGCGGCCGGGATCGTGCACCGGGACGTCAAGCCGGCCAACCTGCTGGTCACCCCGACCGGTCGGGTGAAGGTCACCGACTTCGGTATCGCCCGCGCCGCCGACTCGGTCGCGCTCACCGGCACCGGTGAGGTGCTCGGCACCCCGCACTACCTCTCGCCCGAGCAGGCCGAGGGCAAGGTGGCCACACCGGCCAGCGACGTCTACGCGCTCGGCGTGGTGCTCTACGAGTGCCTCACCGGACGCCGCCCGTTCGTGGGCGACACCCCGATCGCGACCGCCTTGGCGCACCTGCGCTCCCCGGTGCCCGACCTCCCGGTCGGTCTGCCCGAGGACCTCGCCGCCATCACCCGGCGCGCGCTGTCGAAGAACCCCGACGAGCGCTACCTGGACGCGGCGGCGCTCGCCGCAGCCCTGGGCGCCTCCTCCGCGGTGTTCGACGACGCGACGCAGGCGATGGCGCCGCCGACGGCGGTCCTCACCCAGGTCCCACCGGTCGCCGGCCCCGCCCAGGCTCCGACGGCGGCACCCCCGGCCACGGGCGACCGGCGCCGGCTCCCGCCCTGGTGGCCGCTGGCGGCGCTCGCGGTGCTGGGGGTGATCCTGCTGGTGACGGCCGTGCTCGCCGGCGGCGGCGACGGCAGCCCCGCACCGGCCGCGAAGCGCCCCGGCGCCGGTCCGAGCGCGAGCGCCAGTCCGAGTGCCAGCGCGAGCGCCACGCGGAGCGCCACCGCCAGTCCGAGCGCCAGGGTCTCCGCCACGGCCGACGTGCACACGATCGATGCGGCCGACTACGAGGGCCTCGACGTGGACAAGGCGACCCAGCAGCTCCACGACCTCGGCTACGGCGAGGTGCGCACCACGACCCGGCAGAACAACGGCGACGGCAAGCAGGGCACGGTCGCGCGGGTCGCGCCGACCGGTGAGGTGAGCGTGGACGAGCCGGTCACCCTGACCGTCTGGGGGCCGCCCGAGAGGTCCGCCCCCGCGAGGGAACCCGGCAAGAAGAAGCACGGCAAGGGAAAGAAGAAGTGACCACTCCACAACGCGTCGGCGGCCGCTACGAGCTCGGTGAGCTGCTCGGACGTGGCGGCATGGCCGAGGTCCGCAAGGGCACCGACGCCCGCCTCGGGCGCACGGTCGCGGTCAAGCGGCTGCGCACCGACCTGGCCAGCGACCCCACCTTCCAGGCGCGCTTCCGGCGCGAGGCGCAGTCGGCGGCGTCGCTGAACCATCCCTCGATCGTCTCCGTCTACGACACCGGCGAGGAGATGTCCTCCGACGGCACCGACGTCGCCCAGCCCTACATCGTGATGGAGCACGTTGCGGGACGGACCCTGCGCGACATCATCCGCGAGGGCCGCAAGATCCTGCCCGAGCGCGCCCTCGAGATCACCTCGGGCGTGCTGGCGGCGCTGGACTACAGTCACCGGGCGGGCATCATCCACCGCGACATCAAGCCCGGCAACGTGATGCTGACCCCCGCCGGCGACGTGAAGGTGATGGACTTCGGCATCGCCCGGGCGATGTCCGACGCGCACAGCACGATGACCCAGACCGCTGCGGTGGTCGGCACCGCGCAGTACCTCTCCCCGGAGCAGGCGCGGGGCGAGTCGGTCGACTCCCGCAGCGACGTGTACTCCACGGGCTGCCTGCTCTACGAGCTGCTGACCGGCCGGCCGCCGTTCGTGGGCGACAGCCCGGTCGCGGTCGCCTACCAGCACGTGCGTGAGCAGGCCGCGCCTCCCTCGACGCTGGACGACGAGCTGCCGCCGGAGATCGACGCGATCGTGATGAAGGCGCTGGCCAAGCCGCTCCCCGAGCGCTACCAGAGCGCCGCCTCGATGAAGGCCGACATCGACCGCTACCTGGCGGGCAAGCCGGTGCAGGCACCGATCCCGGCACCGCTGCCGATCGAGGAGACCACGTTCCTCCCCGCCGACCGCCCGGCCGACGTCGGCCACCGGCTCGACGACGAGGACGACGAGCCGGAGAGGAAGAACCGAACGCTGCTGGTCCTGCTGGTGCTGCTGGTCCTGGCGATCCTGGTGGCGGGCGTCTTCCTGGTCCCGAAGCTGCTGAACAGCGGGCCCGCCCAGGAGGTGGTGCCGGCACTGGCCGGGATGACGCAGACCCAGGCCGAGCGCGCCCTGTCCAACGCCGGTCTGCGGATCGGTGACGTCAGCGAGGACTCCAGTCCCGACGTACCCAAGGGTCAGGTGATGGCCCAGGACCCCGACGCCGGGGAGAAGGTGGACGAGAACACCCGGATCGACATCACGATCTCCCAGGGGAAGCCGCAGCAGGAGGTTCCCGACCTGATCGGCAACAACAAGGACAGTGCCGCCGACCAGCTCAAGGCGCTCGGGCTCGAGGTGAAGCTCACGGAGAAGGAGTCCGACGAGCCCAAGGACGACGTGGTCGGGATGGACCCCTCGCCCGGCAGCAAGGTCGCCGACGGGTCCACGGTCACGCTGTTCTTCTCCGACGGCCCCGAGACCGTCCCCGACGTGGTCGGCAAGAGCGAGGACGAGGCGCGCAAGCTGATCGAGGCCGCCGGGTTCGACGTCAGCGTGGTGCGCGACTCGACGACGGAGGCCAAGAAGGGCACCGTCCTCGACCAGAGCCCGAAGGGTGGCAGCGAGGAGGACAAGGGCCGCACGGTGACGATCGTGGTGTCCGCGTTCGAGAAGCCGGCGGCGTCGGCGTCGCCGTCACCCTCGCCCACCGAGTCGCCGAGCGCGAGCCCGTCGCCGAGCGTGCCGACTCCCTGACCGCGGTCAGCTCTTCGTGGTCGCCAGCGGCCGGGCGTAGCGCAGCTCGAGGGTGCCCTCGTAGCCGGGCACCTCGACCTGGTTGGAGGCCGACACCTCGTAGCCGAGGCCGTAGCTGTCGGCCACGGTGCGGTAGGCGTCGATGTAGTCGGAGCCGTCGAGCGCCGCGAGCAGGTCGGCCGGGTCGCCCACCGCCTGGATCCGGTACGGCGGCGAGTAGGGCACGCCGTGCAGGATCACGGTCGGCCCGGCGCACTTGATGCCCGTGGTGCTGATGATCCGCTGGTTCATGATCGAGATCGCCTCGGCACCGCCGAGCCAGAGCGCGTTGACCACTGCCTGGATGTCCTGCTGGTGGACGACCAGGGTGTCGCCCGGCGGCTCACCCTCCCGGACCGCCTCGTCGAGCACCTCCTGGGGCGCGTCCTGCAGGGTCACGGTCACGCCCGGCCCGGCGACCGGACGCAGGCCCGAGGGCCCGCGCAGCTCGTCGACCTGGCGCTGGAGCTTGATCACCTGGCTGTCGCCGACACCCCGGGACAGGGTGTTGACCTCGGAGCTGAGGTCGGCCACCCGCTGCTGGAGCGCGTCGGTGTCGGCGCGCTGCCCGCGCACGAGCGTGCTCAGGTCGGTGACGCTGCCGGCCCGGAGGTCGGTGCCCTGGGCGTCCATCGAGCTGGTCACGAACAGGCCACCCGCGATCGCGAACGCGGCGATCGCCAACCACGGCCAGGGTCGGCGCGCCGTACGCCGCAGCCGGTGCGTGAGCCCCTCGTCGGGCGACGGGGCGTCGGGGGTCTTCATGGGGGGTCTCCTGCGTCGGCGTGGCCGTTGTCTACGCTAGCCGACAGTTCCCCACCCCCCGCACCGCCGCTCAGAGGAGTACCCGTGTCCAAACCACGCGCCCGCCAGACCGAGCTGCGCGGCATCAGCGGGTACGAGACGTCGATCCCGCGCACCGTGCTCGCCGCGGCCCTGGTCGTGGTCGGCATCGTCTGGATCGCGGTCTACATCAACCTCGCGATGGACGCCGCCACCTGGGACAAGGCGAGCGGGTTGCCCGAGCCGTCGAACCCGATCCCGTTCATGGCCGACCTGGCCGGCTGGAACTTCCTGATCGGATTCGGCCTGGTCTTCCTCGGCCTGGTCGTCGCCGCGAACAAGAAGACCCCCCTCGGCCGCGGTCGCGGCGTGGTGATCGGGATGCTCGGCTGCTTCCTGCTCGGCCTGGTCTGGGTGGTCGTCTTCTACTTCGTGGGCACCGAGACCACGATCCCGCTGATGCGCAGCCTCGGGCAGAAGAACCTGGTCCTCGGCGTCGCCTTCATGGCCGTCGGGTTCGCGTTCGCCACCAAGTGGGAGTGACGCGCCTCCCGTCCGTGCGGTGACGGGGTCGGCCGTGGATCCGGCCCGAGTTACAGGGGTGTAGTTCTCCACAGGGTTGTGCACAGCTGGGGATAACTTTCTGCGGCTGGGTGGGCTGCCGAATACCACGGTCCCGTGGTGACTGGCCCCTTCCCTAGCGCAATCTCCCTCGGGAAGTGGCTGATTACCACGGGACCGTGGTATCCGGCCCACGCCCCGGCCCACGCCCAAACCCCAGCTACAGCACGCTCGCTCGCACCACGATCAGCACCACGGCCACCAGCACCACGGCCCCGATGCCGCTCCACTGGAGCAGCTCCCGGCGCCGCCGCGGGGCGTAGACGATGATCGCGGCGGTGAGCAGGCCGCCCACGAAGCCGCCGAGGTGGCCCTCCCAGGAGATGCTCGAGGCGCGGTAGACGGAGTAGACGACGCCGAGCACCAGCCAGAACAGGATCTGGCGCAGGTCGGCGCCGACCTTGTACGCCACCACCAGCAGCGCGCCCAGCAGCCCGAAGATCGCCCCGGAGGCGCCGAGGGTCTGGCTGTTCGGGTTGCTCAGCAGCATCACCGCCGCGCTGCCGGTGACCGCCGAGACCAGGTAGATCGCCAGGAAGCGCCCGCGGCCGACGGCCTGCTCGAGCATCGGGCCGAGGAAGTACAGCCCCAGCATGTTGAACAGGATGTGCTGCACGTCGTAGTGCGAGAACGCCGAGGTGAGGATCTGCCAGTAGGCGCCGCCGGACACGCCCCGGATCAGCCCCGTGGAGCCGGTGCTGGTCTGCGGGAGCAGGGTCAGCGCGTTGAACATCCCGGCCCCGCCGGTCCGGATCAGCAGGAACACCACCAGGTTGGCCGCGATCAGCCCCAGCGTGGTGGCCATCGGGTTGCCGGTGAGCCGTCTGCCGCCGTACGCCGCCTTCGGCTGGCGGGTGGTCTTCGCGCCCTCCTTGACGCACTCCGGGCAGTGGAAGCCGACCGAGGCGTCACGCATGCAGTCCGGGCAGATCGGCCGCTCACAGCGCTGGCACCGGATCCAGGTCTCCTTGTCCGGGTGCCGGTAGCACACCGGCGGATCCGCAGGGGCTCCCGCGGAGGCGCCGTCCTCGGGCGAGGTGCTCAGCTCTGGGTCACCTCGACCGACTCGATCACGACCGGCTCGACGGGCTTGTCGCCGCGGGCGGTCGCCGTGGTGGCGATCGCGTCGACCACGTCGCGGCTGGCCTGGTCGGCCACCTCGCCGAAGATCGTGTGCTTGCCGGTCAGCCACGCCGTCGGCGTCACCGTGATGAAGAACTGGGAGCCGTTGGTGCCGGGGCCGGCGTTGGCCATGGCGAGCAGGTAGGGCTTGGTGAAGCCCAGCTCGGGATGGAACTCGTCGGCGAAGGTGTAGCCGGGGCCGCCGGTGCCGGTGCCGAGCGGGCAGCCGCCCTGGATCATGAACCCCTCGATCACCCGGTGGAACGCGAGGCCGTCGAAGTAGCGCTCACCCGAGCGGCCCGCATCGTCGTGGTACTCCTTCGTGCCGTCCGCCAGCCCCGTGAAGTTCTCCACCGTCTTGGGTGCGTGGTTCGGGAACAGGTCGAGCACGATGTCGCCACGGTTCGTCTTCAGCGTGGCCTGCAGGTCCGACATTGATCGCCTTCCGTTGGGTGCTGAGATCTTCCCACGTGGGCCAAGACGGCCGGTCCGCGGTCCCGGCCCACACCTGCGGGGGTTTCGTCCGCCTCGGGGGACGGGCAGGATGGGTGAAGGAGACGATCTCCCCCAGACGAGAGGACGACATGTTCGACAAGTTGGGCAAGAAGAGCCTTCGGGACCAGGTCGAGGACCTGGCCGAGAAGATCCAGCCGCACGTCGAGAACGCGATCGACCAGATCACGCCCGTGCTCGAGGACGCGCGCGATCGTGCCGGTGCCGCCGCCGGCGACGCCCGCGGCAAGGCTGCGCCGTACGTCTCCGACGCGCGCGACAAGTTCGTCAAGGAGGTCGTGCCGGCCGTGACGGCTGCCGTGGCCGCGGCCAACGAGAAGGCCGAGCCGTACGCCGACGAGGCCAAGCGGCGTGGCCGTGCGACCGCCGCCGCCGTCAGGGGCGAGGTGGAGCCACCGAAGAAGGGCTCGAAGCTCAAGAAGCTGTTCGTGCTCGGCGGCCTGGCCGGTCTCGGTGCGTTCTTGTTCAAGAAGCTCAAGGGCGACGACAGCAGCACCGCGTGGCAGTCGTCCTACCAGCCGGCCCCCGCGCCGGTGCCCCCGACGCCGGCGCCGGCACCCACGCCCGCCCCGGCCGCGAGCACGCCGACCGACGACGCGGGCGGCGCGAGCCCGGACGAGGCCGTGGCCGACGCCGCGGCAGGCGCCGAGACGCACGACGTCACCACGCCGGACACCCCGGTCGAGGAGCTCGACGTGAGCGCCGAGCCCGACCCGAAGGCACCGAAGGCCTGAGGTCCTAGGCCTGCTGCCGGGCGGTGCGCACCGGCGCCAGGTCGGTGGGACGGTTCGCCCCGATCCAGTCGTCGATCCGTTCCCACCAGTCGAAGAGCCACTCGATCTGGTCGTCGCGCCCCGTGGGGATCTCCTCACGGGGCACGCGCCACCAGCCCATGCTGATCTGCTTGTCCATCGGCAGCGAGTGCCACACGTCGCGGATCGTGAGGACGTGGTCCATGCCGGTGTGGGCGACCAGCAGCACGTCCGCCTCGGGTGCGGCGTCGAGCGCGGCCAGCAGCCCACCCGGCCTCGGCGCGAGCACGTGCGTCAGCCGCTCCGCGCGCCGAGCCATCCGCTCCATGCCCAACCGGCGCAGCCGGGCGATCGCCCGCTCCCGCCGCTCCGGGGTGAAGTTGCCACCTTCGGGGAAGATCACGAACGCGTCGTTCTCGTCCAGGTTGCGGGCCAGGTCGGCGATCTGCTCCTCCACCCCCTCGCCGGCCCCGGGGTTCGGCCGCACGAACCGGCTCGGCAGCCGGTGCAGGATGATCCCGACCGCGGGGTCCCAGGCCAGGGTGTCCTTGAGCACCACCCGGGGCTCGCGGTGGTACCAGTGCATCAGCGCGTACATCAGCAGGAACGAGTCGCCCGGGCCCGCGTGCCGGCAGACCACCAGGAGCGGCTCGCCGGGGAACGCGTCGGGCGCCGGTCCGATGGTGCGCACCTTCAGCCTGAGGACCCGTCTGGCTTCGCGGAAGAACACCACGAGGTAGGCCTGCGCGATGTCGTAGTGCACGCGCTCGAACCAGGGCCGACGGATGAACAGCCCGAACCCGCTGGCGATCCAGAGCCCGAAGAGCTCCAGCAGGATGATGCTCTCCAGGGTGAGGTGGAGCACCAGCACCCAGACCAGCCGTACCGGACGCAGCCAGCGCGGCACGAACGACGCGGCGATGCCGGTGCCGACCAGCCACAGGGGCGCGACCGTCCAGATCAGCGTGGTCAGCGCGATCAGCGCCGGCGCCAGCACGATCCGCCGGAACAGGGTCGCGATCACGCCAGGTGCTCCGCCAGGTAGGCCACGCTCGCGTCGTACGACGCCTCGATCCGGCGCTCGACCCGCGCGAAGTCGCGGTAGGCCAGCGGGTTGTCGTCCTTCGCCGAGCCACCGGCGGGCAGGACGTGCGCCTCGACGCCGTCGGGGATCTCCGCCATCTCACGGAAGTAGCGGTGCCGGCGGGCGATCTCGAAGGACACCCGGGCGACGTCCCAGGGCCGGCGGGGCACGGTCAGCGGCCGGTCGATCCGGCCGACCTGGAGCACGAAGACCCGCACGGCGCCCTGCTCGACCGCCCGCCCGACCGGGATCGAGTTGACGATGCCGCCGTCGAGGAAGTGCTCGTCACCCACCTTCGCCGGCGGCAGCAGCCCGGGCACGGCGGCACTCGCCATCACCGCGTCGACCACCCGGCCCTCGGTGAACCAGTGCTCGGTGGCGCGCTCGATGCTGGCCGCGCAGCACTGGAACTCCACTGCCAGGTCGGCGAACCTGGTGTCGCCGAACTCCGAGGCGAGCCGCTCGCGCAGCGGCCCGGAGTCGTGCAGGTGGGTGCCGGTCGCGAGCGCCCGGCGGGCCTGGCGCAGCGGACCGTCGGAGTAGACGTCCCGGCTCTCGGACGTCGAGCGCCACAGGCCGAGCAGGTCCTCGACGACACCGAGGCTCGGGTCGCGGGCCAGCATCAGCCCGTTGAGCGCGCCCACCGAGGTGCCGAGGACCAGGTCGGGGCGCACGTCGTGCTCGAGGAGCGCCCGCAGCATGCCGACCTCCACCGCGCCCAGCAGCCCACCGCCGCCGAGGACGAACGCGGTCCGGCCGGGGGTCACGCTCAGACCCGCGCGTCGGTGGTCGAGCCCCCGGCGGTCGAGCCGACCACGACCTCCGGGTGCTCGGCGCGCACCCGCGCGGTCGCCCGGCGCTCGGCCCAGAAGCTGAGCACCGGCACCGTGCCGCAGAGCAGGGTGACCAGCGTGAACGGCATCGACCAGCGCGCCCGCCGCGCGAGCAGGAACGCGGTGACCAGGAAGATCATGTAGAGGTATCCGTGGGCGATGCCCAGGTACGTCGTGATCAGCTCGCCGGTGTGCTGCGGCCCGGAGCCGTCCGCGGCGAGGTACTTCAGCGGCACACCGACCAGGATCAGCACGATCAGCAGCACGCCGACGACCGTGGCCATCACGCGGTAGCGGTTCAGGGCGGCTCTCACCCGGACGACGGTACCGGGGGCCCCGCGACCAGCTGGTCCCGGCACCAGCGGAACCAGACGACCAGCGCGAAGAGCCCGAAGACCCACCACTGCAGGGCGTAGAGCAGGTTGCGCAGCGCGGTGAACTGCGACGGCTCCGGCACGTCGGTCGGGCCGACCGAGGCCAGCCCCGGACCGGGCACCCTGGAGATCACGTAGCCGCTGTAGAGATCGGTGTCGATCCGCTGCACCAGCGACCCGATCCGCAGCTCCGGGAGCACGTCGTCGTCGGGGTCGTCGTCGACCTGGCCCGAGCCCTCGCCGTACTGGAGGAAACCGGTGACGTCCACCCGTCCTCCGGGGGCGGCCGCCTCGGGTGTCGGGGACCAGCCGCGGACCACGAGCATCGCGGAGCGGGAGCCGTCGACCAGCACCGGGCTCACCACCCAGTAGCCGTCCCGGCCCTCCCGCACCCGGTCGGAGACGTAGACGGTGCCGTGGTCCAGCCAGCGTCCGCTGAAGGTGACCGGGTGGCCGAGCTCGCGGCCCGGGAAGGCGTCGTCACCACCCATGATGCTGGTCAGCGCCTTGGGCTTCTCGTCGACCAGGTCGCGGGCGGCCGCGTCGCGTCGTACCTCCCAGGCGTGGAGCTGCCAGAGGCCGAGCCCGATCGCGACCCCCACCGCGAGCAGCATCAGCAGGTGCCCGCCGAGGTACTTCGGCTGCAGGAGGCGGGTCACCCGAACACCTTAGGATCAGCGCCATGACGACGGTCCATCACCTCAACTGCGCGACCATGGCGCCTGCGATGAGCCTCGGTGGCCGGGTCACCCCGCCCCGGGTGGTCGCGCACTGCCTGCTCCTGGAGGGCGAGCGCGGGCTGACCCTGGTCGACACCGGCTTCGGCACCGCCGATGTCGCCGATCCGAACAGGCGGCTGGGCCTGGGGTTCGTCAAGGCGATGGGCCTGGCTCTGGACCCGGCCGAGACCGCGATCTCACAGGTGCGCGGGCTCGGGTTCGCCCCCGAGGACGTGCACGACATCGTGCTCACGCACCTCGACCTCGACCACGTCGGCGGGATCGGCGACTTCCCCCACGCCAACGTGCACGTCTACGCCGACGAGCTGGCCGCCGCGCAGCACCCCGCCCTGGCCGAGCGCGGTCGCTACAAGTCGGTGCAGTGGGCCCACAACCCGTCGTGGGTGGCGCACCAGGTGGCCGGCGACGACTGGTTCGGCTTCGGGTCGGTGGGCGTGCTCGGTGACGACGTGCTGCTGGTGCCGCTGCTGGGGCACACGCGCGGGCACTGCGGGGTCGCCGTACGGCGACCGTCGGGCTGGCTCCTGCACGCCGGCGACAGCTACTTCTTCCACGGGGAGAAGGACACGCCCCCGTCGTACTCGAAGGGTCTCTCGGCCTTCCAGACCTTCACCCAGCGCGACAAGCTCCAGCGGCTGGTCAACCAGGAGCGGCTGCGCACCCTCCACGCCGACCACGGCGACGAGGTGACGATGTTCAGCGCGCACGACGCCCGCGAGTTCGACGCGCTGGCCGACGCGGAGGACTGAGCCCCGCTTGTGCGAGGATCCCTGATTTTCGGATAATGCGGACATTTACGGCACGCGCTGTCACCCTTTGGTCATACCTGCCGAGGAGTGCAGATGCGAAGCTGGATCTACGGGACCTGTGCGGTGCTGCTGGGCGCCGCCTTCATGGCTGTCCTCCGCCTCCCCGCGCTCACGGACTACGCGGTCACGCTGATCAGCAACGGCGTCCAGCTGGGTGCGGCCACCGCCGCCGCGGTCGGCTGCGCGTTGGCGGCCCGTCGTACGGCGGGGCACCGGCGGACGGCCTGGACCTGGCTGGCGATCGGCACCGGCTCGTGGGCCGCCGGGCAGGCCGTGTGGAGCTACTACGAGGTGGTGCTCGCGCGGGAGGTGCCGTTCCCGTCACTGGCCGACGTCGGGTTCCTCGCGTTCCCGCTGGCGGCTGCGGGCGGGCTCGTGATCTGGCTCGGCACGCAGGGCGACCAGATGGCCGCCCGCGGACGCGACCTGATGGACGGCGCGATCATCGCCGGCTCGCTGCTCGTGCTGTCCTGGGTGACCACGCTCGGCTCCGTCGTCGCGGAAGGTGCCGACGGCTGGCTGCCCCTGGCGCTGTCCCTCGCCTACCCGGTGGGCGACCTGATCCTGGCCACGCTGGTGCTGCTGGCACTGGCCCGTGGCAAGCGCGCGGAGCGGGCGACCCTGACCCTGCTGGCGCTCGGACTCGGTGGGCTGGCGATCGCGGACAGCGCCTACGTCTACCTGACCACGCTGGGCGCGTACTCGTCGGCCGACCTGGTCAGCAGCGGCTGGGTCTTCGGCTTCCTGCTCGTGGCCGCGGCGGGCTCCGCCGTGCGCCCCGAGGAGCCGGTGGCCACCCCTCGCCACCTGGCACCGACCACGCGCCGCGTGGCGAGCGCGTCGGTGCTGCGGCTCGGCCTGCCCTACGTGCCGCTGATCGCCGCCGGCCTGACCCTGTGCATCAGCCTGCTGCGCGCGGAGAGCACCCCGCGGGTCGAGCTCGCGCTCGGGATCGCCCTGGTGGTGCTGGTGCTGACCCGCCAGTTCCTGGCCACCGTGGACAACCAGCGGCTGCTCGTCGCACTGGCCGAGGCCCGCGACCAGCTCCAGCAGCAGGCGCTGCACGACGCGCTGACCGGGCTCGCCAACCGGGTGCTGTTCGCCGACCGGCTCGACCATGCCCTGCTCAAGCCGGGTGCCAGCGTGAGCGTGCTGTTCTGCGACATCGACGACTTCAAGCTCGTGAACGACGAGCTCGGCCACGAGGCCGGTGACGACGTGCTCAAGGTGGTCGGTCAGCGGCTGCTGGCCTGCGTCCGGGCGACCGACACCGTGGCTCGCCTCGGCGGCGACGAGTTCGCGATCCTGCTCGACTCCGCGAGCGACGCCAGCCAGGTCGCCGACCGCGTGGTCAGCACGATGCTGGACCCGATCGCGGTACGCGGTGAGATGGTGCGGACCTCGATCAGCGTGGGCATCGCCCACCACCAGGGCTCCGTCTCGCAGCCCGCCGTGGAGCGCCGGGCGGAGCAGCTGGACGACGATCGCGAGGCCACGGCCACGGTCCTGCTGCGGCTCGCCGACACGGCGATGTACGCCGCGAAGGGCGCCGGCAAGGGCCGCGCCGTCCTCGCTCCGGAGCCGGTGCTGACCCTGGTCAAGGACCCCGTCGAGGACACGCTCGCCGGCTGACTCGTCTCACGCTTCCTGGTGTCATCGATCCGCGGTTCAGCCCGCGAGTGAGCCGGCGAAGATCTGCCAGGCGAGCGCCGACTTCGCGACCAGGCTCAGCACCAGGTAGACCTTTTCCCCGTAGGCGTAGTCCGCCCAGCGTCCGATCTCGCGGTACTGCAGCCACTGGTTGACCGCGAAGCTCATGAAGAAGACGAACAAGGACGCCACGATCCCGTAGACGAAGCCGGGCACCTCGTCGGTCGAGCTGCCGCTGGCACCGACCAGGTTCACCAGGACCGCGATCCAGGTCGAGGCACCGGCGACGCAGCCGAACCAGAAGGGGAGCATCGTCGTCCTCGACCGCCCCGGCGGGTTCATCAGCTCCTGGAGCCACCCGAACAGGATCATGGCGACGTTCGCGCCGATCACGGCGATCACGGCGACGATCCCGGTGATCCCGTTGTAGAACCCGATCAGCAGCACCATGATCGTCGCGCTGACCGAGTACTCCATCCACCGGAAGCGGTTCACGCCGGCGCGGAGGTCGGCCTCGTAGCGGCGACGCAACACCGTGCCCGTGAGCAGGTGGTCGAGCGCCGCGAGTGAGAGAAAGACCGCGACTGCCGCGCCGACCCGGACCTCGAACAAGGCCTCGGGCGCCGGCGGTGCGGTGCCCGGTGGACCCTGGGGGAACTGCGACGTGACGGTGATCGCGAACCCGTTCGCCAGACCCAGCACGGCCACCACCTGCAGCGCGTGCAGCGCAGCGAGGCCGAGGTTCCACCGCCGGAGCCGGGACAGGCTGGAGTCGTCGACTCCGGTGGCGTCCATCAGGCTCCCGTCCCGTCGCAGCGTTCGGTTCAGCGTACGTCGGGCCTCGACAAGGGCTCCGGCGAGAGGCGGCCTGCTCGGGCAACCGGGTTCGGTGCAGCCAGCGGTGGAGCCGGCGGCGGAGGCTGCGGCGAAGACTGCGGTGGAGCCAAGGGGACTCGAACCCCTAACCCCCTGCTTGCAAAGCAGGTGCGCTACCAATTGCGCCATGGCCCCTGGTGCCGCCGGAGGCGGCGGTCGGTCAGGCCTTGTGGACCGGGTCCGTGGCCTCGTGCCAGAGTGCCTGCTCCTTGTTGGCGTCGTCCATCTTCTTCTTCGCGACCACGCCGGCGACGACAGCCAGGGCGACCAGCAGGATCTTCTTCACGGAACCTCCAACGACGACTGCAGAGTACGGGCGGCCAGCCTATTCGGTCGGGCCGCGCACCCAGAATCCGGTGGTCCACAGCTGCCGGGTCTGGAGCACCCAGAACAACGCGAACAGCGTGATCAGGGCGGCTTCCACGGCCAGGATCCAGTGCTCCCAACCGAAGAGCAGGTGCGCCGCCGCACCCAGCACGATGCTCGCCACCATCCCCTCGGCCACCAGGGCGTAGCGGTTGAGCCACACCCGGTTGCGCCTGGTCGGGTCCGGTCCGAGCCCGAACAGCCGGGCGTCGATCACGGCGACCGCCACGATGCAGCCGAACATCGGGATCGCGGCGCCGTAGTGCGCCACGTCGACGAAGAACGCGCGGTCGGCGACGTAGGTCACCGCGACCACAAGGTAGATCAGCACGCTGAGGCACACGCCCCCGGCGAAGGCCCGGCGGTTCATCGTCGTTGGTCCGTGCCGGCTCAGGTACGCGGCGACCAGCAGCGCGGCCGCGCCCGTCACCAGCAGCGCGAAGACGTTGTTCGTGACGTTCTCGGTGACCTGCGCGGAGCGCAGCGGCGTCGAGCTGCAGGCGGCCTCGTACGGCGTCGGCACGAACGCCACCACGGGCATCAGCATGCCGGCGGTGTTGAGCAGCACGTCCTCGGTGTCGGTGTTGCCCTTGATCACGACCAGGCAGGCCCCGATCGCGACCAGCGCACCGACGAACACCCCCTGCGCCGGCGTGTAGTAGTACGCGCTGACCGACTTCTGCGCACAGTCGAAGCCGACGGCCGCCATCTCGCGGACCACGGCCGCGGCGAGCAGCAGCACGAGCAGCACCATCGCGATCCGCAGGTAGCGGTAGGTGGTGACGATGCTGGGGCGAGTGGTGTCCACGAGACCTCGCTGGGAGCTGGGTGGGCCTAAGAGGACTTGAACCTCTGACCTCTTCCTTATCAGGGAAGCGCTCTAACCGTCTGAGCTATAGGCCCGGGATGGTCGCGTCGTACGGCGACCGACGAGGAAGGCTACCGCAAGGGACGCGGGCCGACCAAAGCGAGATTCGAGGCGGTCAGTTGTCCTCCGCCAGGGTGACCTCGATGCCACCGAGGAGCGTGGCGGCGAGGTTGTAGAGGAAGGCCCCGAGGGTCGCGATCGCGGTCAGCAGCACCACGTCGACGGCGGAGACCAGCATCGTGAACCCGAGCACCCGACCGGTCCCGATGTAGTCCTGCACCCGGAAGTCGTTGCCCATGACGGTCTGGACCGTCGTGTTCAGCGAGTCGAACACCCCGGCGGCACCGAGCACGCTCCACACGATCGCCACGGCGACGATGGTCACGATCCCGAAGGCGATCGAGAGCAGGAACGCGGTCTTCATCACCGACCAGGCGTCGACCTGGACCAGCCGGAGCTGGGCCTTGCGCGGCCGGCGCTTGGGAGCGGACTTGGCGACGGGGGCGACGCCCTGACGGGTGCCCTGGTGCCCACCCGCCGACCGCTCGGCCCGCTCCTCGCGCGAGGAGTCCGGCGTCACCTTGTCGACGGCCGTCTGCGCAGCGGCGGAGACCTGCTCAGCGACGCGGCTGAAACCGCGCCGGGCCGTGCCCTGGTCGCTGTCGGTCATCGCGGCTCCTCGGGTGACTCGGGTGCGTCGTCGTCCCCGATTGTTGCATCCGCGATGGGATCAGCCACATCCTCGGCGTCCGGAGCCGGGGCGTCCGGGTCGCCGCCGGCGGCCTCGATCGCCTCGTCGACGGCCTCCTCGACCTCGTCTGCCTTCTCCACGCTGCGGGCCACGACCGCGACCGAGTCGCCCGACTTGGGCGTCACGAACTTCACGCCCATGGTCGAGCGACCGGTGGGTCGGAACGCCTCGTCGATCGGGCTGCGCACGACCTGGCCGCTGCTGGTCACGCAGAGCACCTCGTCGCCGTCGACCACGATGAAGGCGCCGACCAGGATGCCGCGCTCCTCGTTGTCGAGCTTCATCGCCTTGATCCCGATGCCACCGCGGGACTGCAGCCGGTACTCGGTGATCCGGCTGCGCTTGGCGAAGCCACCGTCGGTGATCGTGAAGACGTACTGCGGCTTGACCGACTCGACCGGGTCCTCGGAAGCCTCGGCCGACTCCTCGGCCGCCACCTGGGACGCGCGGATCACCGACATCGACAGCAGGTCGTCGCCGTCGCGGAACTTCATGCCCTGGACGCCGGACGTGGCCCGGCCCATCGGCCGGAGCTGCGAGTCGTCGGCGCGGAACCGGATCGACTGACCCTTGCGCGAGACCAGCAGGATGTCGTCCTCGGCGTCCGCCAGCTCGGCGCCGATCAGCTCGTCGTCGTCCTGCCGGAAGTTGATCGCGATCACGCCCGCCTGGCGCGGGGAGTTGTAGTCGCCGAGCCGGGTCTTCTTCACCAGGCCGGAACGACACGCCAGCACCAGGTACGGCGCCTGGTCGTAGTCACGGATCGCCAGCACCTGCGCGATCTGCTCGTCGGGCTGGAACGACAGCAGGCCGGCCACGTGGCCGCCCTTCGCGTCGCGCTGCGCCTCGGGCAGGTTGTAGGCCTTGGTCCGGTAGACCCGCCCGGCCGTGGTGAAGAACAGCAGCCAGTGGTGGTTGGACGTCGCCATGAAGTGCTCGACCACGTCGTCACCACGCAGGGTGGCGCCGCGGACGCCCTTGCCGCCGCGCTTCTGCGTGCGGTACTGGTCGGCCCGGGTCCGCTTGGCGTAGCCGCCGCGCGTGATCGTGACCACCAGCTCCTCGTCGGGGATCAGGTCCTCCATCGACAGGTCGCCGTCGGCCGCGATGATCTGGGTACGGCGCTCGTTGCCGTACTTGTCCACGATCTCGGTCATCTCGTCGGCGACGATCTGCCGCTGCCGGGCCTCGTTGGCCAGGATGTCCTCGAGGTCGGCGATCTCGCGCTCGATCTCGGCCAGGTTGTCGATGATCCGCTGGCGCTCGAGCGCAGCGAGCCGGCGCAGCTGCATGTCGAGGATCGCGTTGGCCTGGACCTCGTCGATCTCGAGCAGGTCGATCAGCCCGGTGCGCGCGTCGTCGACCTCGGGCGACCGCCGGATCAGGGCGATCACCTCGTCGAGCATGTCCAGGGCCTTGACCAGTCCCCGCAGGACGTGGGCGCGGCGCTCCGCCTCGGCCAGCCGGTAGCGCGTGCGCCGCTGGATGACCTCGATCTGGTGCGCCACCCAGTTGCTGACGAACTGGTCGATGGTCAGGGTCCGCGGCACGTTGTCGACCAGAGCCAGCATGTTCGCCGAGAAGTTGGTCTGGAGCTCGGTGTGCTTGAGCAGGTTGTTCAGCACCACGCGTGCGACCGCGTCCCGCTTGAGCACGACCACCAGGCGCTGGCCGGTGCGGCCCGACGAGTCGTCGCGCACGTCGGCGATGCCCTGGACCTTGCCGTTGTCGGCGAGCTCGGCGATCTTCAGCGCGAGGTTGTCGGGGTTGACCATGTAGGGCAGCTCGGTGATCGACAGGCAGGTGCGGCCCTTGTTGTCCTCGTCGACCTCGATCACCGCGCGCTGGGTGACCGACCCGCGACCGGTGCGGTAGGCCTGCTCGATGCCCTCGCGGCCCACGATCAGCGCGCCGTTGGGGAAGTCGGGACCCTTGATCCGCTCGATCAGCGCGTCCAGGAGCTCCTCGCGGGTGGCGTCGGGGTGCTCGAGCGCCCACCGGGCGCCGTCGGCGACCTCGCGCAGGTTGTGCGGCGGGATGTTGGTGGCCATGCCGACCGCGATGCCGGCCGAGCCGTTGACCAGCAGGTTGGGGTAGCGCGCCGGGAGCACGACCGGCTCCTGCGAGCGACCGTCGTAGTTCGGCTGGAAGTCGACGGTGTCCTGCTCGATGTCGCGGACCATCTCCAGCGCGAGCGGCGCCATCCGGCACTCGGTGTAACGCATCGCTGCCGCGGAGTCGTTGCCCGGCGAGCCGAAGTTGCCCTGGCCGTGGATCAGCGGCGCGCGCATCACCCACGGCTGCGCGAGCCGGACCAGGGTGTCGTAGATCGCGGTGTCACCGTGCGGGTGGTACTGCCCCATCACGTCGCCGACGACGCGCGAGCACTTGGAGAAGCCACGGTCGGGTCGGTAGCCGCCGTCGAACATCGCGTAGAGCACCCGACGGTGCACCGGCTTCAGGCCGTCGCGGACGTCGGGCAGCGCCCGGCCAACGATGACTGCCATCGCGTAGTCGATGTAGGCGCGCTGCATCGAGGTCTGCAGCTCGATCGGCTCGATCCGGCCGCCCCCGCCGGGTCCGGCGAGGTTGTCGCTGATCTCCGTCATGCGTTGTGCCCTTCGTGGTTATCGGGTCGTACGGCGGTGTCGCTCAGATGTCGAGGAACCGGACGTCCTTCGCGTTGCGCTGGATGAACGAGCGTCGCTGCTCGACGTCCTCGCCCATCAGCACCGAGAACACCTCGTCGGCCTGGGCCGCGTCGTCCAGCGTCACCTGGAGCATCAGTCGCTGCTCGGGGTTCATCGTGGTGTCCCACAGCTCCTCGGCGTTCATCTCGCCGAGACCCTTGTAGCGCTGGACCGGGTTCTCCTTGGGCAGCTTCTTGCCGGACTCGAGGCCGTCTCGGGTCAGCAGGTCACGCTCGCTGTCGGAGTAGACGAACTCGTGCTCGGCCGGCTTGTTCCAGCGGATCCGGTAGAGGGGCGGCTGCGCCATGTAGACGTAGCCGTGCTCGATCAGCGGCCGCATGAACCGGAACAGCAGGGTCAGCAGCAGCGTGTTGATGTGGTGGCCGTCCACGTCGGCGTCGGCCATCAACACCACCTTGTGGTAGCGCAACTTGTCGAGGGTGAACTCCTCGTGGATGCCGGTGCCGAGCGCCGAGATGATCGCCTGCACCTCGGTGTTGGCGAGCACCTTGTCGATCCGGGCCTTCTCGACGTTGAGGATCTTGCCGCGGATCGGCAGGATCGCCTGCACCCGCGGGTCGCGGCCCTGGCGTGCCGAGCCACCCGCAGAGTCGCCCTCGACGATGAAGACCTCGCACTCCTCGGGGTTGGTCGACTGGCAGTCGCTGAGCTTGCCGGGGAGACCGCCGCCGCCGAGCAGTCCCTTGCGGGAGCGGGCCAGGTCGCGGGCCTTGCGCGCGGCGAGCCGGGCGGAGGCCGCCGCCTGCGACCTGCGGACGATGTCCTTGCCCTCGGCGGGGTTCTCGGCGAGCCAGTGGCCGAGCTGGTCGTTGACGATCCGCTGCACGAAGCCCTTGGCCTCGGTGTTGCCGAGCTTGGTCTTGGTCTGGCCCTCGAACTGGGGCTCGCCCAGCTTGATCGAGATGATCGCGGTCAGGCCCTCGCGGATGTCGTCGCCGGAGACCCGGTCCTCGCGCTTCTTGATCATCCCCCACTCCTCACCCCAGCTGTTGACCAGTGAGGTGAGCGCGGAGCGGAAGCCCTCCTCGTGGGTGCCGCCCTCGTGGGTGTTGATGGTGTTCGCGAACGTGTGGACCGACTCCTGGTAGGAGGTGTTCCACTGCATCGCGACCTCGAGGCTCATCTGCTGCTCGAGGCTCTCGGGCGTCGAGGCCTCGAAGCTGATCACCGTCGGGTTGGCCTTGTCCTTGCGCCGGTTGAGGTGCTCGACGTAGTCGACCAGCCCGCGGTCGTAGCGGAACCGCCGCTCCATCGCGCCCTGCTCGGCGCGGACCACGTCGGCGTCGGCGGCATCGCCTCCACCGTCGACGGGGCCGGCGCCGTCGTGCTGCATCGGGTCGCCCTCGATGTCCTGGGCGGACTCCTCGGCGTGCAGGCGCTCGTCGCGGACCACGATCTCGAGGCCCTTGTTCAAGAAGGCGTACTCGCGGAACCGGCTGATGATCGTCTCGAGCGAGTACGACGTGGTCTCGAAGATCTCCTCCGAGGCCCAGTAGGTGACCGTGGTGCCGGTGCCCTCACCGGGCTCCATCGGGCGCACCTGCTCGAGCGGGCCGTCGGGAACGCCGATCGTGAAGCTCTGCCGCCACTCGTGACCGCGGTTGCGGACCTCGACGACCAGGTGGCTGGACAGGGCGTTGACCACGGAGACGCCGACGCCGTGCAGCCCGCCGGAGACCTTGTAGCCTCCGCCGCCGAACTTGCCGCCGGCGTGGAGCATGGTCAGCGCCATCGTCACCGCCGGCATCTCCTGGCCGGGAGCGGTGTCGGTGGGGATGCCGCGGCCGTTGTCCTCGACGCGCACCGCACCGTCGGCCATCAGGGTCACCACGATCTGGTCGCAGTGTCCGGCCAGGGCCTCGTCGACCGCGTTGTCGACGATCTCCCAGATCAGGTGGTGCAGGCCGCGCTCACCGGTGGAGCCGATGTACATGCCGGGGCGCTTGCGGACGGCCTCGAGGCCCTCGAGCACCTGGATCGCACTGGCGTCGTAGCGACCCTCCTCCACGACGTGTCCGGAGGCCTTCTCTGCTGCTGCCTCCTGGATCTGGGTGAGGGTCTCGCTCTCGTCAGCCACAGGTGGTTGCCCTCTCTGCTGTTCTCTGTCCCGGGTCAGGCCCCGGAAAGGGTCCTGGTTCGGGCCCCGGGTGCGGGGTCGTGCACACACGAACGGCCGCTCCAGGGGTGGGCGCCGAGGGTGCCGGCATCGGGTGAGCGACCTGTGCTCAGTTTACCCTTCAGTGGCCTGTAAACACGCGCGGGTCCACAGGTTGGGGGGGATGTCGTCCCGGAAACCCCTCTCACGAGCCAGAAACCGCCGGTTGCAGCCCCGAACGGGGCCCGGTTGAGGGGTCGGTACGCCGGTGCGGCGCTCAGATCGGTCCTGAGCCGGCCCGCGGCTCCCGGGCGACCGGGCTCAGCCGTAGGTGTCCCGCGGTCCGCGGCCCTTGACCCGCAACCGACCCTTGCGCCAGCTCGGGCCGCGGGGGCCCTGGACGTCGATCACCCGCACCGTCTCGTCACCCAGCTCGTCGTTGAGGCGGCGCACCAGGGAGCCGGCGAGGAGCGTGAGCTGGGTCGCCCAGGCGGTCGAGTCGGCGCGGACCACCAGCCGCCCGTCGGCGAAGGACTCGGGCCTGGAGTGCTCGGCGATGTCGCGGCCCACGATCGCCGACCACCGGGCGAAGACCCCGTGCACCCGGAGGTCGGTGCTCCAGCCCTGGTCGGCCACCAGCCGCTCGAGGGTGGAGTCGACGGTCTGCGGGTCGCGCTCGTCGGGATGGGCACCGCTGGCGCGACCGGGTGTGCCGCGACGTGTCTCGTAGCTGCCCCTTCGGCCCCCTTCCCGGCCCCCTTCCTTGCCGCGGCGGGGCAGCTTCCGGGTGCGACCGGCCAGGCCCCGCGCGATGGTGCGGGCCAGGTCGAGCCCCTCGTCGCTGCGCTCGGGCGGCTGCTCGCGCTCGTCGCCGGTCTGGTCAGGCATCGCGGGTCACCTCCCCGTCGGCGACCGTGTAGCGGGTGCCGCGCAGCGCCTCGGGCACGTCGTCGGCGACCGCGGCCGTGACCAGCACCTGCTCGGCGTCGCCGACCAGCTCGGCGAGCTGCTGCCGGCGCCCGGTGTCGAGCTCGGCGAACACGTCGTCGAGGACCAGGATCGGGTCGTCGCCCCCGCCGACGACCGGACTCCGCATCAGGTCGTACGACGCCAGCCGGAGCGCCAGGGCGTAGGACCAGGACTCACCGTGGCTGGCGTAGCCCTTGACCGGCAGGTCACCCAGCGTGAGCACGACGTCGTCGCGGTGCGGACCGACCAGGCTGACCCCGCGGTCCAGCTCGTCGCCGCGACGACGCTCGAGCTCGGCGAGCAGCGACTGCTCGAGGGTCGCGCGGTCCTGGCCGGTCTCCGCGGGGAACGAGCAGCGGTAGGCCATGGTGGCGTCGTCCCGGGTCGCGCCGCGGGCGACGGCCTCGTAGGACTTGCCCAGCAGTGGTCCGAGGTCGGCGACCAGGCGCAGCCGGGTGTCCACCATCTCCGCGCCGAGCCGGGCGAGGTTGGCGTCCCAGACCCCGAGCGTGCTGAGCGCCGAGTCCGACGAGGAGGAGCCGAACCGGGCTGCGCGAGCGGTCTTCAGCAGCGAGTTGCGCTGCTTGAGCACCCGGTCGTAGTCGGCGCGGACGCCGGCGTAGCGGGGCTGGAGCAGGACCAGCAGGTCGTCGGCGAAGTGCCGGCGTTCGGACGGGTCGCCCTTGACCAGCGCCAGGTCCTCCGGCGAGAACACGACGGTGCGCACCAAGCCGAGCAGCTCGCGGGCCCGCGGCAGCGGCGACCTGTTGATCCGGGCCCGGTTGGACCGGCCCGGGTTGATCTCGATCTCCAGCACGGCACGGCGCTCGTCGCGGATCACGGCGGCGCGCACCACGGCCTGGTCCGTGCCCGAGCGCACCAGGGGCGCGTCGCCGGCGACCCGGTGCGAGGCGAGACGGGACAGGTAGTCGATCGCCTCGACCAGGTTGGTCTTGCCCTGGCCGTTGCGTCCCACGAACGCGGTCGCCCCGGGCCCCAGCTCGAGGTCCAGGTCGGACCAGGAACGGAAGTCGTGCAGGGTCAGGTGGGCGACGTGCAAGGCGACCGTGCCTCCCGGACCTAGGCCGGGATTCTGGTCGCCGCCGGGAGGCGCGTCCGTGTGCACCGCGTGACCACCGAACTGGTTGCGCATCGCGGCGACCGCCTTCATCGAGGGGCTGTCGTCCTGGCGGGAGACGAAGCGGGCGAAGAGCGAGGCGGTGATCGCGGGCAGCGGCACCGCGTTGTCGATCGCCGCCTCCACCGTCCACCGGCCCTCCCCGGAGTCGTCGGCGTAGCCGCGGATCCCGGCGAGGGTGGTGTCCTCGTCGAGCGCGGAGACCAGCAGGTCGAGCAGCCAGGACCGGATCACGGTGCCCTCGCGCCAGGAGCGGAAGACCTCGGTCACGTTGTCGACCTCGTCGACGGCCTGGAGCAGCTCCCAGCCCTCGGCGTAGGCCTGCATGATCGCGTACTCGATGCCGTTGTGGACCATCTTGGAGAAGTGGCCGGCACCCACCGACTCGCCGGCGTGCACCCAGCCGAACTCACCCTCGGGCTTGAGCACGTCGAAGGCCGGCTGGACCTTGGCGACGTTGTCCTTGGAGCCGCCGGCCATCAGTGCGTAGCCGTTCTTCAGGCCCCAGACCCCGCCGGAGACCCCGCAGTCGACGAAGCCGATGCCCTTGTCCGCGAGCTCGTCGGCGTGCTTCTGGTCATCGGTCCACCGGGAGTTGCCGCCGTCGACGATCACGTCGCCGTCACCGAGCAGGCCGCCGAGCGCCTGGATCGTCTCGTGCGTCGGGTCGCCCGCGGGCACCATCACCCACACCACCTTGGGGCTGGGCAGCTTCTGCACCAGCTCCTCGAGGCTGGCCACGTCGCTGACGTCGGGGTTGCGGTCGTAGCCGACCACGGTCACCCCGCCGTCGCGCAGGCGCTCGCGCATGTTCTTGCCCATCTTGCCGAGCCCGACGAGTCCGATGTCCATGCGCGTCTCCCTACGAGTGTCCGGTCGGTCCTGGGCGCTCAGGAGAGCAGGCGACGCGGCATCAGCAGATAGCGGAAGTCCGTGTCGGCGTCCCCGTCGAGGGCGTCCGTCCCCGAGATTACGACGGGCTTGGAGGCCTGCGTGAAGGCCAGCTCCACGAAGGGTGCCTCGATCACGGTCAGACCGTCGAGCAGGAACTGCGGGTTGAACCCCGTGGTGATGTCCTCACCGGTGATCGAGGCCTCGATCGACTCCGACGCCATCGCCTCGTCCCCGCTTCCGGCATCGAGGGTCAGCACCCCGTCGCTGAACGTCAGCTGGACGGCCGTGTTGCGCTCGGCGACCAGCGAGACCCGCTTGACCGAGTCGACCAGCTGCGCCCGGTCGACGCGCGCGGTGGTCAGGTGCTCGCTCGGGAACAGCGAGCGCACCTTGGGGAACTCGCCGTCCAGCAGCCGGGTCGTGGTACGGCGCACGCCGCCCCCGGCCGAGCCCTCGAAACCGATGATTCCCTCGCCGGCACCCGCCGCAGCCAGCGCGATCGAGATGTCGGTGCCGCCGGTGAGCGACTTCGCGGTGTCGGCCAGCACCTTGGCCGGCACCAGCGCGGCGGCCGTGGTGTCCGCGGCGCCGGGCGTCCAGGTCAGCTCACGGCTGGAGAGCCGGAACCGGTCGGTCGCCAGCATCGCGATGCCGTCGCCCTCCATCTCCAGCCGGACCCCGGTCAGCACGGGCAGCATGTCGTCGCGGCCGGCCGCGGTGACCGCCTGGCTCACGGCGTTGGCGAACAGCCCGCTCGGCACCGTGCCCCGTGCCTCGGGCATCGCCGGCAGCGACGGGTAGTCCTCGACCGGCATCGTCTGCAGGCTGAACCTGGCGGAGCCACAGGTCAGCACCACCTTGGGGCCGTCGATCGCCATCTCGACGGTCTTGCTGGGCAGGCTGCGGCAGATGTCGGCGAGCAGCCGACCCGACACCAGGGCCCGGCCCTCGTCGGCGACGTCGGCGTTGAGGGTGGCCCGGGCAGACGTCTCGTAGTCGAACGTCGACAGCTGGAGACCCTCCCCACCGTCGTCGAGCGGGCCGGCCTCGATCAACAAGCCGGCCAGCACCGGGGCGCTGGGGCGGATCGGGAGGGCGCGGGCCGCCCAGGCGACGGCATCGGCGAGGACGTCACGTTCGACGCGGAACTTCACGAGAGGTGTCTCCTGGAGTGCGGGCGGTCAGGCTCGTTGGGGTGGCTGATCCTGCCACGGAACGACACGCTGCTGGCGAGTTGTCCCCAGGAACGGGAGCAGCAGGTGTTGTCGGGTCGATGATCAATTACGGAATTCGTCGTAGTAGTAGGCACGGTGGATTCTGTGGAGAACCCATCTTTGCGCAGGTCACCGACCGTGTGGAGCCTCACAGGGGCTGTGGACCGGAGGTGGCACAACGGGGTGTTCCTGTGGACGACGGACCGCCGTGTGGGGGACGGGTGCAGCGCGTCCACAGGCAGACCACCCGGAAACCTGTCGTTCCCACAGGTTCGTCCCCAGCCTGTGCGGTCCCTCGAGCCGGCACTCAAGCCTGCTTCGCCTGCTGCTTGACCCGGGTGGTCAGCTCGGTCACCTGGTGGAAGACGTTGCGCCGCTCGGCGAGGTCCTTGCGGATCCGGCGGTCGGCGTTCATCACCGTCGTGTGGTCGCGGCCGCCGAACTGCTGCCCGATCTTGGGCAGCGAGAGGTCGGTGAGCTCGCGGCACAGGTACATCGCGATCTGTCGCGCGGTGACCAGGGCGCGGGTGCGGCTCGGCCCACACAGCTCCTCGATCGAGAAGCCGAAGTAGGACGCCGTCTGGGCGATGATCAGGCCGGCCGTGACCTCGGGGTCGCCGCCCTCGGGGATCAGGTCCTTGAGCACGATCTCGGCCAGGGTCAGGTCGACCTCCTGGCGGTTGATGCTGGCGAAGGCGGTGACCCGGATCAGGGCGCCCTCGAGCTCGCGGATGTTGGTCTGGATCCGCGAGGCGATGAACTCCAGCACCTCCGGCGGCGCGATCAGCCGGTCGGCGGCGGCCTTCTTGCGCAGGATCGCGATCCTGGTCTCGAGGTCGGGGGGCTGCACGTCGGTGAGCAGACCCCACTCGAACCGGTTGCGGAGCCGGTCCTCGAGCTGCTCGAGACGCTTCGGGGGCCGGTCGGAGCTGATCACGATCTGCTTGTTGGCGTTGTGGAGGGCGTTGAAGGTGTGGAAGAACTCCTCCTGGGTCTGGATCTTGCCCTCGAGGAACTGGATGTCGTCGATCAGCAGGACGTCGACCTCGCGGTACTTCTTCTGGAACAGCGCGGCCCGGTCGTCGCGGATCGCGTTGATGAACTCGTTGGTGAACTCCTCGCTGGAGACGTAGCGGATCCGGGCGCCGGCGTACAGGTTGCGGACGTAGTGCCCGATCGCGTGCAGCAGGTGGGTCTTGCCCAGGCCGGAGTCGCCGTAGACCAGCAGCGGGTTGTAGGCCTTGCCGGGCGCCTCGGCCGCGGCGACCGCCGCAGCGTGGGCGAACCGGTTGCTGGCGCCGATCACGAAGGTCTCGAAGGTGTAGCGCGGGTTGAGCGGGGAGTCGAAGCCGGACGTGACCGGACGCAGCCATTCATCGACCTGTCGCTTTGTCGACAAGTCGCTCGGAGGACCTTGATGGCGGTCGTTGGCCCGCTGCGGCTCCCGCGGGGTCTCCCGCTCGGGCTCGGGCTCCTGCGCTCGCTCCTGCGGCCGATCGGTGGGTCGGCTCTCGGTGGGTCGGCTCTCGGTGGGTCGGCTCTCGGTGTGCGCGCCGTCGAGCTGGCCGTCCTCGACCGTGGTCGGGGCGGCGCTCTCCCCGGTGTCGAGCTCGGGGTCGATGGTCACCACGAGACGGGTGGAGTGGCCGAGGTGCTCGGTCAGCGTGTCCTCGACCCAGGTGCGGAGCTTGCTCACGTACTGGTGCATCGTGAACTCGTTGGGCACCGCGATCACGAACGTGTTCTCCGCGTGCATCACCGGCTTGCTGGTCGCCAGCCACACCCGCTGGGCAGGCGAGGTGCCTTCCACGATCGTCGTCCACAGCTGTGCGAGATCCGTCGCGCTGGAAGGCTGATCCACCCGAGTCCCGCCCCCTCTCGTCGTCTGCGCCGGTCGGTCCGACGGCATGTCCACACGTTTGTCCACAGGTTGTGCACCAGGGTCGGTGCCGACCGTCACATCGGTCCGGATTGTGGCGGAAACATGTGTTTCAGCGGGGGTGAGGACCGGGGAAGTGGCACGCGAACGACAACGCGGTGGCGCGCAACCTAACAACCTTCGCGGTCGTGGATCAACTAGTTGTCCACAGGTTACGAGGCCAGTCGGCGTGTCGCTTGTCCAAGGTTCGTCCGGCGTGCAACGGTGGTCGGTCGGGCACCGTCCCGGGCCGGGTCGCGGCGAGTTTGACCCTCGCCTCGGGCTCCGCGTACCGTTGTGCGGTCGGACCGGCGTCGATCGGCTGCTTGATGGCAGAGCACGCCCCGATCCGCTTCACCGACCACCTTTGAGCCTGCCCCGACCATGAGCGGAGACCTCGTGAGCAAGCGTACGTTCCAGCCGAACAACCGGCGTCGTCACAAGACGCACGGCTTCCGACTGCGGATGCGCACCCGTGCCGGGCGCAGCATCCTGTCCGCGCGTCGGCGCAAGGGTCGCAACCGCCTGGCCGCCTGAGCCGGCGGATCAGGCGTCCGTCGTGCTCCCTCGAGGCCTGCGCCTCACCGACGCCGCGGGGTTCGCGACGGCGGTGCGACGTGGGCGACGTGCCGGGGGGTCCCTGCTGGTGGTCCACCTGGCCCGGGTCGACGGCGGTCACGACCGCCGGATCGGCTTCGTGGTCGCGCGGACCGTCGGGCCCGCCGTGACCCGCAACCGGGTGAAGAGACGACTCCGGCACCTGGTCCGGGAGCGCATTGACGCCCTCCCGCGGTCGGTGCTGCTCGTGGTCCGCGCGCAGCCCGCCGCGAGCACCGCGTCGTACCGCGAACTCGGGGACGCTCTCGATCGTTGTCTCCACCGAGTGCTGGAGGCCTGAGCTCGTGAAGTACCTGCTGATCGGACTGCTGCGGGTCTACCGCGCCCTGATCTCCCCTCTGTACGGCCAGGTCTGCCGCTACCACCCCTCCTGCTCGGCGTACGCGCTCGAGGCGGTCACCACCCACGGCAGCATCCGGGGGAGCTGGCTCTCGGTCCGGCGCCTGGCTCGCTGCCACCCCTGGGCGGCCGGCGGTTACGACCCGGTCCCCGCGATCAAGACGACTCGAGGAGTCTGAGTGGAATTCTTCTCCGCCATCGGCAGCTTCATCATCACGCCGCTCTACTACCTGATCTCGGTCGTGCTGGTGAGCTTCCACAAGGTCTTCGGGGCGGTGTTCGGAGCGGAGAGCGGCGCCTCCTGGGCCCTGTCGATCATCTTCCTCACCCTGATGATCCGGGCGGCGCTGATCCCGCTGTTCGTCAAGCAGATCAAGTCCAGCCGCAACATGCAGCTCGTGCAGCCCAAGGTGAAGGAGCTGCAGAAGAAGTACGGCCACGACCGGGAGCGGCTCGCCGCGGAGACGATGGCGCTGTACAAGGAGACCGGCACCAACCCGTTCGCCTCGTGCCTCCCCCTGATCATCCAGATGCCGATCTTCATCGCGCTGTTCCAGCTGATCAACCGCGCGGCCAAGGGCCAGCGACGTGGTGTGCTCACCGAGACCGACGTCGAGCACCTCTCCAACGCCAAGGTCTTCGGCGCCCGGATCGCCGACACGTTCACCGGTGCCACCAGCATCAACGTGCAGATCCTGGCCGGTGTCCTGGTGGTCGCGATGACGCTGACCACGTTCCTCACCCAGCGCCAGCTGATGAGCAAGAACATGCCGGCGGACGCGCTGTCCGGTCCGTACGCCAACCAGCAGAAGATGCTGCTCTACGTGCTGCCGGTCGTGTTCGCGGTCGGCGGCATCGCCTTCCCGGTCGGCGTGCTCCTGTACTGGACAACCTCGAACCTGTGGACCATGTGCCAGCAGTTCTACGTGATCCGGAGCAACCCGGCACCCAACACCGAGGCGTTCCGGGCCAAGGAGGCCCGGGACGCCGAGAAGCGCCGCCGCAAGGGTGAGCCCGAGCTCGAGGCGTCCGTGCCGGAGGCCGAGGTCGAGGCTCCCAAGCCGACACAGCGCCAGCAGCCCCAGAAGAAGTCCCGCAGTCAGCGGAAGAACCAACCCAAGGGTGGCGGCAACCGACCACCCGTGAAGGGAGAGCAGCAGTGAGCGAGACCCAGACCACCGATTCGCAGACGGCCGATTCGCAGACGGCCGATTCGCAGGCGGCCGATTCGCAGACCACCGAGCCCCAGCCCACCGAGGGGGAGGCCGGAGCGCCCCGGGAGCAGGCGCCGCTCTCGGCCGCCGAGCAGCTGGAGCAGGAGGGTGAGATCGCCGCGGACTACCTCGAGGAGCTGCTCGAGATCGTGGACCTTGACGGCGACATCGACATGGACGTGGAGGGCGACCGCGCCACCGTCTCGATCGTGGGCGCCGACCTGCCGCAGCTGGTGGGGGACAACGGGGAGGTGCTCGAGGCCCTCCAGGAGCTGACCCGGCTCGCGGTCTACCGTGAGACCGGCGAGCGGTCCCGGCTGATGCTGGACGTCAGCGGGCACCGGGCGCAGCGTCGCACGGAGCTGGAGACGCTCGCCGCCGAGGTGGTCGGCCGGGTCCAGGAGTCCGGCGAGCGCGAGTCGCTGAGCGCGATGTCCCCGTTCGAGCGCAAGGTCGTGCACGACGCCGTAGCGGCCGCGGGCCTCACCTCCGAGTCCGAGGGTGTCGAGCCGCGGCGCCGGGTCGTGGTCCTTCCTGCGGGCGAGGCCGACACCGAGTGACCGATGTTTCACGTGAAACACCCTCCGCGCCCGCAGGGGCGCGGGGGGTGTTTTCGGATGCGCTGCCGCGGGTGGAGCAGTTCGCGGACCTGCTCGCCACCGATGGCGTGGTCCGCGGGCTGATCGGACCCCGGGAGGTGCCGCGGCTGTGGGAGCGGCACCTAGTCAACTGCGCGCTGCTCGGGCTCGGGATTCCCGCGGCTGGGCCCGAACGGGTGCGCGTGGCGGACGTCGGGTCCGGGGCGGGACTGCCCGGGCTGGTGCTGGCTCTGTGCCGCCCCGACCTGGAGGTGACGCTGATCGAGCCGTTGCTGCGCCGGACCACGTTCCTCGGCGAGGCGGTCGAGCACCTGGGGCTGACCAACGTGGAGGTGCTCCGGGATCGCGCTGAGGCGCTGCACGGCCGCCACGTCTTCGACGTGGTGACCTCCCGGGCGGTGGCTCCGCTGGACCGACTGGCCCGCTGGTGCCTGCCACTGGTGGCACCCGGGGGGCGGATGCTGGCGATGAAGGGATCCGCGGCCACCGCCGAGGTCGCGGAGCACACGGCCGCGATCCACCGACTCGGGGGTCGGGGTGTCGTCGTGGAGCAGTACGGGGCAGACTTGGCCGGACGCGTGGAGGGGGCACCGATCACCGTGGTCGAGGTCGTGGTGCCCGCGACGTCGGGAAGGGCGTGATCTGGTTGCCGCAGCGGAACCCGCGATCGGGTGCCTACGGAACGATCGGCCCGGTGGTCGATGCCGGTATCGGGTGGCCACTGCCCGGCGCCACGACCCGCCGGCCAGAGTTTTCCACCGGTCTGGGGTGGCCCCCCGAGCGTGACGATCCACAAGGGAACGAGGGTTATCCACAGATGGGCCCCGCCGAGGACGTGCCGGTTTCACGTGAAACATCGGTCCTGCCAGACACGCAGGACCCTCCTGTTTCACGTGAAACACAGGTGTCGCACGATCCGCTGCAGGTGCCGACCGCGGCGGACCACGACGCTGCCGTGGCGACGTACGACGACGAGACGACACCGCTGGCCCGGGCCGTGCTGCACCAGCTGCTGGCCCGCGAGGGCCGGGCCCTGACCGCGCCGGTCCGGCGCCCCGCCGAGACGCGGGTGATGGTGGTGGCCAACCAGAAGGGTGGGGTCGGCAAGACCACCACCACCGTGAACATCGCGGCCGGGCTCGCCCAGCTCGGACAGCGGGTGCTGGTGATCGACCTCGACCCGCAGGGCAACGCCTCCACCGCCCTGGCCGTCGAGCACCACCGTGGCGTCCCGTCGACCTACGACGTGCTCGTGGACGGCGTGCCGCTGGCGGAGGTGATGCACCCCTCACCCGAGCTGCCGGGCCTGTTCGTGGTGCCGGCCACCATCGACCTGGCCGGCGCCGAGATCGAGCTGGTGAGCGTGGTGGCCCGCGAGAACCGGTTGAGCAGGGCGATCGCCGCCCACCCCGGGATCGGCAGCGTGGGGGAGGACCGCTTCGACTACGTGTTCATCGACTGCCCGCCGTCGCTCGGCCTGCTCACGCTGAACGCGCTGGTGGCGGGTGCCGAGATGCTGATCCCGATCCAGGCGGAGTACTACGCGCTGGAAGGTCTCGGCCAGCTGATCGAGACCGTGGACATGGTGCGGGCGCACCTGAACCAGCACCTCGAGGTGACCACGATCCTGATCACCATGTACGACGGGCGGACCAGGCTGGCCGCCGGCGTCGCCGAGGAGGTGCGCGAGCACTTCGGTCCGAAGGTGCTCCGCACCGCGATCCCGCGATCGGTGCGGGTGTCCGAGGCGCCCAGCTACGGCCAGAGCGTGATGACCTACGACCCGGGGTCTCCCGGTGCCCTGAGCTATCTCGAGGCGTCCCGCGAGATCGCCGCAGCGGCGAAGTCCAGCCCCAGCACCGACCCGGAGGCCCCGGCGTGAACCAGAAGGCTGACAGTCCCCGCAGTGGCCCACGACGCGGCCTCGGCCGCGGCCTCGGGGCCCTGATCCCGACCCACGCCGACGAGCCGGACCGGGCCGACCCGGGCGCCGGACCCGACGCGGACCCGTCCGGCCCCACCCCGGTGGCCGGTGCGCACTTCGCCGAGCTCTCCGTCACCGAGATCTCGCCGAACCCGCGGCAGCCGCGCCAGGTCTTCGACGAGGACGCCATGGGCGAGCTCGTGCACTCGATCCAGGAGGTCGGCCTGCTGCAGCCGGTGGTCGTCCGGGCCAGGCCCGACGGCGGCTACGAGCTGATCATGGGCGAGCGTCGGCTCCGGGCCACCCAGCAGGCCGGTCTCGACACGATCCCGGCGATCGTCCGCGACACCGACGACGACGACCTGCTGCGGGACGCCCTGTTGGAGAACCTGCACCGCTCCCAGCTCAACCCGCTGGAGGAGGCGGCCGCCTACGGGCAGCTGCTCGAGGACTTCTCCTGCACCCACGACGAGCTGGCCACCCGGATCGGGCGCAGCCGACCACAGATCAGCAACACGCTGCGCCTGCTCAAGCTCTCGCCGGCCGTGCAGCGCCGGGTCGCCGCGGGGGTGCTCTCCGCCGGTCACGCCCGTGCCCTGCTCGCCGTCGACGACCCGGAGATCCAGGACCGGCTCGCCGCGCGGGTCACCGCCGAGGGGATCTCGGTCCGCGGGCTGGAGGAGATCGTCTCGATCGGCGACGGCGACCGCCGGACCTCCCGGGCCCGCGGAGCCCGGCCCACGGCGCCCGGCCTGGCCGAGCTCGCCGACCGGCTCGGCGACCGGCTGGAGACCCGGGTGAAGGTGGCCCTCGGCAAGAGCCGCGGCAAGGTCACCATCGAGTTCGCGACAATGGCGGACCTGGACCGGATCGTCCAGGTGATCGACCCGCGCAACCGCTCGGACCGGCCGATCTGAGCCTGCAAGACCCCGCTGAGGCGACGACTTATGGATTTGTCGACAAGTCGATCCCTCTACTCAGAGGTGGTCTCGCCTGGCCCGTCGACGAGCCTTCTCCTCGGCGTCCAGCCGGGCCGCCTCCTCCGGTGTCGGCGCCGACCCGCCGTACGACGCGGGGAGCCACCAGGAGCCCGGTGGCTGCTCGTCGGCGGGGTACGCCGCGATCGCCGATGCCAGCAGCGCAGACATCCGGCGGTGCAGCTCCTCGGTCTGCTCCTCGCCCCTGCCACGGGTCACCGGCATCGGTTCGCCGACGTGGATGCCGATCGTCTTGCCCCGGGAGAAGTCGCGGGGGTGGTCCTTGGTCATCAGCCGCTGGGTTCCCCACAGCACCACCGGGAGCACCGGCACCCCGGCGGCGGCGGCGATCCGGACCGCGCCGGACTTGAGCTCCTTGATCTCGAAGGACCGGGAGATCGTCGCCTCCGGGAAGATCCCGACCAGCTCGCCCTCCTTGAGGTAGCGCACCGCCTCCTTGAACGACCCGATCCCGTCGTCGCGGTCGACGGAGATGTGGTGCATCGAGCGCATCACGGGCCCTGACACCGGGTGGTCGAACGCCTCTCGCTTGGCCATGAACCGGACCAGCCGGTGCACCGGCTGCGCCGCGAAGCCGGCCAGCACGAAGTCGACGTACCCCACGTGGTTGATCGACAGCAGCGCACCACCCTGCTCCGGGATGTGCTCGGTGCCGGAGAGCTGGAAGCGCAGCCCGAGCGCCTTGAACAGGACCTTCGCGGTCACGATCACCGGCGGGTAGACGATGTCACGCATCCTTGGAGCCTAGAGCCTGTCCCGGGATGGGAGGATCATCCGCATGCGCCCCATCGTCCAGAGCCGCAAGCTCCAGCACGTCCGGTACGACGTCCGGGGGCCGATCCTGGTGGAGGCCCAGCGGCTGGAGGCCGAGGGCCACAAGATCCTCAAGCTCAACATCGGCAACCCCGCCCCCTTCGGCTTCGAGGCGCCCGAGGCGATCGTCGCCGACATCGTGCACAACCTGCCCGAGTCCCAGGGCTACTCCGACTCCCGTGGCATCTACTCCGCCCGCACGGCGGTCGCGCAGTACTACCAGGCCCGCGGCCTGCCCGACACGGTGGTCGAGGACGTCTACATCGGCAACGGCGTCTCCGAGCTGATCACGATGGTGCTCCAGGCGTTCCTCGACGACGGCAACGAGATCCTGGTGCCGGCGCCGGACTACCCGCTGTGGACCGGCGCGGTGACCCTCTCGGGCGGTACGCCGGTGCACTACCGCTGCGACGAGGACAACGGCTGGGACCCGGACCTCTCCGACATCGAGGCCAAGATCACCCCGCAGACCCAGGGCCTGGTGATCATCAACCCGAACAACCCGACCGGCGCGGTCTACAGCGAGGAGACCGTCCGCGGGCTGGTCGACATCGCCAGGCGGCACGAGCTGGTGGTCTTCAGCGACGAGATCTACGAGAAGATCCTCTTCGACGACGCGGTCCACCACCACACCGCGGCGTACACCCGGGACGACGTGCTGTGCCTGACCTTCAGCGGGCTGTCCAAGGCCTACCGCGTGTGCGGCTACCGCGCCGGCTGGGTGATGGTCTCCGGCCCGCAGCACCTCGCGACCAGCTTCCTCGAGGGCCTGACCCTGCTGGCGAACATGCGGATGTGCCCCAACGTGCCTGCGCAGCACGCGATCCAGACCGCGCTCGGCGGTTACCAGTCGATCAACGAGTACATCGCGCCCGGCGGTCGGTTCCACGAGCAGAGCAAGACCGCGTGGCGGCTGCTCAACGAGATCCCGGGCGTCACCTGCACCGAGCCCCGGGGGGCGCTCTACTGCTTCCCCCGTCTCGACCCGGACGTCTACCACGTCAAGGACGACGAGGACTTCGTGCTCGGCCTGCTCCGGGCGAAGAAGATCCTGGTCACCCACGGCACCGGCTTCAACTGGTTCGAGCCGGACCACTTCCGGCTGGTGACCCTGCCCGACGTGGACACGCTGACCGAGGCGATCGGCCGGATCGCCGATCATCTCGCGACGCTCCGGTAGCGCTCGGCCCTTCGCACTAGTCTGGGCCCCATGGCCCGTCGCGTCGCTCGGCTCACGCTGGACAACCTCGCCGACCTGAGCGGGCAGTGCTCGACCTGCGTGTTCTGGCAGCTCGACCCGGTGCGCCGCGACCGGGCCCGCGGTCACGAGGGCGACGAGCTGACCACCTGGGTCAGCGAGGTGCTTCGAGAGTGGGGATCCTGCGGTCGGGTGCTGTACGTCGACGACCAGCCGGCGGGACACATCCTCTACGCGCCCGCGGTGTACGTCCCGGGCGCCAGCCAGCTTCCCACCGCCCCCGTGTCGCCCGACGCGGTGCTCCTGGTGCAGGCCCGGGTCGACCCGACCTTCCGGGGTGGCGGCCTGGGCCGGGTGCTGGTGCAGGCGATGGCCAAGGACCTGGTCAAGCGCGGCGGCATCCGCGCCGTGGAGGCGTTCGGTGAGGTTCCCGCCCGGCGGACCGAGGCCGAGGCGGAGGCGTCGCGCTGCGTGCTGCCGGCCGACTACCTGCTCGGGGTCGGGTTCCGGACCCACCGCCCGCACGCCCGCTACCCGCGGATGCGGATGGACCTGCGCTCGGTCCTGACCTGGCGCGCCGAGCTCGAGGGCGCCTTCGACCGGCTGCTGGCACCGGTGCGGCACCGGTCGCCCGCCGTACGCCCGCCGACGGCGCGCAGCCACCGCACCGCCGAGTGAGGCTCAGCCCGATGCCCGACCGGTCGCCTGCTGGACGGCCGCCCGCAGCTCGCTGAAGCGCAGCACGCCGGTGTTCGGGTCCACGTCGGGGGCGAGGTAGAAACGCTGGATCGCGACCACCACCGCCTCCGCGATCGTGTCCCGGAACTCCGGGTGCGCGAGCCGAGCGGCGTCCCCGGGGCTGGTGAGGTAGCCCAGGTCGAGGCGGACCGCCGGCATCCGGGTCTTCCGCAGGAAGTCCCAGGTCTTGGCGTGCAGCCGCAGGTCGAGCAGGTCGGTGCGGGCCACGATCTCGCGTTGCACCAGGCCCGCGAACCGCTCGCCGGTCGAGGAGCGGGTGCCGTGGGTCTCGGAACCGAAGAAGTACGACGCCACCCCGCAGGCGTCCGCGTTGGGCGAGGTGTCGACGGTCAGCGAGATCGTCAGGTCGGCCCCGGTGCGGTTGGCGAAGTCGGCCCGGCGCACCTCGTCATAGGGCTCACCGGGGGTCCCGGAGAGGAACGCCTGCACGCCGATCGCGACCAGCCGGCCCTCGATCCGGCGGGCCACGTCGTGCACGATCTGCTGCGCCCGCGCGTGCACCGTCGGGTCATCGCGGACCTCGTCGGGCAGCTCCGGCACCAGCGGCTTGGGGTCGATCACCACGATCTTGCCGGCCAGCCGGGGGCCGGCCCGGCGGATCCGCTCCTGGGCGCGCATCTCGTTGGGCGCGCCGCCGCTGACCCGCGGCTGCAGCCGGCCGAACGCCTTGAGCGTGGCCGGTCCACAGGTGCCGTCGGGCGGCAGCCCCAGGTTGCGCTGGAAGTCACGCAGCGCCTCCTCGGTGTCCGGCCCGAAGTAGCCGTCGACCCGACCCACCTTGAAGCCCATGTCGAGCAGCCGCTGCTGGAGCGCGAACACGTCGTCGCCGGCCATCACGTTGCCGGGACGGTGGTTGAGCACCCGGTCGCCCAGTGTCCAGCGAGCCTCGTCGAGCCGGCGGTAGGTCGAGGAGCCGACCACGCCGTCGACGGTCAGGCCACGTTGCTGCTGGAAGTTGCGGACGGCCAGCTCGACGTTGTCGTCGTACGCCGTGCCCGCGACCGGGTCGACCTCCAGCAGCCCGATCCGCTCGAGGAGCCCCCTGATCTCGGCAACCGCTGGCCCGGAGTCGCCGCGCCGGAACACGGTGCTGGTTGCCTCGGGGTTCATCCAGGAGCTTCCTGTCGGGAGGGGCGGGAGGGGGGCGGGGAGGGGGCGGGGAGGATCGGCGAAGTGCCCACCCTCCCAGATCTCGCACCCCAGACCAAGGCAGAAGGGCCGCCTGCCCGACCGGTCCGGTCGGGCAGGCGGCCCTGCGAGCGAGAGGTGCGCCCGGATCAGGCGAGGTACTCGTCGAGCTCCTTGAGGATCACGGACTTCGGCCGGGAGCCCACGATCTGCTTGACCAGCTCACCGTTCTGGAAGACCGAGAGGTTCGGGATGCCGGTCACCCGGTAGGAGGCCGGCGTGACCGGGTTCTCGTCGACGTTGAGCTTCACGAACCCCATCTTCTCGCCGTGGTCGCGGTTGAGCTCGTCCAGGATCGGGGCGATCTGGCGGCACGGGCCGCACCACTCGGCCCAGAAGTCGACGAGCACGGGCTTGTCGGACTTCAGGACGTCGGTCTCGAAGCTGTCGTCGGTGACGGCCTGCAGGTCAGCCATGGGATCTCCTAAGGGTGGGGTGAACTCGAGGTCTGTCCAGTGAACAGGTGCCCACGGACATTTGTTCCGGTCGTGGGGCTCAGACGCTGACCCTCGGGGCGTCCTGCTCGGCGGCGTCCTCGGCGGCCGTGCGCGCCGCGCTGCCCGCGATCGAGGCGGCGTGGTCGAGGGCCGCGAGGTGCCGCTCGGCGTCGAGGGCGGCGGCGCAACCGCTGCCGGCCGCGGTGATCGCCTGCCGGTAGTGGTGGTCGACCAGGTCGCCCGAGGCGAACACGCCCTCGATGTTGGTGTGCGTGGACGGGTGCGAGACCAGCACGTAGCCCTCGTCGTCCAGCTCGACCTGGCCCTTGACCAGCTCGGAGCGCGGGTCGTGGCCGATCGCGATGAACAACCCGGTCGCGTCGAGCAGCCGGGTCTCACCGGTGACCGTGTCGCGGAGCACCACACCGGTCAGCTTGTCGTCCCCCTCGAGCGAGGCCACCTCGGAGTTCCAGGCGAACTCGATCTTGGGGTCGGCGAACGCGCGCTCCTGCATGATCTTGGAGGCGCGCAGCTCCTCGCGACGGTGGACCAGGGTGACCTTGGACCCGAAGCGGGACAGGAAGGTGGCCTCCTCGATCGCGGAGTCACCGCCCCCGACGACCGCGATGTGCTGCTCGCGGAAGAAGAAGCCGTCGCAGGTGGCGCACCAGCTGACGCCGTGGCCGGAGAGCTTGTCCTCCTCCGGGATGCCGAGCTTGCGGTAGCCGGAGCCCATGGACAGGATCACCGTGCGCGCGGTGAACTCACCGTCCTCGGTGCGCACCGTCTTCACCGCACCCTCGAGGTCGACGCCGATCACGTCGTCGGACACCAGCTCGGCGCCGAAGCGCTCGGCCTGGGCGCGCATGTCGTCCATCAGCTGCGGGCCCTGGATGCCGTCCCGGAAGCCCGGGAAGTTCTCCACCTCGGTGGTGGTCATCAGGGCACCCCCGGCCGTCACCGAGCCCTCGAACACTAGCGGTGCCAGGTTGGCGCGGGCGGCGTAGACGGCGGCGGTGTAGCCGGCCGGGCCGGAGCCGATGATGATCACGTCGCGGGGTTCTGCGGAAACTTTCGGGGAAACGTCTGTTGACACAGGGTCTGCACCTCTCTCAGTCACGCCTGGTGGAACCGATCCTAGGCACCGGGCATTCCGCGACGTGACCCAACGCGCACCTGTCCCTCAGTCGGCGGGGATCCGGGTGGTGGCCAGCGTCGCTGTCCCGTCACACGACACCGCACGCACCACACGTGCACCGTCCTTCACTCCGAAGACCTCGAGAAGTGCCGGCTTCCCGTCGAGCAGCACCTGTCGGCTGCGCACCACCCCGGGCTCGGGGGAGGGCAGGCAGCCGCGGGTGGAGAGCTCGTCCGAGGTCGTGTCGGAGGGTGACGACTGCGGGCCCAGCCGGCGCGGGCCGTCCGCGGCGAGCAGCTTGCGTACGTCGCCGCGGAAGCTGTCGGTGCTCAGCCGCGCTGACGGCACGTTGCCGCCCGGGGTGCGGTCGGCGGGCGCCTCGCTCGTGCCGGAGCCGCCCGTACCGGACTCGCCGGTGGACTTCGCGCTGGACGAGTCGCTGACGCCGCTGGTGCCGAAACCGCCGAGGTGCGGCAGGTTGATCGCGGCCAGGCTGACCACGCCGGCGGCGGCCGCGGCGGCCAGCAGCACGCGGCCCTTGCGCCAGCGTGGCCGCGGGTCCTGTGCCCGGTCGCCTGCCCGGTCGCCTGCCCGGTCGCCTGCCCGGTCGCCTGCCCGGTCGCCTGCCCGGCCGGCGGCCAGGTCGGCGAGCACCGAGTCCAGCCGCGCGGCGACCTCGTCCGGCACCCTCTCCGAGGCACGTGCCGAGGCCAGCAGCGACCGGATCCGGGCGTCCTCCTCGGGCGTGAGCTCACGCTCGGGATCCTCGGTCACGGGTCGGTCACCTCCTCGGTGGTGGGTGGGGGAAAGGGGCGCTGGTCATCGGACGCCGGGGAGGGTGGATCGGTTCCGCTGGTGCGCACGGCGCGGCCACGCGGGCGGGGGCTCGTCGCCGGGGCCTCGGGCGGAGCCTGCGTCGCGGGGGCCAGGTGCGGCAGCAGGGAGGCCAGCCGACTGCGTCCGCGGGAGCACCGGCTCTTGACGGTGCCGGTCGGGCACTCGAGGATCCGGGCCGCCTCCTCCACGCCGTAGCCCTGCAGGTCGACCAGCACCAGCGCCGCCTTCTGGTCCTGGGGCAGCTCGTCGAGCGCGGCCAGGAGCTGCCGGCGCAGGTCGGAGCGCTCGGCGACGGACTCGGGCTCGGCGTCGGCGTCGGCCGCGAGCACGTCGCCCCGGGCGGCGTACTCCTCCATGTCGTCGGGCAGCGCCTGCACCGCACGGACCGTGGCCCGCCGGATCCGGTCGAGGCAGGCGTTGACCACGATCCGGTGCAGCCAGGTGGTGACCTGCGCGTCGCCACGGAACGTCCCGGCCCGCCGGAACGCCGAGATCATCGCGTCCTGCAGCGCGTCGGCCGCGTCCTCCGGGCTGCCCGTGGTGCGCAGCGCCACCGCCCAGAGCCGGTCGCGGTGCCGGGCGAACAGCAACCCGAACGCCTCCGGGTCGCCGGCGACGTGCGCGGCGAGCAACCGCCGGTCGTCGTCCGGACCCCCGGTGGGGTCCTCGGTCACCCGGAGTTCCCGCGCCACCGGGCGCCGGCGGAGGGATGCGGTGGGGTGGTGATCACGAGCGGACCGTGATCTCGGAGATCGCCCCCCGGAAGCCGCCGGCGACGGGCGGCAGCGAGGTCAGCCAGACGACGAGGTAGCGGGCACGCACCGCCGACCGGGGCTTGAGCTGCACCTGCTCGCCGGCGCCGGTCTTCTTCGCGATCTCCTTGAGACCGTCGAGGTTGGTCGGCTGGTCGGCGTTGGTGGGGGCGGCGTACAGGCTCAGGTCGGTCTTGCTGCCCTGGAGGTCGAGGACCACCGAGCCGATGTTCTGGATCGAGCCGAGGTCCACCACGAGCCCGACCCCGGGCTTGAGGCCGCCGAGGTCGGGGCGCCCGCGGTAGGTCAGCGTCGTCCAGGCGGTGTCCGGCTTGCCGTCGGTCGCGTTGCCGACCTGGTCGGGATTCTCCTCGGGTGGGTCGCCGAACGGGTCGAAGTCCTTGGCCCCCGCCAGCTTGATCACCTGTCCGGACGGCACCGTGGAGGTGCTCGACGAGGGGTCGGCGCTCGGGGAGGCCGCCGAGCCGGGGTCGCCGGCCTTGCCGCCGACCAGGAACCAGACCACGGCCACCGCCCCGGCGGCCGCGACGGCCAGCAGGATGATCAGCGGCGTGCGCAGCCAGTGGCTCCTGGTGCGTTCCTCCCAGTCGTCCGGCTCGGAGTCGGGGTCCTCGCCGAAGGGCCAGATCGGACCCGTCGACTCGCTCGGGGTGTCGTGCGACGGCGGGCTGCCGGTGCCGGCCCCGGTGCCGGTGTCGGTGTTCCAGTCGTGGGTCTCCGACCGGGGCGGCGTGCCCTTCGGTGTGCGACGGGTGCCCTCGGGTGCGAACAGCGGACGCTCCGCGATTGGCTCCAGCGGCGGTGGGGGCGCGGGCGGCTCACCCTCGCGGGGCCGGTGCCAGTCGGTGTCGTCGTCGGCGGTCAGCGGCTCCTCGAAGGCCGGCACCGCGACCTGGGTCGCCTCCGGGTCGGGTGCCCGGTCCGCCTCGGGCGCGGGGCCCTCGTCGGGGAGGGCCGCGAACAGCTCGGTGGCATCCGGCTGGTCGGGATCCTCGCTGCTGGGCTCCGGCTGGCTGGGATCGCCGGCTGGGATCCGGCGGTGCGGTGGACTCCGCGGCTGCCTGCGCCGCCGGCGCGTCGTCCCACGGGACGTCCTCGGGAGTGAAGTCGTCAGGCTGCTCCTCCGGCTCCGGCTGCGGACCGGGCTCCGGCTCCGGATCCGGGGCAGCGGACCCGTCCGCGCGTTCGGGCTCGGGTTCGGGCTCGGGCTCGGGTTCGTCCGGGGGTTCGTCGGGGGTTCGTCCGGGGGTTCGTCCGGGGGTTCGGGCTCGATGCCGGCCACGCCCTCGGGTTCGGGGTCGTCCAGCACGATCGGCGGCAGTGGTGCCTCGCCGGAGGTCACCACGCCGGGGTCGGCCGTGGCGAGCTCGCCGATGTACTCGGTCAGCACGGCCGCCAGCTGGTGCGCCGTCCGGCCCGGAGTGGGGTGCGCCAGCACCCGGTCGCAGATCGCGTCCAGCGGCCGCGGTACGCCGGCCCGCACCTGGCGCGGCCGCAGCGGACCGTGGCCGTCCCGCGGAGCCGCCGGTACGGCGGAGGTGGAGGCACCGGGCCAGCGGCCGACCAGCCCGGTGTACAGCAGGCCGACCAGGTCGAACAGGTCGCAGGTCACGTCGTCGGCATCGGGGTAGTTCCCGTTGCGCAGGTCGCTCCGGCGCAGCCGGCTGTCGATCGCGAACCCGATCAGCCGGACCGTGCCGGACTCGGTGACCATCACGTTCTCGGGCACCAGCCGGCCGTGCGCGATGTCCTGCCGGTGGGCCACCGCCATCGCGGCGGCCACCTCCCGCACCAGCCAGGCGGCGCGGTCGGGCGGCAGCACCCGGTCGCCGGAGACCATCTCGTCGAGCGAGTGCCCGGTGCCCCACTCGTTGATCACCCAGGCCATGCCGTCGCGGATGTCCGCGTCGAGCACCCGCAGCAGGTGCGGGTCGGTGACCGTCGCGGACACCCGGGCGCCCTCCAGCATCGCGTCGACGCGTGGGTCGCTCTCGTCGAGCGCGTGCACGGCGACGCTGCGGGCGAGGACGGTGTCGGTGGCTCGCCAGAAGCGTGCCCCGTCGATGTCGTCGAGAAGGTCCTCGAGGCGGTAGCGACCACCGAGCACGGCGCCCGGGATCATCGAGCTGGTCACGTCCCTCCTTCGCGGCGCACCACGGTCGTCGAGCTGGGCACGACGGTGCCCAGCCCATCGTAGGTCGTCAGCCCCTCCGCGCTGCCCCTCTTCGGCCGGGCAGGCGGCGCGTCACCAGCGCCACCACCTCGTTGAACTCCGCGATCCGCAGCAGCCTCGCGAGCAGCGCGAGCACCAGCAGGTCGACCGCCCCGGCAGCCCCGAGCGCCAGCACGGCGACCAGCTTGCCGTCGCCGGAGATCAGCGCGTGCACCAGTGCGGAGGCGCCCCAGGCCGCCGCCGCGGCGACGGCAGCCGCCGGCAGCAGGCGTACGGCGAAGCGCAGCAGCCGGGACTCCTCGAGCCCGCCCACCAGCCGGCTCAGCACCGCGAAGGAGAGAGCCGCGCCGACGCCGTAGGCACCGGCGTAGGCGATCACCAGCCGGGGCGAGGTCTGGCCCGGGGTGATCCCGCGGGTCAGACCGTAGGCGAGCGCGATGTTGACCGCCGCCACCACGCACTGGATCCAGAACACCGACCGGGTCCGCTCGAGCGCGTAGAAGCCGCGCAGCACCAGGTAGTGGCTGGTGAAGAAGACCAGCCCGAGCGCGAACAGCGACAGCGTCGGCCCGAACAGCGGGAACGAGTCGCGCGCGGCGCCGTACCCGTAGATCACGTTGGCCACGTCGACGGCGACCACGGGCAGCAGCAGCGCGAACGGCACGATCAGCGCGTACGCCGTGCGCAGCGTGGAGCCGACCCCGCGACCGAGGGCGGCCAGGTCGTTCTCGGCGGCGTACGCCGAGAGCCGGGGCAGCACCGCGGTCGCCAGGGACACGGTGGCGATCGCGTGCGGCACCATCACCAGCAGGAAGGCGCTGGAGTACACGGTGTAGCCGGTGGCGCCCTGCTGGTCGCACGAGTCGACGGCGGCGGCCGTACCGCTGGAGGCGATCCGCACCACGACCGTGTAGGCGATCTGGTTGACGATCACGAACAGCACGGTCCAGATGCCCAGCCGCAACGTGTGGCCGAGCCCGGAGCCGCGGAAGTCGAAGCGCGGGCGGTAGCGGAAGCCGGCCCTGCGCAGGTACGGCACCAGGATCAGCAGCTGGACCACGATCCCGAGCGTCGAGCCGAGCCCGAGGAGGGCCTCCTGGCCGCCCGTGAAGGGCCCGAGCACGGAGTCGGTCGGCGTCGGCGCCACCCCTCCGCGGCAGACGTCGACGGCGCGGCCGAAGAGCCCGAGGTAGGCGCCGAGCACGGCCACCGAGATCACGTTGTTGGCGATCGGCGCCCACATCATCGGGCCGAAGCTGCCGCGCGAGTTGAGGACCTGCCCGACCAGCACGAACATCCCGTAGAAGAAGACCTGCGGCAGGCAGTAGCGGGCGAAGGCGATCGCCGAGTCGCGGTGCGCGGCCAGCTCGGGGGAGGAGAACGAGCTGGACAGGAACAGCTGCATCAGCAGCGGCGCGGCCAGCACCAGCACCGCCGTGACCCCCGCGAGGAAGAGGCCGGCCAACGTGATCACGCGGCTCGTGTACGCCGCCCCGCCGTCGCTGTCGTTCTTCATCGCCCGCACCAGCTGGGGCACGAGCACCGCGTTGAACACCCCGCCGGCCAGCAGGATGTAGAGCATGTTCGGGATCGTGTTCGCGATGTTGAACACGTCGGCGTGCAGCTGGATGCCCAGCGCCGCCGCGAGCAGCGCGCCCCGCGCGAAGCCGCTGATCCGGCTGACGACGGTGCCCGCCGCCATCACCGCGCTGGAGCTCAGGACGCTGCGGGAGCTCGCAGCCTCGTCACCCGCCTCGCTCACGGGGCGGGACTCCGCCGGGTCAGTCCGCGCTTGACCCAGCGCCGGATGATCATCCCGACCAGCAGCAGCGTGCCGGCGGCCATGATCGCCCAGATCAGGACACCGACCTGGCTGCTCCGCACCGCGAACGACATCGGGGTGCCGACCGCGTCACCCTTGTCGGTGATCGGGATCAGGGTGACCTCGCGGACCCCGATGCCGGTGGACGCGGCGCTGAGCCGCACCGTGGTGCGCTGCTTGGGCGGCAGGATCACCGTCTTCGGGCTGTCGATCGTCAGCTCCGGGTTGTTGGTGCGCGCCCGGATCCCGACCCGCACCCGCTGGTCGAGGTCGTTGACCAGGGTCACCACGATCTTTCCGGACCCGCCGGACATGGTGACGAAGCTGTTGCCCACGACCCGGATCCCGAGCAGCTCCTGGCTGATCGAGCGGCGCAGGTCCTCGGCGTCCGCAACGGCGCGGAGGTGGTCGGCCCGCGCGTGGTACGAGACCGACGGCAGCCCCAGCCGGGTGTAGCCGTCGACCGCGCCGTCCGGCTCGGTGAGCGCGTCGGCGTACACCTTGGCGCCGAGCACCACCCCGTTGCCGGCGGCCACCATCGCGGCGGTGACCTCCGCCCTGCGCTGGCGCGCGGGGTAGGGGAGCGAGGTGCGCAGGGGGGCACCGGCGGTGGGCGTGGGCAGCCCGGCGAGCCGTAGCCACGGCTGGTCGAGGGCCTCGAAGAGGCGGGCGGCGCTCCAGTCCCGGCCGGGGTCCCAGCCGGTGGGGAGGACCACCACCAGCGGGGCGGTCGAGCCGGACATCGCCCGCAGCGCGGCGTCGGACACGATCCGCTGACGCAGCGCGAGCGCGGTCTGGGTGGAGGAGGGCCCCGGCCCGCCGGCCGCCGCCCGCGAGTCGCCGTACAGGATCTGCTGGCCGGCGGGGCTGCGCCAGTCGGTGCGCGCCGGGCGGTCGCCGTGGTCGGTCAGCAGCACCCGGGTCTCGCTGTCGAGCCGGTGCAGCACCGTGTCCGGCAGGAACCCCGATGGCGGTACGACGGCCGCCTGGGCGTCCACCTGGTAGGCCTCGAAGCTGCCCCTCGACAGCTCGAAGGAGCTGGTCAGCAGGTCGGTCGAGCGACGGCCGAGTCCGGCGACGTCGGGGTCGCCGTAGCCGACCCCGAGCACCGCCTTGGTGGCCGCCACCGCGGTGAGCCGATCGAGCCACGCCCGGGCCCGGGCGGGGGTGGGGTCCTCGGCGTCCGCGCCGCTCTCGCCCCCGGACGCGTCGGCGGACTCCTCGTCGCTCGGGGTGGCGCTCGGGCTGGCGCTCGGGCTGGCGGAGGGGGTGCCGCCCTCGGTCGGGTCGTTCGGCACCCCGGCCAGGGTGTCCACGGCGTCGAGCACGGCCGGGTCGACGACCAGCGTCACCGGTGCGGAGCCCGCGCTCTCGACCACGCTCAGCACCCGCTCGAGGCGCCCCTGGTCGCTGAGCTGCCGCTTCCACCGGCTCGGCTCGCGCAGCGCCCCGGTGCTGTCGCGGCGCACCTGGGCGCGGAACGGCACCACCATCGTGACGTCGGTCTTGCGGCTGGTCGCCCGGTAGAGCGGGGCGAAGGTGCGGGCGCGGCCGTCGGCGGTGCTGTCCCGGCCGATCTTGTTCGAGCCGAGGGCGTGCACACCGATCCAGTACACGCCGCGCACGTTGGGGATCGGCAGCTCCGCGCGGGGGATCCGCAGCGCGAAGTCGGTGGACTTGCCGGGCGGGAGGTCGCCGATCGGCACGAACGAGTGCGGGGAGTTCCACCGGGAGCCGACGTCGGCGTCGTAGGGCCGGGCGGCCTCCCTGGCCAGGCCCGCCGAGGTGGTGATCGGGGTGGTCGAGACGAACGCGTGCACGTTGATGTCCTGCCAGGCCTCGCGGGAGGTGTTGGTGACGATCCCGCGCAGCCGCACCGGACCGGAGCGGGGGATGGTCGCCGGGGACATCGCGGTCAGCCGTACCGCGAGCGGGCCGACCTTGCCCTTGTCCGCGGCCGATCGGGCGGCCGATCGGGTGGCCGGCGCGGCACCGGCGGGGGGGACCACCCCGACGAGGAGCACGCCCAGCAGCAACGGGACCAGCCGGCGCGCGCGCGTGAGCGACGTACGACGGGACCGATGCACCCGATGACTCTATCTACGCCTAGTCTGTTTCCCCGTGTCCGACCAGCCCCTCCAGATGAGCGAGGTCCAGAGCCGCGCCGTGCAGGAGCTGCTCCGGATCGCGCCGGTGATCGACGAGCTCGGAGCCCGTTTCGAGTCCGCCGGTGAGGAGATCGCGCTGGTCGGCGGACCGGTGCGGGACGCGATGCTCGGCCGGCTCCAGCAGGACCTCGACTTCACCACCTCGGCCCGCCCCGAGGTCACCGAGCGGCTGCTCAAGGGCTGGGCGGACGCGATCTGGGACGTCGGCCGCGCCTTCGGCACGATCGGCTGCCGCAAGGGGGAGTGGCAGGTCGAGATCACGACGTACCGCTCCGAGGCCTACGACCGCGACTCCCGCAAGCCCGAGGTGGCCTACGGCGACTCCCTGGCCGACGACCTGGTGCGCCGCGACTTCACGGTCAACGCGATGGCGGTGACGCTCCCCGGGCGCACGTTCGAGGACCCGTACGGCGGGATCGTGGACCTGGCCCACCGGACGCTGCGCACGCCCGGACGACCGGAGGACTCGTTCTCCGACGACCCGCTGCGGATGATGCGCGCGGCCCGGTTCTCTGCCCAGCTCGGGTTCACGGTGGCCCCTGAGGTGCTGGCCGCGATGACCGACATGGCCGAGCGGATCACGATCGTCTCGGCCGAGCGGGTGCGCGACGAGCTGGTCAAGCTGGTCTGCTCGCCCGACCCGCGCCGCGGCCTGACCGTCCTGGTCGAGACCGGGCTCGCGGCGCACGTGCTGCCCGAGCTGCCGGCGCTGGCCCTCGAGCGCGACGAGCACCACCGGCACAAGGACGTCTACCAGCACACGCTCACGGTGCTCGAGCAGTCGATCGACCTCGAGGACCGGCTGCCGGACGGCGGGCCGGACTTCGTGGCCCGCTTCGCCGCTCTGATGCACGACATCGGCAAGCCGAGGACCCGGCGCTTCGTCGGCGACGGCACCGTCACCTTCCACCACCACGACGTGGTCGGCGCCAAGCTGACGCGCAAGCGGATGCAGGCGCTGCGGTTCTCCAGGGAGCAGGTCGACGCGGTCTGCACCCTGGTCGAGCTGCACCTGCGCTTCCACGGCTACGGCTCGGGGGAGTGGACCGACTCCGCCGTCCGCCGCTACGTCCGCGACGCGGGCCCGCTGCTGCCGTGGCTGCACGTGCTGACCCGGGCCGACTGCACGACGCGCAACCGGAACAAGGCCGAGCGGCTCCGCCGCACCTACGACGAGCTCGAGCACCGGATCGAGCGGCTCTCCGAGCAGGAGGAGCTGGCCTCGATCCGGCCCGACCTGGACGGCAACCAGATCATGGAGATCCTCGGGATCGGACCCGGCCGCCAGGTCGGCGAGGCGTACGCCTTCCTGCTCGAGCTCCGGATGGACAACGGCCCGATGTCCCGCGCCGACGCCACCGCCGCCCTCCTGCACTGGGCCTCCACCCACCCTCCCCGTTGAGATGGCCACCCGCCCCCGTTGAGTGGGCCCCCGGCCCCGTTGAGGGGCCCCCGGCCCCGATGAGATGGGCGCCCGGCTCGCTCGAGGGGTACGCCGTGCCCGGCTGGGCCGACACCCCGGTCGCAGCTGTGGACGACCGTTCGGTCCCGTCGGCACCGACTGTTAGACATGCAGGCGTGACCACCACCACCGAGGAGCGCCTGGCGACCCGCGAGCGGGCCGAGGCGCACCTGCGCGCACTGGTCGGGCGCGACGACGCCCGGCTCCGCGAGGACCAGTGGTCCGCGATCGAGGCGCTGGCCGTCGACCGACGCCGGTCGCTGGTCGTGCAACGCACCGGCTGGGGCAAGTCCGCGGTCTACTTCGTGGCCACGCTGCTGCTGCGGGCGCAGGGCTCCGGTCCGACCGTGATCGTCTCGCCGCTGCTGGCGCTGATGCGCAACCAGATCGCCGCCGCCGAACGGGCCGGCATCCGCGCGGTCACCATCAACTCGACCAACATCGAGGACTGGCAGCCGATCAACGCCGCGATCAACGCCGGCGAGGTCGACGTGCTCCTGGTCAGCCCCGAGCGGCTCAACAACCCCGGCTTCCGCGACGAGGTGCTGCCCCGGCTGGCGGCGACCTGCGGCCTGCTCGTGGTCGACGAGGCGCACTGCATCTCCGACTGGGGCCATGACTTCCGCCCCGACTACCGACGCATCCGCACCCTCCTCGGCGACCTGCCCGACGGCATCCCGGTGCTGGCCACCACCGCCACCGCCAACGCCCGGGTGACCTCCGACGTCGCCGAGCAGCTGGGCACCGACGTCCTGGTGCTCCGCGGCTCCCTCGACCGGGAGTCGCTCCGGCTCGGCGTGGTCCGGCTGAAGACCCAGGCCCAGCGACTGGCCTGGCTGGCCGACCACCTCGCCGAGCAGCCCGGCTCGGGCATCGTCTACTGCCTGACCGTCGCCGCCACCCAGGAGATCGCCGACTACCTGCGCTCGCGCGGCCACGACGTGGCGGCGTACTCCGGCCAGACCGACCCCACCGAGCGGCTCGCCCTCGAGCAGGCGCTCGCCAAGGGCGAGGTCAAGGCGCTGGTCGCGACCAGCGCGCTCGGAATGGGCTTCGACGCGACGCTCGGGTTCGTGGTCAACATGGGCGCGCCCGCGTCCCCGGTCGCCTACTACCAGCAGGTCGGTCGCGCCGGCCGTGGCACCGACGAGGCCACGGTCGTCCTGCTCCCGGCGATCGAGGACCGTGACATCTGGGCCTACTTCGGGTCGCTGGCGTTCCCTCGCGAGACGCTGGTCCGGCAGACGATCGAGGCGCTGGCCGCGGCGGGCCGGCCGCTGAGCACCGCCGCGCTGGAGACGTACGTCGAGCTCAACCGCACCCGGCTGGAGACGATGCTCAAGGTGCTCGACGTCGACGGCGCCGTACGCCGCGTGCGCGGTGGCTGGGAGGCGACCGGGCGGGAGTGGGCCTACGACGAGGATCGCTACCGGCGGGTCGCCGAGGCGCGCGAGCGCGAGCAGCGCGCGATGCTCGACTACCTCGACACCGACGTGTGCCGGATGCGGTTCCTGCGCGAGCAGCTCGACGACCCCGAGGCCGCCGACTGCGGCCGCTGCGACAACTGCGGTGGGTTCGCCGTCTCGGCCGAGGTCTCCGACTCGGCGCTCGAGGAGGCCGACGCGCGGCTGGCCCGCCCCGGCGTGGTGATCGAGCCCCGCAAGATGTGGCCGACCGCGCTGGCGAACCTCGGGGTCGAGCTCAAGGGCAAGATCCTCGACGGTGCCGCCGAGGGGCGGGCGGTCGCCCGGCTGACCGACCTCGGCCACGGCCAGGCCTTGCGCGACCTGTTCCGGCCGGATGCGCCCGACGGGCCGGTGCCGGTGCCCCTGGTCCAGGCGGTGATCGAGGTGCTCCGCGACTGGCAGCCCCACGTCGAGGGCATCGTGGTCGTCGAGTCGCTGACCCGGCCGACGCTGGTCGCCGACCTCGCCGACGGGCTGACCCGGTTCCTGAAGAAGCCGCTCGTCGGCACCTGGACGATCACCGACCCCTCGATCGAGCCCGGTCGCGGCGCGATGAACTCCGCGCAGCGGGTCGCTGCCGTCGGCCGTCGCTACCGGCTGGAGGGCGACCTGCCCGCCGGCCCGGTGCTGCTGGTCGACGACCTGGTGGTCACCGGCTGGACGCTCACCCTCGCCACCCGCGCCCTGCGGGCGGCCGGAGCGACCGAGGTGCGGCCGCTGACCCTCGGCACCCAGTCCTAGAGTCGACGACATGCGCTTCGGACTGACGATCCTGCCCGAGATCCCGTGGGCGGAGGCCGAGCCCCGGTGGCGGGCCGCGGAGGACATGGGCTTCGACCACGCGTGGACCTACGACCACCTGGTCTGGGGCGGGCTCCCGGAGTCACCGTGGTTCGGCACCACCCCGACCCTGACCGCCGCCGCGGTGGTGACCTCCACGATCCGGCTGGGCACCTTCGTCTCCTCGCCCAACTTCCGGCACCCGGTCACGCTCCACCGCGACGTGCAGGCGCTCGACGACATCTCCGGTGGCCGGTTCCTGCTCGGGGTCGGCACCGGCGGCGACCTCGACTCGAAGATCCTCGGCGGTCCCGAGCTGAGCGTGAAGGAGCGGGTCGACCGGTTCCAGGAGTTCGTCGACCTGACCGTCCGGCTGCGCACCGAGGACCACGTCACCTCCGAGGGCACCTGGTTCTCGTCGTACGACGCGCGCACGCTGCCGCCGCTGCGCCGGGTACCCCTGGTCGTGGCCGGCAACGGTCCGCGGTCGGTGCGCTTCGCCGCCCGCCGCGGCGACGCCTGGGTGACCACCGGCGGCCGGGCGGAGACGCTCGACGACTGGTTCGGCGGGCTCGCGGAGAGCACCCGGGTGCTCGACGAGGCGTTGACCGCCGCCGGTCGCGAGCCGGCCGCCTTCGACCGCTACCTCAACCTGGACTCGGCCCCCGTGTTCTCGCTCGAGAGCCCCGGCCGGTTCGAGGAGATGACCGGCCGCGCCCAGGAGATCGGGTTCACCGACGTGATCACGCACTGGCCCCGGCCGGACCCGCCGTACGCCGGTGCCGAGTCGGTTCTGGAAGCCGTCGCCGCCGACGTCCTCCCCGCCCACCGCACCTGACCCCACCCCCGCCGACCCGGCGCAGATGGCGGCGCGCAGACCGCCGACCCGGCGCAGATGGCGGCGCGCAGACGCGCCCACCCGGCGCAGATGGCGGCGCGCAGACCGCCGACCCGGCGCAGATGGTGGCGCGCGGACCGCCGACCCGGCGACCATCTGCGTCGGGTCAGCGCTGCGGCCACGACCATCTGCGTCGGGTCAGCGCCGTCCGGACGACCATCTGCGTCGGGTCAGCGGTCGGGGGTGGGGAGGAGGACGAGGCGCCAACCGTCGGCATCGGTGACCACCTCGAGGTGCTCGCCGTTCTCCAGCATCCGGGGGCTACCGGTCAGGGCGTGCAGGGTCACCGCGGTGGCCATCTGGTGGGCGACCACGAGCACGGTCTCGCCGCGGTGCTCGTCGGCGATCGCCCGCAACGCCCCGCCGACCCTCGTGACCACCTCGGCGCCGGACTCCCCGCCGGGGAACCGGGCCTCGAGGTCCCCGTCGAACCACCGGTCGGTCACGCGGTGCAGTGCGTCGAGGTCGAACGCGGTCCCGAGCAGGTCGCCGATCGCCATCTCCCGGAGCGACTTCTGCGCGACGACCGCGCGAGCGCCGGTCAGTCCGAGGCGGCCCGCCGCGAGCTCGGCGGTCTGGACGGCGCGCGAGGTGTCACTGGACCAGATCCGCGCGACCCGGCGCCCGGCCAGCGCGTCGGCGAGGGCGAGCGACTGGGTCCTGCCCTCGGGGGTCAGCGAGCCGCCCTCGTCGGAGAACCACGACTCGTCGTACTCCGCGTCACCGTGCCGGGCCAGCACCAGTGTCGCCGCGCAGAACAGGTCTCCCACCGGTTCAGCGTAGGTCGTTCCGACTACCCTTCGCCGCATGAAGAGCGAGCTGTTCGACCAGACCAACCTGGAGATCGCCGACGGCCAGCGGTTCGGCCTGCAGAACAACCAGATGCTCAGGGTCTCCCTCGGCCCGGACGTGCTGGCGGTCAAGGGCGCCATGGTCGCCTACCAGGGGCAGGTGCGCTTCGACCACGAGAAGGCCGGCAGCGTCGGCAAGCTGCTGAAGAAGATGGTCACGAGCGAGGACATGCCGCTGATGCGGGTCTCCGGCCAGGGCGAGGTGTTCTTCGCCAGCGAGGCCGGCTACGTCTACCTGTTGCACCTCGACGGTGACGGGATCAGCGTCAACGGCCGCAACCTGCTCACGTTCGACGCCGCCCTCCAGTGGGACATCAACCGGGTCAAGGGCGCCGGGATCATCGCCGGTGGTCTGTTCAACACCACGATCAGCGGCACCGGCGACGTGGCGCTCTGCGCGGTGGGCAAGCCGGTGGTGCTCGACTGCTCACGGCAGCCGACGTACGTCGACATCCAGGCGGTCGTGGCCTGGTCGTCCAACCTCGTGCCGACCGTGGTCTCGAGCATGAACATGAAGTCGATGCTGCGCGGTGGTTCGGGCGAGGCGATGCAGTACTCCTTCCACGGCCCCGGCTTCGTCGTGGTTCAGCCGAGCGAGTGGGCGCCGGTCACCCAGCAGGGCGGCGGCGGCGGGGGTGGCATCGTCGGCAACCTCCTGAACGGCTGACCGCCCGGGTCACGCCGTGACGGGCACCACCGGTTCGCCGTGCAGTCGACGGAACGTGTAAGCCGCTCCGATCAGGACCACCGGCGCAGCCACCAGCAGACCGACCAGGCACAGGACCGCGCCCACGACGAAGGCGACGATGCCGAGCAGGTAGAACACCAGCGTCTCCGACAGGTGGCCGGTCACGAACGACACGCTCGCGCGGATCGCCTCCACCGGCGTCAGGCCCTTGTCGACCACGTAGAACATCGACCAGTTCAGCAGGAACGCCGCGATCAGGCCCGGGACGTAGCACAAGAGCGTGCCCACGAACGTGATCCCGGCGACCAGCGCCGCGGTCGTGATCACCTGCGGCTTGAACGCCCACGCGAACACCTCGTCCAGCGAAGCCGCCTTGCCGTCGGCGATGTTCAGCGCGTTCTTGATCAGGCCGGCGCCGAACGCCTGCACGATCAGGCTGACCACGAAGCCGCCGAGCGCGGACCCCAGCAGGCTGACCACGAAGCCGGGTCCGCACTGGGTCTGCACGCTCTGGCCGAGGATCTCGCGGGTGCAGTCATGGGTGCCCAGCAGCGTCGCCCGCAGCAGCAGCTGCACGACCACCTCGACCACGATCACGACCACGAGGACCACCAGCAGCGGGACCAGCAGCTCGCTGGGCCTGGCCCTGAACTTCTTCCAGCCGTAGCCGAACGCGTCGGTGGCGCTGTACGGCAGCTGGTTCGGGTCCGTGAAGCCACCACCCGGTGGCGGGGGTGCCGCACCGGCGCCGTACGGCGAGGGCGGCGGCGTGCCTCCACCGGTGTTCTCCGGGTCGTCCGGCGGGGGGACGGGAGGAAGTTCGCTCATGCGCGGATCGTAGAACGAAACACCCCCTGCGCCCTATGGCCGCAGGGGGTGCCTCACAGGTTCAGCTGAGGTGCTGGAGGTTGCTCAGCGCTCGACGTCGCCACGGATGAAGGCCTCGACGCTGTCGCGGCCGAGGTCGTCGGGGCGCTGCACCGGCGGAGACTTCATCAGGTACGACGACGCCGCGAGCAGCGGGCCGCCGATGCCACGGTCCAGCGCGATCTTCGCCGCACGGATCGCGTCGATGATGATGCCGGCCGAGTTCGGGGAGTCCCAGACCTCGAGCTTGTACTCCATGTTCAGCGGCACGTCGCCGAACGCGCGACCCTCGAGCCGCACGTAGGCCCACTTGCGGTCGTCGAGCCACTGCACGTAGTCCGACGGGCCGATGTGCACGTTGCGGGCGCCGAGGTCGTGGGTCATGTTCGACGTCACGGCTTGCGTCTTGGAGATCTTCTTGGACTCGAGGCGGTCGCGCTCGAGCATGTTCTTGAAGTCCATGTTGCCGCCGACGTTGAGCTGGTAGGTGCGGTCGAGCACCACGCCGCGGTCCTCGAACAGCTTGGCCAGCACCCGGTGGGTGATCGTGGCGCCCACCTGCGACTTGATGTCGTCGCCGACGATCGGGACACCGGCGTCCTCGAACTTCTTGGCCCACACGGGGTCGGAGGCGATGAAGACGGGCAACGCGTTGACGAACGCCACACCGGCGTCGATCGCGCACTGCGCGTAGAACTTGTCCGCCTCCTCGGAGCCCACCGGCAGGTAGGAGACGAGCACGTCGGCCTCGGCGTCCTTGAGCGCCTGGACCACGTCGACCGCCTCGGCGTCCGACTCCTCGATGGTCTGGAGGTAGTACTTGCCGAGGCCGTCGTACGTCGGGCCGCGCTGCACCATGACACCGGTCGGCGGGACGTCGGCGAACTTGATGGTGTTGTTCTCCGAGCTGTTGATCGCGTCGGAGAGGTCGAAGCCGACCTTCTTGGCGTCGACGTCGAACGCGGCGACGAACGTCACGTCGGAGACGTGGTACTCACCGAACGCGACGTGCATCAGACCGGGCACGTTCCCGGCCGGATCGGCGTCCTTGTAGTACTCGACGCCCTGAATCAGGGACGAGGCGCAGTTCCCCACGCCCACAATGGCTACGCGTACCGAACCCATGGGTTCTCCTCCACTTGTTTCGATTTCTCAGCTGATATCTGGTTGCGCGGGATGCGCGGGGTCGGGGCCGCGGAGGTCGTGCGCCTGGCGCTCGACGTCGATCAGCCCGTTGAGCCAGGTGAGCTCGCGCTCGATGGACTCGACGCTGTGCCGGTGCAGCTCGGCGGCGTACCGGTCGGTGCCGCTGTGTGTCGCACGCACCCGGTCGAGCCGCTCCTGCAGCCGCGATCGCCGGCCCTCGAGGATCCGGAGCCGGACGTCGAGGTCGGTGCGCGAGAAGAACGCGAACCGCACGTCGAAGTTGTCGTCCTCCCAGGCCGCGGGACCGGACTCGGTCATCTGCGAGGAGAAGTGCTCGCGACCCGCCGGCGTGATCATGTAGGTGATCCGGGTACGGCGCACGGCGGCGGTGGGGACCACCTCGTCGGTGATCCACCCGGCGCGGAGCATCTTCTTCAGCGCGGGGTAGAGCGAGCCGTAGCTCAGCAGCCGGCTCCAGCCGAGCAGCAGGTTCAGCCTCTTGCGCAGCTCGTAGCCGTGCAGCGGTGACTCGTGCAGCAGTCCGAGGACTGCCATCTCGAGCGACTCTCCCCTGCGGGCCACGTGCCACCTTCCGGTTGCTGCATCGGTTCGTTCTATCCACCCGTTCTATCCGGGCGTCCTATCGCGCACATCTATCGTAGCGATATATCAGCGCCGTACCCAAACCCTGCTGGACGCCGCAGCGTGGTTCGCGTCACCCCGGGCCCCGCGGGGTGAGCCGGATCCTCCCCGGCGACCCGTACGCTCGTGGCAGCCCGCGTGACGTACGCCAGACCCTGGGAGCAGACCTGCCGTGAGTGGCCAGCGGAAGACCAGCCCGACTCGAGCCTCGGCCTCGAAGCGACCCCCCGGCAAGGGCAGCAGCCGCGCCAAGGACACCGACGACGGCGGGGGCTGGAGCTGGGGGCGGTTCTTCCGGATCGGCCTGGTCGCGGCGCTGGTGGTCGTGATCATCGGCGCGCTCGGGTTCGTCTACGTCTACAGCTCGACGACGATCCCGGACCCCAACAAGGACTTCCAGACCCAGACCACGAACGTCTACTACAAGGACGGCAAGACCGGCCTGGGCCGGTTCGTGGAGCAGAACCGCGAGTCGATCCCGTTCGCGCGGATGCCCAAGCACGTGCGCGACGCGGTCGTCGCCGCCGAGGACCGCACGTTCTGGACCAACCGCGGCATCGACCCCAAGGGCATCCTTCGCGCGGCGTTCTCCAACGCCAAGGGCGGCTCGACCCAGGGCGCCTCGACGATCACGCAGCAGTACGTGAAGATCTACTACCTGTCCTCCGAGCGCACGTTCAAGCGCAAGATCAAGGAGGCGTTCGTCTCCCTGAAGCTGCAGAAGCAGCTGTCCAAGACCAAGATCCTCGAGGGCTACCTCAACACGATCTACTTCGGCCGCGGCGCCTACGGCATCCAGGCTGCGGCGCAGGCCTACTTCGACGTCGACGCCAAGGACCTGACCGTGCAGCAGGGCGCGGTGCTCGCCTCCGTCCTCAACTCGCCCCAGAGCTTCGACCCGGCCGAGGGGACGCAGGCGAGGCAACGGCTGCTCAGCCGCTACCGCTACGTGCTCAGCGGCATGGGCAAGATGGGCACCCTCGACGCCGCCAAGGCCGACCAGCTCAGTGCCAAGCTGCCGGCCTTCCCGAAGATCCGCCGGGCGCAGACGTATTCGGGCCAGAAGGGCTTCATGCTCGAGATGGTCAAGAACGAGCTCCACGACCTCGGCTACAACGACGACACCATCGACGGCGGCGGCCTGCGGATCACCACCACGTTCGCCAAGCCCGCGATGCGGGCGATCCGCAACGGCGTGAAGTCGCAACGGCCGCCGGGACTGAAGAAGCTGCACATCGGTGCGGTGTCGCTGGACAACAAGACCGGCGCGGTGCGCGGCATCTACGGCGGCCAGGACTACCTGAAGAGCCCGTTCAACTGGGCGCTCAAGGGTGGCCAGCCGGGCTCCTCGTTCAAGCCGTTCGCGCTCGCCGCCGGGATCAAGGCGGGGTTCAGCCTCAAGGACACCTTCCAGGGCAACTCGCCGTACGTGTTCCCCGACGGCTCCGAGGTCAAGAACGAGGGCCCTGGCACCGGCAACAACTACGGGGCGAAGATCAGCCTGATCACCGCGACCGAGGAGTCGGTCAACACCGCCTACATGGACCTGACCGCGTCGATGCCCGACGGGCCCAAGAAGATCCTGTCCACCGCCAAGGACCTCGGCGTCCCGGTCGACAAGTACGGCATCAAGCCCACCTCCGGAGTCTCGCTCGGCACCGAGCGGATCGGCATGGTCGACATGGCCAACGGCTACTCGACGATCGCGAACGCCGGCGTCGAGCACCCGTGGTACGTCGTGGAGAAGGTGGTCCGCGCCTCCGACGGCAAGACGCTCTTCCGGGCCAAGCACAAGAAGAGCAAGGCGCTCGACCCTGACATCGCCGCCGACACCTCGTACGCGCTGCAGCAGGTCGTGCAGAGCGGCACCGGCACCGCGGCCAAGGCGATCGGCCGGCCGGCGGCCGGCAAGACCGGCACCGCGACCAACGACAAGGACCAGGTCTCCAGCGCCTGGTTCATCGGTTACACCCCGCAGATCACCACCGCGGTGATGTACGTCCGCGGCGACGGCAACGACCAGCTCGACGGTTACCTGCCGCAGTACTTCGGCGGGTCCTACCCGGCCCGCACCTGGGCCGCGATCATGAGCGCCGAGATGCAGGGCCTTCCGGTCGAGAAGTTCCCGCCGCCGGTGTACGTCGACGGCAACGCCCCGACCGGCGGCCACTCACCGGCGCCGACCCGCACCCCGAGGCCGTCGCCGACCGCGAAGCCGAGCAAGTCACCGAAGCCGTCGCCGAAGCCGTCGCCGACACCGTCGCCGACACCCACGCCCTCGCCGTCCCCGTCGACCCCACCCTCGCCCACGACGAGCCCGAGCGGGAGCCCGTCGTTGCCGGTGGGCAACCGCTCGAGCGGTCCGTGACGCCGGGACCCACCGAGGTCCCGAGCCCGACCCGGACCGATCCGGTCGCACGCTCCTGGAGCGAACGGATCGGCGGTCCGGTCGGTGAGCACGCCCGACCGCACCCCTGGCTGACGCCGGTGCGGGTGCTGCTCGCGGTGTTCACGGTGGTCGCTGCACTGAGCCTGGTGCAGAAGGTGCCGTGCATGCAGACGCAGTGGCTCAAGAGCGACGTCCGCTACTCCAAGATGTGCTACTCCGACATCCCCTACCTCTACGTCCCCCGAGGGATGGCGGAGCGGTCCTGGCCGTACGCCGACACCGGCGGCCGCTACGAGGTGATGGAGTACCCGGTCGGCATCTCCTACTTCGCGTGGGGCGCCGCGCTGCTCACCGAGCCGTTCGCGTCCGGGCCCTCCTCCGAGACCCGTGCGGCCACCGCGCCCGACGACCTGCTCGGACTCCCCGGCATGGTCAAGGAGCTGAATACCTACTTCCTGGTCAACTCGGTGCTCCTGCTGGCGGTCGGCTTCCTGGCAGCGTTCTTCATGGTGGGAGCGCACCGGCGGCGGCCCTGGGACGCGATCGGGTTCGTCGCCTCACCCTGCCTGCTGCTGACCGGACTCGTGAACTGGGACCTGCTGGCCGTCGCCTGCGTGGCCGGCGCGTTCTGGGCGTGGGCCCGCGGCAGGCCGGTGCTGACCGGGATCTTCCTGGGTGTCGGCACCGCCACCAAGCTGTACCCGCTGTTCCTGTTCGGCGCGATGCTCGTGGTCTGCCTGCGCCGTGGCCAGGTGCCGGTCTTCGCCAAGGCGCTCGCTGCGGGCGTGGCTGCCTGGGCGGTGCTCAACGTGCCGGTGATGGTGACCGGGTTCGCGCAGTGGAAGGTCTTCTGGTCGTTCAACTCGGCGCGCGGCCCGGACCTCGGGTCGCTGTGGCTGATGGCCGGCAACCTGCACCACTCGGCCTCCCCCGACACCGTGAACCTCGTGTCCTGGTTGGTGTTCAGCGTGGCGTGCGTCGCGATCCTGGTGCTCGGGCTGCTGGCCCGGCACCCGCCGCGGATGGCCCAGCTCGGGTTCCTGGTCGTGGCGTCGTTTCTGCTCGTCAACAAGGTCTACTCACCGCAGTACGTGCTGTGGCTCCTGCCGCTCGCGGTCCTGGCCCGGCCCCGGCTGCGCGACCTGTTCATCTGGCAGGCCTGCGAGATCTTCTACTTCGCCAGCGTCTGGTTCTACCTCGGTGGTTTCACCGCCTCGGGGACGTCGGGCGCGCCCGACCCGGTGTACCTGTGGGCGATCCCGATCCGGGTGGCCGGTGAGATCTTCTTGATGTCGATGGTGGTGCGGGACGTCCTCGACCCGCGCCACGACCCCGTGCGCAACGGCCGCTCGCTCGACCCACCGCGCCCGGTGACGACGCTCAGCCGATCGTGACCCGGTCGAACGCGGTGGCCGTGTAGCGCACCCGCACCGGCACCTCGTCCCCGATCGCGGGCACCGTCGACCCCGCGGGCAGGAACAGCATCGAGGCCTGCATGTGCGGGGGCTCCGCGAAGAGTCGCTGCTTGCCGTCCACCGTGTACGGCGAGCGCACCAGCCCGGCCGCGTCGAGACCACCGCGGGCAAGCGACCCGGCGCGCGAGCGGAACGAGCCGTCACCGGTGGGCGCCTCCAGCCCGATGCCGTGCGCCGTACCTCCCGAGACGACGAGCAACGTCCCCGGCCGGGGGGAGACCCGCTGCCGGTAGCCGTAGCGCTGCCCGCGGGCGAGCGGGTGCGCGTCGATCACGGTCGCGCGCACGTCGAGCGCGCTGCGGTCGCCGAGCCAGAGCCCGGTGCCGACACGGGGCCGGAACATGTAGTCGGGCCAGGCCGCGCGGAGCTGCGCCAGCTCGGCCGCGGAGAGGTGGGAGACGAAGACGGTGCGGGTGCTGAGGCCCGCCGCGACCACCTCGGTCATCAACCGTTCGACCTCGGGGAGCTGGTGCTCGCCGAGCGGCAGGTGGAGGGCCACCCCCTCGACCGTGCACCCGCCGGTCGAGGCCGCCGCCTCGCGCAGCCCGGCCGGGGTGAAGCCGTGCCGCAGCATCGAGGTGAGCAGCTCGAGCACGATCCGGGGGCGCACGCCCTCGCTGGTGCCGCGGGCCTGCAGGTCCCGCAGGTCCTCGATCCGGCCGACGGTGTGCACCATCCGGTCGGTCAGCGGAGCGGCGACCGTCGGCCGCCACGGGCTGAGCACGAGGACCGAGCCCGGGAAGCGCTTCTCGACCTCGCTCACCTCGGCATACGTGCCGACCGCGACCAGCTCGCGCTCCAGCCAGGTCGCCCGCCGAGCCAGTCGGGCAAGTCCGAACCCGTAGCCGTTGCCCTTGGCCACCGGCACCAGGCCGGGCTCGCGCTCGACCACGCCGGTGAGGTGGTCGCGCCAGCGGTCGCCGTCGACGTACAGCGTCAGCGGCATCAGCCCCTCCTTCGCATGTAGACGTCGAACGCCTTGTAGACAAGGCGGTTCAGCGGCAGGTCCCACTCGCCGGCGTACTCGACGGCCTCGCCGCCGGTGCCGACCTTGAACTGGATCAGTCCGACGTGCGCGTCGTCGGAGTCGAGCGTGTCGGTGATCCCGCGCAGGTCGTAGACGTCGGCGCCGGCGGCCAGCGAGTCCTGGATCATCCGCCACTGGATCGCGTTGGAGCCGCGGACCTCGCGCTTGTGGGTGGTGGAGGCGCCGTAGGAGTACCAGGTGTGCGTGCCGACCCGGATCCAGATCGTGCTCGCGACCAGGTCGCCGTCGTGCCGGGCGAGGTAGAGCCGGATCCGCTCCGGGTCCTCGGCGGACAACGCCTCGACCATGGTGCGGAAGTAGGCGAGGGGACGCGGCGTGAAGTGGTCGCGCTCCGCGGTCTCGACGTACAGCCGGTGGAAGGCCGCGACGTCCTCGGACGTCGTGCTCACCGTCACCTCGACGCCCTGCTTGGCCGCCTTCTTGATGTTGCGGCGCCACTGCTGGTTCATGCCCTTGAGGACGTCGTCCTCGCTGCGGCCGGTCAGCGGGACCTGGAAGTTGTACTGCGGCTGGCCGGCTGCGAAGCCGCCCTGCACCGACTGCGGGAGCCAGCCGAGCGCGCGGAGCTGGGAGACCACGCGGGCACCGGCGGCGCTCCGCTCGCTGGGAGGTACGTCGACCAGGGAGCGGGTGGCGTCGTCGGCGATGCCGTCCTTGACCTGCTGCGCGGTCCAGCGCCGGGTGACGACCGGCGGACCGATCCGGATCCCGAAGGCACCCTGCGCCTTGAGGTGCTCCGCCATCGGCTCCAGCCAGCCGCCGAGGTCGTCGGTCTCCCAGTCGATCACCGGGCCCTCGGGCAGGTAGGCCAGGTAGCGGGCCACCTTCGGCAGCTGCCGGTAGAGCACGAGGGCGACGCCGACCAGCGTCTCCTCCCCGGTCGAGCCGGTCGAGCCGGTCGAGACCCAGCCGATCGACTCCGGCCTCCACTCGGGCTTGACCCGGGCCCAGGCCGGCGTCTGCAGGAAGCTCGCCCAGGAGACGGTCGAGCGCTGCTGCTGGAGGAAGGAGACGTGCTCCTCGGTGCTGATGCTGCGCACGCGCAGCGAGGAGATGGGGGGCACCCGCCGAGCCTACGGGCTGCCCGGCGGCCCCGGTCAGGGGCGGGTCGCGACGCAGACCAGGGCCCGCGACGGCAGGATCAGTGCCTCGCCGTCGCGGTACTGCGCGGTGATCTCGGCGACGGTGCGACGCAACGTCGCCTGCTGCTCCTGGGTCGCGGACCCGATCGCGAGGGCCAGCGGCGGCGCCAGCGCGCACACCATCTCCAGGTGCTCCTCGGCGGTGTCGTAGCGGCGTACGGCGTCCGCCACGGTGACCGTCACCGGGTCGAACCCGGCGTCACGCACCCGCTGCTCGAGGTCGGCCGGATCGCCGAGGGAGAAGGGTCCGCCGGGACCGACCGGCGGCCCGTCGACCAGCCCGGTCATCGCCGCGCTCATCCCGACCGAGGTCAGCCACGGGTTGTGCCCCATGTCGCCCCAGACGGCCAGCGCCAGCCGACCCCCGGGCCGGAGCACCCGGTGGATCTCGGCCAAGGCAAGCTCCGGCTCCGGCACCAGCATCAGGCCCATCCGGAAGAGCACGGCGTCGACCGACGCGTCCGGCAGCGGGATCGCGGCGGCGTCGATGCGCTGCACGTCGACGGTGCCCGGCACCCGCTCGCGCAGCACCTCGACCATGCCCTCGGCGAGGTCGCTGGCGACCAGCGTGCCGTCCGGCCCCACCGCCTCCGCGAGGTGGCTGGCCAGGGTGCCCGGGCCGGCGCCGAGCTCCAGCACCCGGCGTCCGGCGAGCGGGCCGGCCCCCTCCAGCATCGGGCCGGTGACGTCGTCGTGGACGCCCTCGATCCGGTCGGCGAGGCGCGCCCACCCGCGTGCCACCGCACTCCAGTCTGCTTCCGCCGCTATCCTCATGACCTACTCCGATACAGTCGCACTGTTTTGAATACAGTCAAGGTGTACCCGAATTGAGCGAGCCCGTCAAGAGACGCCCGTACGACTCCTCGCGCCGGCGGCAGCAGGCGCAGGAGACCCGCGCCCGGGTGATCCGCGCGGCCCACGACCTGTTCGTGGCCCAGGGCTACGGCCGCACCACGATCGCGGACATCGCCCGGGCCGCCGAGGTCTCCACGGAGACGATCTACGGCGGGTTCGGCAACAAGGTGACGCTGCTGCACCGGGTCTGGGACGTGACCATCGGCGGCGACGACCAGGACGTGGTCTTCCACGAGCGGCCGGAGGTGCAGGCGATCCGCGCGGAGCCGGACCTCCGGCGGAGGTTCCTGATGCACGCCCGGATGTCGACGGTGGCGTCGCGACGCACGGCGCCGTTCCTGCTCGCCCTCCGCGGCGCTGCCGGGATGGACGAGACGGCCGCCGAGATGCTGGCGGAGGTCGACCGGCAGCGCCTGGCCGGGCTGGGCGTGATGGCCCGGGAGGCCGCGGCCACTGGCCGGCTGGCGGTGAGCGAGGAGGAGTGCCTGGACCTGATCTGGTCCACCACGGACGGAGCCCTCTGGCACCGGCTGGTGGTGGAGCGGGGCTGGAGCGACGAGCGGTACGCCGCGCACCTGGGCCGGATGTGGGTGGCGGCGCTGGTCGAGCCCGGTTAGCGAGCGAGCCTCTCCAACGTGTCGGTGGTCGTCGCCCACGAGGGGTGAGCCGGGTCGATGATCGTGAAGTGGTCGCCGGCGACCGGCAGGAACCTCGCCGTGCCGGCTGCCCGGCGCGCCGCGTCGACGTACGACGTGCTCTGGTCGGGCGGGACCACGTCGTCGTCCCGGCCGTGGATCGCGGTGACCGGGGCGCTCGCCGGCACCATCAGCGTCGGGTCACCCAGTCGGTAGTGCTCCGGCACCTGGTCCGGGCCGCCGCCCATCAGCCGGCCGATCGCGCCGCCGCCGAGGTCGTCCCGGAAGCCGCGGCCCAGGTCGAGCACCCCGGCCAGCGAGACCGCACCGCGCACCTCCACGCTCGGCGCCCCTCCCGGGGTGCGGGCGTCGCGGCTCGCCGCCCAGGTCGCCAGGTGGCCTCCCGCGGAGTGGCCGAGCAGGACCACGCGATCGCGGTCCACGCCGTCGAGGTCGGCCACCTTGTCGGTGCCGGCGGCGACGTCCTCGAAGGTGGCGGGCCAGCCCCCTCCGGAGCCGAGCCGTCGGTACTCGAGGCTCCAGGCCGCCCAGCCGTCCTCGGCGAGCGCACGACTGATCGGCTCCATCAGCTCGAGGTCGTAGCCGTCCAGCCAGTACCCGCCGTGCAGCACCACGACCGTGCCCTTCGGTGTGCCCCGAGGCAGGTACAGGTCGCCGAACGCGTCCGGGTGGTCGGCGTAGCGGTGCCGCTCGACCCCGGCAGGCGGACGCGCGCTTCGCTTCGTGCAGCCGAGCGAGGTCCCGAGGAGCCCGGCGCCCACCAGCCCGAGCGCCGCCCGACGGGAGGTCGGGGGCAGCGTCATGCGTTCAGGATGCCGGACCGTGGGTCGCCCGCAGCTCGTCGACCAGCGACGGCCGCTGCGGCGCCCAGCCGAACGGGGACGCCGGCGTCGCCTGCTGGTCCAGCAGCAGCGCCTCGGCGAACGTGTCGCCGAGCCGGGCCCGGGTCTCCGCGTCGGACTCGCCGGCAACGACGCCCGCGGTGCCCACGTGGGCGAGCGCGATCTCGCGCACCGTCGGGTTGTCACCGCTGGCCGCGAGGTAGGCCTGGCCGCCGGGAGCCTGCTCGAGGACCAGCAGGTAGAGGTCCGCGAGGTCGTCCACGTGGACGGTGGTCCAGTGCTGGTCGCCCGATCCGACCAGGACCACGGCCCCGTCGGCGGTGCGCGGGCCCCGGACGATCAGGTTGACCAGGCCGCCGCCGTACCCGTGCACGACCGCGGGCCGGATCACGGAACCGTGGATCGCGGAGCTGAGCAGCCGCGTCTCGTGCTCCTCACGCCAGGCGCTGAGCGCGACCGGGTGCGTGGGGGAGGCGTCCGTGATCGCTGCGTTGGCGCCGTAGGACCAGATCCCGCCGGTGTGCACGAACGGCTTGTCGGTGCCGTCGAACGCGGCCAGCGCGGCGCCGATCACGGCGGCGTCCATCGCGGAGCTGGTCTCGTCGCCGGGCGACGCGGTGTGGACGGCGCCGTCGTGCGCGCGCAGCAGCTCCGCGACCCAGGCCCGGTCGGTGAGGTCGCCCACGACCGCGGTCGCGCCGAGGCCCTCGACCTTCGAGGCGGCAGCCTCGCTGCGGACCACGGCCGTGACCTGGTGGCCGGCCTCGAGGAGGCGACGGAGGACTGCGGACCCGATGTAGCCGGTGGCACCGGTGAGGAGGATCTTCATGTGGGCCCAACAGCGCGGCCGGGCCGGGTGTTCCGCGCGGTCAGAGGTGCTCGCCCAGGTGCTCACGCAGCCAGGCGAAGTCGGCGGCGTGCTCGGCGGCGCCCCCCGGCGTCTCGCAGATCACCGGGGCGCCTGCCTCGCGGACCACCCCCGCGAACTCGTCGGGCGGGAGCTGCCCGGCGCCGAAGTTGGCGTGCCGGTCGGCACCGGAGTCGAAGGTGTCGCGGCTGTCGTTGGCGTGCACCAGGTCGATCCGGCCGGTGATCCCCCGCACCTTCTCGACAGCGGTGCCGAGGTCGATGCCGCCGGCCCAGGCGTGGCAGGTGTCGAGGCAGAAGCCGACCCGTTCGGCGCCCTCGGCCCGCGACACGGCGTCCCAGACCCCGGCGATGCGGTCGAGGTGGCGGGCCATCGCGTTGTCGCCGCCGGCGGTGTTCTCGATCAGCAGCGGGATCTTGAGGTCCGTCGCCTCGACCGCCTTGCGCCAGTTGTCGAAGCCCTTCGCGGGGTCGTCGTCCTTGCCGACGTGGCCGCCGTGCACGATCAGGCCCTTGGCTCCGATCTCGGCGGCGGCGTCCATGTGCTGCTGGAGCAGCTTGCGACTCGGGATCCGGATCCGGTTGTTGGTGGTGGCGACGTTGACGATGTACGGCGCGTGGACGTAGAGGTGGACGCCCGCCTTCTCGGCCGCGTCGCGCAACGCCGCCGCGCCCCCGTCGTACCGGATCTCGGGGCCCTTGTAGCCCTGGGGATCGCCGAGGAAGAACTGCACCAGCGTGGTGTCGCGGGCCCGCGCCTCGGCGACCGGGTCGGTCTGCTCGACGTGTGCCCCGATGCTCAGCGTGCTCATGCGGCAAGCCTAGGACAGCACCCGTCCGGCCAGGGTGTCGTCGCAGTTGCCGCCGGTCATCACGACCGCGACGCGCCTGCCGCGCACCCCGTCGCGCTCGGCGAGCAGCCCGGCCAGGGCCAGCGAGCCGGAGGGCTCGGGCATCTGGCGGGTGCTGCGCCACAGCACCCGCATCGCGTCCTCCGCGTCGGTCTCGCTGACGCGGAGGACCCGGGCGGCGCCGCCGACGATGATCCCGATCGCCTCGGCGTCGGGGGTGCGGGTGGCCACCCCGTCGACGAAGGTGTCCGCGGTCGCGGTGGTGACCACCTCGCCCGCCTCGAAGGAGCGCGCGGTCGCATCGGCCCGTTCGGCGACGACACCGACCACCTCGGTGTCCTTGCGGAGCAGGTCGCGGACCGCGATGTTGGCGCAGATGCCCGACCCCATCCCGACCGGCACGTAGACCACGTCGAGGTCCGGCACCTGCTCGTGGAGCTCGGCGGCGTACGTCGCGACGCCCGCCATCAGCAGCGAGTGGTAGCTGGGGACCTGCTGCAGGCCGCGGCTCTCGGCCAGCTCGGCGGCATGCTCGCGGGCCTCCTGGAAGTCGGCACCGTGCTCGACCAGCTCGGCGCCCCAGGACCGCATCGAGGCGTTCTTGGCCGGACTGTTGCCGTGCGGCACCACGATCACGGCGGCCAGGCCGTGCACGCGGGCGGCGTACGCCAGCGACTGCCCGTGGTTGCCGCGGGTGGCCGAGACGATGCCCGGGACCTCACCCGCCTGCGCGTGCCGCGCCAGCGCCGCGACGTAGACCAGACCGCCGCGCACCTTGAACGCACCGGTGGGGGTCTGGTTCTCGTGCTTGACCCAGGTCTCGGTGCCGGTGTGCTCCTCCAGCAGCGGCCAGCGGTACGACGCCGTGGGTCTCATCTGCTCGTAGACGATGCGCATCGACGACTCGAGCTGGCTGAACGTGAGCACGTCCCGACCCTAGGGCGTGGACCCGGGTTTGGCCGGGACGGTCGTCGGGCACAGAATGCGTACCTGCCTCGTCCGAGCGCCTGAACATCCGGGGGAACCATGCGTCGTCGTGCCGCGTCCACACTCGTCCTCGCCGCCGTCGGCGTGATCGCGGGCGGCCTGCTCGCCGCCGGCCCGGCCGGAGCCGCGCGGGACGTGCCCGCCGGCGGCTGCCCCGACCGGGGGCACCTGGACGCGCGCACCATGCCGGCCGGCACCGACGTGGTCCGGTGCGGACTGGTCGGCGCCTGGTACGACGCCGGCGAGGTGATGCTGCAGGTGCCGGCGCCGGGCCACGGCGTGCGCGGCCACGGGATCGCGGCGGGCGGGACCCCCGGGAACGCAGCGGCCGACGTCGACGCGCAGCTGACGGTGGCGCCCACGGGCCGGCTGGCCGCTGAGCCCGCCGACCGGGTCTCGGCCCCGCGCACCGCGGCCTCGCCGTCGATCGCGGCCGCCACCGCGATCGCGCCGTGCAAGGACTCGGCCTACACGCTCTGGGACGAGAAGTGGTTCTCGACCGTCAGCTGGTACGTCAACTTCGCCAACCGGCCCTCGAACATCAACAACGCCGACACCGCTGCGGCGCTCAAGCGCGCGATGTCGAACATCACCGGTGAGAAGGACTCCTGCGGCTACGCCGACGGCGTCTCGCTGGGCGCGTCGTACAAGGGCTCCACCTCGATCGGCAGCAGCGTCGGCCAGGCCAAGAACGCCAACGGCGTGTACGTGATCAAGTGCGGCACCGGCGACACCTACTCGGTCACCAGCTTCGGCGACATCCCGAGCAGCTTCGTCGCCTACACCTGCGACTGGGTGACCTACGACGCCGACGGACCGGACTCCACGATCAGCGCCGACATCAAGTACAACGTGCACGACGTCGGCTTCACCCAGTACGGCGGCAAGTCGTCGTGCCGGAGCAAGTACGACCTGGAGTCGGTCGCCACCCACGAGTTCGGCCACCTCGCCGGTCTCGGTCACGTGACCGGGTCGACCCACCGCAACCTCACCATGTACCCGACCGTCTACTACTGCGACATCCGCAACCGGACGCTGGCGCGCGGCGACGTGCTGGGGCTGCGCCAGAAGTACTGAGGCACCCGTGGGCCCTGTGGACGACGATTTCGTGGTACGCCGCGGGCGTTGGTAGCCTTGCGCGTCGCTCCCCGTCCGTTCGGGGGGCACTCCTCCTGCCACGGAACGTCCGTGGCCGCCGAGTCCGAAGGAGGTGGGCCGCTTTGCGTGCCTACGAACTGATGGTGATCCTCGATCCCGACCTCGAAGAGCGCACGGTGCAGCCCTCGCTGGACACCTACCTCAACGTGGTCCGCAAGGACGGCGGGTCCGTCGAGAACATCGACATCTGGGGCCGCCGCCGGCTGGCCTACGAGATCGACAAGAACGCCGAGGGCATCTACGCCGTCGTGACGCTGCAGGCGGAGCCTGCGACCGTCAAGGAGCTCGACCGCCAGCTCACGCTGAACGAGTCCGTGCTCCGCACCAAGGTGATCCGCCCCGACGCCCGCTGACGTCGTACCCCTCCACCACCCACACCGGCACCACCTAGGGAGCACCGCATGGCAGGCGAGACCGTCATCACCGTCGTCGGCAACCTGGTCGACGACCCCGAGCTGCGCTTCACCCCGTCGGGTGCGGCCGTGGCGAACTTCCGGATCGCGTCGACGCCGCGGTCGTTCAACCGGCAGACCAACGAGTGGGAGGACGGCGAGGCGCTGTTCCTCTCCTGCTCGGTCTGGCGGCAGGCCGCGGAGAACGTCGCGGAGTCGCTGACCCGGGGCATGCGCGTCGTGGTCCAGGGCCGGCTGAAGGCACGCAGCTACGAGACCCGTGAGGGCGAGAAGCGCACCGTCTTCGAGATCGAGGTCGAGGAGGTCGGGCCGAGCCTGAAGTTCGCGACCGCCAAGGTCACCCGCGCCACCCGTGGCGGTGGCGGTGGCGGCTACAGCGGCGGCGGTCAGCAGAGCGGCGGCGACGACCCGTGGGCCACCCCGGCCGGCGGCGGTCAGCAGTCCGGTGGCCAGCAGTCCGGTGGCCAGCAGTCCGGCGGTGCTCCGCAGGGTGGCAACGCCCCGCAGGGCGGCGCTTCCGCGGGGGGCCAGCAGCGCGACCCGTGGGCGGGCGGCTCCAACGACGAGCCCCCGTTCTGAACCAGCAGCACCCAGCACCACCACCAACCAGCCAACCCCCATTCCGGCGTGAGCCGGGCTCGAGAGGAGCACCACAATGGCCAAGGCAGTGATTCGCAAGCCCAAGAAGAAGGTTTGCCAGTTCTGCAAGGACAAGGTGTCGTACGTCGACTACAAGGACACCAACCTCCTGCGCAAGTTCATCTCCGACCGCGGCAAGATCCGCGCGCGTCGGGTCACCGGCAACTGTGTCCAGCACCAGCGCGACGTCGCCACGGCGGTCAAGAACGCCCGCGAGGTCGCCCTGCTGCCCTACACGTCCGCCGGACGCTGAGAGGAGATCGGGAGATGAAGCTGATCCTGACCCAGGAAGTGACCGGTCTCGGCAGTGCGGGCGACGTGGTCGAGGTGCGCAACGGCTACGGCCGCAACTACCTCGTCCCGCGTGGTTTCGCCATCGTCTGGACCAAGGGTGGCGAGAAGACCATCGAGTCGATCCGCAAGTCCCGTGACGCCCAGTCGGTGCGCGACTCCGACCACGCCGCCCAGGTGAAGGCCAAGCTCGAGGGCTCGACGTTCAACGTCAAGGTCCGCGCGGGCGAGGGCGGCCGGCTCTTCGGTGCCGTCACCGCTGCCGACATCGCGACCGCGATCAACGAGACGGTCTCCGGCGACCAGGTCGACAAGCGGACCATCGTGGTCGGCAACCCGATCAAGTCGCTCGGCACCCACACCGTGACCGTCCGGGTGCACGACGACGTCGAGGCGCAGGTCAGCCTCAACGTGGTCTCCGCCTGACGCGGAGGCTCCAGCTCAGCCGGGGGCCGAACACCACGGTCCCGTGGTATCCAGCCACTTCCCCAGCGCTACAGCGCTGGGGAAGTGGCTGTTCCGCTAGGGGAGTACGGCGGGCGTGCCGGTGGAGCAGCCGCGCACGCCCTAGTCCGCTGACCTCTCCACCGGGTGCACCTCGAGCGGCCCGGGGCCACCGAGCCAGCTGCGCCGGTGCACCCGGAACAGGTAGTAGACGACCGCGACGTTGACGATCCCGATCAGCAGCAGGGTCGGGTCCTGCAGCGCCTCCACGTCGCCGCCGTACGCCACCACGGGCAGCACCAGCATCCCGGCCAGGCCCCAGGTGAGCACGCCGAACCGGCCGGCCACGAAGCGGTCGCGCGGCACCTCCTCGATCGCGGCCCGGCCGATCGTGCGCACCAGGAACAGGCTGAACAGGGTCTGCGGCAGCGCCACGAACCACTGGAACGAGATCTCGATCCGGGGGTTGTACTCCGGCACCAGCAGGTGACTGACCTGCGGGAACCACAACGGCACGCTCACCACGAACGCCAGCACGCCCAGCCAGCGCGCGACGTCGAGGTCGAGGTCGCTGGCCCGGACCAGGGCCCGCAACCCCGCCAGCACCAGCAGCCAGCCGACCGGGTCGGGGAGCGCGTCGTAGAACTGCCACGCCGGGTGCGGGTCTCGCGGGAAGTTCGCGGGGACCAGCACGACCACCAGGCCCATGGCGATCTTCTGGAGCGGCGTCACGCGGTCAGCCTAGGTCGCGCCCACCCGGAGCCAGGTGGTGCCGCGAGCCCGCACGAGGAGTACGACGCCGCGACCGCCCATGAACGCCACGCAGAACGCCACCCAGAGCCAGGCCAGCGTGCCCGGGCCGGTCACCGCGGCCCAGGCGGCCGGCGCGAACAGCGCCAGCACCACCAGCCCGGCCCAGGCCAGGTAGCGGCCGTCGCCGGCGCCGATCAGGACCCCGTCGAGCACGAAGACCACGCCGGCCACCGGCTGCGCCAGTGCGGCCACCAGCAGCACCGGCACCAGCAGGTCCCGGACCGCCGGGTCGTCGGTGAACAGCGGACCCAGCACCCACGCCGAGGCCGCCAGCAGCAGCCCGGTCACGACGCCGCTGACCAGTCCGTAGCGGACCATCTGGTCGGTGACCGCCCGGGTGCCCGCCACGTCACCGGCGCCGAGCGCACGACCGGTGATCGCCTGCGCGGCGATCGCGATCGCGTCGAGCACGAACGCGAGGAACGTCCAGATCGTCATCGCCAGCAGCATCGCCGCGAGCTCCGTGCTGCCGAGCCGCGCGGCGCCGTACGTCATCACCAGCAGGGACACGCGCAGCGTGAGCGTGCGCAGCAGCAGCGGTACGCCGGCCCGGGCGGACGCGCGGATGCCCGGCAGGTCGGGCGCGAGCGGGGCACCGGAGGCGCGCGCCGCCCGGACCACGACCCAGACCAGGGCCAGCGCGGAGCCGACCTGGGCGACCAGCGTGCCGAGCGCCGACCCGGCGATGCCCAACCCGGCGCCGTACACGAGGACGAGGTTCAGCCCCACGTTGGCCAGGTTGCCCAGCACCGCGACCACGAGCGGGGTGCGGGTGTCCTGCAGTCCGCGCAGGACACCGGTCGCGGCGAGCATCAGCAGCAGGGGAGCGGCGCCGACGAGCGCGATCTGCAGGTACGCCGTGGCGTACGACGCGACGGCGGCGCTGGGCCCGAACCAGCCGACGACCGTGCTCGTGGCCGGCACCGCGACCGCCGTCACCACCACCCCGATGAGGGCAGCCAGCCAGAGCCCGTCGACGCCCTGAGCCAGGGCGCCCTCGGTGTCACCTGCGCCGACCCGGCGGGCGACCGAGGCGGTGGTGCCGTAGGCGAGGAAGATGCACAGGCTGACCAGGGTGCCGAGCACGGACGAGGCGATCCCCAGCCCGGCCAGCTGCGGGGTGCCGAGGTGGCCGACGATCGCGGCGTCGGCGAGCAGGAACAGGGGCTCGGCGACCAGCGCCAGGAACGCCGGGAACGGCGAGCCGGACGATCTCGGCCCGCGTGCCGGCGGGCGTGCCGGTCGGACGTGCCGGTGGGCGCATCCGGGGGCCGATCCGGGACCCCGCGACCGATACCACGCGGAGCGGCGCCCTGTCATCGGATCCGCCTCTCCTCCGGCCTGTGCATAACCGTCGCCCGGCTGTGGGTTACCGGATCTCCGGCCCCCGTGTCGACAAACCAACCGGAGCGTCCCAGATGGCGACATGGTGAACGGCAAGTTTCCGGACTTTCTTCCGCCGCCACCCCTGTGCATGGTGAAACCGCAGGTCAGCCTACGGATGACGACAAATCGCGCGGGATTGTCCACACCGCCGTCAACAGGGTGTGCACACCCCGGGCGGCGTGTTCCACACGTTCTGCCGGTTGTCCACAGGACCCTGTGGAGGACGGTCTTGGCAGTGGCTCGGCGATACGCCTACTGTCACCCGGTCCGGCACGGGAACGGCCGGGTTGGGGGTGGTCCTCGCTACCGTCGGAACGGGTCGTTCGAGCAGAGTTGGGTGGTGCCGTGAGTCAGCTGGTCGAGAGCGGTGAGACGTCGTGGACGGCCGAGCCACCGACGTCCTACGGCGAGAGCCAGGAGACCTACGGCGGCCGGATGCCTCCGCAGGACGCCGACGCCGAGCAGAGCGTGCTGGGCGCGATGATGCTCTCGAAGGACGCGATCGCCGACGTCAACGAGCGGATCAAGGGCGGCGACTTCTACCGGCCGGCGCACGAGTCGATCTACGACGCGATCGTCGAGCTGTACTCCAAGGGTGAGCCGGCCGACCCGGTGACGGTGGTGGCCGAGCTCAACCGGCGCGGCGACCTGTCCCGGGTGGGCGGCGCGCCGTACCTCCACACCCTGACGGCCAACGTCCCGATCGCGACCAACGCCTCGTTCTACGCCGACATCGTCCGCGAGAAGGCGATCCTGCGCCGACTGGTCGACGCCGGCACCCGGATCGCCCAGATGGGCTACGCCGGCGAGGGCAGCGTCGACGACACCGTCGACCGGGCCCAGCAGGAGGTCTACGCGGTCACCGAGAAGCGCACCGCGGAGGACTACGCCCCGTTGAGCGCGATCATGGAGGCGACCCTCGACGAGATCGAGGCGATCTCCAACCACGACGGCAGCATGCGGGGTGTGCCGACCGGGTTCGCCGACCTCGACGAGCTGGTCAACGGCTTCCAGGGCGGGCAGATGATCATCGTCGCGGCCCGCCCCGCGGTGGGCAAGTCGACGCTCGCGCTGGACTTCTGCCGCTCGGCGTCGATCGCCAACAACCAGACCTCCGTCATCTTCAGCCTGGAGATGTCGCGCTCGGAGATCACCATGCGGCTGCTGTCGGCCGAGGCCAAGGTGCCGCTCAACCACATCCGCAACGGCGGCATGGGCGAGGACGACTGGAACAAGCTGGTCCCCAAGATGGGGCAGGTGTCCGGGGCGCCGATGTTCATCGACGACAGCCCCAACATGACGATGATGGAGATCCGGGCCAAGGCCCGCCGGCTCAAGGAGCGCCACGACCTCCGGCTGATCGTGATCGACTACCTGCAGCTGATGACGTCGGGCAAGAAGGTCGAGTCCCGCCAGGTCGAGGTCTCGGAGTTCTCCCGGCAGATCAAGCTGCTGGCCAAGGAGCTGCACGTGCCCATCGTGGCGCTCTCCCAGCTCAACCGTGGCCCCGAGCAGCGCTCCGACAAGCGCCCGATGATGTCCGACCTCCGGGAGTCCGGCTCGATCGAGCAGGACGCCGACATCGTGATCCTGCTGCACCGCGAGGACGTCTACGAGAAGGAGTCGACCCGCCCCGGCGAGGCCGACATCATCGTCGCCAAGCACCGCAACGGTCCGACCCGCGACGTCACCGTCGCCTTCCAGGGCCACTACAGCCGCTTCGTCGACATGACCCACTGA
>CAWAGN010000010.1:0-37640 GCA_963781545.1 uncultured Actinomycetota bacterium
AAGGGTCCCAAGCGCACCGTCGCCGGCAAGAAGAAGGCCAAGTGACCGCGGGTCACGGCCTCCACTCGATCTCACCGACCAGCAACCACGAAGGAATCTGAATGCCTCCCAAGAGCCGTCAGGCCGGCGCCAAGAAGGTGCGCCGCAAGGAGAAGAAGAACATCGCTCAGGGCGAAGCCCACATCAAGAGCACGTTCAACAACACCATCGTCACGATCACGGACCCCACGGGTGCGGTCATCTCGTGGGCCTCGGCCGGCACCGTCGGCTTCAAGGGCTCGCGCAAGTCCACCCCGTTCGCCGCGCAGATGGCCGCCGAGGCCGCAGGCCGTCGAGCGATGGACCACGGCATGAAGAAGATCGACGTCTTCGTCAAGGGCCCTGGTTCGGGTCGCGAGACCGCGATCCGGTCGCTCGGTGCGATCGGCCTCGAGGTCGGCACCATCCAGGACGTCACGCCCACCCCCCACAACGGTTGCCGCCCGCCCAAGCGCCGGCGCGTCTGACCCGAGACCACGAAGGAGTTCTAGACATGGCCCGCTACACCGGACCCATGACCAAGAAGTCGCGCCGTCTCGGTGTCGACCTCGTCGGCGGAGACGCTGCTTTCGAGCGCCGTCCCTACGCTCCCGGCCAGCACGGACGTGCCCGGATCAAGGAGAGCGAGTACCGCAACCAGCTGCAGGAGAAGCAGAAGGCCCGCTTCACCTACGGCGTGATGGAGAAGCAGTTCCACAACTACTACGACGAGGCCAGCCGTCGTCCCGGCAAGACCGGTGACAACCTGCTGGAGCTGCTCGAGCGTCGTCTCGACAACGTCGTCTACCGGGCCGGCTTCGCCCGGACCCGTCGCCACGCCCGGCAGCTGGTCGTCCACGGCCACTTCCTGGTCAACGGCCACAAGGTGGACATCCCGTCGTACCAGGTCAGCGCGCACGACGTCATCGACGTCCGCGAGAAGTCCCTGGAGATGACCCCGTTCATCGTCGCTCGTGAGACCCACGGCGAGCGGATCGTCCCGGCCTGGCTCGAGGCGCTGCCGAACCGGATGCGGGTGCTCGTGCACTCGATCCCGGTCCGGGCGCAGATCGAGCTCCCGGTCCAGGAGCAGCTCATCGTCGAGTACTACTCGAAGAAGTAACCGCACCACGCCGGGGAGTCGGTCGCGCGTCTCCCCGGTGCCTTCCTCCACAACGATGTTCGAGTCCGTCAAATAGCGGGTGGGCTCGGAAAGGAAACAAGCAGTGCTCATCGCTCAGCGCCCGACCCTGTCGGAAGATTCCGTCGACGAGTTCCGTTCGAGGTTCGTGATCGAGCCCCTGGAGCCCGGCTTCGGCTACACGCTCGGCAACTCGCTGCGCCGTACCCTCCTGTCCTCGATCCCCGGTGCCTCGGTCACCAGCATCAAGGTGGACACGGCCCTCCACGAGTTCTCCACGATCGAGGGCGTCAAGGAAGACGTCACCGAGATCATCCTCAACCTCAAGGGCCTGGTCGTCTCCTCCGAGCACGACGAGCCCGTCACCATGTACCTCCGCAAGCAGGGTGCCGGCGACGTCACCGCTGCCGACATCGCGCCCCCGGCCGGTGTCGAGGTGCACAACCCCGACCTGAAGATCGCCACCCTCAACGACAAGGGCAAGCTCGAGATGGAGCTGGTCGTCGAGCGCGGGCGCGGCTACGTCAGCGCCGTCCAGAACAAGGGTGCGGACAACGAGATCGGCCGGATGCCGGTCGACTCGATCTACTCGCCCGTGCTCAAGGTGACCTACAAGGTCGAGGCCACCCGCGTCGAGCAGCGCACCGACTTCGACAAGCTGGTGATCGACGTCGAGACCAAGCAGTCGATCCGTCCCCGCGACGCGATCGCCTCGGCCGGCAAGACACTGGTCGAGCTGTTCGGCCTGGCCCGGGAGCTCAACGTCGAGGCCGAGGGCATCGACATCGGCCCGTCGCCCGTCGACGAGCAGCTCGCGGCCGACCTCGCCCTTCCGGTCGAGGACCTGCAGCTCACCGTCCGGTCCTACAACTGCCTCAAGCGTGAGGGCATCCACACCGTGGGTGAGCTGATCTCGCGCTCGGAGCAGGACCTGCTCGACATCCGCAACTTCGGTGCGAAGTCGATCGACGAGGTCAAGGCCAAGCTGCACGAGATGGGCCTGGCCCTCAAGGACAGCGCTCCCGGCTTCGACCCGTCCGCCCACCTCGCGGCGTACGACGACGAGGACTTCGACGAGGGTTCCCTCGAGGACGAGCAGTACTGATCCGCACCATCTACCCCGGTACCTGACACGGCCGGGGAGAAACGAGAGAAGCAATGCCCACTCCCAAGAAGGGCACCCGCCTCGGCGGCGGCCCGGCCCACCAGCGGCTGATCCTCTCGAACCTCGCCACGGCGCTGTTCGAGCACGGTCGGATCACCACCACCGAGGCCAAGGCGCGCGTGCTGCGTCCGGTCGCGGAGAAGCTGATCACCAAGGCCAGGAAGGGCGACCTGCACAACCGGCGCGAGGTCCTCAAGACCATCCGTGACAAGTCGGTCGTGCACCAGCTCTTCACCGAGATCGCGCCCACGTTCGCCGAGCGCCCCGGTGGCTACACCCGGATCACGAAGATCGGTCCCCGCAAGGGCGACAACGCGCCGATGGCCGTGATCGAGCTGGTCACCGAGTCCTACACACCTTCGGCACCGAAGACGAAGCGGAGCACCGAGAAGCCCGCCCCGGCTCCGCAGGCGACCGAGGTTCTCGAGGACCCGGTCGAGACCAAGGCGGAGGACGCCGAGGTCGAGGCCTTCACCGAGACCGAGGGCTCCGAGGAGCTCGCCGAGGAGACCGAGGGGGGCGTGTCCGGTCCGTACGACGGTTCGCACGCGCCGCTCGAGGACGTCGGCCAGGCCCCGGAGGGTTTCCCGATCAAGGGCAACCAGGACTCGATGAAGTACCACGAGCCCGACGGCCAGTGGTTCGAGCAGACCGTCGCGGAGGTCTGGTTCGACACGGCCGCGTCCGCCGAGGCCGCCGGCTTCACCAAGGCCGGGGAGTAACCTCCTCGCTGCGCGTCACAGGGCCCGTCTTCCGCACCGCGGACGGCGGGCCCTGGTGCGTGTGCGGGGGCCGCTGCGGCTCAGCCGACGCCGGAGTCGGTGATCCGCCAGCGCTGGCCGACCGCCGGGCGGGTGAGGTCGAAGCCCCAGGTGGTGGCGCCGTCGGGCATCGAGGCGTCGCCGCCCTCGATCTCGAAGCGCACCGGCACGTAGACGTGCAGGGCGTCACCCGGCGTCGTCGGTGCGTCGATCCGCAGGTGGTGCATCGTGGGTGAGCGCTCGAACCGGTGGTACTGCCAGCTGGACTGGGTGTCGATGGCGTTGGCGGTCTCGAAGTCACGGGAGTTGACCGCGTCGACGTAGGCCCGGACCACCTCCGCGGGCGAGGCGTCCGCTCGGGGCAGCGGTACCTCGCGCCGCGGCCGCGCCCACAGCCAGGTCCCCGCCGCGACAAGCAGCACGAGGGCGACCACGCCCGCGGTCGCGCGGCGCACGGTCACCGCGCACCGACCTCGTCGCCGGTCGGCGTGGCGAGGTGCGCATGGACCAGAGGTACGACGGAGGCCCCCTCGCCGGACGCCGCTGCGACGCGCTTCATCGACCCGCCGCGGACGTCTCCGGCGGCGAAGACGCCGGGGACCGAGGTCGCCAGGTTCTCCGGCGGCAGACCGTCCCGCCACAGGTGCCGGGGTACGTCGCGTCCGGTGAGCACGAAGCCTCGCTCGTCACGGCACACCTGGTCGGAGATCCAGTCGCAGTGCGGCTCGGCGCCGAGCAGCAGGAACAACCCCGCCGCCTCGACCTGCTCGGTGCGGCCGGTCTCGACGTCGCGCAGGGTCAGCCAGGACAGGTTCGCGTCACCACCTCCGGCCACGACCTCGGTGCACGGACGAACCGTGATCACCGGGTTGTAGGTCATCTCCCGGATCAGGTAGGCCGACATGGTCGCCGCGAGCTCCGGTCGCCGGATCAGGATGGTGACCGAGCGTGCGAACCGGGACAGGTGGATCGCTGCCTGCCCGGCGGAGTTGCCGCCGCCCACGACGTAGACGTCGCGGCCCTCCATCTCCCGCGAGGCACTCACGGCGGCGCCGTAGTGCACGCCGCGCCCGACCAGGTCCTCCAGGGCGTCCACCCCGAGCCGGCGGTAGGCCACCCCCGAGGCGATCACCACGGTCCGGGCCCGGACCGTGCCGCCGTCGGTGACGACGCGGTGCGGCTCCCCGTCGGCGCCGGGCTCCAGCGCGGTCACCGGCCAGCCCGTGAAGAAGTGGGTGCCGAAGCGGATCGCCTGGTTGCGGGCCCGCTGCGCCAGCCGCATGCCCGAGATGCCGCGTGGGAACCCCAGGTAGTTGCGGATCATCGAGCTGGTCCCGGCCTGCCCGCCGATCGCCTCCGACTCGATGACCACGGTCTCGAGGCCCTCGGAGGAGCCGTAGACGGCCGCCGCGAGACCGGCCGGTCCGGCGCCGACGACCACCAGGTCGGCCACCGAGTCGACGTCGATGTCGGCCGGGTTGCCGTAGATGCCGGCTGCCACCTCCCGAACCGAGGACACCATCACCGGGTCGCGGCCGAACGCCCCGACGACGGGCAACCGGATGTCCTCGGTCGACACCGACTCGCCGAGCCGGCCCAGGATCAACTGTCCGACCTCGCTCTCGGGCGGGTAGGTGCGGCTGGGCATCCCCATCCGGTCGAGGAAGTCCCGGATCGCGACCACGAGCGGGTCGTGGCCCTCGGTGATCACCTTGGCGCTGGGCACCTCGGGGTCGGCGACGTTGGAGCCCCAGTCGGACAGCAGCTCGGTGACGGCGGTGTGGAACTCCTCGTCGCGGGCGCCGCGCGGGAGCAGCAGGTAGGCGTCGTACTTCCCGGTCGCCATGCCGGGGCGGAGGGCCTCCGCGTCGTCCCGGAAGCGGCTCCAGTGCGCGGTCACGACGCGGCGGGCGGTGGGGACGATCGCGCGCCACTCGCCGATCGCCGGGTAGACCTCGGAGTCCGGCAGTGCCGACTCCGTGACCAGGAGCGGGATCCTGGCGCCATCGGCGACGAGCGTGCGCAACGTCGTGCTCGTCTCCTGCGCGGTGGCACAGGTCCGGATCTCGTAGTCGCGCGCGTAGCGGCCGAACTCGTCGACCAGGACGTCGGCATGCTCGGGGGCGCAGACGACGATGACCGGGAGCGTCCCGGGGGTGCCGACCGTCTCGGGGCTCATGCCTGCATCATCCCGCATCGCGGAAGAAGCGACCGGGACCGAGGTTTGACCGTCCTACTTGCCGGGAATGTCCCGTCGGAGCGGTATCGGGGCCGAGGGGGAGCCATGCCAGATCCGGTGGTCGACGGAGTCGGCCTGCCTGCCCTGACCTTCCGGATCACGGTGCCCGACTCCTGGTACGAGCTCGACCTCCACCCGACCACCCGCGACCGCACGATCTCGGAGGCGGTCGAGCGACGGGTGCGCGGCGACGCCGCGACGGGAGTCCAGCGGCACGAGATCGTGCGGCTGCTCACCCGGCAGGCGCGGGCGGCGCACGACTCGGGGGCCGCGTACTGCGCGGCGTTCGTGATCCCCACGGAGGACGGGCCGATCACCGGTGCGATCACCGCGAGTCTGGTGCGAGGTCCGGCCGAGCGACTTGCCCGAGCACGACCGGGCGGGTCGGCTCACCGACCTGTTCACCAGCGTGCCGCGAGGTGGTGGGCCGGACGACGCCGAGCCCTACTCCACGGTGCGGGTCGTGGAGATCCCGTCGGTGGGTGCCTGCGCTCGCTCGCACGGGGTCGACGACGTGTCCCTGGAGGGCGAAACCGACGCGATCCGCACGGTGTTCATGCAGACCGCACTGCCGGTCCCCCACAGTCGTCAGGTCGTCCTGGTCTGCGCCACCTCGCCGGCCGTGATGCTCGCCGAGGAGCTGCACGAGGTGTTCGACGCGGTCACCGGGACGTTTCGGCTGGTCCCCACCGCCGAGGACGCGGTCTCCTCGACGCCGTCGAGGAGGTGAGCCGCGGGCCCCGAACGGGGGCAGTGGCAGGATGCCGCCGTGCGGGTGCGGATCGATCTGGGCTACGACGGGGGCGGCTTCCACGGCTGGGCCCGGCAGCCCGGCCTGCGCACGGTGCAGGGTGAGGTCGAGCGGGCGCTCGACACGGTGCTCCGGAGCCAGGGCTCGTCGCTGACCGTCGCCGGGCGCACCGACACCGGCGTGCACGCCCGCGCCCAGGTCGCGCACGTCGACCTCGTGGACGGGAGCGACGTCGGATCACTGCTCCGTCGGCTCAACGGGGTGCTGGGCCCCGACGTGCGGGTGCACCGGGTCTCGGTGGCACCGCCGGGCTTCGACGCGCGGTTCTCCGCGATCTGGCGGCGCTACGCCTACCGGATCGCCGATCGGCCGGCCGCCGTCGACCCGCTGCGGCGAAGCCACGTCGCGCCCTGGCCGCGGCCGCTCGACGAGGACGCGATGGCACAGGCGGCCGGTGCGCTGCTGGGCGAGCACGACTTCGCGGCCTTCTGCAGGAAGCGTCCCGGAGCGACCACGATCCGGACCCTGCTCGACCTCGGCTGGGAGCGGCAGCCCGACGGGCTGCTGGTCGCGGCGGTGCGGGCGGACGCGTTCTGCCACAACATGGTGCGTGCCCTCGTCGGCTGCCTGGTGGCCGTGGGGGAGGGGCGCCGGGACGCCTCGTGGGCGGCCGACGTGCTGGCCGGGCGGCGGCGCGACCCGGCGGTGACCGTGGTGCAGGCACGCGGGCTGACACTCGAGGAGGTCCGCTATCCCGAGGACGACGAGCTGAGCCGGCAGGCCCAGCGGTCGCGGGTGGTGCGGACCCTTGACTGACCACTACTTCTCCGCGGATCCCTCGGTGCCGTTCACCCGGGCGCCGGTGACTGCGCGCGTCTGGGACCACGACCTGGCCCTCGAGAGCGGGTCGGGCGTCTTCGCGCGGGGTCGGCTCGACATCGGGACGGCGGTCCTGCTGCGGGAGACCGAGCCGCCCGGGCCGGGGCGCTTCCTGGACCTCGGCTGCGGCTACGGCGTGGTCGGGCTGGCGATCGCCGTCGCCCAGCCGCAGGCGGTGGTGGACGCGGTGGACGTCAACGAGCGCGCCGTGCTGCTGGCGACCGACAACGCGGCGGCGCTCGGGGTGGCCGACCGCTACACCGCGGCCACGCCCGACCGGTTGCCGCGCGCGTCGTACGACGAGATCTGGTCCAACCCGCCGATCCGGATCGGCAAGCCGGCGCTGCACGACCTGTTGCTCCGGTGGCTGCCGCGGCTGGCCCCGGGAGGCCGGGCGGTGATGGTCGTCGGCAAGAACCTCGGCGCCGACTCGCTGGCGGTGTGGCTGGGGGAGCAGGGCTACCCGACCACGCGGCTCGCCAGCGCCAAGGGGTTCCGGGTGCTCGAGTCGCGCCGCGACTGAGACCCGGGTCGGTGATCCCTACCGCGCCAGTCGGAGCGCCAGCAGCGGGCAGGCCTTCTGGGCGCGCCCGGCATGGGTCATCGGGTCCGAAGGTGTGTGCACGAGGGTCGGCCGTTCAGCGGGCGTTCAGATCCGACGGAGAATCGGGGTGCGGCTGCGCCCGTCGTACGCCGACAATGGGGTCATGGGTCACGTGGACGTCGCCGGGGTGCGCTTCGAGCTGCCCGACGGCCGGGTCCTGCTCGACGAGGTGTCCTTCCGGGTCGGCGAGGGCGCCAAGGTGGCACTGGTCGGCGCCAACGGTGCCGGCAAGACCACGCTGCTGCGGATCATCACCGGTGACGTCGTCCCGCACGCCGGCGCGGTCACGCGCAGCGGCGGGCTCGGCGTGATGCGGCAGATGGTGTCGGTCGCGACGGGCTCGACCGTCGGTGCTACGCCGACCGTGGCCGACCTGCTCCTGTCGGTGGCACCCCCGCGCGTACGCGCCGCGGCCGACGAGGTCGAGCGGCTCGAGCTGCTGCTGATGGACAGCGACGAGGAGAGGACCCAGATGCGCTACGCCACGGCGCTGGCGGAGTACGCCGACGCGGGCGGCTACGACACCGAGGTGGCCTGGGACGTCTGCTGCACGGCTGCGCTGGGGATCGGCTACGACAAGGTGAAGTACCGCGACCTGTCGACGCTGTCCGGAGGTGAGCAGAAGCGGCTGGTGCTCGAGTACCTGCTGGCCGGCCCGGACGAGGTGCTGCTGCTCGACGAGCCGGACAACTTCCTCGACGTGCCGGGCAAGCAGTGGCTCGAGGGCCGGCTCAACGAGAGCCCGAAGACGATCCTGATGGTCAGCCACGACCGCGAGCTGCTCGACAACACGGCGACCCGGATCGTGACCGTCGAGCTCGGCGCCGCGGGCAACACGGTGTGGACGCACCCGGGCGGCTTCGCGTCGTACCACGAGGCGCGACGCCAGCGGTTCGAGCGGTTCGAGGAGCTGCAGCGGCGCTGGGACGAGGAGCACGCGAAGCTGAAGGCACTGGTGCTGCGCTACAAGATCAAGGCGGAGTACAACGACGGCCTCGCCGCGCAGTACAAGGCCGCGCAGACCCGGCTCCGCAAGTTCGAGGAGGCCGGTCCGCCGCAGGCCATCCCGCGCGAGCAACAGGTCACGATGCGGCTCACGGGCGGACGCACGGGCAAGCGCGCCGTGGTCTGTGAGCGGCTGGAGCTCACCGGCCTGATGCAGCCGTTCGACCTCGAGGTCTGGTACGGCGAGCGGGTGGCGGTGCTCGGGTCCAACGGCTCGGGCAAGTCCCACTTCCTGCGCCTGCTCGCGGCCGGCGGCAGCGACCCCGACGTCGAGCACCGGCCGGTCGGCGAGGTCCCGATCGAGCCGGTGCGGCACACCGGCCACGCGAAGCTCGGCGCGCGCGTGCGCCCCGGCTGGTTCGTGCAGACCCACGCGCATCCCGAGCTTCTCGGACGAACCCTGCTGGAGATCCTGCACCGTGGCGACGACCACCGGGCCGGCATGGCGCGGGAGGCTGCGTCGCGGGTGCTCGACCGCTACGAGCTCGCGCACGCCGCCGAGCAACGCTTCGATACGCTGTCGGGCGGGCAGCAGGCCCGCTTCCAGATCCTGATGCTGGAGCTCTCCGGAGCAACGCTGCTGCTGCTCGACGAGCCGACCGACAACCTGGACGTGGAGTCCGCGGAGGCGCTCGAGGCCGGCCTGGAGCGGTTCGAGGGCACGGTGGTCGCGGTGACGCACGACCGCTGGTTCACGCGCGGCTTCGACCGGTTCCTGGTGTACGGCGCCGACGGGTCGGTCTACGAGTCCGACGAACCGGTCTGGGACGAGGGCCGGGTCCAGCGGGTGCGTTAGCCCGTCAGCAGCAGGTGCTCGCCGAACGCCGGCGTGAGTGCGTCGATCCCGGTTGCCGTCATCGCCCGGCGGAACCGCTCCGGTGGGGTCTCGAAGAAGTCGTGGTGCTTGCCCGCCCGCCGCTCGGTCACCGGCCAGAACGTGCCGTAGTGCACCGCCAGCGCCCAGCGGGCGCCGACCCGGTGCACGAGCGCTGCCGCCTGCTCCGGATCGAGGTGGTCGTCACCCAGGCTCGGCCCCCAGCCACCGATCGGGACCGCCGCGAGGTCGACCGGCGCGAGCCCGGCAACGGTGACGTCCGCGCCGGTGTCGCCGGGGTACCAGACGCTGTCACCGTCCCGGGCGATCCGGAAGCCGACGGCCGGTGCCGTCCCCTGCTCGAACACGCTGCGCCGGCCGTCGTGGCGCGCCGGCAGCACCTGGACGGTGACGCCACCCTGCACCACCTCGTCGCCGGGCTGCACCTCCACCAGGTGGTGCCGGGCAAGGCCCGTGACCAGGCCCCCGGCCCCGCGCGGCACGACGACCGGCACGTCGGGGTCGAAGCGGGCGAGCGACGGCAGGTGCAGGTGGTCGCGGTGCAGGTGGGAGACCAGGACCAGGTCGGCTCGTGCGGCCTCGGGCGGTGGGACCGGCGTGGTCCTGCGCAGGTGCCAGACCCGTCGGCACAGCAGCGGATCGGTGGCCACCACCCGGTCGCCGAGCCCGATCGACATCGACGAGTGGCCCCACCAGGTCACCGACAGCGCTGGCACGGTTGCCAGACTAGGGCCCGTGGACCTCTCGTCGTACGGCCTGGTGATCTTCGACTGCGACGGGGTCCTGGTCGACTCCGAGCGGCTCACGGTGCACGAGGAGGCGCGGATGCTGACCGAGCTCGGGTGGCCGATGACCTCCGAGGAGGTGGTGTCCCGGTTCATGGGCCGCAGTCTCGCCTCCGAGCTCGCGGAGATCGCCGACCGCCTCGGCCAGCACGCGGCGCACCGGTTCGAGACCGAGCTCGTGCCCCGGCTGGGTGCGATCTTCGACGCCGAGCTGACCGCGGTCGACGGCGTGCCGGAGCTGCTCGACGTGCTCGAGTCAGCCGGGGTGCCGACCTGCGTGGCGTCCAGCGGCCTGCCCGACGGCATCCGTCGCAAGCTCGACCGCACCGGTCTGCGCCGGCACTTCGGGGACCGGATCTCCTCGGCCTCGGAGGTCGAGCACGGCAAGCCGGCGCCGGACCTGTTCCTGCTGGCCGCCGAGCGGATGGGGGTGCCTCCCGCGGACGCGGCCGTGATCGAGGACAGCGTGCCGGGGGTCGAGGCCGGTGTCGCCGCCGGGATGACGGTCTACGGCTTCGGAGGTGGCCTGGCCCGCCCCGAGGACCTGCGCGCGGCCGGGGCCGTGGTGTTCGGGGCGATGGAGGAGCTTCGGGGTTGAGCCAAACACCAAGTTCTCTTGGTGTTCTGACACTTCGCATGGTGTGTGGTCCATGAGAAGTGACTGTTTACCAAGAGAACTTGGTGTTTGGCGCCCCCCCTGCCCCTGACCTCCACCTACGCCGTCCCGTTGCCCGGTCACGGGGCGTGTGCCACAGTCACCACCACCCGGCCCAGGAGACTCGATGACCGTGACCCCGCTGCCCGATCCGCGATTCCTCGACGACCGGCTGGCCCACTGGGCCGCGACCACGCCGGACGAGGAGGCGGTGACCTACCTCGGCCGCACCTGGACCTGGGCGGAGTGGGACGACCGCGTACGCCGGCTGGCCGGTGCGCTGACCGACCTGGGCGTCGGTCGCGGCGACGTGGTCTCGTTCCTCGACAAGAACCACCCGGCCTGCGTCGAGCTCACGATGGCCGCCTCCACGCTCGGCGCCGCCAACGCGATCGTCAACTTCCGGCTCGCCGGCGACGAGGTGGACTACGCCGTGAACGACGCGGGCGCCAAGGTGCTGCTGGTCGGCAGCGAGCTGATGCCACTGGTCGACAAGATCCGCGATCGCCTCACGACCGTCGAGCACGTGATCGAGGTGACGCCGGACGGCGGAGAGGGCGACGCCTACGAGGCCCTGCTGGCGGGTTCGGAGCCTCGCCGGCGCAGCGCGGAGGTCGACCCGGAGGACGTGTGCCTGGTCATGTACTCCTCCGGTACGACGGGCCGACCGAAGGGCGTGATGCTCCGGCACCGCAACATGGTCCAGCACACGCTCAACGCGCACGACGGCTGGTGGTTCGAGCCCGGCGACAAGAACCTGGTCGCGATGCCGCTGTTCCACGTCGGCGGCTCGTCGTACGTGCTCTTCGGGATCCATGACGGCATCCCGAGCGTGATGACCCGCGACCCCGACGGGGCCTCGCTGGCGGGCGCGATCATGCAGGGCGCCAACCGCACCTTCCTGGTGCCCGCGGTGCTCGCCCAGGTGCTGCAGTCCGGGCCCGAGGCGATCGGGCTGTTCGGCAGGCTGAGGACCTACACCTACGGGGCGGCGCCGATGCCGCTGCCCTTGCTCCGCGCGGCGATGGAGGCGTGGCCGGACACCGAGTTCATCCAGGTCTACGGGCTGACCGAGCTGTGCGGCGTGATCACCCACCTGATGCCGCCCGAGCACCGTGACACCGAGCACCCGGAGCGGCTGGTCTCGGCGGGCCGGTGCATCCCGGGCGCCGAGCTCAAGGTCGTCGACCCGGTCACGCTCGAGGAGCTTCCTGTCGGGGAGCACGGCGAGCTCTGGTTCCGCACACCCCAGCTGATGAAGGGCTTCCTCAACCAGCCCGAGGAGACGGCCGCGGTGATCACTCCCGAGGGCTGGTTCCGCACCGGCGACATGGGCAAGGTCGACGCCGAGGGCTACGTCTTCGTCGAGGACCGGCTCAAGGACATGATCATCACCGGCGGGGAGAACGTGTACTCGCCCGAGATCGAGCGGGTGCTCGCCGAGCACCCGGCGGTGATGGAGGTCGCGATCATCGGGGTGCCGGACGACAGGTGGGGCGAGACGGTGAAGGCGGTGGTCAGCCTGCAGGCCGGCGCCGAGGCGACCGAGCAGGAGCTGATCGGCTACTGCCGCGAGCACCTCGCAAGGTTCAAGTGCCCGACCTCCGTCGACATCATCGAGCTGCTGCCGCGCAACCCCACCGGCAAGATCCTCAAGCGCGACCTGCGCAAGCCCTACTGGGAGGGTCGCGACCGCCAGGTCGGCTGAACCACCGCGGTGGGCCGGCGGGGTGACGCACCGTTCCACCGCGGCACGGCGCGGCTCAGCCGATCTCGCGCAGCCGGGGGAGCAGCTCCCCGCAGACGCGCTCGGTCCACCCGACGGCGTCCGCGGCGTCGGGCCCGATCCAGACCTGGTCGACGCCCAGGCTCGCGTAGGTCTCCATCCGTGGCAGGAAGGCGGCGGCGAACGGGTCCTCGCCGGTGATCACGGTCCGACGTACGTCGGCGGGGTCGCGCCCGACGTCGGCGCAGTGCCGGTCGAGCACCTCGAGCTTGTGCGCGACACCCTCGGTGCCGAGGTCGAACAGGTTGCAGGCGTCGGCGTACTGCGCCACCAGCCGGAGCGTCTTGCGCTCCCCGACCCCGCCGATCAGCAGCGGCGGCCCCCCGGGCTGCACCGGCGACGGCGTGCAGATGGTCTCGGCGAGCCGGTGGTGCTGCCCCTCGAACGGGCCGTCGTCGTCGCTCCACATCTGGCGACAGATCCGGATCGTCTCCTCGAGGCGCTCGAACCGCTCGGCCACCGGCGGGAACGGGACGCCCAGGGCGAGGTGCTCGCGCTCGTACCACGCGGCGCCGAGCCCCAGCAGCGCCCGGCCGGAGGACAGCACGTCGAGCGTCGTGACCACCTTGGCCAGCAGTCCCGGGTGCCGGTACGTGACACCGGTGACCAGGAGCCCGAGCTGGAGCCGCTCGGTGCGTCCGGCGAGGAAGCCGAGCGAGGTGTAGCCCTCGAGCATCGGCGCAGCCGGTCCACCGAGGTCCTCCATCTGGAACCAGTGGTCCATCATCGTCAGCGTCGTGACCCCGCCCTGGTCCGCCACCCGGGCCACCTCGGCGAGGGTCCGCGCCAGTGCCCCCGGTCCGCCTGGGTAGGACAGGTTCGCGCAGTGCACGGCCAGCTTCATGTGGTCCCTCCGGTCCCGGTCTCGACCCTCAGGGTCATCTTCTTGAGCAGCCTGTTGAGCGTCGCCAGCTCCTTGCGCGTGAGCACGGTCGCGAGCTGGTCCTCCGCCGTCCCGCGCAGGTGCATGGCGTCGCGCCAGATCTTGACGCCGGCCCGGGTCGCCTCGACCTCGACCCGGCGCCGGTCACCCTTGCCGGGACCCGCTTCAGCCAGCCCTTCGCCTCCATGGAGTCCAGCCGGCCGGTGATGCCGGCGTTGGAGACGCCCATCTCCTGGGCGAGCTGGCCCGGCGACGCCTGACCGGGCACGTCGCGGATCATCAGGTGGTGCAGGGTGTCGTACTCGAAGTCCTGCAGGCCGACCTCCGCGAGCGCCGCCTTCGTCGTCGTGCGGAAGTACCGGTTGATGTTGGCCATCCGTACCGTCATCGCCTCGACGTCGTCGTCGAAGTCCTCGTCGAGGACCCAGTGGTCGCGCCAGCGCTCGACGTGCAGGTCGGCCGCGTCCTTCATGGGGCAGAGCCTAGCCGAGAGTATTTCGTTGACGAATAGTTCGCTGACGAAATACTCTCTTCCGCATGAGATGTGCAGCCGACCACCCGCTGCGGCACTCGCCGTTCCGGTGGCTGCTGTCCGGGGTCGGGGTCAGCTCCCTGGGCAACGGCATCGCCCCGATCGCTCTCGCCTTCGCCGTGCTCGACCTCGGCGGCGGTGCGTCCGAGCTCGGCCTCGTCGTCGGGCTCTACGCGCTGGCCGACGTCTCCGCTGTGCTCTTCGGTGGCGTGCTCGGCGACCGGCTGCCGCGCACGGTGATGATGCAGGGGTCGTCCGCGCTTGCCGCCGTCGCGCAGGGGCTGGTGGCGGCCTCGCTGATCGGCGGCTGGTCGAGCATCCCGCTGCTCGCCGGGCTCGGCATGGTCAACGGCGCCCTCGGCGCGCTGGGCGGCCCGAGCTCGCAGGCGATCACCCAGCAGACCGTGCCGGCCGGCCTGCTCCGGACCGCGATCACGTGGCGCCGGATCAGCCAGAACGTCGCGGTGATCGTCGGCAGCGGCGCGGCCGGGTTGCTGGTGGCCGGCATCGGCAGCGGCTGGGCGCTCGCGGTCGACGCGGTCACGTTCGCGTTCGCGGCCTTCTGCTTCGGGCTGGTCAGGGTCGCGGCGCTCGTCGTGCCGGCGGAGCGCGGGAGCATGGTCGCCGACGTCCGCGAGGGCTTCGCGGAGGTGGCGCGTCACACCTGGCTGTGGCTGCTGATCCTGCAGGCGCTGCTCTACCACCTGTTCTACGGCGGAGCGCAGGGCGTGCTCGGACCGATCGTGGTCGGTGACTCGCTCGGACGGCCAGCCTGGGGCTGGGCGCTGTCGGCGATGATGGCCGGCTTCGTCGTCGGCGGGCTGGTGACGCTGCGCTGGAAGCCGCGACGGGCGCTGTACGTCGGCACCTGGTTCCTCGGGCTGACCGCTGCCTTCCCGGTCGCGATGGCGTTGTCGGACTCGCTCGTGGTGGTGCTGGTCGGTGCGTTCCTCCACGGCTTCGGGCTGGAGATCTTCAGCGTCGGCTGGGACCTCTCGATCCAGGAGCAGGTGGCGCCCGACAAGCTGGCCCGGGTGTACTCGTTCGACATGATCGGCTCGTTCATCGCGCGCCCGGTGGGGCTCGCCCTGACCGGCCCGGTCGCGGAGCTGGTGGGCTACCGCAGCTGGCTGCTCGTGGTGGGCGCCGTGATCCTGGCGAGCGTGCTGGTCGCGATCACCTCGCGCGACGTACGACGCCTCGAACGCAACGCGGAGCTGCCCGAAACCGTCTCCGCGTAGGCCCGGACGGGTCAGGGTTGCGCCTGGACCGTCACTTCCAGCGCTCGGCGGCGGGCGTGAACGTGAGCTGACGGTCGCCGGTGTAGATCTGCTTCGGGCGGGCGATCTTCTGGTCCTTGTCCTGCACCAGCTCCAGCCACTGCGCGAGCCATCCCGGCGTGCGGCCGATCGCGAACAGCACCGTGAACATCTCCGGCGGGAACTGGAACGCCTCGTAGATCAGACCGGAGTAGAAGTCCACGTTGGGGTAGAGCTTGCGCTTGACGAAGTACTCGTCCTCCAGCGCGATCTTCTCCAGCTCCTGCGCGATCTCCAGCAACGGGTTGACCCCGGTCACCTCGAACACGTCGTCGCAGGCCTTCTTGATGATCGTGGCGCGCGGGTCGTAGTTCTTGTAGACCCGGTGGCCGAACCCCATCAGGCGCTCCTCGCCGTCCTTCACGCCCTTGATGAAGTCGGGGATGTTCTCCTTGCTGCCGATCCGCTTGAGCATCCGCAGCACCGCCTCGTTGGCGCCACCGTGCAGCGGCCCGTAGAGCGCGCCGACACCGGCCGCGACCGCCGAGTACGGGTCGACCTGCGAGGACCCGACCGAGCGCACGGCGTTGGTCGAGCAGTTCTGCTCGTGGTCGGCGTGCAGGATGAACAGCACGTCGAGCGCCTTGACCAGCCGCTCGTCGGGCTCGTACTTCTGCTCGCTCATCTTGAACAGCATCGAGAGGAAGTTCGCGGTGTAGCTGAGCTCGTTGTCCGGGTAGACGTAGGGCTTGCCCTGCGCGTGCCGGAACGCCCAGGCGCCTAGCGTCGGCATCTTGGCGATCATCCGCACGATCTGCATCCGGCGGTTGTCGGGGTCGGAGATGTTCGCCGACTCCGGGTAGAACGTCGACAGCGCCCCGACGGAGGCCATCAGCATCCCCATCGGGTGGGCGTCGTACCGGAAGCCCTGCATGAAGGTCTTCACGTTCTCGTGGACGAACGTGTGGTAGGTGATGTCGTGCACCCACTGCTCGTACTCACCCTTGGAGGGCAGGTCACCGGTGAGCAGGAGGTAGGACACCTCGAGGAACGACGACTTCTCGGCCAGCTGCTCGATCGGGTAGCCGCGGTACTCCAGGATGCCCTCGTCGCCGTCGATGAACGTGACGGCGCTGCGACAGGACGCGGTGTTGGTGAAGCCGGGGTCGTACGTCGCGATGCCCGGCCCGTCGTCCGCCGCCTTGATCTGGCCGAGGTCGCCGGCCCTGATCGTGTCGTCGGTGATCGGGATCTCGTACTCCTGGCCGGTGCGGTTGTCCCGAACGGTGAGAGTGTCTCCCGTGCCGTTGCCAGAGGTCTGCTCGTCGCTCACGTGGGCTCCTTCGCGGGGTGTCGACGTCCAGCCAACCTATTCCCTGCCCCGGAGGGCCGCTAATCCCCCTGCGCCGTTTTGACCACCCACCGGACACGCCGGTACTCTGGGCGGTCGCGTCTCCTGCCGCGTCGGCGGTCCCGCACGGACCTCGGCGCAGACCCGGACGAAGAAGAGCCGGGCAGTGTTCGTCAGAAGGCGCAGCACCATCACCCGGACGTGGATTCCTCCTGACCGGGCCCGACGAACGAGTAAGGCAGCACTGTGCGCACGTACAGCCCCAAGCCCGGCGACATCCAGCGCGACTGGCACGTCATCGACGCCACCGACATCGTCCTCGGCCGCCTCGCGGTCCAGACGGCGAACCTCCTGCGTGGCAAGCACAAGACGATCTTCGCGCCGCACGTCGACACCGGCGACTTCGTGATCATCGTCAACGCCGAGAAGGTCTCCCTCTCCGGCACCAAGAAGACCACCAAGATGGCCTACCGCCACTCCGGCTACCCCGGTGGCCTCAGCGCCACCCCGATCGGCGTGCTCCTCGAGAAGGACGCTCGCCGGGCCATCGAGAACGCGGTGTGGGGCATGCTCCCCAAGAACCGTCTGGGTCGGCAGATGCTGAAGAAGCTCAAGGTCTATTCAGGCCCGGAGCACCCGCACGCCGCCCAGAAGGCCAAGCCGTTCGAGATCAAGCAGATCTCCCAGTAACTCTTCACAGACGAGACGAAGGAACATTTCGTGGCTGACACCACTGACGTAGCCGAGAACAACCCGGACGGCGCCGAGGAGACCTACGAGGTCGACGAGGCTGGCGTCGCGTACTCCTCCGAGAGTGCCCCCGGTGCCGACACCCCGCCCCGCCCGGCCACCATCGCCCCGGCGGCGGCCACCGGCCGACGCAAGGAGGCCGTGGCCCGGGTGCGCCTGGTCCCGGGCACCGGCGAGTGGACCGTCAACGGACGCGCCCTGGACTCCTACTTCCCGAACAAGCTCCACCAGCAGGTCGTCAATGAGCCCTTCGTGACCACCGACCTGGTCGGACGCTTCGACGTGATCGCACGGATCCACGGTGGCGGCATCACCGGTCAGGCCGGCGCGCTGCGCCTCGGCGTGGCCAGGGCGCTCAACGCGATCGACCTCGACGCCAACCGCGCCGTGCTGAAGAAGGCCGGGCTGCTCACGCGTGACGCCCGTGTCATCGAGCGCAAGAAGGCCGGACTCAAGAAGGCCCGCAAGGCGCCCCAGTTCTCCAAGCGCTGAGCTCTCCTGTGGGTCGCCTGTTCGGCACCGACGGGGTCCGGGGGCTGGCCAACGGCCAGCTCACGGCCGAGCTCACCCTCGACCTGTCGGTCGCGGCTGCCCACGTGCTCGGTGAGGCCGGTGTCTTCGAGGGACACCGGCCCTTCGCCGTCGTGGGCCGCGACACCCGGATCTCGGGGCAGTTCCTCGAGGCCGCGGTCGTCGCGGGCCTGCTCTCCGCGGGCGTCGACGTCCACCTCCTCGGCGAGCTGCCGACCCCGGCCGTCGCCTACCTCACCGGCTCGCTGGGCGCCGACCTGGGCGTGATGCTCTCGGCGTCGCACAACCCGATGCCCGACAACGGGGTCAAGTTCCTGGCCCGCGGCGGTCGCAAGCTCGACGACGTGATCGAGGACGCGATCGAGAAGCGGATGGGGGAGTCCTGGCAGCGACCCACCGGCGGCAGGGTCGGCCGCGTCTCCCCGCACGCCACCGCCACCGACGAGTACGCCGCCCACCTGCTCGGCACCATCGACCAGTCGCTGGCCGGCCTGAAGGTGGTGCTCGACTGCGCCCACGGGGCCGCCTCCGTGGTCGGGCCCCGTGCGCTGCGGGAGGCGGGCGCCGAGGTGGTCGCGATCTGTGCCGAGCCCGACGGCCTGAACATCAATGAGGACTGCGGCTCCACCTACCTCGGGCCCGTGCGCGCGGCCGTCCTCGAGCACGGCGCCGACGTCGGCTTCGCGCTCGACGGTGACGCCGACCGGGTGCTCGCGGTCGACGCGACGGGCGAGCTCGTCGACGGCGACCAGATCCTGGCGATCCTCGCGCTCGCGATGCGGGAGCAAGGCGCCCTGCACGCCGACACGGTGGTCGCGACGGTGATGAGCAACCTCGGCTTCGTGCACGCGATGCGCGCGCACGGTGTCGGCGTGCGTCAGACGAAGGTCGGCGACCGCTACGTGCTCGAGGCGATGAAGGTCTCCGGCTACAACCTCGGCGGTGAGCAGTCCGGTCACGTGATCATGAGCGACCACGCCACCACCGGCGACGGCCTGCTGGCCGCCCTGCAGGTGCTGGCCCGGATGGCCTCCACCGGCCGCACGCTGGCCGACCTGGCCGGCGTGATGACCCGACTCCCGCAGGTGCTGGTCAACGTCGCGGACGTCGACAAGGCGCGCACGGACGAGGACGCGGTCGTCGCCGCAGCTGTCTCCGAGGCGGAGGCCGAGCTCGGCGACACCGGTCGCGTGCTGCTGCGGCCGTCCGGCACCGAGGCGCTGGTGCGGGTGATGGTCGAGGCCGGCACGGCCGACCAGGCCAGCGCGATCGCCGACCGGCTGGCCGACGTCGTGCGCCTCCGGTTGGCCCTCGCTCCCTGAGTCGCCGGCGGACAGCCCTCCACGCGTCTCCGACCCGGAATCCCCTCGCCTGGCGGACCCGCCTCCCCTAGCGTCGTCGCCGTGGAGATCATCGAGGTCGACCCGTTCGACGACGCCCTGCTGGCGGACTGGCACGGCGTCTATGAGCGTTCCCAGCGCCACCAACGGGAGCACCCCAGCCCGTGGCGGCTCGCCGAGGTGGTGGCCGAGCTTCGCGCGCCGGGCAGCCGGCGTCGGTTGCTGGGCTTCGCCGGACTCGTCGACGGCAGCGTCGTCTGCAACGGAGGGCTGTCGCTGCCGCAGCTGGACAACCTCGCGAGCGCCGTGGTGATGGTCGACACCGACCCGTCCCTGCGGCACCGAGGGTACGGCGCCGCGATGCTGGCGCACCTGGAGGAACGCGCCGCCGCTGCCGGCCGGTCGCTGCTGAACACCGAGGCGTTCTACCCCTACGACGGGCCGGCAGACGGCGCCGGACACGACCACGCCGACTTCCTCACCCACCGGGGCTACGTGTTCGGGCTCGGCGACGTGCACCGGCGGCTGGCGCTGCCGGTCGCCGCCGGCATGCTGGACGAGCTCGCCGCCGAGGCCGAGCCGCACCACCCGGCGTACCGGATCCGCACCTGGCGGGGGCGGGTGCCCGACGAGCTCGTGGCGTCGTTCGCCACCATCAACGCCAGCCTGATGACCGAGGCGCCGGTGGGCGAGATCGAGCGGGAGCCGGAGGCGGCCGACGTCGACGCGGTGCGCGAGGAGGAGTCGCTGCGCGCGGCGCAGGGACGGGTGCCCTACAGCGCGGTCGCGCTCGACACCGACGGGGAGGTGCGGGCCTTCACCACCGTGATGACGACCGTCCACGAGCCCGGCCGGTGCTACCAGTGGGGGACGGTCGTCGAGCGCGCGCACCGCGGGCACCGGCTCGGCGTCGCGATCAAGGTCGCCAACCTGCGTGCGCTCGCGCAGCACGACCCACCGCTGCGCGAGCTGTTCACCTACAACGCCGAGGTCAACGGCCACATGGTGGCGATCAACGACCTTCTCGGGTTCGAGCCGGTGGAACGCCTCGGGGAGTTCCAGAAGCGGATCTGACGTTCAGCCGAGCGGCTTGCGGCTGAGCCGGGCGATGCCCAGTCGTGACCAGATCATCCGCTGCACCCACAGGGTCAGGGTGCCGGCCACCACCATCCCCACGATGTTGATCCCGAGCTGCACCAGGGCGGAGCCGGCCTCGCCCCAGATGCCGGAGGCCAGGCAGATCGCGAGGGTCCCGACGGCCGGGATCGTCGTCACGCTGATGAAGACCCCCACCAGCGGGCCGGACTTGGCAGTGGTGAGCGACAGCGTGCCCGCGGTGCCGGCCAGACAGGCGACCACGAAGGACCACCCGTCCGGCCTGACGATGAAGTCGGTCAACCGTCCGGTCGAGGCCTGCTCGGTGGTGAAGGCGCCGAGCCGGTAGACGACGACCCAGATCGCCGTGGACACCGTGGCCGCGATCGCGAACCCGCCGAGCAGGGTGGGTACGGCCCGCCGCAGCATCGCCGGCCGCGGCCTGGCCAGCCCGAAGCAGATCGCGGCGATCGCCGAGAACTCCGGCCCGACGACCATGGCGCCGACGATCAGGATCGGCTGGTCGAGGATCCGGCCCACGCCCGCGATCAGCGCGGCCAGCGTCATGAACGCCACGAACGCCCACGAGAACCGGGAGTCGTCCCGGAGCCGCTGCTCGACCGACTCCCACACGACGCCGTCGTCCGGGGCGCCCGGTGCCGCGCGCTCGGCCGCCGCCGCGTCGTCGGAGAGGATGGTGTCGATCTCGTCGATCGCGATCGACCCTGCGTGCTGGAGTTCGAGGTCCCGAAGTCGGGCGATCACGCTGGTGGCGTTCTCGCGAGCCACGTCCGCCAGCACCAGGCACCCGGGGGGCTTGCGGAACCCACCGGGGACGACCGCGACGTTGGTGACCGTGTCATCGTCCTCCAGCACCCCCACCACGCGCTCGGTCAGCGACGACGGGACCCGGAGCCGGAGATGCAACACCCGCAAGAGTCTGACAGCAGCGCGTCGGACCCGTAGCCTTTGCGGGTGGACAAAACGGTCACCCGACGCGCCCTGGGGGTGGATGCTGCCCGAGGTGCGGCGGTGCTGCTCCTGTTCGTCGCGCAGACGGCACCCGCCGACGGACCGTTCAACGTCCTCCAGCTCAGCGAGTTCATCCCGCCGCCGCTCTTCGCGCTGCTGATCGGGATGACCGCGCAGCTCGCGACCAGCACCGGCGCGAGGTTTCCGCTGTTCCTGACCTGGGGCGCCGGACTGATCGGGATCGGCATGCTGCTCTCGCTGGTGCCGAGCCAGATCATCGGCATCCTCGTCTACCTCGGGGCGCTCGCGATCGTCTGCGGCCTGATCACGCGGATGCCCACACCGGCCGTGGCTGCGGTCGGCGCGATCCTGTTCGTGCTCGAACCGTGGCTCAAGCAGGTCACCTCCGACTGGTGGTACGACCACGTGATGGCGCTCCAGATCTCCTGGACCGGCCGCCGTGGCCTGGAGCTGGTCGAGCTGGTCTCGGCCGGTCAGTCCTTCCGGCTGATCGCCCTGGTGGTCTACGCCTGCGCCGGCATCCTGCTGATCCGGATGGTCAGCGCGGGCCGCGCCCACGCCTGGGTCGCCTCCGGGGCGCTGGCGCTGGCCGCCGGGGGGTTCCTCGCCGACAAGCTCGGGGGGCCGCAGCTCCACCCCTACTCCGGCAGCTACCAGGTGCTGCTGTTCAACCTGTTCACGGCCGTCGCGATCTGTGAGTTCACCCGCTTGGTCGCCGAGCGCTGGCAGGTCTGGCTCGAGCCGCTGACCGAGGTGGGCGGCATGTGGCTGACCATGTACGTCGCGATGACGCTGAGCACGGCGGCGTACCTCCAGCTGGCGCCGGCCGGCAGCCGGGACGACTCCTGGGCGGTGCTCACCTTCCTGGTCGTGGGAGCACTGGTCTTCGCGGTCGCCTGGGTACGGCTGATGGCCGACACCCGCTTCCGCGAGGGTCCGATCGAGGGGCTCTTCGACCTGCTGGGCCGCCGCGACCCGCACACCGGGCACGCCGTCGCCGCGCAACCCGCGAACGACGACTACAGCTTGCGCAGCCGCACGTAGCGCACGGAGTGGTCGCGGTCCTTGCGGAGCACCAGCGTCGCGCGTGACCGCGTCGGCCGGATGTTCTGCTCCAGGTTGGGTCCGTTGATGGTGTCCCAGAGCCGGCCGGCCTCGCTCATCGCCTCGTCGTAGCTGAGGGCCGCGTAGCGCGCGAAGTACGACGCCGGGTCGCGGAACGCGGTCTCGCGCAGCCGCAGGAACCGCTCGGTGTACCAGCGCCGGATGTCGACCTCGGCTGCGTCGACGTACACCGTGAAGTCGAAGAAGTCGCTGACCGCCAGGCCGGTGCGTCCGTCCTCGCGGGTGCGGGCCGGCTGGAGCACGTTGAGGCCCTCGACGATCACGATGTCGGGGTGGCGCACCACGACCTTCTCGTCGGGCACCACGTCGTAGACGAGGTGCGAGTAGATCGGCGCCTCCACCTCGTCCTTCCCGGACTTGATGTCGACCACGAACCGTAGGAGCGCCTTGCGGTCGTAGGACTCCGGGAACCCCTTGCGGTGCAGGATCCCCCGACGCTGGAGCTCGGCGTTGGGGTGCAGGAAGCCGTCGGTGGTCACCAGCGCGACGGACGGGTGCTCGGGCCAGTGCGCGAGCATCTGCTGCAGCACGCGGGCGGTCGTCGACTTGCCGACCGCGACCGAGCCGGCGAGCCCGATCACGAACGGGGTGCGTGGCGGCTGCGGGCGGCGGAGGAAGTCCTCCTGCGCCCGGTGCAGCGAGCCGCTGGACCCGACGTACAGGCTGAGCAGCCGGGAGAGCGGCAGGTAGACCTGCTGCACCTCGTGCAGGTTGAGCTGGTCGCCGAGACCCCGGACCCGGTCGATCTCGTCGGCCGTCAGCGGCTGCTCGGTCGCGTCGTTGGCGGTCTGCGCGAGCCCGGCCCAGTCGTCGCGGTCGAGCTCCACGTAGGGGGAGGCCTCGCGCGCGTCACCCGCGTGCTGGCCGTTGCCCATGCCCACCAGTCTGGCGTACCGGTCCCCGTAGACTCCCGCCCATGTGCGGAATCGTGGGTTACGTCGGCGAGAAGCAGGCGCGCGACGTCGTGATCGAGGGACTCCGCAGGTTGGAGTACCGCGGCTACGACTCGGCCGGCATCGCCGTCATCGAGGGTGACGCGATCTTCTCGGACAAGCGCGCAGGCAAGCTCGCCAACCTCGAGAAGGCCATCGCCGAGAGCCCGCTGCCGGTCTCGACGACCGGGATCGGGCACACCCGTTGGGCCACCCACGGCGCGCCCAACGACACCAACGCACACCCGCACCTCGGCCCGGACAACCGGGTCGCGCTCGTGCACAACGGGATCATCGAGAACTTCGCCCGGCTGCGCGCCGAGCTCCAGGCCGACGGCGTCGAGCAGCTCTCCGAGACCGACACCGAGATCGCCGCCCAGCTGCTGGAGCGCGAGGTGGTCGCCGGGGCCGACCTGACCACGGCGATGCAGCGCACCTGTCGTCGCCTGGAGGGTGCGTTCACCCTCGTCGCCGTCGACGCGCACGACCCGTCCCGGGTGGTCGCCGCGCGCCGCAACTCGCCGCTCGTGGTCGGTCTGGGGGAGGGTGAGAACTTCCTCGGCTCCGACGTCGCCGCGTTCATCGAGCACACCCGTGAGGCGCTGGAGCTGGCGCAGGACCAGGTGGTCACGATCACGCGTGACGGCGTGGCCGTCAGCGACTTCGACGGCAACCCGGCCGAGGGCAAGCGCTACCACGTCGACTGGGACCTCTCGGCCGCCGAGAAGGACGGCTACGACTGGTTCATGCGCAAGGAGATCTTCGAGCAGCCGCGTGCCGTGGGCGACGCGCTGCTCGGCCGGCACACCGACGACGGCAGGCTCCAGCTCGACGAGGTCCGGATCACCGAGGACGACCTCCGCGACGTCGACCGGATCATCATCGTCGGCTGCGGCACCGCCAACTACGCCGGCATGGTCGCCAAGTACGCCATCGAGCACTGGACCCGGATCCCGTGCGAGGTCGAGCTCGCGCACGAGTTCCGCTACCGCGACCCGATCCTGACCCGCAACACGCTGGTGGTCGCGATCAGCCAGTCCGGCGAGACCGCCGACACGCTGATGGCGATCCGGCACGCGCGCGAGCAGCGGTCCAAGGTGCTCGCGATCTGCAACACCAACGGGTCGACCATCCCGCGCGAGTCGGACGCGGTGATCTACACGCACGCCGGCCCGGAGATCGGGGTGGCCTCGACCAAGGGCTTCATGACCCAGATGGTCGCCTGCTACCTGCTGGCGCTCTACCTGGCGCAGGTGCGCGGCACCAAGTTCGGTGACGAGATCTCGGCCGTGGTCGCCGAGCTGGAGAAGGTGCCGGCCCACCTCGCCCGGCAGCTGGCCGACGCGGAGCAGGTCTACGAGCTGGCCCGCGAGCTCGCCGCCTCCCGGTCGGTGCTGTTCCTCGGCCGGCACGCCGGCTTCCCGATCGCGCTCGAGGGCGCGCTCAAGCTCAAGGAGCTGGCCTACATCCACGCGGAGGGGTTCGCCGCCGGCGAGCTCAAGCACGGTCCCATCGCGCTGATCGAGCCCGGGCTGCCGGTGTTCTGCGTGGTGCCGCCCCGCGGGCGGGACCAGCTCCACGACAAGATGGTGAGCGCGATCCAGGAGGTGCGGGCCCGTGGCGCGCGCACGATCGTGCTGGCGGAGGAGGGCGACGACGAGGTCGCTGCGTACGCCGACACGTTGCTGCCGCTACCCGCCGTACCCACCCTGCTGCAGCCGATGGTGGCCGCGATCCCGCTCCAGCTGTTCGCGTGCGAGCTCGCCACGGCCAACGGGCACGACGTTGACCAGCCGCGCAACCTGGCCAAGTCCGTCACGGTCGAGTGAGGGGCCCAGTGAGAGGCCCAGTGAGAGGCCCAGTGAGAGGCCCAGTGAGAGGCCCAGTGAGAGGTTCAGCCACCGCATGATCGTCGGCGTCGGCATCGACGTGGTCGACATCGACCGCTTCGCGGAGTCGCTGGACCGCACCCCGGCGCTGCGCGAGCGGCTGTTCACGCCGCTCGAGGTGGAGCTGCCGCTGCAGTCGCTGGCCGCGCGCTTCGCGGCCAAGGAGGCGCTGGCCAAGGCGCTCGGCGCCCCCGGCAACCTCGAGTGGCACCACGCCGAGGTGCGCCGCGAGCAGGCCGGCCGCCCGGTCTTCACCCTGTCCGGCACCGTGGCCGCGCGGGCCGCCGAGCTCGGTGCCGCCCACGTGCACCTCTCGCTCTCCCACGACGCCGGCATCGCCTCCGCGATCGTGGTCCTCGAGTCCTGAGGACGACCGGCGGGATAGCGTCCGGGAGGTGAGGCGGGCACACACGGTCGAGCAGGTACGGGCGGCGGAGGCTGCCCTGATGGCGCGGGTCCCCGAGGGCGCGCTGATGGAGCGGGCGGCGACGGGGCTGGCGGTGGCGGTCGCGGACCTGCTGGGCAGGGTGTACGGCGCCCGGGTGCTGCTGCTGGTCGGCGCGGGGGACAACGGCGGGGACGCGCTGTACGCCGGCGCGCTGCTGGCCCGTCGCGGCGCCGGTGTCGAGGCCGTGCTGCTCTCGGACAAGGCACACGGGGCCGGCCTCACCGCGCTCCGGGACGCCGGCGGACGGGTGGTGGACGCCGACGACGCGCAGCAGCCCGACGTGCTGCTGGACGGGATCGTCGGCATCGGCGGCCGTCCCGGCCTGCGCCCCGACGCCGCGCGGGTGGTCGCGATGTTCGAGGGCACGCCCGTCGTCGCGGTCGACGTGCCCTCCGGCGTGGAGGTCGACACCGGGCGGCTCGACGGGCCGCACGTGCGCGCCGACGTCACGGTCACCTTCGGCACCCACAAGGTCGCCCACCTGGTGGACCCGGCCGCCGAGGCGTGCGGAGTCGTGCACCTGGTCGACCTCGGCCTCGACCTGCCGGACGCCGACGTCACCGCGCTCCAGGCCGACGACGTCGCGGCGCTGCTGCCGGTGCCGAGGGCCGACGACCAGAAGTACACGCGCGGTGTGGTCGGCGTGCGCGCCGGCTCGGACGACTATCCGGGCGCAGCAGTGCTGTGTACGGCGGGCGCCGCCTCGGGTCTTGCCGGGATGGTGCGCTACGTGGGAGCGGCGGCCGACCCGGTGCGCGCCGCCCACCCCGACGTGGTCGTGGGAGCCGGACGGGTCCAGGCGTGGGTGGTCGGGTCCGGGGGGTCCGGTGACGCCGAGCAGGCGCTCGCCGACGCGCTGCTGGACGGGGTGCCGGTGGTCGCCGACGCGGACGCGATCCAGCACGTCACGGCCCACCCCCCGGTTCCGGTACTGATCACCCCGCACGCCGGTGAGCTGGCCCGGCTGCTCGGTGTCGATCGCACGGAGGTCGAGTCCGACCAGCTCGCCCACGCGCTGCGCGCCGCCCGCGAGCTCGACGTGGTCGTGATGCTCAAGGGCCGGCACACCCTGGTCGCCGCGCCCGACGGCCGGGTGCGGGTGACCACGACCGGCGTGCCCTGGCTGGCCACGGCGGGTGCCGGCGACGTGCTCGCCGGGCTCTGCGGTGCGCTGCTGGCGACCGGGATGGACCCGTTCGACGCCGGCTCGGTCGGGTCCTGGCTGCACGGCGCCGCGGCAGCGGTGGCCGGCAGCGGTGGACCGGTGTCCGCGCCCGCGGTGGCGTCCGCGATCCCGACGGCGGTGCGTGACCTCCTGGCGTGAATGGGAGGATCGACCCCGTGAACGTCTGGGCGAAGCGCGTCGCCGGCATCGGAGCGGGTGTGCTGGCCACCGTCGCGGCGGGCGTCGTCGTCGAGCGGCGGGTGGTCAAGTCGCGTCGCGCGGGTGCCGAGGACGCCGCGTCCTACGGTGCGCTGCGGTCGGCGCCGATCGAGGTCGTGACCGAGGACGGCACCACGCTGCACGCGGAGATCGACGAGATCGCGCCGTACGCCCACGGCGCCCAGCCCGCCTCCGACAAGCCGACCGTGGTCTTCGTGCACGGCTACGCGCTGAACCTCGACTGCTGGCACTTCCAGCGCGAGGCGCTGCGCGGCAAGCACCGGATGGTGTTCTACGACCAGCGCTCGCACGGCCGCTCCGGGCGCTCCCCGCGCAAGCACGCCAACGTCGACCAGCTCGGCGACGACCTCGCGACCGTCCTCGACACGCTGGTGCCGGACGGCGACGTGGTGCTCGTCGGGCACTCCATGGGTGGGATGAGCATCATGGCGTTCGCCGAGCGCCATCCCGAGGTGTTCGCCGAGCGGGTGGCCGGTGTCGCGCTGATCGCGACCACGGCCGGCAAGATGCGGCCGCACCGCGCGCTCAGCCCGCTGATCCCCGACCGGCTGGGCGAGCTTGTGGCCCCGCGCCTGATCACCGCTCTCGCCAACGCCCCCGAGCTGGTCGACTCGGCGCGCGCCCGAGGATCCAACATCGGGTTCCTGGTCGCGGACACGTTCGCGTTCGGCAAGGAGGCGCCGTCGGCGCAGGTCGAGTTCCTCGACGGGATGCTGGCCGGCACCCCGATCGAGGTGCTCGCTGAGTTCTTCCCGAGCTTCGGGTCGCTGGACAAGTTCGCGGTGCTGGGTGCCTTCTCCTCGGTCCCGACCACGATCATCTGCGGCACCAAGGACAAGCTGACCTCGATCGGGCACAGCCGCAAGATGGCCGGGATGATCGAGGGCGCCCGCCTGGTCGAGTGCCCCGGCTCCGGGCACATGGTGATCTTCGAGTCCCGCGACCTGGTCAACGCCACCCTCGAGCAGCTCTTCACCGCCGCCCAGTCGACGACGGAGCGCACGACGCCGACCGCCCGCGCCCGATGAACCGCGTGCAGCTCGTCGGCCCCGAGCGGGCCGACGACGTCCTCTCCGTGGTTCTCGGGTCGTTCGGCGACCGCCCGGCGCTCGATCCGCCGGCGACGGCGACGGACGAGACCGCCGAGACTGTGGCCGCGGCGCTCGCCGAGCACGGCGGGCTGCTCGCCGAGGTCGACGGCGCGCCCGCTGCGGCCCTGTTGTTCCAGCCGGAGGAGGCCTGGCTCGGCCTGCGTCGGGTGGGTGTCCTCGCCCGGGCCCGTCGTACCGGCATCTCCCAGGAGCTGGTCGCCGCCGCCGAGGCCGAGGCCCGCGCACGGGGTCTGGTCGGCACCCGGCTGGTCGCTCGCGAGGAGCTGCCGGCCACCGTCCGCTTCTGGACCCGGCTCGGGTACAGCGAGGCAGGGCGGGTCGGCCCCCAGATCTGGCTGCGGCGGCTGCTCCCGTTCGACCTCGACCTGCCCGATGCCGCCGCCACCCGGGCGCTCGGCCACCGGCTCGCCGCGGAGCTGGCGGCCGGCGACCTGGTGATCCTCACCGGCGACCTGGGTGCCGGCAAGACCACGCTCACGCAGGGGCTCGGTGCCGGGCTCGGGGTCCGGGGCGACGTCACCTCGCCGACGTTCGTGATCGCGCGCGTGCACCCCCCGCTCGGCGACGGACCGGAGCTGGTCCACGTGGACGCCTACCGGCTCGGTGGCGCCGCCGAGCTCGACGACCTCGACCTCGACACCGACCTCGACCTGGCCGTGACCGTGGTGGAGTGGGGCGAGGGGCTGGCGGAGTCGTTGGCGGCCGACCGGCTGGAGGTGGCGTTGCGCCGGGACTCCTCCGGTGAGACCGAGGAGCGGCAGGCCACGATCACACCGGTGGGCTCCCGCTGGCTCGACCCCGGGCTGCCGGAGAGACTCACCGGGCGGCTGTCCGGCTCGCTGGCATAGGTTCGGGCCCGTGCTGCTCGCGTTCGACACCGCCACCACCCGGGTCACCGTCGCCCTCCACGACGGCGACCGGGTGATCGCCTCGCGTGCCTCCGACGAGGGGCTGCGGCACGGCGAGCTGCTGGCCCCGGCGATCGACAGCGTGCTCCGCGAGGCCGAGGCGATCCCGCAGGACGTGAGCGCGATCGCGGTCGGCGTCGGTCCGGGTCCCTTCACCGGGCTCCGCGTCGGGCTGGTGACCGCTCGCACGATGGCGTTGGCGCTCGGCATCCCGGTATACGGCGTCTGCACGCTCGACGTGCTGGCTGCCGAGGCCGTCGACGCCGGGTTGGACGACTTCCTGGTGGCCACGGACGCGCGCCGCAAGGAGGTCTACCTGGCGTCGTACGTCGACGGTGTGCGGCATCACGAGCCGCAGGTGGTGCGTCCGGCCGACGTCGCCACCGAGCGGACGGTGGTCGGGCGCGGTGCGACGCTCTACCCAGAGGCGTTCCCGCACGCGATGCCTCCCGAGCACCCGAGTGCCGTGGTGCTCTGCGACGTGGTGGTGCGGGAGCGCTACGAGCTGGTCGACCCGGAGCCGCTGTACCTCCGCCGGCCCGACGTGATGGAGCCACGCGCCCCCAAGCGGGTCTCGTGACCCTGCGCCCGGCGACCTCGGACGACGCCGGGGCGGTCGCGGCGCTCGAGTCGGACGTGTTCGGCGCGGACGCCTGGTCGGCACGGACCGTCGCGGAGACCCTGGTCTCGCGCACCGTGCTGGTGGCTGGTCAGGAGGGCGTGCTGGACGGCTACCTCGTGCTCCGCACGGTCGACGGCGTCGCCGACCTGGAGCGCATCGCCGTACGTCCCGGGCGGCGGCGTGCCGGCCTCGCGACCTCGCTGCTCGCCGAGGGACGGGCCGCGGCCGGCGCCGAACGGGTGCTGCTCGAGGTGCGCGCCGACAACGAGGCGGCGATCGGCTTCTACCGGCAGGCGGGGTTCGAGGAGATCGACCGGCGCCGCCGCTACTACCGCGACGGCACCGATGCGATCGTCCTCGAGCTGGCGCCCCCTCAGGGCAGGTAGTACGTCGGGTTGGGCAGCTTGACCGCGCGGTCGGCGTGGCCGCCCTTGAGGTCGCTGAACTGGTCACCGAAGTTCGCGACGATCCGGTAGCCGCCGCCCGACGCGGACTCCACGTGCTTGCGGGTCTGCGACTTGTACTCGATGGTCGTGCACTTCGCGGCGGCGCAGGTGACGTAGCCAGGCTGCTGCGAGGTGCCGACCCCGGTCCACTTCGTGTAGTAGTTCGCCGCGGTGAAGCCCTCGTAGCCGAGCTTGGTCAGGTTGCCGATCGTGGCGGCCTTCTGGTCGTCGTTGCGCCCGGTGATCCCGACCACGGTGCAGCCGGCGTCGTGGATCTTGTTCACCAGCGCGACCATGCGCGGCGTCGCCGGGAACCGCTCGTCCTGCACCCAGTCGTTCTGCAGCGCGGGGTCGAAGACGAACTTCATGTCATGGGCCTCCATGTCGTAGGTCCACAGCGTGGTGTCGTCGGCGTCGAACACGATCGCCGGCTTCTGGCCCTTGCTGTCGAGCCGCGTGCAGGTCCGGGCGAGCTTGCTCTGCTTGCTGGTGATCCGGCCCATCTCCGAGATGTACGGCGAGGCGTCCTTGTCGGAGAAGCCGGTGCCGGGGTCGCCGTAGTAGGTACGGATCGTGAGCTTGTCGGAGTCGATGTTGGGGATGCCCTCGCCGTCACCCTCCAGCCCGCTCGATCCGTCCGGCTCCATCTCGAAGCGCGTGCGCGGCGCCAGGTCGGGCTCGTGGACGCCGGGCAGGTTCGGGCTCGGCAGGTAGTACGTCGGGTTCGGCAGCTTGAGCACGCGGTCGGCGTACCCGCCCTGGAGGTCGGACCACTGGTCGCCGACGTTGAGCACGATGTCGTAGCCGAGGTCGCGCTCGATGTGCCGACGGGTGCCGGCCTTGTACTCGACGGTCGTGCACTTCGCGGCGGCGCAGGTGACGTAGCCCGGCTGCTGCGAGGCGCCGGACGCCGGTCCACTTGGTGTAGAAGTTGCCGGTGTCGAACGCCGTGTAGCCGACCTTCCTCAGGTTGCGGACCGTGGCGGCCTTCTGGTCGTCGTTGCGACCGGTGAGGCCGAAGATCGCGAAGCCCATCGCCTCGGCCCTGTCGACGAAGGCGACCATCCCCGGCGTGGCCGGGAAGCGCTCGTCCTGCACCCACTCGTTCTGCAGGGCGGGGTCGAAGTTGAAGTGCATGTCGTGCACTTCCATGTCGTAGGTCCACAGCGTGGTGTCGTCGGCGTCGAACACGATCGCCGGCTGCTCGCCCCGGTGGTCGGCGCGCCGCTTGGCGGCCTTCAGCCGGCTCCACTGCGCGGACTCGATCCGCTTCATCTCGGTGATGTACGGCGAGGAGGTCTTGTTCGCGTACCCGGTGCCCGGGTCGCCGTAGTAGGCGTAGATCGTCTTCTTGACCGAGTCGATGTTGGGGATGCCCTCGCCGTCCGAGCGCAACCCGGACGACCCGTCGGGGGCCATCGTGAAGTGGTCCCGCGGCTCGAGCCGGCGGTCGTGGCCGTCGGCGAACGCCGGAGCCGTGGTGAGAGCGAGTGCTGTGGCCGCCACGGCAGCTGCCGCGCGGAGTCCCGAGATCGACATGTGAGGTCTACCAGACTTCTGTGAAGGAATGGACAGCCCCCGAACGTACCCCTGTCCCCGGAGGAGCGGAAGCGGTGGAACGATGACATCCGTGCAAGATCCCGACGGTCCGCTGGTGCTCGGCATCGAGACGTCCTGCGACGAGACCGGCGTCGGCATCGTGCGCGGACACACGCTGCTCGCCGACGCGGTCGCCTCGTCCGTGGAGGAGCACGCGCGGTTCGGGGGCGTCGTACCGGAGGTCGCGTCGCGGGCCCACCTCGAGGCGATGGTGCCGACGCTCGAGCGGGCCTGTGGCGACGCCGGCATCGTGCTCGGCGACGTCGACGCGATCGCGGTGACCTCCGGTCCCGGACTGGCCGGTGCACTGCTGGTGGGGGTGGCCGCGGCGAAGTCGCTGTCGCTGGCGCTCGGCAAGCCGCTGTACGGCGTGAACCACCTCGCGTCCCACGTCGCCGTCGACCAGCTGGAGCACGGGCCGCTCCCGGAGCCCTGCCTGGCGATGCTGGTCTCCGGCGGCCACTCGTCGCTGCTCCGGGTGACTGACGTGACGGCTTCGGTCGAGCCGCTGGGCGCGACCATCGACGACGCGGCGGGTGAGGCGTTCGACAAGGTGGCCAGACTGCTCGGTCTGCCGTTCCCCGGGGGCCCGCACATCGACCGGGCCGCCGCATCCGGGAGCAGCGTCGCGATCACTTTTCCGCGCGGTCTCTCCTCGCAGCGCGACCTGGAGCGGCACCGCTTCGACTTCTCGTTCTCGGGCCTCAAGACCGCGGTGGCGCGGTGGGTCGAGGCGCGCGAGCGCTCCGGCGAACCGGTGCCGGTCGCGGACGTCGCAGCGTCGTTCCAGGAGGCGGTCTGCGACGTGCTGACACGCAAGGCCGTCGACGCTGCCGTCACCGAGGGCATCGACCACATCCTGGTCGGCGGCGGCGTGGCCGCGAACTCGCGCCTGCGCGTGCTCACCGAGGAACGCGCCGCCGCCCGCGGGATCCGGGTGCGCGTGCCGAGGCCGGGTCTGTGCACGGACAACGGCGCGATGGTGGCCGCGCTGGGCGCCGAGATGGTCACGCGGGGGCGTGCGCCGTCGGCACTCGACCTGCCCGCGGACTCCTCGCTGCCCGTGACCACGGTGCTGGTCTGACGGTCGTTCGCGGCTGGGGCCTTCGGAATGGCCAACTTGCCATGGGAAATGTCGACGGATTCTGCTCTTGAATCGAACACCTGTTCGAGTAGAATAGTGCCATGACCTCAGGCACAACCCTCACCGACGCAGCTGCGGTGCTGGACCGTGCGCGTGATGGCCGGCGTGCCGCCGATGCCGCCGAGGTCGAGCAGCTGCAGGCGGCCGTGGAGTGGGCGGACCTGCACCCGGCGGAGTCGATCCACGACGCGGCGCTGCTCTCGCGTTACGGGGACCAGCCGTTCGCGGTCGCCGGACCGGGCGCCCCGCTGGTCGCGGAGTTCTGCGTGGCCGAGTTCGCGCTCGCGGTGGGCCTGCCGACCGAGACCGGGAAGGCCTACCTCGGTGAGGCGGTCGAGCTGCGGCACCGGCTCCCCAGGACCTGGGCCCGGGTGGTCTCCGGTGACCTGCCGGCGTGGCGGGCCCGTCGGATCGCCCGGGAGACCATCGGCCTCTCGGTGGCCGCAGCGGGGTTCGTCGACGACAACGTCGCACCGTATGCGCACCGGATCCGGCCCGCGGAGGTCGACCGGCTGGTCGCGGACGCGGTGGGCCGGTTCATGCCCGCCGAGGCCCAGCAGCTGCGGCAGCGGGCGGCGGACGGCCGGTACCTCGCGATCGAGCACACCCAGGTCTCCTTCGTCGGCACCTCGAGGATCCACGGAGAGCTCGACCTCGCCGACGCCCTGGACCTGGAGACCCGGATCTCCCACGAAGCAGCGGTGTTGGCGGCGTGCGGGTCCGGGGAGACGTTGGACGTCCGCCGCTCGCAGGCGCTGGGTGAGATCGCCCGCCAGCAGACGTCCCTGGACCTCCAAGCAGCCGACGACACCGACCGTCCCGCTGCCCGGCAGACCGTGGTCCACGTGCACCTCTCCCCGGACGGCCCGTTCGCCCGCGTCGAAGCACGGGGCCGCCGGCTGGTCACCGTCGAGCAGGTCCGTGAGTGGCTGCGCATCCCGTTGACGGAAGTCGTGATCAGGCCGGTGGTCGACGTGGCCGAGCACCTGCACGTGGATCAGTACGAGGTCCCCACCCGGCTCGCCGACCAGGCCGCCGAGCGAGACCTCACCTGTGTGTTCCCGTGGTGCACCCGCCCCGCGGCTCACTGCGACACCGACCACGTCATCCCCTACGACCAGGGCGGACAGACCGCGTCCGACAACGTCGCGCCGCTCTGCAGACGACACCATCGGCTGAAGACCCACCACTCCGGGTGGGGCTACACCGTCCTCGAACCCGGGTCCTACCTGTGGTCATCGCCCCATGGCTACCAGTTCCTCCGCGACCACCGCGGCACCACCGACGTCAGCCACGACATGCCACCCGACCGGCCACACAACGGGCCACCCGACCCCTGAGGACCCCGCCCACACCCCGCTCACCCTCACCAGAGCGGGGGCGTCGGCATGCCCGCACCTTGTCGTCCGTTCTCAGCCCACCCGTAACCTGCAGGTCCACACGCGGCAAGCCGAGGAGTACACAGATGCAGCAGGTGCAGGGGATCGTCGCCATGGCCAAGGGCGAGCCGGTCCAGCAGGTGACGATCAACGTGCCCGACCCCGGCCCGGGAGAGGCAGTGGTCCGGGTCCAGGCCTGCGGGGTCTGTCACACCGACCTGCACTACCGCGAGGGTGGGATCAACGACGAGTTCCCGTTCCTGCTGGGGCACGAGGCGGCCGGGATCGTGGAGTCCGTGGGCGACGGCGTCACCGATGTTGCGCCGGGTGACTTCGTGGTCCTCAACTGGCGCGCGGTCTGCGGCAGCTGCCGGGCGTGCACGCGTGGGGAGCCCTGGTACTGCTTCGCCACCCACAACGCGACCCAGAAGATGACCCTGGAGGACGGCACCGAGCTCTCGCCGGCGCTCGGCATCGGGGCCTTCGCGGAGAAGACCCTGGTCGCGGCCGGCCAGTGCACCAAGGTCGACGCCGACGCGCGGGCGGCCGCGGTCGGGCTGCTCGGCTGCGGCGTGATGGCGGGTCTCGGGGCAGCGATCAACACCGGCAACGTCAGCCGCGGCAAGTCCGTCGCCGTGATCGGCTGCGGTGGGGTGGGCGCCGCCGCGATCGCCGGCTCCGCACTCGCCGGGGCGTCGCGGATCATCGCCGTGGACATCGACGACCGCAAGCTCGAGGGCGCCAGGAAGCTGGGAGCCACGCACACCGTCAACGGCAAGGATGCCGACCCGGTCGCCGCGATCCAGGAGCTCACCGACGGCAACGGCGCCGATGTCGTGATCGACGCCGTCGGCCGGCCCGAGACCTGGAAGCAGGCCTTCTACGCCCGGGACCTCGCCGGCACGGTGGTGCTGGTCGGCGTGCCGACACCGGACATGAAGCTGCCCGACATCCCGCTGATCGACGTGTTCGGTCGGGGTGGCGCCCTCAAGTCCAGCTGGTACGGCGACTGCCTGCCCAGCCGTGACTTCCCGATGCTGGTCGACCTGTACCGCCAGGGACGCCTCGACCTGGACGCGTTCGTGACCGAGGAGATCGGCATCGGCGACGTCGAGTCGGCGTTCGCCAAGATGCATGAGGGCGACGTGCTGCGGTCCGTGGTGATCCTGTGACCCGGGTCGACCACGCCGTCAGCAGCGGCACCTTCAGCCTCGACGGCGAGACCTTCGACGTCGACAACAACATCTGGGTGATCGGCGACGACACCTCCTGCGTGGTGGTCGACGCCCCGCACAGCGTGGACGACATCCTGGCCGTCGTCGGCGACCGCACCGTCACCGCGATCGTCTGCACGCACGCGCACGACGACCACGTCAGGGTCGCGCCGGACCTGCGCGAGGCGACGGGCGCGCCGATCCTGCTGCACCCCGAGGACCGGCCGCTGTGGGAGCTCACCCACGGCGAGCTCGCCTGGGACGGCGACCTCGCCGACGGTCAGGAGGTGGGCGCCGGCGACGTCACGCTGACCGTGCTGCACACACCGGGCCACGCACCCGGGGCGGTCTGCCTGTACGCCGAGGATCTCGGCTGCGTGTTCACCGGAGACACGCTCTTCCAGGGCGGACCGGGTGCCACCGGCAGGTCGTTCAGCGACGCCGACCTGATCGTCGACTCGATCCGGGCGCGGCTCTTCGCGCTGCCGCCGGACACCGTGGTCCACACCGGGCACGGCGACGACACGACCATCGGCGCGGAGCAGGCCGGCCTCGACCGTTGACGGGCCTGCGCCGGCTCCCGTTCGGGCTCGTGGTGGTGCTCAGCCTGGTGGTGCTCTTCTCGCCCGCGTCGCAGGTGCCTGGCGGCGTCGAGATCAACGACAAGGTCGTGCACGCGTCCCTGTTCCTCGCCCTGGCGCTGACCGGACTCGTGGCGCGACTCCCGGTCCGCGCGCTCGCGCTCGGGCTGGTGCTGTACGCCGGGATCTCCGAGGTGCTCCAGGTGGTGCTGCCCATCGACCGCGACGGCAGCGTCTGGGACGCGCTCGCCGACGTCCTCGGTGTCGGGTTCGGACTGGCGACTGCGGCGATCGTCGTACGACCTCGGAAGTCGTAGCTGGTCCGTCCATTTCGAATTACGACCCTCCGCAACCCTGCAACTCATCGGTGACCGTGCGGGTTAGCCTGCGTGCCATGACTGACGAGGCGTGCGGGCCGGCACGTGCCTGACCGCCGCCGGGCGCCCGCGCACAAGGCCTACCGGCCGCCCCGTCAGCGCCGGATGCTGCCCGTGCTGTTCGTCGTGGTCGCCCTGATGTGCCTGGCACTCGCCCTGACCGACGGTCCACGCGCCGACGTGCCTCCCCAGGTGCGCGCCCGAGTCGCGTCGAGCCCGGCCTCGGCGGCGTGGGGACCGAGCTCGTGACGACGTCGCGCTGGCGGCGGCGTACGTCGACCGGATGAGCCTCGAGCAGCAGGCCGGGCAGGTGATCGTGGCGGCGTACCGCGGCACCGGCGCCCCCGTGTCCGCGCTCCGCCGCCTGCACCTCGGCGGCGTGATCGCCGAGACCGGCAACATCAGCTCACCCCGCCAGATCAAGGGCGTGAACGCCCGCATCGCCAAGGAGTTCCAGCGGCGTGGCTACCCGGGCTTCGTCGCCGTCGACCAGGAGGGTGGCCTCGTCGCCCGGGTCCGTGGCACCGCCACCCGCTGGCCCACCTTCATGGCCACCGGGGCCGCGGACCGTCCCGGCCTCACCGAGGACGTTGCCGCCGCCAACGGCCGCGAGCTGGGCAACCTCGGCTTCACCGTCGACCTGGCGCCGGTCGCCGACGTGACCAACGGTTCCGGCGACCCCACCATCGGGACCCGCTCGGTGGGAGGCAGGCCGGCGCTGGTCGCACGCCACGTGGTCGCCTACGCCGACGGGCTGCGGTCGGTCGGGATCCTGCCGGTCGTCAAGCACTTCCCGGGCCACGGCTCGGTCGGCACCGACAGCCACCGTGGGCTGCCGGTGCAGGGCAAGTCGCCGGGAGCCCTCGCCGCCTCCGACCTGGTGCCGTTCCGCGAGGCCGTGGTGCGTGGTGCACCCGCGGTGATGACCGCGCACGTCGCCCTGCGCAGCGAGAGCTCCTCGGTGCCGGCCTCCCTCTCCTCCGCGATCACCACCGGGCTGCTGCGCAACCGGCTCGGCTTCGGAGGGCTGGTGGTCACCGACGCCCTCGACATGGCCGCGATCACCCAGCACCACGGCCCCGGCGATGCCTCGGTGCGGGC
>CAWAGN010000011.1:0-25195 GCA_963781545.1 uncultured Actinomycetota bacterium
CTCTCCATCCAGGCGATGCCCTACGAGGAGGCGAAGACCTACCGGTTCAACCCGTTCGACCTGACGAAGGTGTGGCCGCACAGTGACTACCCGCTGATCAAGGTCGGCACGATGACGCTGAACCGCAACCCGGAGAACTTCTTCGCCGAGATCGAGCAGGCCGCGTTCGAGCCGAACGCGGTGGTGCCGGGGATCGGGTTCAGCCCCGACAAGATGCTGCTGGGCCGCGTCTTCGCCTACTCCGACACCCACCGCTACCGGATCGGCGCGAACTACCAGCAGCTGCCGGTCAACCGGCACCGGGTGGAGAACGCCAACACCTACACCCAGGACGGCGCCATGGCGTTCGAGCACCGCGGTGACGACCCCGTCTACGCACCCAACTCGTTCGGGCGTGGCTACGCCGACGAGGTCGGCGAGGTCACGGAGGGCTGGGAGACGGACGGCGCGATGGTGCGCCAGGCCTACGCCCTGCGATCCGACGACGACGACTGGGGCCAGGCCGGAACCCTGGTCCGCGAGGTCTGGAACGACGAGATCCGTGAGGCCTTCGTCAACACCGTCGCCGGTCACCTGCTCGCCGGAGTGGAGGGTGACGTGCTCGAGCGGGCCTTCCAGTACTGGAAGAACGTCGACTCCGACACCGGCAAGCGGATCGAGGAGCAGGTCCGCTCCAAGTCCGAGGGTGACATGCCCGGGGGTCAACCGGACGGCGCGAAGGCAGACGCGGGGACGCCGATCGTGGAGGATGCCACCCGGGCTGGCACCTGACGAGACGCGCGAGCCGCGGCGACGGCGGCGGCTGGGTTGCGGGAGGATCGACGGGTGACCCAGCCCGAAGCCACCGACGTCCTCGGCGCGCCGTACACCGCCCGCACGATCGCACTGCGCCCCGACGAGGAGGGCGAGGTCGTGGCCACGCTCGTCGCGAGACGCGCGGAGCAACCGACCGGCAGGGCGGTGCTGCACGTGCACGGCTTTGCCGACTACTTCTTCCAGACCGTTGCCGCGGACTGGTGGGTGGCGCGCGGTTATGACTTCTACGCGCTCGACCTGCGCAAGTACGGCCGCTCCTGGCTGCCGCACCAGACGCCGACGTACGTCGCGGACATGTCGACGTACTACGAGGAGCTCGACGCCGCGCTGGCGCTCGTCGCCGCCGAGCACGACCACGTCGTGATCAGCGCCCACTCGACCGGCGGGCTCACGGTGCCGCTGTGGCTGCACGACCGGCGGCCGGAGCGGGTCGTCGGGGTCGCCCTCAACTCCCCCTGGCTGGAGATGAACTCCGGCCGCCTGATGCGCACGGTCGGCACCAAGGTGATCGACGTCGTCGGCGGGCGGCAGCCGATGCGGCTGATCCCACGCGACGTCAGCGGCCACTACGCGCGCAGCCTGCACCGCGACCACGCCGGCGAGTGGGACTTCGACCTGCGGTGGAAGCCCCTGGAGAGCTTCGCCGTCTACGCCGGCTGGCTGCGCGCCGTACGACGGGCGCACGCCCGGGTGCACCGTGGCATCGACGTGGCCGCACCGGTGCTCGTGCTCAGCTCCGCCCGCAGCGGCGGCGAGGCAGGGCTGGGCGACGACGCGACCTCGAGCGACATCGTGCTCGACGTGGAGCAGATCCGGCACTGGGCGCCCTACCTCGGTCGGCACGTGACCATCGCGCAGGTCGAGGGCGCGATGCACGACGTGACGCTGTCCCGGCAGCCGGCGCGCGAGCGGGTCTTCGACGAGCTCGCCCGGTGGCTGGACGCCTACGTGGACCGGTGAGTCCGCACCCGGCCCGAGCCCCGAGTGGCCCGGTGTCCCCGTGGACCTCTAGCGTCGCGCGCATGCCCCTCACCATGGAACGCGCTCTCGCGGCGATCTCCGGCCACAGCCGCGGCCTCGCCGACGACGCCCGAGGCAACCTCGAGGCCCGGGTGGAGCACTGCCCGGACTGGCGCGTGGCCGACCTGGTCTGGCACGTGACCGAGGTGCACTGGTTCTGGCGCACGATCGCCGCCGAGCGGCTCGACGGCCCGCCCGACGAGAGCCGACGACCGGTCCGTCCGGACGACACCGGCCTGCTCGAGGCCCTCGTGTCCGGTGCCGAGGAGCTGGTCGAGACGCTGCGCACCGCCGACCAGTCCGCGGCCTGTTGGACCTGGTACCCGCCGCAGCAGGACGTCGCCTTCATCACCCGCCACCAGGTGCAGGAGGCGATCGTCCACCACTTCGACGCGGCCAACGCCGCCGGGCACGAGATCACGATCGACGCCGAGGTGGCAGACGACTGCGTCGAGGAGTTCCTCACCACCTCGCTCGCCGACGCCGGCGACGTCGCCCGCAGCGGGCGCACCCTCGACGGGGACCTGGTGCTGCGGTCCACGGACACCAAGCGGGTCTGGACTGTCAGCCAGGAGACGCCTCAGGCGGCGATCACCTGGGTCGACGGCGGGAAGCGGCCCACGGTCGAGGGCACGTCCGCCGAGCTGCTGCTCTGGCTCTACGCCCGCTTCGAGCTCCCCGAGTCCGACCCCGAGCTGGTCGGGCGGTTCCGCGCCCTGTCGTCGACCGACTGACGTGCCTGTAGCCCCGCCAGATGGATGGCGGGGTGTGGGGCGGTGTGTTCAGGTGTCGGGTGGCCCGTGGTGTGGCCCGTTTTGTAGCCGGTCGGGCGGCTTGTCTCGGCTGACGTCGGTGGTGCCGCGGTGGTCGCGGAGGAACTGGTAGCCATGCGGCGATGACCACAGGTAGGATGCCGGGTTCGAGGGCGGTGTAGCTCCAGCCGGAGTGGTGGGTCTTCAGCCGGTGGTGTCTGCGACACAGGGACGCGAGGTTGTCGCTGCTGGTGGTGCCGCCGTCGCTGTAGGGGATGACGTGGTCGTCGTCGCAGCGCACCGCGGGGCGGGTGCACCAGGGAAACACACAGGTGAGGTCGCGCTCGGCGGTCTGGTCGGCGAGCCTGGTGGGGACCTCGTACTGGTCGACGTGCAGGTGCTCGGTCACGTCGACCACCGGCTTGATGACGACCTCGGTCAGCGGGGTGCGCAGCCACTCGCGGACCTGCTCGACGGTCACCAGCCGGCGGCCGGAGGCTTCGACGCGGGCGAACGGGCCGTCCGGGGAGAGGTGGACGTGGACCACGGTCTGCCGGGCAGCGGGACGGTCGTCGGGGTCGGCTGCATGCGAGGTCCAGTGACGTCTGCTGGCGGGCGATCTGACCCAGTGCCTGCGAGCGGCGGACGTCGAGGGTCTCCTCGGACCCGCAGGCGGCGAGGACGGCGGCTTCGTGGGCGATCCGGGTCTCCAGGTCCAGGGCGTCGGCGAGGTCGAGCTCGCCGTGGATCCTCGAGGTGCCGACGAACGAGACCTGGGTGTGCTCGATCGCGAGGTACCGGCCATCGGCTGCCTGTCGGCGCAGCTTCTCGGCCTCGGCGGGCATGAACCGTCCGACCGCGTCGGCGACCAGCCGGTCGACCTCCGCGGGCCGGATCCGGTGCGCATAAGGGGCGACCTTGGTGTCGACGAACCCCGCCGCGGCAGCTGAGAGGCCGATGGTCTCCCGCGCGATCCGCCGGGCCCGCCACGCGGCCAGGTCACCGGAGACCACCCGTGCCCAGGTCCTGGGGAGCCGGTGCCGCAGCTCGACCGCCTCACCGAGGTAGGCCTTGCCGGTCTCGGTGGGCAGCCCGACCGCGAGCGCGAACTCGGCCACGCAGAACTCCGCGACCAGCGGTGCGCCCGGTCCGGCGACCGCGAACGGCTGGTCCCCGTGACGCGAGAGCAGCGCCGCGTCGTGGATGGACTCCGCCGGGTGCAGGTCCGCCCACTCCACGGCCGCCTGCAGCAGGTCGAGCCTCGGCGGCGTGGCTGCGGCACGCCGGCCACGCGCGACGTCGAGCACCCCAGCAGCAGTCACTGCCGCGGTGTCGAGGTCGGGTGCCGTCGTGCTCATGCCTCCATTCTACTCGAACAGGTGTTCGAATCAAGATCGGATTCCGTCGACATTTCCCGTGGCAAGCAGGGTGTTCCGAAGGCTCCGCGCTGGGCTCTTCACCACTGCGGCCGGCACCCGGGAGCGAGCCGCACCCGGCGCCGACCCTCCCGTCTGCGCCTGTGAACCACCCACAACCCGGAGGTTTCGAGACGGGCGCCAGGGCGCCCTCCTTCAACACCGAAGGGCCGCGACCGGTGGACCGCAAGCCCCGCCAGACTCCTGCTGCGCCTGTGAACCACCCACAGACCCACAGGCTCCGAGACAGGAGCCGCGCACAAGCCCGCCGTACCCCTTCCGTAGCTGCGCCTTCGCACCACCCACGACCCGTCCCCCTACGCTCGGCCACGTGCCCCCTGTCCCAGCCGACTCCTGGCTGTCCCCCGACGTCCACCCCGGACCGAGCCCGATCGCCGGCACCGGGCTCTTCGCCGTCACGCCGATCCCGACGGGCACCGAGGTCGCCCGGTTCGGCGGACGCGTGGTGGCCACAGCCGAGCTGCAGCACCTCCGAACCGGCGACGACTACGTCGACACGCTCGTGCTCGATGACGACACGCACCTGGTGCTGCCGGCCGGCAACGACCTGCACCTCCTCAACCACAGCTGCGAGCCGTCGGTCGGCTGGTCCGGCGGCTACACCCTGGTGGCGCTGCGCGAGCTCGCGCCCGGTGACGAGGTCACCCACGACTACGCGACCAGCACGGCTGACCCGTCGTACCTGCTGAGGTGCCACTGCGAGACCTACCGGTGCCGGCAGATGGTGGAGGGCACCGACTGGCGGATCCCGCAGCTCCAGCGCAGGTACGCCGGCCACTGGACTCCGCACCTGCAGCGCCTGATCGACGCCGCCTCCTAGCCGAGCAGCAGGCTGACGATCGCAACCACGCCGACCACCACGATCACGCCGCGCAGCACGGCGGCGGGCAGCCGACGGCCCACGGTGGCACCGACCTGGCCGCCGATGACCGAGCCGACCGCGATCAGCCCGACCGCCCACCAGTCGAGGTGGGAGACGAACAGGAACACCACGGCAGCGACCCCGTTGACCAGCAGTGCCAGCACGTTCTTGGTGGCGTTGTGCCGCTGCAGGGTGTCCGCGATGCCGATCCCGAAGATCGCCATCAGCAGCACGCCCTGCGCGGCCCCGAAGTAGCCGCCGTACACGCCGGCCAGCAGGACGGCCGGCCACACCCACCAGACGCCGTGCTCCGGCAGCCCGCCGCGAGCCTCGGCCCGGGCCGCGACCCGCTTGGAGATCGCCGGCCCGAACACCACCAGCAGCACACCGAGGCTGATCAGCACCGGCACGATCGCGTCGAAGGCCGAGGAGGGCAGCACCAGCAGGAGCAGCGCCCCGATGACGGCACCGACGACCGACGCGGACGCGAGACGCACGATGCGGCCGCGCTGGCCGACGAGCTCGGCGCGGTAGCCGATGGCCGCGGACAGGCTGCCGGGCACCAGACCGACCGTGTTGGAGACGTTCGCCGTCACCGCGGGCAGGCCGCAGGCGAGCAGCGTCGGGAAGGTGACCAGGGTGCCCGACCCGACCACCGCGTTGATCGAGCCGGCCGCGACCCCGGCCAGGAGGACGGCGAGCGCCTCCCAGACCGAGGAGATCAGGTCAGGTCACCGGCGGTTCGGCGGCGGGCGGCTCGGTGGGCGGCTCGGTCGGCGCGTCCGGAGCGTCCACCGCCGGCCCGGCGTGAGCCGGCGGAGGGGTGCTCGACGGCCTGCCTCCGGCCGACGCAGCCGACTCCTCGGCCGCACGGATGGCCTTCTGCACCTCTTCGTGCGCCTGGGAGAGGGACGAGTCCGGGGTCGTGGGTGGCTCGATCATCGGCGCGTCCACGCGCTTGCGCGGCCCGTCGGTCTTGGCCGGGATGCCGGCCACCTCGTGGATCGAGGAGCCGAGGCCCTCCAGCGCCTTGGTGAACTCCGAGGGAAGGATCCACACCTTGTTGGCGTCACCCTTCGCGATCTCGGGCATCATCTGGAGGTACTGGTAGGCGAGCAGCGACTGGTCCGGCTGACCGTCGTGGATCGCCTGGAAGACGGTCTGGATCGCCTGCCCCTCGCCCTGGGCCTTGAGGATCGCGGCCTCCCGGTTGGCCTGGGCCCGCAGGATCAGCGCCTCCCGGTCACCCTCGGCCGAGAGGATCGCAGCCTGCTTGTTGCCCTCCGCGGTCAGGATCGAGGACTGGCGCTGGCCCTCGGCGGTCAGGATCACGGCGCGCTTGTCGCGGTCCGCGCGCATCTGCTTCTCCATCGAGTCCTTGATCGAGGGCGGCGGGTCGATGCCCTTGATCTCCACCCGACCGACCCGGATGCCCCAGCGGCCGGTGGCCTCGTCGAGCACGCCGGACAGACCGCGGTTGATGTCCTCGCGGGAGGTCAGCGTCTGCTCGAGCGTCATGCCGCCGACGATGTTGCGCAGCGTGGTCATGGTGAGCTGCTCGACCGCGGAGATGTAGTTGGCGATCTCGTACGTCGCCGAGACCGGGTTGGTGACCTGGAAGTAGATGACGGTGTCGATCGAGACCACCAGGTTGTCCTCGGTGATCACCGGCTGCGGCGGGAAGGAGACCACCTGCTCGCGCATGTCGATCACGTAGCGGACCTTGTCCACGAACGGCGTCACGATGTTGAGCCCCGGCGAGAGCGTGACGCGGTACTTGCCGAAGCGCTCGACGATGCCCGCGCGTGCCTGCGGCACGATCCGCACCGTCTTGGCCAACAGGATGACCACGAAGATGACGACGACCGCGAGGATGATGATCCCGGTCATGGTGCCCCAATCTCTTGTCGTACTGGTGCGTGTCGTGCCGGTGCCAGTGGAGCGCCGGGCACGCTGTCAGGCGCGGCGGACGTAGGCCGTCGCACCCCTGATCTCGACCACCTCGGCGCGTTCACCGGGCTCGATCTCGTCGAACTCGTCGTACGGCGCCGCGGTCCACTCGTCACCGCCGATCTTCACCCGGCCGAACTGGCCGGGCGCGAGCAGGGTGAGCACCTGGACCGGCCGACCGATCAGCGCGGCGGGCCCGGTTTTCAGGTCCGGGCCGGCGTGCAGCGTCTTGACCAGGTTGGGCCGCAGGAACGCGAGCAGCCCGACGGCCGAACCCATGGCCAACAGCAGGGTCAGCACCCCGGGCAGGCCGAGCAGCGCAGTGAGCACGCCGACGACGCAGCCGATGGCGAGCATCGCGAAGAGCAGGTCGAGGGTGATCAGCTCGACCACACCCAGACCGACCGCGGCGATCAGCCAGGTCTCCCAGAGGTGGTCGCCGATCCAGTCCATGTGGCGAGACTACCCGGCGGCCGGTCGCCGGGACCGGCTCAGAGCCGGTAGCGACGCGAGGCGCGGCGCGCCGTGTAGCGCCCGTGCGCCTGGCCCAGCACGAGCGGCATCGCGAACGTCTCGGAGAGGATCTCCGCGGTCAGCACCTCGCTCATCGGCCCCTGCGCCACGACGGCGCCCTGCCGCAGCAGCATCGCGTGCGTGAACCCCGGCGGGATCTCCTCGACGTGGTGCGAGACCAGCACCGTCGCGGGCGAGCTCTCGTCCTGCGCCAGCGTCGACAGCGTGGAGACCAGGTCCTCGCGGCCACCGAGGTCGAGGCCGGCCGCCGGCTCGTCCAGGATCAGCAGCTCGGGGTCGGTCATCAGGGCCCGGGCGATCTGCACCCGCTTGCGCTCGCCCTCGCTCAGGGTGCCGAAGGTGCGGTCGACCAGGTGGTCGGCACCGACCTCGATCAGGAGCGCCCGGGCGCGGTCGTGGTCGAGCTCGTCGTAGTGCTCGCGCCACCGCCCGACCACGGCGTACGACGCCGAGACCACGACGTCGCCCACGCGCTCGTCGCGCGGGATGCGCTCCGCGATCGCGACGCTGGTCAGGCCGATCCGGGGCCGGAGCTCGAAGACGTCGGTGGTGCCGAGCACCTCGCCGAGGATGCCGGCCACGCCGCCGCTGGGGTGGATCTGCGCCGAGCAGACCTGCACCAACGTGGTCTTGCCGGCACCGTTGGGCCCGAGGACCACCCAGCGGTCCGACTCGTCGACCGACCAGCTGACCGCGTCGAGCAGGGTCGCCTGGCCGCGCCGGACGGTGACGTCGGCGAGCTCCAGGACGGCGGCCATCGGGTACCTCGGGGTCGGCGGGCGGGGGAATCGTGGGCTGGGCAGTGGTCGGCAGGGCACAACCTACCCAAACCGCGCCCGCCACGGTCGCACCGCTACATTGCCCCCGTGTCCGCCCCGTTGCTCCCGGTTTCGGCGATCCTGTCGAGCTGGTTGGGCAGCGTCCTGGCCGGACGGGCCGACCTCGACGGCCTGCTGGCCTCGCTGCAGGTCACCGGACCCGAGCAGACCGTGCTCGGCCTCGCCGAGGAGCCGACGACGCTGGTGCTGGCCGTCGGCACCCTGCGCCGGCTCGGCGCAGCAGGGTGCTCGCTGGCCCTGCCCGTCCCCGGCGACCCGGCGGGGTTGGCCGGTCCGACGGCGTTCAACGAGCGGGCGCTCGAGGCCGGACAGGCCGTGGTGGTGACCGGCGCAGGCCTCGGCCTGGTGCCGGAGCCGGCGCCGCACGGGATCGTGTGGCGCACCCACCGAGCGCAGGAGCCGCCGCCACCGGACCTGTACCAGGCCGGCTCCGACCTGCGCCGCCAGCTGGTGGAGAGCACGCAGCGGCTGGTCGACCTCGACGTCGCGCGCTGGCGACCGGAGATCGCCGACCTCCTCGGCGACCTGCGCCACGGCAGCGCCACGCCGCTGCCACCCTCCCTCGAACCGCGCCGCGTGGAGACGGTCGACCGCGCGATGCTCTGCCGCGAGGTGGTCGGGCTGGCGGTCGAGCACGAGGGCGGCGCGGTCACGGCAGCGGAGGTCGAGGCCCGCCGACAGGCCCTGGTCCCGCTCGACCGGGCGGCGCGGCACGCCCTGGTCGCCGCCTGCTCGGTGTGAGACGACGCTCGGCTCCCCGTCGTACGGGATAGCGTGGCTGCGCGATGAACGCCGACCTCGAGATCCCTCGGACGCTCCTGATCACGCTGACCGGCAAGGACCGGCCGGGTGTCACGTCCCGGGTCTTCGGCACCCTGGCGTCGTACGGCGTCGAGGTCGTCGACATCGAGCAGATCGTGCTCCGTCGTCGGCTGATCCTCGGCGTGCTCGTGACCGCCCCCCGGGACTGGAAGTCGCTGCGCGACGCGCTGGAGCAGGTCGGGGCCGAGCTGGACATGCAGGTGGAGGTCGACAAGGGCTCCGGTGACAACCGCAGGCGCCCCGAGGGGCGCACCCGGGTGACCGTGCTCGGCAGCCCGCTGAAGTCGAAGGCGTTCGCCGCGGTGGCGGGCCGGATCGCCGACTCGGGTGCGAACATCGACCGGATCGAACGGATCGCCCGCTACCCCGTCACCGCGATCGACATGCACATCTCCGGCGCCGACCCCGACCGGCTGCGCGCCGTGCTCGCCACCGAGGCCGCCCAGCAGGAGGTCGACATCGCCGTCCAGCAGGCGAACCTGCTGATGCGCGGCGCGCGGATGGTGGTGATGGACGTCGACTCCACCCTGATCCAGGGCGAGGTGATCGAGATGCTGGCCGGCCACGCAGGCTGCGAGCGTGAGGTCGCCGAGGTGACTGAGGCGGCGATGCGCGGCGACCTGGACTTCGAGCAGAGCCTGCGGCAGCGGGTGGCGCTGCTGGAGGGACTCGACGCCGGCGCCCTGGAGAAGGTGTACGACGACATCGAGCTCGCCCCCGGCGCCCGGACCCTGGTCCGGACCCTGAAGCGGCTCGGGTACCGGTTCGCGATGGTCTCGGGCGGGTTCACCCAGATCACCGACCGGATCGCCGCCGACCTGGGCATCGACTACTCCGCCGCCAACGACCTCGAGGTGGTCGACGGCACGATCACCGGCCGGGTCGTGGGTGACGTCGTCGACCGGGCAGGCAAGGCCGCGGCGCTCCGCCGGTTCGCCGCGCAGGCGGGCATCTCCGAGGAGGCGACGATCGCGATCGGCGACGGTGCCAACGACCTCGACATGCTCTCGGCCGCGGGGCTCGGCATCGCGTTCAACGCCAAGCAGGTCGTGCAGGACGCCGCGCACACCTCGGTCAACGTGCCCTACCTCGACGCGATCATGTACCTGCTCGGCATCTCCCGGGAGGAGATCGAGCTCGCCGACGCCGAGCACGGCATCGTCACGCCGGCTCCCCCCGTGTGACCCGTCTGACCCGTCGCCGACCGCTCGGCGACGGAGAGCGGGTCAGCCGTGGCCCACGTGGAAGTGCGTGACGCTCGCGGAACCCTCGGCGAGGTCGGCCCAGTCGACGGGCACCTCGAGGACGGTCAGCGCAGCGGTGGGGTAGCCCCCGGAGGACATCGCCCGGAATGCGTCGGGGTCGGGCGTGCCGTCGGACAGCAGGTGCGCGAGGTAGGCCGCCGTCGGGTTGTGGCCGACGAACACGAGCACCTTCGCGTCGGGGGCGGCCGTGCGGAGCACCTCCAGCGCGGCGTCGGGGCCGGCGGAGTACAGCCCGTCCTCGTACGACGCCTCCGCCGAGCAGCCCGCGCCCCGCGCGAACGACTCCCAGGTGGACCTGGTGCGGGCCGCGGACGAGACCATCGCGTGCGTCGGGGCGATCCCCTGCGCGGCCAACCAGGCACCGGCCTCGGCCGCGTCGCGGCGTCCGCGCTCGGTCAGCCGACGTGCGCGGTCGTCGTCGGCGAAGGCCTCGGCCTTGGCGTGCCGCATGACCACAAGTGTCCGGTTTCGGGTGCCCACGGGCGCCACTCTGGCATCCCGATAGTGTGCCTGTCATGCCGTCCCCGGAGAGCCCTGACCACGGTTCCGGCGACACTCCCGGACCGCTGTTCGTGATCGGCGGAGCCGAGGACAAGCTGCGTCGCCGCGCGGTCCTCAGCCGATTCGTGGAGAGCGCGGGTGGCGCCGACGCGCGGATCGCGGTGATCCCGACAGCGAGCTCGCTGGGCCCCGAGGTGGTCGAGGTGTACGACGCGGTGTTCCGCAGGCTCGGCGCCCGGGACGTGTTCGGGGTGCGCCCCGAGGACCGACAGCAGGCCAACGACCCGGCGTTCGCGGAGCAGCTCGCAGCCGCGACCGGCATCTTCATGACCGGCGGCAACCAGCTCAAGCTCTCCGCGGTCGTCGCCGGCACCGCGTTCGGCGACGCGATCCACGCCGCTCACCTCCGGGGCGCCACCGTGGGCGGCACGTCCGCCGGCGCGTCGATCCAGTCCTCCCACATGGTCGCCTTCGGCTCCGGGGGTACGACGCCGAAGCAGCGGATGACCCAGGTGGCGGCCGGGCTCGGCCTGCTCCGGGGCTGCGTCGTCGACCAGCACTTCGAGCAGCGCAACCGCTACGGTCGGCTGCTGATGATCGTCGCCCAGAGTCCCCAGCTGCTCGGCATCGGCGTCGACGAGGACACCGGTGCCGTGATCCGCCACGACGCCGGCCGACCGGTGCTCGAGGTGATCGGCCGCGGCGCGGTCACCCTGCTCGACGGCACCCACATGGTGTCCGACGCGCACGAGGCCAAGCGCAACTCGCCGATCCTCGCTTCCGGCGTTCAGCTGCACGTGCTGCCTGCCGGCGCACGCTTCGACATGACCACGCGAACCCTGGTCCCCGACGAGGCCCGCGTGATCGAGGAGGAGCTCGACGAGCTCGGCCCGGTCGCCGAGCTCGCCGCCGCCGGCCGCGATCTGCGCAAACTGGCCCGCGACATCGCCGCCGGTGACGTGAGCCCAACCGTCCTGCGTCGGCGCCGCGCGCGCCGTACCCGAGGAGCCGCCCATGACTGAGTCCCCCGCCCCCGACCTGCAGATCGTGGAGACCCGCGTCTACCGCGGCGCGAACGTCTGGAGCTACGACCGCTCCATCCACCTCGTGGTCGACCTGGGGAGCCTCGAGGAGTTCCCCACCAACACGCTGCCCGGCTTCACCGACGAGCTGCTCCGGCTGCTGCCCGGCCTGCGGGAGCACTCCTGCTCCCGCGGCCGTCGCGGCGGCTTCGTCGAGCGGCTCAACGAGGGCACCTGGCTCGGTCACGTGACCGAGCACGTGGCGCTGGCGCTCCAGCAGACCGTCGGCCACGACATCCGCCGCGGCAAGACGCGACAGGTCAAGGGCGAGCGCGGCCGCTACAACATCGTCTTCGGGTACGTCGACGAGCAGGTCGGCCTGGCCGCCAGCAAGCTCGCCGTACGCCTGGTCAACGACCTGGTCCGGCACGACCCGGACTTCGAGTTCGAGCAGGAGCTGGAGTCGTTCATCCTGCGGGCCGAGCGCACCGCGTTCGGCCCGTCCACGCAGGCGATCATCGACGAGGCGGTCTCTCGCGACATCCCGTGGATCCGGCTCAACCAGCACTCGCTCGTGCAGCTCGGACAGGGCGTACATGCCAAGCGGATCCGGGCCACGATGACCTCGGAGACCAGCGCGATCGCGGTCGACGTGGCCAGCGACAAGGACCTCACCACCCGGCTGCTCGGCGCGGCCGGACTGCCGGTCCCGAAGCAGGAGTCGGTCCGTACCGCCGACCAGGCCGTGCGCGCGGCCAACCGGATCGGCTTCCCGGTCGTGGTCAAGCCGCTGGACGGCAACCACGGCCGAGGCGTCTGCCTGGACCTGCAGGACGACGACGACGTGCGCGAGGCGTTCGCGACCGCCGAGGCCCAGTCGCGGCGCGGCTGGGTGATCGTCGAGTCGTTCGTGACCGGCAAGGACTACCGCTGCCTGATCATCGACGGCCGGCTGGCAGCCGTCGCCGAGCGGGTGCCGGCCAGCGTGACCGGTGACGGCACCAGCACCGTCGAGCAGCTGGTCGACACCGCCAACGCCGACCCCCGCCGCGGCGTCGGCCACGAGAAGGTGCTGACCCGGATCAAGGTCGACGACGCCGCGGTCGAGCTGGTGCGGGAGCAGGGGTACGCCGTCTCCGACGTCCCGCCCGAGGGTGAGACGGTCAAGCTGGCGCTCACGGGCAACATGTCGACCGGCGGCATCTCGATCGACCGCACCTTCGAGGCCCACCCGGAGAACGTCGAGATCGCCGAGGAGGCCGCCCGCATGGTCGGCCTCGACATCGCCGGCATCGACTTCATCTGCCCCGACATCACGCAGCCGGTGCGCGAGACCGGCGGCGCGATCTGCGAGGTCAACGCGGCGCCCGGCTTCCGGATGCACACGCACCCGACCATCGGCGAGCCGCAGTTCATCTCCAAGCCGGTCGTCGACATGCTGTTCCCGCCCGGCGCGCCGAGCAGGATCCCGATCGTCGCGGTGACCGGCACCAACGGCAAGACCACGACCAGCCGGATGATCAGCCACATCTTCAAGGGCATGGGCCGCAAGGTCGGGATGACCTCCACCGACGGGGTCGTGATCGACGAGCGGCTGCTGATCAAGGCCGACGCGTCCGGTCCGCGCAGCGCCCGGATGGTGCTGCAGAACCCCCGCGTCGACTTCGCGGTCTTCGAGGTCGCCCGCGGCGGCATCCTGCGTGAGGGCCTCGGCTACGAGCGCAACGACGTCGCGGTGGTGCTCAACGTGCAGCCTGACCACCTCGGGCTCCGCGGCATCGACACCGTCGAGCAGCTCGCCGACGTCAAGGCGGTGCTGGTCGAGGCGGTTCCGCGCGACGGCCACGCCGTGCTCAACGCCGACGACCCGCTCGTGCGACAGATGCGACGGCGCTGTTCGGGTCAGGTGGTGTGGTTCTCGATGGCCCAGCGGGACACCCCGGAGGGCACCGACGTGCGCGACATGATCGACGCGCACTGCCGACGGGGTGGGAAGGCGCTGGTGCTGGAGCAGACCGAGCGCGGCGAGATGATCGTGGTCCGTCACGGGCGCCGGGACATGCAGCTCGCCTGGACCCACCTGCTGCCCGCGACGTTCGGCGGGCGCGCCCGGATGAACGTGCAGAACGCACTCGGCGCCGCCGCCGCCGCGTTCGCCGCCGGAGCGCCGCTGCACGACATCCGGCAGGGCCTGCGCACCTTCTCGACCAACTACTACCTCTCCCCCGGCCGCCTCAACGAGATCGAGGTCAACGGGGTCAACGTGATCGTCGACTACTGCCACAACGCGCCCGGCATGCGTATGCTCGGCGACTTCGTGGACCGCATCGGCGAGGGCCTCACCTCGACCCACGAGCTGGGGAAGCCGTCGCGGATCGGCGTGATCGCCACGGCCGGCGACCGGCGCGACGAGGACATGCGCGAGCTCGGCGACATCGCCGCCCGGCACTTCGACGTGGTCGTGGTCCGCGAGGACGTCTCCCTCCGCAAGCGCGAGCGCGGTGAGACCGCCGGGCTCGTCAACGAGGGGGTCCGACGCGCGATGGAGGACGGCGCCCGCTGCAAGCAGGTCGAGGTGGTGCTCGACGAGATCGAGGCCGTCCGGCACGCGATGGCGCGCGCCAACCCCGGTGACCTGCTCGTGGTCTGCGTCGACCAGCACCCGGCCGTGATGTCGGAGCTGGAGACCTGGTCGCAGCAGGCGCAGGCCGGTGCGGCGTCGTACCCGGACGCCCCCGTCGCCGACCCCGACTACGCCCCGGCCGCCCCGTAGCCCGGCGCTCCGTTTCCGGTGCCGGGGCTCGCGGTGCTGCCAGGCTGGGTGTGCGGGATTTACCAAGTTCTCCTGGTGTTTGTCGCGACACGCCGGCTGGATTCCGTGCGAAGTGACCAAACACCAGGAGAACTTGGTAACTGTCCCCGGCCTACCGCGAAAGACTCGGGTGCAGCTGCCCGCACTCGCAGTGCGGGGGGTGCTCACCGGACAGCTGACCGGTGCAGGCGTCGCCGACGTCCGTCGGCAGCGCGCGCAGGCCGAACCAGGCCACAACCCCGCCGACGGCCAAAAGCACCGCACAGACCACCATGCCCTCGCGGTAGCCCTGCGTCAGCACCTCCGGGCGCCGGTAGTCGGCACCGCTGAGCCCGACCGCGGCGGGCAGCGCGGCGACCAGCAGCAGCGAGCCGGCGCGGGCGACCGCGTTGTTGATCCCGCTCGCAGCCCCGGCGAACTCGTCGGGCGCCGCAGCGAGGACGGCAGCGGTCAGCGGCGACACCAGGCCGGACAGACCGAGGGCGAAGAGCACCATGCCCGGCAGCACGCCGGTCCAGTACGACGTGTCCTCGCCGACCCCGACCAGCAGCAGCACCCCCGACGCGCAGAGGAGCGGGCCGATCGTCATCGGCAGCCGGGGACCGGTGCGCGCTGCGAGCGCCGCGAAGCGCGACGACAGCAGCAGCATCGCGACCGTGACCGGGAGCCCGGACAGCCCGGCCTGGAACGGGCTGAACCCGCTGGTCACCTGGAGCTGCAGGACCAGGAGGAAGAAGACCGAGCCGAGCGCGCCGTACACCAGGAACGTCATCAGGTTGGCGGCGGAGAAGATCCGCGAGGCGAAGAGCTCGGCCGGCACCATCGCGCCGGGGTGGCGTTCGACCAGCACGAACGCCACCATCGCGACCACACCGACCGCCGCCGACAGCCACACCACCACGGGGTCGCCGCTCGCGCCGACGGTCAGGGCGTAGGTGACCGCACCCAGTCCGACCACGCAGAGCAGGGCGCCGCGGACGTCGAAGGGCCTCGCCTCTCCTCCGGCCCTCGTCTCCGGGACCCACCGGCAGAGCACGAGCACGGCCACGCACAACGGCAGGTTGATCAGGAAGATCAGCCGCCAGCCGCCGTGGCCGAGCAGGTAGCCACCGAGGAACGGTCCCAGCGCCGTGGTCACGCCCGAGACTCCGGCCCACCAGCCGATCGCGCCGGCCCGGTCCTCCTTCCTGAAGCTGCTCTCGATGATCGCCAGGCTGCCCGGTGTCAGGAGGGCGGCCGCGACCCCCTGCAGGACCCGCGCACCGATCAGCTGGAGCGGTGACTGGGCGATCGCGCACAGGGCGCTGCACACGGCGAAGCCGATGATCCCCGCGACGTACATCCGCCGCCGGCCGAGCCGATCGCCGAGAGCGCCGCCGACCAGGATCAGCGAGGCGAGAGCCAGCAGGTACCCGTTGGCGACCCACTGCAGCTCGGCGAGCGAGGCGTGCAGGTCCTCGCCGATCGTCTTCAGCGCGATGTTGACGATGGAGCCGTCGAGGATCGCGACGCCGGACCCGAGCGTGACCGCGAGCAGCGTGAGCCGGCCCCGTTGCTCGGTGCGGCTCAGCGGCGCCAGGGTGTCAGCCACGCGCGCGTCGTACCTTCTCGCGAAGGTCGTCCGGTGCGTCAGCGGTGCCCCCGCTGCCTTCGATCCACGCGAGCACCTCCTCCCGCTCGGCGTGGCACATCAGTCCGACCACGTCGCCTGGCCTGGCGAGCCGGCAGAGCACCTGGAGCGCCTCCAGCTCGGTGGGGTACGACGGAAGGTGCTCGACGCCGACGCGGGCGGCGCCCTCGCGCATCAGCGCGTCCAGCTCGTCGGTCGTGCGCCCGCGCAGGTAGCGCTGCTTGTGCCCGACCACGACCACGTCGGCGCCCTTGGCCGCGATCTCGCCGAGGTTGCTGACCAGCTCGTCGGTGCGGTCGCCCACGGCACCCAGCGCGAGCAGCGAGCGGCCCTTCGGCGGGACCACGCCGCGCATCACCTCCAGCAGCGCCTCGAGCCCGGCCTCGTTGTGCGCCAGGTCCATCACCACGGAGTAGCCGTCGAGCGTGAAGAAGTTCATCCGGCCCGGATTGTGTGCTGCGTCGGGAAGGAACGAGGCCAGCCCCTCGACCACGTGCGCGCGCTCGAGCCCGGCGGCGAGGGCAGCGGAGGCAGCGGCCAGCGCGTTCTCCACGTTGAACCGGGACAGCCCGGCCAGCGTCATCGGCACGTCGGCGATCTCCAGCAGCGGGTCGGGGTCGGCGCCGGGGCGCAGCACCGTGAGCCAGCCGTCGATCACCGTCGTCGCCCGGCCGCCGCGCGCGAGCACGTCGCGCAGCGCCGGCGAGTCCGGGTCGCGGGAGAACAGCCACGGCTGAGCCCGGGTGGTGGCCTGCATCGCGAGCACCCGCGGGTCGTCGGCGTTGAGGACCGCCCAGCCGGTCTTCCTGGTGATCCGGGGTACGACGCCCTTCACCTCGGCGAGCTGGTCGACCGTGTCGATGCCCTGCAGCCCGAGGTGGTCGGCCGTGACGTTCGTGACCACGGAGACGTCGTTGTGCACCAGGCCGATGCCCCTGAGCAGGATGCCACCGCGCGCGGTCTCGGTGACCGCGAACTCGACCTCCCGGTGTGCCAGCACCCGCCCGGCGCCGCTGGGACCGGAGTAGTCACCGGCCTCGACGAGGGCCCCGTCGAGGTAGATGCCGTCGGTGTTCGACCAACCGACGTGACGCCCGGACACCCGCGCGATGTGCGCGATCATCCGCGACGTCGTGGTCTTGCCGTTGGTCCCCGTGACCGCGACCACCGGCACCGTCGGTCGCACCGTCGTCGGCCCCGGTCCGCGCGGCGTACCTGCCACCGTCTCGACGGCTCCCGCCAGGGCGTCGACGCCCTTGTCCAGGACGTCGGCCACCGCCTCACCGAGGGCTCTGGCCCGGTCGCGGTCCCGCCACGGGTAGGCCACCACCACGCGCTGCGCGTCACTCGTCGGTCGCACCCGTACCGCGAGCCGGGTGGTGCCGGCGCCACTCGCGATGCGGCGGACCAGACGTTCCACCAGGCGCATCGCGGCTCGCTGCCGGAAGCCGCTGTCCGGCGACCCCGGGCGGATGCCGGTCATGCCGAGGGCGACTCCGAACGCGCGGAGGTCCTCATCGGACGCTGCCGCCAGACCCGAGACGTCGAGCGTCAGCTTCACCGCCGCCCGCGGGAAGTAGAGGTTCGGCCCTTCCAGGATCCGGAGCTCGACGAGGGAGGTCACCGCAGCACGCTAGCGCTCCTCATCGGGGCGTGCCCACGCGGCGTTGCGGCCATCACTGCGCCGCGGCGTGGCAGGGTGTCGCGCCGCTCGACGTCCGGAGGACCGAGCTCAGGCGCCCATCGCGTGGAAGCCGCCGTCGACGTGCACGATCTCGCCGGTGGTGGCCGGGAAGAAGTCGGAGAGCAAGGCCACGACGGCCTTCGCGGTCGGGGTCTGGTCCTTCTCGTCCCAGCCCAGTGGGGAGCGGTCGCTCCACATCGACTCCAGCTCCTCGAAACCGGGGATCGCCTTCGCGGCAAGGGTCTTCAGCGGACCTGCCGCGACCAGGTTGACCCGGATGCCCTGCGGCCCGAGGTCACGGGCGAGGTAGCGCGAGCACGACTCGAGGCCGGCCTTGGCCACGCCCATCCAGTCGTACGCCGGCCACGCGACGGACGCGTCGAAGGTCATCCCGACGATCGAGCCACCCTCGCTCATCAGTGGCGAGCACGCCTGGGACAGCGACATCAGGGAGTACGCCGAGACCTGCACCGCCTGGGCGACGTCGGGCCACGGGCCGCCGAGGAACTTGCCGCCGAGCAGCGTCTCCGGGTTGCCGTACGCGATCGAGTGGACCACCCCGTCGAGGCCGTCGACGTGCTCACGGAGCAGGTCGGGGAGCCGCTCGAGGTGCTCGTCGTCGGTGACGTCGAGCTCGATCACCGGCGCCGGCTCGGGCAGCCGGTTCACGATCCGCTTCGTGATGCCGAGCGCCCGGCCGAAGTTGGAGACCACGACCTGCGCGCCCTGCTCCTGCGCCACCCGGGCGACCGCGAAGCCGATCGAGCTGTCCATGGTGACCCCGGCGACCAGGATCCGCTTGCCCTCGAGAATGCCCATGCTGGTTCCTCCGTCGTCGGGGTGGTGCTGGATTGGTCAGTGGCCCATGCCGAGGCCGCCGTCGACCGGGATCACGGCCCCGGTGACGTAGGCCGCGCCGTCCGACGCCAGCCAGGTCACGGTGGACGCGACCTCGGCCGGTGACGCGAAGCGCTGCAACGGGATCTGCTGCTGGTACGCCGCCTTCTGCTCCTCGGGCAGGCCCGAGGTCATGTCGGTCTCGACGTAGCCCGGGGCGACCACGTTGGCCGTGATCGAGCGACTGCCGAGCTCACGGGCCAGGGAACGGGCCATGCCGACCAGGCCGGCCTTGCTGGCGGCGTAGTTGACCTGGCCGGGAGAGCCGAGAAGGGCGACCACGGAGGAGACGAAGATGATCCGACCCCTGCGTTGGCGGAGCATGCCCTTGGTGGCGCGCTTCGCGAGCCGGAAGGCACCGGTGAGGTTGGTCTGGATCACCGCGTCCCAGTCGTCCTCGCTCATCCGGAGCAGCAGCGTGTCACGGGTGATGCCGGCGTTGGCGACCAATATCTCCACCGGGCCCTGGTGCTCCTCGACGGCCTTGAAGGCGTCGTCGACGGACGTCGGGTCGGTGAGCTCGCAGGGCACCCCGAACGCGCCCTCGGGCGCGTCGCCGGACCGTGTCGTGACGGCAACGGCGTCCCCCTGCGCCAGGAACGCCTCTGCGATCGCGCGGCCGATGCCGCGGTTGCCGCCGGTGACGAGTACGGATCTGCTCACCCGGCGACGCTATCGACTACCGACCGGTAGGCGAAAGCACCCGGTGGTCGACCGGGCTCAGTCGTCCTCGAGCCGGAAGCCGAGCTTCATGGTGACCTGGAAGTGCTCGACCCCGCCGTCCTTGACCTGGCCGCGCACCCCGAGCACCTCGAACCAGTCGAGGTGGCGCACCGTGCGGGAGGCCCGCTCGATGCCGTTGCGAACGGCCTGGTCGATGCCGTCCGGCGACGTGCCGACGATCTCGGTGAGGCGGTAGGTGCGGTCGGACATGGGTGCTCCTCGCGTCGTTGACGGCCCGGTCGGCCGGTCGCTCCCGAAGGATGCCACGGGTCCCCGTGGTGTCACGCTGCGAAGTCGCCTACGCCGCGCAGGCGCTGAGGTACGGCGGCGTACGCTCGAAGCATGGCCCGACGACCGCGCACCGAACCGGATGTCGTCCGGATCACCGACGCGCCGATCAGCACCGCCGACGAGATCGGTGCACGTCAGCGGCGCTACCTGCTGTCGATGGGGCTGCGCACCCTGTGCTTCGTGGGGGCGATCGTCGTGGGCAGCGGCTGGCTGCGCTGGGTGCTGGTCGCCGGCGCCTTGGTCCTGCCCTACGTCGCCGTCGTGATGGCCAACGCTGCCAGCCCGAAGGTCCCCGGAACCATGCCCGAGGGCCCGGACCTGCAGCGTAAATCACTCCCTCCCGGACAAACGTCACGGTGAGTTTCGGTACTCGGAGCCCCTGTTGGACAGCCGAAATGTGCTCGTGCAAGAATCAATGAAAGTCGTGTCTGGTCTCCCCCGTCTGGGCACGACTTTGAGTGCCGGACGGCTCCCCCCCGTAGCCGTCCGGCACTGCCATGTCCGGACCAGGTGGAGTTGCTGATGGAGCCCGACCGGCCCACCTGCTCGGCCAGGGGTTGCCAGGCCGACGCGGTCTGGGACCTGCTGTGGAACAACCCGAAGCTGCACACGCCCGAGCGTCGCAAGTCGTGGCTGGCGTGTGAGGAGCACCGGCAGTCGCTCAGCGACTTCCTGTCGGCGCGCCAGTTCCTGCGCGCCGTGCAGCCGCTCGACCGCGGCTGAACCGGATCAGCGGGTGGTCAGCCGCCGATCGCGGACATCGGTCGCGTGGGCTGCAGGAACGTCGTGTCGTCGATCCCGTGGCCCGGCAGCTTGGTCATCATGGCCAGCCGCCAGCGGTCGGCGATCTCCTCGTCGGTGGCGCCGCCTCGGAGGGCGGCCCGCAAATCGGACTCCTCGCGGGCGAACAGGCAGTTGCGCACCTGACCGTCGGCAGTCAGCCGCACCCGGTCGCAGTCACCGCAGAACGGCCGGGTCACCGAGGCGATGACGCCCACCGTTCCCGGGCCGTCGTCGACGGTGAACAGCTCGGCCGGCGCGCTGCCACGCGGCTCCTCTGCGGGAGTCAGCGTGTAGGCGGACTCGATCGAGGCGAGGATCTCCTCCGCGGTGACCATCGCCTCGCGGCTCCAGCCGTGCTGGGCGTCGAGCGGCATCTGCTCGATGATCCGCAGCTCGTAGCCCCGCTCCAGGCACCAGCCCAGCAGCTCGGGCGCCTGGTGGTCGTTGACGCCACGCAGCAGCACCGCGTTGACCTTGATCGGTGTCAGCCCCGCGTCGGCCGCCGCGGCCAGCCCGTCGATCACGTCGTCGAAGCGGTCGCGCCGGGTGATCGTGAGGAACGTGTCGGGCCGGATCGTGTCCAGGGAGACGTTGACCCGGTCCAGGCCCGCCTCGGCGAGCGCGTGAGCGGTGCGCTTGAGGCCGAGCGCGTTGCTGGTCAGGGACAGCTCGGGACGCGGCTCCAGGGCCGCGCTGCGCCGGACGATGTCGACCAGCCCGCGACGGAGCAGCGGCTCGCCGCCGGTGAACCGGACCTCGTCGATGCCGAGGCGCTCGACGCCGATCGTGATCAGCCGGACCACTTCGTCGTCGGTGAGGACGTCGTCGGTGGGGAGCCAGTCGAGGCCCTCCGCCGGCATGCAGTAGTTGCAGCGCAGGTTGCACCGGTCGGTCAGGGAGACCCGGAGGTCGGTCGCCGTGCGACCCCAGGCGTCTTTCAGTCCCGTGGTGTCCATGCCCACATCCTAGGTGGACGCTGGGCACTGGCGCCGGAACCTCCCGGTCCTGCGGATATCGTCGCGACGTGCGCTTCCTGCTGTCCCGACGCTGGCTGGGGTTCCTGCTGGTGGTGGGCGCCCTCGCGTATCTCGCACTGCGCCTGGGCGACTGGCAGTTCCACCGGCTCGACGAGCGCCGCGCGGGCAACAGCCGGATCGAGCAGAACCTGTCCGCCGCGCCGGTGCCTCTAGCGGACGTGCTCTCCGTGGGTCGCGGCGCCTCCCAGCGCGACGAGTGGCGCCAGGTCACCGCGACCGGCGAGTACGACGACGCGCACACGATCGTGGTGCGCTACCGCACCCGTGACGGCGCCTCGGGAGTCGACGTGGTGACCCCGCTGGTCACGCGCAGCGGCAACGCGGTGCTGGTCGACCGCGGCTGGATGGCGGCCGAGAACTCTGGCGCCAGGCGGCCCGACCTGCCACCGGCGACGGACGGCCTGGTCACGGTCACCGGTTACGTCCGCGTGGACGCGACCGGTGGCTCGACCACGGTCACCGACCTGTCCACGCGCTCGATCTCGAGCGAGTCGATCGGCACGGTGGTGCCACAACCGCTGTACGGCGGCTTCCTCGAGCTCGCCGAGCAGTCACCGCGCGCCGACGAACCGCTGGCGGCCGTTGAGCTCCCCGAGATCAACGACGGACCGCACTTCTTCTACGGGTTGCAGTGGTGGTTCTTCGGACTGCTCGCGATCGGCGGCTTCGTCTACCTGGTGTACGACGAGTGGCAGCAGCGACGGGGCCGGCCCCGGGAGGCCTCAGAGCGCTCGGACCATGCCCCCGTCGACCGGGAGCATCACGCCGGACACGAATGACGCCGCCGGGCTGAGCAGGAACGCCGCGGCCCGGCCGAACTCGTCGGGTCGTCCGTCGCGGCGCAGCGGGATGCCGACGTGGGCGTTCCTCCGGGACGTCTCCGGGTCGCCCGCGCGGGCGTCGAGCTCCTGCAGCCGCTCGGTCTCGATCCGACCGGGCATCAGTCCGTTGACCCGGATGCCGCGCGGGCCGAGCTCGTCGGCGAGTGTCTTGGCCACCATCGCGAGGCCCGGACGCAGCCCGTTGGAGATGGCCAGCCCCGAGATCGGCGCTCGCACCGAGCTCGACAGCACGAACCCGATCGACCCGCCCTCGCCGAGTCGCCCCGCGACCGTCCGCGCGATCCGCACCGCACCGAGGAAGACCGCCTCGAACGACGCACTCCACTCCTCGTCGGAGGTGTCCATCACGCTCTTCGCCGGTGGGCCGCCGACCGAGATCAGGGCGCCGTCCAGCCGGCCCCAGGTGTCGAAGGCAGCCTGCACCAGCCGCTCGGCCTGGGCCGGGTCGCCGTTGTCCCCGACCACGCCCACGGCGTGGTCACCGAGCTGGTCCGCCGCGCCGTCGAGCGACCGCTGGTCGCGTCCGGAGATCACGACGCGAGCGCCCTCCGCGACGAGCACGTCGGCGGTGGCGCGGCCCAGGCCGCGCGCGCCCCCGGTGACCAGGAAGACCTTGTCGCTCAACTGGAGGTCCATACCCCATTCTTAGCGCACGGACGCCTCACAGCCGGTGCACCGTACGGGCGGGGTTTTGTGGTTCGTTCCCGGTCGCGGCGCTGCGGTGCTCGGGAGACGGCGCTTCGTCGAGACGACGCCCCGACCCCTGTTCCCGTTGCTGGGTCAGCTGACCCAGCAACGCTTTCCTGGGCTGCCACGCCGGTCGAGGCGTCCGGGCCTGGCCCGGGCACCGGCCACCGGTCGACGTCAACCGACCGGCTCGCCGGCCTCGTCCCCCACGAACTGGGTGCGGTAGAGATCGGCGTACAGCCCGCCCCCGGCCAGCAGCTCGGGGTGGGTCCCCTGCTGGACCACGCGTCCGGCGTCGACCACGAGGATCAGGTCCGCGTTGCGCACGGTCGAGAGCCGGTGTGCGATCACCAGCGACGTCCGACCGGCGAGCGCGGTGTCGAGTGCCCGTTGCACGGCCTGCTCGGACTCCGAGTCGAGATGGGCGGTGGCCTCGTCGAGGACCACGATCGGCGGCGCCTTCAGCAGCAGCCGGGCGATCGCCAGCCGCTGCCGCTCACCGCCGGACAGCCGGTAGCCCCGGTCGCCGACCACGGTCTCGAGCCCGTCGGGCAGTCCTCGCACCAGTGGCGCGATCTGGGCAGCCTCGAGGGCTGCCCACACCTGCTCCTCGGTGGCACCCGGGCGGGCGTACCGGAGGTTCTCCAGGATCGTGTCGTGGAACATGTGGGCGTCCTGGGTCACGTAGCCGACGCTGTCCTCCAGCGACTGCAGGGTGACGTCCCGGACGTCCCAGGACTCCTCGCGTCCGCCCACGCGCACGGCGCCGCTGCTGACGTCGTAGAGCCGGGCCACCAGGTGCGTGATCGTGGTCTTGCCGGCGCCGGAGGGACCGACCAGGGCCACCATCTGTCCGGGCTCGGCCCGGAAGCTGACCCCGTGGAGCACCTGCCCGGTGTCGCGGCTCTCCTTGCGGCTCACCGTCTCCAGGCTGGCCAGCGAGACGTCCTCGGCCTTGGGGTAGCCGAAACCGACATCGCGGAACTCCACGCTCGCCGTGTCGGCCGGCAGCACGGAGGCTCCCGGCTTCTCCTGGACGGTCGAGGGCAGGTCGAGCACCTCGAAGACCCGGTCGAAGCTGACCAGCGCGGTCATCACGTCCACACGCACGTTGCTCAGGCCCTGCAGCGGGCCGAGCAGGCGGAGCAGCAGCGTCGCCAGCGCGATCAGGGTGCCGACGCTGAGCGACTGCTGGATCGCGAGGTGGCCACCGACGCCGTAGACCAGCGCGGTCGCCAGCGCGGGCACCAGCATCATGGCGGCACCGAAGACCCGGGAGATCAGGGAGATCCGCACCCCGAGGTCGCGGACCACGGACGCCTTCTCGCCGTACTTCTCGTCCTCCTCGGCGCGCCGACCGAACAGCTTGAGCAACAGCGCGCCACCGACGTTGAAGCGCTCGGTCATCATGTTGCCGAGGTCGGCGTTGCCGTCCATCTGCTGGCGGGTCAGACCGGCGAGCCGGGACCCCACCCAGCGCGAGGCCAGGATCAGGATCGGGAACGTGGCCAGGCACAGCAGCGTCACCTGCCAGCTCAGCGCGAACATCGCGATGCCGACCACGACCACGCTGATCGAGTTGGAGACCACGCTCGACAGGACCGAGGTGAACGCACGCTGGGCGCCGATCACGTCGTTGTTGAGGCGGGAGACCAGGGCGCCGGTCTGGGTGCGCGTGAAGAACGCCAGGACATCCGCTGCACATGGGCGAACACCTTGGTGCGCAGGTCGTAGATCAGGCCCTCACCGATTCGCGAGGACAGCCAGCCCATGAGCACGCCGAAGCTCGCATCGACGACAGCCACACCGACCATCGCGAACGCGAGCAGCGTCACCAGCCCGCCGTCACCCTTGCTGATCCCGTCGTCGACGAGGTGCTTGATGATCAGCGGGTTGGCGACCACGATCGAGGCGTCGAGCACGGTCACGAACAGGAACGCCGCGATCACCGCGCGGTGGGGCACGGCGAACCGGCCGATCCGACCGAGCG
>CAWAGN010000012.1:0-175984 GCA_963781545.1 uncultured Actinomycetota bacterium
CACGGCGCCGACCCGACGTTCGTGCTGGCCTCGGCGACCGTGGCCGACCCCGAGGTCGCCGCCCGTCGGCTGACCGGCCTGCCGATGGCTGCGGTGGTCGAGGACACGTCCCCGCGTGGCCAGGTCGCCCTCGCGCTCTGGGAGCCGCCGTTCACCACGGTGACCGGCGAGAACGGCGCCCCGGTGCGCCGGTCGGCCGGCGCCGAGGTCGCCGACCTGCTCACCGACCTGGTGGTCGAGGGCGTGCGCACGCTGGCGTTCGTCCGCTCCCGCCACGGCGCCGAGACCGTCGCGCTGACCACCCGGCGGCTGCTGGCCGAGGTCGATCCGGCGCTGGCAGACCGGGTCGCGGCGTACCGCGGCGGCTACCTGCCCGAGGAACGCCGCGCCCTCGAGCAGGCGCTGCGAAGCGGACGGCTGATCGGCCTGTCCGCGACCAACGCTCTCGAGCTGGGGATCGACATCTCCGGGCTCGACGCCGTGCTGCTGGCCGGCTTCCCCGGCACCCGAGCCGCCCTGTGGCAGCAGGTCGGGCGCGCAGGTCGCGGCCACGGCGACGCCCTCGGGGTCTTCGTGGCGCGCGACGACCCGCTGGACACCTATCTGGTGAGCCACCCCCAGGCGCTGCTCGGCGCCCCGGTCGAGGCCTCGGTGTTCGACCCGGACAACCCCTACGTGCTGGGCCCGCACCTGTGCGCGGCCGCGGCGGAGTCGCCACTGACCACGGAGGGCCTGGCCCTCTTCGGCACCGAGGCCCCCGCGGCCGTGGATGCGCTCGCGGCGGCCGGACTGCTCCGGAAGCGACCCGGTGGCTGGTACTGGACGGATCGCCGACGCGCCAGCGACCTCGCCGACATCCGGTCGTCCGGCGGACGTCCGGTGCGGCTGGTCGAGGACGTCACGGGCCGCGTGCTCGGCACCGTGGACGCCTCGTCGGCGCACGGCACCGCCCACACGGGCGCGGTGTACCTGCACCAGGGTGAGACCTGGCTGGTCCTCGAGCTCGACCTCGACGCGAACGTGGCCGTGGTCGTCCGCGAGGACCCCGACTACGCGACCTCGGCCCGCGAGATCACCGACATCGAGATCACCAGCGAGCACCGGCACCGGGCCTGGGGCGACGCCCGGATCAGCTTCGGCCAGGTACGGGTCACCCACCAGGTGGTCTCCTACCTCAAGCGCAGGCTGCCTTCCGGCGAGGTGATCGGCGAGGAACCGCTCGACCTGCCCGAACGCACCCTCGACACCCGCGCCGTGTGGTGGACGCTGCCCGCCGACGTGCTCCAGGGCGTGCTCGAGACCGCCGACCTGCCCGGTTCCGCGCACGCGGCCGAGCACGCGGCGATCGGCCTGCTGCCGCTGTTCGCCACCTGCGACCGCTGGGACATCGGCGGGGTGTCGACCGCGCTGCACGCCGACACCGGCCGGCTCACGGTCTTCGTCTACGACGGGCACCCGGGTGGCGCCGGGTTCGCCGAGCGGGGCTTCGGCACCGCCGCCACCTGGTTGCGGGCGACCCGCGAGGCGATCGCCACCTGCCGTTGCGACGACGGCTGCCCCTCGTGCGTGCAGTCGCCGAAGTGCGGCAACGGCAACGACCCGCTGGACAAGGCCGGCGCGATCCGGCTGCTCGACGTGCTCCTCCGTGACGCCACCTGAGCGGAACGGTCATCGCAGCACGGGTCCGTCACCCGACCAGACCGGACCGGCCCTCGCCGACGCACTGGTGTGCCGCACCACCCCGAGCAGCCGCGGTGTCGCCGCCTCGACCCGGACCGTGACCACCTCGCCCCGCACGGCGCACCCCACCAGCCGGCCACCGTTGCGACGAGCCAGCACGGCCGCAGCGGCGCACGGCGCACGGCCGGCCTGGATCGCCGTCGCGGCGGCCAGCGAGCCCAGGTCGGCGGCCGCCTGGGCCTTCCGGTGGGTGACGACGATGCCTGCCACGCCGGCGCAGGTCAGGGCGAACACCGTCAGCAGACCCAGCACCGTGATCCCGAGGACGGTCGCGCTCCCCTGCTCCCCACGGCCCCCCGGTCGGGTCATCGCTCCGCCTCCCGGACAGCGACGGCCTGGGCGTGCACGTCGAACGTCGGCAGGAAGCCGAACAACCCACCCGGACCCCGCACCGGCGAGCGCACCGTGACCACCACCAGCCGGCGGCCGCGCTCGACCTGGACCGCCGAGCCCGGCGTCGCCACCCGCCGACCGACCGCGCTGCCGGATTCCACCGACTCGCCCCGTGCCACCGAACGAGCCGTCTCCCGGGCGGCATCCACCGCCCGCACGTGGGTCACCCCCAGGCTGACCAACCAGGCCAGACCGATCGCGAACAGCAGCACCACCGGCATCACTACGGCCGCCTCGGCCGTGACCGTGCCTGCCTCGTCGCTCCTCCTCATCCTGATCTCCTTCCTCGCGGGCGACCGCCGGCCGGTCGTGCGGCCGGCGGTCACCTGCGCCTGTGCCGACCGGGCCTAGAAGCCGATCAGCTTGAGGACTCCCCTGAACGCGGTCTCGATCAGGCGCTGGCCCCACTCGCTGGTCAGCAGCTTGTAGAGGAGGGCGCCGAAGCCGCAGGCGGCGCCCGTGACGACGGTGTACTCCGCGGTCGTGGTGCCCGCCTCGTCCCGGAACCGGGTGAGGGTCGCGTTGCTCATGATGACTCCTTGTTGTTGTCGTCTGCCCGGAGGACGCCCCCCCGAGTGGTTTCTCCTTGCGGGACTGACTTTTCTCGGCGACACGACCTGCTGCCACGAGGTCGCCGACCCTGGTGGACAACCCTCGGACGGCGGTGCCTGTGGACGGGTGCTGTCCGAGCGGCCCTCACCGGAGCAGGCCGAGCGACGCGACCAGGCCGGCGACGAGGGGCACGATCCCGAGCAGCACGAACGCCGGCAGGAAGCAGAGACCCAGCGGCGCGGCGGCACGGGTGGAGACGCTCCGCGCCCGGGACTCGACCTCGGCGTGCGCGCTCTCACGCAGCTCCCGGGCCAGCCGGTCACCGGCCGTGGTGACCGATGCCCCGGTGTCGTGGGCGCGGCCGAGTGCCCGACCGAGCGGCGCCAGCTGCGGGTGCTTCGACAGCTCCGCCCAGACCGTTGCGGGGTCGGCCCCGAGCGCGAGCCGCCGGTGCAGTGCGCCGAGCTCGTCGGCGACCGGCCCGCCGAGGGCGTCCGCGACCAGGCCCAACGCCGGGCCGGGCGCCACCCCCGAGGCGAAGGCCGCGACCAGGAGGTCGACCGCACCCGGCAGGTCGCGCGCGAGCGCCTCGCGCCGGCGAACCACACCGGGGCTCTCGACGCGTCCGAGGAGGCGCCAGGCCAGCGCTCCCGTGAGGACGCCGCCCGCGGCCCCGGCAGCCCCGCCGAGGAAGGCAGCGACAGCGACCCCGGACAGCGCCGCCAGCGGCACGCGCCACCGGTCGAGGGCCGGGCGCTCCTCGCGGCGTCCGGAGCGGGCCTCGGGTCGCGGCAGGCGGGGCGTCGGTGGCAGGACGACCACGGTCGCGGCCGCCACCAGGACCACGACGAGCACGGTCATCCGCGCAGCACCGTGTCGGCGATCCGCTGCAGCCAGGCGAGACCCGCGTAGGTCAGCGCGAGACCCGCCGACAGGCAGGCCAGGCCGAGGGTCGAGTCGGTCAGGAAGCTGACCGGGTCACCCCCCAGTCCGGAGCCCGCGAGCACGAAGACGACCGGCAGCGCCGCCATCATCCGGGCGGTGGCGTGCGCCGCTGCCAGCTCGGCGGCGACCAGCCGCGCGGTGCGTCGGCGCTCGCGGACACCGCGACCGACCTGCTCCAGTGCACCGGCCAGACCCGCACCGGAGCGGTGTGCGACCTGCCAGGCGGCAGCGACGAGACGCAGCTCCCCGGACCCGGGTGGACGCGCGAGCCGACGCAGGGCCTCCGGGACGTCGGCGCCGAGCTCGGCCGCGGACGCCGCCGCGGCGAACTCGGGGAACTCCCCCACCGACCGGGCCAGCACCCGGTGCGGCGGCTGCCCGGCCGCGAGCTCGGCGGCCAGCGACTCGCAGTAGGCCTGGACCCGTCCGGACCGCGCGACCGCCGCCACCGCCGCGCGCCGACGGGCGATCAGCCGCTCGGCTGCCGCTGCGACGACGACGCCGAGGAGACCGAGGACCAGGTGTCGGCCGTGCAGGAGCAGGACGGGCAGCACCGCGGCGGGGATGGCGAGCAGCGCGGCCGGGTGGCGTCGGCTCGAGGGAGCGGGACTGCTGACGGTCGAAGGTGAGGGCAGCGCCAGGACCACGGCGAGGCCGACCAGGAGCCCGGCAACGGCCAGCATCAGGTGAGCCGTTCGAGCAGGGCGTCGGCGGCGGGACGGGTCTGGACCCGGCCACCGTCGAACGTCACCGCAGGGGTGACCCGGGCGATCCCGTCGACCGCTTCGAGGGTGCCGATCTCGCGGACCCGGCGACGGCCGTCGCGGCCCCGGTCCAGGTGGACCACGGCATCGAGGGCCGAGGCCAGCTGGCTGTGCACCGCAGGCAGCGGGAGCCCCGCTGCGAGCGCGAGGCCCTCGACCCGGCTGGGGACGTCGGCGGCCGAGTTGGCGTGCAGGGTCGTGCAACCGCCTTCGTGGCCGGTGTTCATGGCGGCCAGCAGGTCGGTCACCTCGGCGCCCCGGACCTCACCCACCACCAACCGGTCGGGCCGCATCCGCAGTGCCTGACGCACCAGGGTGCGCAGGGTGATCTCGCCGGCGCCCTCGATGTTGGCCGGGCGCGCCTCGAGGCCGACGACGTGGGGATGGTCGGGTCGCAGCTCGCTGGCGTCCTCGACCAGCACCAGCCGTTCGGCGGGGTCGACCAGGGAGAGCAGGGCGTTGAGCAGGGTGGTCTTGCCGGAGCCGGTGCCGCCGCTGACCACGAACGCCAGCCGACTCTCGACGATCCGGCGGAGCAGCCAGGCGCCCTCCTCCGGCACGGCGTCCGCCTCGACCAGCTCCTCCAGCGTGAACACGCGCGCCCGAGGAACCCGCAGCGACAGCACGGTGCCGGGTCGGGACACCGGAGCCAGCACCGCGTGGAAGCGGCTGCCGTCGGGCAGTCGCAGGTCGACGTACGGCGTGGCGTCGTCGAGCCGCCGGCCACCCGACGCCGCGAGCCGCTGTGCGAGACGGCGCACGGACTCCTCGTCGGGCAGCCGGACGCCGGTGGGCTCCAGACCCTGGCCGCGGTCGAGGTAGACCCGGTCGGGACCGTTGACCAGGACGTCGGTGACTCCGGCCGTGCGGAGCAGCGGCTCGAGCGGACCGGCACCGACCACGTCGCGACGCAGCGCGTCGTGCACGGCCAGCACGGTCGCGTCGCCCACCGGGCGCCCGCGGTCGCGCAGTGCCTGGGCGACGTGCTCGGGGGTGAGCTCGGCACCGTCACGGGCGAGCCGGTCACGCACCTGCTCGAGCATCGCCGCCGGGACTGCCGGGCCGCTCACGCCGCACGTCCCGGTGAGAGCGTGACCCGTCCGACGACCTGGCGGGCCGCGCGGGCGAGCGCACCCCGTCGCGAGCGCACCGGGCCGACTCCGAGGTCGATCGCCTCGTCGAGACCCCTCTGGTCGGGCATCGACGCGGTCACCGGCAGGCCGAGCAGCCGGCCGATGGCGGCCGCGTCGACGCCACCACTGCCACGGACCACGAGGTGCGGGGTGGCCGCGAGCCCGACCAGCCGGGACGCGACCCGGGAGGCGGCGGTCACCGCCGGCACCGTGACACCGCTGACCACGACCACGTGGTCGAGCCGGGCGAGCACCTCCTCGACCACCGGGTCGTGGTGGCGTGGCAGGTCGAGGACCAGCGCCTCGTGGCCGCGCAGTCCCGCGGAGAGGACCTCACGCATCGCGAAGGCCTGCAGCCCGGTCGGACGGTCGGCCGCCCAGGTGAGGACGGAGACGCCCTTGCGCTGCGGGAGCGCCTCGCGCAGCGACCGCGCGCTCAGCCGACCGGTGGTGTGGTGGAGCGCGTCCCAGCGGATCCCGTCGAGCGACTCCATGCCGAGGACCCGGTCGATGCCGGCCCCGAGCGGGTCGGCGTCGACCAGCAGGGTCGCCCGTTCGGCACCGAGCGTCAGCGCGAGTGCGCTCGCGAAGACGGTGGCGCCGGCACCCCCGGACCCGCCGACGACGCCGATCGCGACACCCCGACCGGCGCGGCCGTCACCCGCGTCCGTGAGCACCTCGACCAGCCAGGTCTCCGAGAGCGGCAGCTCGGCGACGTTCTCGGCGCCCAGCCCGAGCGCCGACCGGAACAGCCCGTCGGGCACCACACCGCGCGCCACCACGTGCACCTGCCCGCGACGCGGTGGCTCCGTGCGGGCGAGCGCGGCGGCCTGGTCCGCCCCGACCAGGACCAGCGCCGCCGCCGACCACCCGCGCTGCGCCGCGGTGACGTCGTGCGCCACGTCGAGGACCACGCCGGCCGCGGCCGACAGCCGGAGCAGGTCCTCGAGCAGCAGCTCGTCGTCGGTCACCAGGAGGGGCGGCTGCCCGGGAGCGGTCATGACCAGACCGTGCCGCGTTCTGCGGTTCGCCCGTGGCCCGGCGCCGGGACCTGTGGACGACGCGTAGCGGCGCTACGGGTGTGGACGCGAAACGGCTCGGGATGGTCAGGTGAGGGGTGGACGAGCCCGAGGACGACTTCGCGACGTACGTCGCGCTGCGCTGGCAGTCGCTGGTCCGCACCCTCGTGCTCCTCGACTGCCCGGCGGAACGAGCCGAGCAGGTCACCCGGACGGTCCTGACCCGGTGCCACCGGTCGTGGGTGCGGATCCGTCGCTCGGACGACGTCGACGTGCGCGTCTTCCGGAGGCTGCTGCGCACCTGGCCCGAGACCCGGGGCCGGCACACCCGGCGCACGGCGCTGGTCCTGCTGTCGGTCGGCGGCCTCTCCGAGGCACAGGTCGGTGCCGTGCTCGGCCGGCCCACGACCGACCTGGCGGAGGACCGGGAGCTCGTCGGGCTGCTCGGCCGCGACCCCGAGACCGTCGAGGTCGGCCCGCCGCCGACGGACACGATCGTCGCGGGCAGCACCCGCCCCCGCGTCGTACGACGCCGTGCTCTCGCCGCCGTCCTCTCGGTCCTGGCGCTGGTCGCCACCGGCACCGTCGCGGTCGTCCTGCACGACGCTGCACCGGCCCCCGCCGTCGCACGACCGTCACCGCGCGTGGCACTCGCGAGCCTGCCGTTCCTGACCGACGGTCGGCTGCACGTGGGCGGGGTGACCCTGCCGGCGCGCGCGGTGACGGACCTGACGGACCCCGGTGTCGGAGCGGTCTACCGCACGCAGGAGGCCGACATCGTGCTCGTCGACGCCGAGGGCGGTACCGCCGAGATCGGGCACAACGCCGCCCCGGGGCTGGTCGCGGACCAGCGGACCGGCCGGGTCTTCTGGCTCACCTACACCCAGCAGCTCGTCGTGTACGACGCGCGTGAGGGCCACCCGGTCGCCATGCGCTACGCGCCCGACCCGCTGGACTCCTTCCGCTACTCCCGGCCGCTGGCGCTGACCGCCGGCACCGCCTACTACGGCACCCAGCGTGGGGTCCGCGCGTGGGACATCGCCGCCGACCTCGTGACCAGCACCGGCCCCGAGTACCCGCCCTTCCTCGCCCGCGCCGGCGACCTCGTGGTCGCGCGCACCCACGACGGTCTCGGCGTCGTTGCCCGACGGTCCGGCAAGCGGCTCTGGCGGCTCGAACCGGTCGACGCGCCGCTGGCGATCGTGTCGCCCGACGCGAGCCGGGTGCTCGTGCTGCCCGCGTCCGCGAGGCCGGTCCTGGTCGACGCCGGCACCGGTGAGGTGCTGCCGACCGGGCTCGGCGCCGGCACCGAGGTGATCACGGCGGCGTTCACCCGCGACGGCGCGACGGCGTACGTGCTCGGTGCGGGCAGGCGCACCTCCCGACTCGTCGAGTGCCGCGACACCACGCCGCGCTGCACGACCGTGGCGAAGGTCTCCGGCGGGCTCACCGTGGCGCACTGACGGCGCGCGCCGTCTCCCTAGACTGGACGCATGCCCCCGATGGCCAGACCCACGGCCGCGTTCTTCGACCTCGACAAGACGATCATCGCCAAGTCCAGCACGCTCGCGTTCTCACGACCGTTCCAGGCCGGGGGCCTGATCACGCGGGGCGCGATGCTGCGCAGCGCGTACGCCCAGTTCGTCTACCTGGTCGGCGGCGCGGACCACGACCAGATGGAGAAGATGCGGCAGTTCATGTCGAACCTCTGCGCCGGCTGGGACGTGCAGACGGTGCGCGACATCGTCGCCGACACGCTGCACAACATCGTCGACCCGCTGGTGTACGACGAGGCAGTGAGCCTGATCGAGGAGCACCACGCCGCCGGGCGCGACGTGATCATCGTGTCGACCTCGGGCTCCGAGGTGGTCGAGCCGATCGGCGAGATGCTCGGCGCCGACCACGTGGTCGCCACCCGGATGGCGGTCGAGGACGGCCGCTACACCGGCGGCATCAAGTTCTACGCCTACGCCGAGAACAAGGCCAAGGCGATCCAGGACCTCGCCCGCAAGCGTGGCTACGACCTGGCCCGCAGCTACGCCTACAGCGACTCCGTGACCGACGTCAGCATGCTCGCCGCCGTCGGACACCCGCACGCGGTCAACCCCGACAGGGACCTGCGCAAGGTGGCCGTCGACCGGGGCTGGCCGGTGCTGGTCTTCGACAAGCCGGTCGCGCTGCAGAGCCGGGTGCGGATGCCACCGGCGAAACCCACGCTGGCCGCGCTCGCCGTCGGCGGGGTGGTCGCCGTCGGCGGCGCGATCTGGATCAACCTGCGTCGTCGCAACAGCTCCGCCTGAGCCAGGTGTGTCGCGTCCAGGTGCTGATCTGGCAAGGCCGGATTGGACCACTGTCTCTCGCCGATGACAACCCTTGAACTCACCCGGGTCCCGGCGTACAAAGGACCACAGGACAACTCAAGAGCGTCACACGGATCCAGGTACCCACGCGGCGATCTACCCTTCCTACAGGGCGTTTGTCATCCGGGAACTGCCCGGGGCAACACTTAGAAAAAGCACGCTTGGTAGCCCAGGTCTCGTGTGCCATGAACGGCATCGACGTCCCCTCGAATCATGGGGTTGCGTCGGTGCCGTTCGGTGCTCCGCCACGCGTCGCCCCTCCGCCGGCGAGCGGGCTCGACTCGGCCCCCCGGGCCTGCGCCTCCGCGGCGTAGAGCAGCCAGGCGTGCAGTCCCGAGCGGCTGCCGCCGGCGTACGCGCGCAGGTTGGACTCGTACTCCGCACGCAGGGCCAGGTGCCCCGCCTCCGGTACCACGAGCGACGCCGGGTCGACACCCCGGGCGACCAGCACGAGCCGCTCGGTGGCACGGGCCACCAGCCCGTCGTGCGAGCCGAACGGCGCGACCGTCGCCACCTCCGCGTGAGCGACCGCCGCGACCAGCAGGGCGGGCACCTCCGTGCTGGCCCGGAGCGTCGTCGCGAGCGCGGTCATCCGGTCGGCGGCCTCCGGGCTCGCGGGCCGGCCTGCGGTGCCGGTGCCGGCGGCCAGGACGTGCAGCCGCGACAGCGCCTGCAGCGGCGAGTGGGCCACGACCGGCACCAGCGAGAGCAGTGCGGCGCTGAGCCGGGCAGCGGCACGGGAGACCTCGTCGCCGGCTCCCGCCCGCACCTCGTCGAGGGTCGAGCCCGAGCCGGCGAGGACGGCCGACGCATGGGCGCCGCGCAGCAGCGACTCGGCGGTCTGGGCGGGCTCGGTGCGGCGCAGGCCACGGTCGCGGAGCAGGGCGTCGATGCCGTCGCGGGTGGCCGCGAACGCGGACGGCACCCCCTCGAGGGAGACCAACCAGGCAAGGGGATCTGCCTCTCCGGGTCGCCGCGGCACAGGTTGCGTCACGCAGCCGACGCTATCGGGTAGCGTCGAACGCACGGCGAGCGGAAGGACTCCACGGTGGCAGGCGAGCGGCTCAGCTTCGGCCAGGCCGCCGACCGCTACGACCGGGCCCGCCCGTCGTACCCGACCGAGGCGGCAGCCTGGCTCACCGGCGCCGGTCCCGGACGGGTGCTCGAGCTGGGTGCCGGCACCGGCAAGCTCACCGCGCAGCTGGTGGCGCTCGGCCACGAGGTGGTCGCCACCGATCCCGACCACCGGATGCTGGGTCTGCTCGCCGCCACGGTGCCCGGGGCGCACGTGTGCACCGGTGCCGCCGAGCGCATCCCGGTGGCATCGCGGTCCGTCGACGTCGTGGTCGCGGCGCAGTCGTTCCACTGGTTCGACCGGCCGAGGGCGCTGCCCGAGATCGCGCGCGTGCTGAAGCCCGGTGGCGTGCTGGCCCTGGTCTGGAACGTGCGCGACGAAGGCATCCCGTGGGTGCGACGGCTCGGGGAGCTGATCGGCACCGCCGAGCGGGACGTCGACCCCGTGGTGCTGCTCGGTGACGACCCGCACTTCGGTTGGGTCGACGACGCCACCTACCGGCACTGGCAGGACCTCGACCGTGAGGGCCTCGTCGACCTGGCCGCGTCCCGCTCCAACGTCGCCGCGATGGCCGACGACGAACGCGCGGAGACGCTGCGCCGGGTCGCCGAGATGTACGACGGCTTCGGCCGGGGGCACGACGGCATGCGGCTCCCCTACCTCACGCACTGCTACCGCACGACCGTCCAGCAGCAGGACCCGGCGGACGAGGCCCAACCCGACGACGGCACCGACGAGGTCGCGGCGAAGCCGGACCCGGAGGACCCCGGCACGCTGCTCATCGACTTCCGGTAGCCGCCAGCCGCACCGGCGCGGGCTACCCTCCCGCTCGTGGGCATGTTCGGGCGACGGCTGGGCAGCCTCCTCGGCCGGGGTCATCTCGGCACGGAGGCGGACCGGACCACGTTCCGGACCCTGCACACCGCCTCGCTCGCCGGGCCGGCGCTGCGGCTCGGGCTGACGGAGAGCTCGGCGGAGCGCGCGGTCAAGCACATCCACGCGCTGCTCGGGGCCCCCGCGGTGGCGCTCACCGACACCACGGGCGTGCTCGCGTGGGACGGTCGCGGCGTCCACCACAGCGACCAGTGCACCGAGATCGCCAAGCGCGTGGTCGAGGACGGGGGCACCGTCGTCGTCGAGCCGGCCGACCTGGTCTGCCCGTCACCGTCCTGCGAGGTGCGCCGCGGGATCGTCGCGCCCCTGGTGGTGGAGGACCGGGTGGTCGGCACCCTGCAGGTGTTCGGCACCTCGACCTCGGCCGGCCTGCTCCGGGCGACCGTGGAGGTCGCGCAGTGGGTCTCCGGCCAGCTCGCCCTCGCGGAGCTCGACGCGAGCCGCACCCGGCTGATGGAGGCCGAGGTGCGCGCCCTGCGTGCCCAGATCAGCCCACACTTCATCTACAACTCGCTGACCGCGATCGCGTCGTTCGTGCGCACCGACCCCGACCGGGCGCGCGAGCTGCTGCTCGAGTTCGCCGACTTCACGCGGTACTCCTTCCGTCAGCACGGCGAGTTCACGACCCTGGCCGAGGAGCTCCGCTCGATCGAGCGCTACCTGATGCTCGAGCGCGCCCGCTTCGGCGACCGGCTCGTCGTGCGTCTGCAGATCGCTCCCGAGGTGCTGCCCGTGACGATCCCGTTCCTGTGCCTGCAGCCGCTGGTGGAGAACGCGGTGAGGCACGGACTCGAGGGCAAGGCCGGCGGCGGCACGATCACGATCGTGGCGCGCGACCTGGACCGCGAGTGCGTGATCACGGTCGAGGACGACGGCGCCGGTGAGGACCCGGAGCGGGTACGACGCGCACTGGCCGGCAACCCCGACACGGACTCGGTGGGTCTCGGCAACGTCGACGAGCGGCTGCGCTCGACCTTCGGAGACGACCACGGCCTGGTCGTCGAGACCGCCCCCGACGCCGGCACCAAGGTCACGGTGCGAGTGCCCAAGTACGCGCCGGGGGTCCACGCATGACGCCCGCCGTGAAGCCGCATCCCCTGCGCCTGCTGGTGATCGACGACGAGCAGCCGGCTCTGGACGAGCTCGCGTTCCTGCTCGGCCGCGACGAGCGGGTCGGCTCCGTGCGCACCTGCGACTCCGCCACCGACGCCTTGCGGCTGCTGCGCGAGACCGAGGTCGACGCGGTCTTCCTCGACATCCGGATGCCCGGGCTCTCCGGCCTCGAGCTGGCCGGCGTGCTCGCCAACTTCAAGGCCCCTCCGCCGGTCGTGTTCGTCTCCGCGCACGACGAGCACGCGGTCGCCGCGTTCGAGCTCGACGCGGTCGACTACGTCCTCAAGCCGGTGCGGGAGGAACGCCTCGCCGACGCCGTACGACGGGTGTGCGAGCAGGCCGCCGGGCGCCCGCAGCGCGCCGAGGAGCAGGTGGCGGTCGAGCTCGGCGGCGTGACCCGGTTCGTCAGCCGGGAGGACATCGGCTGGGTCGAGGCGCACGGTGACTACGCCCGGCTGCACGTCGGCGGCGAGAGCCACCTGGTGCGCACACCGCTGACCACCCTCGAGGAGGGCTGGGCCGAGGCCGGGTTCGTGCGCATCCACCGCTCGCTGCTGGTCAACCTCGCACACGTCGACGAGATCCGGATGGACGCCGGCCGCTGCTCGGTCCTGGTCAACGGTGAGGAGCTCGGGGTCAGCCGCCGGCACACGCGCCAGCTCCGCGACCTGCTGGTCCGGCGCGCCGGGCCGGCCGCGAGATGAGCGAGTCCGCGCCGGAACGCGTCCGGGTCACCGGTCCGCAACGCGGGGGTGGGCTCCCGGGGCGGACGGGCGCCACCGAGATCGACGCGCAGACCCAGCTCGGCGAGATCTACATGAGCTCGCTGCTGCGCAGCCAGGGCCGGCTCGCGCTCGTCGTCCTGGTCTCGCTCGGCGTGCTCGTCGGCGGCCTGCCGCTGCTGTTCACCTGGGCGCCCTCGCTCGCCGACGTGCACCTGCTCGGGATGCCCCTGCCGTGGGTGCTGCTGGGGTTCGCCGTCTACCCGCTGATGTTCGGGCTGGGCTGGTACTACGTGCGCGCCGCGGAGCGCACCGAGCGCGAGTTCACCGACGTCGTGGAGCGCTGAGGTGAACGCCGGCTGGGGCATCACCGCGATCGCCCTGGTGTCGGCGGCGACCCTGACGCTGGGCTTCTTCGGCCTGCGGGTCGCGCGCACCACCAGCGACTTCTTCGTCGCCTCGCGCAGCGTCGGTCCACGGCTCAACGCATCGGCGATCGGCGGCGAGTACCTCTCCGCCGCCTCCTTCCTCGGCGTGGCCGGGCTGGTGCTGGCGTTCGGTGCGGACATGCTCTGGTACCCGGTCGGCTGGACCGCCGGCTACCTCGTGCTGCTGGTGCTCGTCGCCGCCCAGCTGCGCCGGTCCGGCGCCTACACCCTGCCGGACTTCGCCGAGGCCAGGCTCGGATCCCGCAGCGTGCGCACGGCCTGCTCCCTGCTGGTGGTCGCGATCGGGTGGCTCTACCTGATGCCGCAGTTCCAGGGTGCCGGGCTCTCCCTCGGGTCGATCACCGGCGCGCGGCCGTGGGTGGGCGGGCTGGTGGTCGGCGTGGTCGTGCTGCTCAGCGTGCTGTCCGGTGGGATGCGCAGCATCACGCTGGTCCAGGCGTTCCAGTTCTGGCTCAAGCTCACCGCCCTGCTGGTGCCGCTGTTCTTCATCCTGCTGGTCTGGGTCGGTGACGGCGCCGTCTCCCCGGCCGCCGAGTCGGTGACCGCGGGCGGGACACCGGGTGACGTGTGGGCCGCGCCGCTCGCCTCGACCAGCGCCCATCCGCTCTACAGCACCTACTCGCTGATCGTGGCCACGTTCCTCGGGACGATGGGCCTGCCGCACGTGGTGGTGCGCTTCTACACCAACCCCGACGGCCGGGCGGCCCGTCGTACGACCCTGGTGGTGCTGGCCCTGCTCGGCGCGTTCTACGTGCTGCCGCCGGTGTACGGCGCTCTCGGCCGGCTCTACGCCCCCGACCTGATCGCCAGCGGGAACGCCGACACCGTGGTCCTGGAGCTGCCGTCGCGGATCATCGGTGGCGTCGGCGGCGAGCTGCTGTCCGCGCTCACGACGGCCGGGGCGTTCGCGGCGTTCCTGTCCACGTCGTCGGGGCTCACGATCGCGGTGGCCGGCGTGGTCAGCCAGGACGTGGTGAGCCGGCGGCTCCGGCCGATCACGGCGTTCCGGGTCTCGGCCGTGATCGCGGTCGTCGTACCCCTCGGGCTCGCGCTGCTCACCCCCGACGTCAGCATCGCCCGCTCGGTCGGCCTCGCGTTCGCCGTCGCGGCCTCGACGTTCTGCCCGCTGCTGGTCCTCGGCATCTGGTGGCGACGACTGACCGACGTCGGTGCGCTCGCCGGTCTCGCGGTCGGGGGCACCTGCTCGGTCGCAGCGGTCACCGACGTGTTCGTCGGCACCCACGACCCCGGCTGGGTGGCCGACCTGCTCGGCCAGCCCGCCGCCTGGACCGTCCCGCTGGCCTTCCTGACGATGATCGGCGTCTCCCTGCTCACCCAGCACCGGGTCCCCGGCCACGTCGCCCGGTTCATGGTGCGCCTGCACACCCCCGAAGCCGTCGTCCTCGACCGCGGGCGCCCGGCCCGCAACTGACCTCGGCCGCGGGAGAGCGGGGCTCCTCGCGCGACCGCTCGTCGCCCCAGACCGACCGCTCACCGGCACCCGGACCCCACCCGGCGCACACCGCGCCCAGGCCCCTCCCCGACGGGCCCTCGTCTCCCTACGGTGAGCGTCGTCACATCCTTTCGGAGGAGAGCCATGCCTGAGACGCCCCCAGCAGCGACACCCCCGTCCGAACCCACGGCGACCGGCCACGTCCACCGCCGGTCCGAGCACCCCGTCTACGAGGAGCTGCACGCCAGCGCGGAGTTCAGCCAGCTCCGCAGCAACTACCGGCGCTTCGCGCTGCCGTGGACGATCGGCTTCCTGGTCTGGTACCTGCTCTATGTCGTGATGTCGAACTGGGCGCACGACTTCATGAGCACCAAGGTGGTCGGGCACATCAACGTGGCGCTGGTCTTCGGGCTGCTCCAGTTCCTGTCCACGTTCGTGATCGCCCGCATCTACTCGCAGCACGCGCAGAAGAACCTGGACCCGCTGGCCGAGAAGCTGCAGCAGCGCTACGAGGAGGGCATCCGATGAGCTCGCAGGCACTCACCTCGACCCTGTTCATCCTGGTGGTCGCGATCACGATCGGGATCACCGTCTGGGCCAGCCGGCAGACCTCCGGCACCTCTGACTTCTACGCCGGCGGCCGCCAGTTCAGCGGCTTCCAGAACGGCATGGCCGTGGCCGGCGACTACATGTCCGCCGCGTCCTTCCTCGGCATCTCCGGCGCGATCGCGCTCGCGGGGTACGACGGCTTCCTGTACTCGATCGGCTTCCTGGTCGCCTGGCTGGTGGCCCTGCTGCTGATCGCCGAGCTGCTCCGGAACTCCGGCCGCTACACGATGGCCGACCAGCTCGCCTACCGGATGAAGCAGCGCCCGGTGCGGACGGCGGCCGCGACGTCCACCGTCGTGGTCTCCATCTTCTACCTGCTCGCGCAGATGGTGGGCGCCGGTTCGCTGGTCGCCCTCCTGCTGAACGTGGAGAGCCAGGGCCTGAAGAACCTGACCATCGTCGGGGTCGGGGTGCTGATGATCTTCTACGTCACCGTCGGCGGCATGAAGGGCACCACCTGGGTGCAGATCGTCAAGGCCGTGCTGCTGATGGCCGGCACCATCCTGATCACCGTGCTGGTGCTCGCGAAGTTCGGCTTCAACCTCTCCGAGCTGCTCGGCGCCGCGGCCGACAAGTCCGGCAAGGGCGAGGCGTTCCTCCAGCCCGGACTGAAGTACGGGGTCAGCACCACCTCGAAGATCGACTTCCTGTCGCTGGGCGTCGCACTGGTGCTCGGCACGGCCGGGCTTCCGCACATCCTGATCCGCTTCTACACCGTCCCCACCGCACGGGACGCGCGGAAGTCGGTGTTCTGGGCGATCGGCCTGATCGGGTCGTTCTACCTGATGACGCTGGTGCTCGGCTTCGGTGCCGCGGCCCTGCTGGACACCGGTCCGGACAGCAAGGTCGCCGCCAGTGGCGGCAACCTGGCCAGTCCACTGCTCGCCGAGGCCGTCGGCGGCGGTGCCGGATCCGGCGGAGGAGCCATCCTGCTGGCACTGATCTCCGCCGTGGCCTTCGCGACGATCCTCGCGGTGGTGGCGGGCCTGACGCTGACGTCCGCGTCGTCCGTGGCGCACGACCTCTACGCCAACGTGTTCAAGAAGGGCACCGCGTCGGAGAAGGACGAGGTGCGGGTGGCCCGGATCGCGGCCTTCGCGATCGGTGGCGTCGCCATCCTGCTGGCCATCCCGGCCCAGAAGCTCAACATCGCCTTCCTGGTGGCGCTGGCCTTCGCGGTCGCGGCGTCAGCGAACCTGCCGTCGCTCGTCTACAACCTGTTCTGGCGGCGGTTCAACACCCGCGGTGCGACGTGGAGCATCTACGGCGGCCTGCTGTCCTGCCTGATCCTGGTGTTCTTCTCACCCGTGGTGTCCGGCAAGGTGCTGCCTGACGGTGCCAGCGGCTCCCTGTTCGGCCTGGGCACCGACTTCCACTGGTTCCCGCTGGAGAACCCGGGGATCATCTCGATCCCGCTCGGCTTCCTCTTCGGCTGGCTGGGGACGGTCACCTCGAAGGACCCGGAGTCCGAGGCGGCGTACAACGAGCTCGAGGTCAGGTCGCTCACCGGCGCCGGCGCAGAGACCGCGACCAGCCACTGACCAACCCGTTCGCGACCCTTGGGGGATGAGGATCGCTCCGGCGGCAGGGTGCAACGCACCCTCGCCGCCGGAGTGCTTCCCCACTAGCCTGCAAAGAAGAGCCGTCCCCGATGGAGATGAGAGTCGTGAGCAGCGAGAACGAGACCACCAACGAGACGCTGGCCAACCTCAGTCACGAGGAGCGGCGCTTCGAGCCCCCCGAGGACCTGGTCGAGCACGCCAACGTCACCGCGGAGTGGTACGACGAAGCGGCGGACGACCGGCTCGCCTTCTGGGAGAAGCAGGCCGAGCGGATCTCCTGGGAGAAGAAGTGGGACCGGGTCCTCGACTGGGACGACCCGCCCTTCGCCAAGTGGTACGTCGGCGGCACCCTCAACGCGGCGTACAACTGCGTCGACCGGCACGTCGAGGCCGGCAACGGTGACCGGGTCGCGATCCACTGGGTCGGCGAGCCCGAGGACGACACCCGCACGATCACCTACGCCGAGCTCAAGGACCAGGTCTGCCAGGCCGCCAACGCGCTGACGGACATGGGCGTCGAGAAGGGCGACCGGATCGCGATCTACATGCCGATGATCCCCGAGACTACGGTCGCGATGCTGGCCTGCGCGCGCCTCGGCGCCGTGCACACGGTCGTGTTCGGGGGGTTCTCCTCAGACGCGCTCGCGAGCCGGGTCGTCGACTGCGAGGCGAAGGTGATCATCACCGCCGACGGCGGCTACCGGCGCGGTGCCCCGTCTGCGCTCAAGCCGGCCGTCGACGAGGCGGTCGCCACGGTCGAGAAGCAGAAGTCCGGGCTGGTCACCGGCGTGCTCGTGGTCCGGCGCACCGGCGAGGACGTCGACTGGAACGACGACCTCGACGTGTGGTGGCACGACGCCGTCGACGGCGCGTCCACCGAGCACACCCCGGAGGCGATGGAGGCCGAGCACCCGCTCTTCGTGATGTACACGTCCGGCACCACCGGCAAGCCGAAGGGCATCCTGCACACCACCGGCGGCTACCTGGTCGGCACGTCGTACACCCACTGGGCGGTCTTCGACCTCAAGCCGGAGACCGACGTCTACTGGACCGCGGCCGACATCGGCTGGATCACCGGTCACTCCTACATCGTCTACGGCCCGCTCGCGAACGGCACGACGAGCGTCATGTACGAGGGCACGCCGGACACCCCCCACAAGGGGCGCTGGTGGGAGATCATCGAGAAGTACGGCGTCACGATCCTCTACTGCGCCCCCACGGCGATCCGCACCTTCATGAAGTGGGGCGCGGAGATCCCCGAGAAGTTCGACCTGTCCTCGCTGCGGATCCTCGGCTCGGTGGGCGAGCCGATCAATCCCGAGGCCTACATCTGGTACCGCGAGACCATCGGCGGTGGCACTGCCCCGGTGATGGACACCTGGTGGCAGACGGAGACCGGCATGCTGATGATCAGCCCGCTGCCGGGCGTGACCGCCGGCAAGCCCGGCTCGGCGATGACCGCGATCCCCGGCGTCTCGGCCGACGTGGTCGACGACGACGGCAACCCGGTGCCGAACGGCTCGGGTGGCTTCCTGGTGCTGACCGAGCCGTGGCCGGCGATGCTCCGCACGCTGTGGGGCGACGACGAGCGGTTCAAGGACACCTACTGGTCGCGTTTCGCCAAGCAGGGCTACTACTTCGCCGGTGACGGCGCGAAGAAGGACGACGACGGTGACCTGTGGCTGCTCGGCCGGGTCGACGACGTGATGAACGTGTCGGGCCACCGCCTGTCCACCACGGAGATCGAGTCCGCGCTGGTCTCGCACCCCAAGGTGGCCGAGGCGGCCGTCGTCGGCGCCAAGGACGAGACCACCGGCCAGGCGGTCTGTGCGTTCGTGATCCTGCGCGAGTCCGCTCTCGAGGACGGTGAGGAGGCACCCGAGTCGCTGATCCAGGAGCTGCGCCAGCACGTGCAGAAGGAGATCGGCGCGCTCGCGAAGCCGCGCCAGATCATGGTCGTGCCGGAGCTGCCGAAGACGCGCTCGGGCAAGATCATGCGGCGGCTGCTCAAGGACGTCGCCGAGAACCGCGAGGTGGGCGACGTGACCACGCTCGCCGACTCCACCGTGATGGACCTGATCAGTGACGGGGTGAACAGCGGCAAGTCGGAGGACTGAGCTCCTCGCCGCTGCTGTTCCAGCTCGGCCGGCGGCGTGAACCGCAGCCCGCTCGCGTAACGTGTCCACCGGTGAGCCGGGAAGTCTGGTCGGCCGTCCACGGTGGTGGGCGTCACGCGATCCGACCCCGACCGACGGAGCTCACATGCTGGCACGTGACCTGGCGCAGCCCTTTCCGACCGTCACGCTGGACACCGACGCCCTGGATGCCGCCCGGATCCTGTCCGAGCAACGGCTCCCCGGCCTGATCGTGCTCGGCGACGACGGTGAGCCGTACACCGTGCTGCCGGGTTCGCAGGTGCTGCGCTTCGTGGTGCCCACCTACGTCCAGGACGACCCGGCACTGGCGCGGGCCTTTGCCGAGAAGTCCGCCGACGCGATCTGCGCGAAGCTGGAGAGCCGCACGGTGCGCGACGTGCTCCCGAAGTCGAGGGACGTGCTCGACCTGCCGATCGTTGCCACGGACGCGACCGCGGTCGAGGTGGCGGCACGGATGGCGGGCGTCCGCAGCCCGATCGTGGCCGTGCTGGACGGTGACCACCTGGTGGGAGCGATCACCGTGAGCTCCCTCCTCGCCCACCTGTTGAACACGGGGAAGGGCTCTTGACCACCTGGCTGGTGATCGCGGCGTTCGTCGCTGCCTACGTGCTGATCGCCACGGAGCGGATCCACCGCGTCGCAGCCGCCCTCGTCGGTGCTGCGGCAATGGTGGTGCTGGGGGTCGTCGACGCACACGTGGCGTTCTTCAGCGAGGAGACCGGCGTCGACTGGAACGTCATCTTCCTGTTGCTGGGGATGATGATCATCGTCAGCGTGATCAAGCAGACCGGTGTGTTCGAGTACCTCGCCATCGTCTCGGCGAAGAAGGCCCGTGGCCGTCCCTTCGTGGTGATGGTCACGCTGGTCCTGATCACCGCGGTCGCCTCGGCACTGCTCGACAACGTCACCACGGTGCTGCTGATCGCGCCCGTCACGCTGCTCGTGTGCGACCGGTTGGGGGTGGCGCCCATCCCCTTCCTGCTCGCCGAGGCGATGGCCTCGAACATCGGCGGCACGGCGACCCTCATCGGGGATCCCCCCAACATCATCATCGCCAGCCGGTCCGGGCTCACGTTCAACGACTTCGTGGTGAACCTCGCGCCGGTCGTGGTGATCCTCCTGGTCGTGTTCGTGCTGATGTGCCGGGTGATGTTCCGCTCCTCCTTCGTGTACGACGCCGATCGGGTCGCCGACGTGATGGAGCTCGACGAGCGGGAGATGATCCAGGACAAGGGCCTGCTGATCCGCTGCGGCATCGTCCTGGGGCTGGTGATGGTCGGCTTCGTCGGCCATTCCGTGTTCCACCTCGAACCGTCCATCGTGGCGCTCCTGGGCGCGGGTGCGCTCGTGGCCGTGTCGCGGACGGAGCCGCACGAGTTCCTCGAGGACGTCGAGTGGGCGACGCTGGTCTTCTTCATGGGGCTGTTCGTGATGGTCGGGGCCCTCGTCGAGGTCGGCGTGATGGCCGACGTGGGCTCCTGGCTGATCGACTCCGTCGGTGACCAGTACCTGCTGGCCGGGACCGGGATGATCTTCGGGTCCGCCGTGGTGTCGGGCATCGTCGACAACATCCCGTACGTCGCGACCATGGCCCCGATCGTCAACGACCTCGTCGGTGCCGGACAGGGGTCCGGCCAGGCGAACGCGCTGTGGTGGGCGCTCGCTCTCGGGGCCGACCTCGGCGGCAACGCCACCGCCGTCGGGGCCAGCGCCAACGTCGTGGTCATCGGGATCGCGGCCCGGAACGGGCACAAGATCTCGTTCTGGCACTTCACCAAGTACGGACTGGTCGTGACCTTCGTGACGGTGTCCGTCGCCTGGGTGTACTTCTGGCTCCGCTACTTTGCCTTCGCCTGAGGACCTACCCGGTGGCCCGAGCCTGGTCGACCGTTCGAGGTCTCGGACGGGCCCGTCGATGACCCGGAAGGCGGTGTGAGGAGGTGCAGAAGACGACGCGCCGGTGGCTGCCCGACCCCGATGCCGGCGAGAGCACGTTCGTCGGCTCCGTGCTGCGGCAGGAGACGGTGGGCGGTGCGATCGCGCTGCTCGCCGCGGTCGTCGCGGTGGTGTGGGCGAACGTCGACGCGGGCAGCTACCACGACCTCCAGCACCTGGGGGTGGGACCGCTGGACCTCGAGCACTGGGCCGCGGACGGTGCGCTCGCCCTGTTCTTCTTCGTGGCCGGGCTCGAGCTGAAGCGCGAGCTGCTGGTGGGTTCGCTGCGCCGGCCGGCCGACGCGCTGGTGCCGGTGGCGGCCGCCCTGGCCGGCGTGCTGCTCCCGGCACTCGCCTACGTCGCGGTCGTGCTGCTCCGCGGCGGCGACCGCGCGTCCCTCGGTGGGTGGGCGATCCCGAGCGCGACCGACATCGCGTTCGCGTTGGCGGTGCTCGCGGTCGTCGGGTCCAGCCTGCCGACGCAGCTGCGAGCGTTCCTGCTCACTCTCGCGGTGGTCGACGACCTGGTGGTGATCATCATCATCGCGGTGTTCTACAGCGACCGGCTCTCGCTCGGCTGGCTGGCGGCGGCGGGGCTGCTGCTCGCGTCGTACGCCGTGCTGCAGCGCCTGCGGGTGCGGACCAGCCTGCTCTACCTCCCGGTCGCGGCAGCCACCTGGTGGTGCGTCCACGAGAGCGGGGTCCACGCCACGGTCGCCGGGGTGGCGCTCGGCCTGCTGACCCGCGTGCTGCCGGACGCCGAGGAGAACCGATCCCCCGCCGAGCGGCTCGAGCACCGGCTGGTGCCGCTGAGCTCGGGACTGGCCGTCCCGTTCTTCGCCCTGCTCAGCGCGGGCGTCGTACTCAGCGCCGGTGGTCTGACCTCGCCGGTCGCACTCGGCGTGGCGTTCGGTCTGGTGGTCGGCAAGCCGGTCGGTGTCCTCGGTGGAGCCTGGTTGGTCACGCGCTTCACGCGCGCCGAGCTCAACGAGGGGATCGGCTGGCGTGACGTCACCGGGGTGGCCGTGCTGGCGGGTGCCGGGTTCACGGTCGCGCTGCTGGTCTCCGACCTGTCGTTCGCGGGCGTCCTCCGTGAGGAGGCGAAGTCGGCCGTGCTCCTGGGTTCGCTGGTCTCGGCACTGCTGGCCGCGCTGCTGCTGGGGCGCCGCAACCGTGTGCACCGGGAGGGGTGAACCGTCGTCCATGGGTTTCCCTTAGGCTCGTCACCGACGCAACGGAAGGAAGCCCATGGCTGAGCGGGTGCCCGCTACCGACGACCCCACGATCGGCAAGCTGGTCGGGGACGTCAGCAAGGACGTCTCGACCCTGATCCGCAGCGAGATCGAGCTGGCGAAGACCGAGCTGAAGTTCTCGGCCAAGGCCGGGGGGCTCGGCATCGCGCTCTTCGCCGCCGCCGGCTTCCTGCTGCTGCTCGCCGTGATCATGCTGTCAGTCGCGATCGCGTACTTCATCCACTTCACCGGCCTCGACCTCGCCTGGTGCTTCCTGATCGTCTTCGGCCTCTACGCGCTGATCGCTGCGGTGCTCGGCCTGGTCGGCTACCGGAGCGTGCGCAAGGTGCGCAAGCCCGAGGCGTCGATCGAGCAGCTCAAGGAGACCAGGGCGGTCCTCAAGCGAGGGTGAGCGCCCCCGCCGAGATCCCGGGCCCCTGGGAGCACGCCTACGTCGCGGCCAACGGCGCCCGGTTCCATGTCGTCAGCTGCGGACCGGCCACCGGACCGGCGGTCGTCCTCCTGCACGGCTTCCCGCAGTTCTGGTGGGCCTGGCGGCACCAGCTGCCGGCCCTCGCCGAGGCGGGGCACCGGGTGGTGGCGATGGATCTGCGGGGCTACGGCGGATCGGACAAGACCCCGCGTGGCTACGACCCGTTCACGCTCGCCGGCGACGTCGCGGGAGTGGTGAAGGCGCTCGGCCTCGGTCGGGCGGCGCTGGTCGGTCACGGCTGGGGCGGGTACGTCGCCTGGTCCGCCGCCGTCCTGCACCGCGAGCAGGTGGCCTCGGTCGCCACCGTCTCCGCGCCGCACCCGCTGTCGCTGCTGCGCACCCTCCGCCCGGGGACGACGGCGCTGCGGCACCTGCTGTCGGTGCAGGTGCCGTGGCTGCCGGAGCGCCGTCTCCGTGACGCCGACAGCGGCTACCTCGCCGACCACCTGCGTTCGTGGGCGGCGCCCGGCTCGGCGTTCCCGTCCGGCGAGGAGCTGGGCACCTACCAGGCGGCACTGTCCCAGTGGCCGTCGCCGCACTGCGCGCTGGAGTACCACCGCTGGCTGTTCCGCTCCCGGGTCCGCGACGACGGGCGACGGTTCGACCGGGCGTTGCGCGAGCCCGTCGCCGTCTCGTCGTACACGATCTTCGGCGGAGCCGACCCGGCTCTTCCCGACCCGGCCGGGGACCGGTCCCAGCGCTACGTCGCCGCGCCGTACCGGAGCAGCGTGCTGCCGGGCGTGGGCCACTTCGCTCCGGAGGAGGCCCCGGAGCAGGTCACGAGCCTGTTGCTGGACTGGCTGGGGTAGGTGGGGGGGTTGGGCGGGGCGGATTACCACGGTCCCGTGGTAAACCGCCTCTTCCCTCGGGAGATGTCGCTAGGGAAGAGGACCTTTACCACGGGACCGTGGTGTTCGGCCCACCCCGAAACTAGGCGCAGCCGCGCGTGCTGACCCGCTTCGTGGCGCCGATCCCCAGCGTCGCGGCCCGGCTGACCTGGCTGGCCGTGAGCGCGTAGCCGGTGTCCCGGTCGGAGACCGACGCGGCGAACACGACGCCGTAGACCCGGCCGGACGTCGCCACCAGCGGACCGCCGGAGTTGCCCGGGCGGATCACGCCGCGCAGCGAGAACACCTCGCGGGTGACGTTGTCGCGACCGTAGATGTCGGCCGACTTGAGCCGTTGCTCCGCGCGGATCCGCATCGGACGGGCGTCGAAGGGGCCGTCCTGCGGGTAGCCGAGCGCCGCCGCGACGTCCTTGGACTTGCCGCCGGTGTCGAAGCTCAGCCGCGGGGCGTCGAGCCCGGGCACCGCCAGCACCGCGATGTCGATGTCGGGGTTGTAGTAGACGACGGTCGCCGGCTGGAGCTTGCCGCCGACCACGACCTTGGGCGTGCGGACGCCGGCGACGACGTGGGCGTTGGTCATCAGCCGGTGGGAGGCGTACACGAAGCCGCTGCCCTCGACCCCGCGGCCGCACACGTTGTTGCCCCGGAGCTTGAACACGCTGTCGCGGGCCCGCTCGATGTCGGGGTCACGCAGCACCCGCGGCGACGCCGGAGCGACGTTGACGATGCGCTCGGGCGCGAAGGGTTCGAGGTACGTCGGGAAGAAGCTCGACCCGACCACGTCGTTGAAGGCCCGCAACGCGGTCTTCGCGGTGCCCGGCATGACGGTGTCGACCTCGCGCAGGACCGCGGAGGTGCGCACCATCGGGCCGACCCCGGGGATCCGGGACCCGCTGATCGCGACGCCCAGCATCCACGTCACCACCAGCACGGCGACCACGCTCAGGGCTGCTCCGCCCACCGCGTCGACGGCCCGCGCGGGCTGCCACGTGATCGACTCGCGCGCCCGCCCGCCGGCGTACTGCAGGATCGCCTGGCCGAACGACGCGCAGATCAGCACCACGAACACCGCCAGCAGCGAGACCAGCAGGGACGGGTCGCGGCTGCCGAGCAGGAGCGGCGCCAGCCAGATGCCGAGCAGCCCACCGAGGACCAGGCCGACGGTCGAGAACGCGCCGCTGATGAAGCCCTGCCAGTAGCCAGAGACCGCGTAGGCGACGACGAGCAGGACCAGGATCCAGTCGAGCAGGTTCATGCGCTCACGCGTCCTCGGTGTCGGTCTGCCGCCGGGCCCGGTCGCGGACGCCGTCGGAGGCAAGCATGTAGTCCGGGAGCTCCTGGACGACGGAGGCGTCCCACGGGCGCGTCCAGCCGACGAAGTCGAAGAGCCGGGTGATGATCCCGGCGGTGAAGCCCCAGAGGACCAGGTCCTTGTCCTCACCGATCAGGAACCCGGGGCTGCGGTAGCCGCTGGGATGGGTGACCGTGACCCGGTGCCTGGCGTCGAGCAGCTCCTCGACCGGCACCCGGTGGACCGACTCCACCTCGGACGGGTCGACCACGCTGACCGGCGACTCCTCACGCCACCAGGCGAGCACCGGGGTCACCGCGAAGTTGCTCGGCGGCAGCCACAGCTCGGGCAGCTCGGCGAACACCTCGACGCCGGCCGGGTCCAGCCCGGTCTCCTCCTCGGCCTCGCGCAGGGCAGCCGCCACGGGAGAGGCGTCGGTCGGGTCGAGCGAGCCGCCGGGGAAGGAGATCTGGCCGGGGTGGGAGCGCATGTCGTGGGCGCGCTCGGTCAGCAGCAGGTCGGGGCCGGACGGGCCGTCGCCGAACAGCATCAGCACCGCGCCGCGGCGCGCGTCGGAGTCGGTCGGTGGCACGAACCGGGTGAGCTCGTCGGCGGTGATCGCGCGGGCGCCGTCGGCGATCGGCTGCAGCCAGCCGGGCAGCGTGCTCACAGGCCGCTCACGAGGTGACCTCGAGGTGGGTGCGGACCAGCTTCTCGAGCTGGCCGAGGCTCTTGATCTCGAGGTTCTCGGAGTAGACGACCGCACCGGACGCGTCGACCAGGATCAGGCGCGGCAGGACCTTGTTGCGCACCGCCTCGCCGCTGGTGTCGACCACGAGCGGGTAGGTGACGCCCGCCTCGCGCGCGAACGCGACGGCCCGGTCCCGGGCGGGGTCGCGCCAGTCGATGCCGAGCACGTCGACGTCACCGTGCTTGCGGTGGAACTTCTCGTAGATCGGCATCTCCCGGCGGCACGGGCCGCACCAGTTCGCCCAGAGGTTGACGACGGCGGGTCCGCGCAGCGCACCCAGGTCGACCGGCTCACCGTCGGCGAGAAGCGGCTGCAGGGTGGTGTCGGGCAGCGACTCGGGCTTGCTCGGACGCGGTCGTCGGGGCCCCGCAGCCGGCGAGCAGGAGCAGCGTCAGCACGGCGACGACGGCGCGCCTCACGCTCGGCCCTCGGTCTTCACGAGCTTCGCGGCCTGCTCGGGGTCGGTCGGGCCCTCGCCGTACGACGGGCACAGCCGCGCCAGCGGACAGGCACCACAGGCCGGTTTGCGGGCGTGGCAGATCCGCCGCCCGTGCCAGATCAGGTGGTGCGAGAGCAGCGTCCAGTCCCGCCTCGGGAAGAGAGCGCCGATCTCGTGCTCGACCTTGACCGGGTCGGTCTCCGAGGTCCAGCCGAAACGACGGGCGAGCCGCCCGACGTGGGTGTCGACGGTGATCCCGGGAATGCCGAACGCGTTGCCGAGCACCACGTTGGCGGTCTTGCGGCCGACACCTGGCAGCGCCACCAGCTCCTCGAGCCGGGGCGGCACCTCGCCGCCGTGGCGCTCGACCAGGGCCGCGGAGAGCTTGAGCATCGACTCGGTCTTGGCCCGGAAGAAGCCCAGCGGTCCGACCAGCTGCTCGAGGTGGGCGCGGTCACCGGCCGCCATCGCCCCGGCGTCCGGGTAGGCCGCGAACAGCGCCGGGCTGGCGGCGTTCACCCGCTTGTCGGTCGTCTGCGCGGAGAGCACGGTGACCACCAGCAGCTGGAACGGGTTGTCGAAGTCGAGCTCGCAGCGGGCGTCGGGATAGGTCTCGGCAAGCACCCGGTTGACCTTCCGGGCCCGCCGGACCAGGGAGGTGTCGGGCACGGAGGGAAGCCTAACCGGGCGGCCGGACGGCGCTCCGCGGCGTACCCGCGTGGCAAATGGGCCCGGGGTGGGACAGACTGTGACCTGCGACACCGCTGAGTCGTGCCCGCGCTCGTTTCGACAAGGAGATCCCGGTGGAGAACGACGTCCTGCGTCAGGGCCCGCTGTTCAACGCCCTCGACGACGAGGCGGCCAGCGCGCTGCGTGCGTCGATGACCGAGACCCGGCTGCGCCGCGGGGAGACGCTGTTCCACGAGGGCGACTCGGGCGACAAGCTGTACATCGTCACCGACGGCAAGGTGAAGCTCGGTCGGTCCTCCTCCGACGGCCGCGAGAACCTGCTGGCGATCCTCGGCCCCGGTCAGATGTTCGGCGAGCTGTCGCTGTTCGACCCCGGCCCCCGCTCGGCCACCGTCACCGCGGTCACGGACACGATGTTCCTGTCGCTCTCCCACGAGGACCTGCTGCGCTGGCTCGAGGGGCGCCCGGCGGTCGCCCGCGGGCTGCTGCTGCAGCTGGCCAGCCGGCTCCGCAAGGCCAACGACGTCGCCGCCGACCTGGTGTTCTCCGACGTGCCCGGCCGCGTGGCGAAGGCGCTGCTCGACCTGGCGGACCGCTTCGGGCGGACGGCCGACGACGGCGTGCACGTGCACCACGACCTGACCCAGGAGGAGCTCGCCCAGCTGGTCGGCGCCTCCCGCGAGACCGTCAACAAGGCGCTGGCCGACTTCGCCTCCCGCGGCTGGCTGCGCCTCGAGCCCCGCTCCGTGGTGATCATGGACATCGAACGGATGCGCCGCCGAGCCCGTTGAGATGGGCCTGCGGCCCCGCCGAGATGCGCCTGCGGCCCGATCGAGATGTGCCATAGGTGCGTGACGCCAGGGCGCCCCGCAGCTCACCGATCCACGCGCCGACCGCCTCGGCGGTGAACGAGTCGCGACCGACCACGATCACGATCCAGCCGTGCCGTCGGAGCCAGGCACGTCGTCGCCGATCGTGCTCCCGGTCGGCGCCGGAGGTGTGGAACTCCTCCCCGTCGTACTCGACGACCACCCGGTGGCGCGGGTAGGGCAGGTCCAGCCGGTACGTCGGCACTCCGTCGACGTCGACCCAGGCCTGGAGCTCCGGCGGGGGCAGACCGTGCGTCAGGATCTCGTAGCGGGTCCAGGACTCTCCCGGCGACTCCGCTCGCGGGTCGGCCATGGCGACGAGGGGTCGTGCCTGTCGTACGCCGCGCCTGCGGAAGTACCTGACCAGGAGCCGGCGCAGCTCCTCACGGGTGATCCCGTGCAGCCGCATGAACCGGTCGAGCGCCGCCAGCCCGTCCCGAGCGGACAGCCTGCAGGCCAGGTCGAGTGCCGTGCGGGCCGGCGACGTGACCAGCACACCGTCGATCTCCACGACGTCCACGTCCCTGAGGTCGCGGCTTCCACCGGCGATGCCGTCCCTGCGCGAGGGCGCGTGGCCACGGAACACGAAGCTCTCGATCGGAGGTAGCACCTCGGTCTCGTGCCAGGCGAAGACCTCGACGCCATGGATCCACGCGGCGGTGCGATCGCAGATGACCGAGTGCTCACTGATCACGAGCCTGGCGGCCGCCACCCGCGTGCGCACGGTGTCCGGGACGTCGGCGCGCTGGTAGACCCCGCGAAGGACCCGCCGGACCAGATGGTCGTGGACAGCGTCGCAGAGGGCCCTCCGGGTGATGCCGGACGCGCGAAGCATGGCCGGCGTGAAGGGAGTGTCGGGGAAGTCGTCCAGCACGAGCATGGCGACGACGCTCGCCGACCTCCGCCCTCGCGACCAGCGCCCTCGTCGTACCTGTGGAGAAGTGGTCGTACGCCGACCCCTGTGGATCCGGGCGCACATCTCGGCCGGGCCGGACGGCCACCTCGACGGGGCCGGGGGCACTTCTCAACGAGGGTGGAGGTAGGCGAGCTGGGCGCGCACGCTCAGCTCGGCGGCGCCCCAGAGCACCGGGTCCACGTCGGCGTAGACCTTCTCCACGATCCGGCGGGGGAGCTGGTCCTCGGCTGCTCCTCCGGGGTGCGGTCCGGCGCCGATCTCGGCCAGCGCGGACTCGACCTGCCGGAGCCGTTCCTGGCGGTGGGAGACGTAGTGCTCGATCGCGCTCAGGGCGTCGTCGATGACCGGGCCGTGCCCCGGCCAGATCGAGGCGATCCCGTGCTCGGAGGTCAGCGCGTGCAGCCGGTCGAGGGAGTCGAGATAGGCGCCGAGCCGGCCGTCAGGGTGGGCGACGACCGTGGTCCCCCGGCCGAGCACGGTGTCTCCGGTCAGCACCGTGCTCTCCTGCGGCACCCAGAACGACAACGAGTCGGCGGTGTGTCCGGGAGTCGCCACCACGCGCACCTCGAGGTCGCCGACCTCGACCACGTCGCCCTCGCCGAGCCCCTCGTCGCCCAGGCGGTACGACGGGTCGAGGGCCCGGACCCCGCACCCGACCCGTTCGGCGAAGGCGCGGGCGGCCTCGGAGTGGTCGAGGTGGTGGTGGGTGAGCAGCACGACCGCGACCTCCCCGGCGGCCTCGGCGACCGCATCGAGGTGTCCCTCGTCGGGGGGACCGGGATCGACCACGATCGACCGGTCACCGTCGCGCAGCACCCAGGTGTTGGTGCCGTCGAGGGTCATCATGTCGGCGTTCGGCGCCAGCACGCACCGGCCGTGGTCGCCGAAGGCGCCCCCGGCCCAGCTCACATCCGCTCCAGCAGCGGGCGCAGATGCTCCGGGAACGACAGCATCAGCTGCCCGTCCTCCTCCTCGGCGGTGGGCGTGAACATCTCGAGGTCGCGGTCGGCCGACGCGGCGAGCACGTCACCGGCGCTCGGGTGCTGGCCGACCTCCAGGCAGGTGAGGTACGTCGGGGGCATCAGTGCGATCTCGCCCTCGTCGGCGGCGGCCATGGCGCCCGCGACCGGCAGCCAGGCCACCCGGTCGGACTCCGACGACACGTCGCGCGTGCGCTGACCGGACGGCAGCCTCGCCACGAAGAACCAGGTCCGGTAGCGACGCGGCTCGAAGACCGGCGTCGTCCACGCGGACCAGGCACCGAGCAGGTCGCTGCGCAGCACCAGTCCGCGCCGGGAGAGGAACTCGGTCAGCGGCAGCTCCCGCGCCTCCAGCGCGACCCGGTCGGCCTCCAGGTCGTCGGGGGTGGTGTCGGCGACGACCTCGTCGGCCGAGGGGCCCGCCAGCAGCACGCCGGACTCCTCGAACGTCTCGCGGACAGCGGCGCACACGAGCGCGCGGGCGGTGGGCTCGTCGGTCCGCAGGCGCTCGGCCCACTCCGCCGGGCTCGGACCCGCCCAGGCGACGGACGCGTCGAAGTCACGCTCGTCGACACCGCCGCCCGGGAAGACGCACATCCCGCCGGCGAACGCCATCGAGGTCTGCCGGCGGAGCAGGTAGACCGAGAGCCCCTGCGACCCGTCCCGCAGCAGCACGACCGTCGCCGCGTTGCGCGGTTCGGCCGGCGTACGCGTGCCGTCGGCGAACTCGCGCGCCGACGCCACCAGCTGCTCGGGAAGGACGACCCGCCTCACCTACACCTCCACGAGGAGCTCGACCTCGACCGGGGCGTCCAGCGGCAGCACCGACACCCCCACCGCCGAGCGCGCATGGCGTCCAGCGTCGCCGAACACCTCGCCCAGCAGCTCGGAGACCCCGTTGGCCACCAGCGGCTGGCCGGTGAAGTCCGGCGTCGAGGCGACGAACGCCACCACCTTGACGATCCGCTTCACGTTGCCGAGCTCGCCGATCTCGGCCTTGATCGCGGCGAGCGCGTTCAGCGCGCACTGCCGCGCACACGCGACCGCCTCCTCCTGCGTGACCTCCCCGCCGACCTTGCCGGTCTGGAGCAGCTTGCCCTCGCGCATCGGGAGCTGGCCGGAGGTGTAGACGTGGTCACCGCTGCGGACCGCGGGGATGTACGCCGCGACCGGCTTGGCCACCTCGGGCACGGTCAGGCCGAGCTCCTCGAGCCGCTCCTCGGGCGTGCTCACTGGACCGGACGCTTGAAGTAGGCGACCAGGTTCTCCGGGTTCATCCCCGGCACCATCTGCACGAGCTCCCAGCCGTCCTGGCCGAAGTTGTCGAGGATCTGCTTGGTCGCGTGCACCAGGACCGGCGCCGTCATGTACTCCCACTTGGTCATGTCGGCACTCTAGTGTCGACCGCCGGACGTGCCACTACGGTCGGGGCCGTGAGCATCCCCGACACCTCCGCTCCCCTGCCCGACGCGGTGCTGCGGTACGACGAGCGGCCGGACGCCGTGGTCGACGTGTACCTGCCCGAGGGTGAGGCCCACACCCTGGTCACGTTCGTGCACGGTGGGTTCTGGCGCGCCGCCTACGACCGGACCCACGTGCGCCCGTTGGCGAGCGCGCTGGCGCGGGACGGGTTCGTGGTGACGCTGCCGGAGTACCGCCGGGTCGGCCAGGGCGGCGGCTGGCCCACCACGTGCCACGACGTCGAAGCTGCCCTGGCGGCGACGCCGGCGCTGCTCGAGGGGATCGGCGTGAGGCCGGCGCGCACCGTGCTGACCGGGCACTCGGCCGGCGGTCACCTGGTGCTCTGGCTGGCCGCGACGGGCGCGCCCTGCGATGCGGTGGTGCCGATCGCCCCGGTGGCCGACCTGCGGGCCGCCGCCTCGACCGGCATGGGCAACGGAGCCGTCGCGGCGTTCCTCGGCGGCGAAGGGCCGGTCGACGCGGCCGACCCGGCCGTCCTGCTCGACGCGCACCGCCCGTCGTACCCGATCCGGATCCTGCACGGCACCGACGACGACGTGGTGACGATCGAGAACAGCCGCGGCTTCGTGCGCAGGCATCCGTGGGTCGAGCTGGTCGAGCTGCCGGGCGTGGAGCACTTCGCGCCGATCGACCCGACGTCACCCGTCTACGGACGGCTGACCAGCCTCCTGCGATGACGGTGCTGGCGGGTACGGGTCGGCGCGACGTCCCGAGGGGTCAGACCAGGTCGGGCTCCGTCTTCTCTCGCACCTCGTCCTCGGTGACGTCCGGCGCGAGCTCGACGATGGTCAGACCCTCGGGCGTCACGTCGAGCACGCAGAGGTCGGTGATGATCCGCTGGACCACGCCGAGGCCGGTGTAGGGCAGCGAGCACTCGTCCACGATCTTGTACGACCCGTCGCGGGCGACGTGCTCCATCAGCACGATCACGCGCTTGGCGCCGTGGACGAGGTCCATCGCGCCGCCCATGCCCTTGACCATCTTGCCGGGGATCATCCAGTTCGCGATGTCCCCCTTCTTGCTGACCTGCATCGCACCCAGGATCGCGGCGTCGATCTTGCCGCCGCGGATCATCCCGAAGGACAGTGCGGAGTCGAAGAACGAGGCCCCGCGCCGGATGGTCACGGTCTCCTTGCCGGCGTTGATCAGGTCGGGGTCCTCGTCACCCTCGAGCGGGTAGGCACCCACCCCGAGGATGCCGTTCTCCGACTGCAGCACCAGCTCGACGTCGTCGTCGACGTAGTTGGGCACCAACGTCGGCAGCCCGATCCCGAGGTTGACGTATGACCCGTCGGTCAGCTCCGAGGCGGCCCGCGCCGCCATCTCCTCACGGCTCCACATCAGGCGTCTCCCTCGGCGATGCCGGCAGCCGCGCCGCCGGCCGGTGTGTCCTCGGCGGCCGGCTCGCTGCGCGGCCGCACGGTGCGCTTCTCGATCTGCTTGTCCGCGGCCTGCTCCGGGGTCAGCGCAACCACGCGCTGCACGAAGACGCCGGGCGTGTGGACGTCGTTCGGGTTCAGCTCGCCCGGCTCGACCAGCTCCTCCACCTCGGCGATCGTGACCCGCCCGCACATGGCCGCCAGCGGGTTGAAGTTGCGCGCGGAGTCGCGGTAGACGAGGTTGCCGTGCCGGTCGCCCTTCCAGGCCCGCACCAGCCCGAAGTCGGCGATGATCGCCGCCTCGAGCACGAAGTCCTTCTCGCCACCGTCCGTCGCGAACGTGCGCACCTCCTTGGGCGGGGACGCGACGACCACGTTGCCCTCCGCGTCGTACCGCCACGGGAGGCCGCCGTCAGCCACCTGGGTGCCGACCCCGGTCGCGGTGTAGAACGCCGGGATGCCGGTGCCGCCGGCCCGCATCCGCTCGGCCAGGGTGCCCTGCGGCGTGAGCTCGACCTCCAGCTCACCCGAGAGATACTGGCGCGCGAACTCCTTGTTCTCCCCGACGTACGACGAGATCATCCGGCGCAGCCGTTTGGCCATCAGCAGCCGGCCCAGACCCCACTCGTCGACCCCGCAGTTGTTCGAGACCGCCTGCAGGTCCTCGGCGCCGGACGCCAGGACCGCGTCGATCAGCACCGACGGGATCCCGCACAGCCCGAACCCACCCACGGCCAGCGTCGCGCCCGACTCGATGTCGGCGACGGCTTCCGCGGCACTCGCGACCACCTTGTCCACGTGTCCTCCTCAGTCCCGAGCGATCCTAGGGTGCCTCTAGGCTTCACGCATGCCGCCGGCCCCGACCTCCGACTGGCCAGCAGTCCAGCTGCACATCGTGACCGGCAAGGGCGGCACCGGGAAGTCCACCGTCGCCGCCGCGCTCGCGCTCGCGCTCGCGTCACGCGGCAAGACCGTGCTGCTCTGCGAGGTCGAGGGCCGTCAGGGCATCGCCCAGCTCTTCGACGTGCCGCCGTTGCCCTACGAGGAGCGTCGGATCGCGCACGGCACGGGCCGCCACGGCGGTGACGTCTACGCGCTCGCGATCGACCCGGAGTCCGCGATGCTGGAGTACCTCGCCATCTACTACCGGCTGGGTCGGGCCGGCAAGGCGCTCGACCGGTTCGGGGTGATCGAGTTCGCGACCACGATCGCGCCCGGGGTCCGCGACGTGCTGCTGACCGGCAAGGTCTACGAGACGGTCAACCGCAACTCCCGCAACAAGGGCGCCCGGCAGTACGACGCCGTCGTGATGGACGCGCCGCCGACCGGTCGGATCACCCAGTTCCTCAACGTCAACGACGAGCTGGCCGGCCTCGCCAAGATGGGCCCGATCAAGTCCCAGGCCGACACCGTGACCACGTTGCTGCGGTCCCGCCGTACCGCCGTGCACCTGGTGACCGTGCTGGAGGAGATGCCGGTGCAGGAGACCGCCGACGGGGTCCAGCAGCTGCGGGACGCGGGGCTCCCGGTCGGCGCTGTCGTGGTCAACATGGTGCGGCCGCAGGATCTCGACGCCGAGGACCGCACCGCTCTCCTGGAGCGCACGGTCGACCACACCCGGGTCGGCAAGGAGCTCGCGGCGGCCGGGATCGACGACGGACCCACCCTGGTCGACTCCCTGCTGGAGGAGGGCCACGACCACGCCCAGCGGCGAGCGCTCGAGGACGAGCAGCGGGTCCTGGTCGCCGGGATCGAGGCACCGTCGTACGAGCTGCCCAAGCTGGCCGCCGGCGGGGACCTCACCGGCCTCTACGAGCTCGCCGCCGAGCTGTGCGAGCAGGGGCTGGCATGACTCCCACCGCGCGTTCCCGCCGTGCCCACCCGCGGATCGGGCCGCTCGTCGCTCGCGCGGGCAACGAGCCGGCCCTGGACGTCGACGCGATCCTGGACGACCCACGCCAGCGGATCATCGTGTGCTGCGGTGCCGGCGGGGTCGGCAAGACCACGATCTCGGCCGCCCTCGCACTGCGTGCCGCCGAGCGCGGACGCAAGGTGGTGGTGCTGACCATCGACCCGGCCCGCCGGCTCGCGCAGGCGATGGGGATCGAGGCGCTGGACAACGTGCCGCGGCCGGTGCCCGGCGTCGCCGGGCAGCGGGTCGGCAGCCTCGACGCGATGATGCTGGACATGAAGCGCACCTTCGACGAGGTGGTGGAGAGCCAGGCCAGCCCGGAGAAGGCGGCGCAGATCCTGGCCAACCCGTTCTACGTGGCGGTGTCGAGCTCCTTCGCGGGGACCCAGGAGTACATGGCCATGGAGAAGCTCGGACAGCTGGACAAGGACGCCCGCGGCTCCGGTCGCTGGGACCTGATCGTGGTGGACACGCCTCCGTCACGGAGCGCACTGGACTTCCTGGACGCGCCGGAGCGGCTCTCCAGCTTCCTGGACGGCCGATTCATGCGACTGCTGCTGGCGCCGGCGAGGGGGCCGGCCCGGTTGATGACCGCGGGCTTCGGACTGGTCACCAACGCGCTCACCCGGATCATCGGAGCACAGGTGCTGCGGGACATGCAGACGTTCGTGACCGCCTTCGACACCCTCTTCGGGGGTTTCCGGCAGCGGGCCCAGCGGACCTTCCAGCTCCTCCAGGCGGACGGGACGTCGTTCCTGGTCGTGGCGGCGCCGGAGCCTGACGCGCTGCGCGAGGCGGCGTACTTCGTGGAGCGGCTGAGCGAGGAGCGGATGCCGCTCGCCGGGCTGGTGGTCAACCGGGCCAGCCGGCCGCCCGGGGGCGACCTGTCGGCGGACCGGGCGATGGCCGGTGTCGAGCGGCTCCGCGCCGTCGGCGACCCGTCCCCGGCCGCGGAGATGACCGCCGGGCTGCTACGGCTGCACGCCGACCGGGTGCGCATCGTGGAGCGCGAGACCCGGCTGCGCGAACGGTTCGCGACCAGTCACCCCGACGTCGCCACGGGCGTCCTGCCGGCCCTGGCCACCGATGTGCACGACCTCGACGGGCTCCGCACGATCGGGGACCTGATGGCCCGCGCGGCCTCGGCCGGCGTCTGAGTGACCGCGCCCGCCCGGGCTCCGTCCGGACCCTGACCGGACCCTGACCGGACCCTGACCGGACCCTGTCCGGTCTGGGAGTCCCGCTCGCAGCACGCTGCGTCGCGGCTCGCACCGGTCGGCCGCCCGGACCCTGACCGGACTCCGTCCGGACCCTGTCCGGTCTGGAAGTCCCGCTCGCAGCACGCTGCGTCGCGGCTCGCACCGGTCGACCGCCCGGACTCCGTCCGGTCTGCCGAGCGGTGCTCAGGCCTCGACGGCCTCGCCGACGTCGGCGTGCTCGGTCATCGCCGTCTCGAGCAGCGTGCGCCACGAGGTGACGTTCGGACGCTTGCGGAGGATGGCCCGGCGCTCACGCTCGGTCATCCCGCCCCACACGCCCCACTCGATCTGGTTGTCGAGTGCCTCGGCCAGGCACTCGGTGCGGACGGGGCACCCCCCACACACGAGCTTTGCCCGGTGCTGCTCGGCCCCACGGACGAACAGCTCGTCCGGAGCGGCCTGCTTGCACACGGCCATCGATGCCCAGTCGTCATTCCACATGACTTGTCTCCCTTACGCTTCAACAACCCCACGGAGAGTCTGCGGTTTTTTCGAGACTGGTGACAGACACGTTGGGAGGAAACCCGTCTAGTCCATTGTGACTAGGCATAACAGGCCATTCGGCTGAACGTCCCCCCGGCTCCCCTATCCTTGTGCTATGCCTTCCCCCGCTCCGACCTCGGCCGACGACGAACGCCTCGGCCCCGGATCGGTGATGTCGCACCTCGGTGTGATGATCGCGATCTCGGCAGTTCTCGGCCTCCTGGTGGGTGGTTTGGCGATCCCCTTCGCCGGCGCCCTCGGCGTGGCCAGCAAGTCGGCGGCGGGCGGACTGAAGGACCTGCCGCAGGAGCTGCGGGCCCAGCCGCTCGCCGAGCGCACCCGGCTCTTGAGCAAGGGCGGCAAGACGATCGCCACCTTCTACGACGAGAACCGCCGCTCGGTGCAGCTCGAGGACGTCGCGCCGATCATGCGCCGGGCGATCCTCGCGATCGAGGACTACCGCTTCTACGAGCACGGCGCCCTCGACCTGAAGGGCACGCTCCGCGCCTTCCTCACCAACAAGGCCGGCGGCGGCGTCGTCCAGGGTGGCTCGTCGATCACCCAGCAGATGTCGAAGATGACCCTGCTCGCCCAGGCCAAGACGTCGGCCGAGCGCAAGGCGGCCACCGAGGACACCTACCAGCGCAAGATCCAGGAGCTGCGGCACGCGATCGCGTTCGAGCAGAACTACTCCAAGGACTGGATCCTCGAGCGTTACCTCAACATCGCCTACTTCGGCGACGGCGCCTACGGCATCCAGGCGGCCGCGCGCCACTACTTCAGCAAGGACGCCAAGGACCTCGACCTGCGCGAGTCCTCGCTCCTCGCCGGTCTGGTGAAGAACCCGGTCGGCTTCGACCCGACCACCTACCCCGACATCGCGAAGGCGCGCCGCAAGGTGGTCCTCGACCGGATGGCCGAGCTCGGCAAGATCACCGACGCGCGGGCGACGAAGGTCGAGGCGAAGGGCCTCGGGCTCAAGGTCAGCCGCACCCGCAACGGCTGCGTGTCCTCGGTGGCTCCCTTCTTCTGCGACTACGCCTACCGTTACCTGCTGCGCGACCCGGCACTCGGCAAGACCGTCGACGAGCGCAAGACGCTGCTCAAGAGCGGCGGCCTGACCATCAAGACCACGATCGACCTCCGCTTCCAGGAGGCGGCGCGCAACGCGGTGACCGCGCACGTGAACCCCACCGACCAGGCGATCGGTGCGCTGGCGATGGTCGAGCCCGGCTCCGGCAACGTCCGCGCGATCTCGCAGTCCCGGCCGATGGGGCGCAAGAAGAAGCTCGGCCAGACCTACCTCAACTACGTGGTCCCGCAGTCGCTGGGAGACTCGGGCGGCTTCCAGGCCGGCTCGACCTTCAAGGTGTTCGTGCTGGCGAGTGCGCTCGAGCAGGGCATCCCACCGACCACCGCCATTCGCTCACCCAGCAAGATCGTGCTGAACCAGGGGAGCTTCCCCGACTGTGACGGCAACTACAACTCCACCCAGCCCTACCCGGTGGGCAACTCGACCAGCGCCCCGCCGGCGCCGACGCTCTACACCGGCACCCAGGACTCCGTGAACACGTTCTACGTGCAGCTCGAGCAGCGCACCGGCCTCTGCAAGCCCTACAAGCTGGCCCGGTCGATGGGCGTGGAGCTGACCGACCCCGACCGGGAGCGGGTGCCGTCGTTCACCCTGGGCGTGCCGAGCGTGAGCCCGCTGGAGATGGCCGGGGCCTACGCGACGTTCGCCAACCGGGGCGTGCACTGCGACTCGAAGCCGGTCACCGAGATCCTCAACAGCGAGGGCAAGGTCTTCAAGAAGTACAAGCCGACCTGCAAGCGAGTGATGTCGAAGTACACCGCCGACACCGTCAGCGACATCCTCCGCGGCGTGATGGAGGGTGGCTTCGGCAACGCACTCCAGATCGGCCAGCCCTCCGCCGGCAAGACCGGCACCATCCAGGACAACAAGGCGGTCTGGTTCGACGGCTACACGCCGTCCCTGGCCACGGTGGCGATGGTGGCGGGCGCCAACAGCCGAGGCACCCCGATCACGCTGAACTTCCAGACGGTGGGTGGCGTCAACGCCGGCCGGGCCTTCGGCTCGACCGTGGCCGGCCCTCTCTGGGGCGACTCGATGAAGGTCATTGCGCGCTGGCTGCCCAACGAGGACTTCGTACGACCCGGCGCCGCGCCGCTCGCGCAGGGCTCGGACCGGGTGCCGAGCACGATCGACATGACCACCTCCCAGGCGATGTCGACGCTGCGGGCGGCCGGGTTCAACCCGGTGGTCGGCTCCAGGATCGACTCCCGACGAGCACCGGGGGTGATCGCCGGCCAGAACCCCGACGGCGGCACCACCGCCGCACCGGGAGCAACGATCACGCTGTACCCGTCCAACGGCGCCAACTACTCGCGGTCGGGGGGCACCACGACCCGGCAACCGCGCGAGCGCAACACGCGGGGGCGACGGCAACGGCAACGGCAACGGCAACGGCAACGGCAACGGCAACGGCAGACGCTGAGCCTTCGTACGGCGCCGTCAGCCGAGCTGTCGCCGTACCTCCGCGGCCACCGCACCACCGTCGGCGCGGCCCTTCGTCTGCGCCTGGAGCGCGCCCATCACCTTGCCCATCGCACGCATCCCCTCGTCCTGGACGCCGAGCGTCGCGATCGTGGACGTGACGAGGTCGGCAACCTCCTCGGGGGTCAGCTGCTCGGGTAGGTACTCGGCGAGGACGGCGGCCTCGGAGCGCTCCTTGGCAGCCATCTCCGTGCGGCCCGCCTCGTCGAACGCGTCGGACGCCTCCCGCCGCTTCTTGGACTCGCTGGTGAGCACGCCGAGCACGTCGTCGTCGGTGAGCTCGCGGGACTCCTTGCCGGCGACCTCGGCGTTGGTGATCGCCGTCAGCACCATCCGCAGCGTGGAGGACCGCACCTCGTCCCGGGCCTTGATGGCCGTGGTGAGGTCGGCACGGAGGCGGTCCTTGAGCTCGCTCATGAGGGCCAGTGTGACAGCCTTGCCGCGTGGCAGACACGCGGATCTCCCCCCTGCTGAAGGTGGCCGGTGCCGGCGTCGCCGTGGGCGCGGCCGGACTGGCCTACGCCGCCGGCGTCGAGGTCCGCAGCTTCACGCTCCGCCGGGTCGAGATCCCGTGCCTGCCGGTCGGCGCCCGACCGATCCGGGTGCTGCACGTCAGTGACCTGCACCTGACCCCGACGCAACGCAAGAAGCAGGCGTGGCTGCGCTCCCTGGCCGAGCTCGAGCCGGACCTGGTCGTGAACACCGGCGACAACCTCGCGCACCTCGAGGCCGTGCGCCCGACGCTGGACGCCCTCGGCCCGCTGCTCGACGTGCCGGGGGTCTTCGTGTTCGGTTCCAACGACTACTACGCGCCGACCCCACGCAACCCGGTCTGGTACCTGTTCCCCGACGACGGCCGGCGCACCACGCACACGCCGAAGCTGCCGGTCGAGGACCTGCGGACCGCGTTCACCGACCACGGGTGGCTGGACCTCAGCAACGCGAGCGGCCGCCTGGACGTGCTCGGCTCGTCCCTGGCGTTCGTCGGCGTCGACGACCCTCACCTGCGCCTGGACGATCTCGGCGCCGTGGCGGGACCGGCCCCGGCCGACGCGGATCTGCGGGTAGGGGTCGCGCACGCGCCGTACCTCCGGGTGCTGGACCAGTTCGCCGACGACGGGTACGACGTGACCTTCGCGGGTCACACCCACGGTGGCCAGCTGTGCCTGCCGTTCCACGGCGCCCTGGTCACCAACTGCGATCTCGACACCAAGCGCGCCAAGGGGTTGCACCGGCACCCGGCCGACTCCCGACCCGGCGACCCGCGCTCGTCCTGGCTGCACGTGTCAGCCGGCGCCGGCACCTCGCCGTACGCCCAGGTGCGCTTCTGCTGCCGGCCGGAGGCCACGCTCGCCACCCTCGTCGCCCGATGACCTGGCGGGCCCTCGGCGTCTGCACGGGCAGCCCGGGCCCTGGTCAGACCACTCACGCGGCTCCGGTAGACTCCCGAACGCATTCGGGCTGTGGCGCAGCTTGGTAGCGCGCCTCGTTCGGGACGAGGAGGCCGCAGGTTCAAATCCTGTCAGCCCGACCGTGTGATGTCTCAGGACATCGGAAACTGCCGGACCTGCGATAGCGGGTCCGGCAGTGGTCATTTCTGGGTGCTTCGGGTGGGCCCTTGGGGGGTTGCCGGTCGGCTGGTCGTCGATGTGGGGGTTGAGGATAGGTTTCGGAGGAGGTCTCCGGTGATGACGTTGATGACCCGGATTGTTGCCTCGAGATGTGCGTTTTGCCTGGGGCTACGGTGCGGCTGAGGGTGAAGGGTTGGTGGTCGTGGTGGTCAACCCGGAGTGTCGAGGGCTGGCAGGTTCGTGCGCCCCGTGGAACGGTTCGTGCGGTGGGAGTCCAGTAGCGCCTTTCTGTTGATCGCGGCGGCTGTTGCGGCGCTGGTCTGGGCAAACGTCTCGGACTCCTACGGGACCCTGTGGGACGCGCACGCGTCGCTCGAGGTGGGTCGGTTGCACCTGGACGAGTCGCTGCGGCACTGGGTGAACGACCTGCTGATGGCGGTGTTCTTCTTCGTCGTTGCGCTCGAGGTCAAGCGGGAGCTGCTGTTCGGTTCCTTGAGCGACGCTCGTTCGGCTCTGGTGCCGGCCGCCGCGGCTTTCGGCACCATGATCGGGGCCGCCACCGTCTACCTGGCGGTGAACAGGCGGATGACGGTAACCTGGGTGGCTGGGCGATCCCGATCGCCACCGACATCGCCTTCGCGCTCGGTGTCCTCGGCCTCGTGGGGCGCCGTGCGCCCAAGGAGCTGCGCGCGTTCATGCTCACCCTCGCCGTGGTCGACGACCTCGGCACCATTCTCGTGATCGCGGTCTTCTTCACCGACGACCTCTCCTTGTGGTGGCTCGGCGCCGCGATGGTCCTCCTTCTCGTGATCTCATCACCCGCCGAGCCGGTGTCGCAACCTGGTCTTCTACGTGGTGCTCGCGGCAGCCGTATGGCTGGCGGTGTCGAGTCGGGGGTGCATGCGACGGTGGCGGTGTGGTGCTCGGGTTCCTGACCCCAGCGGTCGCTGACCGCAACCGTGACGACACGGCGGCCCTGATCAGCGAGGATCTCGTCGAGATCCTGGAGGACGACCGGGAGATCAACGACGCGGCGCTCATCCACACCGCCCACCAAGCCAGTCGGGGAGCGTCTCCGCTGGCCCGGGTCGAGGAGGCCCTGCACCCCTACTCGGCGTACCTCATCCTGCCCCTGTTCGCCCTGGCAAACGCTGGGGTTCCGGTCTCGGTGTCGGGGTTCGGGGATGCCATGTCCAGCCCCGTGGGGCTCGGGATCTTCCTGGGTCTCGTCGTGGGTGCCCCGATCGGCGGATGCTGCTCGCCTACGCCTCGGTCCGGGTCGGACCCGGTCGGATGCCGGAGAACCTGGACTGGCCCGCCATCGGGGGAGTCGCCCCACTGAAGGGGATCGGCTTCACCATCGCCATCTTCATCACGACCCTGGCGTTCGAGGATCGAGCGCTCCAGGACACCGCAACCCTGGCCGTCCTGGCCGCCTCGCTGCTCTCGGCCCTGATCGGTCTGGCCGTCCTCTTCACCCGGCACGCGCTGGTCACTCGGGCGACCGTGAACCACAGTGACCAGGCATCGGCGCGACCCACACCCCAGCAACGGGGATGACCCAGCAGGTGCCAGCGGCCAGGACCAGAGTGATGCTTCGGACACGGGGCCACCCCGACAACGCGGGGAGATGGTCGGGCGCCGCATCGGTCGGGATTGCGGAGCCCCCCATGGCTGACGTTCGCCAGTACTGTCGCTGACTCCGGAAGTTCAGCAGGGCCGTGCGTCAGGTGGCTGTCGCCGGTTCCTCGAGTGGCGCTGCGCTCTCGACGGTGCGGCACCGCTCGCCGCAACTGGGGTCGAGACATAGATAGTCGACGAACCTTCGCTGGGCGTCACCCGGCAGCTGGATGATCTGTGAGCCGTGCGCCCGCACCGGACCGCCGCACGTGGGACAGGCCGGAATGGTCATGCACCGACGGTAGACACCCGACGGCGCGCGCGACATAGCCTTGGTGAGTCACGACCGTCGCTGAAGACGTCAGCCCGAAAGGGTGCCCGGGATCCGGATGACGGCTCCGGCGAGGGCCGCCGATCCGCTGGATCACCGGTGGGTAGGGCCCGGTGCTCGGAACGCGGGCGGGCTGGGCTCACCCGGTCGGCAGCCGGATTCGGAAGGTCGTCGTCCCCGCGGCGCCGTCGAGGAGAATCACGTCGCCGCCGGCGTCGCGGGAGGTCTCACGTGCCAGCCAGAGACCGAGGCCCCCTGCCACGCTCGCGTCGCGGCCGCTCACCCAGGCGTCGAACACGTGTGGGGCGAGGTTGGCCGGGATCGGCGCTCCGGCGTTGGTGACGTCCACGACCAGCCCCGGGCGAACACCCGTCTCGAGGCGTACGTCGACCTGGATCGCCCCACCCTCGGTCGTGTTGCGGACGGCGTTCTCGAACACCGGCTCGGCCACGTCGAGGAGTAGGTGGCAGCTGAGGTGATCAGGGAAATCGGGGGAGAACCTCACGTCGAGCGCAACATCGCGCAAGGCGGCCTGGCGCCTCCAGCGCACTTCCGCAGCTGCGAGCGAGGCGAGGACGGGCTCCGGGGACTGGGAGCGACTGCGGGTGCGCGCCAACATCCGGTCCACGATCGAGGTGAGCTGGTCGGCGTCGCCGACGATGCGGGCGAGCGCGGCCTCGCGCTCTGCAGGGTCGGTCTCGCGCAGGGCGAGCTCGGCCTCCGCTCGCAGGGTGGCGACCGGGGTGCGCAGCCGGTGGCCGGCGTCCGCGGCGAAAGCCAGCTCCGTGGCGTGGCTCTCGTGGAGGCGGTCCAGCATCCGGTTCAGCGCCGCGACGAGGCGAGCCAGCTCAGCGTCGTGCTCGGGCACCGGGAGTCCGTCGCCCAGGTCTCCGGAGCCGATCGCTTCGGCGTCCTCGGTCAGCCGAGCCACGCTGTCCAGGGCCCGGCCCGTGATCAGCCAGCTGAGCAGGGCCATCACCAGCACCACCACGGCCAGCCCGACCACCAGCAGTCCGATGAGGTCGAGGTGGGGGTGTTGAAGGCGCCCCGACATCCACCCCGACGACCAGGGCGCCGGTCCCAGCCGGCGAGGTCCCGTGGCGGGTCATCCGGAACGGGACCCGCCAGCACCGCCAGGTCGAGATGGGGGTCCGGCTCGCGACCCGGGTCTGGAGGCCCCGTGGCGAGGCCCCACGGAGTCAACGTCGACCAGCGCGGGTGCGCCCTGGAGTGCCGGGCTGCTGGCACGGGTCGACCCGTCCGGTCCAGCACCTGGACAAGGTCCGTCTTCGGATTTCCGGCATCCGCGACCAGCGAGCCGTCTCGTCGCACCAGGTCGCGGACCAGGTCGACCCTGGTCGCGAGCGCAGCAGCGATCGACCGGTCCTCGACGTGCCGGACGCGCCACGTCGCGGCGACGCCGAACAGGACCGCGAACACCAGGCCCACCAGCACGGTCGCCCCGACGAGGCGGTTCGAGCGACGACGGGGTGAGACTCACGGCGCGGCCCGGAGCCGATATCCGATACCGCGGACGGTCTCGATCTGGTCCGTGGCACCGACCGCGTCGAGTCGCTTGCGGAGATAGCGCACGTAGACGTCCACCACGTTCGACGTCCCGTCGTACCCGTAGTCCCAGACGTGGTCGAGCACCTCGCTGCGGCGGAGCACGTCACCCGGGCGCCGCATGAAGTAGTCGAGAAGGGCAAACTCACGGGGCGAGAGATCGACCTCGCGCCCGCGCCAGCGCACCAGGTGCTCCGCGGGGTCGAGGCTCAGGTCCCCGTTGAGGAGGACCGTCGGCCTCGCCGTGGAGGCGCGGCGTTGCAGTGCCCGCAGTCGGGCGGCCAGCTCACCGAACGCGAACGGCTTGCCGAGGTAGTCGTCGGCGCCGCAGTCGAGGCCGGCGATCCTGTCTCCGACGTCGGTGCGGGCTGTGAGCATCAGGACCAGGGTCTCATGACCCTCGTTGCGGAACCATCGGCACCAGTCGAGTCCCGACTCCGGCCCGGGCAGGCCGACATCGCACACGACGGGTACGGCGTGCTCGAGACCGCGTGCCGGGCATCGACGGCATCGCCGGTCACATCCACCGCCCAGCCCTCCAGCGCCAGGCCGCGGCGCAGCAGGCCGGCCATCCGTACGTCGTCCTCGACCACCAGCAGCTTCACGCCGACCCCTCCCTGGATCTGTCGTGGCAACCCGGCTCACAGGTCCCTAGTCTTTCGGTCCCGCGCGGGCGGCCAGGCGTCCGACGCCGGCGACGACGACCGACGTCACCAGACCCACCACGGTGACCAGCGCGAACAGGTATGTCCACGGGATCGTCGCAGCTGCCGGTGCCGGGTCGAAGATGCCGTTGAGCACCTTGACCAACAGGTAGGCGATGGTGCTCCCGATCAGGGCGCCCCCGAGTACACCCCCCATCAGCATGGCGCGGGCCTCGCCGGACAAGAAGCGGCCGCGTTGGCGAGAGGTTGCCCCGAGTGCCGCCAGCAGCACCAAGGCCCGGCGTCTCTCGACGATCCCGCCGGCCAGGGCCAGGGCGGAGCACGCAAGGCAGGAGTACGCCGAAGCCGAGCTCCAGCCGGGACAGTCCGCCCAGGTCGCTCGCCGCCAGACCGGAGGCGCTGGTGACGTGCGAGCCGGGCAGCCGATGTCCTGCACCGTGGCCCCCGAGCCCGAGGCCAGAAGCTCCTTGCGCAGTGTGGCCGCGGTCCGGGCCGGAGAGCCTGACGAGATCAGGGAAGCTGCCAACCGCGTCGGAGCCGGTCGTCCGGGCAAGGTAGTCGGAGTTGGCGACGATGAAGCTGTCCTTCGGCGCGGTCGGCCACTCCGTCACCTGGCCCAGAACGTGGAAGGTCACCGGCCGATAGGCCCGGTCCTTCCCGGTCTGCAGGCGGATCCGGATCAGGTCGCCCCGATGCAACTGGTAGTCGTGCAGCGTCTCGGCCGAGAGCAGGACGCCGTCCGGGGTGCCTCTCAGCTGAGCGAGCGTCCTGCTGATCGTGCTCCCGGGGACGAAGGCGTCCTGGAGGGACGGCACCCTGCCGAACGTCGAGGCATCCACGCCGTAGAGGTCCTGCAGGTCGGGGCCGACGTACCCGAACCGGTGCATCAGGGGCTCGACCGCGCCGACCCCGGGTGTCCGGAGATCTGCCGCGCGGCGCCGGGGCCGACCACCGCGCCCGGTGGCTCCACGACCGCGACGTCGCTGCCCACGGTCAGCGCCACGTCGACGCGGGACTGGGTGTCGTAGGTCGCCGTGAAGATCGCGGTCGAGGCGGCAAGCCCCAGCGCGACTGCGAGTCCCGCGGCTCCCCGCGCGACGATCATGCGCCGCTGCCGAAGCGACGCTGCTCGAGTTCCGGTGCGCCCGAGGAGCGACCACGTGCCCAGCGTCCGGTACGGCGGCCCGTCGTCCAGGCCGTCACGCGCCACACCAGCAACCCGAGCCCGGCAGGCCAGGGCCGGCCCCACGAGCGCTGCGTAGTTCACCTGCGTCGGGGATGCCTCGGGCGCGAGCACGACCTGGTAGCCGCTGCGTGCCGTGAGTCGAACGACACGGCGGCGCCCGCGATCAAGATGATGTCCAGCCCTGCCCTCAGCGGCCAAGGCGTGCCGGAACGCTGGTGTCGGGAGGCTTCGGCGGCAACCCCGGGCCGCTCGTTGCCGAGTGCCAGCCGGGCCACGGGACCGGCCTGGGTCGCGAAAGCGAGCAGCAACCCCCCTGCCAGCCCGGCCAGCGTCCAGCCGACGGAGAGCGGCGTACCCGCCGGCAGTGCGAGTCGACGGCGAGCAGGGCGAGGGGCACTCCGAGGAGCGCGCCGAGGACGGCAACGGCCGCTGCCTCGCCGGACAGAACTCGCGCGAGGTCACCGACGGAGCTCCTCTGAGCCGGAGGAGGGCGATCTCGCGTCGCCGGCGGTCCGACCTGAGGGTCACGACGAGCCGCGCCACGATGGCCGAGAGCACGAGACCGGGGAGCCCGAGGAGCAGGAACAGAAGATTGGCATACCGGGCGTCCTCACCGGCCGCGGTCAGCGCCGTACCGAGGTTGTCACCGATCAAGGCTCCACCGGCGACGGCGACCTGGAGGTTGTTCGACCGTCCCTGGACGGCCATGGCCGCCGCCTGGGGATCATTCGGCAGGCCCTGGTGGTTGAAGCCGACGTGGAGCGGCGCACGACCGTGGTTCCTCCGACCACGGCGCGGAAGATCCTGGGCGGGACCAGGACCACGTTGTCCGGCGGCGCACTGACGCCCGCCCCGGGCGCCAAGCCGACGACCTGGAAGAACGAGTCCTCCGCCGGCATGTCGACGATGCCGTCAACGGTGAGCCCGGTGCTCCCGGTGGAGGTCCGCACCGTGATCCGGTCACCCGGCTGGGCGGCGAGGTTGGCGGCCGTCTGCTGGAAGAGCAAGGAGCCGGACCGGGCACCGAGGAGGTGGCGCAGCTCGCCCGGGAAGGTTCGGGCGTAGCGAGGAGAGATGGAGACGATGTACGCGGCGCCGGTGAGCCGGGTCCCCTGCGGTCCGGTCGCCGACAACGACCGGACGTGGGCGAAGGAAACCTGCTCGACGGCCCGCACATCGGACAGCCGGTCTAGGTGCCTTGCGACGGATGCGACGTCTCCCTGGGGGGTCACCTGGACCTGCCAGTCGACCGGCACCGACGCTGCGGCGCGCTCGGTGAGCGCGGCGTGGCTCTGGGTCACGAATGCGCCCAGAGAGGCAACGAAAGCCACCGCGACCGCGATGCTGGTGCCCGCGACGACGAGCTCGGTCGGGCGTCGACGGATCAGGCCACGTAGCCACCGCATGCTCCTCATCCTGCGTCCGCTCCCGTGAGGGCACCGTCGGTGACGACCAGCTGCTGGTCGAACAGCGCGGCAAGGTCGAGGTCGTGCGTTGCCAGGACCAGCGCGCCACCGGTGGCGGCCACCCCGTCCCGCAGCGCGAGGGCAACCTCGTGGGCGTGCCCGCGGTCGAGCGCACCGGTTGGTTCGTCAGCGAGGACCAGTCGATGGTGGCCCGCGAGGGCGCGAGCGATCGCCACCCGCTGTTGCTGCCCGCCCGACAGCTGGGCCGGGTACGCGTCGGCCAGGTCATCCGACCGGACAGCGGCGAGGGCGTTCACCGCGTCCGTGCGCGCCTGTTCCACTCGCGTTCCACGAAGCCGCAGGGGCAGCGTGACGTTCTGGATCGCCGTCAGCTCGGGCACCAGTGACGGCGCCTGGAACACCATGCCGATCGCGGAGCGCCGTTGCAGCTGGTGGTTGCCGAGCGCCGGCCAGGTCACACTCCCACTGGAGGCAGGGAGCAACCCGGCGAGAACAAGCAGGAGGGTGGTCTTCCCGCTGCCAGACCGACCGCTCACCGCCAGATGGTCACCGGGACGGACGTCGAGGGATATGTCGCGCAGGACCTCGGTCGGACCGTATCGAATCTCGAGCGAGCGGGTCGAGACGAGTGGTCGGTCCCCGTCCTCGCCGGCCACGTTCACGATGCCCGCCCGTCCACCAGGTGCACGGTCCGGTCCGCGGCACGGGCCACCGCCGGTGCGTGGGTCACCAGCAGCGTGGCGCCGACTCCTCGCTGGAGCTTTCGGAGCAGGTCGAGGAGGGAGGCCTCCTCTGCGGAGCTCACCTCGGCCGTCGGCTCGTCGGCGAGCAGCAGGCGGGGACGGCCGGCCAGTGCAACTGCCAGGTTCGCGCGGGCCGTCTCCCCGCCCGACAGGGTGGAGGGGCGGGCATGGGCACGGTCGGTGAGCGAGACGGCCTCGAGAAGCTCGAGGTGGTCTGCGGCCGATGTCCGCGACCTGCGGAACGACGCGCCGAGCCGCATGTTCTCGAGCACGTCGAGATGCTCGACGAGGCCGCTCGCCTGGGTGAGTACGCCGATCAGGCGGCCGCGCAGGCGGGCCTGGATGTTGGCGGACTCGTGACTGAGCCGCTGGCCGTCGACGTGGACGGTGCCGCCGTCGGGGTCGTCGAGGCCGGCGAGCAGGTTCAGCAGGGTCGACTTCCCGGATCCCGATGGACCGACCACGGCCACCATCTCCCCGGGGGCGAGCGAGATGGAGACGTCCCTGAGCGCCGCGACCTCTTCGCCGCCTCGGCGGAAGAAGCGATGGAGGCCGTGGGCCTCGAGTACCGCCTGGTCGCTCATCGGATGCTCAGGCTCTGGGACATCGTCCGGTAGGCATCGACGTTGTCCGCGCCCACGGGACCGTAGAGGTCCATCTGGACCAACCGACCGGAGCGGTAGACGAGGTACTCCTCGACCTCGTCGCGGTAGACCTTGTTGGTGACCGGGTCGGGGGCGGAGTTGCGCCGGAACACGATGCGGACGCCGGTGCCGGCGGGCACGGTGACGGAGCTGATCCCGCGCAGCTCGAAAGCGGGCACCGATGCCTTGAGCTGGGGGACGTCGTTCGACCTCGCGCTGGCCGCCGTGGGCGCCCGTGAGGCGGCGGCAGCGTCCACCGTCACTCCGTTGAGCTTGTCGGTGAAGCGCACCCGCGTCCCCCGCCCGGTGCGTGCCCGACCCTTGGGATGGGTGAAGGCGTAGCCAACCCTGCCGGTTGGTGTAGCGGGACGAACGCGAGGTTGCCGGGGATGTCCCCAGGGGGATTGCTCTCCACCGGGACGGGGGCGACGGTTCCGGCAGCCGACTGGGACGACGGGCTTGCGGGGGAGGATGCCGTCGTACGCGACGACGGTGCCGTCGACGCACCGCTGGGGCTCGGCGTGGAGGATCCACCACAGGCGGTGGAGAGCGTGCAGAGCGCCAGCGCGCCGACGGCCAGGGCGCGGCGCGCGGGCCTGGGGAGCATCGAGAAGGTCATGGTCGAAGCGTGGGGGACCGACCATGAGACCACGATGAGAGCCTGGATCGCCCGTCAGCGCCCGTGGTCGTCGGACAACCGCGCGATGTCGTCCTCGCCCAGGTAGTCACCGAGCTGGACCTCCAGTAGGACCAGGGCGTCGTCCTCCTCGTTGGAGATCCGGTGGGCGGCGCCCCTCGGTACGTCGATGCGACCCCCCTCACCCACCACGAGCGTGCGCTCGCCGACCGTGCAGGTGGCCAGCCCCGCCACGACGAGCCAGTGCCCGGATCTGTGCTCGTGCGTCTGCACGGAGAGCCGCGCGCGCGGGCTGACGTGGATCTGCTTGACCTGGTAATCCTCGCCCACGTCGAGGACGTGCCAGGACCCCCAGGGTCGTTCGTCGGAGACGGCCGGCATCTCGTGCGGCTCGGTGGCTGCCCTCACGGTGGACTCCTTCACGGGTCGGGACCACCTGATCGTGGGCCGGGCCGCCTGACGAGTACCTGACTGCGCCCGGCCCGGCGACCGGAGCTTCAGACGTCGTCTGCGCGACGAGCCAGCACGGCCTTGTGGTCCGAGGCCGTGGTCAGCAGAGTCAGGTCGGTGGCCGGGCCGGGACCGAAGACGTCGTCGATCTTGCGTTCCGAGCCGAGCGTGCCCGGTCCGGCCTCACGTCCCTCCCACGCCGAGGTGAGGCCCGGCAGGCGCAGGCCGTGGAAGTTGGAGTCGCCGACCGCGAACGTCACGGGTCCCGCTGCCAGCAGCCTGGAGACCACGGCCCGGAGCCGACTCGCCTCCCGCGCGTGCCGGGCGACGAGCAGGGGCCGGTCGGTTCGGTATTCGCCTCTCGCCTGGACCCCGGGCACCAGGTGGTAGCTGACGACACTGACCCGCCGGTCGAGCAGGCGGTCGCGCAGGACAGCCACCGTCGCGACCCGAGGCGGCAGCAACCGAAGAGGACGCGCGCCACGGTCCGATCGGCCGACGCCGCCCAGGACCGCGACGCTGACGTCGAGGAGGTCGAACCGGTCCCGGCGGGCGCCCACGGGATTGCCGCCGTACGCCGGACTCGCCCACAGGTAGTCCGCACCCGGCAGCAGGGTCCGCCGCGAGCGTCCCCACTCCTGCAGGCCGACCAGGTCGGGTGCTTCGGCGAGGACCGCCGCAACCACCGCTCGAGCGTCGCTGCGACCCAGGGTGCTGAGCACGTTCGCGGTCGCGACGACGGTCTCGCTCACGAGGCCGGGCGAAGTCGCCCGGGTCTGCGCGCCAGGTCTTGCACGGGTCCGCGCACCATCCAGACCAGCGACAGCCACGCGACCGCGACCAGGCCGGAAGCGATCACGTCGGTGACCCAGTGGTAGCCGAGGTAGATCCGGCTCGCTCCGATACCGGTCGCCAGCAGCATCCCGCCGGCAACGGCGAAGCCACGGGTGAGGCGCGAGAGCGCCGGCCAGAGCAGCCAGGTGGCAAGCGCGATGAGCACGGCGGAGTTCAGGGTGTGGCCGGACGGGAACGAATAGCTGGCGTCGAGCGCCCCGAGGCGGTCGACGGCACCAGGCCGGGTCCGGCCGACGGCGAGCTTGACCGCAACGGTGAGGAAGGCGGACCCGCCGATCCCCAGTGCGAAGACGGAGGCCCGCCCCAGGTCCCGACGTACGGCGAGTCGGCCCATCACCAGCAGAGCAAGGAGCCCGACGACCACCTCGCTGCCGACGAAGCTCAGGGCATGCGCGAGCTCGGTCAGGGTCGGAGTCCGGAGCCGGAGCACTTCCGCGGCGGTGGTCGGGTCGAGCCGGCTCGGTCCGTCGTGCTCTCCTGCTGCGTCGGCCAGCCAGGCAGTCCCGACGACGGCTGCGACCACCACGGGGGCCAGGATCCGGATGCTGCGCGGAGCCCGGCTCAGGGCGCTGTGGGAAGTTCCGGACCGCTGCATGAGCCGAACCTAGGTCGCTCCCGGACCTCGGGGAACGCCAACGCCCAGCCCGGTCAGGTTGTGGTCAGGTTCGCCGACTGAGCGGCAGCTGATCAGGTGCCGGTCAGGTGTGTCACGCGATGGTCGGTTGTCCAGACCTCCGGGACCGACGCCGCGGGGCCGACCTAAGGAACCCCGACATGAGCTCTCGGAGCCCCCGCCCCGCGCACCGCGGCCCCGACACGGGTCTGGTCGACATCGTGTCCGGGAGCTTCGGCGCCGGCCACGATGCGGCCGCGTCCGCGATCGCCGACCAGCTGCACGACCGTGGCTTCGAGACCCGCACCTGGGACGTGGTGGACCTGATGCCCGGGCGCCTCGGCACCGTCGTACGGTCCGGGTACCTGAAGCAGGTCCAGTCGGCTCCCGCAACCTGGCGCTGGCTGCTGCAGGCGATCGAGCGACGGGAGAGCTTCGCCACCGGCATCTGTCGAGCCTTGCAGACCACGGAGGGGGCGCTCCTCGACATCGCCGCGCGCCGACCGGACGCCTTCGTGTCCACGCACCCGTTCGCGAGCCAGGCTCTGGGGCACCTACGCGCCAGCGGGCGGCTCGAGGTCCCGGTCACGACGTACCTGACTGACATGTCCGTCCACCGGCTCTGGGTGCACCGGGGGGTCGACCAGCACCTCGCGATCCACGACATGCCGGCCGCCGAGGCGTTGGCCATCGGAGCCCGTACTGCCGACGTGGTGCGGCCCGCCGTGGCCGCCGAATTCGCGATCGGGGATCGGGGCCCCTGGGCCAGAGCGCAGGCCCGGCACGCACTCCAGCTGCCCCACGGTGAGCGGCTCGCACTGCTCACGGGTGGCTCCTGCGGAGTCGGGCAGCTGCTCGAGTCGGCCCGGGACGTCGTCGCAACAGGGGTGGTGACTCCCGTCGTGCTGTGCGGGACCAACGAACGCCTGCTCGCCCAGGTGCGCACGAGGACCGACATGATCGGTCTCGGCTGGGTCGACGACATGCCCAGGTTGATGACGGCAGTGGACCTGGTGGTCCAGAACGCGGGCGGGATCACCTCAGTGGAGACCGCGGCGGCTGGGCTGCCGATGATCACCTACCGCTGCATCGCCGGTCACGGTGAGACGAACGCCGCGGCGCTCCACGCCGCGGGCATCGCGCCGTGGGTACGGCGACGCGAGGACCTCACCCGGAGCCTTCTCGATGCGCTCCACACGACACCGATCGGGACGCCGTCACGGCGGGAGCTCGCCGACGTGGTGGACACCCTGTTCCCGGCTCCCGCCCTGATCGCATGAGATCCCTCCAGCTCACGGGGAGCACCCTCGCCTTGGGTGCCGGCATCGGGGCGGGCCTCCAGCTCCTGCCGGCGCTTGCTTCGATCGCCCCGTTGCGCCGTTCGTTCTTGCCACGCCTGGCCGGGACCGGACCGCGACGCCACGTCGCGCTCACGTTCGACGACGGACCTGATCCCGCCTCCACCCCGCACTTCCTGCGCCTGCTCCACGACCGGGGAGTGACAGCGACGTTCTTCCTCCTGGGCTCCTACGCGCGCCAGGAGCCGCTGCTCGTGCGGGAAATGGCCGAAGCGGGGCACGAGCTCGCGATCCATGGCTGGGAGCACGACTGCATCGCGACCTCACTGCCGGGACGGCTGACCGGGCAGCTGATCCGGAGCAGGGAGGTGGTCGAGGACCTGACCGGGCGTGCCGTGGGTTGGTACCGGCCGCCGTACGGCGTGATGACCACGGAGGGTCTGGTCGCCGCCCGCCGTGCGGGTCTGGAGACGGTGCTGTGGACGGCCTGGGGTCTCGACTGGTCGCGCCGCGCGACCCCCGGCTCGATCGTTCGCACGGTCGACCGGTCGATCCGGCCGGGAGGGACCGTTCTGCTGCACGACACTGACCGCACGTCCGCCCCGGGGTCGTGGCGTCGCACGTTGGCCGCCACCGCGACGCTGCTGGAACGCTGGGCGGACCTCGAAGTGCCTGTCGGTCCCCTGCGCGAGCACTGGTGAAGGTGAACGGCAGGATCAATCACGCAGCGCGGCTGAGCTCGCGCGGGCGGCGCCCGTGCTGCTCGCCGGGCGGCTGGGAGACGAAGACGAACCGCTTGTAGGACCAGAACCGGAAGAGCGTTCCGAGGGCGAGCCCGATCACGTTGGCCGAGATGTTGTCGGCCAGCCGGCTGGTCAGGCCGAGCAGGTCGTGCGAGACGACCAGCGTGACCACCGAGATGCTCAGCCCGATCATGTTGAAGACCACGAACAGGCCCAGCTCCCGCCGGCGATCGCCCGTGCTCTGCCCGCGCCAGGTGAAGAGGCGGTTGCCGAGGTAGGTCACCACCATCGCCAGCCCGACCGCCAGGATCCGCGCGTACGACGGGTCGACCGAGCCGAGTGCCGCGGTCGAGCGCAGGGCGTTGAACGAGGCCACGTCCACGACGTAGCCGAGGCCACCGACGGTGAGGAAGGTGAGCACCTCGGCTGAGGCGAACCTGGCGACCAGGGCCTCACGCCGCCACATCGTGGTGCCTCCGCCCGATCATGTCGTACGCCTCGTGGGTGAGCTCGTGCCAGCGCCAGGTGAGCACCCGGAGCATGGCCTCCCGGACGATGGCGCCCGACATCTTCGACTCACCGCTGGTGCGGTCCTGGAAGGTGATCGGGACCTCGATGATCCGGAGGCCGAGCCGGCTGGCGCGCCAGGTGTTCTCGATCTGGAAGCAGTAGCCGTTCGACTCCGAGTGGACGGCGCCGATCCGCTGCAGCGCGTTGCGCCGGAACGCCTTGAACCCCGCGGTGGCGTCCCGGACCGGGATGCCGAGGAACAGGCGCACGTAGATGTTGCCGCCGCGGGAGACGAGACGCCGACTCAGCGGCCAGTTGCGCACGCCCCCGCCCCGGACGTAGCGGGAACCGACCGCGACGTCGGCGCCCTCGAGGGCCGCGACGAGTGCCGGCAGTCGCTCGGGCGGGTGTGACAGGTCGGCGTCCATCTGCACGATGACGTCGTACGACGCGTCCAGTGCCCAGTCGAACCCGGCTCGGTACGCCGCGCCGAGACCCTCCTTCCGGGAGCGCGAGAGCAGGTGCACCCGGAGCCCGTACGCCGGATGACCGAGGACGAGCTGTGCGGTGCCGTCCGGGCTGCTGTCGTCGACGACGAGCACGTCGACGTCCGGAGCCTCCCTCAGGACCGCGTCCAGCATCGCCACGATGCCCTCGGCCTCGTTGTAGGTCGGAACGACGACGACGGTCCTCATGGCTCCTCCTTCGTGGGGGCTCTCGGGGCACCGGAGGTGACCTGGTTGGCCACCGAGCCGGGGAGGTGCGGGATCGCCCGGTGCACGCCGTCGCGCAGGTAGACGGTGGCTCCGTGCAGGTCGGCAACCCGGTGGTACCGGGCCTCGAGCACCTGCTGGGTGGCGGCGCCCGCCGTGCCGAGCAACCGGAGGTTGCTTACGCGGACGAACCACGTGGGAGCTGCGGCGCCGGAAAGGACGTGGTCGAGAGTGGTGAGCCTCGGGTCCAGGGTGAGTGCGGGGAGACTCCACAGGTAGGGATAGGGCGAGCTGAGGCCGGAGGCTCCGGTGACGTCGGCATGGCCAAGTGCGGTGACGATCGTGTCGCCGCTGCGGGCGACGTCGGCGATGGCCCGGCCCTCGGACGATGCAGGAGTCGACGTGACCGCACTGGGGAGCGATCCGCTCCAGGAGAAGACCGCGACCACGAGCGAGGACATCAGGACGGTCCGGATCAGCGGCTGGCGACGCGCGACGAGCATTCCGGAGAGGACCGCGGTCGGCACCACCAGCTCGACCAGGTAGTGGTGCCAGTAGTTGCCACCCAGGGCGACCGAGACCGCGTCGAAGGCCAGCGTGGCGAGCAGTCCCCACACCGCGCTACCGCGCAGTCGCCGGGAGACCAGCGCCCACGCGACGACGGCCGTCACCACCCCCGCACCACTGACCAGCCACGAGGCGAGCAGCGCCCAGAGTCGCGCGGTTGCATGCTGATGGTGACCGGAGGAGGCCATCAGGCGCCCGGCGTCGATCCGGAAGGGGTACATCGCGTCGAAGACACCGGTCAGTGACGTGCCGTGCATCAGCGTCCAGGCAGCGGCCAGCCCGAGGGCCACGACCGCGCCTACGGCGTACGCCGCCGCGGTACGACGGAGCCGGGAGCCGGACACCTCGCCGCGGCGCCACGCCACGAGCCCGGTCACCGCGGCGAAGATGCCGACGTCGGCCATGTTCTGCTTGACGAGCAGTGCCGCGACGGTCGCGGCGCCGGCGAAGCAGGCAGCGAGAACCGCGTGATCCTCGCGGGGCTCGTCGATCCCGCGGAGAACGGCGGACAGCCCGACGACGACGAACGGCGCGGCCAACAGCTCGCCGTTGACCTCCAGACCACCGAGGAGCGGGCTGATGCACAGGGCCGCGGCGATGGCAGCCGTCCATGCGGCAGCGCGGGGACCCGCCAGCCTGCGGGCGATGTGGGCACTGCCCAGCACCACGATCACGGTGGCCAGGCACCCGATGAGGCGCAGCGGAACGACGCCGCCGAGATCGGCAGCGATCTTGAAGAGAGTGACCAGCAACGGCGGACGGTCGACCCAGTAGTTCCCGTAGAGGGAGGTGCCGCCCGCCTGCCACTGGTGGCCGACGAGGAGGAAGCCGGCCTCGTCCGGTCCCGGCGCGTGGCTGACGAACGGGAGCCGGGCCAGCACGGCGACCACGGCCCACCCCGGGACGGCGAGGCGCGCGATGATGGACCCGGCGGAGCCCGGGGTCCTGCCGATCGCCGCCACCGGAGTCCGCGATGGAGCGGCGAGAGCGGTGGTCATGCTCCGAGGTTGTGGCCAGCCACCTGATCAGTACCTGACCACCTGGGGCCATCGGCTCCGACGGGCGGGTTCCTGCCGACCCGGTGCGGCACGATGGACGCATGACCAGGATCGGCATCTGCGAGGACGACGAGTCCGTGCGGCGCGTGCTCACCGACGCGTTCAAGATGCACGGTCATGAAGTGGTCATCGCGCGCAACGGCCAGGAGGCGCTGCGCAACCTCGCGGTCGGTGCCGACCTCGACGTCCTGGTGATCGACATCGGACTACCCGATGCCGACGGTCGTGACGTCTGCCAGGCGCTGCGCGCCTCCGGTCAGCACGCACCCGTCCTCTTCCTCACCGCCCTCGACGCCGTGCACGACCGGGTGTCGGGCTTTCATGCCGGCGGTGACGACTACGTCCCGAAGCCCTTCGCGATCTCCGAGGTCCTGGTGCGCATCGCGGCTCTCCACAAGCGCACCCGTCCCGCGCCGCAGGTCTCGACGACCGGCTTGCAGCTGAACCCCGACCGGCTGTCCGTGCAGCACGGTGACCACGAGGAGAAGCTCACCCCCACGGAGTTCCGGCTGCTCGCCTCGATCGCCGCGACCCCCGGCTCCATCGTGCGTCGCCGGGCTGCTGTCGCGGCGGCGTGGCCGGACGGCGCCTGGGTCTCGGAGAACACGATCGACAGCTTCATCCGTCGACTGCGCGTCAAGCTGCAGGCCGTCGACTCCCCCGTGGCGCTGGAGACCGTCCGTGGCGTCGGGTTCGTGCTGCGATGAGGTACCCCAGTGGTCGGCTCCGGTCGCGGATCATCTGGACCACGGCACTGGTGTCGCTGCTGGCCATGGGCGCGATGATCGGCACGGCCGTCCTGGCGCTGAATGCGGTCACCCGCAGCAACGTCGACGCCAGCCTGCGTGATCGTTTCTCCCTCGACTCCCAGAGCATCAAGAGCGATCCGCGCGGACCCCAGGTGGCGCTGGACAGCCCGATCGACTCCGTGGAGGACAGCACCTGGCTCTACGACGCGGCCGGCACGCAGGTCCTCGGACCCGAGGCGGGGCGACGTGTCCAGGAGACGGTCGACGGACTGGCAGGGGTGACGACGAAGACCTCGCTCACCAGGCGGGGCCGTGTCTACCTCGCCGGTCCGGTCACCATCGGCGGCCCGGACCCCGGCCGCGGTGTCCTGGTCGTCTCCCAGAACCTCAAGCCCTACGAGGACACCCGCACGGAGATCCTGGTCGGGCTGGTGGCCCTGGGCCTCCTGGTGACGGCCGGGGCATCGGCGATCGCGGCGTGGACCATGGCCCGCACCCTGGCCCCGGTCGAGTCGATGGCGAGCCTGGCCGAGGACTGGAGCGAGACCGACCTCGACGAACGATTCGACGGACTCGGGAAAAGAGATGAGATCGCCCACCTGGGACACACCCTCAACCTTCTCCTCGACCGGGTCGCCGGCGCGCTGCGGGGCGAGCAGAGGTTGACCTCCGAGCTGGCGCACGAGCTGCGCACTCCCCTCACCGCCATCCGGGGGGAGGTCGAGCTGGCGCTGATGGCTCACCCCGGCCAGGACACCCGGGCGCGGCTCGACCGGGTCGTCGTACTCGTCGACCAGATGAGCACCACGATCGCGACCCTGCTCGCGATCGCCCGGGGTGACGGCCAGCAGCACAACTCGACCACGGTGGACGCTGTCGTGGCGGCCACGCTCGACGGCCGATCGTCCGGCGCGCACTCCGTCGGTCGTCCCGATCCGCACCCCGATCTGCGAGTCGGAGCCACCACGGAGATCTGCGTGCGGGCGCTCTCCCCCCTGGTCGACAATGCGCTGAGGTACGCCACGCACGAGGTGAGCGTCTCCGTCGAGGACGGCGACCGAACCGTCCAGATCACGGTGTCCGACGACGGCCCCGGGATGGACGACGTCGCAGGAGACCCGTTCACGGCCGGGGCGAAGGCGGCGGACAGCCCGGGTGCCGGACTCGGCCTGGCTCTCGCCCGACGGGTCGCCCGCACGCTCGGCGGCGACGTCACCGTCACGTCCCCCCGCGAACCGACGAACTTCACCCTCACGCTGCCCAAGCCCTGAGCACGGCCCCTGCGCAGGGGCTACCTCCCTCGGCCGCCTGCTCACCGCCGCGACGAAGGACAGCGGCCTGGCCCTCGGGACCGAGCACGCCGATCGGTCCGAGAAGCACGACGGGAACCCGCCGACCGGTCGGAGGTACGACGGGGCAACCGGCGGTCCGACGGATTCGTGACCGCTCGGCCGGGGCTTCCGATCAGGTGGTGGTCAGGTGGCCGGCCCTACGGTCGGGCCATGATCGCGATCCTGACCCCGCTGCTGTATCAGCTCGGCCCGTTCGCCGTGCTTCTGGTGATGGCCGTGGTGTTCGCTGAGACGGGCCTCCTCATGGGGTTCTTCCTGCCGGGCGACTCGCTCCTGTTCCTCGCCGGCGCGCTGGTGGCCTCGCACGTCATCGGCCTTCCCTTCTGGGTCCTCGCGGCGGGCGTCTTCGCGGCGGCCGTCCTGGGCGACCAGGTCGGCTTCCTCATCGGCCGGCGGTACGGTCCCCGGGTCTTCACCCGCCCCGACTCCCGCCTGTTCCGGCGCGAGCACGCCCTCCGTGCGCAGGCCTTCTTCCGCCGCCACGGCCCGATCGCCGTCGTGCTGGGCCGCTTCGTGCCCGTGGTGCGCACCTTCGTGCCCGTGGTGGCCGGGGTGGGCGACATGCCGCGTCGCAGGTTCACCGCCTTCAACCTTCTCGGTGCCGTCGTCTGGGCGCTGGGCATCGTCACCGTCGGCTTCTTCTTCGGTGGCATTCCGTTCGTGGCCGGCCACATCGAGGCCATCACGATCGCGATCGCAGGCGTCTCCGTGATCCCGGCCGCGGTCGAGGTGCTTCGCCGACGCCGCTCAGCGACGTCGCCTCCGCAGGCAGACGCCGAGCCGACCGTCCGCCCCACCGTCCCGGTCTGATCGGCCACGAACCAGCGACCGTCACCGGCCATCTGGCAGAGTCCTCGAAGAGCACGGCCAGGGATCGCGGCCCTCGCGTCACCTGGTCAGGCCCGGACGAACTACGGAGGCTGTCGATGCCGGTAGGCGTGATCGTGTTCGACGTGAACGAGACCTTGCTCGACCTCGGAGACCTCGAGGAGGTGTTCGTCTCGACGTTCGGCGACCCTGCCGTACGCGGGCAGTGGTTCAACCAGATGCTCCAGCTCGGGTTCGTCGGCGGGCTCACCGGCAGCTACCTCGACTTCCCGACCGCGCAGGAAGCAGCGCTCGCGATGGTCGCGGAGCGCCAGGGCGTGTCGATGGGCGCGGACGAGATCCGGTCCGTGGTCGACCGGATGAGCACGCTCCCCCCGCATCCCGAGGTTGCCTCCGCGTTGCGGAGCCTGAGGGGTACGTCGCTGCGCACGGCCGCCCTGACCAACTCGCCCGAGACGATCGCCCGGACGCAGCTCGAGAACGCGGGCCTGACGGATCTCTTCGACCAGATCCTGTCCGCGGACACCGTCCGGGCGCTCAAACCGGCGGCCGCGCCGTACCTGCACGCCGCCGCGGCCTTCGGTGTCGAGCCCGGCGAGGTCCGTCTCGTCGCGGCGCACGGCTGGGACCTCACGGGAGCGATGGCGGCGGGGTGCCGTGCTGCGTTCGTGGCGCGCCCGGGCGCCGTCCTGAGCCCGCTCGGCAGCCAGCCGGACATCGTCGGACCTGACCTGACCAGCGTGGTGGACCAGATCCTCGCCCTGGACGCGCACTGATCCTCGCGGCGCCGTGTGAAGCGGCTCGGTCGCCGTCGGCACGTGGCACACTCGCTGCATGGCTGAGGAACCCGACACCACCAGGCCGGGCGACGCCGACGAGTCCAAGCTCGAGCTGCCGAGCCTGAGCTTCCGGCGCCGAGAAGAAGAAGAAGAAGGACGAGGCCGTCGAGGAACCTCCGGCGGAGACCGTCGCGGAGACCCCGGCCGAGGCGGAGATCCCACCCCCGGTCGAGCGTCCCGGCCCGGAGCCGGCACCCGAACCCGCGCCCGAGCCCGTCCCCGAGACCGAGCCGGTGGCCGAGCACGTCGAGACCGACCCCGCGCCCGAGCCCGCGCCCGACCCCGAGACCGAGCCGGTGGCCGAGCACGTCGAGACCGACCCCGAGGAGGACCACACCCAGGTCCTGCCGAGCGCGCCCGACCTCGAGCAGCACGCGGACCCGGTCGTCGCCGGTCCCGCCCCGGGGGCCGCGAACCCGCCCGAGCGGAAGCCCCGCCCGGAGAAGCCGGCCAAGGTCCGCAAGGAGCGCACCCCGCTCCGGCTGCCACCCGTCGCCCCGCCGATCGCCGTCGCCGTGACCGGTGTCGTGGTCGGGCTGACCATCGTCGGGCTCACCTTCCTCTCCTCGCGCGGCTGCGAGCTGGTGCGCGGCACCGGCACCTGCGGCGGGATCGGGCTGGTCTTCCTGATCGCGATCCTGGTGCTGGGGGTGCTGCTCGGGGCCGTCCTGCTCAAGGCCTGGCAGGTCGCCGACCCGATGAACTCCTCGTTCCTCGCGGTGGGCCTGGTCGCGGTGATCGCGATGCTGTTCTTCCTGACCTACATCGACGAGTGGTGGATGGTGATCGTGATCCCGGCGATCAGCGCCGGGACCTACCTGCTCGCGTGGTGGATCACCCGCACGCTCGTCGAGGGCGGGGAGGACGAAGAGGCCGAGGAACCGGAGAACGCAGGCAGCCGCGGGCTCTGAGCCCGCACCCGGCGTCAGAGCCGGGCGGCGACCAGCTCCGCGATCTGGACGGTGTTGAGCGCGGCGCCCTTGCGCAGGTTGTCGTTGCTGACGAACAGCGCCAGCCCTCGGTCGTCGTCGACGCCCGGGTCGTGCCGCAGGCGGCCGACGTACGACGGGTCACGGCCCGCCGCCTGGAGCGGGTTCGGGATCTCGGAGAGCTCGACCCCGGGGGCGCCGGCCAGGATCTCCCGGGCGCGGGCGACCGGCAGTGACCGCTCGAACTCGGCGTTCAGCGCCAGCGAGTGACCGGTGAACACGGGCACCCGGACGCAGATCCCGCTCACCCGCAGGTCGGGGATGCCGAGGATCTTGCGCGTCTCGTTGCGGAGCTTCTTCTCCTCGTCGGTCTCGTCGAGGCCGTCGTCGACGATCGAGCCAGCGAGCGGCACCACGTTGTAGGCGATCGTGCGCTGGTACTTGACCGGGGCGGGGAAGTCGATCGCCGCCCCGTCGTAGGCCAGCTCCCGCGCCTTGTCGCCGGCCGCGGTCACCTGGTCGGCCAGCTCGTCGACGCCGGCGACGCCGCTGCCGCTGACCGCCTGGTAGGTCGACGCGATCAGCCGGACCAGCCCTGCCTCGTCGTGGAGCGGCTTGAGGACCGGCATCGCGGCCATCGTCGTGCAGTTCGGGTTGGCGATGATCCGGCGTCCGGATAGCGCCAGGTCGATGGTGCCGGGGTTGACCTCGCTCACCACCAGCGGCACCTCGTCGTCCATCCGCCAGGCGGAGCTGTTGTCGACGACCACCACGCCCGCGTCGGCGAACCGGGGCGCCAGGGCGCGCGACGCTGTCGCACCGGCCGAGAACACCGCGATGTCCAGCCCGCTCGGGTCGGCGGTCTCGGAGTCCTCGACGGTGACCTCGCGGTCACCGAACGGGAGCACCGTGCCCGCCGAGCGCGAGGACGCGAAGAAGCGAACCTCCTCGACCGGGAAGCCGCGCTCCAGCAGGATCTGGCGCATGGCGACACCGACCTGCCCGGTCGCGCCGACCACGCCGAGTCGTACGCCGCTTCCGCTCGTGGGACGACTCATCGGCCGGTGCCCCCGTAGACGACCGCCTCGACCTCGGTCGCGTCGAGGTCGAACGCCGCGTGGGTCGCCGTGACCGCCGCGTCGATGTCGGCCTCGTCGACGACCACCGAGATCCGGATCTCGGAGGTGGAGATCATCTCGATGTTCACACCGGCCGACGCGAGCGAGGTGAAGAACTTCGCGGTGACACCGGGGTGGGACCGCATGCCGGCGCCGATCAGGGAGACCTTGCCGATCTGGTCGTCGTAGAGCAGCGAGGCGAAGCCGACCTCGTCCTTGAGCGCCGCGAGCGCCTGCATCGCGGTCTGGCCGTCGGTGCGCGGCAGCGTGAACGAGATGTCGGTGAGGCTGGTCGCGGCGGCGGAGATGTTCTGGACGATCATGTCGAGGTTGATGCCCGAGGCCGCGAGCGCCTCGAAGATCCGCGCCGCCTCGCCGACCTTGTCCGGCACGCCGACCACGGTGATCTTGGCCTCGCTGCGGTCGTGGGCGACGCCGGCGATGATCGCTTGTTCCATGTCAGTGTCCTTCAGGTCGTCGATGGAGCCGGCGATCCACGAGCCGTTGCGGTTGCTGAACGACGAGCGGACGTGGATCGGAAGGTCGTAGCGGCGCGCGTACTCGACGCACCGCAGGTGCAGGATCTTGGCCCCGCACGCGGCCATCTCGAGCATCTCCTCGTAGGTCACGTGGGCGAGCTTGCGGGCCGTCGGCACGATCCGTGGGTCGGCCGTGAACACCCCGTCGACGTCGCTGTAGATCTCGCAGACGTCGGCCTCGAGCGCTGCCGCGAGTGCCACGGCGGTGGTGTCGGAGCCACCGCGGCCGAGCGTCGTGATGTCCTTGGTGCCCTGGCTGACGCCCTGGAAGCCGGCCACGATCGCGATCGCGCCTGCCTGCAGCGCCTGCTCGATCCGGCCCGGGGTGACGTCGATGATCTTGGCCTTGCCGTGCACGCCGTCGGTGATCACGCCGGCCTGGCTGCCGGTGAAGGACCGGGCGTCGAGGCCGAGGTTGCCGATCGCCATCGCCAGCAGTGCCATCGAGATCCGTTCGCCGGCGGTGAGCAGCATGTCGAGCTCACGCGGGGCGGGCAGCGGCGACACCTGCTCGGCGAGGTCGATCAGCTCGTCGGTGGTGTCGCCCATGGCGGAGACCACGACCACGACGTCGTTCCCGGCCCGTCGCGTGTCGGCGATCCGCTGCGCGACGCGCTTGACGCCCACGGCGTCCGCGACGGAGGAACCGCCGTACTTCTGCACGACCACACCCACGGCGGGTCCCTCCAGCTGCGGATCGAGGAAAAGAACGTCTAGGAGTCTATCGAGGCTCAGGTCTCGACCGGCTCGCTGTCCAGCACGGTGGACGCCACCTCGAGGACGTCGTCCTCGCCCTCGAACTCGACGTCGAGCCGATCGTGGGACACCACGGAGTGCAGCGCGCTGAGCACGCCACAGGCGCTGCTGCCCCAGTTGGCCAGGTAGGAGAACTGCCACCACCACAGCGCCTCGGAGGTGTTGCCGTTGCGGAAGTGGCGCAGGCCGTTGGCGAGGTCGGTCGCGATGCTGGTGAGGTCGTCGGAGAGCTGGGCCGGGAACGTCTCCGGGTCGTAGGGCTCGAAGTTGTGCGAGTAGGTGTCGATCTCGTCGAGGATCGCGGCCAGCCGCAGGCGCATCGCGTCGAGGTCCGGGTCGGGGCCGACGTCGGGCTGGAACTCGGTGTCCGGCTCGAAGTCCCGCTGCGCACCCAGCCGGGCCCCTGCCAGCAGGATCTGGCTCACCTCGAGCAGCAGGAGAGGAACGGCGGTGCCGCTGGTCTCCTCGCGCGAGATCGCCTGCAGCGCGACCAGGAAGCTCTCCGCCTGGTCGGCGATCTGCTGCGTGAAGTCCTCGACGTCGAACTCGCTCATCTCTCCCCCTGGTCGTTCATCGGGTCACTCACTGGCACTGCGCCGACCTGCGAAGGCCCGGCCGAGCGTGACCTCGTCGGCGTACTCGAGGTCACCACCTACCGGCAGTCCACTCGCCAGCCGGGTCACGGTCAACCCCATCGGCACCAGCATCCGCGTGAGATAGGCCGCAGTGGCGTCGCCCTCGATGTTCGGGTCCATCGCCAGGATGATCTCGGTGACGGTGCCGTCGTTGAGCCGCGCGATCAGCTCGCGCACCCGCAGCTGCTCCGGGCCGATGCCGTCGAGCGGCGAGATCGCTCCGCCCAGCACGTGGTAGCGGCCCCGGAACTCGCGGGTGCGCTCGATCGCGACCACGTCCTTGGGCTCCTCGACCACGCAGATCAGGGCGTCGTCGCGACGGGTGTCACGGCAGATCCGGCACTGCTCCTCCTCGGAGACGTTGCCGCAGGTGGCACAGAACCGGGCCCTCAGCTTGACCTCGAGCAACGCGTCGGCGAGTCGCCGAACGTCGGCCGGGTCGCTGGCGAGCAGGTGGAACGCCAGCCGCTGCGCGCTCTTGGGGCCGACGCCGGGGAGCCGTCCCAGCTCGTCGATCAGGTCCTGGAGCGCGCCTTCATACACCGAAGCCGCCGGGCAGACCTGGCGCACCGGGCTCCGCGCCACCGGCGCCACCGAGGCCGCCGAGACCGCCGGCCATCGGGCCCAACTTCTCCTGGGCCAGGGCGTCGACCCGGGCCTTGGCGTCGCGGTAGGCCGCGACCACCAGGTCGCCGAGGTCGGTGAGGCTCTCGGGGTCGTCGGGGTCGAAGGAGCCGGCCCTGACCTGCACCCCGACCAGCTCCCCGGTGCCGCTCACGGTGGCCGTCACCAGGCCGCCGCCGACGGTGCCGTCGACGGTCGTGGTGGCGAGCTCGGCCTGGGCGGACATCAGCTGCTCCTGCATGGCCTGGGCCTGCTGGAGCAGGGCGTTCATGTCGAAGCCCTCACCGAACGGGTTCTCGCTCATCTCGTCTCCTTCTCGCGCCTCATTCGTGGGGGATCTCCTCGATCACGGTGGCTCCCAGCTCACGCTGGAGCAGCTCCGCTCCCTGGAGTCCGCTGTCGTCGGCATCCTCGTCGTTGCGGTCGACGTCCGCGTCGGGGTCGTCCCGGGGTGCGGTCGACTCCTGGTCGGTCCCGGTGCGCGTGGGCGTGATGCCCTCGCGTGCCCTGGCCACTGTCTCCGCCGAGGCGGGTCGGTGCGGCGGCGACTCGCCGGGGGCGGCCCAGTCCGGAGGGGTTCCGGGCGCGGCTGCGGTCGGGTCGGGGGCGGAGACCTCCGGGACGACAGCGGGCTTGGTGACCTGGGGAGGCGGCGTCGCACCGGGCTGCGCCGACGGGTCGATGATCGCCTCGATCTTCCAGTCGGCGCCGACCATGTCGATCAGTGCCTGCCGGAGGATCTCGTCGCTGCCGCCTCCGGCGAACGACTCACGGGCGCCGGCGTTCTTGAAGCCGAGGGTCAGCACCGTGCCCTCGACGCCGACCACCTGGGCGTTCTGGCTCAGCAGCATCCAGGTGAAGCGACGCATGCTCTTGATCCGCTCGAGCAGGTCGGGCCAGATCCGGCGGACGTCGGCGAGGCCCAGGCCCGTTCCTGTGCCCGTTCCGGTGCCGGTCACGGGGGTCTGTCCGGTCTCGACCGGCGGGATCTCGAACGGCTCGACCGCCTCGACCGTCGCGGCCCGCTCGGCCGTCGTGGGCTGCAGGGCCTCGGCCGGCTCGACCAGCGGTGTCTGCTCGACCGGCTGGCTCACCGGCGTCCTCTCGACCGGCTCGACCACCGGTCGGGCGGCCGCGGCAGGGGCCTCGACAGGTGCCACCACCGCCTGGGCGGACGGGGCCGGCATGCCACCGATGCTGACCCGGCGCTCGAGCCGGTCGAGCCGGGCGGCCAGGCCCTCGGTGCCGTGGTCGGCACCCGGGAGCAGCACCCGCGCACAGATCATCTCCAGCAGCAGTCGGGGTGCGGTGGCGCCGCGCATCTCGGTCAGGCCCGCCGCGACCAGGTCGGCGGCCCGGACCAGCTCGGCCTTCCCGAACCGCGCCGCCTGGGCGACGAGCCGTTCGGCCTGGTCCTCCGGCACGTCGATCAGTCCGGACGCCGAGGCGTCGGGAACCGCTGCGATGATCACCAGGTCGCGCAGCCGGCGCAGGACGTCCTCGGTGAACCGGCGGGGGTCCTGGCCGGTCTCGATCACCTTGTCGACGACCCCGAACACGGTGGACCCGTCGGCCGCGGCGAAGGCGTCGACCACCTCGTCGAGCAGGGTGTCGGGGGTGTAGCCGAGGAGACCGGTCGCCACGTCGTACGTCACCCCGTCGGGGCCGGCACCGCCGAGCAGCTGGTCGAGCACGGACAGCGTGTCGCGGGCGGAACCGCCGCCGGCGCGGACCACGAGCGGCAGCGCAGCCGGGTCGATCCGGACGCCCTCCTTGTCGCAGAGCTCGGAGAGGTACGTCGACAGGGTGCGCGGCGGGATCAACCGGAACGGGTAGTGGTGCGTGCGGGACCGGATCGTCGGCAGCACCTTCTCCGGCTCCGTCGTCGCGAAGATGAACTTGATGTGCTCGGGCGGCTCCTCGACCAGCTTGAGGAGCGCGTTGAAGCCCTGCGGCGAGACCATGTGGGCCTCGTCGATGATGTAGACCTTGAACCGGCTGCTGACCGGCGCGAAGAACGCCCGCTCGCGCAGGTCACGGGCGTCGTCGACACCACCGTGGCTGGCCGCGTCGATCTCGATCACGTCGATCGACCCCGGGCCACCCCGGGCCAGGTCACGACAGGACTGGCACTCGCCGCACGGGTCGGCGACCGGCGCCTGCTCACAGTTGAGGGTGCGGGCCAGGATCCGGGCGCTGGTGGTCTTGCCGCAGCCCCGCGGTCCGGAGAACAGGTACGCGTGGTTGACCCGGTCGTTGGCCAGCGCCGCCCGCAACGGAGAGGTGACGTGGTCCTGGCCGATCACCTCGGCGAAGGACTCCGGCCGGTAGCGGCGGTACAACGCGAGGGAGGGCTCCACGCAAGAACCCTAGCCAGCCCCGGGGACAAGGCAACCGCTGGTCACCGCAACCGCCCCGGGGGACCGGAGTTGTCGCGGAGCGGAGACGCAAAGGCCCCCCGCGCACCCGACAGAGCTCGCCTGCCCTTGCTGCCTTCCGGCCCTGGGGGAGTTCGGCAAGGTGTCGCCGCACGGGGGGTTGGGGCGAGTGTAGAGGAGGGTGGGTGGAGCTTCCGAACCCGGCTGCGACCACGTACAGGTTCCCCACACTTGTCCCGAAACTGCACCGGATCTGGCCAGAACGACGTCATTGCGGGACAAGTGTCGGGAAACGGCGCGCACCGATTTCAGCGGCGTACCCCTTCGGCGGTAGCCTCTCCGGCGGAGGATTCGCCTAGTGGCCTATGGCGCTCGCTTGGAAAGCGGGTTGGGTTAACGCCCTCAGGGGTTCGAATCCCCTATCCTCCGCCACTCGACGCCCCGGGCTCCGGCTCGGGGCGTTCGTGCGCCCGGACCCACCTCGTTCAACCTTTGCCGGCCACCGGAGCGTCTGACAGGTAGAGGATCGACGTGGAGCTCGGGCGGAGGAGGAACGCCATGGCGGAGCCGCGCAGCCGGGATGCCGAAGCGTTCTCGGAGTTCGCCGCCGCGAGGGCAGGCAGCCTGTTCCGTACGGCGTACCTCGTGATCGGCGACCACCAGCTCGCCCAGGACCTCGTGCAGGAGTCGCTCGTGAAGACCTACCTCGCCTGGCACCGGCTCCGCGACGTCAGCAACGCGGAGGCCTACACGCGGCGAGTCATCGTCACCACCTCCCTCTCCTGGCGCCGGCGGCGCTCGTTCCGGGAACGTCCCGCCGAGAACCTCCCTGACCCCGGTGTCCCGGACGCGACAACGGGTCTCGCGGAGCAGGACGAGCTCTGGACGGAGCTGCACCGGCTCCCGCCCCGGCAACGCACGGCGGTCGTGCTCCGGTACTGCGAGGACCTGTCCGAGCGGCAGACCGCGGAGCTGATGGGCTGCAGCGTCGGCACCGTCAAGCGCCAGGTCTCGGTCGCCCTCGGCAAGCTCCGGACCGAGATGGGTCCCCGCTTCCCCCTCCCCCTCGACGAGCAGACGGTGGTCCCATGAGCACGTCGTTGCACGACCTGGCCCGGCGCGTGGACGCCGTCGTCCCGCCCGCCATCGACGTCGCGGAGCTCGTCTCCCGCGGCGACCGCCGGGCGCGGCGGCGCCGCGCCGTCTTCGCTGCGGGAGTCGCGGCCCTGGTCCTCGGCGTCGTCGCCGCGGGTACGGCACTCGACCGGCACGAGCGCCGTTCGAGCGGACCGCTCACGCCTCCGACCCCGACGGTGACCGAGCTGCCCGCACCGGCTCCTGCCCGTCCGCTCACCTACGCCGACGACTACCGGACGGGAGGGCCGCCACCGTTTTGGAAGATCCGCAGCATCCGGTACGGCGACCGCACCGTGCGCCCCGGTCCGGAGATCGTGCACCTCGACCTGACCGACGACGGACTGGCGCTGCAGGCCACGAACGGCGGCATCTACTTCGCGGACGGTTCGGGCATGACGCGCATCGGCACGGTGGCCGCGCAGATCTCCTGGAGCGACGGCGACGTCAGGTCGGGTCAGGCCGGGTCCCTGCTCGCGTGGTTCAGTCCCGCGCGCCCGACACCCTCCCTCGTCGTGTACGACGGGCACGACCGGGCCGTGGTGTCCCGGACGTCGATCCCCGCGTGCCGCCAGGACGGAGCGTGCCGGGTCATGGCCGTGGTCGGCGACCGGGTCTACGTCGACCCCTTGTGGGCCACGTCGGACTCGCCCAGGCGGCCGGTCCTCGCCCTCGACCTCACGTCCGGATCGGTCCTGCGCACCGACCCCCGGGGCCTGGCCGACGAGATGCGCGGACGTCCTCGAAGCCTGGTCAAGGGCGACTCCTTCGAGAACGGCGAGGTGGTGAGCGAGGAGGCTCCCTTCGAGCCCCACGGCGGCTTCCTCGAGCTCCGACGGTTCGTGCGGGAGACTCCCGACGGCGAGGGGCTCTTCGCCTACGGTGGCTTCGACACCACCGGGCGCCGGCTGCACCTGCGCCTGCCGCGCGGCTACCAGCCGACGGAGGTCGCGTACTCACTCTTCCAGTGGCTCGACGACGACCGGTTCGCCGTGATGACCGGTGCCGTGCACAGCAGCTTCGGCTGGAACGGCTTCCGGGGGTACGGCGACATCCTGGTCTGCGACATCGCCCGGCAGCGCTGCGACCTGGCTGCCAAGGGCCCCGGCGGCGGGCGCTACCGGCTCGTCCCCCACCTCGACGTCCCGAACTGAGCGTCAGGGCGACGGCTCGGACTCGTCGTCCTTCTCGAAGGTGACGTCGACCCGCTCGAAGCCCTTGTGCCGCTGCGCCTTCGCGTACGCCGCGTACGCCCGGCGGTCCGCCTCGGTGAGCTCGACGGCGTCGGTGAACGGTGTCAGCAGCGCCCGGGGCCACAGGTGACGGGTGCGGACGACGTTGATCTGGACGCCGATCACGCCCATGTTGGCGGAGACGTAGAGCAGCGCCAGCAGGCCGAGCGTGACCGCGAACAGCGCATTCAGGTCGGTCGCACGGGCGACCACGTGGCTGACGTAGATCCGGCCCAGCCGCTGCAGCACCTGCCACATGATCGCGGTGACCAGCGCCCCGGGCAGCAGGTGGCGGAAGGCCTCCCGTTCGGGTATCGCCACCCGCATCATCAGCGCCAGCACCGCCGCGGTCAGCAGGGCCGAGACCACGTTGACCGCGATCCCGATGGTGCGGTTGACGGCCATGCCGAACACCTCGGCGTTGGCGGCGAGGCTGGTCAGGGTGGCGACGACGACCAGCACCAGGCCGGCCACCATCAGCAGGACCCCCGAGTGGAGCCGGCTCAGGAACGGGTTCGGCCTGCTGTTGCGGGGGATCGCGTAGGCGACGTGGATCGCGTTCTGGGCCGCCTGACCGAGGCCGAGGATGCCGTAGAGGGCAGCGATCGTGCCGGCCGTCACCACGACTGTGTTGCCGGTCAGACCCTGGGGGGTGCCGAGGGCGGTGCCCACGATGGGGAACTGGCTCAGCGTGGACTCCAGCACCCGCTTCTTGAGCTCCTCGTTGCCCTGCAGCAGGAACCCGAAGATCTGCGAGGAGATCAGCAGCAGCGGGAAGATCGCGGCGAACGCGTAGTAGGTGATCGTCGCCGCCAGGTAGTTGCTCTGGTCGTCGAAGAACTTGTAGGTGACCGCCAACGGGAACCCCACGACGCGGTGCCGCCGCTGGAACGCGTCCAGACGGTCCGCGAGACTGGCCACGGCCCCAGCGTAGGGGGAAGGGCCTCGGGAGCCGGTCGCGCACGTACGATCAGGCCGTGCGGTTCGGCGACGTCCGGGAACGGCCCCTGCGCTGGCGTCCCTCGACGGCCCAGCGTCGGGCGGTCCTCCGGTTCCTGGTGTGCGGCTTCGCCGCGGCCGTGATCGCGCTCCCGATCGCCGCGGAGCGCGCCGTCGAGCAGGTGGGGTTCGCGGACAACCTCGGCACCTTCCCGGTCGAGGTCGGGCTCTGCCACGACGGGCGCTCGACGCTCGACACCGGCCTGTTCGGCAAGGTCTACCTCGCTCAGACCGGTGCGTACGGGTTCGGGGCCTATGCCCGGGCCACCGGGCCCCCGGAGGCCGGTGGCACGCTCGCGTCGTACGTCGACCCGTCGTTCATCCAGATCAACGTCGCCCTGATCGACGACCCGGACGAGACGGTGCGGGCCTACGCGGCCGAGCTGTCGTCGGGACTGCGCGAGCACCTCGCCCGCGACGAGCTGCTGGCGTTCCTGCTCGGCGGCGCGGTGCTGTTCTCGATCGTGCCGCGACGCCCGTGGGGCGGGGTCACCCCCCGCCGCCGGGTGGTGGTGCCGCTGGCGCTCGTGGTGGTCGCCACGGCCGTGTCCGGCGTGGTGGCGCTCCGGATGTTCGACAGCTGGGACTGCAGCAGCCCGACCGGGACGGAGTACACGATCCCCGGCGTCGACCGGCTCGCCTTCGGCAGCCCGGAGACGCGTGAGGTCGCCGCTCAGGTCAAGCCGTTCATCGAGAAGAACACGGCCCGGATCGAGGCCGCGGGCAAGAAGTACGAGGAGGCCGCGACGAGCACGTTCACCGCCGCCCTCGCCACCCAGGCTGCGGAGATCACGCCGCGCGAGGGCGAGACCATGGTGCTCGCCGAGGCAGACCCCCAGGGCAGCTTCGTCGGCACCCGGGTGCGGGCCCGGATGTACGACGCCCTGGAGGCTGCGATCGGGCCCGACGCGATCTCGCTGCGCACCATCGCCGGTGACGTGAGCTCCAACGGCACCGTCGCCGAGGCCGGCTACATCGCGGCCGAGGCGAAGGTCGGTGGCGAGGTCCCGGTGGCGGCGGCCGCCGGGGACCACGACTCGACGCGCACCTGGACCCAGATGACCTCGAACGACATCACGCTCCCGGACCTGAAGACCGTCGACATCGACGGGATCCGGGTGTCGGCGGCCAACGACCGCGAGCACAAGACGCTCTTCGGCGGCATGATCACCAACACCGCGGGGATCAGCGAGCAGGAGCTCGGCGCCAAGCTCCGGGCGGCAGTCGACGACGAGCCCCAGATCGTGGTCCTGCACCAACCCGACGCGGCGGCCGGCTATCTCGGGCTCGAGGACCTGGACCAGGTCCGGGCGCTCGCGCACGGCCGGACGGCGCCGTACGACGACGGGGTCCCGGACCAGCCGCCCGGGATCGTCGACATCGGCCACCTGCACAAGACCGACGGTCCCTGGGTGCTCTGGAACACCGACGGCGACGAGGTCACCTGGACCGTCGTCGACCAGCTCGGGACCGCGGGCGGCGTCGAGAACGCGCCCACGTTCAGCCGCTTCTCGACCCCGCTCTCGGCGCCGCTGAAGCTGCTGACGGTGCGGCTCCAGTTCCTGAACGTGGAGTCCGGCCTCGAGACCGGCTACGCGACCGTCACCTGTGCGCTGGACGGCACCTGCACGATCTCCGAGCGCACCGACGTCGGCCTGCCCGGCGGGCTGCCGGGCCGGACCGCGGACCTGATGCCGCTCAAGGAGCCCTGACCGCCGGGCGGCCGGTTCGCGAGGTCGCCGCACCGGAGCTCCGACGGTTCACCCCCTGTTCACACGCAGAAACACCGGTGTCTCGTGGGTTGTGCATGCTGCTGCCTCATCGGTCATCACCCGTGACCCCGAGCCCAACGGGAGTGAGCATGCCCCGCATCGCCAACCGCATCCTGGCCGCTACGGAGCCCGCCACCGAGGAGCGTCATGACGCCCTGGTCGCCGCCGCCCGTGACCGCGCCACCCGCAACCTCGGGACCCTCGCCCAGCTCCTGGACGAGCGTCCCGAGCTGCGCGGCGTGCACCCGCCGGCCGACCTGGCCGCGGACGCGATCCGGTGGACGGCCTGAACCTCAGCGCCGGCCGGTCTTGAACAGACCACGCACGATCTCGCGGACCGCCGTCCGCGCGACCTGGCGGAAGGCGGTCGAGCCGATGACCTCCTCCACGACGCTCTTGTCCTGACGGGTCCGGCCGCGCGAGGGGGAGCGGGGCGGGGCCTTGGGAGCCGGGGCGGACTTCGCCGCGGCGTCCCCCCGCGCCTGCTCCTTGGCGGCGCCCTCCTCGAGCTTGCGGGCGAGCACCTCGCGCGCGGACTCGCGGTCGACCGCCGTCGCGTACTTCGCGTGCAACGCGGACGCCGCGACGGTGGCCTCCATGCCGGCCGCCGGGGCGGCGTCCATCAGCGACTGGGGCGCGCGCAGCCGGGTCCAGGCCACCGGCGTGGGCGCTCCGCGCTCGTTCATCACGGTCACGATCGCCTCGCCGATGCCGAGACCGGTGATCACGGCGCCGAGGTCGTCGTAGGCCGAGGTGGGGTAGGTGTTCACGGTCTGCTTGAGCGCCTTGGCGTCGTTCGGCGTGTGCGCGCGGAGCTGGTGCTGGACCCGGGAGCCGAGCTGGCCCAGCACCTCGTCGGGGACGTCGGTGGGCGACTGGGTCACGAAGAACACGCCCACGCCCTTCGACCGGATCAGTCGCACCGTCTGCGCGATCGACTGCAGGAAAGCCTTCGACGCGTCACGGAACAGCAGGTGGGCCTCGTCGAAGAAGAACACCAGCTTCGGCTTGTCGATGTCGCCGACCTCGGGAAGGTCGTGGAACAGGTCGGCCAGCAACCACATCAGGAACGTGGAGAACACCGCCGGCCGGTCCTGCAGGTTGGGAAGCTCGACCAGCGACACCAGGCCCCTGCCGTCGGCGGTGGTGCGCAGGAAGTCGGCGGTCTCGAACTCCGGCTCGCCGAAGAACGCGTCGGCGCCCTGGTCGGAGAACGCGATGAGCTCCCGCAGCAGCACGCCCGCGGTGGCCGGCGAGAGCCCGCCGAGGTCCTTGAGGTCGGCCTTGCCCTCGTCGGAGGTGAGGTGCTGGATCACCGCGCGCAGGTCGGCCAGGTCGAGCAGCGCCAGGCCCTCGCGGTCGGCGTAGTGGAAGATCAGCCCCAGTGACGACTCCTGGGTGTCGTTGAGCCCGAGCACCTTGCTCAGCAGGGTCGGCCCGAAGGCCGACATGGTCACCCGCAGGGGGATGCCGATCCCCTGCCCGCCGAGCGCGTAGAACTCCGCCGGGAACGCCGTGGCCGTCCACTCCTGACCGACCGAGGCGGCGCGGGCGACGATCTTGTCACCACCCTCGCCCGCGACCGAGATCCCGGACAGGTCTCCCTTGATGTCGGCGGCGAAGACCGGCACCCCGTTGGCGGAGAGCTGCTCGGCCATCAGCTGGAGGGTCTTGGTCTTGCCGGTGCCGGTCGCGCCGGCGACCAGACCGTGCCGGTTGAGCATCGCCAGCGGGATCCTGATCCGGACGTCGGAGAGGTGCTCCGCGTCGAGCATCAGGCCGCCGAGCTCGAGCGCCGCGCCCTCGAACTGGTAGCCGGGGGCGATCGCCGCGCTGATCGGGTCCGTCTGCTCGGTCATGGGACGAGACTAGGGCGTGCGGCGACGGGGGTTCCGGGTCAGGCGACCGGGCGCCGGCTCCAGGGGCTCTCGCTGCAGCGGCGGCTGCCCGACAGGCGCTCGGGTCGCCCGCTCCATATAGTGGCCGCGTGATCTTCAAGCGCGTCGGCGAGGGCCGGCCCTACCCGGCCCACGACATGGCGCCGCGGGACTGGGCTGCGCTGCCGCCGCGCACGGTGCGGCTCGACGAGCTGGTCACCACCAAGGACACCCTCCAGCTGGCCGCGCTGCTCGACGAGGACTCCACCTTCTTCGGCGACCTGTTCGCGCACGTCGTCGAGTGGCAGGGCGACCTGTACCTCGAGGACGGCCTCCACCGTGCGCTCCGGGCCGCGCTCCAGCAACGCAACGTGCTCCACGCGCGCGTGCACGTGATCGCGAGCTGACCACGATGACGATGAGCAAGGGGCGCACGGCGATCACCCTGGTCCTCCTCGTCGGGGTGCTGTTCGGGATGCTGCTCTTCGGCTGGAACGCCGCCAGCAAACCGTTCCCCCGGGTCGCGTCCGCGGGACCCACCTGCCAGACGGAGAAGGTCAAGAAGGAGATCTTCCGCCGCGAGGTCACGGTCAGCGTCTACAACGACAGCAAGCGCAGCGGGCTCGCCGACAAGACCCTGGCCGAGCTCGAGCGGCGCGCGTTCCGGCCGGGCGACGTGGCCAACGCGCCCGACGGGATCAAGGTCTCCTACGTGCAGGTGCTGTCCACCGACGAGAACGACCCGGCCGCGCAGCTGGTCGCCAACCAGTTCAAGCCGCCGGCCACGGTGGTGCAGGCGAACGACGAGTACGGTCCCGGGGTCGACGTGATCCTCGGCCCGAAGTTCAAGAAGCTGCGCAAGGCCGGCCCGAAGTCGCTGAAGCTCGACACGCCGATCCGCAGCTGCGTCGACGAGGTCGACCCCGGCTCGGGCCAGTAGTCCGCGCTCAGTCCCTCTCCTGGTGCAGCCACTGCGCGAGCCGGCCACCGAGCGACACCGTGCGCAGCCGCTCCTCGGTCCGCTCGCGCTGCTTGCGCGGGGTGACCACGAGGAGGTCGTCACCGTGGCGCAGGACGGTACGCCGCTCGGGCACCAGCATGCGTCCGTCACGGACGACCAGCGCGACCGAGGCACCCGATGGCAGCCGCAGCTCGCCGACCTCCACGCCGTGCAGCCGTGACTTCGGAGAGATCGTGATCTGGAGCAGGTCGGCCGCGATCCGCTCCAGCGGAGCAGCCTCGACGTCGAGGTCCCGCGGCTCGCTGCGCCGGACCACCTTGAGCATCCGCGCCACCCGGGGCAGCGTCGGTCCGGTGAGCAGCGTGTAGATCACCACGAACACGAACACGATGTCGAAGAGCCGTCTCGACCCCGACACCCCCTCGGCGAGCGGAATCGTGGCGAGCACGATCGGCACCGCTCCACGCAGACCGGCCCAGGAGAGGAAGGCGAGCTCGCGAGCCGGCATCGGCTGGACCAGCGAGCTGATCAGCACCGACAGCGGGCGCGCGACGAACGTCAGCACCAGTCCCGCGGCGATGGCGAGCCCGATCGTGTCGAGGTCGATCCGCCCCGGGGACACCAGCAGGCCCAGCATCACGAACAGCCCGATCTGGGCCAGCCACGCGATCCCCTCGGAGAACGAGCGGGTGGCGGCCCGGTGCGGCAGGTCGGCGTTGCCCAGCACGAGTGCGGCGATGTACACGGCCGCGAAGCCGGAGCCGTGCAGCGCCGACGTACCGGCGTAGGCGAGCACCGCGAGCGACAGCACCGCGAGCGGGTAGAGACCGGAGGCCGGCAGCGCGGCCCGGCGCATCAGGGCGGCGCCACCGAAGCCGACCGCCAGGCCCATCGCCACACCGAGCGTGAGCTCACCCACGACGATGCCGACGAACTCCAGGAAGCCGTGATGACCCCCGGTGCTGATCACGGTCACCAGCACCACAGTGGGCGCGTCGTTGAGGCCCGACTCCGCCTCCAGCGACCCCATCACGCGGCTCGGCAACGGCACCCGCCGGAGCACCGAGAACACCGCGGCCGCGTCGGTCGGGGAGGTGATCGCGCCCAGCAGCACTGCGACCTCCCACCGCATCCCGAGCAGGTAGTGGCCGGCCAGCGCCACGATCGTGACGCTGACCGCGACGCCGACGGTGGCCAGCGAGAGTCCCAGCCGGACCACGGGCCGGATCTTCGGCCACGGCGTGGTCAGACCACCTTCGGCCAGGATCACCACGAGCGCGCCGAACCCGAGTGCGTGCGCGAGCTCGGCGTTCTCGAACTGCAGGCCGAATCCCGCCTCCCCCAGCAGCACGCCCATCAACAGGTAGACGAGCAGGCTGGGCAGACCGACGCCGACGGACAGCCGTACGGCGAGGATCGCCAGCAGCAGCACACCCGTGCCGACCAGCAGGATCTGGTCGAGCGTGTGGACGTCGAGTGTCACGGAAGGGCACCTCGGCGGTCGGGGTCGGTTCACCAGTCTAGGGGGCCGCCAGGTCGCTGGAACGGGTAGCGGTCGGGGTGCACGAGTCCGGCCGAGCGGCTGCTCGGCAGGTCCGCGGGTCGCGATGGAACCGGGATCGCCTCGACACCGCAGCGACGAGTTCGTGCAGGTGCCGAGGGCCGGCTCCCGCGTCAACCGAGCCCGGCGGCGTCCCGGGCCCGCGCCACGTTCACCGCCCTGCGGAGCGAGTCCAGGTCGTAGGCGCCGTGGTGCCGCCGGCCGTTGACGAAGAACGTGGGCGTGCCGGAGACCCCCGACTGGTCGGCGGAGTCGAGGTCCTGGTCGACCCGGGCCGCGTGGCAGTGCCGGACCAGGTCACGGTGGAAGCGCTCGGTGTCGAGGCCGAGCTGCTCGGCGTAGTCGACCAGGTCCCGCGGCGTGAGCCGGTCCTGCCGGTCGAGCAGCAGGTCGTGCATCTCCCAGAACCTGCCCTGCGCTGCTGCCGCCTCCGACGCCTCGGCGGCGAGCTGCGCACGCGGGTGCACGTCGGTCAGTGGCAGGTGCCGCCAGACGAAGCGAAGGTCGGCGTCCGAGGCGAGCTCCTGGCGTGCGGCCGCCTCGGCCTCGCCGCAGTGGGGGCACTCGAAGTCGCCGTACTCCACGAGCGTCACGTGGGCGTCGAGCGCTCCGCGGACGTGGTCGCGCTCCGGGTCGACCGGCACGGTCAGGTCGACCAGCTGCTCGGCCTTCCCGAGCAGAGCCGGGACGCGGCGCTCGGGCGGCATCCGCCGGGTGGCCCCGAAGATCGCCGCCGTCAGCAGGACGGACCCGGCACCGGCGACGATCACACCGGCCTTGGCCTCGGCCAGGAGGTCGCCGTTGAAGGCGATCGTCGCGATCAGCAGGGCAACCGTGAAGCCGGTGCCGGCGATGGTGCCGCTGCCGGCGAGTGCCGCCCAGCCGAGCGGGGTGCGGATCCGCCCGGCGCTGAGCCGGGTGACCAGCCAGGTGCCGAGGACGATCCCGACCGGTTTGCCGACGACGTAGCCGAGCACGATCCCCCACGTGACCGCCGAGTCCGCGGCGCGCGCCAGGAATCTGCCGTCGATGCCGAGGCCGGCGTTGGCGAGCGCGAAGAGCGGCACGATCAGGTAGCTGGTCCAGGGCAGGTAGAACCGCTGCAGCCGGGCGTTCGGCGACAGGGCGGAGGTCAGTCCCAGGGACGCCGACCGGGCCAGCTCGGCGGTCGGCTCCTCGCGGAACTCGCGGAACTGGCTGCTCGCGCGCTCGAGGGTGTCGCGGTTCGGCGTGTACGCCGAGCCGGCCAGGCCGATCAGCAGACCGGCCACGACCGGGTCGACGCCGCTGATCCGCAGGGCGCCCCAGATCACCAGACCCAGTGCGGCGTAGACGAGCGGGACGTCGACGCCGAGGCGAAGGGTGGCCAGGAAGAGCCCGAAGACCGCGACCGAGACGACCAGCGGCCACCACGAGATCGGGCCGCTGTAGAACACCGCGATCACGCCGAGCGCCACCAGGTCGTCGACGACGAGCACGGTGAGCAGGAAGACCCGGACCCGCTCGGGTACGGCGCGCCCGAGCACGGAGAGGAAGCCGAGGGCGAGCGCGGTGTCGGTCGACATCGCGATCCCCCAACCGTGCGCGGCGTCCGTGCCGGCGTTGACGGCGAGGTACAGCAGCACCGGTAGCAGCATGCCGAGCACCCCGGCCACGAGCGGCACGAGGAAGCGCTTGCGGTCGCGGAGCTCGCCGAGGTCGAACTCGCGTCGCGCCTCCAGGCCGACGACGAGGAAGAAGAGCGTCATCAGACCGCTGTTCAGCCACTCGCGCAGGTCCTGGTCGATGCGCATGCCGCCGAGCCGGAGTCCCAGGTCGGTGTGCCAGAGCGTCTCGTAGGTGTCACCGGGCAGGTTGGCCCAGAGCAGCGCGGCGAGGATCGCGGCTCCGAGCGCGCCCGCGCTGGCGGTCTCGATGCGCTGGAACGCCCGCAGCGGCAGCGCCAACCGGGCCGACCAGGGGGTCTGCGGGGCGGTGACCGGGGCGAGGTCCGGCGACTCGGTCATGTGCGGCGAACGCCGGGGGCGGCCCGGTTCATCCCCGGTGCCCGGGGCGCGGTCTGGACGAGGTCCTCACCGCGGCCGCCATCGTCCCCGCTCGGCCTTTGGCGCGCCTACGCAGGCAGCTACCACCTGCGGCACCGGATCCGTTGCCCGGCGCGCGCTACTTCCGTAGCGGCAGCCGGAACGCCGCGGCCAGCGACGGTGCGGTGCGGGCCTCACCCAGCGGCTCGGTGCCGCTCACCTGGCTGAGCAGGCCGGAGAGCGAGTAGTGCGAGAGCGGGGTGCCGACCACGCGCCCACGCTGGCTGCGGTGCATGACGACGGTGAGCACCGTGTTGCCCTGGTTGTCGTGCTCGTCCTCGTCGGCGGTGAGGACCACCGCCAGCCTCCCACTCCTCCAGTCCGGGCCCCCGAACACCTGCTCCATCACACCGCGGAACCACCGGTCGGCGACGGAGAGGTCGCAGTCGTGGGCGTCGTGGCAGAGATCGGGGATGACCATGCCGACGTCCGGCAGGCTGCCGGACCGGATCGCTGACCCGAGTCGGGAGACCGGGAGGTCGTCGCGACGGCAGGCGGCGCGCTCGTCGACGAAGTAGGCCCACGGGTTGTGCTTGACCGCGTAGCGCAGGCCCCCGTTGCGCACGGCGCACCGCTCCGGCATCCCGTCGGCGAACAGCAAGGCCGTGTGCCCACTGGCGATCGCCCGCCCGAAGACCGAGGGCGCGTGGATGGGGTGGTCGGATGGTGGGTGGTCGTCGGTGATCCCGAACGTGCTGCCGCCCGCGATCGCGATGTAGTTGGGCAGCGACGGGTGCCGGATCGCGGTGTAGTTCGTGGCATAGCCGAACCGGTGCGCGAGCCGGAACGTGTACGGCATGCCCGCGCTCATCTGCTCGAGCGAGTGGTTCTCCTCGACCACCACCAGCACCTTGGTGACCGGCACGCTCCGGGTGGTACGTCGTGCCGGCCGGGACGGGCTCGCCGACACGCCGGCCCTCTCCGTGGGACTGCCCGAGGGGCTGGTGGTCGAGACGTGCGCGCGGCTCGGCGCGGTCGTCGGCGCGGAGCTGCCGTCGTTCCCGCAGGCGACCAGGAAGGGGGCCAGCAGCAGCACCAGGAGGCGAGGTGGGCGACGCATCCGCTCAGCGTAGGTGGCCTCCGACGGCGCCGGCTCCCTCAGCCCGGGCGGGCCGCCTGCGCCGCCAGCCGGACGTGGGTGTTCGCGGCGCCGTACCCGTCATAGCCGCCACGGCGCTCGAGGAGCTCGACCTGGAAACCCCACGCGAGGACCGGGGTGTAGGCGTGCAGGAGCTCGCCCGAGCCGGCGCGGTCGTAGAGCAGGTCGTTCCGCCGCAGGGTGTCCAGGGTCGCCGGGTCGAGGTCGAACCGTGCCCGCAGGTCGACGTAGTAGTTCTCGGGCACCGGCATCATCGGCACCCCGCGTCGGCGCAGCAGCTCCACCTGCCGCACCAGGTCGTGGCAGCGGAACGCGATCTGGGTGATCCCGAGGGGTGCCGTCGTGGCCCGGTCGGCCACGTTGACCACGATCCGGAGGTCACCGCCGTCCGGTCGCAACGCCCGGCTGAGCAACCGTCCGTGCGGCTCGATGAACTCCTCGACCGGTCCGGGGGAGAGCATCAGGACACTGCGGAAGAAGCTGACGACCTGGTTCAGGTCGTCGGGAGCGACCGCGATCCCGACGTGGTCCACACCGGCCCACCCGGCCGACCCCTCGCCGTCGACACCCGGGTCACCGGCGAAGTCGGAGTGCCAGTCGTCGGCCTCACCCGGCTCGTCGCTGACGAACAGGTGCAGCCCGCCCGGCAGCGTGATGCCGGGCAGCAGCGCCTCGTGGTCACCCCGGGTGCGGTCGACCGTCGGCCACAGCATCGCCTCGGCCCGACTGGCGACCGCCGTCACCGGCGCCGCGACCACGCCAACCGCGGTCGCCTCGGCGGCGGCGGCCGGGGTCCGGTTGAGAACCAGCTCGGCGGCTCCGTTGGTCCACCGTTCCACCGGCTTCGAACGGTGGCTGCCCACCCGGCGGAAGCCGAGGCGGGCCACCAGCTCGCCGACGGAGCCGTCGGGGTCCGCGATCTCGACGAAGGCGAGGTCGGTGCGGGCCGGAGCCGCGGGTGCCGCGCGGACCAGGGAGCGCTCCGGCTCCGGGAGCCGTCGTGAGAGCTGGTCCTCGAGGAGGACCAGGGACCGCTTGGCGTCGCGTGCGGTGACGTCCGGGTCGACCTGCCGCACCAGGTCGCTGAACACCTCGAGCGACACCGGGCCCCGGTAGCCCGCCGCCAGCGTGGCCGCGACGACGTCCGGTACGTCGAGCGTGCCCTGGCCCGGGAAGCACCGATGGTGCCGGCTCCACTCGAGCATCCCCATGTCCAGCAGCGGGGCGTCGGCCACCTGGAGGAACCCGATCCGGTCGCCCGGGATGCCGTCGAGCGACGCCCCGCCGTCGCCGCGAGCCAGCATGTGGAAGGTGTCCACGGCGAGCGTGAGCGCCGGGTGATCGGCCCGGACGACGGCCTCCCACGCCTGGCCCACCCGGTGGACGTGCCGCCCCCAGGCGAGAGCCTCGAACGCCACGGTGGCGCCGTACTCGGCGGCCAGCGCCGCCACGGCGTGCAGCTGCTCGGCGGTCAGGTCGAGGTCGGGCGAGGAGTCGGACGCGACGCTCGAGCACGCGAGCAGCCGGTCGGCGCCCAGCTCGGCCATCACCTCGAGCTTCGTGCGCACCCGGTGCAGGACCGCCGGGAAGCGATCAGGCGGCACACCCTGGACGTCGCGCACCGGCTGGAACAGGTCGATGGTGAGGCCGAGGTCAGCACAGCGACGCGCCACCTCGGACGGTGACAACGGCGAGGCGACGAGGTCGTTGTCGAAGATCTCCACGCCGTCGAACCCCGCCCGGGCGACGGCCTCCAGCTTGTCCGCCAGCAGGCCGCTCAGCGAGACCGTGGCGATCCCGGTCGTGACCCGACCGGTGACCCGCTGCGCGTCGGGGATGGTCTCGACGGCGCTCACGCGGTGAGCTCCTCGAAGTGCGCGGACATCCGGGCGGCGTCCGGCGCGACGCCGGTGAAGCACTCGAACGCACCCACAGCCTGGAAGACGGCCATGCCGCCCCCGCCGAGCACGGCCGCTCCACGCTCCGCGGCCAGCTCGAGCAAGCGGGTCCGGAGCGGGAAGTAGACGACGTCGGCGACCCAGAGGTCGGCGCGGAGGAGGTCCTCGGGCAGCGGTACGCCGTCGTGCCCGAGCATCCCGACGGGCGTCGCGTTGACCAGGCCGGTCGCGTCGGACAGCGCCGAGGCGAGGTCGTGCACCACCCGGACACGTTCGTCGCCGTACCGCTTCGCCAGGCGCGTCACACAGTCCTGGGCGCGGTGGGCGTCGAGGTCGTGGACACTGACGAGCTCGGCGCCCTGGTCGAGGAGGGCGTATCCCACAGCCGCTCCCGCCCCGCCTGCGCCGAGCACGACTGCCCGACCGCCGTCCCGGTCGGGGAAGGCCTGCCGGAAGGCGCGCCCCCAGCCGCTCCAGTCGGTGTTGTGGCCGAGCAGTCGGCCGTTGCGGATCACGACGGTGTTGACCGCACCGAGGTCGGCGGCGTCCTCGGAGACGACGTCGAGCATCGGGACGATCGCCTGCTTGAACGGGTGCGTGACGTTGAGTCCGTCGTACCCGAGTCGCGTCGCCCACTCCAGCAGCTCGGGCAGGTCCTCGACCCCGAACCCCTCCACCTCGGCGTCCACCAGCCCGTACGCCAGGGAGAGACCCTGCTCCCGTCCCTCCCGCTCGTGCAGGGCCGGGGTCAGTGAGGCGGAGATGCCGGCGCCGACCAGGCCCAGGACGAACGCCATCAGCCGACCGTTGCGAGATCCGCGCGCGTCCTTGCCCGCGTCCGGCCCACGTCGCGGGTGGGGACCCGGTGCGTGCCGGCAGGACCGGAGAGCACGGCGACCGCGGAGATCGCGCAGGCCGCTACCGCGAACGCCGCCACGCGGAACCAGTTGTCGGCGTCTCCGGCCATCATCCAGCCGGCGATGGTCGGGGTGAACCCGGCCAGGGCGAAGCCGAACTGGGTGCCCACCGCGAGACCGCTGATGCGGACGCTGGTCGGGAAGTACTCGGCGTACGTCGCCGGCCAGACCGCGTTGGGCATCGAGTAGACGACACCGGCCAGGAGGACACCGGTCAGCCAGACCAGGGGCACGGCGCCGGCGTGGATCGAGGCCAGGAAGAGGGTGACCATCACGGCGCTGCCCGCCAGCCCGCCCACGAAGACCGGCTTGCGGCCCACCCGGTCGGAGAGCCTTGCCCACAGGGGGATCGTGCCGATCGCGACCACGTTGGCGACGATCGCCAACCAGAGCATCGTGGTCGAGCTGATCCCGATGCCGTAGTCGTCGGAGGTCGCGAAGTTGAGCGCGAACACCTGGAACGTGGTGTTGACCATCGCGATGAAGGCCGCGAAGAAGACCCGCAGCACCCCGGCCCAGTGCTCACGGAACAGCACGCCGAGCGGGGCCCGGGGCACGGCGCCGTGGTCTGCCTCGGCCCGGAACTCCGGGGTCTCGTCGAGACGACGTCGGATGACCAGCCCGACGAGGACGACGGCCGCGCTCAGCCAGAACGGCACCCGCCAGCCCCAGGAGAGCAGCTGGTCCTCGGGAAGGTAGGCCGCGAGCGGCAGGAAGGCGAGCGGAGCCAGCACCTGTCCGCCCTGGGTGCCGCTGAGCGTCCAGGACGTGAAGAAGCCACGCCTGGCGTCGGGGGCGTGCTCGAAGGACATCGAGTTCGCGCCTGCCTGCTCCCCCGCGGCAGACAGACCCTGCAGCAGCCGGAGCACGACCAGGAGCACCGGCGCGAGCAGTCCCACCTGGGGGTACGTCGGCAGGCACCCGACCAGGAACGTCGAGACACCCATCAGCAGCAGGGTGCCGATCATCACGGTCTTCCGGCCGAGGCGGTCGCCGATGTGGCCCATGAAGAACGACCCGATCGGACGCGCGACGTACGCCACGCCGAAGGTCGCGAAGGCTGCCACGGTCGCGGCGGACTCGTTGCCCTCGGGGAAGAAGATCTTCGGGAACACCAGCGCGGCCGCGGTGCCGTAGATGGCCAGGTCGTAGTACTCCAGCGCACTGCCGAACCAGGCGGCGAGTGCCGCCTTGCCCGGAGTCCGCTGCGGGGAGTGCTGCTGCGCGTCCATGAGAGGCCCTTCGGTTCGGTCCCGGGAGCACCCGGATCTCCGGCGAGTTTCATGTGGCGGGCGTCACTTGGCAATCGCTTGCCATAATTTGCCATATCCTCGGCGGATGGCCCGCCGCAGGGAGCACACGCGTCCCACGATCACCGACGTCGCGCACGAGGCCGGGGTCGCGGCGTCGACCGTCTCGCGTGCCTTCACCAACCCCGGGCGGGTCAACCACGTCACACGCAGCCACGTGCTGGAGGTGGCCGAACGTCTCGGGTACGCCCCCAACCCGACCGCCCGGGCCCTCGAGTCCGGCCGGACCAACACGATGGCGCTCCTGGTGCCGGACATCACCAACCCGTACTTCGCCGGCGTGATCAAGGGCGCCGAGCGTGCCGCGAGCGCAGCGGGACTCACCCTGGTCCTCGGCGACACCCAGGAGAGCGCGAGCCAGGAGGAACAGCTGGTCGGCCGCCTGGGGCCGGCCGTCGACGGTTTCGTGCTCAGCGCCTCACGGCTGCCGGACGAGGCCCTGACCCGGGCGGCCCGCCACAACCCGGTGGTGCTGGTGAACCGAGCGGCCCCGGGGCTGGCATGCATCGTGGCCGACTTCGACACCGGCTGCCGGCAGATCGTGGACCACCTCGCCTCGCTCGGGCACGAGGCTCTCGTCTTCCTCGGTGGTCCCCCGGAGTCCTGGTCGGGAGCCCGTCGGTGGGCGGGGTTGCGACGTGCCGCCGGGGAGGTCGGGTTGCAGGCCACCCGGTTCGGTCCCTACGCCCCCGTGTTCGCCGGGGGCGCGGCTGCCGCCGACGCGGTGGTCACGGCCGGTGCGACGGCCGGGGCGACGGCCGTGGTATGCCACAACGACATGCTCGCCATCGGCGTCTTGCAGCGGCTGGCCGCACGCGGCATCGACGTCCCGGGGCAGGTGAGCGTGGTGGGCTTCGACGACGTCTTCGGCGCCGACTTCTGCTCACCGCCACTCACGACGCTCGCGGAACGCACCGTCGAGGCCGGAGCGCACAGCATCGAGATGCTCGCCCAGCCGGGGCTGGTGACCCGCGGCGTGCTGGACCGGCCGCCCCGGGTGCTGCCCACGCAGCTCGTGGTGCGATCGTCCACCGGGCCGGTCGGGTGAGGCTCACTTCTTCCGGCTCAGGAACGCCAGCATCGCCTCGCGCGCCTCGTCCGAGCCGAAGAGCCGGGCCGAGAGGGTGGCCATCGGCTCGGCGTTCTCGTCGAGGCGTCGTACCAGGTCGGCGGCCAGCAGCGCCTTGGTCTCGCGGAGGCCCTGCGGGTGGGCCTTCCTGAGCTCGTCGCAGACGTCGGCCACGGCGGCGTCGAGCTCGCCCGCGGGTACCACGCGCGTGACCAGACCCATCGCGGCCGCCTCCGCGGCGTCGAAGCTGCGACCGGTGAGGAACGTGTCGGCGGCGGCGCGGCTGGTGAGCCGGGGCAGCACGGTCAGCGAGATCACCGCGGGCGCCAGCGCGAGGCGGGACTCGGTGAACGCGAACGTGACGTCGTCGCCGCAGACCACGATGTCGCTGGCCGCGACGATGCCGAGCCCACCGGCGCGCACCGGGCCGGCGAGGCGAGCGACGACCGGCTTGGGGTGGGTGACGATGCGGCGCTGCATCTCGACCATGGTCCGCGCGCCCTCCTCCATACCGTCCCCGGAGGCCTCGGAGAGGTCGGCACCGGAGCAGAAGACCCGGTCGGCGGACCTGATCACGACCACCGTCGCCCCGTCGTCCGCCGCCGCCTCGTCGAGCCGCCCCAGCAGCTCGGCGGTGAGCTGCCTCGACAACGCGTTGCGGTTCCGCGGCGAGTCGAGCGTGATCGTGCCCACCCCGTCCGAGGCGCTGTAGTGGACGACCTCCGTCATGCTCACGCTCCTTTCGTTGAGATGCGTGTCCGGCCCCATCGAGATGTGCTTCCGGCCCGGCCTCGCACACATCTCAACGGGGCCGGAGGCGCATCTCGACGAGTTTGTCAGTAGCTCTTCGGAAGGCCCAGGGAGTGCATGCCGACGAAGTTAAGGATCATCTCGCGGCTGACCGGGGCGATCCGGCCGGCGCGGGCGGCGACCAGCAGGCCGGCGACGCCGTACTCCTGGGTGATGCCGTTGCCACCGTGGGCCTGGACCGCGCGGTCGGCGGCGTCGCAGGCGGCCTCGGCGGCGGCGTACTTGGCCATGTTGGCCGCCTCGCCGGACGCCAGGTCGTCACCGGCCTCGTAGAGCGCGGCCGCCTTCTGCGTCATCAGCCTGGCCAGCTCGATCTCGATCTTCGACATCGCGAGCGGGTGGGCGAGGCCCTGGTGGGCGCCGATCGGGGTGCCCCAGACCTCACGCTCCTTCACGTACGCCGTCGCCCTGTCGAGCGCGTAGCGGGCCAGGCCGGTCGAGAACGACGCCGCCATGATCCGCTCGGGGTTGAGCCCGGCGAACAGCTGCACGAGGCCGCCGTCCTCGTCTCCCACCAGCGCGTCGGCGGGCAGCCGCAGGTCGTCGATGAAGACCTGGAACTGCTGCTCGGGGGAGACGATCTCCATCGGGATCGCCTTGTACTCCAGGCCCTCCGCGTCGGTCGGCACCACGAACAGGCACGGTTTGAGCTTGCCGGTCCGCGCGTCCGAGGTCCGCGCGACCACGAGAACGTTGCTGGCCTCGTCGACACCGGAGATGTAGATCTTGCGGCCGTTGAGCACCCACTCGTCGCCGTCCCGCCTGGCCGTGGTGGTGATGTTGTGCGAGTTCGTGCCGGCGTCGGGCTCGGTGATCGCGAAGGCCATGGTCCCGGTGCCGTCGCAGATCCCGGGCAGCCACTTCTGCTTCTGCTCGTCGGTGCCGTAGCGCGCGATCACGGTGCCGCAGATCGCCGGCGAGACCACCATCATCAGCAGCGGGCAGCCCTGCGCGGCGAGCTCCTCGCACACCGCGGCCACGTCACCGATCCCGCCGCCACCGCCGCCGTACTCCTCCGGGATGTTGATGCCGAGGTAGCCGGCCTTGCCGATCGCCAGCCACAGGTCGGTGGTCTTCTCGCCGTTGCGGGCGCAGCGGGTGAAGTACTCGCGCCCGTACGTCGACGCCAGCCTGGTGACCTGGCGGCGCAGCTCCTGGCGCTCCTCGGTCTCGGTGAACGCGACAGTCATGACTGTTCTCCATTCTCGGTGGTCGAGCCTGCCGAGACCACGGCCAGGACCTCGCCGGCGGCGACCTGCGCGCCGGGTCTCACGTCGAGCCGGGTGAGCGTGCCGGCGGCAGGTGCGGTCACGGTGTGCTGCATCTTCATCGCCTCCAGGACCAGCACCGGGACGCCAGCCTCGACGGCGTCACCCGTGGCCACCAGCACCTTCACCACGGTGCCGGGCATCGGCGCCAGCAGCGACCCGGCGGCCGCCGCGGCCGCCGGGTCGACGAACCGGGGCACGCGGCGCAGCCGCAGGTGGCTGCCCGGGGAGTCGACGTCGACCTCGTCGCCTCGCACGGCGACGTCGTACGTCGTGGCGAGACCGTCGACCGACAGGGTCACCCCGTCCGGGCCTGCCGCGACCACCTCGTACCCGTCGACCAGGTAGCCGTCGCGGCCCGTGGTCCAGGCAACCTCGACGGTCGAGCCCGGCCCGACCTCGAGCTCGGTGACCTGCGGCTGCGACAGCACGTTGCGCCACGCCACGGGGATGCCGCGCTGGACGGTGCGGTCACGTCTCACCTGCTCTGCCAGGGCGATCGCCGCCGCCACGGTGGCGGCACGCGGGTCGACCGCGGTGGCCGGAGGCTGCTCGTCGAGGAACGCCGTGCTCACCTCACCGGCGACGAACGCATCCGAGCGCAGCAGGGCGACGAGCTGGTCGCGGTTGGTGGTGACCCCGTGGATCCTCGTCCTGGCCAGGGTGTCGGCGAGGCGACGCGCGGCCTGCTCCCGGTCCGGCGCCCAGGCCACGACCTTGGCCAGCATCGCGTCGTAGTGGGTCGACACCTGGTTGCCGGCGACGAAGCCGGAGTCCAGCCGGATGCCCGGCCGGTTCAGGAGGTCGAACTCGGTGGCCACCCCGGGCACCTCGAACCGCCCGAGAGTGCCGCTCTGCGGCTGGTAGTCGGCGCCCGGGTCCTCGGCGTACAGCCGCACCTCGATCGCGTGCCCGTAGGTCTCCCCGATCCGCTCGAGCTCCCGCCCCTCGGCGACCGCGAGCTGCAGCTCGACCAGGTCGACGCCGTGCACCAGCTCGGTGACCGGGTGCTCGACCTGAAGCCGGGTGTTCATCTCGAGGAAGAAGAACCGGTCCTGGCCCGGGTCGTAGAGGAACTCCACCGTGCCCGCGCCGCGGTAGTCGATCGCCTCCGCGGCCTTGCGGGCGGCGTCGTGGAGCGCCGCCCGGGTCCTGCCCGGGAGGTGGGGGGCCGGGGTCTCCTCGACCACCTTCTGGTGCCGGCGCTGCAGAGAGCAGTCGCGCTCGCCGAGCACCAGCACGCCGTGGTCGGTTCCGACAACCTGCACCTCGACGTGCCGGCCGCGCTCGACGTACGGCTCGACGAAGACGGTGCCGTCACCGAACGCCGACGCGGCCTCCGCCTCTGCTGCCGCGACCTCGCCGGGCAGCGCCGCCTGGGTGCGTACGACGCGCATCCCGCGACCGCCGCCACCCGCAGACGCCTTCACCAGCAGGGGAAGGTCGGCCTCGGCAGGCACATCGGGCGCCTCGAGCACCGGCACGCCCGCGGCGCGCATCAGCTGCTTGGCCCGGATCTTGGAGCCCATCTGCTCGATCGACTCGGCGCTCGGCCCGACCCAGGTCAGCCCGGCGTCGACGACCGCGCGCGCGAGGTCGGCGCTCTCGGACAGGAACCCGTAGCCGGGGTGCACCGCGTCGGCGCCGGCACGACGGGCGCCGTCGACGACCAGGTCGATCCGGAGGTAGGTGTCGGCCGGGGCGTTGCCCGGGAGCCGCACCGCGACGTCGGCCTCGTGCACGAACGGCAGGTCGGCGTCCGCGTCGGAGTGCACGGCGACGGTCTCGATCCCGAGCCGGCGGCAGGTGGCGAAGACCCGGCGGGCGATCTCGCCCCGGTTGGCCACGAGGAGCCTCTGAATGGTCATCGCGCTCACATCCGGAAGACGCCGAAGCGGTCGGTGCCCGCGATCGGTGTGTTGTCGATGACGGACAGGCAGATGCCGAGCACGGTGCGGGTGTCGCGTGGGTCGATCACGCCGTCGTCGTACAGCATCCCGGAGAGGAAGAACGGCAGGCTCTGTTCCTCCACGGACGCCTCGACGAACTCGCGCATCCCCTGGTCGGCCTCCTCGTCGTACTCCTTGCCGCGACCCTCGGCGGCCGCCCGGGCCACGATCGAGAGCACCCCGGCGAGCTGGGCGGGACCCATCACCGCCGACTTCGCCGACGGCCAGGTGAAGAGGAACCGGGGGTCGTAGGCGCGGCCGTTCATGCCGTAGTTCCCGGCGCCGTACGACGCGCCCATGATCACCGTCAGGTGCGGCACCGTGGAGTTGGAGATCGCGTTGATCATCATCGCGCCGTGCTTGATGATCCCGCCCTGCTCGTACTCCTTGCCGACCATGTAGCCCGTGGTGTTGTGCAGGAACAGCAGCGGGACGTCGATCTGGTTGGCGAGCTGCACGAACTGCGTCGCCTTCTGCGCCTCCTCGCTGAACAGCACGCCCTGAGCGTTGGCGAGGATCCCGATCGCGCGGCCGTGCAGCCTCGCCCACCCGGTGACCAGGGACGTGCCGTAGAGCGGCTTGAACTCGTCGAACACCGCACCGTTGGTCGCCGAGACCCCGTCGCAGATCCGGGAGATCACCTCGCGCGGGTCGAACGGCTCCTTGAGGTCGCTGGGGATCAGGTCCAGCAGGTCATCGGCGTCCGCGTCCGGCTCGGCGTACGACACCGGCTCCGGGACGGCCTTGCGGACGTTGAGCCGGGCCACGATCCGCCGTCCGATCCGGATCGCGTCGCGCTCGTCGGCCGCCAGGTAGTCGGCCAACCCTGACCTGCGCGCGTGCATCTCCGCGCCGCCGAGCGACTCGTCGTCGGACTCCTCGCCGGTCGCCATCTTCACCAGTGGCGGACCGCCGAGGAACACCTTGGCCTGCTCCCTGACCATCACCGTGTAGTCGCTCATCCCGGGGACGTAGGCGCCACCGGCGGTGGAGTTGCCGAAGACCAGCGCGATCGTCGGCCGCTTGCGCGCGCTGGCCCGGGTGAGGTCGCGGAACACCTTGCCACCCGGGATGAAGATCTCCTTCTGCGTCGGCAGGTCGGCACCGCCGGACTCGACCAGCGAGATCGTCGGCAGGTGGTTCTCGTCGGCGATCTGCGCCGCGCGGAAGCCCTTCTTCACCGTCCACGGGTTGCTGGCGCCGCCCTTGACCGTCGGGTCGTTCGCGGTGATCAGGCACTCGACGCCCTCGACCACGCCGATCCCGGTCACCAGACTGGCACCGACGGTGAAGTCCGAGCCCCAGCCGGCCAGCGGCGACAGCTCGAGGAAGGCGCTGCCCTCGTCGATCAGCAGCTCGATCCGCTCCCGGGGGAGCAGCTTGCCGCGCTCGTGGTGCCGGTCGACGTACTTCTCTCCGCCCCCGGCCACCGCCTTCGCGTGCTCTACCTCGAGGTCCGCCAGCTTCTGCTCCATCGCCTCCCGGTGCGTGGTCTCAGCCATGTCGAGATCGGCCTCCCGCCCCGTTGAGATCGGCCCGCGGCCCCGTCGAGATCGGCCTCCGGGCCCGTTCAGATGCGTACGGCGCCGCGCCCGTCGTCGGACACCCCACTCGAAGGGGCCGGAGGCCGAGTTCGACGGGTCCGGAGGCGCATCTCGACGAGTTGGTCATCCGGCGTACCCCAGCAGTCTGGCGGCGAGATCGGTCAGCACCTCGGTGGCTCCTCCTCCGATCGGCAGGATCCGGGCGTCACGGTAGTGCCGCTCCACCTCGGTCCCGTGCATGTAGCCGGCGCCGCCGTGCAGCTGCACCGCCTGGTCGACGACCCAGGAACAGGCCTCCACCGCGTTGTTCTTGGCCAGGCAGGCCTCGGCCACCACGCTGTCACCGGCCACGTGGCGTGCCGCGACGGAGCGCGTGTAGGTGCGCGCGACGTCGACCCGCTGGTGCATCTCGACCAGCCGGTGCCGCACCACCTGGCGCGTGGTCAGCGGCCTGCCGAACGTCTCCCGCTCGCGGCAGTACGACGCCGTCAACGCCAGCGAGCGGGCGGCGATCCCGTAGGCGTGCACGGCGAGCGCGATCCGCTCGACCACGAACTGCTCGGCGATCTGCGCGAACCCGCTGTTCTCCTCACCGACCAGGTTCGTCACGGGGACCCGGGCGTCGACGAAGGAGAGCTCGGCGGTGTCGGAGCAGTGCCACCCGAGCTTGGCCAGCGACCGGTCGACGGTGAAGCCGGGCGTGCCCTTCTCCACCACCAGCAGCGAGATGCCGCCGTGCCCGGGGCCACCGGTGCGAACGGCGGTGGTCACGAAGTCGGCGCGCACGCCGGAGGTGATGAACGTCTTGGCGCCGTTGACGACGTAGTGGTCGCCGTCGCGCACGGCCCGCGTGGTGATGCCGGCGACGTCGGAGCCACCACCGGGCTCGGTGACGGCCAGCGCGCCGATCGCGGATCCCTCGAGCACCGGACGCACGAAGCGGTCGACCTGCGCCGGCGTGCCGCGCGCCGCCAGGTGCGGCAGCGCGATGCCTCCCGTGAACAACCCCGCCATCAGGCCGCTGGAGGCTCCGGCCTCGAACATCGCCTCCTGGAGCTCGACCGAGTCCAGCAGCGTGCCGCCGCCCCCGCCGACCTCCTCGGGGAACGCGATCCCGAGCAGCCCCTGCTGCGCAGCCGTGCGGTGCAGCTCGCGCGGGATCGAGCCGGCGTCCTCCCACTCCTGGAGGTGCGGCACCACCTCGCGGCGGACGAACTCGGCGCCCAGGCGGCGGATGCTCGTGGGGATGCTCGTGGGGATGCTCACAGCAGGTCCTCCGGTACGTCGACCAGCCGTGAGCGCAGCCACTCCCCGAGGCCCTTGGCCTGCGGGTCGAACCGGGTGCTCGCCGCCACGCCCTCGCCGAGCAGCCCGTGCACCAGCACGTTGACGCCGCCGAGGTTGCGCAGGCCGATCACCTGCACGTCCAGGTCCCGGGTCTCCGGCAGGAGCTCGCGGACCAGGTCCGCGGTCATCGTCTGCGTCAGCCAGCTCACGCGCGCGTCCCGCAGCTGCGGGTCCTGGTGCTGCCCGACCCAGAGCCCGATGTTCGCGTCCCCGCCCTTGTCGCCGCTGCGCGCGTGGACGAACGTCCCCAGTGGGACGCGACGGGTGGGGCCGAGGAACCTGTGACCGACGAGCCCGTCCGCCCAGGTCCACGTGGTCTCGAGCCGCTCCGGGTCGTGGATGACGATGCGTTCCCCGTCCGGCATCACGACCACGTGCTCGACCTCGCCCCGGTCGACGTACCCCGGTCGGTAGACGCCGTAGGGGCTGGCGTTGCCGGGCGGGGAGGTCATCGTGAAGCCCGGGTAGGAGCCCAACGCCAGCTCGACGGCGGCCGAGCTGAACGCGCGGCCCACCACGTCCGGGGACGGGTCCTTGACGACGACCCGCAGCAGGCACGAGGCGGCTTCCTCGGTCGGCGCATCCGGTGCCGGCACGTTGCTCTGCGACCAGGAGACCACCTGGGGTCGGGGGTCGAGCCGGGACTCGAGCTGCTCGCGCACCCAGGTCGCCTTCGCCTCGATGTCGAGACCGGTCAGCACGAGCTCCACCTGGTTGCGGTGGCCGCCGAGGGTGTTGACCGCGACCTTCAACCGCTCTGGGGGCGTGTGCCCGTCCACCGGGTGGATCCGCACCCGGTCGGGGCCCTCCTGCTCGAGCCGGATCGACGGCATCGCGACAGTGACGTCGGGGTTCACGTAGACGAGGGTCTGGATCTCGTACATCAGCTGCGCGGTCACGGTGTCGACGGTGACCGCTCCCCCGGTGCCGTCGTGCTTGGTGATCACGGACGAGCCGTCGGCGGCGACCTCGGCGATCGGGAAGCCGAGCGGTCGGGTGTCGCGTGGCAGCGAGAGGAAGCCGGAGAAGTTGCCCCCGGTGGCCTGGGTGCCGCACTCGATCACGTGCCCGGCGACCACGGCGCCCGCGAGCTCGTCGTACGACGTGGGCGACCAGCCGTGCTCCGCGATCGCGGGACCGACCACGACCGAGGCGTCGGTGACCCGACCGGTGACGACGACATCGGCACCGCGGGTGAGCGCCGCCGCGATGCCGAACGCACCCAGGTACGCGTTGGCCGTGAGCGCTCCCCCGAAGCCGAGCTCGGCCGCACGGGGCGCGAGGTCGTCACCCTCGACGTGCGCGACGACCGGGTCGAGCCCGAGCCCGCGCGCCACCTCGCTCACCCTGGCAGCGAGACCCGCGGGGTTGAGGCCGCCGGCGTTCGAGACGATCCGCACCCCGCGCTCCAGCGCGTCGCCGAGGCAGTCCTCGAGCTGCCGCACGAACGTCCTGGCGTAGCCGAGTGAGGAGTCCTTGAGCTGGTCGCGGCCCAGGATCAGCATGGTGAGCTCGGCGAGGTAGTCACCCGTGATCACGTCCACGGGCCCGCCCTCCGACGACCCGTCGAGCATCTCGCGCATCGCGGTCAGCCGGTCGCCGTAGAAGCCGGAGCAGTTCCCGATCCTCATCCGGGAGACCGTCCCCTGCCCGGCGGTCCGGCGAACGCCTGGGCGATGTCCAGCCAGTGGTCGGCGTCCGGACCCACCGCGACCAGATCGGTGTCGGCGCGGTGCCGTCGCTGGGTGACCAGCAGGCAGAAGTCGTACGCCGAGCCGGTGACCGTCTGGCCCGCGTCCTCCGGACCCCACGACCAGACCTCCTCCGACGGCGAGACCAGGGTGACCCCGAACTCCTCGGCCGGCGGCTCCAGCTCGTGCACGCCGAAGGAGAAGTTGCGGGTGCGCACGCCGAGGTGGGCCACGTGCCGGATCCGGTCGCTCGGCTCCGGCGGGATGCCGAGTGCCTCCGCCACGTCGAGCGAGTGCGCCCAGGTCTCCATGAACCGGGCGGTGGCCATCGAGGTCGGGCTCATCGGTGGCCCGAACCAGGGCAGCTTGTGACCCGCCGGGAAGCCCCGCAAGGTCTGCTGCAGCGAGAGCCGGGCGTCACGCCACCGGGCGAGGAGGTCGGTCGGCTCCGCCTCGGCTCCGGCCAGGGCGGCGGTGCCGGCGAAGCCGTCCGGATCGGCGATCGCCAGCAGGACGATCTCGTCCCACTTCTCCTTGTCGGTCGCCGCGAGCACCGCGACCTCGTCGGTCCAGGCGAGATGGGCGACCTGTGCGGCGACGTCCCAGCCGACCGCGGGGGTCGGGGTGCGCCAGGCGTCCTCGGTGAGGTCGGCGACCATGCCCTCCAGCCGGTCGCCCTCGACGGCGAGGTCGCGGAGGACGGTGTCGAGGACGTCGTTCATGCGCTCTCCGCGGTCAGCTCGGCGTCGAGCACGACGGCCCAGCGCCGCAGGATGCGGCGGCGTCGCGCGCGATCGTCGCTGATCGTGTCGGCAAGGCCCAGCCCGCGCACCAGGTCGAGCGTCGCCTGCACCAGCTCGCGGACACCCGGCCGCTTCTCGTCGGCACCGAGCAGCTCGACGGTGAGCCGGTGGGTCTCGCGGCCCACCTTCAGCTCCAGCGGCTCGACGGCCGCCCGCAGCTGGGCGTCGGTGCGGGCGGCGACCCAGAGCTCCAGGGCGGCGTTGAAAACCGGGCTGGCGAAGTGGTCCCCGAGCATCTCCAGGATCGCCCGCGTGCGCTGAGCGCCGCGCGGCAGTACGTCGGCGGCCCGCTGGAGCTCGACCCCACGCTGCTCACTGAGGTGCTCGACCGCGGCGAGGACGAGGTCGTTCTTGGTCGGGAAGTGGTGCAGCTGGGCGCCGCGGCTGACCCCGGCCCGCTCGGAGACCAGCGTGGTCGACGTGCCCGCGAAGCCACGCTCGACCAGGCACTCGACGGTCGCGTCCAGGAGCCGCTGGCGCATGGCGCGCGAGCGCTCCTCCTGCGAGACGCGGACCTGGGTCACCGGTCCATCGTCACCCCCGACTAACAAACAGTCAAGCCTGCTTCTTTATGCCTCCCGCGACGAGGCACCCCACCGCTCCGAGCATCGAGACGCCGGCGGCGACCAGCACCGCCTGGTCCCACCCGACGTGGACCATCAGCACGGTGAACACGGTGATCCCGCAGGCCGCGCCGAGGTAGCGAGCGGTGTTGTTCGCGCCGCTGCCCATCGCGGCCCGGTCGGGAGGCACGCTGGCCACCGCCTCCCGCCCGAGGACGGCGTTCAGCACGCCGGTGCCGAGGCCCGCGACCAGGAAGGCGGGAACCAGGCGCCACACGGACGAGCCCGGGCCAACACCGAGCCCCAGCAGCTCACCGGCACCGACCACGAGCAGCGACACGGCGATCAGGTGCGGCCCGTTGAGAGGTACGGCGACGCGCTTGAACAGCAGCGACGTGACGACGCCGGTGACCGACCAGACCAGGGCGATGCCGGTCGCCGCCCAGAGTGAGCCGCCGAGGACCGTCTGCACGAAGGTGGGCGCGTTGGACGACATCGCGATGATGCCGCCACCGACGACGAGGGCACCCAGGTTGGCGGCGACGAATCCGGGCGACCTGGCCAGGGACGGCTCGACCATGGGTTCGGCCGACCGCACCTCGGCCACGGCGAAGAGCACGAGCAGCACGAGGGAACCGGCCAGCAGCGCACCCACCATGACGCTGAACCCGGACCTGGCCTGGGTCAGGCCGCTCAGCAGCAGGGTCATCGTCCCGACCAGCAGGACCAGGCCCGGCAGGTCGAGCCGACGCGGGTGCTCGGCCGCCGACTCCGGCAGCACGCGCAGGCTGGGCAGCACCAGGACCAGGGCTCCCGCTCCGACCACCAGGTAGGCCTCACGCCACCCGCTGCCGGTGCCACCCAGCGCGGCAGCGAGCACCACACCGGCGGCCACGCCGAGCCCGAGGCTCGCACCCCACACGCCGGTGGCGTGCGCGCGCTCGGCCGGGTCGGGGAAGGCGTGCGCGAGGACGGCCAGACCACACGCGAGCACGGCTGCCCCGCCGACGCCCTGGACCACCCGGGCGGCGACGAACAGGACGCTGTCCTGGGCCAGCCCGCAGACGATCGCGCCGGCTCCCGTCAGGACCAGCCCGGCCACGTACGTCAGCCGCCGGCCGAGGGCGTCGCCGACCGCGCCCGAGGGCAGCAGCGCGGCGGCCAGGCCGAGGCTCATCGAGCTGAGGATCCACGCGGTCGCCCCGGCCCCGGCGCCGAGGTCGGCGACCGTGCTCGGTGTGGTGGCGACCGGGGTCACGTAGGTGACCAGGACCAGCGCGGTGCCCAGCCCCGCCAGGAGGAGCACGCGACCGGTGCCCGTCGGTTGCGCCTCACGGCGCGTCAGTTTGATTTCCGAACTCACTCGAGGGAGACTAGCACCCGTGATCACGTTGGCCGACCTGCCGGGACGTCCCTGCGCCATCGCCGCCTCCCTCGAGGTGGTGGGCGACCGCTGGGCGATGCTCGTGGTGCGCGAGGTGGGGATGGGCAACCACCGCTTCACCGAGATCGCCCGCGGCACCGGCGCTCCCCGCGACCGGCTCGCCGCCCGGCTCAAGGACCTGGTCGACGCCGGTGTGCTGGAGCGACGTCCGTACTCCGACGCACCCCCGCGTTCCGGCTACCACCTGACGGGGGCGGGCCGCGAGCTGGTGCCGATCCTGGAGCAGCTGTACGGCTGGGGCCGCCGGCATGCGGTCGCCACCGACGACCCCGACCGGCACCGGCGCGCACCGTGGCGCCTCGACGAGGAGACGGCATGACCGACACGACCGCGAACCGCACGCCCGAACCGGCAGCTGTCGACTGGGGACCCGAGCAGTCGCGCACCGTCTCCTGGCACGACCCGGCGCGACCGGCGGCCGTCGGCCTGGCGATGCCGGGCATCGACTACCTGCGCGCGATGGTGGTCGGCGACATCCCCCCTCCGCCGATCGCCCAGCTGATGCAGTTCGACCTGACCGAGGCCGAGCCGGGCCGGGTGGTGTTCACGTGCACGCCCGATGCCTCGGCGTACAACCCCATCGGCGCGGTGCACGGCGGCCTGGTCTGCACCCTCCTGGACTCCGTCACCGGGTGCGCCCTGCACAGCACACTGCCGCTGGGCCGCGGCTACACCTCGATCGAGATCAAGGTCAGCTACCTCAAGGCGGTGCGACTCGGCAGCGGGCAGCTGACCGCGGTCGGCACGGTCGTGAAGTCCGGATCCCGGGTCGCCTTCACCGAGGGCGTGGTCACCGACGCGTCCGGGGCGATCGTCGCCACCGCGACCTCCACCCTGCTGGTCTTCGACCTGCCGTCGTAGGGGACCACCACAGGTCGGCTCGTCGCGACCCAGCGGGGCGCGGTCGATCCATCCGTCAGGTCAGCAGCGTCTCCACCACGAACTCCGCGGCCGGCCGCTCGAACGCGGCATGGTGGCTCAGCATCGCGTGCTTGCCGCCGGGCACCGTGACGAAGTCGACCGACGTCGTACGACGGAGGGTGCGAGCCAGTGCCGAGGACTTCGCGGGAGAGGCGATCCGATCCGCGTCACCGTGCACGATCAGCACCCGGCGACCGGCGAGGTCGGCGACGTCGCTCGGGTAGACCCACGGGTTGAGCGCGACCACGCTGCGGACCTCCGGCCCGTCACCGGCCAGCAGGGCGGCTCGTCCGCCGAGCGAGTGCCCGACCAGGGAGACCGGCAGACCGGGGGTGGCCTGCTCCATCGCCCAGCGCACGTCGTCGACCGGCGTGTGCTCGACGTCCCAGCCGCGCGAGGAGTTGAGCAACCGGTGGACCGCCAGCCGGCCCCGACCCGCGCGCGCGATCCGGCGCGCCACCGGGATCATCCGCAGCACCGAGAGCTGGGTCGGGCTGACCGCGGTGCGGTCCCGCCGGGCCGCGCCTCCGTGCAGCACGATCACGACGCCCTCCGGGTTCCGGGGCTGCCGGACCGGGACCAACCGGGCCCGGCTCATGCAGCCCCGTGGGGAGGGTGAGTGAGGCGGACCATGGAGAAACCTTAGACGGCAGCCACCTGACTGGTCCGGCGACCACGCAGACCCGGTGAAACACCGCGAATTGGTGGTCGTAGCGGGGTAATACTCCCATTCTCCTTGCAGGCGCCCAACCGGCGACCTAGCGTCTGCGAGGAAGGGGGACGCATGTTGCGACGAGACCACCGGGTGGTGGCCTGGACACTGCTGGCCACGGCCACGATGGCCGTGGTGCCGGTCTTTGCTGCCGGCACGCTGCGGGGCGCGCCCGTGCCGGTTGCCGACGGGGTCACGGACGCGCCCGCCGTCGTGACCGACCAGACCCCGAGCACGTCGCCGTCCCCGTCGCCGTCCCCGTCGCCGTCGGAGTCCCCGATCGACCCACCCAGCGAGGAGCCGGTCCCGCCGAAGCCGCCGGTCCCGACCCCGAGCGAGCCGTCGCCGGTGCCGCCCGAGCCGGATCCCTCCGACCCGGCGCCGACCGGCGGCCCGACCTCACCGGCCCCCACCCCGACCGAGACGCCGACGCCCACCCCGACACCCGGTGGCGGGCCCGTCCCGTCCACAGCGGACGGACTCTCCTTCGACTACGACGTGTCCGACGGGCTCGCCGGTCCGACCGGCACCTGCGCGGTGACCGCCGTACCCGCCCCTGCCGACGACCCCGCCGGCTCACCGGGTGGCTCACCGGGTGGCTCATCGGGCAACACCTCGGGCGCGTCGGTCGTCGGCACGATCGACACCGGCACGACGACCGATCCGGTGGCGATCTCCTGCCTCACGGTGACCCGCTACCAGCACACCGGCAGCCAGGTGCGGTTCTCCGGCGAAGCGACGCAGGACGGCAAGCCCACCACGTATGCGATCACCGTGGTCGACGGCCGCGGTGACCGTCCGGACACCTTCCGGATCGAGACCAGCACCGGGTTCGGCGGCGGCGGAGCCCTGACCGGCGGGTCGCTCAAGGTCCGCTGACGCCGACGGGCTCACCCGCCGTCGACCGCCCGGTGGCCGAGTGGGTCGCCCGTTCTCGCAGTGGCAGGGTCCCGGCACTGGAGCCGCGATCCTCAGTCCCTGAGCAGGGGTACGTCGAGTCGCCCGGCCAGCTCGTCGTGGGCGATGCCGTGGGTCGCGGTCACCACCACCCCGTCCGGACGGATCGCGAACGTCGCCAGGTCGGTGTACACCCGGTCGACGCAGCCCACCCCGGTGAGCGGGTAGCTGCACGACGGAACCAGCTTCGGAGAGCCGTCCTTCGCGAACAGCGACATCATCACGAACACGCTCTTGGCGCCGATCGCGAGGTCCATCGCGCCACCGACGGCGGGGATCGCGTCCGGGGCCCCTGTGTGCCAGTTCGCGAGGTCGCCGCCGGCGGAGACCTGGAACGCGCCGAGCACGCAGACGTCGAGGTGGCCGCCGCGCATCATCGCGAACGAGTCCGCGTGGTGGAAGTACGACGCGCCCGGCAGCTCGGTCACCGGCACCTTGCCGGCGTTGGTCAGGTCCGGGTCGACGTCGTCGCCGTGGGCCTGCGGACCCATGCCGAGCATCCCGTTCTCGGTGTGGAGCACCACGCCCTGCTCGGGGAGCAGGTGGTCGGCGACGCGGGTGGGCTGGCCGATGCCGAGGTTGACGAACGCACCGGCGGGGATGTCCCGGGCCACCGCGGCTGCCAGCTCGTCCGGGGACAGGCTCACGGCGTGACCACCACCCGATCGACGTAGATGCCGGGCGTGACCACGGCCTCCGGGTCGAGCCCGCCGGCCCCGACCACCTCGCGCACCTGGGCGACCACGGTCGTCGCGGCGGTCGCCATCACCGGCCCGAAGTTGCGGGCCGTGCGCCGGTAGACGAGGTTGCCCGCCCGGTCCGCGACGTGGGCGCCGATCAGTGCGACGTCGCCCCGGATCGGGTGCTCCAGCACGTAGTCACGTCCGTCGATGGTGCGGGTCTCCTTGCCCTCGGCCAACGGGGTGCCGACGCCGGTCGGGCAGAAGAACGCACCGATGCCCGCCCCGGCGGCCCGCATCCGCTCGGCGAGGTTGCCCTGCGGGACCACCTCGAGCTCGATCCGCCCCGCCCGGTAGAGGTCGTCGAAGACCCAGGAGTCGCTCTGCCGCGGGAACGAGCAGACCATCCGTCGTACCCGGCCGGCGGCGAGCAGCGCGGCAAGGCCGGTGGCGCCGTTGCCGGCGTTGTTGCTGACCACGGTCAGGTCCGTCGCGCCCTGCCGGATCAGCGCATGGATCAGGTCGACCGGCATGCCGGCCATGCCGAAGCCGCCGACCAGCACCGTCGACCCGTCGGCCACCCCCTCGACCGCGGCGTCCGGGTCCTCGGCGACGATCACGAGGCGGCCACGTTCTCGAGCACCACCGCCAGCGCCTGCCCGACGCCGATGCAGATCGCGGCCAGCCCCCACCGTTGGCCGTCCTCGCGCAGCCGCTGGGCCAGGGTGCCGACGATGCGGGCGCCGGAGGCGCCGAGCGGGTGCCCGATGGCGATCGCGCCACCGCGGGCGTTGACGATCTCGGGGTCTCGCAGACCGTGCTCGATCCAGGCGTCGACGCAGGCCAGCGACTGCACGGCGAACGCCTCGTTGAGCTCCACGGCCGCGATGTCGGCCCATCCGACACCGGCGCGCGCCAGTGCCTTGCCGGCCGCCTCGACCGGGGCGTAGCCGAACAGCTGCGGCTCGACCGCGTGCACGCCACGCCCGGCCACCCGCGCCACCGGGTCCGACCCGATCCGCTCCCCCGCTGAGGCCGACCCGACCAGCAGGGCCGCGGCGCCGTCGTTGAGCGGCGAGGCGTTGCCGGCGGTGATCGTGCCGTCGGGGCGGAAGCTCGGCTTCAGCCCGGCCAGCTTCTCGGCGGTGCTGCCCGCGCGGATGCCCTCGTCGCGGTCGAGGTCCACGCCGGGCACGGGGACGACGAGGTCGCGGTAGAACCCTGCGGTCCAGGCCTCGTCGGCAAGGGCGTGCGACCGAGCCGCGAACTCGTCCTGGCGCGCGCGGCTGATCCCGAAGCGGTCCGCGAGCAGCTCGTTGCACTCCCCCAGCGAGATCGTCCACTCGGCGGGCATCCGCTCGTTGACCAACCGCCAACCCAGCGTGGTGGAGACCGCCTCCAGGTTGCCGGCCGGGAAGGCGCGCGACGGTTTCGGGAGCACCCAGGGCGCCCGGGTCATCGACTCGACACCGCCGGCGACGACCACGTCGGCGTCACCCGACTCGACGGCGCGCGAGGCGTTGCCCAGCGCCTCCAGGCTCGAACCGCAGAGCCGGTTGACGGTCGCCCCCGGGACCGAGACCGGGAGCCCGGCGAGCAGCACCGCCATTCGCGCCACGTTGCGGTTGTCCTCACCGGCACCGTTGGCAAGGCCCCACTGGACGTCGGCGATCTCCGCGCGGTCGAGGTCCGGGACCCGGTCCAGCAGACCGGTGAGCGCGGCGGCGGCCAGGTCGTCGGGGCGGACGCCGGCCAGCGCGCCGCCGAACCTGCCGAACGGCGTGCGGACGGCGTCGTACAGGAATGCGTCGGTCACTGGTCCTCCTCGTCGAGCACGCCCTGCGCGATGCGGAAGGCGCTGTTGGCAGCCGGGACGCCGCAGTAGATCGCGGTCTGGAGCAGGCACTCCTTGATCTCCTCCACGCTCAGCCCGTTGGTGCGGGCCGCGCGCACGTGCAGCGCGAGCTCCTCCTGGTGTCCGCCGGCGACCAGCGCGGTCAGGGTGATCAGCGAACGGCTGCGTCGGTCGAGGCCGGGCCGGGTCCAGATCGAGCCCCACGCGTACTCGGTGATCAGGGCCTGGAAGTCGCGCGTGAAGTCGGTGGTCGCAGCCGTCGCCCGGTCGACGTGGGCGGCGCCCAGGACCTCCCGCCGGACCGCGAGACCGGCCGGGTGGAGCTCCGACCCGGAGGACTCGGGCTCCCGCCCGGTGAGGTGCCGGACGACCAGGTCGGCAACCGCGTCCGGCCGCTCGGCGGGCGCGAGGTGGCCGACCCCGTCGAGCACCACCAGGCGTCCGTCGCGGACGCCGTCCGCGATCTCCTGCAGGGTCGCCGCCGGAGTCACCGGGTCGGAGTCGCCGGCGATCGCCAGCACCCGACAGGAGATCGCGGCCAGCCGGTCACGGACGTCGTAGCGCGCCAGCGCCTCGCAGACCTGGGCGTAGCCCTCGCGGTCGGTGTCGCCGAGCGCGCCCAGCAGGGCCGAGGCGGTGGCGGGGTCCCGCTCGGCGAAGCCCGGCGCGAACCAGCGTCTGGCCGACCCCTCCACCATCACCGGCGTGCCCGAGACCAGCACCGAGGCGGCGCGGGCGGCCCAGTCCGCGGGAACCCCGATCTGGGCGCCGGTGGCCAGCAGCACAGCGGACTCGACCCGCTGCGGTGCGGCCAGGAGCAGCTCCAGCCCGACGGCTCCCCCGGCCGACACCCCGGCGTAGTGGAAGGAAACCCCCTGCTGCCCGCGCTCGGCGAGCATGTCGTCGACCATGCCCAGCACCGCGGTCGCGAGGTCCGCGATCTCGAACTCCTCGGCCGGGTAGCGGTTGGTGCCGTGCCCGGGAAGGTCCCAGGCCAACACCTCGAAGTGCCGTGCCAGGTGCGGTGCGCAGGCACCCCAGAGAGTCTGGGCGGAGGTGCCGAGCGAGGGACCGAGCACCAGCAGGGGCAGCTTCGGGGAGCCGCCGAGGCGCTGGGCGGTGATCCGGGGGAGGGTCATCGGGAGCCTTCCTGGGCGCGGGCGAGGACGGCGTCGACGAGCGCGCCGGCCTCGCCGAGGTAGGCACCGGCCGGCGCCCGGCCGACGGTGTCGGCGAGGTTCCGCTGCTCCGCGTGCACGGCGTCGCCCGCGGCGCGGAGGGTCTGCGCCATCCGCTCCGGGTGCACCCGGAGGCCGGCCAGCAGGTCGCCGGACTGGTCACCCGCCACCAGCACCCTCCGGACCAGCGTGCGCAGGGTGGCCCACTCGGCGTGCCAGGCACCCGCCGCACGCTCGTCGGACTGGTCGGCGGCAGCGGCGTGCAGCGTGGCGGCGAGCCCCGGGGTGGTGAGGGCGGCTCGCCGGACCAGCGTGGCGAGGACCGGGTTCGCCTTGTGCGGCATCGTCGACGACCCGCCCCCGCTGCCCTCCGTCAGCTCACCGATCTCCGGCCGGGAGAGCGTGAGCACGTCGTTCGCGAGTCGCGACCAGGCGTCGGTGCAGCGCACCAGCGCGTCGCCGATCCGGGTGACGGCGGTCCGGTTGGTGTGCCACGGCGGCGCAGCGCCGAGGCCGAGCCGATCGGCCAGACCCGCCCTGGCCTGCACCGGGTCCAGGCCCAGCTCGACCATGGCCGCCAGGGTGCCGGCTGCCCCTCCGCACTGCACCGGGAACGAGAGACCGTCGAGGTCGTCACGGGCGTCGAGCAGGCCGGAGAGCCAGGTCGCCGCCTTCAACCCGAACGTGGTCGGTACGGCGTGCTGGGTCAGGGTGCGCCCCACCATCGGGGTGTCGCGGTGCGTGCGGGCCAGCACCACGAGCGTCTCGACCTGCCGGTCCAGCATCCCGTGCAGGGACCGGGCCGCGTCGCGGGTGATCAGCATCAGCGCCGAGTCGACAACGTCCTGGCTGGTCAGGCCCCGGTGCAGGAGCCGGGCGGTGTCCTCGCGGGCCGAGGCGCGCAGCGCGACCAGCAGCGGGAGCACCGGGTTGCCACCGGCCTCCGCGTCACCGACCACAGCGGCCGGGTCGAGGTCGCGGGCAAGGCCGGCGTCGTGGCCGAGGACGCCGAGCCAGGCTTCCTCCACGTCGACCATCGCGGCCAGGAACGCAGCGTCGGTGAGGTGGTCGCCGGCGCGCTCGTCGCCCGGCCAGAACAGGTCGCTCACGGGTTCAGTGTCGCGGGTGGCGCAGGAAGACGGTCTCGCCGTCCCCCTGGAGCCGGATGTCGAAGACGAAGCCGTGCTCGTCCGCGGAGGGCCAGCAGGGTCTCGCGCCGACCCGGGTCGACGCTCCGCAGGAACGGGTCGTCGGCGGAGGTCGGCAGGTAGGCCCGCGTGAACAGACCGTCGAGCAGGCCGCGGGCGAACACCACTATCGCGAAGAACGGCGCCCCCGGTGCGACCGTCGTGAACGAGTACCGACCCTCCTCGTCGGTGGCCTCCCTTCCCCATCCGGTGAAGGTGGAGCCGTCGCGGCGCAACGATCCGGGTGCCCGGGACACCGTGCCGTCCGCGTCCGCCTGCCACAGCTCGACGAGGGCGTCGGGCACCGGGTCGCCGTCGCCGTCGAGCACCCGGCCGTGCAGGCTGACCGCGTCGGGATGGTCCGCCGGCACGAGGAGGTCGCCCCCGTCGTACGGCAGGGCGAAGCCGAAGAACGGGCCGACCGTCTGGCCGGGCGTGGCGGGCACGCTCATGACGCCTCCTCCACCGGCGTGCGGTGCGCACCGGTGAGCACGATGTCCCAGCGGTAGCCGGTGGCCCACTCGGGAGTCGTCACGTCGTGGTCGTACGTCGCGACGAGTCGCGCACGGGCCCGGGGGTCGACCACCGACTGGTAGATCGGGTCGAGCCCGGACAGCGGATCGCCGGGGAAGTACATCTGGGTCACCAGGCGCTGGGTGAAGTCGGTGCCGAACAGGGAGAAGTGGATGTGAGCGGGACGCCAGGCGTTGCGGTGGTTCCGCCACGGGTAGGGGCCCGGCTTGATCGTGGTGAACGTGTAGGCGCCGTCGGCGTCGGTGAGGCAGCGGCCCGTCCCGGTGAAGTTCGGGTCGATCGCAGCGGGGTGCTGGTCGCGGGTGTGGACGTAGCGGCCACCGGCGTTGGCCTGCCAGATCTCCACGAGCTGGTGCCGCACCGGCCGGCCGTCACCGTCGAGCACCCGACCCGTCACGGTCATCCGCTCTCCCACCGGCTCGCCTCCGTGCTGCACGGTGAGGTCGGCCTCGAGCAGGTCGACGTCGAGGTCGCCGAACACGGGCGACCAGAGCTCGACACCCTCGGGGTCGGCGTGGTGCAGGTCCTTGGTGGGGTGGCGCAGGAGGCTGCTCCGGTACGGCGGGTAGTCGAGCCGCGTGCGCGTCTCCTCGAGTCCGGCCCGCTGGTGGTCCTGCTGGAGCCGCGCGATCTCGTCCGAGACCTCGGCCTGGCTGGCGCCGGGGGTGTTCTGCGTCATGCGACGCAGGTTACGGCCGGGGACCGGGCGGCTCACGGCTCTGCTTCCGCTCAGTGGAAGTGGGTGCTGGAGGTCCGGTCCCGGCGGCTGCGACGGTGGGTCGGAACCCTCTCGGAAGGAACTCCCCCATGACATCGAGCCCGACCTCGAGCCCGACCTCGACCGACACCCGCGGCCGGACCTCACCGGGCCGCGGCGACCTCTGGCCGGTGGTCCTGTGCTGGGTGGCGGTGGCCCTGGACGGCTTCGACCTGGTGGTGCTCGGCGCGGTGATCCCGACCATCTCGAAGACCGGAGCCCTCGGGTTCACCGACGCCTCGCTGACCACCGCGTCCACGGTCGGGCTGGTCGGCGTCGGCATCGGCGCGGTCACGATCGGCCCGCTCACCGACCGGTTCGGTCGTCGTACCTCGCTGATCGGGAGCATCGCGGTGTTCTCGGTGCTCACCCTGGCGACCGCGTTCGCACCCGACGTCACCACTTTCGTCGTGCTCCGGTTCCTCGCCGGGCTCGGCCTCGGTGCCTGCCTGCCGACGGCGCTGACCTTCATGACCGAGCACGCGCGCTCCGGTCGCGGTGGGACGGCGGTGACCCGCACCATGACCGGCTACCACGTGGGCGCGGTGGTGACCGCACTGCTCGCGCTGTGGCTGGTCGAGGCGTACGGCTGGGAGTCGATGTTCGTGGTCGGCGGTGTGGCCGGACTGCTGACCCTGCCGGTGATGTGGGCCAGGCTGCCGGAGTCGGAGACCTACCTGCGCGCCGTCGCCGAGCGCGAGCAGGGCCGCGCCGTCGAGGTTCGACGCAGCAGCGACGTGGTGCGCGGCGGCTACCTCCGCGTCAGCATCGGGCTCTGGGTGGCCTCGTTCATGGGCCTGCTGCTGGTCTACGGACTGAACACCTGGCTGCCGAAGATCATGGGAGAGGCCGGCTACTCGATCAGGGCCGGCACCGGCCTGCTGCTGGCGCTCAACGTCGGCGCCGTGATCGGCCTTCTGGTCGCCGGTGGGATCTCCGACGCGCGCGGCAACAAGCGCACCGTCCTGCTCTGGTTCGGGCTGGCCGCGGTGTTCCTGGCCCTGCTCTCCGTCAGGCTCGAGAACACCGTGCTGGTCTACGTCGCGGTGCTGCTCTCCGGGATCTTCGTGTTCAGCGCCCAGGTGCTCGTCTACGCGTTCGTCGGCCACCTCTACCCGCCGGAGATCCGCGGGACGGCACTGGGGATGGCGGCCGGAGTCGGCCGGCTCGGCGCGATCGTCGGCCCGTTCCTCGGCGGTGCCCTGGTGACGGCGGGGATCGCCTACCCGTGGGGCTTCTACGCCTTCGCGGTCGCGGCCGTGCTCGCCGTGGTCGCGCTGTCGACCGTTCCTGCGCACATGCGTCGCACCGCCGCCTGATGCGCGTCGCCTCGCCGGGGCAGGATGGGCTCATGGCGGGCAACGGCTCCTCCCCCGGGCACAGCGTGACCAGCCGAGCGCTGAGCCTGGTCGCCGCCTTCGACGAGGACCACCGCTCACTCACGCTGACCGAGCTCGCCGACCGGGCCGGGCTCCCGCTCCCGACGGCCCACCGGCTGGTCGCGGAGCTGGTCGCGTGGGGCGCGCTCGCCCGCGGCAGCACCGGCCGCTACGCGATCGGCCGACGGCTCTGGGACGTGGGGTTGCTGGCCCCCGTGCAGGCCGGACTGGTGGAGGTGGCGTCGCCGTTCCTGCACGACCTGTACGCCGCGACGCTCGCGACCGTCCACCTGGCCGTGCGGGACGGCACCGAGGTGCTCTACCTGGAACGCCTCCGCGGCCACGCCTCCGTCCCGATCGTGAGCACGGTCGGGTCCCGGCTGCCGATGCACGCCACCGGCGTCGGCAAGGTCCTCCTCGCGCACGCCCCGGCCGAGGTGCAGGTCGCGGCGCTGGCACGTCTCGAGCGCGTGACGCCGTACACGATCACCCAGCCGGGCACGCTGCGGCGCCAGCTCGACCGGGTGGCTCGGGACGGCTACGCCACCACCGTCGAGGAGATGAGCCTGGGCGGCTGCTCCGTGGCGGTCCCGATCACCAGCGACGGCCAGGTGGTCGCGGCACTGGGGATCGTCGTGCCCAGCCTGCGGAACACCCGGCCCCGGCTGGTCTCCGCGCTCACCGTCGCGGCGCGAGGCATCGAGCGCGGACTGGCCGTGGGGCACGCACGATGACCACGGTGCGCACCCAGGTCGTGATCATCGGCGCCGGACCGGCCGGGATGCTGCTGTCCCACCTGCTCGCTGCTCGCGGGGTCGACTCGGTGGTGCTGGAGGCGCGCTCCGAGGCCTACGTCGCGGGTCGGATCCGGGCCGGGATCCTCGAGCAGTCCACGGTGGACCTGCTCCGTTCGTGCGGTCTCGGCGACCGACTCGGCCGCGAGGGCGACCGGCACGACGGCATCTACCTGCAGTGGCCGCGGGAGCGGCACCACGTCGACTTCACCCGGCTCACCGACCGCTCGGTCTGGGTCTACGGGCAGACCGAGGTGCAGAAGGACCTGGTGGCCGCGCGTCGTGACGCCGGCCAGCAGATCCACTACGAGGTCGCCGACACCGCGCTGCACGACCTGGCCACGGAGCACCCGTCGGTCACCTTCACCGACCCCACCGGCGGCACCACCCGGGTGCACGCGGACGTGGTCGCCGGCTGCGACGGGTCCTTCGGTCCGAGCCGGGCGGCGTTGCCCGACGCCGTCCGGCGGAGCTGGACGAAGACCTACCCGTACTCCTGGCTCGGCATCCTCGCCGACGTCGCCCCCTCGACCGACGAGCTGATCTACGCCTGGCACCCGGACGGGTTCGCGATGCACTCGATGCGCTCGGCGACGGTGTCCCGGCTCTACCTCCAGGTGCCCAACGACACCTCCCTCCAGCACTGGTCCGACGACCGGATCTGGGACGCCCTTGCCACCCGGCTCGGGCACGGGCAGCACGGCTGGCAGCTCACCCCGGGTCCGGTGACCGACCGCAGTGTGTTGCCGATGCGCTCCCACGTCTCCACCCCGATGCGTCACGGCCGGGTGTTCCTGGCCGGCGACGCCGCGCACATCGTGCCGCCGACCGGGGCCAAGGGGCTCAACCTCGCCGTTGCCGACGTGGCCCTCCTCGCTCCCGCGCTCGCCGAGCTGCTCGCCGGCGACCCGCGGCTCGCGGACGCCTACTCGGACACGGCCCTGCGACGGGTCTGGCGGTGCACGCACTTCTCCTGGTGGATGACCACCATGCTGCACCACACCGGCGACCCGTTCGACGAGCAGCTGCAGCTCTCCCAGCTCCGCTGGGTGACCAGCAGCGAGGCCGGCGCCACCGGGCTCGCCGAGAACTACGCGGGTCTGCCGATCGGGTTCTGAGACCGCCCGGCCGCTCGGACCGGGACGACGATGCCCATTTGCGGGACGAATCGGGCATTTCCGGCCACAATCGGCACCATGGTCCAACCCTCGAGACGCGAGGTGCTGCCGTTCGCACTCCTCGGACTCCTCGGCCTCGCCAGCGCCGCCCTGCCTCCGGTGCGGATGAGCCCTGGACACCTGCTGGTCGCGATGCTGCTCTTCGCCGCCATGGCCGGCTCCGTCCTGGTCAGCCGGACGACGACCCTCCACCTGGCTGCCGCGGATCGCACCGCTGCTGTCGTTCGTCGTGATCGCGGTGCTGCGGGACGCGAGCGGCGGTTCGGCGTCCGGACTGGCGCCACTCGTCGCGCTCCCGGTGATCTGGGTCGCGCTCTACGGTCGGGCGTGGGACCTGGTCTGGGTGGCGGCCGCCACGGTGCTCACGTTCGCCGTACCGCTGGTCCTGATCGGCGCCCCGCTGTACGACGCGGGTGACTGGCGTCGGACCGTGGTCTGGTTCGGGGTGGTGGCCCTGATCGCGCCGGTGATCCAACGGGTCGTGCACTCCCTGGAGCTCCAGACGCGTCGCGAGCGAGAGGCGCACGACACCCTGATCGAGGTCGAGGAACGCTGGCGCATCCTGATGGACAACCTGCCGGACCTGACCGTGTTCGTGGTCGACCGCGACCACCGGATCGAGGTGGTGACCGGGGCCGGCGCGATGGCGCAGCAGCTGCCCCCCGACGTCGCCGGCACCCGCGTCGGGGACGTCTCCAGCCCCGAGAACGCCGTGCTCCTGGACGCCCTGCTCGGTGACGCGTTCGCCGGCGAGTCCGGCAGCGCCGACCTGGAGGCGATGCGCACCGGCGCGGAGCACCACGTCGTCGTGGCCCCGCTCCCCTCCCGGACGGACGGGCGCGACCACGCCCTGATCCTGGCCCGGGACGTCAGCCGCGACCGCGCCCACGAGCGGGCGCTGACGCGAGCCAAGCAGCGGTCCGAGCAGCTGTTCGAGGACTCACCCAACGGCATCGTCCTCACCGACGGCGCGGGCGTCATCCTGCGCGCCAACGCCGCGCTCGCCGCGACCTTCGGCGTGGACCCCGGGAGCCTGGTCGGCACCCGCCTCACCGAGCTGTCCTCGACCGACGTCGACCACGTCCTCACGGACCACTTCCGCGAGGTGGCCGCCGAGCCGCACGGTCGCGGCGACGCCGAGTGGGTCGGCCGGACCCGTGACGGCGCCACCATCCACCTCGCTCTGTCCAGCGCCGCCGTCGACGGCGAGGAGGAGGAGCTCGCGCTCGAGGGCGTCGCCGCCGCGCCCCGGCTCGTGCTCTCCAACGTGGTCGACGTCTCGGAGCGGATCCGGCACAACCAGCAGCTCTCGCACATGGCCGACCACGACTCCCTGACCGGACTGGTCAACCGCCGCCGTTTCGAGGTGGTGATGACCGAGCACCTCGACAAGTGTGCCCACTACGGCGCGGAGGGCGCGCTGCTGCTGCTCGACCTCGACAACTTCAAGGAGGTCAACGACACGCTCGGCCACGGCGTCGGCGACCAGCTGATCATTTCGGTCGCCCGCCTCCTCGAACAGAGCCTGCGCTCCACGGACCTGGTCGCCCGGCTCGGGGGCGACGAGTTCGCCGTGCTGCTGCCGGTCGCCGACGGTGCCGCCGCGCGCTACGTCGCCCAGGACATCCTGGAGCGGATCCGCGCCTACTCCCAGGCCCAGGAGGGCGTGCGCCGCCGCGTGACCGCCAGCATCGGCGTGGTCCTGATCGGCGACCGCCACACCACCCTCGAGGACCTGCTCGCGACCGCAGACATGACCATGTACGACGCCAAGGAGTCGGGCCGCGACCAGTACGTCGTGCTCGGGCACCAGGAGCACGCACAACCCCGGATGGGCGCCCGGCTCGAGTGGTCCCAGCGGATCCAGCAGGCGATCGACCACGACGAGTTCGTGCTGCAGCTGCAGCCGATCCTCGACGTCCGCACCGGTCAGATCAACAGCGCGGAGGCCCTGATCCGGCTGGTCGACGGCGACGAGCTGCTGATGCCCGACCGCTTCCTCTACATCGCCGAGCGCACCGGCGAGATCATCGACATCGACCGCTGGGTGATCGACCACGCCGTCGAGATCCTGTCCCGCATCCAGCAGGTGCACCCCGACTTCCAGCTCGAGGTCAACCTCTCCGGCAAGTCGATCGGCACGCCGCTGCTCGACGCCGCCCTGACCCAGGCGCTGCTGCGGCACCGGGCCGACCCGACCGGCCTGGTCCTGGAGATCACCGAGACCGCCGCGGTCGCCCACATGCAGACCGCCCTGAACTTCGCGGAGCGGCAGCGCCGGCTCGGCTGCAAGTTCGCCCTCGACGACTTCGGCGCCGGCTACGGCTCCTTCTACTACCTCAAGCACCTGCCGATCGACTACGTCAAGATCGACGGCGAGTTCGTCTCCGGTTGCGCGACCAACGAGACCGACCGGCGCATCGTCGGGTCCATCGTCGGCATCGCCCGGGGGCTCGGCAAGCAGACCATCGCCGAGCACGTGTCCTCCCCCGAGATCCTCCAGGTGATCGAGGAGGAGGGTGTCGACTTCGCCCAGGGCTTCCACGTCTCCGAGTCGGTCTCGTTCGAGGCGTTGATGGAGATGCTGGCCTTCCAGAACGGCGAGAGCTCGCAGGGCCTGCGTCGGACCTCGGAGAACCCCGCGGTCTGAACCACCCCCGTCAGATCAGGCATTTGTAGGACGAATCGGACACCGGAGCCTCACACTCGGTCCATGGCTCAAGCGATGCGCAGCGTGCTGCCCTACCTCCTCCTGGTCCTGCTCGGCCTGGCCGGGCTGGCCGCACCGCCGTTCGCCGTGGACCCCGCGCACGGGCTCGCGCTGGTCGCCCTGGTCGCGGGCGTGACCGGACTGCTCCTGACCCGACGGACCAGCGCCGCCACCGAGCCGTCGGTCCCCCCAGCACTCGCGTCACCGGTCCGGGAGGCGGTGGCACCGGCCTCGCCGAGCGACAACACCAAGGAGCTGTTCGAGGACTCGCCGCACGGCATCGTCGTCACCGACGCGACCGGCGACGTGGTGGACGTCAACCCCGCCTTCGCGGCGCTCCTGGGGCGGGCGCCGGCCGACCTGGTCGGCACCCCGCTCACGGAGCTCACGGCGACCGGGCACGAAGGGGTGGCCGAGCACCTGGGCACCGCAGCCGGCGGTGGTCACGACGAGACCGACTGGCTGGCCGAGGCCGCCGACGGATCCACCCTTCACCTGTCCCTGACCAGCACCGGCGTCGGCACCGAGGCGACCCCCGGACGGCTGGTGGTCTCGCACGTCGTCGACCACACCGACGACGTCCGCCACCAGGAGCGGCTCGCACACCTGACCCAGCACGACGCCCTCACCGGCCTCGCCAACCGCCAGGTGTTCGAGACCGTCACCGCTCGCCACCTCGAGGCCTGCCAGGCATCGGAGGCGACCGGCGCCCTGCTGCTGCTCGACCTCGACCACTTCAAGGAGGTCAACGACACCCTCGGCCACACCGTGGGCGACGAGCTGATCTCGACCGTCGCTCGGCTGCTCACCGAGAACCTGCGCGAGGGCGACCTCGTGGCGCGGCTGGGTGGCGACGAGTTCGCCGTCCTGCTCCCCCGTGCCGACGGAGCCGCGGCGCGGTTCGTCGCCCAGGACATCCTGGAGCGGGTCCGGCTGTTCGCCCAGACCCAGGAGGGCGTGCTGCGACGGGTGACCGCCAGCATCGGCGTGGTCCTGATCGGCGACCGCCACACCACGCTCGAGGACCTCGTCTCCACCGCCGACATGACCATGTACGACGCCAAGGACGCGGGCCGCGACCAGTACGTCGTCGTGGGCCACAACGAGCACGAGCAGCCCCGCACCGGCGCCCGGATGGCCTGGTCGGAGCGGATCCACCACGCGATCGAGCACGACGAGTTCACGCTGCTCCTGCAGCCGATCCTCAACGTCCGCACCGGTCAGATCAACAGCGCGGAGGCCCTGATCCGGCTGGTCGACGGCGACGACCTGGTGCTGCCGGAGCGGTTCCTGCACATCGCGGAGCGCAGCGGCGAGATCATCGACATCGACCGCTGGGTGATCGACCGGTCGGTCGCCCTGCTGGCCCGGATCCAGCAGGTGCACCCGGACTTCCAGCTCGAGGTCAACCTCTCCGGGAAGTCGATCGGCAGCCCGCTGCTCGACGCTGCGCTGACCCAGGCGCTGCTGCGCCACGGCGCCGACCCGACCGGCCTGGTCCTGGAGATCACCGAGACCGCCGCGGTCGCCCACATGCAGACCGCCCTGAACTTCGCGGAGCGGCAGCGCCGGCTCGGCTGCAAGTTCGCCCTCGACGACTTCGGCGCCGGCTACGGCTCCTTCTACTACCTCAAGCACCTGCCGATCGACTACGTCAAGATCGACGGCGAGTTCGTCTCCGGCTGCGCGACCAACGAGACCGACCGGCGCATCGTCGGGTCCATCGTCGGCATCGCCCGGGGGCTCGGCAAGCAGACCATCGCCGAGCACGTGTCCTCCCCCGAGATCCTCCAGGTGATCGAGGAGGAGGGTGTCGACTTCGCCCAGGGCTTCGACGTCAGCAAGGCGGTCACCTTCGACGCGCTGATGGAGATCGTCGGCTTCCAGACCGGCGACGCGCCGGCGTACGTCGGCCGCCGCCGGGCCTGAGCCAGGATCAGCGGGACAGCAGCAGGATCAGCACGGCGGTCACCGCCGCCGACAGCACGAGCGAGCCCAGGCACCCCAGACGGTTGCTGAAGAGGAAGAACATCCCGCTCAGCCCTTCCGGTGCTCACGACCGGCGTGGCTGGCGGCCGCGCCGAGCAGGAGCGCCGCCACGATCCCGCCGGGTCGCCGGCGTGGCCTCCCGCCCTCGACCGTGACGGCGCCGCCCGCCCAGGCCGGGTCCGTCGACGCGCCGGCCTGCACGTCGCCGGTCGCGCCGGTGCCGTCGGCGTCCGGGCTCAGCGACCGCTCGATCGCCTCCGCGACCGGGACGAACCTGTGGTCCCCACCCAGCAGGTCGCCGACCACGTCGTGCTCCCGGCACACCAGGTCGTGCGACAGGCTCCCCACCAGCGCCATCACGGTGCTGCGCGGCATCTGCGCCACCTGGGAGACCACGAACCCGACCAGGGCGGTCGGCAGGAACGGCACCGGCACCTGCAGCCGCCGCAGGCCGGCGGTGCGGGCGAACACCGCGAGCAGGTCCGCGTAGGAGAGCACCTCGGGTCCGCCCACGTCGTAGGCCCGGTTGCGCGGGTCGCCACGGAGCGCGGCCGCGATCAGCAGCACGACGTCCTCGACGGCGATCGGCTGCAGCGTCCGGCGCATCCAGGTCGGGACCGGTGTGAACGGCACCCGCTCGCTCATCCGGCGCATCAGCTCGAACGAGGTCGAGCCGGACCCGATCACCATCGCGGCGCGCAGCGCGACGGTGGGTGTCCGTGAACCGGTCAGCGTCTCCTCGACCTCGAGCCGTGATCGCAGGTGGTCCGAGAGGTCCCCGGCGGGCACGATCCCCGAGAGGTAGACGATCCGGCCGACCCCGTTGGTCTCGCAGGCGTAGGCCATCCGGTCGGCGGCCTCGCGGTCCCTCGTGGCGAAGTCGTCGGAGTCCAGCGCGTGGACGAGGTAGACGACCGCGTCGACGTCGGCGGTTGCCGCCAGGACGGAGTCGGTGTCCTCCATGTCGAGCCGCGCCACCGAGACCTGCGCACCCCAGGCGAAGGCGTCGATGTCGCCGCCGCGCGTGGCAGCGACGACGTCGTGGCCATCGGCCAGGAGCGTGGGCACCACCCGTGACCCGACGTAGCCGGTGGCACCGGTGACCAGGACGCGAAGCGGGGTGCCCTTCCCGGGCGCAGGGGACGTGGGGCTGGGCATGGGTGCCTCTCGGGACGACGAACCGGAACCGGCGTCGGAGGACACCACCTCCAGCCTGCCCCGCCCGCCGCACCGTTCCCCACGCCTGTCGGGGTGCTTCCGGCCCGCCGGCACGTGGGTCTCGTCACGTGCGGGCTGGTGGCCGGACGGAGCCACCTGTCGGAGGCCGTGGCTAGCATCCCGGGCATGAGCGACGTACTCCTCCTCCACCACGCCCAGGGACTCACGACCGGCGTCCAGGCGTTCGCCGACCGGCTCCGCGAGGCCGGCCACACGGTGACCACCCCCGACCTGTACGACGGGCACACCTACGCCACCCTCGACGAGGGCATGGCCCACGCCAGGGAGGTCGGCTTCCAGCAGCTCGCCGAGCGGGGAGTCGCCGCGGCCGAGGGGTTGCCCGACGGACTGGTCTACGTCGGGTTGTCGATGGGCGTGATGCCGGCCCAGCAGCTGGCGCAGCAGCGACCCGGTGCGCGAGGAGCCGTGCTGTGCTTCTCCTGCGTCCCCGCCGAGGAGTTCGGGGACGCCTGGCCCGACGGCGTCCCGCTCCAGGTGCACGGCATGGACCACGACCCGATCTTCGCCGACGAGGGGGACCTCGAGGCGGCCCGGACGCTGGTCGCCGCGACCGAGGGTGCCGAGCTGTTCGTCTACCCGGGCGACCAGCACCTCTTCCTCGACAGCAGCCTGACCGACCACGACCCCGAGGCCGCCGAGCTCCTGACCCGACGCGTGCTCGACCTGCTGGCCACCGTCGGGTGACGATGGCAGGCGCACGCGGGCGAGCGCCGGGCAGCGTGTCGAGAACCGTCGCCCGGCTCCGTCCCGGTGGTGAGGGCGACACCGTGCGTCCCGGAAGAGGAGTCAGAGATGCCGAAGTACCTGTTGCTCAAGCGATACACCAGTGGCCCCGACAGCCCGCCGACCGACTTCGCCCCGATGGACGAGTGGACGGCGGACGAGGTCGCCGCCCACATGGACTTCCAGCGTGAGGTGAGCCGGATCCTCACCGAGAACGGCGAGTTCGTGGACGCGCAGGCGCTCAGCCCGCAGGGGGCGTGGGTTCGCTACGGCGGTCCCGACGCGGCGCCCGTGGTCACGGACGGGCCGTTCCCGGAGACCAAGGAGCTGATCGCCGGCTGGTTCATGATCGACGTCGAGTCGCAGGCGCGGGCCCACGAGGTGGCCGCCTGGGTGTCGTCGGCTCCCGGCAAGGGCGGCGAGCCGATCCACGAGTGGCTCGAGGTGCGTCCGGTGATGGACCACTCCCCCACCCACGAGTGACCGAGGCGCTGCTGCGGGAGCTCGGCCCGCAGGTGCTCGGGGTCCTGGTCCGGCGCGGCGCCGACTTCGCGTCGGCCGAGGACGCGGTCCAGGAGTCGCTGATCGAGGCGCACCGGACGTGGGCCGAGCAGGTGCCCGACCAACCGCGGGCCTGGCTGGTCACGGTCGCGCGACGCAAGCTGGTCGACCTCCAGCGGTCCGAGGCTGCTCGGCGACGGCGCGAGGAGGTCGTCGCCGAGCAGCCCGCCCCGGGACCGACCGAGCGGTCCGACGACACGCTGCTCCTGCTGTTCCTGAGCTGCCACCCGGCTCTGACCCCGGCGTCGGCGGTCGCCCTCACCCTGCGGGCGGTCGGTGGCCTCACCACCAGGCAGATCGCGGAGGCGTTCCTGGTCCCCGAGGTGACGATGGCGCAGCGGATCTCGCGGGCGAAGCGCACGGTCTCCGGTGCCTCGTTCACCACGCCGGGCGACATCGCGGTGGTGCTGCGGGTCCTCTACCTGATCTTCAACGAGGGCTACGGCGGCCGGGTCGACCTCGCCGCCGAGGCGATCCGGCTGACCCGGCTGCTGGCGCGTGAGTCCGACGAGCCGGAGGTCGCCGGGATGCTGGCCCTGATGCTGCTCCACGACGCCCGTCGCGACGCGCGGCACGACGAGAGCGGCGCGCTGGTGCCACTCGACGAGCAGGACCGGAGCCGGTGGCACACCGACCAGATCATCGAGGGCGTCCGGATCCTCGAGGCGGCCCTGGCCCGCGACCGGCGCGGCGAGTACCAGATCCAGGCCGCGATCGCCGCGCTCCACGATGACGCCCCGCGTGCCGAGGAGACGGACTGGACGCAGATCCTCTCCTGGTACGACGAGCTGGTGGCGCTGACCGACAACCCGCTGGCGGCCCTGAGCCGGGCCGTCGTCGTCGGCGAGGTCGACGGCCCGCTGGCCGGCCTCCGCGCGCTCGACGGTCTCGAGGAGGCGCTGGGTGAGCACCACCGGCTGCTCGCGGTGCGCGCCCACCTCCTGGCGGAGTCGGGTGACACCGAGCGTGCCGCGGCGCTCTACCGCGAGGCTGCCCGTCGTACGACGAGCAGCGCGGAGCGGGACCACCTCACGAAGAAGGCGGCCGGACTCCGTGGCTGAGGCCGGACGGGGTCGGCCCGGCGCCTTGCCACCCCTGAGGGTGGACCTCCTGAGTCCGTCGTCACAGTCGCGCTGCGTGTAGCGGCACACGTGGCGGGCACGCTTGTCAGATGAGCAACGACAAAGCCGCACAGGCCCGCGAAGGGCTGCTCGACAACCTGACCGGCAAGGCCAAGGAAGTGGCCGGCGCCGTCACCGGCAAGGACGACCTGGTCGAGGAGGGGCAGCTCCAGCAGGCCGAGTCCCGGCACCGCAAGGCGGCGCTCGCCGACGAGGCCGTGGCCGAGGCCAAGCGTCAGGAGACTGATGCCGAGCTGGACGAGGTCAGCCGTGAAGCAGCGCGACAGGAGCGGGTCGCGCGCGAGACCGCCGAGCGCGAGGAGTCCCTGGCCGAACGGCAGCGGGAGACCGAGCACGCCGTCGCCGAACGCGAAGCGGCACAGCAGGCGAAGGTGGACAGCGAGACCGCCGAACAGCGGGCCGAGGAGCTGGCCGAGTCACGGCTGCGTGACGCCGAGGCGATCGAGACCGACGCCGAGACGACCGAACGACGAGCGGCTGCAGAGGCACTCCGCCTCGAGCGCGAGGCCGCTGCCGCCGACCACCGGGCCGCGCAGCTGCGCGCCCAGACCGAGAGCTGAGGACCACCATGATCAGAAACGTCATCGCCCTTCCCTACGAGCTCGCCCGCCTGCCGCTCGTCCTCGTCGACAACCGGCTGTCGGGCCGGCTGCCCGAGACCTCCGGACCGCGGGTGACCCTGGACCGGGCGATCGGCTCGGCGGACAAGCTCGCCGGCGCCGTGCTCGGCAACCACACCATCGCCCGGCGTGGCGCGGAGCGCATCGAGCGCTCCGACAGGCTCCTGACAGCGGCGCGGCTGGAGCAGCAGGCAGCGCGCCGACGCGAGCAGGCAACCGAGACGGCGCACGCGGGCACCCGTGCGGCCACTCAGCAGCGCAAGACCGCGCAGGAGCGCGCCGAGTCCGGCCTGGACGAGGCTGCCGCTGCCGAGGCGCGGGGCAAGCAGGAAGCCCGGGCCAAGGCCCGCAAGTCGGCCGCTGCGAAGAAGGCAGCCGCCACCAAGCGCGCAGCAACGCGGACGGACTCGGCGGAGCAGCGCAAGAAGAGCGCGACCTCCGCCGCCCAGACCAGGAAGAAGACCGCCCAGCGCAAGGCCAAGGCCGAGCGTGACGACGCCCGCAGGACCAAGCAGGCAGCCGCCGAGACCCGCGCCGACGCCGACCGTCTCGAGGCACTGGCCGAGGCGAAGAAGCAGGAGCGCAAGCAGGACTGACCTCCGGCACAGCAGAAGACCCTCCCCGGCAACGAGCCGGGGAGGGTCTTCTGTTGTTCTTTGGTCAGAGGCCGCGTCGACCGCGGGTCCGGTTCAGCAGGAAGATGACCACGGCGACGATGATCAGGACGACGATGATGGTGTAGATCATGAGCTCCTCCTCTCTGAGGGTGCACCGAACGATAGCGGTCGTACGCCGAGGAACCGTGCCTCAGGGTCGGGCCACGCCGGTGTCGCGCTACTCCCGGGACCTCAGCTGTCGGGACTGCCAGCCGATCCGCACGAGCATCGTCAGCGCGACCAGGATGGCAACCAGGAACACGGCGATCGCGATCCGGCCCTCGGCGGATCCGCTACCGGAGGAACGGGCCAGCAGGGCCGAGGCCAGGATCATCGACGAAAGCACGAGCCCGGCCGCGATCACGTTGGCGAGCTTGTGCAGACCGCGCAGGAACTCCGCCTCGTCGAAGGCCCTGATGCGCAGCTCGAAGTGGCCCTCCCCGATCGCGTCGAAGGCTCTGTTCACGCGGCCCGGGAGCGCCTCGGCGAACTCCTTGGCCTCCAGCATCGAGGAGAGCAACGCTGCCGGCGAGCTGTGCATGGACGTCTTCATCAGGGCGGCGGTGTGCCGACGCAACGCCTCGAGGGGCTCGAAGTTCGGATCGAGGACGGTGGCGACCTGGTCGAGGTTCAGGACCGCCTTGCCCAGCATCGTCAGCTCCGGGTCCATCCGCAGTCCGCAGTCACCGGCCTCGCGGATCAGCTCGAGGAGCAGTGTTCCCAGCTCGATGTCGCCCAGGCTGGCGCCGGCCACCCGGTTGAGCGCATGCCCGACCGCCCGCTCGAACGTCGCCTCGTCGTAGTCGGGGAGCTTCTGACCCATGCTCTTCGCCGCCCGGACGACGTCGTCGGGGCGCGCGTCGGCGAGCGCGAGCAGGAGCTTGAGGAGCTTCTCCCGGTAGGCCTGCGGGATCCGGGCCACCATCCCGATGTCGAGCAGCACCAGTTTGCCGTCGCCCCCGACGAGGACGTTGCCCGGGTGCGGGTCGGCATGGAAGACGCCGTCGACGAGAACGTGGCGCAGGTAGACCCGGAACAGCTCGTCGGCCAGCGCGACACCGTCGATCTCGAGCCGGCCCAAGGGACCGATGTCGGTGACCTTGCGGCCCGGTACGTACTCCATGGTCAGGATCCGGCTGGTCGTGAAGTCGGCGTAGGAGCGCGGGACGACGATCCGGTCGTTGTCCTCCAGCATCCCGCCGATCGTCACGAGGTTCTCTGCTTCACGGCGGTAGTCGAGCTCGTCCATCAGTGAACGGCGGAACTCCTCCAGCAGCTGACCGAGCCCGTAGCGGCGACCCAGCTCGGTGCGCGCGTCGATCAGACCTGCGACCTCTCCGAGCACCTCCATGTCCTCGAGCACCTGCTCGCGGATGCCGGGCCGCTGCACCTTGACCACCACGTCGCGCCCGTCGCGCAGGCTGGCCCGGTGCACCTGGCCCAGGGACGCGGCCGCCAGGGGGGTCTGCTCGAAGTCCGGGAACACCGTCGCCAGCCGGACCCCGAGCTCGACGCTGACCAGGCGCTCGACCTCCTCGAACGGGAACGGGGCCACGTCGTCCTGCAGGCGCGACAGCGCCTCGATGTAGGCAGGGCTGATCAGGTCCACGCGGGTCGACATCATCTGCCCGAGCTTGACGAAGGTCGGGCCCATCGCCTCGAGGTCGTCCGCGAGGCTCGCCGCTGCCTCGGGGTCACCCTGCACCTCGCCGTCGGGGAGGTCGGTCGCGACCCCCGCGGAGCGGATCAGGTCACCGCGTCCGTGCTTGACGAGCAGGGCCACGAGCTGGCGGTACCGCGCCGTGTGGCGCAGTTTCAGGTGGGGGGACACGGGGAGCTCCTGCGATCGGGGAGCCAAGTTGACCACGGAACCTGCGGCTGCCCGCGTCTCGTGCTCGTTGGCCACAGCGAGTGTCATGATCCGGGTCGGCGGCAATGCTGACCGGACCCGTTTGCGGTCCCCGGCGAGCATGGTCTGGGCTGCTGCCGGGAACCTGAGGAACTCAGTCCGTAGCTCCAGGTCGTCGACCGAACTGTGGACGTGGGTTTCTCGAAGACCGTCAGTCCGTAGCTCAGATTCGGCAGGATGAACTGTGGACGGGGACGCGCCTCTACGACATGTCTACTCCGCTGGTGTTCCTCGTGCCAGGTATTCGCAGGATCGAGGGGGTCACGAGCGCCGAAAGAGGTGGCACCGGCCACGCTGAGGTCCGCCCCTCGACCCGGACGGGTGCTGTCTCGCTGGGGTATTCACGTGGCGCGCTCGGAGGGATTCGAACCCCCAACCTTCTGATCCGTAGTCAGATGCTCTATCCGTTGAGCTACGAGCGCCGGCAAGGCCTGAGCACTTTAGCGCGACGAGGCACCCGTTCCGAAATCGGTTGCGACGGTAGCCTCGACGCACGTCGACTCGGGGGTGCGGATGCGGACGACGATCGCGGCGGTCACGCTGGCAGGAGCGGTACTGCTCTCCGGTTGTGGGGGCGCGGACCCCACCAGCGAACGGTCGAGCACCCCCGACCCGAGCGCCGCCACCGGGTCGCCGAGCGCACCCGGCCCGGTGAGCAGCCCGGTGACGAGCCCGGTGTCGACCGGCAACCCCGGCGTGCTCGAGCTGGTGCCGGCCGACGAGGCGCCGATCTCCGGCCGGTGCCGGCCACAACCACGAAACGGGCTGGTGTGCGCCGGTCCGCGCAGGGCACTGCGCTTCCAGCCCGGGGCAGTACGACGCGCACGCGTGGTGGCCGCCGGTGCCACCGAGCAGCAGGCCGGCGACTGGGTGGTGACGATCCGGTTCGGCCCGGTCGGCCGCCGGGCCCTGGCCCGGGTCACGGGGACCGCCGCGTCGACCCACGAAACGGTCGTGGGAATGGTCCCCGGCACCCGGAAGGTGATCCTGGCGGCCAGCGTCTCGCAATCGATCCGGGGCGGAAACGTGCAGGTCAGCGACCGCTACACCCGTTCCCAGGCAGCCGAAATCGTGAATCTGGTCACGAAGACGGCCGGTTGATCGATCCAATCGGGCGCGGCCTCCTCCCGGCTAGGGAACCCGGCCGGGATCGGCGTACCTTGGCCCCAACCTTGGCCGGCAACGGTGCCGCGAAGGCCATCCGACAACTCAACGACACCGCCGGCCCGACCTGCCGGCCGGTGCCGCCACACGCTCACGGCGGCGCCGCGAACGCTCGAGAGGGAACGTGGCAATGACTGCCGAGACGACGACAGACCGGGGCACCGCGCCGACCACCCACGAGGGGATCCTCGCCTGGGTCGACGAGATCGCGGCGCTCACCCAGCCCCGTGACGTCAGGTGGTGCACCGGCTCGGACGAGGAGTGGACCGAGCTCACCGACGCCCTGGTCGCGACCGGCACCTTCACCCGCCTCGACGAGACCAAGAAGCCGAACTCCTTCCACTGCGCCTCCGACCCCACCGACGTGGCCCGGGTGGAGGACCGCACCTTCATCTGCTCGGTCGACGAGAAGGACGCGGGACCCACCAACAACTGGATGGACCCGCACGAGATGAAGGCCATCATGCGCAAGCTCTACGAGGGCAGCATGCAGGGCCGCACCATGTACGTGATCCCGTTCGTGATGGGTCACCTCGAGGCCGAGCAGCCGATGTTCGGCGTGGAGGTCACCGACTCGGCGTACGTCGTGGCGTCGATGCGGGTGATGGCCCGCATGGGCACCCACGTCCTCCGTCGGATGGAGGAGCTCAACGACGCCGGCGACGAGGTCAAGTGGGTCCCCGCCCTGCACTCCGTGGGCATGCCGCTCGCCGACGGTCAGGACGACGTCGCCTGGCCCTGCAGCGACACCAAGTACATCGTCCAGTTCCCCGAGGAGCGGATGATCTGGTCCTACGGCTCGGGCTACGGCGGCAACGCCCTGCTCGGCAAGAAGTGCTACGCGCTGCGGATCGCCAGCGTGATGGCGCGCGACGAGGGCTGGCTCGCCGAGCACATGCTGATCCTCAAGCTGACCAGCCCGCAGAACGTCACCAAGTACGTCGCCGCCGCGTTCCCCAGCGCCTGCGGCAAGACCAACCTCGCGATGCTCGCGCCGACCATCCCCGGCTGGAAGGTCGAGGCGATCGGTGACGACATCGCCTGGATGCGGATCGGGGAGGACGGCCGGCTCTGGGCGGTCAACCCGGAGTACGGGTTCTTCGGCGTCGCCCCGGGCACCAACGAGCACACGAACCCCAATGCGATGCGCACCATCAACATCGGCAACTCGGTGTTCACCAACGTCGCGCTGACCGACGACGGCGACGTCTGGTGGGAGGGTCTGGAGAACACCCCCGACCACGCCACCTCGTGGAAGGGCGAGCCGTGGACGCCTCAGATCGCAGAGGAGCGCGGCGAGCTCTCCAGCCATCCCAACAGCCGTTACTGCACGCCGATCAAGCAGTGCCCGATCCTGGCGCCGGAGTACGACGACCCGCGCGGTGTGCCGATCGACGCGATCCTCTTCGGTGGTCGCCGCAAGACCACGATCCCGCTCGTGACCGAGGCCCGGGACTGGGTGCACGGCACGTTCATGGGCGCCACGCTCTCCTCCGAGACCACCGCGGCCGCGGTCGGCCAGGTCGGCGTGGTGCGCCGCGACCCGATGGCGATGCTGCCGTTCATCGGCTACAACGCGGGCGACTACTTCAACCACTGGATCACCGTGGGCAAGGAGAACGACGCGTCGAAGCTGCCGAAGATCTTCTACGTCAACTGGTTCCGCCGGGACGACGAGGGCGGCTTCCTGTGGCCCGGCTTCGGTGAGAACAGCCGGGTCCTCAAGTGGGTGATCGAGCGCATCGACGGTCAGGCCGCGGCCGTCGAGACCCCGATCGGCCACGTGCCCGCGCCGGGCTCGCTGGACATCGACGGGCTCGAGATGACCCAGGAGGCGGTCGAGCAGGCGCTCGCCGTCGACGTGGAGGAGTGGAAGGCCGAGATCCCGCAGATCACCGAGTGGTTCGAGAAGTTCGGCGACCAGCTCCCCGCCGTTCTCTGGACCGAGCTCGACGGCCTGAAGGCCCGACTGGGCGTCTGATCCTCCGCCGCGCCACCTCCTGCGCCCGTCCCCGGACGGTTACCCTTCGTGTCGTCGGGAGAGGAGGTCGGTGTGGCTGCGGAGTTCGGTGCCGCTCAGCGTGAGCTTCTGGAGTCGAGCGCGGCCCGCCTCTTCGACACGGTGGTCGACGAGGGTCGGGTCTCGGTCGAGGATCCCCGGATCTCCCCGGAGTCTCCCGTCCGACCCGCCTTCGAGCTGCTCGTCGACATCGGCCTGCTGCTGCTCGACCACGACCGCCGCACCTACGTGCCCGTCGACCCGACCACGGTGCAGGCACGCGTGGTGGCGCCGATGGGCCAGGAGGCGGCCCACCTGCTCGAGGAGTCGAGCCGGTGGTCCGACATCTTCAGCGGCCTCGGCCAGAGCTACCGCCGTTCGCTGAGCCAGCGGCACCCGGTCACCGAGATCCGCGGCCTCGACAACATCAACCGCTTCCTCAACGCCACCTTCGAGGACGCCCAGAGCGAGCTGCTCACCGCGCAGCCGACGCGGGGTCGGTCCAGCAACTCCCTGGAGAACGCGAACGACCGCGACTCGCGCGCCGTACAGCGGGGCGTCAGCATGCGCACCCTCTACCAGCACTCAGCGCGCCGCAGCGTGGCGATCAAGGAGTACGTCGACCGGCTCAAGCCCTACGGGGCCCAGGTGCGGACCCTCGAGGAGTTCTTCAACCGGATGTTCGTCGTCGACCGCCAGATCGCGATCGTGCCGGGAGCGGACGCGACCGACGTCGCGATCGCGATCCACGAGCCGTCCCTGGTCGCCTACCTGGCCGACGTCTTCGAGCGGTACTGGGAGCGCGCACGACCCTACGACGACCGTGCCGAGACCACCGCACGCGACATCGCCGAGGACGTCCGCAACATGACGGTGCGGATGCTGATCGAGGGCCACAGCGATCCCGCCAGCGCGAAGCGGGTCGGTGTCAGCACCCGCACCTACGCCGGCTACATCGCCTCGCTGAAGGCGGAGTACGGCGTGCAGACGCGGTTCCAGCTCGGCTATGCGATGGGCCACGACGGGCAGGTCGAGGAGCCAACGGACGGCACTCTCGGCTGAGGGCGTGTCCGGGCAGAGTTTTGAGCGGGCGGTGTGCGACCTGATCGCACACCGCCCGCTTCATCGAGACGGCCTGGGGGGTTGGCTGGGACGACTGCCGGGGGGTTGACTGAAGCGTCCGCGTCTCGAGCTCGTGAGGCTCCTACCAGCCGGAGTCGGTCTTCGCAGCCGGAGCGTGCTTCCAGCCGGAGTCGACCTTCCAACCTGAGTCGGGCCTGGCTGCGCTCGCGGTCGTCGCCATACCGGCGACCATCACGGCAGCAGCAAGCGTGGACGCGACCATCCGGGCCAAGATTCGCGCGTTTCGCATGTGTGTTCTCCTTCGTTTCCCCGAGACTTCCTGGGTGATGCTCAAGTCTCGCCTGCACCTAGGGCAACTGGCAGACCATTCCGGGTTCATAGAACTGCACTGCAGAAATGTGCAAAACCCGAGGTCAGCGACCCTGAATCACACCTTGTCCGGACATGTCCGGAACGTTCTTCGGCGTGCTCAAGGCCACTGATTCCTCGTGGCGGAGGTGGCGGGATTTGAACCCGCGAGAGGGATTAACCTCAACCCGCTTAGCAGGCGGGCGCCATCGACCGGACTAGGCGACACCTCCACGCTTCGTGAGCGCGGGATCAGGTTACCCATGTGGGTCATCGGCAGCGAATCGGGGCGGCTCCGACGCGTCACCGGCCGTCACCCGATCCGGCGATATCCGTGGCCCTGGTCTAGACGATTCTGCAGCTCGCGGACGAAATCGTCGCCGTCGATGGCGAGGACGTCGACCGGAATCGTCGTGGTCCCGCCGTCCCGCAGCCGCAGCTGGACGCACCGGGCGCCGGCCACGTGGCTGGCCACGACGTCTTCCACGTCCTGCCAACGAGCGGCCTTCACGCCGGCGCCGCGGACCAGCCGGACCCGGTAGCCGTCCGCATCCGCGCGCACGACGTACGTGCGTCGCGTCAGCAGGTAGCCCACCCCGAGGACCGCGACCACGACCAGCACCACGAGCGCCGACATCACGTCCAGTGGCAGCCGGAACACCGAGACCACGATCGTGGTGCCGAAGACCAGCAGCCCGAGGAGCACCAGGAACGCCCCCATCACCCGCGCGCGCAGCTGGGGCGCAATGCCGTAGTCGGTGGCGGGGGCGTGGGCGGGCACGCCCCGATTGAACCCTCGCGCCGAGGGCCGGAGCAATTCCGCAGATCTGACTCCTCGTCACGTCTTGCCCGTCGCGGTGACCTGCGTCACACTCGAGGTCCCCCGCCAACCCGCGACCTGGTTGGAGGTGGTCCCTGTGGCCACACTCGAAGAGTCGATCGTCGGTCTCCGCAAGGCTCTCGTGCTGCCTGTGCAGCAGCAGGGCTGGGGCTGGCTCGTGCGCCAGCGGATGTCCGTGGTGAAGGACGCCCTGCTCGACGACTCCGGCGGGTCGTCCGAAGCCTGGCTGGCGGCGCGTCAGGGCGCCCTGCTGCGCGAGCGCAACGCACTGCTCTCACAGCTCGGGACGCTCGGCCCGCTGGTGCTCGACGGCGCCGACCCCGACTCGGTGCGCAACCGACTGCTGCGCCTGGTGCACGATCTGGAACGGCACCGCCAACGCCGCACCGACCTGGTCTACGACTCGGTCGCCCTGGAGCTCGGCGGCTCCGAGTAGCAACCCCCGCACCAGATCGTGCGGCACGACTCCGTCATCTGCCGCCTCCGGCGGCCGGGGAACGGCACCGCCAACGCCGCACCGACCTGGTCTACGACTCGGTCGCCCTGGAGCTCGGCGGCTCCGAGTAGCAACCCCCGCACCAGATCGTGCGGCACGACTCCGTCATCTGCCGCCTCCGGCGGCGGGGAACGGCACCGCCAACGCCGCACCGACCTGGTCTACGACTCGGTCGCCCTGGAGCTCGGCGGCTCCGAGTAGCAACCCCCGCACCAGAGTCGGTGGCCCTGGAGCTCGCGGCTCCGAGTCGTCGGTCGGGCCGGCCAGCAGAGGGGGCGGGATTCGAACCCGCGGCTGACATCTCTGCCAGCGACCGCTTTCAAGGCGGTTCCGATCGGCCACTCCGGCACCCCTCCGTGCGCTCACGACCAGCACGAGCGCGGTGCGAGTCTAGGACGTGCGGGCGCTGCCGCGTCGGAGCGGGCGACACCGGCGCTCAGCTCGTTCCGTGCCCTTCGGGTGTCTCGCCGGAGTCCGGCTCGTCGATCCCGAGGAAGCGCCGTGCCGCGGGCACCCCGACGACCTCGACGTCGTACGGCGGGCGCACCAGCGCCTCGGGGGTCAGCACCAGCTGCTGGTTGACCGCCAGCGCGCCGCGCCGCCGGTACCGGACCCGGCCGTTCTCGACGTAGCCCACCTTGCGGCTCACCGCCCGCGACTCCGGGTTGTCGAGGAAGGCGCCCGAGGTGAGCTCGGTGAAGCCGAGATGGTCGAAGCACAGCACGCAGATCGCCTGCCGCATCAGGGTGCCGGTGCCCCTGCCCTGGAACGGGAGACCCAGCCACGATCCGGTCTCGCCGGTGCGGGTGACCGGGAAGTCCTTGGTGGTGACCACCTGGAACCCGACGAAGGTGCCGTCGCGCCAGACCCCGAGCTCGACGCTCCAGGCGTCGGTCGTGGTCTCGACGCGCATGCGCCAGTAGTGCTGGAGCGTGTTGCGCACCAGCTCGTCGCCGCTGGCGTCGGTCCAGGGGAACAGGAACGGCATCCGCTCCGGGGCGTGCACGCCGCCCTGCACGACGGCGATCACCTCGGGCAGGTCGCTGTCCTGGACCGGCCGCATCTCGAGCGGGCCGCAGCGCACCCGGAGCCCGAACAGGGGCCAGAGCTCCTCGAGGGTCGTCATCCAGCGAGTGTGGTGCCGGATCCCCTGCCCGGCAACGGGATTAGCCTGCTCAGTCCGTGGCTTCGAGGACCACGAGGACGTCGCCGTCCTGCACGACGTCCCCGGCCGAGATCTTGACGTCGGTGACCCGGCCAGGCCGTTCGGTGAGCACGGGGATCTCCATCTTCATCGACTCCAGCAGGGCGACGATGCCCCCGGCGGGGACCTCCTCGCCGACGGTCACCGGCACCTGCGCGACGCTGGCGACGAGCTCGGAGACGATCAGGATCGGGTCGGAGGCAGCCACGAGCGGGACGGTACTCCGTGGCCGGGGTTCAGCGCAGCGCTCGGGTCCGACCCGGCTCGGGACGGTGCGCCAGCGCCTCCTCGTCGGCGCGGGCGCGACGCCCGCGGGGACCGGTGAAGAACTGGTCCAGGCGGATCACGAGGTATCCGACGAGCAGGCCGAGACCGAGGCTGTAGAGCTCACCGAGGAGAGCGCGCCGGTCGCTCACGGTCGGGTCGACGAGGGCACAGGCGACGCTCAGGGTCATGGCCACCCCGAAGGCGGAGACCCACCAGCCCTGCCGACGGCGGGCGCGCATGAACACCCCCCAGGCCAGGGCCGGGTAGCCCAGCAGCGCCTCGATCGGGTGCGGGACGGCTCCGGCGTGGGCGCGGATCGTCGACCGCAGGGAGTCGATGCTGTCCACGATCTCCGCCGAGCCCCAGCGGCTGAGGGCCTCGCCGTAGGCGACCGCGGCGACGAGCAGGAGGGTGCCCACGACGAGAACGAAGCGCCCCCGGCGGCCCAGGCCGTGGAGCCCGGCACCGAGCCCGTTGACCAGCACGAGGACCAGCAGCACCGCAGCCCCGAGCGCGACGTAGCGGAAGCGCACCGGGTCGATGTCTCCGCCGTACGACGCCACGGCGAGCGCTCCGACACCTGCCGTGGTCGCGGCCAGCACCACCTCGCGCACCGTGGCCACGATCCCGGAGGCCGGAACCGTCTCCATCACCGCGAGCACGCCGGCCACCACGGCCGTGCCGATGCTGACGCCGGCCACCACCACGGGCTGGTCGGTCAGCTCGGCGGCGGCTCCGAGCCCGAGCCCGATGCCGGTGCACACCAGCGGGTAGGTGCCGATCCGGTTGCCCAGCGCACCGGCGTACGCCGCCGTGATCGCCACCGCGGCCCAGGGCTCCGGGTCGAAACCCAGCCCCAGCCGGAGCAGCAGGTCCAGCCGGTCCGCCAGCAGCACCGCCGCCGCTGTCGTGACCAGGAGCATCCACAGCGCGCGCGTGAGCGAGGCCCGGGCCCGGACACGACGCGAGGGTCGCGCCCGACGCGAGTGGGCGTGGGAGGGCATGGCGGTTTCCTGACGAGCAACGAGCAGGTGCTGGCGGGCGGCGACGATACCCGGTCAGAGTCGCCGGTTCGACAGCGACGGGTTCGCCTCCCGCGCTGCCGCGACCTCGCCCGGGTCGAGCGAGACGTGCAGCACGGTCTCGTCGTTGTCCGCCTGCACGATGGTGTCGCCGTACGGAGAGACCACCATCGAGTGACCGGTGTAGCGGGTGCCGCACTGGGCGGCGCCGACGACGTAGACGAGGTTCTCGATCGCCCGCGCGCGCAGCAGCGTGGTCCAGTGCATCGTCTTGCGTTCGCCGGCGACCCAGGCGGCCGGCACCGCGAGCACCTGCGCGCCGGCACCGACGAGGGACCGGGCCAGCTCGGGGAACCGCAGGTCGTAGCAGGTCATCAGGCCGACCGGTACGCCGCGCACGTCGACCACGACCGGCTCGGTCGCACCCGGGGCGAGCGTGTCGGACTCGCGGTAGCCGAACGAGTCGTACAGGTGGATCTTGCGGTAGGTCGTGAGCTCACCGTGCTGCGCGAGCACCAGCGTGTTGTACGGCAGCGCCTCACCAGCGACCTGCTCGAACATGCCGGCCAGCACGGCGACGTCGTGCTCGTCGGCGACCTCTCGCAGCCGGGTCACGAACGGACCGTCGAGCGGCTCGGCGTACGAGGCCAGGTCGGACCCGGGCTTGCCGAAGTCGCGGGCGAAGGCCTCGGGGAAGACCACCAGGTCGGAGGCGGGGGCCAGCTCGGCGGCCTCGTCGAGCCGGGCGCGGTTGACCTCCGGGTCCAGCGAGGACTCGGTCTGCACCACGGACACCCGTAGTCGTTCGGTGTCGGCCATGGGTCCACCTTGCCAGTCGTGGCCCGGCTTTCCGGGGTCGGACGCGGTTATCGTCGCCCCGTGGACCAGAGCGTGGGCGGTGTCGAGCGTGGTGTCGTGGGTGCTGTGGTCGTCGCCGGTGGGGGCGCGGTCCGGATGGGCGGTGTCGACAAGGCGTCGATCGAGGTCGGGGGAGTGACCCTGCTCGAGCACGCGCTCGCGGCCCTGGTCGACGTGCCGGAGGTGGTCGTGGTCGGCGAACCGGTGCGGACGTCGCGGCCGGTGACGTTCACGCGGGAGGACCCGCCGGGAGGCGGTCCGGCCGCTGCCCTGCTGGCCGGGCTGCGGGCGTTCCCGCGTGCTCCGGAGCGGGTCGTGGTGCTGGCCGGGGACCTGCCCCGGGTCACCCCGGACACCGTCGCTCGGCTGGGTCCGGTGCTCGCGGACACGGACGGTGCGGTGCTCGTGGACCACCGGGGACGCTCGCAGTACCTGTGCGCGTCGTACCTGGTGTCGGCGCTGCTCGCGGCCGCTCCGGCGTACGGCGAGGAGCACGGGCTGCCGATGCACCGGCTGCTGGCGTCGCTGCGCCTCACCGAGGTGGCGGCGGTCGGGGACGAGGCCGTGGACGTCGACACCTGGGCGGACCTCCGGGCGCTCGAGGAGCGTCGAGCGGACCCCGAAAGCGGTCCGGTGACGTGAATGTCACGCCTGGCCCCTTGCGCACGGCGCCTCGGCTCGCCATTTTGGTGGCGTGAACCTCCACGACTGGATTGACGAGCTGTGCGACGTGCTCGACGTCGAGGTGGACGTCGACGAGGCGCTGATCCTGGACCTGGCCCGCGACGCCGCGCACAACGTGGAACGACCGGCAGCGCCGATCACCACGTTCCTGCTCGGGTACGCCGCCGCCGCGTCGGACGGCAGTCCGGCCGAGACCGAACGGCTTGCCGGACTGGCGACCGTCCTGGCGACGCGCTGGGACAAGCCGGCCGATGCCCCCGACGAGGTGGACGAGATCGACAAGGACGTCGAGATCGAGGAGCTGGACGGTCCACCTGACTGACGCGGCCTCCTAAGGTGGCAGCCATGCGTGCCGTCATCGTTCCCGAGCCCGGAGGGCCGGACGCCCTCGTCGTCGCCGACCTGCCCGACCCCACTCCGGGTGCTGGCGAGGTCGTGATCGACATCGCCGCATCCGCGGTCAACAAGGCGGACACCCTGCAGCGCCAGGGGTTCTACCCGCCGCCTCCCGGTGCCTCCGACGTGCTCGGTATGGAGTGCTCGGGCACGGTCAGCGCCGTCGGCGTGGGTGTGCAGGCCTGGTCCGTGGGTGACGAGGTGTGCGCCCTGCTCGCGTCCGGCGGGTACGCCGACAAGGTGGCGGTGCCGGCCGGCCAGGTGATGCCGGTACCGGCCGGGGTCGACCTGGTGACCGCGTCGGCGCTGCCCGAGGTGGCGGCGACCGTGTGGTCCAACGTGTTCATGGTCGCGGGCCTGCAACCGGGCGAGACGTTCCTGGTGCACGGCGGCGCCGGCGGGATCGGCACGATGGCGATCCAGCTCGCGAAGGCGCTGGGTGCCACGGTCGTGGCCACGGCCGGGTCGCAGGAGAAGCTCGCTACCTGCCGGTCGCTCGGGGCCGACATCGCGGTGAACTACCGCGAGGACGACTTCGTGGCGGTGCTGCAGGAGGCCGGGGGTGCCGACGTGATCCTCGACAACATGGGGGCGTCGTACCTGATGCGCAACCTGCAGGCGCTCAAGGTCGAGGGCCGCCTGGTGGTGATCGGCATGCAGGGCGGGGTCAAGGCGGAGATCGACCTGAGCGTGCTGCAGAAGAAGCGCGCCGCCCTGGTCGCGACCACGCTGCGGGCCCGGCCCAGCGACGAGAAGTCCGCGATCTGCGCGGCGCTGGTGGAGCACGTGTGGCCGCTGGTGGAGAGCGGCACGGTCAAGGCCGTCGTCCACGAGCGGGTGCCGCTGGACGAGGTCGCCCGCGCGCACCGGGCGATGGACGAGAGCAGCCACACCGGCAAGATCCTGCTCACCATGTGAGCCCGCGCGGGGCCTGCGTAGGGTGGACGGCATGAGCGAGGAGACACCCGAGTCGACCGAGGGACCCCAGTCCGGCTACGTGATCGTGGGCCCGGACGGCCACGCCGTGCCCGAGCAGGCAGCCGCGGGCGACGGCGACGACGCGCGCGGCCTGACCGACCTGGTCGAGCAGCCGGCGAAGGTGATGCGGATCGGCAGCATGATCCGGCAGCTCCTCGAGGAGGTGAAGGCGGCTCCGCTCGACGAGGCCGGCCGGGCCCGGCTCGCCGGTGTCCTGCACACCTCGATCGACGAGCTCAAGGACGGACTGGCGCCGGAGCTGGACGACGAGCTGAGCCGGCTGGTGCAGCCCTTCGACTCCGGTACGCCGACCGAGTCCGAGCTGCGCATCGCCCAGGCCCAGCTGGTCGGCTGGCTGGAGGGCCTGTTCCACGGCATCCAGACCGCGATCTACGCCCAGCAGATGGCCGCGCGCGCCCAGCTCGAGCAGATGCGTCGCGCGTTGCCCGCCGGTGCGCTCCAGCAGATGCCCGGCATGGGTGGTCCGCCCGAGCCCGGCCAGGGGGACGACCCGGGTGACGCGCAGAGCGGGCCGAACGGGATGTACTTGTAGGGGCGGGCCTGGGCCAAACACCAAGTTCTCTTGGTGTTCTGTCACTGGGCATGGCTGACAACAGCCGATTCGGTCCAATTACCAAGTTCGCTTGGTGTTTGGCGCCCCCCATCAGCCCGAGCTGTGCGCTACCGGATGAACCTGAAGAACGTGACGCCGGGTGTCAGCGGTCGGGGCGCGGTGGCCAACCGATGGGCGCCGACGCGGTACGTCGTGTCGTCCGGCGCGTCGAAGGCCACCTCCTCGAACCCGGCGTCGTCGAACCAGGCCCGGATCTCGCCGGTGAGGTCGGTGGGCACCTCGTCGGTCAGCCACTGGCCGCGGGTCCAGATCACCGTCGCGCCGGGCGCGCAGAGCTCGGGCAGCCGGAGCACGGTGCCCCGCAGGTCCTCGTCGGTGACGTTGCCGAAGACACCGCACATCTGCACGAGGTCCGCGGGTACGACGCCGGCGTAGCTGTCCGTGGCCCCCGCGTCGCTGCGCCGGACCTCGGCGGAGAGCCCGTGTGCGGCGGCGTACTCCTCCGCGGCCGTGGCCAGCTCGTCGTCGAGCTCGAGCAGCGTCGCGGTGACCCGATCCCCGTCGCCACGGTCGGCGAGCACCTCCAGCAGGTCACGTCCGTCACCCGCGCAGGCACTCACCACCCTGAGGTGCTCGTCGTCGCGCGTGTCGAGCCACTGCCTGATCTGTCGCTGGACGGAGAGACGTCGCCGGGACAGGTCCGACCCCGGGTCGGCGTACGCCGCGTGCCAGTCCACCCAGTCCGTCGCCATGCAGCCAGTCTCGGTCACGGGATGAGCACGCCGGGGTTGAGCACGCCGGTCGGGTCGAGCCGCTCCTTCACCGCCCGCAGCATCTCCACCCCGACCGGGCCGATCTCCTGCGCCAACCAGGGCCTGTGGTCCTGGCCGACGGCGTGGTGGTGCGTGATCGAGGCACCGCTGGCGATCATCGCGTCGGACGCTGCCGCCTTGGCCGCAGCCCACTGGGCCACGGGATCGGCGTCCTGACGCGTGGCGACCGTGAAGTACAGCGACGCACCCGTCTCGTAGACGTGGGAGATGTGGCAGAGCACGAGCACCGGACGGCCGTCCCGGCCGAGCGAGGACTCCAAGGCATGCTTGACGGCGTCGTACGTCGACCGCAGTCGCGACCAGAAGGCCACCGTCTCGACGGTCTCCACGAGCACGCCCACGTCGAGCATCGAGTCGCGCAGGTAGGGACCGTGGAACCGGCCCCTGGCCCAGGCCCGCCCGCCGGCCTCGCCGAGACCGGTTCCACCCAGACCGGCGAGCACGGTGGACGTCGCGTGCCTCCGGGCGTCGATCACGGCCTGCTCACCCTCGAACCCGACCACCATCAGGCAGCCGCCGGCTGACGCGCCGCCCACGTCGTCGGGCTCGGCCAGGTTGACCAACGTCTCGGCCTCGTCGGAGAGCCGGATCACGGTCGGCAGCGCGCCCCCCTGCGCGAGAGTGCGCACCGCCGTGGCACCCGCGTCGAAGGAGTCGAAGCGCCAGGTCTCGTAGACCGTCACGGCCGGGACCCGGCGCACCCGGACGGTCACGGACGTGACCACGCCGAAGGCGCCCTCGGAGCCCAGCACCCACTCGCGCAGGTCGGGGCCGGCCGCGTTGGCCGGTGAGGAGCCCAGCGTGAGCGTGCCCCGGGGGGTGGCGACGGTCAGGCCCATCACCAGGGAGTCGAAGCGGCCGTATCCGGCCGAGGACTGCCCGCTCGAGCGGGTCACCGCGAAGCCCCCGATCGAGGCGTACTCGTAGGACTGCGGATAGTGCCCGATCGTCAGCCCGTGGGCGGCGAGGAGTGCCTCGGCCTCGGGACCGCGAAGGCCCGGCTCCAGCTCCGCGGTCATCGACACCTGGTCGACACCGACGAGCCGGTCCAGCCGGCCGAGGTCCAGCGAGATCACGCCGGCGAACCCGTCGCGCCGGGCGGTGAGCCCCCCGACCACCGAGGTGCCGCCGCCGAACGGGACCAGGGCGACGTGGCGCTCCACACACCAGTCGAGGACGGCCTGCACCTCGTCGTGGGTGGCCGGACGGACCACCGCGTCGGGTGAGTCCGATCCGTCGCCCTGCCGCAACCGCAGCAGGTCGGGCGTGGACTTGCCGCGGGTGCGGAGCACTCGGGTGTCGTGGTCGGTCGACACCTGGTCGGGACCCACGAGGGCGGCCAGCTCGGTGACGAGGGACGTCTCGAGCGGCTCGCTGAGACGGACGGCGGCGAGCTCCACCGCCGGCGTGTCCGACGTGCCGAGGAAGGCGTCCACCAGGTCCCGCGCCGCCCCCGCGAGCGGCCCGGCCTCCGCCGGGTCGCCCCACCTGGACCAGTGCATCTCGCGCGTCATGCGTTACAGTGTGACACATGACGTCACTTCGTAACACTGCGGACGACGCCGTTACCTCGGACGAGGCGCTGCTCGACGCTGCCCGGGAGTCGATCCTGGCCGTGGGCTGGCGCCGCACCACCCTGACCGACGTCGCCCGCCGAGCGGGGGTCAGCCGGATGACGCTCTACCGCCGCTGGCCCGACATGCAGGGTCTGCTGGGCGATCTGATGACCCGCGAGTGGACCGCCGCGATGGACGCGGTGACCGCCGGCAACAACCCCGGCACCAGCCTGCTCGACCAGGTGCGCCGTGGCCTGGTGCTCACCGCACGTGCGATCCGCGACGACGAGCTGTTCGCCAAGATCGTGGACGTCGACCCGGAGCTGCTGCTCCCCTACGTGCTCGAGCGCCGGGGCCGCTCCCAGGAGCTGGTGCTCGCGCTGCTCGAGCCGATGATCACCGAGGGCCAGCGCCGCAGGGAGATCCGCAAGGGCGACCCGATGATGCTGGCGCGCACGCTGCTGATGGCGGCGCAGGGGTTCACGCTGTCGGTGCAGACGATGACCGACCCGCGACCTGAGCAGGGCCTCACCGAGGAGGACTTCGAGGACGAGCTGGGACTCCTCGTGCAGCGCTACCTGGCGCCATGAGCGGCGGCATCCGGGTCGGTGCGGGCGAGCTCCCCGAGCGCACCGACCTGCTCGTGGTCGGGCTCGGCGTCACCGGCACCGGTGTCGCGCTCGACGCCGCCAGCCGCGGCCTCGACGTGGTCGCGGTCGACGCGTTCGACCTGGCCTGGGGCACCAGCCGATGGAGCTCCAAGCTCGTGCACGGCGGCCTGCGCTACCTCGCCAACCTCCAGTTCGGCGTGGCCCACGAGAGCGCGCTCGAGCGCGGGATCCTGATGGAGACCACCGCTCCGCACCTGACCCGTGCGCTGCCGATGGTGATCCCGCTGACCCCCTCGGTCAGCCGGCAGGCGTCTCTCGTGTCCCGGATCGCGATCATCCTCGGCGACGGGCTCCGGCTCTCCGCACGCACCTCGCGACGCACGCTGCCCGCGCCCCGGTCGATCTCGGTGCCCGAGACGCTCGCGCTCGTCCCCGGCGTACGCAGGCAGGGGCTGCGCGGCGGCATCCTCGCGTTCGACGGCCAGCTGGAGGACGACGCCCGGCTGGTGATCGCGCTGGCCCGTACGGCGGACGCACACGGGGCGCGGCTGCACACCCGCAGCCGGGTCGTCGAGCTCAGCGGAAGTCATGCCCTGGTCCGCGACGAGCTCACCGGAGAGGTGCGCCGGATCGACGCACGGGCCGTCGTGAACGCGGCAGGAGTGTGGGCCGGCCGGCTCGTCGACGGGATCACCCTTAGGCCGTCGCGCGGCACCCACCTGGTGCTGCGTCAGGCGGCACTGCCCGGTCTCGCGGTCGCCGTGATGGCGCCCGTGCCCGGGCAGCGCAACCGGTTCGTGTTCCTGCTGCCACAGCCCGACGGCACGCTCTACGTCGGGCTGACGGACGAGGAGGTCGACGGCACCGACATCCCCGACGTGCCCGAGCCGAGCGACGCCGAGATCGACTTCCTGCTGGGCGTGATCGGCAACGCCTTCGAGCGTCGGCTGACGCGCGCCGACGTGGTCGGCTGCTACGCGGGCCTTCGTCCGCTGCTCGACGCGGGCGGCGAGACCGCGGACCTGTCCCGCCGCCACGCGGTGCTCACCAGCGACAGCGGCGTGGTCACGGTCGTCGGCGGCAAGCTCACGACCTACCGCAGGATGGCCGAGGACGCGGTCGACACGGTGGTCACCCAGCGCGAGCTGGCGGCCGGACCCTGCACGACCAGGACACTGCCCCTGCTCGGGGCGGCCGACCGGGCACGGCTCCAGAGCGTCGACGCCCCTGCGCGCCTGGTGCGTCGCTACGGTCTCGAGGCCCCGATGGTGCTCGACAACGCCCGCGAGGTCACCGGGCTCGACGACGCGGAGCTGCTCGCGCCGATCGCCGACGGGCTGCCGCAGACGCTGGCGGAGCTGGTCTTCGGTGTGACCCACGAGGGCGCCCGCACGGTGGAGGACCTGCTCGAGAGGCGCACGCGCATCGGACTCGTCCCGGCAGACGCAGAGCTCGCCCGGCCTGCGGCCGAGCGAGCTCTGGTGCTGGCTGGAGTCGTTACTTCTTGAACGCGTCCTTGACCTTCTCGCCGGCCTGCTTCAGGTCCGACTTGGACTGGTCCGTCTTGCCCTGACGCTCGAGGCTCTCGTCGCCGGTGGCCTTGCCCACGGCCTCCTTGGCCTTGCCGCCGAGGTCTTCGGTCTTGTTGTCTGCCTTGTCATCTAGTCCCATCCCCCCACTGAAGCACGCACCTCCACACACCCCTACACCGCGAGGGGTGGTATTCACGGCAGCCGTCTCCCGGGCGAGCAGCTCATCGGGAGGCTTGTTGCGAACTGTTTGCAATTGGGGATCATCTGCTCCTAGGTTGGCTGCGTGCCACCCACCGACCTCCCCGAGACCCGGCGCAGGTTCAGCCGCCCCGAGCGCAACAGCCTGATCCGTTGCCTCGCGTTCGTCGCGCTGCTGCACGTCGTGGGCTGGGGTCTGCTGATCCTGGTGGTCGCTCCCCACGACTACGAGGTCGGCAACAAGGTGCTCGGGGTCGGCCTCGGCCTGACGGCGTACACCCTGGGCATGCGGCACGCGTTCGACGCCGACCACATCGCCGCGATCGACAACACCACCCGCAAGCTGATGGCGGACGGGCAGCGTCCCGTGAGCACCGGCTTCTGGTTCAGCCTCGGTCACAGCTCGGTCGTCTTCGTGATGGTGCTCGGGGTCGCGCTCGGCGTCCGCGCCCTGGCCGACGGGGTCCAGGACGACACCTCCCGGCTGCAGGAGGTCACCGGCGTCTGGGGCACGTCGGTGAGCGGCGTCTTCCTGGTCCTGATCGGGCTGATCAACCTGGTGGCCCTGGTCGGTGTGCTCAAGGTCTTCCGCGCCATGCGCCGGGGCGAGTACGACGAGGCCGAGCTGGAGCGTCAGCTCGACAGCCGCGGCTTCCTGAACCGGGTCCTCGGCCGGGTCACCCGCCTGGTACGCAAGCCGTGGCACATGTACCCGACCGGCTTCCTGTTCGGGCTCGGCTTCGACACCGTCACCGAGATCGGCCTGCTGGTGATCGCCGGCGGCGCGGTCGCGGCCAGCCTCCCGTTCTGGGCGGTGCTGACGCTGCCGGTGCTGTTCACCGCCGGCATGGCCCTCCTCGACACCATCGACGGCGCGTTCATGAACGTCGCCTACGGATGGGCGTTCTCGCGACCGGTGCGCAAGGTGTACTACAACATCACGGTGACGGCGCTCTCCGTCGCCGTCGCGCTGATCATCGGCGTGACCGAGCTGGTCGGCCTGCTCGCCGACAAGGTCGGCATCGAATCCGGTCCGCTCGCCGCTGTGGGCAGCGTCGACCTCGAGTACGTCGGCTACGGCATCGTCGCCCTGTTCGTGGTCACCTGGGCGCTGTCGGTCGCGATCTGGAAGTTCGGCCGGATCGAGGAACGCTGGTCGGCGAACCTCACCTCGTACTGAGCGCCCCTCAGCCCTTCGGGACCACGGTCGCCCGGCCGGCCTCCAGCCTCGCCACCGGCACCCGGAACGGCGAGCACGAGACGTAGTCGAGACCGGCGTCGTGGAAGAAGTGGATCGACTCCGGGTCTCCGCCGTGCTCGCCGCAGACCCCCATCTTCAGCGTCGGCTTGGTCGAGCGGCCGCCCTCCACGCCTGCCCGGACGAGCTGGCCCACGCCGTCGGCGTCCAGGGTCTCGAAGGGAGAGATCGTCAGCACGCCGTTCTCGAGGTACGTCGCGAAGAACGCACCCTCCACGTCGTCGCGGGAGAAGCCCCATGTGGTCTGGGTCAGGTCGTTGGTGCCGAAGGAGAAGAAGTCGGCCTCCTCCGCGATCCGGGCCGCCGTCAGTGCCGCACGCGGAAGCTCGATCATGCAGCCGATCGCGAAGTCGAGCTTCTCGCCGGTCTCCTCCGCGATCTCCGCGAGAATCGCCTCGGCCTCGTCTCGCACCAGCTGGAGCTCACGCTGCGAGCCGACCAGCGGCACCATGATCTCCGGCTGCGGGTCCAGTCCCCGCTGGCGCAGCTCGACGCACGCCTCGGCTATCGCCCGGATCTGCAGGGCGAAGAGACCCGGCATCCGCAGCCCCAGCCGGACGCCGCGCAGGCCCAGCATCGGGTTGGACTCGTGCATCCGGCGGACCGCCGCGAGCAGCTTGACGTCGTGCGCGTCGGTCTCGCCGCGCTCCTCCGCCAGGGCCACCTTGACCGCGAGCTCGGGGAGGTCGGGCAGGAACTCGTGCAGCGGCGGGTCGATCAGCCGGATCGTGGTCGGCAGCCCGTCCATCGCCTCCAGCAGCTCGGTGAAGTCCTGCCGCTGCAGGGGCAGCAGCGCCGCCAGCGCCTGGTCGCGGTCCTCACCGGTCTCGGACAGGACGACGCGCTCGATCTGCACCCGTCGGTCACCGAGGAACTGGTGCTCGGTGCGGCACAGCCCGATGCCCTCGGCGCCGTGCTTGCGGGCCCGCTCGGCGTCCTCGCCGTTGTCCGCGTTGGCGCGCACCCGCAACCGGCGTACGTCATCGGCGTGGGACAGCAGCCGGTGCACCGCGTCGACCAGCTCCCGCACCTCCTGGTCGTCGCCCGCCGCCTCGTGTGCCGCGTCCACGCCATCGGCGATGTAGGTCATCACCGGCGAGTCGACGACGGGCACCTCGCCGACGAAGACCTCGCCGGTCGCGCCGTCGATCGCGATCACGTCGCCACGCGTGAGCACCCTGCCGTCGGCTCGGAGCTCGCCGTCGTGCACCTCGATCGCCTCGGCCCCCACGACCGCGCACATGCCCATGCCACGCGCCACGACCGCGGCGTGGGACGTCTTCCCACCGCGGGTGGTGAGCACGCCCTTGGAGTCGACCATCCCGGGCAGGTCCTCGGGGCTCGTCTCCCGACGGACCAGGATCACGTCCTTGCCCGCCGCCTTCTCCTCTGCCGCCTGCGCGTTGTCGAACACGATCGCCCCGACCGCTGCCCCCGGTGAGGCGCCCAGCCCCCTGGCCAGCAGCTCGCGCTCGGCGTGCGAGTCGAACTGCGGGAACAGCAGCTGGCTGAGCTGGTTGCCGGTGACCCGCTCGAGCGCCTCGTCGGTGGTGATCAGACCCTCGTCGTCGAGCTGGCAGGCGATCCGGAACGCCGCGCCCGCCGTGCGCTTGCCGATCCGGGTCTGGAGCATCCAGAGCTTGCCCTGCTCGATCGTGAACTCGATGTCGCACAGGTCGCGGTAGTGGGTCTCGAGCCGACGCATGATCTTGCGCAGCTGCTTGTAGGACTTCGGGTCGATCTCCTCCAGGTCGGCGAGCTGGAGGGTGTTGCGGATGCCGGAGACGACGTCCTCACCCTGCGCGTTCTGCAGGTAGTCGCCGTAGATGCCGCTGTGCCCGCTGGACGGGTCGCGGGTGAAGCAGACGCCGGTGCCGGAGTTCTCCCCGAGGTTGCCGAAGACCATGCTCACCACGTTGACCGCGGTGCCCAGGTTGTGGGGGATCCGCTCGCGGCGGCGGTAGAGCCGGGCCCGCTCGGTGTTCCAGGAGCGGAACACCGCCTCGATCGCGAGGTCGAGCTGCTCGCGGGGCTTCTGCGGGAAGTCGGAGCCGGTGTGCTCCTTCACGATCGCCTTGTACGACGCGACGACGGCCTTCCAGTCGTCCGCACCGAGCTCCACGTCGGTCTTCACGCCGGCCTTGTCCTTCTGCGCGTCGAGGGCCTCGGAGAAGGGCTCGCCGGGGATGTCGAGGACGGTGCGGCCGAACATCTGGATCAGCCGCCGGTAGGAGTCCCACGCGAACCGCTCGTCGTTCGAGACGGTGGCCAGGCCTGCGACGGTCTCGTCGTTCAGGCCGACGTTGAGCACCGTCTCCATCATCCCGGGCATCGAGAACTTGGCGCCGGAGCGCACCGAGACCAGCAGTGGTTCGTGCGGGTCGCCGAAGTTGCGGCCGACCGCCTCCTCCACCTCGCGCATCGCGATCGTGACCTCGACCTTGAGGGACCGGGGGACCTTGCCCTCCGAGAAGTAGGCGCGGCAGGCGTCGGTGGAGATCGTGAAACCGGGCGGCACCGGCATGCCCAGGTTGGTCATCTCGGCGAGGTTGGCTCCCTTGCCGCCAAGAAGCTCCTTCTGATCCCGGTCGCCCTCGCTGAACCGGTACACGTACGTCGCCATGGCTGCTCCCCTCGGTCGTGCTCCATGCGTACCACCAACGGCCGCTGAGCGCTGCCCCGAGAGTTTCCTGAGTTTCCCAGATTCGCACCAATCCGAAAGTCCACCCACCGGGGTGCAGACCGGTGGCCGGGCAGCGGCGAACCACCGTGCGTCAGGGGTTCTCCCCCGATCAACCTCCAGAAGGAAGTGCTTTTCACATGTTCACCACACGCAAGCGCCTGATCGCCGGGACGGCGATCGCGCTCATGTCTCTCCCGCTCGCCGCCTGCGGCAGCAGCAACGACAGCGGCTCGTCGACGACGAAGTCGCACTCGGCCCCGAAGCCCGTCGCCGCGCTGGACGCCATTGCCGGCAAGACCACGGCGATCAAGCTCGACCAGGGCTTCGTCGACGCGCTGACCTCGCTGAAGCTCACCCCCGGTGTCGTCGGCACCGCCAAGCTGACCGCCGGCTCGCTGGTGTTCCCGATCACGGGCGGCAACGTCACGGTGTTCAAGCCCGGCCAGGTCTCGCCGTACGTCATCGGCCAGGTCCAGCACGAGGGCTCCGGCCTCTCGCTGACCGCCGGCAGCACCAAGGTCGAGCTGACCAACTTCAACGTCGACCCCGGTGTCTCGCGGGTCTACGGCGACGTGAGCGTCAACGGCAAGGTGGCCGCGACCAGCGCCTACCTGTTCAAGCTGGACGGCCGCACGCTGAAGCCGCTGAAGACCCAGGGGAGCGACGCGATCCTGACCGGCACCAAGGTGGAGATCTCGCCCGTCGCGGCTCCGCTGCTCAACCAGACGTTCAAGACCGACGCGGTCAAGGGCGGCCTGCTGGTGGGCATCGCCACCATCACGGTCGACACCACGCCGCCGTCCGAGTGACCCCCTTCTGGGGTGAATAAGGGACAGGGGTCCTCCTTCGGGAGGGCCCCTGTTTCCCTTTCCCGTTCCCCCGGCCGGTCCCTGTCCTGACGCGATCACCCGTCGGGGTGGTCCCTAGGCTGGGAGGCATGACCCGCATCCTCGTCACCGGCGCGACCGGCTTCATCGGCAAGAGACTGGTGCCTGCACTCGTCGAGGCTGGTCACGACGTCAAGGCGATGACCCGCCACCCCGAGACGTACGACGGGCCGGGCCGACCCGTCCGCGGTGACGTCGGTGACCGGGCGTCCCTGACCGAGCCGCTCGAGGACGTCGAGGTGGCCTACTACCTCGTGCACTCACTGGACAGCGCCGACTTCGAGAAGCGCGACGCGGAAGCGGCGCGGCTCTTCGCGAAGGTGGCCGAGAAGACCGGCGTGCGTCAGATCGTCTACCTCGGCGGGCTCGGCAGCGAGGACAACGGAGAGCTCTCCGCCCATCTCCGCTCGCGCCGCGAGGTCGAGGGCCTGCTCGGTGCGAGCGGCGTCCCGGTCACCGTCCTGCGGGCCGCGATCGTGGTCGGCAGGGGCGGCATCTCGTGGGAGATGACCCGGCAGCTGGTCAAGAAGCTCCCCGCGATGGTGGTGCCGAAGTGGGTCGGCACCAAGACCCAGCCGATCGGCATCGACGACGTCGTGTCCTACCTGATCGGCGTGGCGGGCAACGAGCAGGCGATGGGCAAGGTCTTCGAGATCGGCGGCCCGGAGGTCCTCACCTACGGCGAGATGCTCCAGCAGGCGGCGCTGGTGATGAACGGCCGCGAGATCCCGGTGGTCACCGTGCCCGTGCTGACTCCTCGCCTCTCCTCGTACTGGCTGGCGCTGGTGACCGACGTCGACGTCACCACCGGACGCAACCTGATCGACTCCATGGGCACCGAGGTGGTGGTGACCGACCACGCGATCGAGGAGCTGGTGCCGCTGGACCTCGCGCCGTACCAGGAGTGCGTCCGGCGAGCCATCGAGGACGATCGCCAGACCGAGGGTTGAGGGCGCGGACGATGCGCGTTCTCGGCATCAAGTGGCTCCACCCCTCGCTGTGGCAGCAGGTGCCTCGGGACCACCGGCAGAGCCCCCGCGACTTCCGCCGCCGGCAGCTCGTGACGGTGCTGTTCGTGCTGATCGGCGCCGGGGTGCTCGGGTGGTCGCTGCGACTCGACCCCGGCAGCTCGGCGTTCATCCTGGCCACGCTGGTGCTCGCGGGCGTGTGGGCGGTCGGTGCCTTCGCGTCCGGGCCGCTGTACCTCGGCCGGATCGACATCCGCCGGGGGAGCGAGGACGCCCCACTCCCGCGACCGGTGGTGCAGCCGATCCTGCTCGGCGTGGCTCTCGCGGCGGTGTTCACGGTCGGCGGCCTCGTCGTGCACGAGATCGGGCCGCTGGACCGCCAGGTCGCCTCGGTCCTCGACTACGCCGACCAGGGCGCCGGTCCGCTGGTGCTGCTGGTCACCGTGCTCAACGGGATCGCCGAGGAGCTCTTCTTCCGGGGCGCCGTCTACGCAGCCATCCCGCGCCACCCGGTCGAGTGGACCACCGTCACCTACGTGATCGCCACCCTCGCCACCGGCAACGTGATGCTCACCTTCGCGGCCGTCATCCTGGGCGCGGTCGTCGGCCTGCAGCGGCGCGCCTCCGGGGGCATCCTGGCGCCGATCCTCACGCACGTCACCTGGTCGGTCGTGGTGCTCTACGCGCTTCCGGCGATCTTCCTGTAGGCGCACTCCGTAGGTTGGGCGGGTGGAGATCGAGCCGGTGACGGCACATGCCCCGACGCTGCCCAGACCGGTGGTGATGAGCCAGGGCTGGCGCGATCTCACCCTCGTGCACTGGGCCGTCGACCCGGCGGCCGTGGCGCGGTTCATGCCGCCGGGGGTTCGCCCGGACACGTACGCGGGCCGCACCTACGTCGGACTGGTGCCGTTCCGGATGGTCGACGCGGGCTTCCGGGACGGCCCGGCGGTCCCGTGGTTCGGGACCTTCCTGGAGACCAACGTGCGCCTCTACTCCGTCGACGCGAACGGGCGTCGGGGCATCGTCTTCCTGAGCCTGGACACCGACCGGCTGGCCGTGGTGCTCGGCGCCCGCGCGGCGCTGCGGCTCCCCTACCGCTGGGCGCAGATGCGGTACGACGTGCGCACGGTCGACGACGCGGCCCACCACACCTACGAGGCGAGGCTGCGCCGCCCGGGGGTCGGTGCGAGCCGGCTCGTGGTCCGCGTCGGCGACCGACGGGAGCCCACCGAGCTCGACCACTTCCTCACGGCCCGGTGGGGGCTGCACACCCGCGCCTGGGGACGGACCCTCTACGTGCCCAACGCGCACCGGCCCTGGCCGCTGCACGACGCCGAGGTGCTCGCGCTCGACGACGGCCTGGTGGCCTCGGTCGGCCTCTCCGGCACCACCCGTCGTACGCCGGACCACGTCGCGTTCAGCCCCGGTGTCACGACCCGCTTCGGACGCCCGTCCCGGGTCTAGCTAGCTGAACTCCATGGCGTCGTCGGTGACCTTGCCGTGACGCATCGTGAGCACGTCGCGCAGGTAGTTCTGCCGCAGCCGCCACGGTGCTCGGCTGCCCTGCTTGGGGAACTCGTGCAGCGAGCGGAGCACGTAGCCGGCCGCGAAGTCCAGGAACGGCTGGGCCTCCACGTCTGCCTCCAGCCGCGGCACGAACACCCGGGTGCCGGTGCGGTCCAGGTGGCGGAAGAGGCGCATCACGTACTGCGCGACGAGGTCGGCCTTGAGCGTCCAGGACGCGTTGGTGTAGCCGACGGTGAACACGAAGTTGGGGACGCCCGCGAGCAGCATCCCCTTGTAGGCCATGGTGTCCGGCAGGTGCACGGGCTCGCCGTCGATCGACAGCTCGGCGCCGCCGAACGCCTTCAGTCGCAGTCCGGTGGCGGTCACGACCACGTCGGCCGCCAGCTCCTCGCCGGACTCCAGCAGCACGCCCTTCGGCGTGAACGAGTCGATCCGGTCGGTGACCACGGAGGCGTCCCCGCGGCTGATCGACCGGAACAGGTCGCCGTCCGGCACCAGGCACAGCCGCTGGTCCCACGGGTCGTACGTCGGACGGAAGTGCGTGTCGACGTCGTACCCCTCGGGCAGCTGGGAGACCGTGGCCCGGCGGATCAGCCCGCGCACCAGCGCCGGGCGCTGCCGGCTCAGCTGGTAGAACCCGGTCGCGATCAGCACGTTCTTCCAGCGCGCCACGACGTGTGCCCACCGCGACGGCAGCACCCGTCTGGCCTGCGTCGCGACCCCGTCGCGGCTGGGCACCGACATCACGTACGTCGGTGATCGCTGGAGCATCGTCACGTGGGCTGTGCGATCCGCGATCGCCGGCACCAACGTCATCGCGGTCGCGCCGCTGCCGATCACCACCACGTGCTGGTCGTCGAGGTCGAGGTCGTCGGGCCAGAGCTGCGGGTGCACGATCCGACCCTCGTAGTCCTCGACGCCCGCGAAGTCCGGCGTGTAGCCCGTGTCGTAGTCGTAGTAGCCGCTGCACGCCCAGAGCACGTCGCAGGTGAGGGTGACCTCGGCGCCGCCACGATCGGCGGTCACGGTCCAGCGCTGGTCGGCCGAGGACCAGTCCGCCCGTCGTACCACATGGCCGTAGCGGATCTGGTCGTCGACGCCGTAGGCCGTCGCGGTCTCGCGGACGTAGCGCAGGATCGACGGCCCGTCGGCCAGCGCCTGGTCGCCCGGCCAGGGACGGAACCGGTAACCGAGGGTGAACATGTCGGAGTCGGACCGCACACCCGGGTAGCGGAACAGGTCCCAGGTGCCACCGCTGGCAGCGCGCGCCTCGAGGATCGCGTAGTTGCGCCCCGGGGAGTCCACGGCGAGGTGGCATGCCGCGCCGATCCCGGAGAGGCCGGCGCCCACGATCAGCACGTCGACGTGGTCCCGGGTCTGAGCCATGGCGGGAGTCTACGGAGCGGTGACAGACAGATGCTCCGCCGCTGACCAGCCGACGGAGCATCCCCCCGATCGGGATCCGGTCACCCGTCCGGACGAGATGAAGGGCCACGGTTCGGGTCGTTCACCGTGGCCCCCCAGATGAAGGGACGTTAGGTGGCGCCCGTGGACCCGGCATACCTCCCTACGGGTGAAGGGTGTGACACTACGGTCATCCCCATGGACACCGCACGTCCCCTGCGCATCGCGATCCTCAACGACTACGAGATCGTGGTGAAGGGTCTTGCCCAGATGTTCGAGCCCTTCTCGGACCGGGTCGTCGTTGTCGAGATCGCGGCCAACAAGCCGGCCCTGGAGCCGTCCGACATCGCGCTGTACGACACGTTCTCCCAGACCCAGGAGATCGCCTCCGAGGTGGACGAGGTGCTGCGGGAGACCAACGCGCGCAAGCTGGTGATCTACAGCTGGAACGTGCACCCGGAGCTGGTCAAGGCCTCCCTGCGCAAGGGGGCGGCCGGCTACCTCGCCAAGAGACTGCCCGCCGACGAGCTGGTCGAGGCCCTCGAACGCGTGCACGCGGGCGAGGTGGTGGTCACCGAGGAACCGATCGAGGCGATGGCCGACAACGGGGACTGGCCGGGCCGCAAGCAGGGGCTGACCACCCGCGAGTCCGAGATCATCGCCCTGATCACACAGGGGCTGAGCAACCAGCAGATCGCCGACCGCGCGTTCCTCAGCATCAACTCCGTGAAGTCCTACATCCGGTCGAGCTACCGCAAGATGACGGTCACCAGCCGGAGCCAGGCCGTGCTGTGGGGGATCGAGCACGGCTTCCGTCCCGACCACGTGCGGCTGCTCCCTCAGGGCGAGGCCGGCGTCCCCGGGCGGACCTGACTGCGGGACTGATCGCCCAGGCCGCGGGGACGTGGCTGGCAGCAGGATCCACCACGGTCGCGTGGTACGTCTCCGCTTCCCCATCCAGATCCCGCCGGGAGGCGGGTGGTTGCCACGTGAACGTGGTGAATCGCCGGCGTCACGGTCCCGGCCAAACACCACGGTCCCGTGGTAACAGTCCCCTCCCCTAGCGCAATTTCCCTCGGGATGAGGCTGAACACCACGGGACCGTGGTAATCAGCCCACCCCGAATCACGACCCCCGCGGCGCCTTCAACCGGAACGGCTCCATCCGGGAGTAGCCCTTCACGGAGGTACGGCGGACCCGGCTGAGCCGGAACTCGTCCTCGTCGGGATCGAGCTCGGCCAGCGCGTCGTTCATGCCGCGGTCGACCAGCACCTTCCCCGGCCGGGACAACGACGTCAGCCGGGACGCGATGTTGACGGTCGGGCCGAAGACGTCGCCGAGCCGGCTCACCACGGGGCCGTACGCGACGCCGGCCCGCACCTGGGGGAACGCCTCGTCGTCGGCGGCGCGGTCGACCAGGGCGCGCGCGATCCTGGCGCCGTCGGCGGCGGTGTCGGCCGCGAACAGCACCTCGTCGCCGATCGTCTTGATCAGCCGTCCGCCGTGGTCGGTCACGGTGCTGGTGGCGACCTCCTCGAAGTGCTCGACCAGTGCCACCAGCTCGGTCTCGGAGAGGTTCTTGCTCTGGGTCGTGTAACCGACGATGTCGACGAAGCCGACCGACTGCACGGACTCCTGGTCCGAGGGGCGCATCAGCAGCCGGCTCGACGCGCTGAAGAGGTGTCGCCGCCAGATGTAGCTCTGCAACGAGTCGACCAGCGGGATCACGTCGACCGCGAGCTCCTCCATCCGGGCCTGCGGGTCGTCGGCGGCGACGGCCAGGCCGGCCAGCAGCGTGGTCTGCCACTCCGCGAGCCGCGCGAAGCTGCGGCCCCAGGTGCGCACCATCGCCGCCTGCGAGTCCTCGTCGAGGATCCCGCCCCGGATCAGCTGCATCGTCTGTTCCAGGGCCCGGGCGTCGGCCTCGGTGAACATCACCGCGTCGGCCTGGGCGTGCGGGAACCCGAGGCTGTGCCAGAGCCGCTCCGCGACGTCGATCGGGACCTCGGCGCGCTCGGCCACCTCGGCGCGTGTGAACTCCGGCGCTCCGCCGAGGAGCAGCACCTCGACCGCCTCCAGCAGCTCCGGGCCGGTCAGCTGGCCCACGACCGCCTCGGGTGGGCCCTCGCCCCCGTCGTCGGCCAAGTCAGGCGTCCTTGCGGGCGTCGCCGATCCGGTCGCCGGCGGCCGCGTCCAGCGCCGCCTTGAAGGTCGGGATCTCCTCGCACAGCCGCTCGACGGCCTCGCGCGTGAAGTGCAGCACCCGGACCGGGGTGGTGCTCACCACGGAGGCGTTGCGGAGCTTGTGGTTGACGATCGCCGACTCGCCGACGACGTCGCCGGGGCCGAGCCGGGCGATCTCCTGCTTGCCCTTGCGGACCACGACCTCACCGTCGAGCAGGATGTAGGCCTTGTCGGCGGGGGTCTTCTCCCAGATCAGCGACCAGTGCTCCGGCACCGTCACCTCGGTGCCCGCCTTCGCGATCTTCTGGAGCTCGGCGTCGGTGAGGCCGTCGAACATCGGGACCTTCGCGACCTCGGTTGTGCTCTGTGACGCCATGGAACCGGCCTTTCGCCTCGGGGACCGCGCGGTCCTCAGATGTTCCCTCCGGGCTGAGTCTCCCGTGCCCCGCGCGACGATGTCCACATCCTGCCCGTCAGCCGGTGGTAGGTGTCCTCCGCCGCGGCGGTCTCGGTGCCCTCACCGTGCTGGGTCAGCAGCGTGATCGACTCCGACAAGGCCTCCTCGGCCTCGGCCGCGCGGTTGCCGTCGATCAGGATCAGCGCCGCCTGGTGCTGGATCTGGCCGCGCAGCCGCTCCTCCTCGAGCGCCGGTGCGGCCGGGTCCGCCGGCGGTACGGCGCGCGCCTCCTCGACGATCGAGCGCAGCGTCGACAGTGCCTCGTTGACCCGGCCCTCGACTCCCTGGACGTTGGCGAGCAGCCGCAGCGAGGACACCATCCGCTGCTGGTCGCCGACGTGACGGGCGATCCGGGCGGCGTTGAGCAGGTGCTCGGCGGCCCGGCCGTGGGCACCGAACTGGAACAGGGTGACCCCGGCCGCCTCGTGGGCCGCGGCCGCGTCGGGCAGCCGCTGGTCGGCCTGGAAGCCGGCGGCGGCGGTGACGAAGTGGGGTGCCGCGAGGTCGGGACGCTCGCCGGCGACCAGCGCCCGGCCCAGCGTCCAGCTGGCCACCGCGAGCATCGGGTCGTCCTCCCGCAGCGCGATCACGGCCGGCTCCAGCACCTCCACCGCCTCGTGGGCGTTGCCGGTCTCGAGCAGGCCGAGCCCGAGCAGCCGGTGCGCGAACGCGCGGCGCTGCACGTCCCCGGGGGCGAGCCGGGCGAGCAGCGCGTGGGACTCGTCGATCAGCTCCTCCCACTCGTGGGCCTGGAGCAGCACGTCGCACAGCTCGGAGCGCAGCCCGAGCGGGTCGGCGACCCCGACCTCGTCGGCGCGGGAAACGGCCTCGCGGAAGCCGAGCACCGCGGCGTCCATGTCCCCGGTCTGCCAGGCGAGCTTGGCCCGGGTGGCGATGATCGCGACCGCCACGGCCGGCAGCTCGTGCTCCATCGCCCCGTCGTAGGCCCGCTGCAGGAGCTCCTCGGAGGCCACCGGGTCGGCCCAGACCCCGGCGTAGCCCGCTGCCTGGAGCGCGGTGACGGCCCAGCGGGGCTGCCCGGCGCGGTCGAAGAGCTCGGCGGCCCGCAACGCGTCGGCCATGCCCCGGACCGGGTCGGGATTGCGGCTGAGCGCCATCAGCGCGCCCGCCGCCTCGGTCAGCTCGCCACCCTGCTCGAGCTCGTCGGCGAGCTTGCGGGCCCGCGACCACGCGGAGTCGTCGCCGGCCAGCGCCTGCCGGTGCAGGGCCTCGACCTCGACCCGCTGGACGGCGGGAACACTGCCCGACATCCGGGCCGACTCCGACGCGCTGGTCAGCAGCAGGTCGACGAACGACTCGTCGGCCTGTGCCCGCTCGGAGGCGAGCGCCCGGCGGTCGAGGTAGGACACGGCGAGGTGCTCGACCAGATCTCTGACCGGCAGCATCTCCTCGCGCAGCGAGGCCCACCCGTTGACCAGCTCCATCACCCGGGTCGCGTCGAAGCGGTCGCTGACCGCGAGCAGCTCGGCCGCGAAGCCCAGCACCGAGGAGGGCAGCGGCACGCTCGGTGGGTCGAACCGCACCTCCGCCCGGCGGGCCAGGTCGACGTCGAGCGCGTCGGCGGCCCGCACATCCTCCGACGCGGACTCCGGGTAGGGCGCGATCCGGGTCCGCAGGGAGATCCGTCGGGACACCCGGTCGGTGCGGTTGCGCCGGTCGAACGCGGCAGCGAGCTCGCGGGCGCTGCCGTCGAGGCTCCTGATCACGTCGTCGAGCGGGCGCCCGGACACGTCCTGCGGCGCCAGCCGGTGGCCGCGCCCGGCGCGCAGCACGCGGGCCGCGACGGCGGAGCCGTGCATCCGGTCGAGGTCGTCGAGTCGGTCGTTGAGCAGCGGCACCAGCGCCAGCGCGAGCCGGACGGCGCGCCCCGGCCGGTTCGTCCGGACCAGGTACATCACGTGGTCGGCCATGGCGGACACGAACGGGGGCCGGCCGACGACCATCAGCCAGCCGACCCGGTGGTAGGACTCGGCGGTGTCGACCCGGCCCAGGCGCATCGCCCAGTCGGCGGCCTTCCCGTACAACCGGTGCGGCTCGCGGTCACAGCGCTTGCGGCCCTCGAGCAGGTCGACCGCCCGCTCCAGTGCCGCGGCCGGGTCGCCGGCCTCGGCCAGGAAGCGGGCGTCGGTGGCGATGTCGCACACCTCGCAGTCCGAGAGCGCGTCGCGGGGGCTGCTGCGCCACACCCGCAGCCATCGCTCGAACACGTCCTCGGTGTCGATGTCGCGGGCCAGGAAGGCGCGGTACTTGGCGTAGAGGTGCGGGGAGACGCCCTCGGCGCGGTAGCGGCGCTCGATGTCGCGGTAGACCCGCTGCACGACGACGAGCGGCATCCGGCTCGAGCGCCGGGTGCGCGCCAGCGCGTAGCGGCACTCCCACAGGATCTCGAAGCGCTGCCGGTCGGTGACCTGGTCGGGTCCGGCGGGGTCGCCCTCGAGGCAGCCGAGCAGCCAGGCGATGTGCGGGATCTCCCGGTCGCCCGGGGCGGCGGCGTCGTACGCCGCCACGAGGTTGATCCGGGCCTGCACCAGCAGCGAGAACTCGTCCACCTGCTCGGCCATCGCCAGCGCCTTCTCCGAGCGCTCCACCTGCTCCTCGCCGGGCGGCAGGGCGTCGGCGACGCGCAGTGCCTGCTCGACGTCGGACACGGTCGGCACAGGTGACTCCTCGGAAGGCGGCCCACGGTGGGCCGGGGATGGGCCAAGAGTACGGCGATCCGGGACCCGCTTGCAGTGGTTCGTCCACGAGTGGGCGCGAGTCTCCTGCGGTCAGCCGAGGTCGCTGCTCCCGAGGACCCGGGTGGGCGTGATCCGGATCGCGACCCGGGCCGGGTTGGGGCGCGGCTGGCGGTAGCGCGCGGCGTAGCGCTCGACCGCCCGGGCGACCGACGCCGGGTCGCTCCGCAGCTCGCCGAGGCCCTCGAGGGTGGACCACCGGCGGCCGTCGACCTGGCAGACGGCGACCCGGTGCTCACCCGGGGTGCCGAGGTTGCGGACCTTGCGGGAGGTGCGGGACGCGATCACCCACGCGCATCCCTCGGCGGGGTCCAGGGCCACGCCGACGGGCACCACATGAGGGCTGCCGTCACGGCGGAGCGTGGTGAGCGTGCACAGGTGGCGCTCGGACCAGAACTCCACCATCGCGGCGTCGAGCGCGCCGAGGTCGAGGGGGGCCCCCGGACTCACGCGTCCGTCCGGACCCTCGGCACGCCACCCAGCTCGGCCAGGTCGGCTGCGGCGGAGAACGGGTCCGTCTCCAGGTGGAACGCGCCGTAGCGGGCGGCGAGCGACGAGGCGGCCGCCCGCCCGCCGAGGGCCAGCATGGTGGTGGCCGGGAGCCGGGCCAGGTCGGCGGAGTACTGCTCGAGCTGGGCGGCGAACATGTGCGGCTCGGTCCCCGAGAGCACCACGATCCTGGCGTCGACGTCGTGCGCGGTGTCCACCACGTCGGGGACCGGGGTGTCCGCCCCCAGGAAGGTCACCGACCAGCCGTCCCGCCGCAGCACCAGGCACAGCGCGAGCAGCCCGATGTCGTGGCGCTCGTGGGTCGGGCAGGCCAACACCGCCACCGGGGCGCCGTCGCGGCCGGGCAGGCTCCGGGGAGCCAGCGCCAGCATCCGGCTCCGGATCAGCCCGCTGCCGAAGTGCTCCTGGGACACCGTGATCGTGCCCGCCTCCCAGTCGTCCCCGAGCCGGCGCAGGCACGGGAAGAAGAGCCGGTCGACCACCTCGACCAGGTCGTGGCCGACGAGCGCGCGGTCGATGATCGCCAGGGTGCCGGCCTCGTCGTACTCCGAGATCGCCGCGACGAGCGAGGGACACAGCTCCTCGAGGGGCGACGCGTCGGTGGCCGGCACGTCCGCCAGCACCATCGCGGCCGCCTCGCCCGTGGACACCCCGCGGGCGCGCAGCGCCAGCATCGCGCGGACCCGACGTTCGTCGTCGGGGCCGTAGATCCGGTACCCGCTCGAGGAGCGCTGCGGCGTGAGCAGGCCGTAGCGCTCCTCCCAGACCCTCAGGACGTGCGTGCTGACACCCGTGTGCTCCGCGAGCGTCCCGATCCAGACCCTGGTGTCCATCACGCCCATCGTGAACGTTGCACAAACCCTTGACAAGCCTTTGTAGGTTGACGGCATGGCCCATCAGCTCGTCCGGACGATCTCGACCACCTGGGACCCGGCATCCGTCTTCGACTACCTGCTCGACTTCGAGAACGCCGAGCAGTGGGACGCCGGCACGGTCACCTGCCGGCGGACGTCGGGCGACGGCGGGGTAGGCACGCACTACCGCAACGTCTCGGAGTTCCGCGGCAGCGAGACCGAGCTCGACTACGTGGTGGAGACCGTCGAGCCGGGTCGCCGGTTCGTGATCACGGGCACCAACAAGACCGTGACCAGCAAGGACACGGTGACCGTGCGGCCCGCCGGCGCGGGATCCGAGGTCGAGTACCGCGCCGAGATGACGTTCAAGGGCCTGGCCGCGCTCGCCTCCCCGTTCCTGACCAAGCCGTTGCAGAAGCTGGCCGACGACACCGAGACCAAGCTCGGACACGCCCTGGAAGGCAAGGCGCAGGAGACCGCCGGGTGACCTCCCTGCTCTGGCTGCGTCGTGACCTGCGGCGCGGTGACCTGCCGGCCCTCGGGGCCGCGCACGCGGCTGCCGACGGCGGTGAGGTCCATGTCGTGTTCGTGGTCGACCCGGCGCTCTGGGGTCGGGCCGGAGCGGTGCGCACCGCCTGGCTCGCAGCCAGTCTGCGCGCCGCCGTGGAGGCGTACGACGGGCGGCTCTCGATCCGGCACGGCGACCCGCGCACCCTGGTGCCGAGGCTGGCGCACGACCTCGGCGCCGGTTCCGTGCACGTGTCGGCGGAACCGTTCCCCTACGGCCGCGCCCGCGACGCCGCGGTCGCGGAGGCACTCTCCGCGCACGACATCACGTGGGTGGAGACCGGCAGCCCCTACGCGGTCACCCCCGGACGGATCCGCAAGGGGGACGGCTCGCCGTACCAGGTGTTCACGCCGTTCTCCCGGGCCTGGCGCGAGCACGGTTGGCGGGTTCCGGCCGACGAGCCGTCCGGGCTCTCGCTGGCGCCCGCCGACGACGACAAGCGGGTCGCGGCGATGCTCGACAAGGCGCTGCGCGAGGCTCCCGGCGAGATGCCCGAGGCCGGCGAGCGAGCGGCGCTGCGACGCTGGAAGGCCTTCCGGGACGAGGCTCTGGGCGACTACGCCACCGCGCGTGACCTACCCGCGAAGGCCGGCACGTCGGGCCTCTCGCCGTACCTGAAGGTCGGCGCGGTCCACCCCCGCACGCTGCTCGCCGACCTGGCCGAGCGGCGCGGCAAGGACGCCGTGACGTTCACCGACGAGCTCGGCTGGCGCGAGTTCTACGCCGACGTCCTCTGGCACCGGCCGGAGTCGGCGTGGCAGGACCTGCGCCCGGAGCTCGCCGGGATGACGTACGACGACCCGGGCGACGCGTTCGACGCCTGGTGCGAGGGCCGCACCGGCTACCCGATCGTCGACGCCGGGATGCGACAGCTGCTGGCCACGGGCTGGATGCACAACCGGGTGCGGATGATCACCGCCAGCTTCCTGTCCAAGGACCTGCACGCCTGGTGGCCGCTCGGCGCGCGCCACTTCCTGGACCACCTGCTCGACGGCGACCTCGCGTCGAACAACCACGGCTGGCAGTGGACGGCCGGCACCGGCACGGACGCGTCGCCGTACTTCCGGGTGTTCAACCCGGTCACGCAGGGCAAGAAGTTCGACCCGGCCGGCGACTACGTGCGGCGCTGGGTGCCCGAGCTCGCGCACCTCGACGGGAAGGCGGCCCACGAACCGTGGGAGCACGAGGCGGGCTACGACCACGGCTACCCGCGGCGGATCGTCGACCACGCCGAGGAGCGCCGGATCGCGCTCGACCGCTACCAGGCGGCGCGCGCATGAGCAGCACCCGGTGAAGGCGGTCGGCACCGCGGTCGACGTCGCGCTCGACCGGTCGGTGGTGCTCGGCTTCTCGCGGATCGGGCTGCTGGCGCGCAGACGACTGCCCGGTTGGCCGGTCGATCCTGCGCCGGACTCCCTGCGTGGCAAGGAGATCGCGGTCACCGGTGCCACCTCAGGGCTCGGGCTGGAAGCGGCGCTGGGAATGGCGCGGCTCGGTGCCCGCGTGCACCTGGTGGTCCGCACACCGGCGAAGGCGACCGCCGTCGCTGCCCGGATCCAGCGCGAGGTGCCGACGGCCGAGGTCGCCGTGCACCGGTGCGACGTCTCCGACCTCGACGACGTCCGCCGGTTCGCGTCCGCCTTCCTCGAGCAGGAGCCGCGCCTCGACGTCCTCGTGCACAACGCGGGCGCACTGCCCGCCGAGCGCACCGAGTCGGCACAGGGCCACGAGCTGACGATGGCGACGCACCTGCTCGGTCCGGTGCTGATGAGCGACCTGCTGTGGCCGGCACTGGCGGCGCATGCGGCGCGGGTGGTGTTCGTGACATCGGGCGGGATGTACGCCCAGCGGCTGCGGCCCGACGACCCGGAGTACCTGACCGGCGACTACTCGGGCACCACGGCGTACGCCCGGAGCAAGCGCGCCCAGGTGGAGCTGCTGCCGCTGCTCGCGGAACGCTGGGGTCCCGGTGACATCGGGGTCTGGGCGACACACCCCGGCTGGGCCGACACGCCAGGGGTGCTGGACTCGCTCCCGGGCTTCCACAAGGTGATGCGGCCGGTGCTCCGCGACGCGCAGGGCGGCGCGGACACGACGGTCTGGATCTCGGCGGTGGAGCCGGCGCCTGCCAGCGGGCTGTGGCACGACCGCCGCCGGAGGTCGACCCACCTCCGGCCGGGCACCCGCTCGTCGCGGGCCGACGCCGAGCAGCTGTGGGACTGGGTCGTCGCCACGACCGGTCTCGAGGAGCGATGAACGCCCCGATCGTGCGCCGCAACCACCCGTCCGGCCGGCTCCCCCGGCGCAGCCTCAGCGCGCCAACGCCGCCAGCGCGTCGCCGTCCATCCGGTAGGTGGTGAACTCGTCGCAGGCGTCCGCGCCGAGGCTGCGGTAGAAGCCGATGCTCGGTTCGTTCCAGTCCAGCACCCACCACTCCAGACGCGTGTAGCCGCGCTCCCGGCAGAGCCGGGCGAGGGTCGCCAGCAGCTCCCGGCCGAGGCCCGAGCCACGGTGCTCCGGCATCACGTAGAGGTCCTCGAGCCAGATCCCCTTGCGTCCGGTCCAGGTCGAGAAGGACAGGAACCAGACCGCCATCCCGACCACCTCGCCGTCGACCTCGGCGACATGGCCGAACACGGTCGGGTGCCCGTCGTCGGGGAACAGCAGATCACGGAAGTCGTCCTCGGTCGCCACCACCTGGTCCAGCTCGCGCTCGTACTCGGCCAGGTCGCGCACCAGGCGCAGGATGTGGGGGACGTCTCCCGGGACCGCCTCGCGGACGCTCACGGGCTCCTCCTCCCCTGGCGCGCGGGTACGACGAGCCCGGCGGCGCTGCCACCGGTGCTCAGGAGCTCGGCTCGGATCCTCATGGCCCCATCTTCACCTCAGCGCCGACGGGCGGCTCCTCCCGGGCCCGTTCCGGGAGGGGCGAGGTCGCCGGGAGGGCCACCGCCAGCAGGCCCGCAGCTCGCCGCCGCCTGCGCGATGCCGGCCAGGCCGGCCTTGAACGGGCTGTAAGCCGAGCCCGAACTGCACGAAGAGGGTGAACACGATGCTGATCCCGAGCAGCGCGCCGAAGAACGCCATCCCGGTCGCCAAGCCGCCCGTGAACGCCGCTTGCCCGAACAGCGACGGGGTGACCAGGGTGAAACGAGCCGGCGCGGTCGCGGCGGCGCTCGACCAGGGCCAGCAGCGCGAAGAGGGCGACGCCGGCGGCGATCATCAGGGAGCGACCAGAGCGGCCAGCCGAGCACGCGGCCCTGGATGAGCGGGTAGATCAGCAGGACCATCGAGCCGGCCACGCGATCGCGCGCGCTGGTCGAGGTCGATCCGGACCGCGGGTCGGGCCGGGACGCCGGCAGCACCCGGACGGCAGCGAGCAGCGCGACGACGCCGATCGGGATGTTGATCGCGAAGATCGTGCGCCAGCCCCAGCCGAACAGGTCGGCGTCGACCAGCCAGCCGGCCAGGATCGGACCGCCGACAGCGGAGAGCCCCATGATCGGGCCGAAGGCGCCGAACGCGGCGGCCATGTCCTCGGGCGGGAACATCTCCTTGATCAGGCCGAGGCCCTGCGGCAGCATCACGGCGCCGATCAGACCCTGGAGCACCCGGAAGGTGATCAGCATCTCCGGCGACTGGGACGAGCGCGCAGGCGGCCGACATCAACGTGAAGCCGGTCATCCCGATCATGAACATCCGGCGCCGGCCGTAGATGTCGCCGAGCCGCCCGCCGATCAGCAGGCCGCTCGCCATCGCGATCGTGTAGCCGGCAGCCAGCCACTGGATCAGGGTCTCCCCGCCGCCGAGGTCGCGGACGATCGTCGGGCCGGCGATGGAGGTGATCAGCGCGTCGAGGAGGTCCATCACCTCGGCGGCCAGGATCACGAAGAGCGCCGGCCAGCGAAGTGCGTAGGCCACGGCGGCGGCCGGAGTGGTGGTGGTGGTGGACATGGCTCCCCTCGTTTCGAACAGTGTTCGTGACTTGCGACGAACACTGTTCTACGCACGAACACTGTTCGTGTCAAGTAGCATGGGCCGCGATGAGCACCGCAAGCCGCCCGGCCGCGTCGAGCGGGTCCGCGCCAAGGCCGCCCGCGCGCGCCGCAAGCGCCCGCTGAGCCTGGACGCGATCGTCGACGTCGCGCTCCGGATCGTCGACGAGGACGAGCACCGAGGCGGTCTCGATGCGCCGCGTCGCCGCCGAGTTCGACACCGGCCCGGCCAGTCTCTACGCCTACGTCGCCAACAAGCGCGACCTGCTCCGGCTGGTGCTCGACCGGATCGTCGACGAGGTGCCGGTGCCGTCCGGCGTCGTCCGTGGCAGGACGACCGTGCGCAACTACGCGCTTCAGCACCCGCGAGGTGATGGCGCGGCACAACGACGCCGCCAAGCTCTCCTTCGCGCACGGTGCCCACCGGGGAACGCGATGCTACGACGTCGGCGACACGCATCCTGAGCGGTGATGATCGAGGGTGGCGTACCTCCCAAGGTGGCGGCCTGGGCGCTGGACATCCTGGCGCTGTACGTGGCCGCCGACGCCTACGAGGGCTGGCTGATGCGGCCAGCGTCTTCGACGACGGCAGCGGGCGCGACCCGCGCGGAGGTCGGCGCAGGAGCTACGTGGCCAGGGCATCGCGGACACGTTCGCGGCCGTGCCGGCGAGCGCTTCCCCGGGCCTGACCGACAATGGGGTGATGATGTCCGGCGAGCAGCGACGAGCGGTTCGGCTTCGGGCTCGACATGCTGATCGCGGCTTCGCCGCCCACGTGCCCGGCGACGTACCGGAGCGGAAGGGAGAACGATGACCTACCCGGATCCCGTCTACCACGGGCGCGACGGCGAGCAGAGCGCGAGCATCCGCCGTGCGGGCGAGCCCGCCGACGTCGAGTACGCCAACGGCGGCACGGTCGACTACCTCGCCACCGGCGGCACGACGGCCGGCGCGTTCGGCCTCTACCGCTGGAACTTCGGCTCCGGTCGGTCCGGCCCCGACCCGCACTTCCACCGCAGCATCTCCGAGTCGTTCTTCGTCCTCGACGGCACCGTCACCATCTTCGACGGCAGGGACTGGGTCGAGACCCGCGCCGGCGACTTCGCGCACGTGCCGCCCGGGGGAATCCACGGGTTCCGCAACGACTCCGGGACGAGGGCGTCGATGCTGCTGCTGTTCACGCCCGGCGCCCCCCGGGAGGAGTACTTCGAGACGCTCAAGCGGCTCGGCGAGGGCCTCACCATGAGCGACTCCGAGCGGGACGCGTTCTTCGCCGCGCACGACAACGTCTGGCTCTGAGCGCCGACCCGTGCGCGAGCGCGGAGCGTGGGACCGGGAGCCCGCTCTCCGGGAACCCTTTCGCCGTTCGGGGTGGAGGCGGGAGCGGGATCCCGACGTACGGTGGCGGAATGCTCCTCAAGTGTTGTGTGAACGGTCCACGTCTGCTGGTCGAGCACCCGGCACTCCCCGTCTCGGCAGAGCAGATCGCCCGGGCAGCGCTCGACGCCCAGGCCGCGGGAGCCGGTGCGGTCCACCTGCACGCCAAGCGGCCGGACGGGCAGGACACGCTCGACGCCGAGCTCGTCGGCGAAGCGGTGCTGGCGGTGCGTGCCGCCTGTCCCGGCCTTCCGGTGGGGGTCACCACCGGGGCCTGGGCCGAGCCCGACCCGGAGCAGCGGAGGGCGGCGATCCTGGCCTGGCGCGAGCTGCCGGACTTCGCCTCGGTCAACTGGCACGAGGACGGCGCCAACGAGATCGCCCGGGTCCTGCTGGAGCAGGACATCGGGGTCGAGGCAGGGCTCTGGTGCGCCGACTCGGTCGACGCCTGGCTGGACTCCCCCCTCCGTGACAAGCACCTGCGGGTGCTGCTGGAGCTGCCCGACGGGATGACCGAGGACGACGTCCACATCGCGACCGACGACCTGCTGGACCGGCTGCGCAGGCCGCACCGACCTGCCGGTGCTCCTGCACGGGTCCGGCACCAGCGCCTGGCCGGCGTACCACTACGCGGTGGCGCTGGGCCTGGACAGCCGGATCGGACTCGAGGACACCCTCGAGCTGCCCGACGGCACGACCGCGCGCAGACAACGCGGCCCTGGTGCACGCCGCCCGGGTGATGGCCGGCTCGCGCGTCTGAGCCCCGGTCAGGCGGCGAGCGCCTTCTCGATGTCGCCGGCGATCTTCTCGGGCTTGGTGGTCGACCCGTAGCGCTTGAGCACGGTGCCGTCCTTGCCGATCAGGAACTTGGTGAAGTTCCACTTGATCTTGCTGCCCATCAGGCCGGACTTCTCCTCGCGCAGCCACCTGAACAGCGGGTGCGCCTCGTCGCCGTTGACGTCGACCTTCTCGAACAGCGGGAACGTCACGCCGAAGTTCTTCTCGCAGAACGCGCCGATCTCCTCGGCGTCGCCCGGCTCCTGGCCACCGAACTGGTTGCACGGGAAGCCGAGCACCGCCAGGCCGTCGTCGGCGTACTCGAGGTGCAGCTGCTCGAGCCCCTGGTACTGCGGGGTGAAGCCGCACTGGGAGGCCGTGTTGACCACGAGCGCGACCTTGCCGCGGTAGGCGCTCAGGGGCTGCTCCTCGCCGGTCAGGGTGTTCGCGGTGAAGTCGCTCAGGGTGGTCATGTGTCTCCTCGTCGGGTACGGCGGAGCTGTGGGTCCCGGTGCCACCGGGCGGGCGTGCTCGAACGCCCCTCGGACGTGATTCGGATCAACCCGGCTCCCGGATGGGCCTCCTGACCGCTGGGTTCGGGCTGTCGGAACCGTTTGTTATACAAAGACCTGGTATCTCAAACGATCAGGAGTCACCGATGGCCCCGCAGGACCCGCTCCCCAGTCCGTTCTCACCCGGCGAGCTGCCCCGCGTGCTCGTCGGCCGGGTCGGCGAGCTGGCCCGGATCCGCGACCACCTCGGCCGCGTGCACACGTTCGGGGAGATGAGCGGTCGGCTGCTGGTGCTGCACGCCCCGCGTGGGCTCGGCAAGACCTCGCTGCTGCGCGAGGCCCAGACCCAGGCCGCCGGGCTCGGTTTCGTGACCGCCTGGCTGTCGTGCGCGAAGGGTGGCCGGCTGGTGCCGGAGCTCGCGCACTCGGTGCACCGCGCCCTCGACTCCGCGCCGGCCGTCGACCGCAGGGCGAGCCGCCGCTGGGCCGCCTCCGTGTCCAGGCTCGGGATCGAGCTCGGGGTGGTCGGGGTCAAGGTCGGCGCCGACGTGGACCTCCGTCGCACCGACCACGAGCTGCCGGTCGGCGCCGTGGGCGCGGTCGAGGACCTGCTCCACGACGCGGCCACGCTGGTCCGGCACAGCGGCGGGTCCGGCCTGCTGGTGCTCGTCGACGAGGTGCATGCGGCGCCGTTCGCGGAGCTGGCCGTGCTGCTCAACGCGGTGCAGAACCTGGCCGGCGCGCGGGCCGACAACCCGCTGGCGACGATGGTTGCGGGACTGCCGTCGACGCCGGAGATGCTGACCCGGGCCGCGACGTTCGGCGAGCGCAGCGAGTTCGTGCCGCTGGACCGGTTCGACGCCGACGACTCCCGGCTGGTGCTGACCAGGCCGGCGGAGGAGCTCGGCGTCACCTGGGCCGACGACGCGTTGCGCCGGGCGCTGGCCTTCGGCGACGGCTACCCGTACTTCCTCCAGCTCGTCGGACACACCACCTGGCAGGCCGCAGACCCGGTCGCGGGTGACGTCCTCTCCGAGGCCGACGTCCGGGCCGGCGAGGCCGAGATCGACGCCCAGCTGGCGGCGATGTACCGCGCCCGCTGGGACAGCGCACCGCAGCAGGAGCGTGACCTGATGGCGGCGATGGCGGGCCTCGCCGTCAGCGGCACCGACGTGGTGACCCGGGCCGAGGTCGCCGCGGCGATGGGCCGGGAGTCACGTGCGATCAGCGTGCCGCGGGCCCGACTCATCGACCGCGGGGTGATCGAGCCGGCCGGTCGCGGCAGGCTCCGGTTCACGCTGCCCGGCATGGCGGCCTGGATTCGGGTCGACGCCGGAGAGTAGGGCAGGATCGGAGCATGCGACGGACACTCGGGTGGACGCTGGCGCTGCTGCTCGGGACGGTGCTGCTGGCCGGTTGCGGCGGTCCCGACCCGGACCCGACGGCCGATGCGGTGGCGAAGGCGCTCGGCCGCCACGACGTACGAAAGGTCGAGTTCACCGGCCCTGACGCGACGAGCGCGCAGACCGACCTGGCAGCGATCCTCGACGGGATGGACGGCGTCACGAGCAAGGTGACCGCCGGCGCCGTCGAGGAGGACGGCGACACCGCCACGGCCACCCTCACCTGGCACTGGGACGTGGCCGGCCGGACCTGGACCACCCGCTCACCGATGACGCTGCGGAAGGTGGGCGAGACCTGGCGCGCGGTCTGGGACCGCCGCCTGGTCCACCCGGAGCTGGCGGCGGGGCAGAGCCTGCGCGCGACCACGCTGGTGCCGACGCGCGGCGACATCCTGGGTGCCGGCGGCGCGAAGATCGTCACCCCGCGACCCGTCGTGCGCTACGGCATCGACAAGGCGAACGTGCCCCCGGGCAAGGCGGCCGACTCGGCGAAGCGGCTCGCGGCGATGGTCGACATCGATCCGACCGCCTACGCCAAGCGGGTCCGCAAGGCCGGGGCGAAGGCGTTCGTCGAGGCGATCACGCTGCGCAGCGACAGCGCCGGCCTGCCGACGGAGGCCGCGGTCCTGGCGATCGACGGCGCGCTGATGGTGCCGGCCGAGCTGCCGCTCGCGCCGACCCGCACGTTCGCCGCGCCGATCCTCGGCACCGTCGGCCAGCCGACCGCCGAGATGGTCAAGGCGAGCAGGGGCACGCTCACGGCGGCGGACCAGGTCGGGCTGAGCGGTCTGCAGAAGAGGTACGACGGGGAGCTGGGCGGCACACCCGGACGTCGGATCGACCTGGTCACGGAGGACCCGGAGGTCGAGCCGAAGGAGCTCTTCCGCACCGACCCGACCGCCGGCAAGCCCCTGTCGACGACGCTCGACATCCGCGCGCAGAAGCTGGCCGAGGAGGCGCTGGCCGGCACCACGTCCCCCAGCGCCCTGGTCGCGATCCGCCCCTCGACCGGCGACGTGCTCGCCGCCGCGAGCGGGCCGGCGTCGAAGGGGTACAACACCGCGACCTTCGGCCGCTACGCCCCCGGCTCGACGTTCAAGATCGTCAGCAGCCTTGCCCTGTTGCGATCCGGAGTCACCCCGACCACGCTGGTCGACTGCCCGCCGACGGTGACGGTGGACGGCAAGCGGTTCAAGAACTACGACGACTACCCGTCGTCGGCGCTCGGCCGGATCCCGTTCCGCACCGCGATCGCCAACTCCTGCAACACCGCGGTGATCGGGCAGCGCGACCGGCTCGAGCAGGACACGCTGACCGATGCGGCGGCGGCGCTCGGGCTCGGTGTGGACCACGACCTCGGCTTCCCGGCCTACTTCGGCTCGGCCCCGCCGGCCGCCTCCGAGACCGAGGGCGCCGCCGACCTGATCGGCCAGGGCAAGGTGCAGGCGTCGCCGCTGACGATGGCCACCGTGGCGGCGTCGGTGAAGAAGGGCGCGGTCGTCGTACCCCGGCTGCTGCCGGACCGGAAGGCCGCCGACGACTCGGCCGCGCCCGCGACGCCGCTCACCAGGACCGAGGCCGACCGGCTGCGCGGCCTGATGCGCGCGGTGGTCACCGACGGCAGCGGACGGCTGCTCGCCGACCTGCCCGGTGCGCCGGTGCTCGCGAAGACCGGCACCGCGGAGTACGGCACCGAGGCACCGCTTCGCACGCACGCCTGGATGATCGCGGTCCACGGCGACCTCGCGGTCGCGGTGTTCGTGGAGGACGGCCAGTCCGGGTCGGGCACGGCAGGCCCGCTCCTCCGGCAGTTCCTGCTGGGGATGCCCGGCTAGCGCTCAGAGGAACCGGCCGAGGAAGGCTCGCGAGTACGCCGTGTCGACCCGCTGGTAGGAACCGGTCGCGTTGCAGGTCAGCGAGTTGACGTAGGACGCGTCGCCCACGACGTACGAGCCGAGGAACACCGGGCCGCCCGAGTCGCCGAAGCACGAGCCGCCGCCGGCCGTCGAGTTGTTGTCGTTGATCTGGAAGGTGACCACCTCGGTCTGCACCGCCTTGAGCAACGAGGTGGTGGAGCGCCGTTCCTGCACCACGATCTGCGCCTTCTTCGGGCCGATGTCCACGCCGTACCCGACCAGGGTGTACGTCAGCTTCTTGAGCGATCCCTGGTTGGCGTCGAGCGTGCCGAGGGGCAGCAACGGGGCGGGCGTGATGCCGGGCCACTTGCTCGCGGCCGGCGCGTCCAGCACCACGACACCCTGGTCGTGCTGCTTGGAGAACCCGAGGACACCGTCCCAGCCGGGGTCGGGGTGGGCCGTGCCGGTGATGTAGCGCGCGGCGCGGGCCGCCCTCTCCTCGGGTGTGATGCCAGCGGCCAGCGGGTCGGTCGGCAGGTCGGTGTTGAACGAGACGTAGACGTTCGTGGCCGGACTGGCGGCCGTGTCCCCCGTGCAGTGGCCCGCCGTGAGCACGACGGTCGGGGAGATCAGGGTGCCGGAGCAGCGGAACCGGCCGGCTCCGGTGGTGAACCGTACGACGCCGACGTTGGTGTGCACCTCGTCGCGCTGGCCGTCGGTGATCGCGGCCGCCGGCTGCGCGGTGACCGCGAGGCCGACGAGCAGGAGCAGGACGCTTAGCACTGTCCCGAGACGACTGATCCGGTACCGCTCCATGGCGAGCTCCTCATGATGTCGTCACTCGCAGTCTGCTCACCGCACCAGCGAGATGGCAATAGCCGCGACGGACCGGGACCCGAAGATGGACATTCACCCGGACTCTGTCCACGGGACACCTGGCCGGGGCATGATCCGAGCGTGATCCCACGTCGGACGCTCATGACCACCACCGCCACCGTCGCCGGCCTCGCCGCCGTCGTGGCCATGCTCGGGGTGGCGCTCTCGTACGGGCCCGCCACCGGCGCGCCCGAGCAGGCAGGCACCGTGTCGGCGTACGTGCCGCCGATCAGGCACGTGTTCGTGATCAACATCGAGAACAAGGGGTACGACAAGACCTGGGGGCCGACGTCGAAGGCGCCCTACCTCGCGCAGACCCTGCGCAGCAAGGGCGTCCTGCTCGACGCCTACTACGGCACCGCGCACAACTCACAGCCCGACTACGTCGCGCAGATCTCCGGGCAGGGACCGAACCCGCAGATGCAGGCGGACTGCCAGTACTTCACGAACTTCACCAAGCTCGGCACAGAGTCGCCCGGCCAGCTGCGTGGCACCGGCTGTGTGTTCCCGGTCGGGACGCCCAACCTGGCCTCGCAGCTGCACGGCAAGAAGCTGCGCTGGACCGGCTACATGGACGACATGCACACCGCCTGCCGGCACCCCGCGATCGGTGCGAAGGACGACACCCAACGGGCCGAGAAGGGCGACCAGTACGCGACCCGGCACAACCCGTTCGTCTACTTCCACTCGATCATCGACGACGCGACGTACTGCAAGAACCACGTGCTCCCGCTGTCCCGGCTGACCACCGACCTGAAGGCGGTCAGCACCACGCCGAGCTTCAGCTACATCACCCCGGACCTGTGCGCCGACGGCCATGACGCGCCGTGCGTCGACGGTCGCCCCGGCGGGCTGGCGTCGGTGAACGCCTGGATGAAGTACTGGGTGCCGAAGATCCTCGCGTCGCCGGCGTACCGGAAGGACGGGATACTGGTGATCACCGCCGACGAGTCGGACGGGCCACAGTCCGACGCAACGGCCTGTTGCGGCGAGGGGCCGTCCACGAACTCGCCCCTTCCCGGGATCTCCGGACCAGGTGGCGGCAGGATCGGCGCGCTCGTGCTGTCGCAGTGGACGACCGGTGGCACCCGGAGCACCACGCCGTACAACCACTACGGCCTGCTGGCCTCGCTCGAGGACGTGTGGGGGCTGCCCTACGCCGGGTACGCCGCGTCGCCGGGTCTGAACCGCTTCGGGCTCGATGTCTACAACAACGGCTGGGAGACCGGCTGACGTACGTCGGCGCTCCATGAACACAGGTGCCCGACGAGCACCGCACCCGAGTAAAGGCGACGCCGAACCCGTTCTCTGCATGTTCGCGTGGGACGTCGAGCTGGTTGCATCGTCAACACGGCGACCGAACACCCCCCTGCTCAGACGTCGTGCGGACGGGTGTGCGCCAATGCCTCCTGAACTCCGCGGCGGCGGAACGCCGACTCCCGTGGTTTGCGTTACCTGCGCAGAGCCTCTCCTTGTGCAGCCAGCGGACCATGGTTGGATACTTCTCGCCTGGCCTGCTACATCACGGGCTTCCGGGGTCGATGGGCGCGGCCGGAGTCACGGTGTCGGAGAGCGCCGAGAACGGGCCGGTACCGATGTCGTTGACCGCCGCGACCTGGAATTGGTAAGTGGTGCCGTTGACCAGACCGGCGACGGTCAGGCTGCTCGCCGCTCCGGCGGCCGGACGAAGGGCGCCCACCTGCGTGCCGCTCGCGTTGACTACCCGGACCAGGTAGGCGAGGATCGGTGACCCACCGTTGTTGGGAGCAAACCAGATCACGGTTGCCGTCGTGTTGCCGCCGATCGCCGCTCTGATCACCGGCGCACCTGGGGCCACCGCGGTGCCGGTGCCACTGAGCGCCACGATGTGGGGGCTACCTACCGCGTTGTCGAAAATGTTGACCGTCGCCGACTTGGCGCCCGCTGAGGTCGGTGCGAAGCGAACGGCGATGTCACAGGAACGCTTTTCCGGAATCGATGCACAGCCGGCGGCTGGTATGGCCGTGAACTGACCCGGGTCCGCGCCGGTGACCGTCACGTTGGTCACCTTCAGACGGGCGTCGTCACCGGCGTTGCGGACGGTGACGTTCTGCGTCGGCGAGGTCGTCTGGACGGGCTGGTTCTCGAAAGTCAGCGACGTGGCCGAGAGCTGGATGCAGGGCGTGTCGTCGGTGCGCAGACGGTTGGACGTTGCAGCGCGGGGAGCCTGCCCGTCGCGACTACGGCCGCACCGCAGGGTTGGATCGCGCGTCAACACGGCGGTGACGGTCAAGCCGTTCCCGACTGATGGAACCAGTGCCTCCGCTGCCGTAACCGGCGCCATCTGGATACCCGCGGCGAGGGGCAGGAGCAACGCCGTGGCCGCGGCCGTGAGCCACCGATGAAGACGGAATCTGCCCCTGGCTCGATCTAGTGAAACTTCAGGTCCGCCGGCCCCGAGATCCTTTGCACTTCCTACGTGCGCGTGGAAATGACGCATGACATGCCTCTCGTCTAGAAATGCTTCATCGTGTCACGGCTGGGTCTGGTTACCTAGCTCTCTCCTTCCAGGCCTCTGTCCTCAGGAATGTTGGCCCAACCCCGGCCTCGAATCACCGCGTCCTTGGCGTCGTCGTGAAGGTCGGTTGGGTGGCCACTCGCGTGGAGCTCATCCAGGCGATCCGGCGCGATGCCTGGGTCGAGGGCTTGTCGATCCGAGACTGGGCGGCCCGCATCAGGTGCATCGACGCACGGTGCGGCAGGCGCCGGAGACGGGCGATGCTGCGGCAGCGGTAACGGTGGCTGCGTGCTCATCGGCCACAACGCATTCGGCGCGTCCGGACACCGCTGGCTCGGCAGCGTCCCGCACATGCTGGGGCTGGTCGCCCGCAACTCCGTGTCCCCCGAGCTGCGAGGTGGCTCGTTGGCCACCGGACAAACGCACGTTGTTGGCCACCCCGAGCCGGTCGACGGCCTCGAGTGTCGATCTCCGCCCGTGCTGTGAGCCGCCCCACTCACGGCCAGCCGTGGAGTGGTTCCAATCCTCGCCCCACACAGTTGGATTGCCAGCCATGATCTTCGTGGTTGCCGCCTCGGTCTTCTCCGCAGTGGCGAGCCCATCCACGGCGACGCAGTCCCGTAAAAACGCCAGGGCAGGACGGACGAGCTGAACCGAGTCCGACGATCTCGGCCATCGCCGATGCGCCAATGTGGATCTGCCAGCGCGACGAGCGGTCGTCGCGTAGCCACGGCGGCCCAATCACGACTCGGCGCGATTCTCATCGGGGAGGCATGGATTCTGACCCTCGGCGGCTCGACTTCTTCGGACGCTTCGGTGAGCAGCAGGACGTCACAGCCCATCGCTTGGATGTGATCGATGTGCCGCCGATCCCAGCGACCTTGCAGATTCCACGTCCCGATGCGCGCGATCGGGGTTTGACGGACAACGTCCGCTCATCCCGGTCTTTGCCTCTCGTCCGTCACCTCGATGCTGCGGAGCTGGCCAGGCGGCACGGCCGAGGCGAGTATCGAGGGCGTGCGTCCTCACGCCTCGCCTGCGGCGACTCCGCGGCGTACGGCTCACGGCTCACGGCTCACGGCTCACGGCTCACGGCACCCAACTCCGAGAAGCGGCCGGAGGATCTAGGGCTCAGCAGCGGGAGTCCGGGCTGCAGTCCCCCGGGTCAGAGCCAGGTGTCCCCCGAGGAAGCCCGCACCACCCACGACCAGGTTTCCCGCGAGGGCAAGCTGCTTGCCGGCTGCGTACCGGCCCCGCATCCGCGCAACCAGGGACCCGAGGAGGAGAAGCGATGCAGCATCGGTGCCCAACGCGTGAACCGCGCCGATTCGGCGTTCGGTGCCTGCCATCTCCGCCCAGTCGCCGGTGCCGGCGACAGCGGTTGGCCCGGCCGCGATCAGCCCGATGCCGAGCAAGAGGTTCGCGCTGCGACGGGATCCGGTCCCACCGGCCAGGTCGAGGATCGAGGCGCTGAACCAGCACCCGAGGGTGATGTCCGTGAGCATGGGATGCACAGAATGACCGAGTGCGTCGGTGTGCAGCGGGCTGCGCCTCGCCCAGCCGACCACCGGCCCGTATACCAGCTCCAGCGCGGTGGCCACTCGCTCCGAGACCGGGCTCTCGCCGACAGCCCGGACCACCCGCTCTGCCATGGTTACCGCCGCCACACACCCAACATACGCCGACTCGCTGATGCACGACGGTCTCCGTCGTGCCAGTAAAGGCGGTGAGGCGGGCCGTGGCTGTTACCCGTCGTGATGTCGAACCTGGAGCAGGCCTGCCGCCCGGCCCACAGGGCTGCGATGCGCCACACTGGGCACGTCCGGCACGGCCCCGCCGGAGTCACGCAGCCGCCGTTGGAGGCGCATCATCAGCAGACGGTTCGAGGAGCTCGACTGGCAGGAGACCCGGCTCGGACCGATCAGCCTGCGCCGCCGGATCGACCCCCAGCTCGGGATCGAGCTCTACGAGGTGAAGCTCGGCGACGAGTTCTTGATGTCGAGCCTGTTCACGGTCGCGGAGAGAGAGCTGGCCACGCTGGGGCTGGACGCTGTCTCCGGAGAGGGTCTCGACGTGCTCGTCGGAGGTCTCGGGCTCGGCTACACCGCCGTGACCGCGTTGCAGGACGACCGGGTGCGGTCGCTCACCGTCGTGGACGCCCTGGCCGAGGTGATCGGCTGGCACCGGCGCGGCCTGCTCCCCGAAGCAGCCGCCCTGAACTCCGACGCTCGCGTGAGACTGGTCGAAGGGGACTTCTTCGCCGTGATGCGCGGCGCCGCGCGGCTTGACGCAGAGATCCCGGACCGGTTCCACGCCATCCTGCTCGACATCGACCACACGCCGCGCCACGTGCTTCACCCCAGCCACGCGGCGTTCTACACCGTCGACGGGCTGAGGCAGCTCCAGCGACACCTCGCGCCCCGAGGGGTCTTCGGGCTCTGGTCCGACGACCCGCCGGACGCGGACTTCCTCGCGGCGCTGGACGAGACCTTCCTCAGGTCGGCGGCCCAGGTCGTGGCCTTCCCAAACCCGCTGACCCGGGGCGAGTCGACCGCAACCGTCTACCTCGCCGTCACCTGACGCCGGGTCCCGGCCGACGGTGGCGTCCGTCCACCGCCTCTGCGAACCGGGGAAATGCGCCCGGTCCGGTGACGTCCCGCTCTAGTGTCCAGGTCATGACCGCTGGATCTTCGACGTCCTCGACCCGCTTCGCAGACAGTGCCGACGGGACCAGGATTGCCTACCAGGTCGACGGGGCAGGGCCACCCCTGGTGCTGGTCGACGGCGGGCTCGCGCACCGCAGCCAAGGGCTCGGCCCGGGCCTGCGCAAGATCCTGAAGGACCGGTTCTCCATCTACTCCTACGACCGACGCGGCCGCGGTGAGAGCGGCCCGGGAGCGACTCCCCATTCCGTGGAGCGCGAGGTCGAGGACCTGGTTGCCGTCATCGAGGCCACCGGGGGCCCAGCGAACGTCTTCGCGCACTCCGCGGGGGCCGCCCTGGCGCTCGAGGCCGCCCGTCGCGGCGCTCCCGTGCTGCGGATGGTGTGCTACGAGGCACCGTTCATCCTGGACTCGAGCCACCCTGCCGACGAGCCCGACTTCGCCCGCAACCTCCAGGACCTCGTCGACGACGGGCGCCGCGGTCAGGCCGTGGCCTCGTTCTTCCGGTTGATGGAGGTACCCGCACCCATCCGGCTGCTCGTGCGCGTGCTCCCACTGTGGAAGAAGCTCACCGCCGTGGCCCACACCCTGCCCTACGAGTTCGCACTGGTGGGGCCGTTCCGGCAGCAGGCACCCCTCCCCTCCGGCTACTACGACTCGGTCGCCGCCGAGACCCTGATGGTCTCCGGCGACAAGAGCTATCAGTACATGCGCAACGCCCAGCCGTTGATCGTCGCTGCACTGCCGCACGGCCGGCTCGAGACGTTGGCGGGCCAGACCCACGACGTGAAACCAAAGGCGATCGCCCCGGTGATTGCCGCCCACCTCGTCGCGACGCCCTAGCCAGAGCCCGGCGTCCCATGCCGTGGCGGCGTCACCGCCGCGCCGGAGCGATGTGCTGGCGGCCCGGGGGACGACCAGAACCGCCCCACTCCCCGTCGACCGCGGTGACGGCCCCGACCACCACGTCGCGCTGCGGATCGGGCGAGGCGCGACAAGGGTCGGCCGCGGCTCCTGTCACCTCCGGAGGTGTGCCGCCCTCGCGCGGTGGCCCGTAACCTCGTTGAGGTGTCCCGCTCCGACCAGGAAACCGCCGTCAGCATGGTGGCCCCGTGGGTCCGGGACGCCCCGCTCGTGGCCAACCCGCTGTCGCCCGGAGACCGGGTGCTCCTGGTCGGCGCCCACCCGGACGACGAGACGATCGGCGCCGGGCGCTTGGTCGCCGGCCACCGGGGTGAGGTCGTCGCCGTCACCATGAGCGCCGGAGAGGAGTGCGTCGTCAGCGAGCGGATCGACCCGCTGGACATCGCGGCGCAGCGCCTCGCCGAGTGGCGCGTCGCCCTGCACGAGCTGGGCGCGGAGAGCCGGGACACCCCGCGGTTCCCCGACCGCCGGCTGGACGAGCACGAGACCGAGATCGTCGAGGCCCTGACCGAGCTGGTCGACGGGGCCGACGTCGTGGTGACCACCTGGCGCCACGACCCCCACCCGGACCACCGAGCCGTGGGTCGGGCCTGCGCCACGGCAGCGGGCAGGTCCGGGGTCCGACTCGTCGAGTTCCCCGTCTGGGCGCCGGCGTGGATGACGTCCGAGGAGTGCGCCGCGCTCGACTACCGATTGTGCGCCACGGAGACCTCGGCCGCCAGCACCCACGCGCGGAACGAGGCGTTGCGGGCCTACGTCTCCCAGACCGAGCCGCTGCTGCCCGGCTGGGACCCGGTGGTGCCCGAGCGCATGCTGGACCGGCACGACCGACAGCTCCTGGCCTGCCCGGTCCATGACTGAGCCGATCGACTTCGAGGCTCTCTACCGGCGTGACGACGACCCGTTCGAGGTCGGGTCGAGCTGGTACGAGCGCCGCAAGGAGGACGTGCTCGTCGCCAGCCTGTCCCGGCGCCACTACGACCTGGCCTGGGACGGCGCGTGCGGCACCGGACACCTGGCCCGGCGACTCGCCGGGCGTTGCGACGAGGTGGTCGCCACCGACGCTTCACCCACTGCCGTGGCCTTGAGTGCCTCCTGCACCCGGGACCTCCCCGGCGTCCGGTGTCGGGTGTCCGCGCTCCCCGAGGTCCCGGACGAGGTGCGCGGGGCGGACCTGACCGTCGCCGCCGAGGTGCTCTACTACCTCCCCGGTCCGGAGCGCGCCGCGAGCATCGAGGCACTGGCCCGGCAGCACGGCGAGCTGGTGTCGGTGCACTGGCGGCACCACCCCGACGACGCCCATCTCAGTGGGGCCGACGTCACCGACGAGCTGCACGATGCGCTCACCGCCGGTGCCTGGAGCCGGGTGGTCCGGCACGAGGACACCGACTTCGTGCTTGCCGCGTGGCGCCGGAAGGACCAGGCATGACGGCGCCGTACGACGTGCTGCCGGCGGCCCTGGACCTCCCCACCGGCTTCGACCGACACCACCCCACGCCCGCCGAGCAACGCTGCGCTGTCATCGCGCTGGCGGAGCCTGCCCGTGCGGGCGACCTGGCGTGGCCCGAGCTCGTGGAGTACCTGTTCGCCCTCGGCCGCACCGATGTCCCGCTCGGCCGGCTCACCGAGGGCCATGTGGACGCACTCCGGATCCTGCGCGAGGCCGGGGCCTCCCCGGCGCCCGGAGCGGCGTACGGCGTGTGGGCGTCGCGGTCGCGGGCCAGCGGCATCCGGGGGCGCCGGGAGGGGGCGACCTGGGTCCTGGAGGGGACGCTCCGGTTCGCGTCGGGCGCGGGTGTGCTCGACCGCGCCCTGGTGCCGGTGTGGCTGAGCGACCGCGACCACGTGCTGCTGGACCTGGACGTCAGCGCCTGGCTCGCCGACGACTCGACGTGGCGGACCCGCGCGATGGAGCTGAGTCGCTCGCACCAGTACGACCTGGCCGGGCTCCGCACCGACGCCCTCGAGGTGGGCGGCACCGGCTTCTACCTCGACCGCCCCGGCTTCTTCCCCGGAGGCGTCGGCGTCGCCGCGGTCTGGGTCGGCTCGGCTGCCCGCCTCGTCGACCTGCTGGAGGCGGCCGTCCCGTCGCACCACCGCTCGCCGGGGCACCTGATCCGGCTCGGCAGGGCTCGCAGCGACCTCGCGACGTCCGCCGCCGTCTGCCGGGACGTCGCGGCCCGGCTCCCCCAGCTCGCTCCCGAGACGACCCGGGCCGCGGTGACCCTGGCCCGCACCGGGGCGGCCGGCTGCGTGCGCCGGATCCTCGAGGAGGTGCGGACCGTCGCGGGCGCGGGTGCCCTGGCGTTCGACGAGGACCTGACCCGGGCGGTCGACGACCTCACCCTCTACGTGGCCCAGCTCAACGCCGACGGCGACGCGCAGTGGCTCGGCGGTCTCGCGTGAGCGATGTGCTGGTCGCGATCCCGGCGCACGACGAGGCGGACGAGATCACCGGGTGCCTCCGGCACCTCTCCGACGCCGTCCGGTGGGCACAGTCCTCCCCGTCGTACGGCCGGATCCATGTCGCCGTCGCCGGTCATCGCTGCCGGGACGACACGGTGGCCCACGCCCGCGCGGAGCTCTCGGCGCTGCCCGGGCGACATCTCGTCGAGGTGGACGAGGACTCTGGCACGGTGGGCGAGGCACGCGCGCGGCTGGTGCAGGCGGCGGTGGCCGAGCTGCGGCTGGAGCCCTCCCGGACCTGGGTGTTGAGCACCGACGCGGACTCACACGTGCCGCCCGACTGGATCACCGGGACGGTGGACGCGGCCCGCCGAGCGCACGCCGTCGCGGTGGCCGGGATGGTCGAGCTGCGCGACTGGGAGGCACCTGACGCGGTGCGTGCGCGGTACCGGGCCCTGGTCGAGGCCGGGATCGGACCCGACGGCCACACCCACGTGTACGGCGCCAACCTGGCGGTGCGGCTCGACGCCTACGACCGGGCCGGTGGATTCCGGTCCGGACACGGCGAGGACCAGGACCTGATCGACCGGCTGCGTGCGCTCGGCGAACCGGTGCTGAGCCGGTTCGCGCCTCTGGTCCGCACGTCTGCGCGGCAGCCCGGCCGGGCGGGGCACGGGCTCGGTGCGCTGCTGCAGCGGATGCAGGACGAGGCAGCGCGCGGCGCGGCGCCGGCCGAGGCGTCGCCGTCGGCCGCGCCCGGCGCGCGGCCGCTCAGCGAGATCCGTCAGAGCCCCGGCGCAGCCGGCGGTTCTCGGCCTCCAGCCGCTGGACCCGGGCCTCGAGCGGCAGCACCCTCGCCACTCCTGCCAGGTTGAGACCTCCCTCCAGGAGCTCCCGGATCCGGTGCAGGCGCACCAGGTCGTCGCGGCTGTAGCGACGCGTGCCACCGGGCGTGCGCGAGGGATCCACCAGACCGCGGCTCTCGTAGACGCGCAGGTTCTGGATCGGCATCGCCACCATGGAGGCAGCCACCGAGATCGCGTAGACACCTTCGGATCCCGCGTCGGTCATCGAAAAATCTCCTCCCGGGGCCTTGCATCGATCTCACACACAAGGTATATGAAACCTATAACAGAAGCAAGAGGTCTGGAGCCGGTTACGCATCGGGTCCGGGCCGACCCGTCAACCTGAGGAGGACAGTGATGCTGATTCGCACCGCGGACCCCTTCCGCGACCTGGACCGACTCGCCCAGCACGTGCTGGGCACGACGAACCGTCCGGCCGCCATGGCGATGGACGCGTGGCGCGAGGGTGACCAGTTCGTCATCGAGTTCGACCTTCCGGGCGTCGCCGCCGAGACCATCGATCTGGATGTCGAGCGCAACGTCCTGACCGTCCACGCCGAACGACTGCCGCGCAACGGCGACTGGGAGATGCTCGCCTCCGAGCGCCCCCGTGGTCTCTTCCGCCGGCAGCTCGTCCTGGGCGACAACCTCGACCTGGAACAGATCTCGGCGACCTACACGGACGGGATCCTGCGGCTCGTCGTGCCCGTGGCGGAGCGGGCGAAGCCGCGCAAGATCGAGGTCAGCGCCCGCCAGCAGACGCCGGCAGCGATCGAGTCGTAGCCGGCCCGCGGGCCGTTGACGCGGCTCTGGCGGTCGCTCCCGTCGGGTCCGGGAGTCCCGGCGGGAGCGACCGTGCCCCGCGCGTGCTCCGCCGTCCGAGGGTGCCGCCTGCCCCTTGGCGGGGCGGCCCTGTCCAGTCCCCCGGTCCGGCGTGGGCGCGGTACAGGCAGGCGTGCACCACCTGGTGAGGGTGCCAGCGGGTCGGGGCTGGCCGGACGGTGCGCCTCGCCGGTCTGCTGTCAGAACGGAACCCGCTCGGCCAGGAGGCCGTCCCCGGAGGATCGGCCGGACAGCATCCGACAGAACTCGAACGCGTCCAGCTCCACGGGTTCGGCGTCGCCTCGGCTCCAACGTCCGCCTGCCGGGCCGGTGAGCACCAGGTGGTACGGCGCGCCGTGTCGGCCAGCCCACTCCCGGACGACGTCGTCGACGATGGCGCCCTCGTGCGCGGGGTCGGCGTGCATCGGCGTACCTGTGGCGCGCGCGATGTCGACGCGGTGCAGGAACGGGTCGCGGGTGAGGATCACGTCGAGGAGATAGCCGAACGTCCACGCTTCCTGGTGGTCGCCCACGTCCTGGAGGCCGGGCACGGTTCGTGCGCGGACGAACGCTGGGGAGCGCCTGCGTGCTTCGGCGGCCTTGGGGCCGACGCGGCGCATCTCGTCGACGACCTCGTGGGGCGTCAGTTCGGCGTTCCTCTCCACCTGGAGCGCGGTGAGTGCATCGAGCAACGGGACGCCGTCCTTCTTGGCCCGTCGCTGGGACCCGACCTGCTGGCGCATCGTCTGCCGGATCGTGGCCGCCATCTGCGCCATGCCGAGCATGTGGCCGGCCATGGCACGAACGTCCCAGCCTGGACAGTCCGTCGGCGCCGACCACTGCTCCGGCGTCAGCGTCGCGAGAAGCGCAGCGACGCGGTCGTACTCCGTGGCGGCGAGGCGCATCGCCACGCCGCGATCAAGGTCACTGGTGCGAGGAGCGGTGCCGGTATGCTGCGACGTTTCCACGATCGATCCTTCCACTGGGTCAGAGGCCCAGGTTGTCGGCGTACATGTCGATGGCTCGGTCGAGGAGCTTTGCGTAGCGTTCTCCGCCGGGGTCGTTGGCCAGCTGGCCGTCGACGAGACCGCCGACGATCGCGGTGAAGAGGTCGACGTCCTGGTCTCGGCGGATGCCGAGGACCGCAACCCGCTCGCGCAGCAGGCGGATCACAGCGACGGCGGGGGCATAGGACTGTTCCGAGGGGACGAACCCGGGGATGGTTCGCTGGTTCATCAGCTGGTGGCGGGCGAGGTCGGCCACGGCGAAGTCGAAGAACACCCGAGCGTAGCGGCGCAGGGCCGACCGAGCCTTCCGCGGGGGCGGGGTGTCCGCGGCCAAGGACAGGGCGAGGAACTCACTCCACGCCTCGCCGAACATGGCGTCATAGATCGCGTTCTTGGAGTCGAAGTGGGAGTACAGCGACGGCGCCCGCATGCCGACCCGGTCCGCGACCTCACGCAGGGTGACCTGCGCCAGACCACGCTCGCGGGCAATGGCCCACGCCGCCGCGAGGATCTCCTGCCGCGTCGCCTCACGACGTTCCGCTTGCCTATCGCGCTTCGGGGTGCCTAACACAATTAGGCAATCTACCGAACCGTTTCCACCCGGTCCAGACCCCGCTAGCGTCGATGGGTGGCGAGGGTCGCATCGGCGGGGTCGGTGGTGACGGCGGTGAGGTAGTAGCAGCCGAGTCCGGCCATGTCGCCGCTGGCCTGCGGGAGGTACGACGCCGGGCCGCTGATCTCGACCGGCGTCCACACGCCGTCCGACGTCAGCCGGTCGACGATGTCCTGGCACCTGCGTGGCTCCCACAGGTCCTCGCGCTGGGTCGCAACGACGAGTCCCCCGGGGCGGACCACCCGGGCGAACTCCCGCCAGACCGCCTCGACGTCAGGCAGGTAGGTCATCACGCCGGCGCACACGAGTGCGTCCACGTCGTTCTCCTCGACCTCGAGCGGCTCCTGCAGGTCGGCAGCCTCGAGCACGTCGTAGGCACCCGTCCGGCGAGCAACGCGCAGGGACGTCTGCGAGATGTCGAGCCCGACGATCCGGCCCGCATAGCCGCGCGCCCGAAGCGCCTTGCCGACGAGTCCGGTGCCGCATCCCACGTCGAGCACCGAGCGCGCGTTCGGGAGACGAGTGAGGACGGTCTCGGCCACGACCTCGGGGGCCTGGTAGCACCACGAGGCCAGGTCGTCGTCGTAGCTCTCGGCCCACTCGTCGTAGCGGTCGGCGACCTCGCGGGGATCCGTCGTGCCCTGGAGCAACCAGTCGTCGAGCGGAGCCTCGTCTGCAGCCACCGGCCCAGCGTCTCACGAGCGCGACGGACCCCACGGCGTGGAACCTGACGAACCACGGCACCGCGAACGCGGCACCTCCCGGTGTCGGCTGCTCAGACCTTGCCGCGCAGGATCGCCGGAAGTAGGTCACCGGCAGGGCGTAGCGATCCACCCACCAGGTGGCACGTCTGGGACGGACCAGGTCGGGGAACGGCACCGAGGGAGACGGGCTGCCGTCGCGGTCGACCTCGACGAGCATCAGCCGGTGCCGCTCGACCGTGATCGGCATGACGGTGTAACCGTCGTAGTCCCGCAGCGCCCCGTCGTCGCCGGCGGCGATGTTGTGGGCGAGGACGTCGACCTGCTTGCGCAGCGCCCCGCCGGAGGGCCGCGTTGCCAGGTCGGCGACGTCCCCCAGCGACCACACCGCAGGGTGCCGACGGTGCCGGAGCTCAGTGGGTCGACGTCCACCAGCCCGGCCCGGTCTCGCCGGCGAGGTCGCTCTCCGCGATCCAGCGGGGTGCCCTGTAGTGCGGGACGACGTGGGCGTACGCGAGGTCGTCCAGCTGCCGGGCTCCTCGGCGTGGCAACGGTGACCCGGTGGTCCTCGAGACCC
>CAWAGN010000013.1:0-28278 GCA_963781545.1 uncultured Actinomycetota bacterium
GCATCATCGACGCGACGTTCAAGCCGACGACCAGCTGGCTGCCCGAGACGAGCATGCGCTTCGACGCCTACGTCGACCACCTGTGCCGCACGATCCTCGGCCGCAAGTCCACGGCAGACCTGCTGAACGCCTGCGTGCTCGCCACCGGGGTCTCGCCGGCGGCCAAGATCACCAAGACGCACATGGTCGCGACCTGGCGCTTCGTCAGCGTTGCCGCCGCTCTTCTGGACTCTCCCCAACACATGAGCCGGTGACCTGATGAACGATGCACTCTCCTGCGAGGAGTTCCACCGGGTCGACGTGTCGCGCCGTTCACTCCTCAAGGGCGTCGCCGCCGTGGGCGGACTCACCGCGACCGCTTCCTTCGGCACCGCGTTCCGGCAGACGGCTTTCGCCGCCACACCGTCCCAGGACGTGCTCGTGGTGCTGTCCCTGCGCGGTGGCGTCGACGGTCTGGGACTCGTGGTCCCGCACGGCGACCCGGCCTACTACGCCGCCCGGCCGAGTCTCGCGCTGCCGCGGAACGCGTTGATCTGCGCCGACTCCATGTTCGGGCTGCACCCCCAGATGGCGCCGCTCAGCTGGCTGTGGAACTCCGGTGAGCTCGCCGCGGTCCACGCCGTGGGGATGGCCGTGCCGAACCGGTCGCACTTCGCCGCGATGGAGCTGCTCGAGGACGCCGATCCCGGCACCGTCGGTCGCCAGGGCTGGGTCAATCGGATGATCGGCCTGGACGGCAGCGACTCGCCGCTGCAGGCGGTGCAGATGGGCACGTCGTACCCGAGCACTCTGATCTCCGGGACCGCACCGTCCCTGGCCACGCCCAGCGTCGGCGACCTCCAGGTCTCCGGGCTCGCGGGCACGAGCTCCTGGTCCGTGCGCCGCCGGCAGCAGCTGGAGCTCTCCTGGGGTTCCGCCTCGGGGCCCCTGGGTGCAGCGGGCATGGAGGCGATCCGGGTCTCCGACCTCGCGGGCGGGATCGCGGGCGGGGCAGCGACGAGCGTGCCCTACCCGCAGGACACCTACGGCAAGGACCTCGGCGAGGCCCTGGCTGACTCGGTCCGGCTGATCAAGGCCGACGTCGGCGCGCAGGTGATCACGATCGACCACGGCACGTGGGACATGCACAGCGCCTACGGCTCGCCCACCTTCGGGCGGATGATGGACATGGTCGGCGGCCTCGCGCGGGCGCTGAACGCCTTCCTGCGCGACCTGGGCGACGCGAGGTCCCGGGTGACGGTGGTGACGGTCAGCGAGTTCGGCCGGCGGGTCGCCGAGAACGGGAACGGCGGGCTGGACCACGGCTGGGGAAACATGATGCTGGTCTCGGGCCCGGGCGTCCGCGGTGGCCAGTACCACGGCTCCTGGCCGGGTCTCGGAACGGAGAGCCGGGTGGACGGCGACCTCAAGGTCACCACCGACTACCGCAACGTGTTCGCCGAGGTGGTCACGCGGCTGTTCCCCGACCGCTCGCTGGCCTCGGTGTTCCCTGGGTTGCGCTACGCGCCCCTCGGCGTGATGAAGCCTGCGCTCTGACCCCGCGGGGTCAGTAGACGAGCGCCTGCACGTCGTCGCCGAGGATCTCCTCGACGAACGCCGCCGCGCCTGCGATGACGACGCCGTCCAGCAGGTCGGCCTGGACCAGGCCCCGACGCTGCGCACACTGCGTGCAGACCGTCACCCGGCCGTCGGCGAGGACCACGGCCAGCAGCTCTGCCAGCGGCGTCGCGAGGTCGAGGGCGAATCCCTCTGCGTGGCCCGGGACGCCGAACCACACTGCCTCACCGGTCAGCCACAACGACACGTCCGCGCCTGACGCGACACCGGCGGCCGCCACGGTGAACGCCTGGTTGCAGCGCTCCGGGTCGTCCGACCCCGCCGTCACCTTGACCACCAGCCTGCGTGCCATGCGACAACGGTAGGGGTCGCGACCGGCTCGACCACCGGTCGGGCTCCTAGACTGATGACATGGACGCCCTCGTCGCGGTCGCGATTGCGGTGGTCGTCCTCGCCGTCGGCGCCGCGTGCCTGGTGGCGTTCCTGAAGCTGGTCCGCAAGCCCTGACCGTCGAGGTCCTGTCGAAGTCCTGTCGAAGTACGGAGGAAGTCCGACCCGATGCCGTTCGAGATCCCCGAGAACATCCACCCCGACTGCGCCCGGCTTGCCTGGCTGATCGGTCGCTGGGAGGGCAACGGCCACGGGGAGTACCCGACGATCGAGAAGTTCCAGTTCGGGCAGGAGGTGATCTTCCAGCAGGACGGTCGCCCCTTCATCCACTACCTCAGCCGGGCCTGGATCATCGACGAACAGGGCGAGAAGGTGCGCGAGGCGGCCCAGGAGACCGGGTTCCTGCGGCCGAAGGCCGACGGTGCGCTGGAGATGGTGCTCGCGCACAACACCGGCTTCGTCGAGGTCTGGTACGGCGAGATCCACCCCGACCAGCCTCGGTTCGAGATCGTCACCGACGCGGTGGCCCGCACCTCCACGGCCAAGGAGTACGCCGGCGGCAAGCGGCTCTACGGCTACGTCGACGGCGACCTGATGTACGCCTACGACATGGCAGCGGTGGGCCAGGAGCTCCAGCCGCACACCCACGCGCAGCTGGTGCGCTCGCAGGGGCTGACAGCGGATTCGACAGGCTCGACCAGCGGATTCTCGACAGACTCCACCACCGGAGGAGGCACTACGAACACCTGGCAGGAGAAGCTCCGCGCCGGCGGCCACCGGCTCACGCCGCAGCGCGAGCTGGTGCTGAGTGCGGTCGAGACGCTCGGTCACGCCACGCCGGACCAGGTCTACGCGGAGGTGCGCCGGCACTCGTCGGCGATCAACCTGTCCACGATCTACCGCACCCTCGAGCTGCTCGACGAGCTCGGACTGATCCGGCACGCGCACATCGAGGAGCGCACCCCGACGTACCACTCGACGTCGGGGCACGAGCACTTCCACCTGGTCTGCCACCAGTGCCGCAACGTGATCAGCCTCGGCAGCGACCGGATCGAGCGCTTCCGCAGCGAGCTCGCCGACGAGTACGGCTTCGTCGTCGACGTCGGCCACCTCACCATCTTCGGCACCTGCGCGACGTGCGCCGCCGATCCCGGCGCAGCCGCGGGGGAATCCGCGGGCGCCGAGGACCGTTCCCCCTGACGTGGAGACTCCTACGATGACCAGCCCCCTGCTCGGACTGCCCGACGCCGTGGCCGGCGAGGGTGTCGACGCCGGTGTCGCCGCGCACTACGGCAGCTTCAACGGCGAGCAGCGCACCCTGGCCGGCGGCAACGGCTTCGTGGACCTCTCTCACCGCGGCGTGGTCCGGGTCGAGGGCCCCGACCGGCTGACCTGGCTGCACTCGCTGACCACGCAGCAGCTCGAGGGCCTTGCCCCCGGCGCGCCCGCGACCACCCTGGTGCTCTCGCCGCAGGGACACGTCGAGCACGCCCTCTACGGCGTCGACGACGGCACCGCCTTCACCGCCCACGTGGAGCCGGGCAGGGCCGCCGACCTGGTGGAGTGGCTCGACCGGATGCGGTTCCTGATGCGGGTCGAGGTCACCGACGTCACCGCCGACGTGGCGGTCGCGTGGCGTCCTTCGCCGACGGTCGAGGCCGGCGAGACCGGCCGGCACGACCTGGTCCCGCGTGACCGACTGGCGGCGTACGCCGAAGCGGCCGGGCCCGCCTGCGGCACCTGGGCCTACGAGGCGCTCCGGATCGCTCGCGGCGAGCCCCGGCTCGGCCTCGACACCGACCACCGCACGATCCCCAACGAGGTCGGCTGGGTCGGCCCCGGACCACACTCCGCCGTGCACCTGGACAAGGGCTGCTACCGCGGCCAGGAGACCGTGGCCCGCGTGCACACGCTGGGGCGCCCACCCCGCCGGCTGACCCTGCTGCACCTCGACGGTTCCGAGAACCGGCTCCCGGCGGCGGGCACCCCGCTGGTCCTCGATGGACGGCAGGTCGGCACCGTCGGCAGCTCCGCCCGGCACCACGAGCTCGGTCCGATCGCGCTCGGGCTGGTCAAGCGCAACGTCTCGCTGGAGGCTGTCCTGGACGCCGACGGGATGCCGGTGGCGCAGGAGATGGTGGTCGACCCCGAGGTCGGCCTGCACGTCCGGCCCGACCTGCGCTGACGGGGCCGGCGCGGAGTTCCGGAACTCGGATTGCCTGAAGTCTGTTCGCACACCCGTCCCAACTGCCACAATGGCCACTCCCCATTCCTGGGGGGACGAGCCGAGCGGAGCGGTGGCATGAGCCAGCAAGACGCGGTGTCGCGAGACAGCGAGGAGCGTCCGTGGGGCTCGTGGCACGTCCTCGACGAGCACGACGGCTTCAAGGTGAAGCGGATCCACGTCCACCCCGACAGCCGGCTCTCCTACCAGACCCACGAGCACCGCTCGGAGCACTGGGTGGTCGTGAAGGGCACCGCGACCTGCACTCTCGAAGACGTGGAGCAGGTCGTCCGCACCGGTGAGTACGTCGACGTACCGCAGGGGGCGAAGCACCGGATCGCCAATGCCCACGACGAGGAACTGGTGATCGTTGAGGTGCAGCTCGGCTCCTACACCGGTGAGGACGACATCGTCCGCCTGGAGGACGACTACGGCCGCTCGGCGGAGCGGAGCGCCTGATGCGCAGCCCGGTCGCGCGCGCTCACCCTTTCGGAGGGAATCGGGGCCGAAGGCGCGCATCCGGGACACCTCGGGCGGACGTGGTCACGCCTGCGGCGGGTTTCGCGTACAGTCTCCAACTGGCCTCAGCCCCCCACGTGATTCTCAGGCACACAGACAGGACAGAGTCGTGATCCAGGATTTCCTGATCAGGGCGCGCCCCATCCGCGCGCTCCTGCTGGTGATCTTCGACTCGGCTGCCTGGATCATCAGCTTCACCTCACTCGCGCTGCTCCAGGTCCTCTTCCACGACAGCCCCCCGGAGCACACCTACCGGGCTTTTCTGGTCGGCTGCGCCTGCGCCGGGGCCTTCCTGCTGCTCGGTGCGACGCTCCGCCTGCACCAGGGACGCTCGGCCACGGGCAGCTTCGAGAACGCCTTCCTGGTCGCGACCGTCGCCGGCGTCGTCGGCGCGGTCAACCTGGTCGTCGGTCTCGCCGCCCCGGTGCGGATCAGCCCGGTGATCTTCGTGGCCGCTCCGCTCACCGCCCTGCTGCTGATGATCTGGGGTCGCGGCACCTACCGGCTGGTGCGCGACCGCGCCTTCGGCAGCGGTGCCCACGCCGGCACCGAGCCGACCCTCGTGATCGGCGCCGGTGAAGGCGGCCGACAGCTGATCCACTCGATGTGCAACTCCTCGAGCACCCAGTGGCGCCCGGTGGGCCTCGTCGACGACGACCCCGGCAAGCGGCACCGCCGGATCCGCGGCGTCTCGATGATGGGTACGACGCGCGACCTCGCCGACATCCGCGACCAGACCGGCGCGACAACCGCGATCATCGCGATCCCGAGCGCCAGCTCTGAGGCGATCCGGCAGATCAGCCGACGCGCGTCGCAGTGCGGGCTCGACGTCAAGGTCCTGCCCGGCACCAGCGAGCTCCTCCGGCCGAGCCGAGCGGCGATCTCCGACATCCGTGACATCGACGTCACCGACCTCCTCGGCCGGCACGTGATCGACACCGACCTGCGCTCGATCGCGACCTACCTCACCGGCAAGCGGGTCCTGGTCACCGGTGCGGGTGGCTCCATCGGCTCGGAACTGTGCCGCCAGATCTCGCGGTTCGAGCCGGCCGAGCTGATCATGCTCGACCGCGACGAGTCCGCCCTGCACACCGTCCAGCTCAGCCTCACCGGACGGGCGCTCCTCGACTCCGACGACACGGTGCTCGGCGACATCCGCGACGCCCACTTCGTCAACGACCTGTTCGAGACCCGCCGTCCCCACGTGGTGTTCCACGCCGCGGCGCTCAAGCACCTGCCGCTGCTGGAGAAGGCACCGGGCGAGGCGATCAAGACCAACGTCTGGGGCACCCTGACCGTGCTCGAGGCGGCGTCCGCCTCCGGTGTCGAGCGGTTCGTCAACATCTCCACCGACAAGGCCGCCAACCCGTGCAGCGTGCTCGGCTACTCCAAGCGCCTTGCCGAGGGCCTGACCACGGCCATCGCCAGTGACGCCGACGGCACCTACCTGAGCGTGCGGTTCGGCAACGTGCTCGGCAGCCGCGGCTCGGTGCTCACCGCGTTCGCGAGCCAGATCGCGATGGGTGGGCCGGTCACCGTCACCGACCGGCACGTGACCCGCTACTTCATGACCATCGCCGAGGCCGTCCAGCTCGTCATCCAGGCGGGTGCGGTCGGCCGCGACGGCGAGGCGCTGGTGCTCGACATGGGCGAGCCGGTCAGCATCGACTCCGTCGCCCACCAGCTGATCGCACTGTCGGGCAAGCGGATCGACGTCGTCTACACCGGTATGCGTCCGGGCGAGAAGATGCACGAGGAGCTCTTCGCCGACGGCGAGCCCGACGAACGCCCGGTGCACCCGCTGATCTCGCACACCCCCGTGCCGCACTACTCGCCTCTCGAGGCGCGCGAGCTCGACCCGTGGCTCGTCCGCCCTGCGGTGACCCGGTCGCTGGGTGAGGCCTGTCTGGTCATGCACGGCAAGCTCGCCGTCTCGACCCTCTGACCTTCCCCCCGCGATAGGAGTCGCACGTGGCGACGACCGCTGTGCCCGCAGGCCCTGTGCTGGTGACCGGTGGCACCGGCTCCTTCGGCTCGACCATGGTCCGGCGGCTGCTCGCCGCCGGCGCCGACGAGGTGCGGGTCCTGAGCCGCGACGAGCTCAAGCAGCACGAGATGCGCATCGCGATCGACGACGCGAGGGTCAAGTTCCTGCTCGGCGACGTCCGCGACTACACGAGCGTCCACCAGGCCACGCGCGGTGTGGAGCTGGTGTTCCACGCGGCCGCGCTCAAGCAGGTGCCGTCGTGCGAGTTCTTCCCGATCCAGGCCGTGCAGACCAACGTGCTCGGCTCCTCCAACGTGCTCGAGGCCAGCAACGCCAACGGGGTCCGGTCGGTGGTCTGCCTGGGCACCGACAAGGCGGTGCAGCCGGTCAACGCGATGGGCATGTCCAAGGCGCTGATGGAGAAGACCGCGCAGGCCTTCGCCCGCAACAACCCGGACTCCGCTACGACGGTCTCGACCGTCCGCTACGGCAACGTGATGTGCTCTCGCGGCTCGGTGATCCCGCTGTTCGTCGAGCAGGCACGAGCCGGCCGGCCGATGACGGTGACCGACCCCAACATGACCCGGTTCCTGATGTCGCTGGAGGAGGCGGTCCTGCTCGTGGAGCACGCCTTCGAGAGCGCCAGGCCCGGTGACCTCTACGTCCGCAAGGCCCCGGCCAGCACGGTGGAGGTGCTGGCCACGGCTGTCGCGCAGTGCCTGGGCATCGAGCCCCAGGTCGACGTGATCGGCACCCGTCACGGCGAGAAGCTCTACGAGACGCTCGCCACCCGCGAGGAGCTGGTCCGCTCGACCGACCAGGGCGACTACTTCCGGGTGCCCGTCGACGCCCGGGACCTGAACTACAGCGCCTACTACGACGAGGGTGACGTGGTGGAGAGCCACACGGACGACTACCACTCGCACAACACCGAGCGTCTCGACGTCGACCAGGTGGTCGCGCTGCTGGAAGCCCTGCCCGACTTCAGGAAGCTGATCGGGGCCACCGCACAGTGACCGGCCCGAGCACCCGGCCCCGGGTGCTGGCGATCCACCGGTACTTCTGGCCGGACACCCCGCCGTACGCCTCGCTGCTGCGCCGGATCACCGGCCACTGGGCAGAGGCGGGCGTGCGGGTGGAGGTGCTGACCAGCCAGCCGTCGTACAAGCCGGAGGTCGCGCTCGCCAGCCAGCCGCGAAGGGAACGCGTCGACGGTGTCACCGTGCGCCGGCTGCCGATGGTGCCGGACCGCGGCCCACGGCTGCGCAAGCCCCGCAACCTGCTGCGGTTCAGCCTGCTGGTGATGCTGCGCGTGCTCTTCTCGCGCCGGTACGACGTGGTGATGTGCTCGACCGCGCCGCCGGTGGTGCTGGCCTGGTGCGCGTCCCTGGCCGCCCGGGCACGCGGCGCGCGGTTCGTCTACCACTGCATGGACCTGCACCCGGAGATCGGACGGCTGTCGGGGGAGTTCGCGCACCCGCTCGTCTACCGCGCGCTGCTCCGGATGGACCTCGCCACCTGCCGTCGCGCGGCGGCCGTGGTGGTGCTGTCGGAGGACATGCGCGCGGCCCTCCTGGCCCGCGACCCGGCGCTGGCCGGCTCCGTGGTCGTGATCAACAACTTCGACATCCCCTCCTACGACACCGACGACCCGCAGGGTGCCGAGGCCCACCCCGACCCCGACCTGCTCACGATCGCCTTCACCGGGAACCTCGGGCGCTACCAGGGCCTGGAGACGGTCACCGACGCCGTGCTCGGCGACGACCCGGCCCTGGCCGGGGTGCGGCTGGTGTTCATGGGCGAGGGCGCGGCCAAGCCGGCACTGGAGCGGATCGTGGCCTCGGCCCCCGCTGACCGGCGCGACCGGGTGCGGCTGCTCGCGCACGGCACCACCAGCCAGGCCCGCACCGTGATGCGGGGCGCCGACCTGGGCCTGGTCAGCCTGGTGCCCGGCGTAATCGCGTTCGCCTACCCGAGCAAGACCGCGTCGTACCTCTCCGAGGGGCTGCCGGTCCTCGCGGCCGTCGAGCCCGACAGCGCCCTGGCCCGCGACGTCACCGCCTGGGGTGTCGGCGGGGTGCTCCCGGCGGGTTCGGTCGAGCAGGCCCGGTCCGCCCTGCTGGAATGGGTGGGCCGGCGCGACGAAGTCGCCGGCATGCGCACCCGTGCCCGCGAGGTCTGGCGAGAGCAGTTCTCGGCGGAGGCCCGACTGGTCGACTGGGACGCGCTGCTCGACGACGTGACCGGACGGAGGCGGTGAGCATGGACAGGCCGTTGGACGTGGTGATCGTCGGCGCTCCCCGGTCCGGCACCAACATGCTGCGCGACGTGCTCACGTCGCTGCCCGGTGTCGCGACCTGGCCCTGCGACGAGATCAACCTGGTCTGGCGCCACGGCAACCGTGCCGAGCCGTCCGACGAGCTCACCGCGGCGCAGGCGCGGCCCGAGGTGGCGTCCTACGTCCGTGGGCAGTTCGACCGGATCCGCCGCCACGACGCGCCGGTGGTGGTCGAGAAGACCTGCGCCACCTCGCTGCGCGTCGAGTTCACCCGGGCAGTGCTCCCGGACGCGAAGTACGTCTTCATCACCCGTGACGGGATCGACGCCGCCGCGTCGTCGATGGACCGCTGGCACGCGTCGTTCGACCTGCGCTACACCGCTGCCAAGGCCCGCTTCGTGCCACCGAGCGACCTGCCCTACTACGGCGCCCGCTTCGTGGCCAACCAGGTCCGTCGCCGCGCGTCCCGCAGCGGACACGCGACCGGCGGCGAGGTCACCACCTGGTGGGGGCCGAAGCCGCACGACTGGCGCGAGATCATCCGCGGCCACCCCCTCGACGAGGTGTGCGCGCTCCAGTGGCAGCGCTGTGTCGAGGCCTCGCGCCGCGGCCTGGCCGGGCTGTCCGACGACCAGCTCCATCACGTCGCCTACGAGGACTTCGTGGCCGATCCCGTCGCGCGCGCCGCTGAGATCGTCCGGTTCCTCGGGCTGCCCTCTGCCGACGTCTCCGGCGCGGTCGGCCGGGTCTCCGCACGCAGCGTCGGCAAGGGCCGGGCGGCACTCGGGCCGGAGGCCGTGGCGCGGCTGGAGGCGCTGGTCGGGCCGACGCTGGAGCGCGGTCGTGGGGAATAGGGCACGGACCGGACGAGGACTCTCCCGCCGCCAGCGCGCGACCAAGCGCCTCTTCGACCTGGTCGTCGCAGGCGTCGCACTGGTGGTGTTCTCCCCGGTGATCGCGGTGTGCTGGGTGATCGCCCGGATCGACACCCGGGCCAGCGGGGTCTTCCGTCAGCGGAGGATCGGTCTGGACGGCCAGCCGTTCGAGGTGATGAAGCTGCGCACGATGCGTCAGGTGCGCGGCCCGACCAGCACGGTCACCACCGCCGACGACAGCCGGATCACCCGCTCCGGCGCGATGATGCGCAGCTTCAAGTTCGACGAGCTCCCGCAGCTGGTCAACGTGCTCCGCGGTGAGATGAGCCTGGTCGGGCCACGGCCCGACGTGCCCGGCTTCGCCGACGCGCTGGTGGGCGACGACCGGATCGTGCTGACGGTACGTCCGGGGATCACCAGCCCGGCCGCGGTGGCCTACCGCCACGAGGAGCAGCTGCTCGCCCAGGCCTCCGATCCGGAGGCCTACAACCGTGACATCATCTGGCCTGACAAGGTCCGCATCAACCGCGCCTACGTGGAGAACTACTCCTTCCTCTCCGACCTCCGTTGCCTGGCGGACACCGTCAGCACCGTCGTCCAGCGCGAGCCGTCCCCCGAACAGGAGCCGAAGCCGTGACCGACCGCCTGCTGATGTCGCCCCCGGACGTGGGAGCGCTCGAGGAGGAGTACGTCCTCCGGGCGATGCGGTCCGGCTGGGTGGCGCCGACCGGTCCGGAGGTGACGGCGTTCGAGAACGAGCTCGCCGCCCGCACGGGCACCGCCCACGCGGTCGCGCTGAGCTCGGGCACGGCGGCGCTCCACCTGGCGATGATCGGCCTCGGGGTGCGCCCCGGCGACGTGGTCGTGGTCGCGACCATGACGTTCGTGGCCAGCGCCAACGCGGTCGTCTACACGGGCGCCGAGCCGTTCTTCGTCGACGTGCTCGAGGAGGACGGCAACCTCGACCCCGACCTGCTGCGGCAGGCCGTGCTCGACCTGCGACGCGAGGGCCGCACCGTCGCTGCCGTGATGTCGGTCGACCTGCTCGGCAAGGTGGCCGACCAGACCGCGATCGCGGAGGTCTGCGCGGAGCTCGAGGTGCCGCACCTCGAGGACGCCGCCGAGTCGCTGGGTGCCCGCCACCGGGGCCGTCCGGCGGGGTCGTTCGGCCGCGCGGCCGCGCTGTCCTTCAACGGCAACAAGATCATGACCACCAGTGGTGGCGGCATGCTCGTCACCGACGACCACTCCCTCGCCGACCACGCCCGGTTCCTGTCGACGCAGGCCCGCGAGCCCGTGCCGTACTACGAGCACCAGCACATCGGCTACAACTACCGGCTCAGCAACGTGCTGGCCGCTCTCGGTCGCGCCCAGCACGCACGGCTCGACGAGATGATCGCCCGGCGCCGCGCGATCCGGGCGACCTACGCCGAGGTCGTCGCCGGCTGCGAGGGCGTTCGCGTCTTCGCCTCCGCCGACGACGCCGAGGCCAACTGCTGGCTGACAGCGCTGGTCGTCGACCCCGCCGTGGCGCGTGCGGACGTCGAGACCGTGGCCAAGTCGCTCGAAGCCGCCGACATCGAGGCCCGTCCGCTGTGGAAGCCGATGCACCTGCAGCCGGTCTTCGCCGACGCCGGCCGCATCGACACCGGCGTCTCCAAGAAGCTGTTCCGCCAAGGCGTGACGCTGCCCAGCGGCTCGATCCACGACGACGCGGCGATCGCGCGGGTCTGCGACGTCCTCGGGCCGCTCCTCGGGGAGCGCTGATGGCGCAGGTCGCCGCTCCACGGGTCGCGGTCACGGGCGGCTTCGGCTTCCTCGGCTGGCACACCGCGTGCCGGCTCCGCGCCCGCCACGGCATCGAGCCGGTCCGGCTGGGCCGCGCCGAGCTGGGCGACCAGGCCGCGCTCGACGAGGCGCTGGACGGCGTCGACGCCGTGATCCACGTGGCCGGCGTCAACCGGGCTGACAGCGACGACGAGGTCGAGCAGGGCAACGTCGCGATCGCCGAGGCGCTGGGCGACGCGATCGGCCGTGCCGGGCGGCCGGTGCACGTGTCCTACGCGAACAGCATCCAGTCCGCCCAGGACAATTCCTACGGCCGGGGCAAGCTCCGCGCGGGGGAGATCCTGGACAAGGTGGTGACCGGGGCCGGTGGCAGCTTCACCGACGTCGTGCTGCCGAACCTGTTCGGCGAGCACGGGCGCCCGTCGTACAACTCCTTCGTGGCGACGTTCGCCGACGCCGTCGCCCACGACCGCAGCCCGAGCGTCACCGGCGACCGCGAGGTGCCGCTGCTGCACGCCCAGGACGCCGCCGACGCGCTCGTGCAGGCGGTGCTGGCGCCCGCAGGCGGGCAGGTGGCGCCTCCGGGCGAGCCCGTGGGTGTCGGACGGGTGCTCGACCTGCTGCAGCGCATGCACGTCCTGTACGCCCACGGCGAGGTGCCGCCGCTGACCACGCCGCTCGAGATCAACCTGTTCAACACCTACCGGGCGTTCCGGTTCCCCGACATGTTCCCGGTCTCGCCCCAGGTGCACGCCGACCAGCGCGGCGCCCTGTTCGAGACGGTGCGCGCGCACGGCGGCACCGGACAGGCCTTCGTCTCGACCACCGTCCCCGGCGCGATGCGTGGCGACCACTACCACCTGCACAAGGTGGAGCGGTTCTTCGTGGTCAAGGGCGAGGCCGAGATCGCCCTGCGGCGGCTGCTGCACGACGACGTGGTGACCTTCCGGCTCAGCGGCGACCAGCCGTCGTTCGTCGACATGCCGACGCTGTGGGTGCACCACATCCGCAACGTCGGCGACGAGGAGCTGGTGACCATGTTCTGGGCCGACCAGCTTCTCGACCAGGACAACCCCGACCAGTACCCGGAGCGGGTCCACTCGGTGGTCGAGCCTGTCGAGACCACCGCCGAGGAGGCGCCATGAAGGTGATGACGATCGTCGGCACCCGGCCGGAGATCATCCGGCTGGCGCGGGTGATGGACCGGCTCGACCGCACCGTCGACCACGTGCTGGTGCACACGGGTCAGAACTACGACCACCAGCTCAACCAGGTGTTCTTCGACGACCTCGGGCTCCGTGCGCCCGACCACTACCTCGCGGTCGGCACCGACTCGCTCGGGCAGACCCTCGGCGACGTGCTCAGCAAGACCGAGCAGGTGCTGCTCGCGGAGCGCCCCGACGCCGTGCTCGTGCTCGGTGACACCAACTCCTGCATCGCCACCGTGATGGCCAAGCGGATGCGGATCCCGACGTACCACATGGAGGCGGGCAACCGCTGCTTCGACGAGAACGTGCCGGAGGAGACCAACCGCCGGCTGGTCGACCACGTCGCCGACTTCAACCTCGCCTACACCGAGCACGCCCGCCGCAACCTGCTGGGCGAGGGACTGCACCCGCGCCGGGTGATCGTGACCGGCTCCCCGATGCGCGAGGTGCTCGAGCACTTCCGGCCGCAGATCGAGGCCTCCGAGGTGCTCGACCGACTCGGGCTGGCGCGCGAGGGCTACTTCCTGGTCAGCGCCCACCGCGAGGAGAACGTCGACGCGCCCGCGAGGTTGGAGGCACTGCTCGACTGCCTGGTGCGTGTGCACAACAAGTGGCAGCTCCCGGTCGTGGTCTCGACCCACCCGCGCACCCGCAAGCGCCTGGAGGCGCTCGGAACCGGTGCCGGCTACGCCGTCGAGGGGGCCGACATCCGGTGGCTGGAGCCGTTCGGCTTCCACGACTACAACCACCTGCAGCTGGCCAGTGCCTGCGTGCTCTCCGACTCCGGCACGATCTCGGAGGAGTCCTCGATCCTGGGCTTCCCGGCGATCACCCTGCGCGACTCGATCGAGCGGCCCGAGGCGCTGGACTCGGGGTCGATCATGATGACCGGGCTGTCGGCGGACGACGTCGAGACGGCGGTCGAGATCGCGATGGAGGACGGTGCGGTCACCTCCTCGGTGCCGGCCGGCTACGAGGTCGGCGACACCAGCAACCGCGTCGTCCGGTTCATCGTCTCCACGGCGTCACGTCACCACACGTGGGCCGGGATCCGGCGATGACGACGTCCCGGACATCTCCTCCCGCCAACGAGCGCCGTTCGATCGGCGGCCGCGTGGTCGAGGAGGGCCTGACCGGTGTCGGCTTCGACCTGCGGTCCACGCAGGGGGTCGTCCTGGTCGAGACGGCGCGGCCCGGCCGGACGGCGTTCGACACCGTGCTCGCGCAGAACGCCTGGAACGTGGTCCCGCGGCACGAGCTGCGCACGCGGTTGCACGACTACCCGCGCGCCATGCGGCACCGGTTCCGTGCCCGGCGCGTGCTCACCCTGTTCAACTTCAGGCGCGCGCGCCGCGTCGTGTGCCTCACGGACGCCATGGCGGAGATGTGCGCCGGGCGCGCCCGCAGCGTGACCACGGCGCCGGTGACGGTGCCGCTCGACGTGCTCGCGCAACTGCCTGCCGGCACCGGCCCGGAGCCCGACGGCACCCTCCTGGTCCCGGGCACCGTGGCGCCGTACAAGGCACCGGCGGTGGCCCTCGAGTTCTTCGAGCGCCACCGGGAGGCCAAGGGTCTCGGGCGCGTGCTCTTCGCCGGCGGCGACGACGGCTCCGGGTGCTGGCAGGAGGTGCAGGGCAGGGCCCAGCGGCTCGGCGTGCCGTGCGAGAGGCGTGTGCTCGACCGCGACGAGATGCGGGACGCGTTCACGCGCGCCAGCGTGGTCGTCGTACCCAGCCGGATGGAGAGCCTGAGCTTCCCGCTCGCCGAGGCGCTCGTGCTGGCCCGCGAGGTGCATGCCAGCCCCATCGCGGCGCACCGGGAGATCGCCCGCCGCCTCGGCCGGGAGCCGGCCTGGCTCGGCTCCGGGACGGCCGGAGACGCCCTCTCCCCGCTCGCCGCGAGCGACGTCTCCCGGCTGCGCGACGAGTGGACGCACCTCGGAGAAGCCTTGGGGCTCAGCCGTCGGGTGACCGAGCCAGGAGGTGCCTGAGTGCCCCCGAAACTGAACACCGCCCGTCAGACGGCCCGCCGGGTCGCCCGCCACGGCGCGCTGGACCTGCTCTCGCTGTCCTGGCAGGCGACCGGCCGGACCGAGACGGCCGTGAGCACCCCGCGTGTGCACTTCCCCTACCTGCACGCCGTGCCGGAGCACGAGGAGGGACGCTTCCGCAGCCTGCTGGAGTGGCTGGCGCGCACGCACACCTTCATCGGCTACTCCGAGGCCGTTGACCGGGTCCTCACCGGGCGGGTCGACAAGCCCTATGTCGCGTTCAGCTTCGACGACGGGTTCGCCTCCAACGTGAGGACGGCCCGCCTGCTGGAGGAGTACGACGCCACCGGCTGCTTCTTCGTCGTGACCGACTTCCTGGGCATCCCCACGCTGTCAGAGGCGCGGGAGTTCTTCGGCTACGTGCAGGCGATCGACGAGCCGGCGATGACCTGGTCCGAGGTCGAGGACCTCAAGGCGCGGGGGCACGAGATCGGCAACCACACGCGCACCCACCGCCAGGTCTCCGACCTCTCGCACGACCGCATGGTCGACGAGATCGGCACCGCGGCCGACACGCTCCGGTCCCGGCTCGGCGACGTCAAGCACTTCGCCTGGCCATTCGGGCGCTTCGGCCACTTCACGCCGGAGGCCGTTGCCGAGGTGTTCGACACGGGTCACGCGAGCTGCGCCTCCGCCGAGCGCGGCGCCCACGTGCCCGGGCCCGTCCCCGAGCGGTCGGAGCTCTGCATCCGGCGCGACCACATGATGACCAGCTGGCCGCTGCGTCACTCGGAGTACCTGCTCGCCAGGAGTGCGGCGTCGGCCACCTCTGAGACTGCGGCCTGGCCGGCCGGATGGAGGCAGCCCGCATGACCGGCCCCGACTTCTTGGTGATCGGTGCCCAGAAGTGCGGCACCACGACGCTCTACGAGGACCTGCGCAGCCACCCACAGGTCCTTCTCGCGGAGAAGGAACGCTCGGGTCTCCTCGAGGTCGAGGCCGCAGGTGGACCGGAGACCTACCTCGCGAGCCTGCCTCCGGCCGGTCCGGGGCAGCTCGTCGGTGATGTCTCCACCCGCTACTCGATGTTGCCCGCGATCGACGCCGTCACGCCGGCCCGCGGGGTCCTCGACGACGTCCGGGTCCTCTACATCGTCCGCGACCCGGTGGCGCGCGTGATCAGCCACCACCACCACTACCTGCACGCAGGCCGGGTGGACGCCGACATCGACCGCGCCGTGCGCGAGTCCCGGGACCTCGTGGACAACAGCCGTTACGCCACCCAGCTCCGCCCCTGGCTGGAGGCGTACGGGCGCGACCGCGTGCACGTGATCAGGTTCGAGGACTACATGGCCGACCGCCAGGCGGGGGCGCAGGCGGTCCAGCGGTTCCTCGGCATCGACGAGCGCGACCTCGACGACGAGGTCTCCGCGCACAACACGGCCGAAAACCGCACCGTCGCATCCAGGGCCTGGTCCCGGATCCGGTGGAGCCGCGCCTACCTGGCCGTCCGGCCGCTCCTCGGCGAGCAGGTCCGGCACCGGCTCGCCCGGCTCGTCGTACGACCCTCGCCGGAGCGGCCCCCCGGTCCGAGCCACGACACCCTCGTCTGGCTGCTCGCCGAGCTCGTTCCCGAGGTCCGCGCCCTGGCGGACATGCTGGGCACCGAGGAGTGGTGGGACCTGAGCACCCACCTGGCCGAACGGGAAGAGGTCTGATGCGGCTCTTGATGCGGATCGTGCCGCTGGCGCTGGTCGAGGTGCTGGCGCGACTGGCCGGCTATCTCGTGGGGATCACCCGCCCCCATGGCGCGTACAAGGCCGAACGCGTGGTCCGCGGGCGCTACTGGGCCTGGCGGTTGTCGAGCTCTCGACTCTCGATCGGGCGCAACGTCCAGCTCGAGGGTGACCGGATCACCCTGGGCGACAACGTCCGGCTGTACGACGGCAGCCAGTTCGTCACCGGGAGCCGCGGGTGGATCACCATCGGCGCCGGCACGCACATCTCCCGGATGGCGATCGTGTCGGGCTTCGGTGGCGTCGAGATCGGTCGCGGGTGCGCGATATCTGCCCAGGTGATGATCTACTCCAGCACCACCGACATCAGCGTCGCCGTCCTCGGTGCCGTCGAGGGCGTCAAGCAGACGGTGACCATCGGCGACAACGTCTACATCGGGATGGGGGTGCGGATCATCCCCGGGATCACCATCGGCGACGACGCGGTCATCGGCGCCGGAGCGGTGGTCACGCGCGACGTCCCCGCGGGCAAGCTCGCAAAGGGTGTTCCCGCCGTGGTCAGCGAGCTCCGGGCCCGCTCGACCGGACCCGGGGACGAGCCGGCCTAGGCGTTGACCGAGTCGACCCAGCTGGTCGACGACTCGTAGCCCAGCAGCCGGAGCTGGTCGCCGGCCCGGCTCTCGAAGATCTCGGCGGCCTCCCGGGTGAAGTGGTTGCGCCAGTCGCCGACGATGCCCTTGCGCAAGGCGTCCCCGCGGTCCTCGTTGCCGGCGGTCCGGCCACTGAACAGGTCGAAGTCGTTGCGCTCGACGGCGAGCCTCACCAGTCGCGCGTCGGCCGGCTTGTCGAGCATCCGGGTCATCAGGTCGTCCAGCGCGACCACCGCATCGGCCTTGAGCGCCTCGTAGCCCACGCGGTGGACGTGGGGGTGCGGCTCGCTCAGCCAGTCCTGCACGTGTGCGTGCCAGGTGCCCGCGCCGTACGCCGGGTTCGCGAACTCGGCCTCGATGAAGCGGGGGAGGTGCGTCCTGATGTCGGCTGGGTCGAACCCTGGCCCGAAGAGGTGCCGGAAGCGCCGCTCGAGCTGGTCCACGCTGCGGGGGTGACGACGCATCTGCATCTGCCGCACCTGGTGGAAGTAGAGCGACACCATCACGTCACGGCCGTCGCGGTAGATGTACGCCGCCGGCGGGAGGCGTGGGTCGTAGCTCCAGTGGGCGTGGACGACGGCCCGCATCGCGATCGGGAGGCTGTAGTTCTGGGGGAACGGCACGCCGAGGTAGTTGGACAGCAGTCGGCACAGCCACACCGTGCCCGACTTGGGGAACCCGCAGCCGATCCACATCGGGTAGTGGTGGCCGTACCTGCGGGCGATCACCTCGGTCGACTTCGAGGACACCCGCCGCATCTGCTCCTCGACGCGTCGGGAGAGCATGGTGCTGCGGCTCATCTGGAGGTCTCCTGCGGGGTCGGTTTCTGAACGCAGCCGAAGGCGACACCCTAGCCTGTGCGCCGTTCCCGGCACCGCGCCACCTACAGTGTTTCAGCAGCAAGTCACGCAGACGAAGGGACCGGACGTGCGAACGCTCAGCCTCCGGCGCAACTTCGCCTGGAGCCTCGCGGGCAACTTCACGTACAACATGGTGCAGTGGGTGCTGGTGGTCGTCCTGGCCCGGCTCGGCACCAAGGAGATGGTAGGCCAGTTCGCGCTCGCGCAGGCTCTCTCGGCGCCCGTCTTCCTCACGGTGGGGCTGAACTTGCGGGTGGTGCGGGCCACCGACGTACGACGTCGGTGGACCACCAGCCAGTACCGGCAGCTCCGGCTGGCACTGAACGCCGTGTCCATCGTCGTGGCCCTCGGCATCGGCTTTGTGTTCGGCCTGTCCCAGAACGCCTTGCTGGTCCTGCTGATGATCTGCCTGGGCAAGTCGGCGGAGGCCACGAGCCAGACCCTGTACGGCTTCTTCCAGCTCCGTGACCGGCTCGACCTGGTCTCGCGCAGTCTCCTGCTCCGCGCCCTGCTCGGCTCGGTGGGCTTCGTCGTGGCGCTCGTGATCACCGGCGGCCTGGTCGAGGCGTGCGCCGCGATGGCGGCCGGCTGGACGCTCACCTACCTCCTCCACGACGTGCGCCACGAGGCGGCGCTGCTGCGCACCGACGACCCGCCCGCGAGGCGTGCCGAGGATGCGCCCGGCACGCTCTGGTCCCTCGCCCGCAAGGCGGCGCCCCTGGGCGTCGACGCCGGGGTGGGGTCCCTGGCCACCAACACGCCGCGATACGCCGTGCAGCACCTGCTGGGCACGGGACAGCTCGGTGCGTTCGCCGCCCTGGCCTACCTGGCCCAGGTCGTCGCGATGATCACCGGCGCCCTCGCCGACAGCGTGATCGGCCGCCTGGCCCGCGAGGCCGACCGGCGCGACCACCGCGCCTTCGTCCGCACCCTGGGCATCCTGGTCGCGTTCGGCGTCGCGGTCTCCACCGTGGCGGGTCTGCTCGCCCTGCTTCTGGGCGGTCCGGTGATCAAGGCGCTGCTCGGTCCGGAGTACGTCAACCAGCCCGTACTGGTCCTGCTGATGGCCGGGGCAGGTCTGGTCACCCTCCAGCGCTGCCTGGGCCGCGGACTGCAGGCGGCCCACCGGTTCACCGGCGTCCTCGCGGTGGACGTGCTCACCCTGGCGGGCACGGTCGTGGCGGCCGTGGTGCTGATCCCCACCTTCGGGCTGCGCGGTGCCGCGGCGACGCTGGGTCTGGGCTTCGGCGTCGGCTGCCTGCTGGCGGTCGTGCTGCTGGTCGGGGTGGTGCGTGAGATGCGCGGTGCCCGGCTGGCGCCCAGCACCAGCGGTGGTGCTTAGGATGACTGCCGTGAACAGGCGCCCGCAGGGCTCGGGCGGCCGCCCGAGCGATCCGTCCCTCGGCCAGGCCGACCTCGGGTCGGGCTCTGACACCGGGGCCGCCGTCACTCTGGAGCCGCTCCTCGGGTTGTCGCGACCGGTCGGCAGCATGGTGGTCGCCTTCTGGGGCGTCTGCGTGCTGATCGGCATGGCGTGGTTCGTCCAGAACCCCTCGGGCTTCTGGTTCCTGTCCGGCTCCTTGGCCTGCCTGATCGTGTCGGCGCCGATGGTGGTGGGCAAACGGCGCTACGAGGTGATCTCGCCCTGGACCCTGGTGATCGTGGCCGCCTACCTGGGGTTCGGCGTGCGCGGCCTGTTCATCTCCCTCGGGGTGGAGGGCACGCGCTCGCTCCAGCAGCTGTACTTCCTGGGCCACGGGGTGGACTTCTTCGTCCGCCCCACCGTGTTCTTCCTGCTGGGCGTCACGCTGCTGACCACGGGCTTCCTCGTCGCCTCCCGGAGCAAGCCCGGTCGACGTCCCTCCTTCACCGCCAGGCCACGGCTCAACCCGGCGCGGGTGCGGACCGCGGTGCTGGTCTGCGCCTTCATCGGACTGGTCGGCTTCGTGCTCTTCGCGAGCACCACCGGCGGCTTCAGCCTCGCCCGGATCTCGGCCAAGCGCACCGTTATCAACGGCGTCGACCTGGACAGCAGCTATCAGAGCCACGGCGAGTTCCGGGTGCTCAACACCTTCGCCCCCATCGCCCTCTGGCTCCAGCTCGCGTGGTACGCGAGCCGCCGGATCCCGCACGGCCCGGGGACGCTGCGGTTCATCTGGCTCTCGATCCTGTTCCTCAACGCGGCTCTGCTGCCGATCTACGCCAGCACGCGGGCCGACGTCGTCTACATCATCCTCGGGGCCGTGGTCGTCGAGTACTGCCTGGGTGGCGGCCAGATCCGGCTGCGCCTCGCGCTCGGCTCCCTCGGTCTCGCCATCGTGCTGGCTGCCGCGGTCTCTTCGTTGCGCTACTCCGACAACGCCAGCGCCTCGGGCGTCAACGTCGACTCCCGGGTGCTCATCGACACGTTCGTGCTCACCCGGACCTTCGCCGACATCCCCACCTCGGGCAACATCATCCAGGCCGTGCCGGATCCGCTGCCGTACGCCAACGGCTCCACGATCGCGGCGTGGGGGGTGGCACCGATCCCACGGTCCGTGTGGCCGGGCAAGCCGCTGATCTCCTCGGGGCCGATCCTGGGCTCCGTCATCTACGGCAACACCCATTCCGGGGTGCCGCCGGGGATGATGGCCGAGTCCTACTGGAACTTCGGCGTGGTCGGGATCCTGGTGATCCCGTTCCTGTGCGGGTTGGGCATCCGCCTGATCAGCGAGCGCTGGGCGCCCTACGCGCGGAACAGTCCGGCGGCAGCGGTGATGATGGCTGCGGTGGCGGTCCACCCCGGCATCGACATGATGGTCAACTCGATCGGAGCCGCGCCCTACCAGCTGCTCCAGAGCATCGTGCTGCTAACGCCAGTCCTGCTGTTCGTCAGTGAGAAGGAGCCCGTCGTGAGGCCGGTCGGCTCCCAGCGACACAGTCGGACCGGGCAGGTCCGGTCGACCCGGTCGGTGGCGCGCGCGTGAGCCGGCCGACGGAGGACAGGACCCGCCCGCAGCGTCCCCCGCTGACGCCCTCGAAGGTGGCCTACCGCCTCTTCCGCGGAGTGATGCGAGCGGTCACCGTGCCTGCCCGGCGGCTCCCGGAGGGGTCGGCGAAGAACGCCGTCCGGTTCTTCATGCTCAACTTCCAGCACAGCCTGCCCACGGAGTTCGTCGTGAACCGCGGCGACACTGTGGTGCAGGTCGGCACCCCCAACCCCCGGACGATGCGGCGCTTCCTCCGGGCCGTCGGCGCCGAGGGCCGGCTGGTGATCGTGGAGGCGATGCCGGAGAACCAGGAGCGCCTCCGCGAGGACATCACGAGCCGCGGGCTGCACAACGTGGACGTGATCGAGGCCGCCGCGTGCAACGAGAACGGCACGGGCGAGCTCGCGGTCTCCCCGCTGTGGGGTGACCACAAGCTCCCCCTGAACGACGTCACGATCGACAACGACGAGCGGCCCGAGAACCAGGACATGCGCCGGATTCCGGTTCGGCTGGTGCGTCTGGACGACGCCCTCCGCGAGCTCGGCGTGACCTCGGTCGACTTCCTGTCCGTCACCGTCAACGGCGCCGAGGCCGAGGTGATCAAGGGGGCCTCGGAGGTGCTCGCGGCGAGCCGGTCAGGTGCTCGGCTCTACGCCAAGGGGCATGCCATCGGTGCCGACGGCCTGCCGATCCACCGGCAGACGGAGCCGCTGATGACCGCCCTGGGCTTCCGGACCAAGGTCTCTCGCGGCGAGCCGGCGAGCACGCAGGCCCGACGCGCGGGCGATCTCTACGCCTGGAAGAAGTGACGCCCTAGCGGGGTCTGCCCAGGGACGCGTCGAGCGGCCAGGTGAGCGCGCGCACGAGGCGCCGCCGGGCCGGCGTCAGCTCGGTGCGCCAGCGCTCGTCCTTGGCCAGCGGCGTGACCGCGGCACCGCGGCGCGGGTTGCCCACCGCTGCGTGGCTGGCGCGGGGCGGACGGAGGGAATGCCCGGAGACCGTTGTCGGGTCGAACGTGACACCCAGGGCCGCGCACAGCCGGGACAGCTCGCTCTCGGGGCGCTCGACGAGGGGCTCGTAACGCAGCCGTACCCCGCGGCCCCGCCAGGTCGTGGGGGCGAGCGAGGCGTTGACCCAGACCCAGCGGTACACGGCCGTGCCCAGCGAGCCTCCGGGTGGCAGGGAGTCGGCGTTGCCGCGAACGACGTCGCGGGAGCGCACCGTGGAAGCCGCGACGGCGCGGGGGTCGCGCACGAGGTGCACGACATCGACCCGACGGTCCGGTGTCAGCCGGTGGAACCTCAGCGCCGGAAGCACCTTGGAGGTGTCGACGGCCACGTCGGCCGCTGCCAGCACCAAGGCGATGTCCAGCAGAGCCGAGGTGGCCCCGACCAGCCGGGTTTCCGCGGCGCTCCAGCCCGAGGGGTCGGCGATCATCCTGGTCAGTCGGAACGGCCGCGTGGTGCGCGAGAGCCGGGCCCTGGTCGAGGCGAGACCGGCGTAGTCGGACTGCTGCACCCCGGTGGTGCGCGCCAGCTCCTGGAGCGCGGCACCCCACAACGGGCAGGTGGGGATCGCCTCACCGCACGCACAGGCGTTTCCGCGGTCGGCGTCGCGCCAGAAGAGCGCGAACTCGCCGAGGTTGAGCACGCGAGGCTGGGCGCCGAGCATCTCGCCGAGGAGAGTCGTCCCGCTCCTGGCTGCACCGGCCACGAAGACCAGCCGCCGCGTGCCCGGTGCCGGCCGCCCTTGGGTCACGGGCCGAGCTCCCGGCCCCTGGCCGCTCGACGGAGGATGCCCTTGCCGGTGCCGGTGACCTTGTTGCCCTTGACGACCACCTTGGTGCCGCCGGTGACGCTGACGGCGTACTGCTGACCGCCCCCGGCGCTGGTCGTGAGCGTGTTGCCGCGCACGGTCACGCGGTCGGCCTCGTAGACGATGATCCCGCTCTTGGCCCAGTCCGCACCGGGTTCGCCGCCGTAGTCCCGCCCGTTGTTCACGCAGGTGTTGCCCTCCACCACGATGTCGCTGACGTCGCTCGACGAGGCGGAGCCGATCGTGATCCCGCCGGTGTCGTTGCCCTTGCAGGTGTTGCCGGAGACCACGCCGTGGTTGGAGCCCTGGGAGATCGTGATCCCGACCTCTCCGCTGCCCGTCACAACGTTGTTCTTGACCTCGAAGCCCTCGCACTGGTGGAGCGAGACCAGGTCGGCGCTGCCCGCCCGGCTGGGGTCCTTGTCGTCGACGCCTGCCCCCGTGACGGTGTTGCCGTTGACGTGCACGTCCTCGAAGCGCTTGCCGTGGTCGTTGCTGAAGGCGATGGCCTGCCGGCTGATGCCGCCGGGCGCGTTGGGCTCGATCGTGTTCTTGGTGATCCACACCCCCGTCGGCGCCGCCGCCGCGGTGCCGCGGACAGTGATCGCTCGGTCGCTCCAGCCGCGCATCGTGCAGGAGTCGACGGTGATGGTGGAGTCGCACTGGTTGATCCGGATGCAGGTGCGGAAGTCCTGGAGGATGCTCCCCCGGATCGTGACGTTCCTCGTGCGCGGGGAGCACTCGAAGCCGATCGCCTGGTTCGACAGGTCACCGCGGAACTCGCACGCCTCGATCAGGACCCCGTTGGCGGCCGTGTCGGCCTGGATGGCAGCGGTGCGGACCAAGCCGCCGGTCTCGAGGATCAGGCCCTTGAAGGCGACCCCGACGGCCTCCTCGGCCGTCTGCAACCAGTGCCCGCCCTCGCCCAGCTTCAGCAAGCGCGCCTGACCGTCGAGGCAGACGAGGCCGACCCCGGACGGGATGACCAGCGACTGGAGCGCGTAGCCGGTGACGTCGCTGCGGAGCACCACCAGGCCGCCGCCGTTGTCCTGGGCTGCCTGCACCGCCTTGGTGAGGGCGCCGGTGTCGTCAGTCACCCCGTCGCCGACCGCACCGTACGCGTCCGCGTCCACGTGCTTGCCGGGCGGGATCGCAGGAACGGTGTCGCCGGTGCTCGGCTTCTTCCGGCCCGAGCCGCCACCGCATCCCGCGAGCGCGAGGAGGGAAACGGCCCCTGCCAGGCCCACGGCGCCCTTGACCAGCGTGCGCCGCGACGTGGGCGGCAGGGTCACGTCGCCGAGTTGATCATGCCCGCGCCGACGGTGACCCCGGTCGCCTCGTCCACCAGGATGAAAGAACCCGTGGTGCGGTTCTTCGAGTAGGGGTCGCAGAGCAGCGGGACCGTGGTGCGCAGCTGGACCCGGCCGATCTCGTTGAGCCCGAGCTCCTTGGTCTCCTGGTCGCGGTGCAGGGTGTTGACGTCGAGCCGGTACTGGATGTCCTTGACCATGGCCCGCCCGGAGCGGGTCGTGTGCTTGATCGCCAGCTTCTGGCGGGGACGCAGCGGCTCGTTGGTCATCCAGCAGATCATCGCGTCGATGTCCTGGCTGGGCTTCGGCGCGTTGTTCAGCCGGGCGATCATGTCGCCGCGGCTGACGTCGACGTCATCCGCCAGTCGCACCGTCACGCTCATCGGGGGGAACGCCTCGGCGATCTCCTCGTCGAACAGGTCGATCGCCTCGATCGTGCTCGTCATGCCGCTGGGCAGCACGACGACCTCGTCGCCGGGCTTGAGCACGCCGCCGGCGACCTGGCCCGCGTAGCCGCGGTAGTCGTGGAACTGGTCGGACTTGGGCCGCACGACGTACTGCACGGGGAACCGGGTGTCGACGAGGTCGCGGTCGGAGGCCACGTGGACGTTCTCGAGGTGGTGCATCAGGGACGGGCCGTCGTACCAGTCCATGTGCTCGGACCGGTTGACGACGTTGTCGCCCTTGAGCGCGGAGATCGGGATCACGGTCAGGTCGGGGATCGACAGCTTGGTCGCGAAGGAGCTGAACTCCTTCTGGATCCGGTCGAACGTGGCCTGGTCGTAGTCGACGAGGTCCATCTTGTTGACCGCCAGCACCAGGTGCGGCACCCGGAGCAGCGAGAGGATCACGGCGTGCCGACGGGACTGCTCGGTGAGTCCCTGGCGGGCGTCGACCAGGACCAGGCCGAGGTCGGCTGTGGAGGCGCCGGTCACCATGTTGCGGGTGTACTGCACGTGGCCCGGGGTGTCGGCGATGATGAACTTGCGGCTCGGGGTCGCGAAGTAGCGGTAGGCCACGTCGATCGTGATTCCCTGCTCGCGCTCGGAGCGGAGTCCGTCGGTCAGCAGCGCCAGGTCGGTGTAGTCGTAGCCCTTGGACTGGCTGGTGGCCTCGACGGCCTCGAGCTGGTCCTCGAAGATCGACTTGGAGTCCAGCAGCAGCCGCCCGATCAGGGTCGACTTGCCGTCGTCGACGGAGCCGGCAGTGGCGAAGCGCAGCAGGTCCATGCGGGGGCGGTCGTGCTCGGTCATCAGAAGTACCCTTCCTTCTTCCGGTCCTCCATGGCTGCTTCGGAGAACCGGTCGTCGCCCCGGGTCGCACCGCGTTCGGTGACGCGAGCGATGGCGATCTCGTCGATGATCTTGGGGATGGTGTCGGCCTCGGACTCGACGCAGCCGGTCAGCGTCAGGTCGCCGACGGTGCGGAAGCGCACGGTCTTCTCGACCACTTCCTCACCCTTGCGGAGCGGGTTGTGCTCGGACTCCGAGAGCCACATGCCGTCACGCTCGAAGACGTTGCGCTGGTGGGAGAAGTAGATCTCGGGGATCTCGATCTCCTCCTGGCCCAGGTAGTGCCAGATGTCGAGCTCGGTCCAGTTCGACAGCGGGAAGATGCGCATGTGCTCGCCGCCGTGGATCCGGCCGTTGTAGAGGCTCCAGAGCTCGGGCCGCTGCATCTTGGGGTCCCACTGGCCGAAGTCGTCGCGGTGGGAGTAGACCCGCTCCTTGGCGCGGGCCTTCTCCTCGTCACGCCGACCGCCGCCGAAGGCCGCGGTGAAGCCGTTCTCCTCGATCGAGTGGAGGAGGGTGCCGATCTGGAGCCGGTTGCGGCTGGTCTTGCCGTCGTCGACGACCACCCCCTGGTCGATCGCCTCCTGGACGGAAGCCACGATCAGACGCACCCCGAGGCGGCTGACCCAGTGGTCGCGGGTCTCGAGGACCTCGGGGAAGTCGTAGCCGGTGTCCACCTGGAGCACGGGGAACGGGATCTTCGCGGGGTAGAACGCCTTCTCGGCGAGCCGCATCATCACGATCGAGTCCTTGCCGCCGGAGAACATCAGCACCGGCTTCTCGAACTCGGCCGCGACCTCGCGAAAGATGTGGATCGACTCCGCTTCCAGCTGGTCGAGCTGGCTCAGCTGGTAGTCGGCATGGGTGACAGTCATGGGGGGAGGGTTACCTCTCGTCGGGACAGGCAGCCGTCAGCCTATCTGCCCGGGGGCGCCGGATCGGAATCCGGGACGGGCCCTGGCGTCGTCCGCTTCCCGGGTCCTTGGATACGGTGTCCACCCTCTCGAAAGGACGAACCACGTGGGTGAGTTCAGCATCGGCGCCGGTTCCCGGGCCTACCGCTTCCAGGTCGACGAGCAGGGATGGATCCGCTCCCAGGCCGCCGGCGACGGTTCCAACCCCGTGATCGGCGGGCAGTTCGACCTGGACGGCGTTGTGGAGGCGCCCGAAGAGTGGACCGAGGTGGACGAGGCGACCGGCAACAACGCCCGGATCGCCGAGGGTGAGACCTTCTACCCGGGAGCAGAGTTCGACGACGGCCTCGTGGACGGTCAGGTCGAGGACGTGATGTGGGCGCTCCGTTCGGGTCGCGCCGCCGGGCGGCTTCTAGAGCTCGGGTGTGGACCCGGGTTCCTCCTCCGGCGCCTCGCGCAGCGTCTCCCGGACTGGGACGTCGCAGGCATCGACCCCTCCCCGAGCAGCGTGCAGCAGGCCCGCTCTCGCGGGCTCGACGTGGCGGAGGGGTTCCTCGACACCGCCGACATGGCGGGCACGTTCGACGCGTTCGTCGTGATGGGCAACCTCCAGCTGCACCCGGATCCTCGGGCAACCCTCCAGGCGATGGCCGATCGGGCCAACGTGGGCGCCGAGCTGTACCTCGACCTGAAGAACCCCAGGAGCGCGCCGCGGCGCTTGGCGCGCGCCCTGGTCAGCGCCCCGGTGACCCGCAACCGACCCCGGGTCAACGCGTTCGCGGCGCACGCCTTCCACGGCATGCGCCACGGGATCCCCAAAGCGGCCGTCCCCGGACTGCTCGAGAGTGCCGGGTGGACCCTGGTGGAGCTCCGGACGGTCGGCCCCCGTCTGCTGCGCTTCGGCAACAAGCACGGTCTCGCGCAGGGCGCCAAGGGTGTCGCGTGGCGTGCGCTGGACGGCGTCGACGGCATCCTTGACGAGCGGGCCTGGATCCAGGTCGCCGCTCGACGCACGGTCTAGACACAAACCCGCGACTGCCTCTCCGCCGCCCGTTTCGGGGCTTTTGATAATGATCAGTTCGGGTCATATCTGATCGCCTCCGGTGACCGCGCGCTGTTGCGCGCCTATAACAGGTCCCAACTCTTGACACGTGAGCGGCGCCGGCCGCCAACCCTCGGACAGGCGGATCTGATGCTGACTCGACCCTCGCGCGACGCGCAGAGCGCTCGACCCCTGCGACGTCTGGTCTCCCGACTTCTGCCACTCGCGATCGTCGCGGGCGCCCTCGCCGCGGTCGCACCGCCCGCGGACGCGGCCGTCGGCACCTGCACGATCTTCTGGAAGGGCACGACCAGCACCGCCTGGGAGACCTCCACGAACTGGTCCCTGACCGACGGCGGCCCGAACGCCGGCCGGCTGCCCAACACGGCCGACGTTGCGTGCAAGTCGTCGAACCCGACCCGCACGGACGTCGTCGTCGCCTCGAACCGCACGGTCGCCGGGATGAACTTCGGCACCGGCTCCCTCACGCTCACCTCGGGGAACCTGACCCTGGGGTCGGTGGCCAACGGTGCCTTCGACTCCACGATCCGCAATCTGTTGTCGCCCTCCGGCTTCGTGCTGGGTGGCACGGCGCCGGTCACCCTGACCGGCCCCGGCGACCCCGTCACAGCCGGCAGCTACAGCTTCGCCGGCACGGGACCGGTGACCGTGGACTCGGCCGCCACGCTGAACGTGGGGAGCGCCGTGGTGAACGGTGGCAAGACCTTCACGAACAACGGCACCCTGAGCCTGGCCTGCAGCAACCTCCAGATGGCCACCGGCTCGAAGCTGGACAACGCGGGCACGATCACCGTCCCCTCGACCTGCGGCGGCCTCACACCCTTCTCCACTGACGGCTCCGCAGGTACCAAGT
>CAWAGN010000014.1:0-55906 GCA_963781545.1 uncultured Actinomycetota bacterium
GGTGTTCAGCGCGTGCTCGACGACGCGACGGTCGAGCCCGTGGGCCTCGCGACGGGTCTGCCGGTAGGCCTGTGCGAACGAGATGCCCTCCAGCACGAACGCGATGGCGAGCACCACGTACGCCCACAGGTAGGACGTGTCCTCGCTGGTCTCGAACAGCTTGCTCACGCCGTTCCAGATCGAGACCACGGCGCCGGCCACGAACAGCCCCATCGCCGCGAACATCGACCAGACGTAGGCCTCACGGCCGTAGCCGAGGGGTCGAGAGTCGTCGGCGGGCCGGCGCGACCGTTTGTCGGCGACCAGCAGCAGCACCTCGTTGCCGGTGTCGGCCCACGAGTGCGCGCTCTCGGCGAGCATCGACGCCGACCCGGTCAGCACCGCCACCACCGTCTTCGCCAGCGCGATGCCGGCGTTGGCGAAGAACGCCACGACCACGGTGACCGTGCTCTCGCCGCCGCCCGAACCGTGGGCGCTCTCGTCCTCAGCCATCGCCCCAGACCCTATGTCCACGGCACGGTGGCGGCACCTCGCCGTGCCACAACAGGTGTCCAACGTCCACGCGCGCGTCCCGATCGACCGCACGAGCAACGACGTTCAGCTCCTGCGCCAACCACTGAGGCTCCGGGCCACCCGGGGAGGATGCTGACCACGCGCAGCTCGCGACGAGCGGATTCTTCGGCATCCTCCTAGGGTCGGAGCATGGCCCACGGAACGCACGACCACGCCGACGACCCCCGCAACGCCGAGGTGCTGGTCTGGGTCAACGGGGACCTGCTCCCCCGCGACCGCGCGGTCGTCTCGGTGTTCGACTCCGGCTTCGTGCTGGGTGACGGCGTCTGGGAGGGGCTGCGGGTCAGCGGCGGGCACCCGGCCTTCCTCGAGCAGCACCTCGACCGGCTCGAGGAGGGCGCCCGCGCGATCCTGCTCGACCTCGGCATGTCGCGGGGGGAGCTCGCCGAGGCGATCTACGCGACGCTCCGGTCCAACGAGATGACCGACGGAGTGCACGTCCGGCTGATGGTGACCCGCGGCGTGAAGTCGACGCCGTACCAGGACCCGCGCGTCACCGTCGGCCCGGCGACGGTGGTGATCATCGCGGAGCACAAGGAGCCGATGCCGGCCACGGTCACCGACGGGATCACGCTCTTCACCACGCACGTACGACGGGCGACGCCGGACACCCTGGACCCCAAGCTCAACGCGCACAGCAAGCTCAACGACATCACCGCGTGCATCCAGGCCTACACGGCGGGTGCCGACGAGGCACTGATGCTCGACCCGCACGGCTTCGTCGCGACCTGCAACAGCACGCACTTCTTCATCGTCACGCGCGCCGGCGAGGTGTGGACCTCCGACGGCCGCTTCTGCCTGGGTGGGATCACCCGTGGCAACGTGCTCGAGGTGTGCCACGACAACGGGATCCCGGCCCGCGAGACCACGTTCAGCCTGACCGACGTCTACAACGCCGCCGAGGCGTTCGTGACCGGCACCTTCGCGGGCGTGGTGCCGGTGCGCGTCGTCGACGGCCGCACCATCGGCACCGGCGAGCGAGGTCCGGTGGTGGCGCGCCTGCAGGGGCTGTACCAGGAGCACGTGGCGGCGGACGTGGCCGCGCGATGACCGTTCGGGTCGCGATGTGGAGCGGCCCGCGCAACATCAGCACGGCGCTGATGCGGGCCTGGGAGAACCGCGCCGACACCGTGGTGGTCGACGAGCCGTTCTACGCGTCGTACCTGCACCGGACCGGGCTCGACCATCCCGGTCACGCGGCGGTGGTCGCCTCGCAGCCGACCGACCCGGCCGAGGTCGTCCGCGGCCTCCGGGCGCCGGTCGACGCCGACGTGCACTACGCCAAGCAGATGACCCACCACCTCGCCGAGGACGTGGACCTGACCTGGGCGGCCGACTTCCGCAACGTGCTGCTGGTGCGCGACCCGGCGGAGGTGGTCGCGTCCTACGTCCGCTCGCGGCAGGCCTGCGAGCCGGCCGACATCGGGCTGCTGCAGCAGCAGCGGCTCTTCGAGTCCCTGCCGGAGCCGCCACCCGTGATCGACGCCGGTGACTTCCTGCGGGACCCCGAGGCGCACCTGCGCTGGTTGTGCGACTGGCTCGGGATCGGGTTCACCGACCGGATGCTGCACTGGCCGGCGGGTCCGCGGGACAGCGACGGGGTGTGGGCGCCGCACTGGTACGACGCCGTCGAGCGCTCCACCGGCTTCGAGCCGTGGCGACCGCGCGCGGTGCACCTGTCCGAGCACGACGCCGCCGTGGCCGAGACCTGCCGCCCGGCGTACGACGCCCTCCACGCGCTGCGGCTGGTGCTCTAGGGAGCGGACGTCAGGAGAGGTCCTGCAGCGCGGTCTCGAGCGCCCGGTGCAGGGTCGGGTAGGCGTAGATCATGGTGCGCAGCGTGGCGGTGGGCACCTCGGCGTGCACCGCGGTGACCAGCATCCCGAGGATCTCGCCGCCGGCCGGCCCGGCCACGGTCGCGCCGACGAGCACGCCGCGGTCGGCGTCCTCGACCAGCTTGATCAGCCCCTGCGCCTGCGCGATCCAGCCGCGGGTCGACGCGGACAGGTCGGTCCGGCCGACCCGGACCCGGATCCCGGCGTCGCGCGCCTGCTTCTCGGTCATCCCGACGCCGCCGACCTCGGGATCGGTGAAGGTCACGTGCGGGACGGCGCGGTAGTCGGCGACCGGACCGTCCCTGCCGAGGATGCTCGCGACCGCCACCGCGGACTGGTACATCGACATGTGCGTGAACGCGCCATGCCCGACGATGTCGCCGATCGCCCACAGCCCCTCGCCGGCGCGCATCCGCTCGTCCACCTCAACGCTGGGCGCTGCGGGGTCGAGACCGACCGTGTCGAGGCCGATGTCGTCCAGGTTGGCCGTGCGACCGGCGGCGACGAGCAGCTTCTCGAAGCGCAGGTCCTGGCCGTCCACGGAGACGGTGAACTGCCCGTCGTCGTGGGCGACCCGCGTGATCGTCGCATCGGTGAGCACCTGGACGCCTTCGCCGCCGAACACGTCGGCGAGCAGGGCACCCGCCTCCGGCTCCACCGGACCGAGCAGGTGGGGTCCCGCCTCGAGCACGGTCACCCGGACGCCGAACCTGGCCAGTGCCTGGGCCAGCTCGGCGCCGATCGGGCCGCCACCGACCACGCCGAGCGTGGCGGGCAGGGTGTCGATCCGGAGCACGTCGCGGTTGGTCCAGAAGGGCGTGTCCGCCAGCCCGTCGATCGGCGGCGCACCGGGACGGGTGCCGGTGTTGAGGACGACCCCCTTGCTCGCCTCGAACCGCTCACCGTCCACCTCGACGGTGCGGGGCCCGGCCAGCCGGCCGTGCCCGCGGACGAACCGCACGCCGGCGTCCTCGAGCCGCTTCACCGCGACCGTGTCGTCCCAGTCGTCGGTCGCCTCGTCCCGGATCCGGGCATGCACCGGGGCCCAGTCGGCGCGCACCTCCGCGGTGCCGGCGCGGCCGGCGATCCGGCGGCCGTCGGCCAGCAGGTTCGCGGCCCGGATCACCATCTTGCTCGGGATGCAGCCGAAGTACGGGCACTCGCCGCCGACCAGGCGCTCGTCGACACCCACGACGGCGAGCCCGGCCTTGGCCAGCTCGGTCGCGGTCGCCTCCCCACCTGGTCCGAGTCCGACCACCACCACGTCGCAGCTGTTCGTCACCATGCCGCCAGTCAAGCAGTCAGCCGGTGACGGTGGTGACCAGCGTGGTGACCGAGGGCGTGCGCGGCGTCGAGCCGAACCCGAATCCCGGCTCGGGTTCGACCGGGGCGAGCACGCCGAGCGGGACCCCCCGCCAGGCCCCCTCGATCGCCTCGACCGCGTGCAGGTCGGTGGCGCCGTAGTACTCGCGTCTGCCGTTGCCGGCCGTGCCCCGGGTGCGCACGCCGCGAAGGAACAGCCGTGCGACCGGGTCCGTGACGGCAGCCCAGGCCGGAGCCGTCGCGAGCCGTCGGGGGACGACGCGCAGCAGCCTGCCCAGCGGCAACCGGCGCCCGGGCGTCAGCCGGAGCGCCAGGCCGGGCGCGGACAGCACCCAGTCGGCACCGTCGTCGGCCACCTCCACCGGCCCGACGTCCACCCGGTCGAAGGTGTACGTCGCCGTGACGAACTCCGCGACCTCCACCGAGGGCGCCAGGAGCACGCGCCGCCCGTCCGCCTCCGCCAGCATCACGTCCGTGAAATGCCCCAGCGGCGACGCGTCCCAGCGGCCCACCACCACCCGCACGCCGCTCGCGGTGCCCACACCGGCGATCCGGCCCGAGAACCGGTCCCCACTCCGGGTCACCCCGGGACTCACCCCTGGACTCACCTCTGGACTCACCTCTGGGCTCACCGCTGGGTCACCGGGAGAGGTGCCGTGCCCGGGCGAAGCAGAACAGGCCGTAGCACGCGATGCCGAGGCCGATCAGCACCAGCAGCACCTGTCCGAACGGCTGCTCGAGGACCTTGTGCAGTGCCTGGTCGAGCCCGCCGGACTTCTTCGGGTCGTGGGTGAGACCGGCGTAGAGGAAGAGCCCGCCGACGAGCGCGACCGCGATGCCCTTCCCGATGTAGCCGACCCGCCCGAACATGATGTAGGCCTTGCCGGAGTCGCCGCTCTTGCCCTCGGCGTCGAGGTGCTCCTTGAACTTGTCGGTCCACCCGCGCCAGGCCAGGTAGCAGCCGTAGCCGACGATCGCCAGCCCGACCGCGACCACGATCACCTGGCCGCCCGGCCAGTTCATCACCTTGGCGGTCATCGTCTCGGAACCGCTCTTGCCGCCGCTCGAGGACGATCCCGTGGCCACCCGCAGCGCGCTGACCCCGAGCACGGCGTACAGCACGGCCTTGAACGCCGCCGCCGCCCGGGCCTTGAGCCGGTCGCTGCCGTCCTTCTCGCGGTGCCCGAAGACCGCATCGAGGACGCGCCAGACCACCAGCAGCAGCATCCCGACCACGATCGCCCAGACCAGCACCTTGCCGAACGGCTGCTGGGCGAGCTCCTGGAGGGCGCCCTTCTGGCTGGCCTTCTCGCCACCTCCCTGGATGCCGAGCTGGACCGCGACGAAGGCGATCATCAGGTGCACGACGCCGTAGGCCACCATCCCGATCCGCACCGCGTGGTCGAGCCACTCGCTGTTCTCCGCCTTGCGGCCCGCCTGGTGTGCCGACGCGCTCATGCGTCTCCCTCTCCTGCTGTCGACCCGGTTGCCGGCTCCAGCCGGATGTCCTTGAACCACGAGTCCGTGACGTACTCCGTCGCCCACCCCATCGAGACGTAGAGCTGGTCGGCACTGGTGGGCGAGTCGTCGTCGACCTCGAGCCCGACCCGGTTGCGGCCGCGCTCGGCCGCGTCGGCGATCACGGTGTTCAGGAGGCCCTTGGCGACTCCTCGTCCCCGCGCGGCCCGATTGACCCCGATGTACTCCACGTAGCTGCCTTCCCGACCCGACGCGTCCGCGGCCAGCACCGAGCAGACGAGCGCACCCGCAGGGACATCCTGACCCTCCACGTCGACGTACGCCAGCCACCAGTGGTCCCAGCGGTGCCCCGGGTCCTCACGCAGCCGCTGGACGAACTCCGGGAAGCTCTCCTTGTAGGAGTTGAAGTGGTCCTCGAAGGACTCCTCCAGCATCAGGTGCACGGTCTGCAGGTCACCCGCGACCGGCAGCCCGTTGTCGTGGCTCGCGACCCCGCGGATGGTGACGCCTTCGCGCGGCGGCGGCAGCTCCGTCGCCTCCTCCGGCGCGACCGCCCGGCTCATGTGCAGCCAGGTGCGACGCTTCTCGTACCCGGCGCGACGCAGCCACCGCACCTGCTGCGCGTCGTCCTGGAACGGGCTCTCGTCCAGGCGCGTCTCCTCGAGGCCCCGCAGCCGCGCCATCACTCCCGCCTGCGCCTCGGCCCAGGCGTAGAACGCGTCGGCGATCGGGTCCACCACGTCGATGGTGCGATCGAAGTACCCCCAGACCAGGGCCCGGCCGGCGGCACGGTCGTGCACGGTGATCCAGGCGCGGGCGACGCCGTCGTCGTCGAGGGCGACCAGCTGGCGCCGGGTCCACGACGCGGGTCCGGCGATCTCCGACTCGATGCCGGCCTCGTCGACCGAGGTCGCCCCGGTCCAGGGCTGCTGGTCGGCGATCCGCAGCGCGACGAGGGCGGGCAGGTCGCCGAGCTCGGGGATCCGCGCGGTCCACCCGGCGGGGAGCTCGGGCGGGTCCGGCTCGAGGGCGCTGGGCGGGCTCACCGGTCCATCCTGCCGGATCGTGCGTGCAGACCGTGCGGGACCGCCACGCCGGTCAGTCGCTGAGCGACGGCTTGTCACGCACGATGTTGCCGAGCACGCCGTTCACGAAGCCCGGCGAGTCGTCGGTCGAGAGCTGCCGCACCAGCTGCAGCGCCTCGGACACGGCGACGGCGTCGGGCACGTCGTCGACGTACAGCACCTCGAAGACACCGAGCCGCAGCACGTTGCGATCCACCGAAGGCATCCGGGTCAGCGTCCAGCCCTGCGCGTAGGACGCCAGCAGCTCGTCGATCCGGCTCTGGTGCTCGGTGACCCCGCGCACCAGGACGCCCGTGTAGTCGGCGACCGGCCGGGCCCCCGGTTCGGCGCCGGCGTCGCTGATCTCCTCGTCGAGGGCGTCGACCGCCGACCGTCCCCGCACCTCGGAGGCGAACAGCAGGTCGAGGGCGCGCTTGCGGGCTTTCGAGCGTGCGCTCAACTCTTGACGCGCCCGAGGTAGGAGGAGTCGCGGGTGTCGACCTTGATCTTCTCGCCGGTGGTGATGAACAACGGCACGTTGATCTGGTGCCCGGTCTCGAGCGTGGCCGGCTTCGTCCCACCCGTGGACCGGTCCCCCTGGAGACCCGGGTCGGTGTGCTGCACCTCGAGCTCGACGGAGGCGGGCAGCTCGATGTACAGCACCCGGCCGTCGTTGGTGGCGACGATCGCGTCCTGGTTCTCGAGCAGGAAGTTCTTCGCGTCACCGACGATGTCCGGCGGGACCTCGAGCTGCTCGTAGCTGCCGGTGTCCATGAAGACGTACGACGTGCCGTCGTTGTAGAGGTACTGCATCGTGCGCTTGTCGACGTTGGCCACCTCCACCTTGACGTCGGCGTTGAACGTCTTGTCCACGGTCTTGCCGGACTCGATGTTCTTGAGCTTGGAGCGCACGACGGCACCGCCCTTGCCGGGCTTGTGGTGCTGGAACCAGATGACCTGCCAGAGCTGGCCGTCGAGGTTGAGCACCATGCCGTTCTTCAGGTCGTTCGTGGTTGCCATGCGCGCGGGAGCCTGCCTGTTCGTGGATGTCGAGCGGGGTGACCGGTGGAGCCGGTCGAGTCTAACGGTGCCTGCGCACCGGCTCCGAATCGGCGAGGCGTGCCCGATTCGTGCCGGGGTGTGACACTGGACCCCGACGAAGGAGGGGGCCATGGCCGAGGACCTGCCAGGCACGACACCCGGCGCGACCACCGACGACACCGCCGGCGACGTGCTGGAGCGCCTGATGTCGCTCGTCGACGACGACGACCGCAAGGGGCCGAGCATCCACCGGCTGGCGTACGCCGAGCGGCTCGCTGCGGCGTACCACGAGATCGAGGCGGCGACCACCGACGTCCTGGAGCGTCCGACGTGGGACGACCAGTCCGAGGACTGGGTGGTCGCACATCTGCGCTTCCTCGCGCTCCTCACCTCGCACTACGCCCGCTCCGGCACTCACACCGACCAGCACCGCGAGTGGGGAGACCGCGCCCTGGAGCTGGGCGTGTCCGCTCCCGCGGTCAGCCGCGCCGGCCTGCTGCTGGCGCTCTCCGAGATCGAGCGGGCCCACGGCGACCGGGCCGCGACGGCACGCCGGCTCAGGGCCGCCGCCGAGCTGGTGACGGACGCCTCCGGGAGCGAGGCCGAGGTGGTGCTCGCCGAGCTGAGGCTGCGGCTCGGGCTGCTCGCGGCAGCGACGGGTGACACGGAGAAGGCCAGGCAGGAGTTCGAGACCGTGCTCTCGGTGCAGCCCGACCCCGGCACCGCGCGCGCCTACGCCCTGATGAACCTGGCGCTGATGGCCAGCACCGCCGGCGAGCTGGAGGCCGCGCTCGACCTCGAGAGCGAGGCCGCCGAGACGGCCTTCCTCGCCGGCGACCACGACGTGCACCTGTGGGCGCGCAACAACAAGGCCTGCACGTTGCTGATGATGGGCCAGTCCGAGCGCGCCTACGCCGCGTTCCTGGACCTGCTCCCGGACGTGCTCTGGGAGACCGAGCCGCAGGCGTCGGCAGTCGTGGCCGAGGACTTCGCCACGGTGCTGGTCGGGCTGCGGCGACACGAGGATGCCGCGCTGATCCTCGGCGCGGTGGCCGCCCAGCGGGAGGACACCGGCCTGCCCCGCGAGCCGCACCAGGTCGACGCGATGGACCCGGTCGAGGCCGAGGTGGCGCAGACCCTGACCGCCAGGTGGGACACGTTGCGCGAGCAGGGCCGCGCGATGCCGGTCCGCGCGGCGGTCGAGCGGGTGACCGGCTAGCGGCTCGCCAGGTGCTCGAGGGCGAGTCGGTAGCCGTCGATGCCCTCGCCGACGACCTCGTGGGCGGCGTACGCCGTGATCACGGAGTGGTGCCGGAACTCCTCCGGCCGCCGCTTCGGGTCGCTGATGTGCACCTCGACCAGCGGCGCGGTCAGCTGGGCGCACGCGTCCAGCAGCGCGTAGGAGTAGTGCGACCACGCCCCCGCGTTGAGCACCACGGGTGTCTCCTCGTCGGCGGCCCGGTTGAGCCAGTCCAGCAGCGCGCCCTCGTGGTTGGTCTGGCGGACCTCGACGTCGAGCCCGAGGTCGCTTCCCCACCCGACGCACAGGCCGACCAGCTCGTCGTACGTCGTCGCGCCGTAGATCTCCGGCTGCCGCCTGCCGAGCCGGCCCAGGTTCGGGCCGTTGAGCACCAGCACCTTCATCGCGCACCGCCTGCCATCACGTCGTACGACGAGCGCAGCTGTGCCTCGTCGGGGGCCTCGAGCACTGCCGGGCGGGCCAACCCGTCGAGCACCACGAACCGGAGCAGGTCCCCGCGCGACTTCTTGTCCACCCGCATCGTGCGGAGCAGCTCCTCGAACGGCGCACCGCGCCAGCGCGTCGGCAGTCCGACCAGGTCGAGCGTGGACGCGTGCCGGGCCGCCGTCTCGTCGTCGAGGCGTCCGGCCAGCCGGGCCAGCTCGGCGACGTAGACCATGCCCAGCGCGACCGCCTCGCCGTGCCGGATCCCGTAGTCGGTCGAGCGCTCGATCGCGTGCGCCATCGTGTGGCCGTAGTTGAGCACCTCGCGGCCCGGGTGCCCGGTGCTGCCGCCGGTCTCGTGCAGGTCGCCCGCGACCACGTCCGCCTTCACGCGCACGGCGCGCTCGACCAGCTGCTGGAGGGTCGGCGACGCCGGGTCGAGCGCGGCAGCGGGGTCGGACTCGACCAACCGCAGGATCTCCGGGTCGGCGACGAAGCCGCACTTGACCACCTCGGCCAGTCCGCTCGCCAGCTCCGCGCGTGGCAGTGAGCCCAGGAACGACAGGTCGCAGATCACGCCCGCGGGCTCGTGGATCGCACCGACCAGGTTCTTGCCCGCCCCGGTGTTGATGCCGGTCTTCCCCCCCACCGCCGCGTCCACCATCCCGAGCAGCGTCGTCGGCACGTGCACGACCCGCACGCCCCGCAGCCACGTCGCGGCCACGAAGCCGCCCAGGTCGGTGGTGGCACCGCCACCGACGGTCAGCACGGCGTCGGACCGCGTGAAGCCCGCGGCTCCGAGTGACTCCCAGCAGCGCGCCGCGACCTCGACGGTCTTCGCGCCCTCGCCGTCGGGGAGCGGCAGGTCGAGCACGTCGTAGCGGTCGCCCAGCTCGACGGTCAGCTCTCCGGCGTGCACCACGGCGACGCGGCGTACCCGGTCGCCGATCAGGTCGGCCACACCGTCGACGACACCGTGGCCGATGACCACGTCGTACGGCGCGGCCGTCTCCACCCGGATCGTGGTCATCGGCTCACCACCACCTCGACCGCGGCGGCGACCTCCTCGGGGCTGAGCCCGTCGGTGTCCACCACGTGGGTGGCGATCCCCTCGTAGACGGGGGTCCGCTCCTCGATCAGCGCCTTCACGCGACCGCGGACGTTGCCGAGCAGCAGCGGCCGGGCCACGCCGAGCCCGACCCGCTGGGCGGCGTCGGAGATCCCGACCCGCAGGAACACCACCCGGTGGCCGGCCAGCAGCGCGCGCGTCTCCTCGGCCAGCACCGCTCCCCCGCCGAGCGCGAGCACGCCGTCGTGCCCGCTCAGCGCCTCGGCGACCGCCGCCCGTTCCAGCGCCCGGAACTCCTGCTCGCCCTGGTCGACGAAGATGTCCTGCACCGACTTGCCGGCCGCCGCCTCGACGTCCTGGTCGGTGTCGCGGAACCCCACGCCCCAGGCCTCGGCGAGCAGCCCTCCGACCGTGGTCTTGCCCGCCCCCATGGCACCGACCAGGACCACCCGTGGGGTCATGGGTGGGCCCGCTCGGGGCTGCGGTTCAGGGTGCGGCGGTTTACCACGGGACCGTGGTAACCATCCCCTTCCCTAGCGATATACCGATAGGGAAGGGGCAGAACACCACGGGACCGTGGTATTCGGCAGACGCCCACCATCACCGGAACCTCAGCGCATCCAGGTACCCCTGGACGTTCCGGCGCGTCTCCGACACGGAGTCGCCACCGAACTTCTCCAGAACCGCCTCGGCCAGCACCAGCGCGACCATCGCCTCGGCCACGATCCCGGCCGCCGGCACCGCGCACACGTCGGAGCGCTGGTGGTGGGCCACGGCCTCCTCGCCGGTGGCCACGTCGACCGTCCGCAGCGCCCGGGGCACCGTCGAGATCGGCTTCATCGCCGCCCGGACCCGCAGCACCTCACCGGTCGACATCCCGCCCTCGGTGCCGCCGGAGCGCCCGGAGGCCCGGCGGATGCCCTCCGTGGTGGACAGGATCTCGTCGTGCGCCTGCGACCCGGGCGTGGCGGCCAGGCCGAACCCGTCGCCGACCTCGACCCCCTTGATCGCCTGGATGCCCATCAGCGCGGCGGCGAGCTTCGCGTCGAGCCGACGGTCCCAGTGCACGTGCGAGCCGAGACCGGGCGGCAGCCCGTGCACGACCACCTCGACCACGCCGCCGAGGGTGTCGCCGTCCTGGTGCGCCTGGTCGATCTCGGCGACCATCGCCTTCGCCGCGTCGGGGTCGAGGCAGCGCACCGGGTCCTGGTCGAGGCGGGCCACGTCGTCGGGCGTGGGCACCGAGCCGTACGGCGCCTCCGCCGTGCCGATCCGCACCACGTGGGACACGACCCGGGCATCGACGACCTGCTCGAGGAACGCCGAGGCGACGGCGCCGAGCGCCACCCGGGCGGCGGTCTCGCGGGCCGACGCGCGCTCCAGGATCGGCCGGGCCTCGTCCCAGTCGTACTTCTGCATGCCGACCAGGTCGGCGTGGCCGGGCCGCGGCCGGGTGAGGGCGGCGTTGCGGGCCAGCGCCTCGAGCTCCACGGGGTCGACCGGGTCGGCCGCCATCACCTTCTCCCACTTCGGCCACTCGGTGTTGCCCACGCTGATCGCGACCGGGCCGCCCATGGTCTCGCCGTGGCGGACGCCGCCGGAGAGGGTGACCTCGTCCTGCTCGAACTTCATCCGGGCACCGCGGCCGTAGCCGAGCCGGCGGCGGGCGAGCGCGTCGGCGACGTCGCCGGAGGTGATCCGGACGTGCGCCGGCAGCCCCTCGATGATCGCGGTGAGGGACGGTCCGTGGGATTCCCCCGCGGTGAGCCAGCGCAGCATGCGGCCAGTGTTCCAGACGTCAGTACGGCGAGACGACGGCCAGCCACGGGCCGAACAGGACGCCGGCAACCGCGCCGACCAGCATGAACGGGCCGAACGGGTAGCTCTTGCGGTCCAGCACCCTGGCCACCGCCAGCACCCCGCCGACCAGCGCCCCGAGCAGGAACCCGGCGTAGACGCCGACCAGCAGCTCACCCCAACCGAGGAACCCGAGCGCGAGCCCGATCAGGCCCGCGAGCCGGACGTCGCCGAAGCCCATGCCACTGCGCGTGAACCGCCAGAACAGCCAGTAGAAGCCGCGCACGACCACCCCGGCTCCGAGCGCGAGCCACAGCGCGGACCAGTCCGAGGTGACCAGCGCGAGGACCAGCAGGACCGGGAGCAGGAAGAGGTACGCCGGGATGATCAGCCGGGTCGGGAGCAGCTTGGTGCGCCAGTCGATCACCGAGAGCACCACGCCCAGCGGCGTCAGCGGCACCAGGTAGACCAGCGGCCAGTCCCAGCCGACCACGGCGCCGACCAGCGCGGCCACCACCGCCGACCAGGCCGCGGTGCGCACCCGGGCCCCGGGCCTCGCCGCGATCGCGGCATAGGGCTCCTTCGTTGCCGCCGGTGCGGGTCGGTCGGGGTCGGGCTCGGGCTCGGGGAGCCGGGCCACCACGGACGGCGCGAACGCACCCAGCACCGCCGCCGCCACGGCGCAGGCGGCAGCGGTGTCGAGATGGGCGAGGAGGTCGGTCATGTCGCAGCGACCCTAGGGCACCGCGGAGGTTGGGGGGCGCTTCTCCACAGACCTCAGTGGGTGCCCCGGGCGCCGAGCGCCCGCTCTCCCGCCGCGCGCATCACGTCGACCGGGATCTCCCGGAGACCGGTCATCAGGGCCACCTGCAGCGCGGCCTGGTGCACGAGCAGGTCCAACCCGCCGACCAGCGTGCGGTCCGGTCCGACCGAGCGTCCCAACGGGGTCGGCCACGCGTCGTAGGCGACGTCGAAGACGACCGGGACGTGGGACAGCCGCGCCACCAGCTCGGGGGTCTGCGCCTCCACGGGGATCGTCGAGACCACGATGTCGGCCTCCAGTGGATCGCCCTCCAGCGACCCGACGACCAGCAGCGGCCCCTCGTTGTAGGTGACCCGCTGCACCGTGTCCGCGGCCCGCTCCGGGTCGCGCACGAGCAGCGTCGCCACCCAGCAGCCGAGCTCGCCGAGCGCCATCGCCATCGACGCGGCCGTGGCGCCGCCGCCGAGCACGACCGCGGTGCGGATCCGGCCGTCGTAGCGCTCGCGGATCGCGGCAACCGCGCCCGGCACGTCGGTGTTGTCGCCGATGCGCAGCCCGTCGCCGAACAGCACCGTGTTGACGGCACCTGCGGCACCGGCCACCGGGCTGACCGAGTCGAGCAGCTGGATCACCGAGCGCTTGAGCGGCATCGTGAGGGACAGCCCGCGCCACGACCCGTCCAGGTCGGCGAGGAAGTCGGGCAACCCGTCCTCGTCCATCTCCATCGCCTCGTAGCTCCACGTCGCCGACAGGCCGAGCGCGTCGTACGCCGCCCGGTGCAGCACCGGGGAGAGGGAGTGGTCGATCGGCTTCCCGAGGACCGCACACCGCGTGATCGCCATCAGGGACTCAGCACGCGTCCGAGGTCTGGCAGTACTGGCGGAAGACGGCGACGTTCTTGAGGTGGTCCTGGTAGTTGTCGGCGTAGCGGGTCTCGCCGGTGCGCAGGTTGACCACGACCCAGAACAGCTGGTCGCCCGCCGAAGGGTGCAGCACCGCACGGATCGTCTTCTCGCCGGGTGAGCCGATCGGGCCGGGTGGCAGGCCTGGGTACTTGTAGGTGTTGTACGGCGAGTCGATCGCCCGCTCCCCGGCCGAGGTGTACACCGTCCCGGACTTGTCGTTCGCGAACGCGACGGTCGCGTCGGACTGGAGCGCCATGCCCTGGTCGAGCCGGTTGTAGATCGCGCGTGCCACCTTGGGGTAGTCCTCGTCGCGACTGGCCTCGAACTCGAGGATGCTGGCCATGGTCAGCACCTCCTCGGGGCTCAGCCCCACCGCCTGTGCCTGGGTGGCCAGGTCGAGGTCCCGCTCCACGGCGACGGTTTTCGCGATCATCTGCCGCAGCAGGTCGGGGCCGGTCATGTTCGGCGTCACGACGTACGTCGCCGGGTAGAGGTAGCCCTCGGGGTTGCCCTTGGCCGACGCGGGCAGCCCGAGCTTGTCCGGCTGTCTCAGCGCTCGCTCCAGGGCGGCCCTCTTGAAGTCGGTCTTCTTCGTGATCGCTGCCACGATGCTGCGCACCCGTGACCCCTCGGGCACGGTGACCGTGCTCTGGACCATGTTGTCGGGCTTGACCAGGACGGCCAGCGCGTCCGCCGACTTCATCTGCTTCTTCAGCTGGTAGAAGCCGACCTGGATCGAGCTGGACTTCGGGTCCTTGCGCGCCGCCTCGACGAAGGAGTCGACGGACCGCACCACGCCGGCCTTCCGCAACCCGCGTCCCATCGCGGCGACGCTGTCGCCCTGCTTCACCTCGAACACGAGCTTGCCCGTGCCGGGGCCCGGGTAGTCAGGGGCGGCTGCGAAGTGTGCCTTGAGCTTGTCGAACCCGTAGGACCCCGCGTAGTAGAGACCGCCCCCGATCAGGAGCAGCACCAGCAGGGCCGGGATCCAGCCCCGGCGGCGCCGACCCGGAGCCCGGCGACCGCCACCACCGGAGCGGCGCGGCGGAGGAACGTCGTCGGGGTGCTGGTCGAGATCGTCCTCGTCGCGGATCAGGCCGAAGTCACTCACCTGGCGTGTCCTTTCTCGGCGGCGTGTGTGGGACCAGCTCTCCGGGTGCACGCCCCGAGCCTCGTTCGGTGTCGAGCGCGTGCTGCAGGATCACCACGGCTGCTGCCTGGTCGACCACCGCACGGCGCTTCTTGCCCTTCTTCCCCCGGTCTCGTAGCTGTGCCTCCGCGCTGACGGTGCTGAGGCGCTCGTCGCAGAGCCGCACCGGGACCGGCGCCAGCCGGGCCGCGAGCCGATCCGCGAACTCCCGCACCCTACCCGCCGAGGGTCCCTCCCGCCCGGACAGCGACACGGGCAGCCCCACGACCACCTCGAGCGGGTGGTGCTCCTCGACCAGCGCGGCCAGCCGGTCCACGTCGCCCGGACCTCGCTGCACCGTCTCGACCGGCGTCGCCAGGAAGCCGGACGGGTCGCTGGTCGCGACCCCGATCCGGGCGTCCCCGGGGTCGATCCCCAGGCGTACGCCGTGGCGCACGCCTAGCCCAGCCCGTTGCGGACGACCTCGAGGGCGCGCTCGACCCCGCTCGCGTCGGCGCCGCCGCCCTGGGCGACGTCGTCCTTGCCGCCCCCGGAGCCGCCGAGCTCTCCGCAGGCCGCCCGGACCAGCGTGTTCGCGCTGAGCCCTCTCTCGCGGGCCAGGTCGTTGGTGGCCACCACGACCGCGGGCTTGCCGTCCTTGACGCCGATCACCGCGACCACGGCCGGCCGGTCGACCGGCAGCCGTCCGCGTACGTCGAGCGCCAGGGTGCGGACGTCGCCACCGCCGGCTCCGTCGAGGCGCCGTCCCACGAAGCTGACGCCGTGCACGTCCTCGGCGCCGTCCGCGAGTGCCGCACCGCCGGCCAGGAGCTGGCCGACGCGGACCTTCTCGATCTCCTTCTCCGCAGCGCGGAGCCGGTCGAGGGTCTCCGAGACACGCTCGGGGAGCTGCTCGGGTCGCACCTTGAGCAGGTCGCTGAGCTGGGCGACCAGCACGTGCTCGCGCGCGAGGAAGCGGTAGGCGTCACCACCGACCAGCGCCTCGACGCGTCGTACGCCGGAGCCGATCGAGGACTCCCCCAGCAGCTTGACCACGCCGAGCTGGCCGGAGCTGCCGGCGTGGGTGCCGCCGCAGAGCTCCCTGGCCCACTCGCCGACCGAGATCACGCGCACCTCGTCGCCGTACTTCTCCCCGAACAGCGCCATCGCGCCGGACTTCACCGCGTCGGCCTGCGTCATCACCTCGGCGTGCACGGCCAGGTCCGCGAGCACCAGGTCGTTGACCCGCGCCTCGACGTCGTGCATCGCGGCTTCCGGCACCGCCCCGGACGCGGAGAAGTCGAACCGGAAGCGTCCCGGTGAGTTCTCCGAGCCCGCCTGCGTCGCGGTGTCACCGAGCGCCTCGCGGAACGCCTTGTGCACCATGTGGGTCGCGGTGTGCGAGCGGCTGATCGAGCGCCGCCGCTCCACGTCGACGAGGAGCTGGCCGGACGTGCCGACCTGCACCTCGCCGGAGACCACGCGCGCGCGGTGCACCACGAGACCGGTGAGCGGCGACTGCACGTCGTCGACCTCGACCCGGGCCCCGTTCGCGAGCTCGATCACACCCTGGTCGGCGAGCTGGCCGCCGCCCTCGGCGTAGAAGGGCGTGCGGTCCAGCACGATCTCGACCCGGTCGCCCTCGTGGGCGGCGCCGATGCTGGCCCCGTCGGCACCGACGATGCCGCGCACCACCCCCTCGGAGACCACCTCGTCGTAGCCGGTGAACCGCACGGACCCGCCCATGGCCGTCGCGATCTCGCGGTAGGCGCCGGCGTCCGCGTGCTGGCTCTTCTTCGCCTTCGCGTCGGCCTTCGCCCGGTCGCGCTGCTCCCCCATCAGCCGCCGGAACCCGTCCTCGTCGACCGAGAGCCCCTTCTCGGACGCCATCTCCAGGGTGAGGTCGATCGGGAACCCGTAGGTGTCGTGCAGCGCGAACGCCCTGTCCCCCGACAGCTGGGTGCCCCCGCCGCGGGTGACCTCGCTCGCCGCCAGGTCGAAGATCTGGGTGCCCGTGCGCAGGGTCTGCCGGAAGGCGTCCTCCTCGGCGTACGCCACCGACGAGATCCGCTCCCAGTCCGCCGCGATCTGCGGGTAGCCGGGTGACATCCGGTCGCGGCTGACCGGGAACAGCTCGGGCAGGACCCGGTCCTCGGTGCCCAGCAGCCGCATCGAGCGTACGGCGCGGCGCAGCAGCCGGCGCAGGACGTAGCCCCGGCCCTCGTTGCCCGGCGTCACCCCGTCACCGACCAGCATCATCGAGCTGCGCACGTGGTCGGCGACCACCCGGAAGCGCACGTCGTCCTGGTGGCTGGCGCCGTACCGCCTGCCGGTGAGCTCCTCTGCCTTCTCGATGACCGGGAACATGGTGTCGATCTCGTACATGTTCTGCTTGTCCTGGAGCAGGTAGGCCACCCGCTCCAGCCCCATCCCGGTGTCGATGTTGCGCTTCGGCAGCGGCCCGGCGATGTCGAAGTCGTCCTTGCTGCGGACCGCGCTCAGCTCCTCCTGCATGAACACCAGGTTCCAGATCTCGAGGTAGCGGTCCTCGAGGTCGGTCGGCATGTCCAGCCGGGTCCAGCTGCCGAAGTCGGCGTCGGGTCCGTAGTCCGGGCCACGGTCGTAGAGGATCTCCGAGCACGGCCCACCGGGTCCGGGCACGCCCATCGACCAGTAGTTCTCCTTCTTGCCCAGCCGGACGATGCGCTCGTCGCCGACCCCGGTGACCTTCTTCCAGAGCTCGACCGCCTCGGCGTCGTCGACGTACACGCTGGGGTAGAGCCGGGACTCCTCCAGCCCCCAGCCGCCGTCCGCCCGGGGCTTGGTGACCAGGTCCCAGGCGAGCTCGATCGCGCCCTCCTTGAAGTAGTCGCCGAAGGAGAAGTTGCCGCACATCTCGAAGAAGGTGCCGTGCCGCGTGGTCTTGCCGACGTCCTCGATGTCGGGCGTGCGCACGCACTTCTGGACGCTCACCGCGCGGTCGTAGGGCGGCTGCTCCTGACCCAGGAAGAACGGCTTGAACGGCACCATGCCGGCGTTGACGAACAGCAGGTTCGGGTCGTCGAGGAGCAGCGACGCGGACGGCACGCGCTGGTGGCCGGCCGCCTCGAAGTGCTCGACGAAGCGGCGTCGGATCTCGGCGGTGTCCATCAGGTCTGGTCCGTTCCATCGAGTCGGTGAGTGGGCCGGTGGGCGCCCGGCGGCAGTGCTGGTGGTCCATCGAGTCCGATCACGAGCCGTTCACGCAACTCGGTTTCCTTCTCGGTCATGCCTGCGCGCACCTCCGCCGCGAACAGGTGCCAGCCGAGGTCGAGCCCGGCCAGCCGGTCGTGCAGGCCCTCGGGCGTGAACGCCTCGACGGCCCGTCGTGCGCGGACGACCGCGTAGACGCCGGCTCCGGCGCCGGCCACGAACCAGACGCTGCGCATCAGGCGCCGTCCTGCTGCTCGTCGGCCTCGTCGAGCCGCTGCCCTCGCTCGGTGCGCATCTGCCGCCAGGCCTGCTTCATCTCCTTGCGCCGCACCTTGCGGGTACGGCGCACCTCGCGGCGCATCTCGAACCGGATCTGGTTGCGCGACTCGGCCGAGAGGGCGCGTCGTACGCCGTGGCCGAGCGCGAGCGCCTTGACCAGGGGCTCGCCGAACGCGGCGGAGAGGACCAGCTGGTCGGACACGGGGCGTGCGGTCGCAACGTCGTCGTCGCCCTCACCGAGCCGGGTGATCACCCAGTCGGCGTGGTCGTCGGCGAGCTGCCGCTGGGTCGCGGCGGCGTGGGACAGCTCCTCGACGCGAGCGCTCAGCTTCTGCTGCTCGGCGAGCAGGGCGGCGCGTTCGGCGCGGCCGCGTCGCCGCTCGCCCGCGAACAGGACGGCGAGCGTGACCACCAGCACCGTCATCGCGGCGAGCAGGCACACGAGTCCCCAGAACGCCCATCCCATAACGATCGACCCTATCGTCCCCGCACGATGCGCCGGATGCGCTCCCAACGCTCCTTGACCGCGGCCTCGGCGCCGTACGACGTGGGGCGGTAGTACTCGGCGTCGAGCAGCTCGTCAGGGGCGTACTGCTGCTCGGCGACACCGTAGGGAGCGTCGTGCGCGTAGGCGTAGGTCGAGCCGTGGCCGACCTTCTTCGCCCCGGCGTAGTGGGCGTCCCGCAGGTGGGGAGGCACCGAGCCGGACAGGCCACGACGGACGTCGGCGCTGGCGGCCTCGATCGCGGTGATCACCGCGTTCGACTTGGGCGCGACCGCCAACGCGATCGTCGCCTGCGCCAGGGTGAGGCGGCCCTCCGGGAACCCGATCAGCTGCACCGCCTGCGCCGCCGCCACGGCGGTCGTGAGCGCGGTCGGGTCCGCCAGTCCGATGTCCTCGCTCGCCAGGATCACCAGCCTGCGGGCGATGAAGCGCGGATCCTCGCCGGCCTCGATCATCCGGGCCAGGTAGTGGAGGGCGGCATCGGCGTCGGAGCCCCGGATCGACTTGATGAAGGCGCTGGTCACGTCGTAGTGCTGGTCGCCCTGGCGGTCGTAACGCACCGCGGCCCGGTCGACGGCGGTCTCGGTGGTGGCCAGGTCGACCTTGTCCAGGCCGGCCGCCTGCGCCGCCCCGGCGGCCGCCTCCAGATAGGTCAGCGCCCGGCGCGCGTCACCGCCCGCCAACCGGAGCAGGTGGTCGCGCGCGTCGTCGGCCAGAGCCACCGCACCGCCGAGACCTCGCTCGTCGGTGAGCGCGGCGTCGACGACCCCGCCGACGTCCTCGTCGGTGAGCGGCTCGAGGGTCAGCAGCAGCGAGCGTGAGAGCAGCGGGGAGATCACCGAGAAGAACGGGTTCTCGGTGGTGGCCGCGACCAGGGTCACCCAGCGGTTCTCGACCCCCGGAAGGAGCGCGTCCTGCTGGGCCTTGGTGAACCGGTGCACCTCGTCGACGAAGAGCACCGTCTCCTCGCCGCTGGTGGAGAGCCGGTGGCGTGCGGAGTCGATGGCGGCCCGCACCTCCTTGACCCCCGCCGCGACGGCCGAGACCTCCACGAAGTGCCGGTCGGTCTGGCCGCTGACGATCGAGGCGATCGTGGTCTTGCCGGTGCCGGGCGGACCCCACAGCAGCAGGGACATCGGCTGGTCGCCCTCGACCAGCCTGCGCAGCGGCGCCCCGGTCGCCAGCAGGTGCTTCTGCCCGGCCAGCTCGTCGAGCGTGCGCGGCCGCATCCGCACCGCGAGCGGGGCCGACGCGTGCCGGTTGCCGGCCAGGGTGCCGCCCCCCGAACCCCCCTGCCGACCCGGCCCCGCCGTACCCGTCACCATCACGTCGAGCGTCGGCTCGGACTCGTCATCGGGAGGCACCGACCCAGCCTAGGTGTTCGTGCTCCCCCACCCTCGTCGAGATGCGCCTCCGGCTCTGTCGAGATGCGCCTCCGGTCCGGTCGAAGTGCGCCTCCGGACCCACCATGGTGGGACGGAGGCACACCTCAGAGGGGCCGGAGGCGCATCTCAACGAAGCGTCAGGAACTGACGGTGTCCCCGGTCTTCACGTCGATCCAGGAGGTGGAGTAGCCGGGGTGGTCCAGGAGCTCGGAGGCGGTCGCCGAGGTCTGCCCGGAGACCGGGGCGCCCTCGGCGTCCATCCCCAGCAGCCGCTGGGTCACCGGCTCGGCCGGGTGGTGACCCAGCTCGCCGGCGAAGTGACAGGCGACCTTGTGCCGTGCACCGATCTGCATCAGCGGGGGCTCGACCCGGGCGCAGACGTCCTTGGCGATCGGGCACCGGGTGCGGAACCGGCAGCCGGACGGCGGGTTGATCGGGCTGGGTACGTCGCCCTCGAGCCGGATCCGCTCACGCCGACCGCCCACCGCCGCCTGTCGCACGTCGGGGACCGCGGAGAGCAACGCCTGCGTGTAGGGATGGTGCGGGCGCAGGTAGATCGTCTCGCGGTCGGCCACCTCCACGATCTTGCCGAGGTACATCACCGCCACCTCGGGGCAGAAGTGCCGGACCACCGCGAGGTCGTGCGCGATGAACAGGAAGGCGATGTTGAACTCTCGCTGCAGGTCCTGGAGCAGGTTGATCACCTGCGCCTGGATGGACACGTCGAGCGCGGAGACCGGCTCGTCGGCGACGAGGAGCTTGGGCTGCAGGGTGAGCGCCCGGGCGATGCCGATGCGCTGCCGCTGACCACCCGAGAACTCGTGCGGGTAGCGGTTGTAGTGCTCGGGGTTGAGGCCGACCACCTCGAGCAGCTCCTTGACCCGTCCCATCACCTTGTCCTTGGGCACCACCTTGTGGATCATCAGCGGCGCGCCGACGATCGTCCCGACGGTGTGCCGCGGGTTCAGCGAGGTGGCCGGGTCCTGGAAGATCATCTGGATCTCGCGCCGCAGCGGCATCAGCTGGCGGGGCGTGAACTTCGCGATGTCCTGGCCGTCGAAGTCGATGCTGCCCTCGGTCGGCTTGTACAACCGCGTGATCAGCCGGCCGGTGGTCGACTTGCCGCAGCCCGACTCACCCACCAGTCCGAGGGACCCACCTGCGGGCACCTGGAACGAGATGCCGTCGACGGCCTGCACGTGACCGACGGTGCGCCGGATGATCCCGGAGTTCTTGACCGGGAAGTACATCTTGAGGTTGTCCACGGTGAGGATCGGCGGGGCCGCGAAGTCGCCCCTGGTCATCCCGTGCGGCTCGAAGATCGCCCCGGTGTCGATGTCGAGGGACCCCTCGGTGCCGGCGTCCGACTGGTCCTCGATCACCGGCTCGCGGGTCAGCGCGTCGGCGTCCTGCTCGTCGTTGTGGGTGATCGGGTCGCTCATGAGTTCTCCTCGACGATGCCGGGCGCGATCTCGGGCAGCACCTCGGTCTCGTAGACCACGTCCGGGTTGGGGAGGTGGCAGCGCTTCGTGTGGTTGCCGCCGCTGCGGGCGAAGCTGAGCTCGGGGATCTCGGTCTTGCACAGGTCGCCGGGCACCTTGTCCCGGTGCGTGCAGCGCGGGTGGAAGGCACATCCTGTCGGCGGGTTGAGCAGGCTCGGCGGGTTGCCCGGGATCGGGATCAGCCGGGACTCGGTGTCGCCGGCGACGTCGGGCACGCTCGAGAGCAGGCCCCAGGTGTACGGCATCTCCGGGTGGACCAGGATCTCCTTGCACGGGCCGTACTCGACGGCGCGGCCGGCGTACATCACCAGGACGTCGTCGGCCATCTCGGCGACCACACCCAGGTCGTGGGTGATGATGATGACAGCGGAGTTGAACTCACGTTGCAGGTCCTGGAGCAGGTCGAGGATCTGCGCCTGCACCGTCACGTCGAGTGCCGTGGTCGGCTCGTCGGCGATCAGCAGGCCGGGGTCGTTGATCAGGCCCATGGCGATCATCGCGCGCTGGCGCATGCCACCGGAGAACTGGTGCGGGTAGTCGTCGACCCGGCGGTCCGGCTGCGGGATGCCGACCCGCTCCAGCATCTCGACCGCGCGTGCCTTCGCCGCCTTCTTGCTGACGTCGTTGTGCACCGTGTAGGCCTCGGCGATCTGGTTGCCCACCGTGTAGTACGGGTGCATCGCGGACAGCGGGTCCTGGAAGATCATCGAGACGTCCCGACCGCGCCGCTGCCGCATCTGCTCGTCGCTGATCGTGAGCAGGTCCGTGTCGTCGAGCAGGATCTGGCCGCTCACCTGGGCGTTCGTGCCACGGTGCAGGCCCAGGATCGCCGAGCTGGAGACCGACTTGCCGGAGCCGGACTCGCCCACGATGCCGAGGGTCTGTCCACGCTCCACGTCGAAGGAGAGGCCGTCGGTGGCCTTGACGACGCCGTCCACGGTCGGGAAGTGGACCTTGAGGTCCTTGACCGACAGGAAAGGAGACACGTTTGTCGAGTCCTATCTGTAGGGGGTGGCTCGTCAGCCGACCCGCACGCGCGGGTCGATGAAGGCGTACAGGACGTCGACGATGATGTTGGCCGTGATCACGAACGCCGCCACCAGGAGCACCAGCCCGATGATGGTGGGCAGGTCGAAGGTCTGGTTCGCGTCGACTGCCAGCTTGCCGAGACCGAAGTAGTTGAACACCGTCTCGGTGATGATCGCACCACCCATCAGTCCGGCGAGGTCGAGGCCCGCCATCGTGACCAGTGGGGTCAGTGCGGCGCGCATGCTGTGCTTGATCAGCACCCGCCGAGGGGCAAGGCCCTTTGCCTTCGCGGTGCGGAGGTAGTCCTCACCCAACGACTCGAGCACGAAGGCGCGGGTCATCCGGACGTAGCCGGCCATGAAGAAGAGGGCGAGCGTCAGGCTGGGCAGCAACAGTCCGGCCATCCAGTTGAAGACACCGCCGTCGGCGATGCTGACGTACTCGGGTATTCGCACCACCTGCCACTTGATGGCGAGGAACTTGAGCAGGAAGAGGCCGATGAAGAACGTCGGGAACGCGTAGAAGACCAGCGAGATGCCGACGATCCCGCGGTCGATGATCGTGCCCTTCTTCAGGGCCGCGATCACGCCGAAGAGAACGCCTCCGAATATCCACATGATGAACGCCATCAGGGCAAGGGACATCGAGACCGGGAAGGTCTCCCGGATCTCGGAGTTGACGGTCCTGGTGTTCAGGAACGAGTAGCCCAGGCAGGGTGCCGGGCACTCGGTGACCAACGCCGGCGCAGCCTTGCGGAGCGCCGGGTCGTCGGGGTACTGGCGTCCGGTGACGGTGCCCTTGAGGAAGTCCGTCCACTGCACGATCGCGGGCTTGTCGTAGCCCAGTGCCTTCTTCACCTGCGCCTGCTGTGACAGCGAGCAGTTCTTGCCGCAGGCGTAACGCTCCGGGTGGATCGGGCCCAGGAAGAACAGCATGTAGGTCACGAAGCTCATCACGAGCAGCATGATGAAGCCGGCGAACGACCGGCGAACGATGTAGGCGAACACGGGCTACCACCTCACGACGGGCCCGGAGGCCAGTTGGTGTGTCGGATCAGACTACGCCGGGATCGGCCGGCGGCTCCCCCTGGTCACGCGTGCGGGGTGGGAGGCGGTCGGCCCCCCACCCCGGGACACCGGGTGGCCGGCTCCAGAACTGGTCTGGAGACGGCCACCCGGCTCACGTGGAGTGCTGCTGGAACTCCGTTACTTCGAGACGCCGATCGGACCGAGGTCCGGGTACATCGCAGATGCCGGCGTGTTCATGAAGTCGGTCACCTTCGACCCGTGGACGAAGTTGAACTTCGTGATCTCCAGCGGGATGTAGGCGACGTCCTTGCCGAGCTGGATGTCGGCTTCCTGCAGCGCCTTCGTCTGGTCGTCCAGCGACGTGGCGGACTGCGCCTCGTCGACCAGCTTGTTGAAGGCGTCGCTCTTGTAGTTGCCGTAATCCTGGCCGTTGGTCGTCGCGTTCTTGTTGTCAAGACCGTTCGGGCGGCTGTCCCACAGCGGCGGCGTCACGGTGATGGCGGAGGGCCAGTCGGAACCCCAACCACCCCAGATGACGTCGGCCTTGTTGTTGATCTTCTGGATCACGTCGTAGTACGTGTCACCAAGACCGTCCAGCGTGACCTTGAAACCGGCCTTCTCCCAGCCCTGCTTGAGAGCCGCGGCCTGCTTGTCCATGGTCTCCGAGCTCGGGTACTGGAAGGTGATCGGGTACGGCGTCTGGGCGCCGGCCTCCTGGAGCAGCTTCTTCGCTGCGGCCGGGTCACCGTTCTGCGGACCGGAGAACGCCGGGTTGTCCTGGTACCCGACCACGGCCGGGTTCACGACGGACTCGGCGGGACCGTAGGCCTTCTCGCCACCACCAGCGGTGATCCACGACTCGGCGTCGGTCGACACCTTCAGGGCCTCGCGGACCTTCGGGTTGGTCAGACGACGGAAGTTCGGCACCACGTAGTCGACGAACGGCGACTCGACGTTGACCGAACGGTCCGCGACCTCGCCCTGGATCTGGCTGTAGTAGGCCGGCGGCACGCTCTGCGAGGTGACGGCGAACTTGTCGTTGCCCGCGTTGGCGATCAGACGGTCGTAGATCGTCTCGGTCGGGTTGCCGACCTGGAACACGATCTTGTCCGGCTTGGCCTGGCGCAGGTCCTTGGAGTCGGTCTTCGCGTCGTACTGGTCGTTGCGGACGAAGGTGCCACCCTTCTCCTTGTTCCAGGTCCCACCCTCGAGCTTGTAGGGACCGTTGGAGAAGACCTGGTAGTTGGACTTGTCGCCCTTGTCCTTGTCCTCGCGGTACGGGTCCATCATGTGCAGTGCGGCGACGGCGAGGTTGAAGTCCGGCCACGGCTTGTTGAAGTTGTACGTGATCGTCTTGCCGTCGCAGGTGATCGCCTTGTCGAAGTCGGCCTGGCCGGTCTTCTTGTAGGGACCCTGGTAGGCGGGAAGGCCGTCCTTGCCCGCAGGGACGTCGAGGTAGCTCAGCAGGTAGTTCGGGCCACCGGTGATGACGTCGGTCGCGAACACGCGGGAGGCGCCATACTTGAAGTCCTCACACGTGATGTCCTTGCCGTCCTCCCACTTCACGCCGTCCTTGACCGTGAACTTCCAGACCTTGGAGCCTTCGCTGGCGGTGCCGGCGTCGGTCGCGAGGTCGGCCGTCGGGGTGGCGGCCTCCTTGGGGTCGGTCGAGATGGGGAACGACACCAGGCTGCGGTAGTTCAGCCGGGAGTAGTTGGACATCTGGACGCCGAGGTAGGTGCGCTGGGGGTCGAAGTGCTCGTATGGCTTGAACACGTAGTAGTAGAGCGTCCCGCCATCGGACGACTTGTTGTCGCTGCTCCCACCGCCGCCGCATGCGGCGAGCGAGACAGCCATGGACGCTGCAGCCACGACTGCGAGCGCCCGCTTCTTATAGCTGGCCATTACCTCTCCTCTGGTGTGTGTCGCGCCGAGTTCGGCGGCACATTTCGGCAACGCTGCGCTGCCGAAGTCTGTTGTCGGTTGTTACCGGTCGGCCTTGGGGTCGAGGGCATCTCGGATGCCGTCGCCGAGCAGGTTGAAGCTCACCACGATGATCGCGATCAGGAAGGCCGGGAAGAAGAAGAAGGCGAAGTCCGCCGACGAGTAGGAGATCGAGCTCTTCAAGATGTTGCCCAGCGTCGGCGTGGGCGGCTTGATGCCGACGTTGAGGTAGCTGAGGGCCGCCTCGGCGGAGATGTAGGCGGGCATCGTGAGCGTGAAGGAGACCAGCACCGGGGCCCAGAGGTTGGGCAGCACCTCCTTGAAGTACAGGCGGCGGCGCGAGGCGCCGAGCAGGCGTGCGGCGTCGATGAACTCACGTTCCCGGATGGAGAGCACCTGTCCCCGGATCAGGCGGGCCACGCCTGGCCAGCCGAAGACGGCGAGCACCAGCACCACGTAGAGACCGTTGGCCACGTCGCCGCCCGGCACGTTGAGCTTCTCGGTGAGCAGCCCGATCATCACGCCCGACAGGGCCAGCAGCATCAGGGTCTGCGGGAAGGAGAGGGTGAGGTCGATGATCCGGCCGACGACGGCGTCCACCTTGCCGCCGGAGAAGCCGGAGACGATGCCCATCACGGTGCCGATCACGACCGCGATCAGGGTTGCCGAGAGGGCGATCGTCAGCGAGAACGTGATCCCGTACCAGAGCCGGGACATGACGTCGCGGCCGGTTCCGGGCTCCAGACCGAGCGGGTGGGAGGCGGTGATCCCGCCGAGCGTTCCCTTCGGGATGCCGCCCTGGCTGATGTCGAGCAGCTCCTTGCTGTTGTTGAAGGAGAACGGGTCGATCACGCCCAGCTTCACGAGGAACGGTGCGGCGACGGCCGCCAGCAGGTAGAGCGCGACCACCACGAAGGACACCATCGACAACCGGTCCTTGCGGAATCGGCGGACGGCCAGCTGGGTCGGCGAGAGACCGGTGACCTTCTGGTTCCCTGCGGAATCATTGAGGGAGGAGTCCTCGAGACTCTCCAGCTGCGACTCCTGCAGAGACATGGTCACCTCGAGCTCGTGGACGGCGGTCGGACGACGGGGCGGGGATCGCCCGCACCGAGGGGGACTCTATGTGACCCAGGGCGCACCGTCGGTCACCGACCGGTAACGATCTGGACACGACACCGGGCCACACCTGGGGCGTGGAATCACCCGGACCGGAGCCGGGGCGGACACCGACGCGGACTCCTGGACGGGGCGCGCTCCCGCCAGCCCGGAGCGCCCCGTCACCGGGCGACCGATGCGGGCAGCCGCCCGGCTGGGGAGTGGCGCAGTCCCGGGTCAGCCCGGGGTCGCCAGTCGATCGTGCAGCGTCACCTCGAGACCCCGATCGCACCCAGGTCCGGGTTCATCGCCGCCGGCGGCGTGTTCACGTAGCCGGTGACCTTCGAGCCACGCAGGAAGTTGAACTTCTGGATGTCCAGCGGGATGTAGGCGACGTCCTTGCCGAGCTGGACGTCGGCCTCCTGCAGCGCCGTCGTCTGGTCGTCCAGCGACGCGGCGGACTGCGCTTCGTCGACCAGCTTGTTGAAGGCGTCGCTCCGGTAGTTGCCGTAGTCCTGGCCGTTGGAGGTGGCGCCCTTGACGCCGACCCCGTTCGGCCGTGAGTCGAACAGGGGCGCGGTCACCGTGATCGCGGAGGGCCAGTCCGAGCCCCAGCCACCCCACATCACGTCACCGTCGTTGCTCGGCTTCTGGATCACGTCGTAGTAGGTGTCGCCGAGCCCGTCGAGAGTGACCTTGAACCCGGCCTTCTCCCACGTCTGCTTGAGGCCGGCAGCCTGCTTGTCCGCGGTGTCGGAGCTCGGGTACTGGAAGATCAACGGGTACGGCAGCGTGACCCCTGCCCCCTCCAGCAGCTTCTTGGCCGCCGCCGGGTCGCCACTCTCCGGCGCGGTGAACGCCGGGTTGTCGCGGTAGCCCACGACCGCGGGGTTCACGACCGACCTGGCGCTCAGGTAGGCACGGTCTCCACCACCGGCGGTGATCCACGAGTTCACGTCGGTCGAGAGCGCGATCGCCCGTCGCACGTCGAGGTCCTTGACCCGGTTGAAGTTCGGCACCAGGTAGTTCACGTACGGCGACTCGACGTTGACCGACCGGTCGGCGACGGCACCCTGGACCTGGGTGTAGTACGCCGGAGGGAGCCGTTCGGAGGTGACCGCGAACTTGTCGTTGCCCGAGTCCGCGATCAGCCGGTCGTAGATCGTCTCGGCGGGCTGGCCGACGGTGAAGACGATCTTGTCCGGCAGCGCCTTGCGCAGGTCCGTGCTGTCGGTCTTCGCGTCGTAGCTCTCGTTGCGGACAAGGGTGGCGCCCTTCTCCTTCTGCCACGCGCCCTGGAGCTTGTACGGGCCGCTGGAGAAGATCGCGAAGTTCGACTTGTCGCCCTTGTCCTGGTCCTGCCGGAACGGGTTCATCATCTGCAGGGCGGCGGTGGCCAGGTTGAAGTCCGGCCACGGCTTCTTGAAGCGGTAGGTGATCGTCCTGCCGTCGCAGGTGACCGCCTTGTCGAAGTCGGCCTGGCCGGTCTTCTGGTACGGACCCTTGTAGGCGGGGAGGCCGTCGTCACCCTCGGGCACGTCGAGGTAGCTCAGGATGTAGTTGGGGCCACCGGTGATCACGTCGGTCGCGAACACGCGGGAGGCGCCGTACCTGACGTCCTCGCAGGTGATGTCCTTACCGTCCTGCCACGTCACGCCGTCCTTGAGCGTGAACGTCCAGGTCTTGGCGTCCTTGCTGGCCGTGCCGGTGTCGGTGGCGAGGTCCGGCACCGGGGTGTTGGCCTCCTTGGCGTCGGTCGAGATCGGGAACGACACCAGGCTCCGGTAGACGAGGCGGTTCAGGTTCGAGAGGTCACGGCCGACGTAGACCCGTTGCGGGTCGACGTGCTCGACCGGCTTGGTGATGTAGTAGTACAGCGTCCCACCGCCGGTGGCGGACGCGTCGTCGTTGGCTCCGCCGCCGCAGGCCGCGAGCGACGCCGTCAGGGACGCGGCGGCTGCCACCGCCAGTGCCCGCTTTCGATAGCTGGTCATGACTCTCCTCCGTCTCGCGCGGGCTCCCGCACGTGGAGGCAACTCTCCGCGCCGTACGACGCGGAACGGTCACCGAGGCGACACGATTCGGACTCCGGACGAGCACGGTTGGGTCACCGGGAGAGCACGATCAGGTCACGCCGGGTGACAGGACGGACACGACGCCGCTCAGGCACCCTGCTTCGGCGCGGCGTCGACGCCGGCCTCCTTGCGCTGAGCCGGCGTGATCGGCGCAGGCGCCGCGGTGAGCGGGTCGTAGCCGCCGCCGGACTTGGGGAACGCGATCACGTCGCGGATCGACTCGGTGCCGCTGAGCAGTGCACACACCCGGTCCCACCCGAGCGCGATGCCGCCGTGCGGCGGGGCGCCGAACTGGAACGCGTCGAGGAGGAAGCCGAACTTCTCCTGCGCCTCCTCCTCGGCGAGGCCCATCACGGCGAAGACCCGCTTCTGGATGTCCTCGCGGTGGATCCGGATGGAGCCACCACCGATCTCGTTGCCGTTGCAGACGATGTCGTAGGCCCAGGCGAGCGCCTCGCCCGGCTCCTGGTCGAAGGTCTCGAGGTCCTTCGGGGAGGTGAAGGCGTGGTGCACTGCGGTCCAGGCGCCGGCGCCGACCGCCACGTCGCCGGCGGCCCTCGCGTCGCCGGCAGGCTCGAACAAGGGAGCGTCCACGACCCACACGAAGCTCCAGGCGCTCTCGTCGATCAGCCCACCGCGGCGGCCGATCTCGAGGCGGGCGGCGCCGAGCAGCGCGCGCGTGGACTTCACAGCGCCCGCGCCGAAGAAGATGCAGTCGCCCGGCTGGGCGCCCACGTGCGTGGCGATGCCGGCCCTCTCCTCGTCGGTGATGTTCTTCGCGACCGGGCCGGTGAGCTCACCGTCGTCCTGCACCAGCACGTAGGCCAGGCCGCGGGCGCCGCGCTGCTTGGCCCACTCCTGCCAGGCGTCGAGCTGCTTGCGCGGTTGGCTCGCGCCCCCGGGCATCACCACCGCTCCGACGTACGGCGCCTGGAAGACCCGGAACGGGGTGTCCCGGAAGTAGTCGGTGCACTCGACCAGCTCCTGGCCCATCCGCAGGTCGGGCTTGTCGGAGCCGAACCGGCTCATCGCCTCGGCGTACGTCATCCGCTGGATCGGCGTCGGCACGTCGTAGCCGATCAGCTGCCAGAGCGCGACCAGGATCTCCTCGGTCAGCTCGATCACGTCGTCCTGCTCGACGAAGCTCATCTCCACGTCGAGCTGGGTGAACTCCGGCTGCCGGTCGGCACGGAAGTCCTCGTCGCGGTAGCAGCGCGCGATCTGGAAGTAGCGCTCGAGCCCCGCCACCATCAGCAGCTGCTTGAACAGCTGGGGGCTCTGCGGGAGCGCGTACCAGCTGCCGGGCTGCAGGCGTGCGGGCACCAGGAAGTCGCGGGCACCCTCGGGCGTCGACCGGGTGAGCGTCGGGGTCTCGACCTCCACGAAGCCGTGGGTGTCGAGCACGTCGCGGGCGGCCTTGTTCACCTTGCTGCGCAGCCGCAGCGCCGCGCTTGGTCCGCTGCGCCGCAGGTCGAGGTAGCGGTGCCTGAGCCGGGCCTCCTCGCCCACCTCGCCGCCTCCGTGCGATCCGGCGTCGTCGATCGGGAACGGCAACGGCGCGCTGGCGCTGAGCACCTCGACTCCCCCGTCGGCCGCCGCCACGACCTCGACCTCACCGGTCGGCAGGTTGGCGTTGTCGGCGCCCTCCTTGCGGCGGGTCACCTCGCCGGTGACCTTGAGGCAGTACTCCGCGCGCAGGCTGTGCGCGACCTGCTCGTCGCGCACCACCACCTGCACCACGCCGCTGGCGTCGCGCAGGTCGAGGAACGCCACTCCACCGTGATCGCGGCGCCGCGCCACCCACCCGGTCAGGGTGACGGTCTGGCCGACGTTCTCGGCACGCAGGGTGCCGGCGTCATGGGTGCGGATCACGGGTGGAGCTCCTTCAGTTGCTGGATCAGGTGGCCGGACAGGTGGTCCAGAGGTATCGCCGTCTGCTCGCCGGTGTCCATGGATTTGACCTGCGCCACACCGGCCTCGAGGTCGCGCTCGCCGATCACGATCGCGAACGCGGCGCCGGAACGGTCGGCGCCCTTCATCGCACCCTTGAGTGCGCGCCCGCCGTAGGCGAGGTCGGTGCGGATGCCCGCCCGCCGCAGCTCCGTGGCGAGCACGGCGGCGCGGGTGCGTGCCTCCCCCAGCGGTACGACGTAGACATCGAGCGCTCGTTGCGGCCCCGGGGCGAGTCCCTCGGCCCGGCAGGCAAGGAAGGTGCGGTCGACGCCGAGCCCGAAGCCGATCCCGGACAGCTCCTGGCCACCGAGCTCGGCCATCAGCCCGTCGTAGCGACCACCACCGCCGATGCCGGACTGGGCGCCCAGTCCGTCGTGCACGAACTCGAACGTGGTGCGCGTGTAGTAGTCGAGCCCGCGCACCATCCGCGGGTTGACCTCGTGCTGCACGCCGGTCGCGTCGAGGAGCGCACGCACCTCGGCGAAGTGGGCTGCACAGTCCGAGCAGAGGTGGTCGATGATCAGTGGCGCGTCGGCGAGCTGGGCCCGCACCTCCGGACGCTTGTCGTCGAGCACCCGCAGCGGGTTGAGGGCGGCGCGCTGCCGCGTCGCCTCGTCCAGGTCCAGGCCGGCCAGGAACGCCACGAGCAGCTCGCGGTAGGGCGGCCGGCACTCGGCACAGCCGAGGCTGGTGACCTCCAGCCGGAAACCGGTCAGGCCGAGTGAGCGGTAGCCGTCGTCGGCGATCGTGATCACCTCGGCGTCCAGCGCCGGGTCGTCGGAGCCGATCGCCTCCACGCCGAACTGCTGGAGCTGGCGGTAGCGGCCGTGCTGGGGTCGCTCGGCACGGAAGAACGGGCCGGCGTACCAGAGCTTGACCGGCAGCTGCCCGCGGTCGAGCCCGTGCTCGATCACGGATCGCATCACCCCCGCCGTCCCCTCCGGGCGCAGGGTCAGCGACCGGCCGCCGCGGTCGGTGAAGGTGTACATCTCCTTGCTCACCACGTCGGTGGACTCCCCCACCCCGCGCACGAACAGGCTGGTGTCCTCGAACACCGCCAGCTCGACGTAGCCGTAGCCCGCGGCGACCGCGGGGGCTGCCAGCGCCTCGTGGACGGCGCGGAACGCGGCGGAGTCGGGCGGGAGGTACTCCGGGACGCCCTTGGGGGCGTAGAGCCTGTCGGGCATGTCAGAGCCCCCGCGTGACACGGAGCGGGGCGTCCCCGTCGTCGAGGTCCTGCAGGAACGGGTTGGTGGCGCGCTCCCGGCCGATCGAGGTCTGCTCGCCGTGGCCCGGAAGCACGACCACGTCGTCGGGCAGCGTCAGCACCTTGGCGGCGAGGCTGCGCAGCATCGTCGGGTGGTCACCGCCGGGCAGGTCCGTGCGGCCGATGGAGCCCGCGAAGAGCAGGTCACCGGAGAACATCACCTCGCTGACCTCGGCCTGGTCGGCGTACGGCGTGCGGAAGGTGACCGAGCCCCGGGTGTGACCGGGCGTGTGATCGACCGCGAAGCCGAGACCGGCCAGCTCGAGCGTCTGACCGTCGGCGAGCTCGGCCACGTCGTCGGGCTCGGAGAACTCGTAGCTGCCACCCAGCAGCATCCCGGCGGTCTCCGGCGACATCCCGGCCATCGGGTCGGCGAGCAGGTGCCGGTCCTCGGGATGGATCCAGGCGGTCGCGTCGTAGGCCCCCGCCACCGGTGCCACGCACCACATGTGGTCGATGTGACCGTGGGTGACCAGCACCGAGACCGGCTTCAGGCGTTGCTCGCGAACCACCTCGGCGACGCCGTCAGCGGCGTCCTTGCCCGGGTCGACGACCACGCACTCGGCGCCGGGACCGGTGGCGACGACGTAGCAGTTCGTCCCCCACGGACCGGCGGGGAAACCTGCGATGAGCACGCCTCGGACTCCTGTTGCTCACGGGGATGGTCGGGAGGGGGCAGCCTATCGGTCGCGGCGCCGCCACTAGACTGGCGGTGGTTCGCGGGTGACCGCGACGTGCCGCAAGACCAAGGGTGGGGACGTGACCGCTCAACCGAACGACAACGACAGCTACCCCGACGGAGCCTGGGGCCGGGTCGCCGAGGACGGCACCGTCTTCCTCCGGACCGCCGACGGGGAACGCTCCGTCGGCCAGTACCCCGAGGGCTCGCCGGAAGAGGCGCTCGCCTTCTTCACCCGACGCTACGACGCCCTCGCCTTCGAGGTGGAGCTGCTCGAGCAGCGGGTCCACGGCGCCGCGCTCTCGCCCGACGAGGCACGTCAGTCGGTGACCAAGGTGCGCGAGCAGATCACCGGCGCCAACGCCGTGGGGGATCTGGCCGCGCTCACCGCCCGGCTCAACGCGCTCGGGCCGGTGCTGGCCCAGCAGCGCGAGGCCCGTCGCGGCGAGCGCGCGAAGAAGGTCGAGGAGGCACGGGAGCGCAAGGAGCAGATCGTGGTCGAGGCCGAGAAGCTCGGCCAGGGTCGCGACTGGCGCAACGGCGCCAACCGGCTGCGCGACCTGCTCGAGGAGTGGAAGGCACTCCCCCGGCTGGATCGTGCCAGCGACGACGCGCTCTGGCACCGGTTCTCCTCCGCCCGCACGTCGTACACCCGTGCCCGCAAGTCGCACTTCGCCGAGCTCGACGAGAAGCGTGGTGCCGCGAAGCAGGTCAAGCTGCGGCTGATCAAGGAGGCCGAGGCGCTCGCGTCGTCCACCGAGTGGGGTCCGACCTCGGGCCGTTACCGCGAGCTGATGCAGCAGTGGAAGGAAGCCGGCCCGGCCGCGAAGGCCGAGGACGAGGACCTGTGGAAGCGGTTCCGTGGCGCCCAGGACCAGTTCTTCGGAGCTCGTGACGCGGCCAACGCGCAGCAGGACGAGGAGTTCGCCGCCAACGCGGTGAAGAAGGAGGAGCTCCTGGTCGAGGCGGAAGCCCTGGTGCCGGTGGGCGACGTCGACGAGGCGAAACGCAAGTTCCGCGACATCGCGGACCGGTGGGATGCCGCCGGCAAGGTGCCGCGCGACCGGATGAAGGACCTCGAGGGCCGGATCCGCAAGGTCGAGCAGGCCATCCGCGGCGTCGAGGACGCCCAGTGGAAGCGCACGGACCCGGAGAAGTCGGCCCGCGCCGACGACATGGTGGGCAAGCTCGAGAGCGCGATCGCCGGCATCGAGGCCGACCTGGAGAAGGCGAAGGCGTCCGGGAACGCGAACGCAGGTCAAGAACCTCGAGGACGACCTGGCGTCACGCCGGTTGTTCCTGGAGATGGCGAAGAAGGCGGCCGCGGACTTCGGCTGAGGGCCGCAGGCCCGAGGCCGCTCGGCGGCTCACTGCGTGACCCGGTAGGCGTCGAAGACGCCGTCGATCTGGCGCACCGCCTTCAGCACGGCACCGAGGTGCTTCGGGTCGCCCATCTCGAAGCTGAACCGGCTCTTGGCGACCCGGTCGCGCGTGGTGGTCAGCGATGCGGACAGGATGTTCACGTGCTGCTCGGACAGCGTCAGGGTGATGTCGGAGAGCAGTCGGGCTCGGTCGAGCGCCTCGACCATGATCTGCACCAGGAACGTCGACTGCGAGGTGGGCGCCCACTCCACGTCGACCAGGCGTTCGGGCTGACCGAGCAGGTCGCCGGCGTTGGTGCAGTCCTTGCGGTGCACCGAGATCCCGGCGGTCTTGGTGACGAAGCCGATGATGTCGTCCCCGGGCACCGGGGTGCAGCAACGAGCGAGCTTGACCAGCACGTCGGTGATGCCCTTGACGATGACGCCGGAGTCCTCGGACGTCTTGGCGCGTCGGCGCCCGCGCGGGATCAGGGTGGCCTCGGCCAGGTCCTCCTCGGCGCCGGCCTCGCCACCGAACACCTCGATCACCTTGCGCACCACGGTCTGGGCGCCGAGGTTGCCCTCGCCCACGGCGGCGTACAGCGCAGAGACGTCGGCCAGGTGCAGCTCGGTGGCGACCTGGGTCAACGAGTCGTGGGTCATCACGCGCTTGAGCGGCATGCCCTCCTTGCGGAGCAGCTTGGCGATCTGGTCCTTGCCCTGCTCGATCGCCTCCTCGCGGCGTTCCTTGGTGAACCAGTGCCGGATCTTGCTGCGCGCCCGCGGCGACTTCACGAAGGTCAGCCAGTCGCGGCTGGGTCCGGCGTTGGGTGACTTGGAGGTGAAGACTTCCACCACGTCGCCGTTGTCGAGCGTCGACTCCAGCGGCACCAGCCGGCCGTTGACCCGGGCGCCGATCGTGTGGTGCCCGACCTCGGTGTGGATGGCGTAGGCGAAGTCGACCGGGGTCGGGTCGGACGGCAGCTGGATCACGTCGCCGCGGGGGGTGAACACGTAGACCTGCGCGGCGTTGATCTCGTAGCGCAACGAGTCGAGGAACTCCCCGGCGTCGCCGAACTCGTTCTGGAACTCCACCAGCTGGCGCACCCACGGCATGTCCGCCTCGGCGACGGTGCGGTCGGTGTCGACGCCGGTGCGGACGTCCTCCTTGTACTTCCAGTGGGCGGCAACGCCGTACTCGGCAGTGCGGTGCATCTGCCAGGACCGGATCTGCATCTCGACCGGCTTGCCCTGCGGGCCGATCACCGTCGTGTGCAGCGACTGGTAGAGGTTGAACTTGGGCAGCGCGACGTAGTCCTTGAACCGGTTCTGGATCGGCGACCACCGGTTGTGCAGGACGCCCATCACGGCGTAGCAGGCGGCGGAGTCCTCGACCAGGATCCGGATCCCGACCAGGTCGTAGATGTCGGAGAACTCGCGCTCCCCGTGGATCATCTTCTGGTAGATCGAGTAGTAGTGCTTCGGCCGGCCGGTGACGGTCGCCTTGATCCGGGACTCCTTGAGATCACCCTCGACCTGGCTGATCACCTCGGCCAGGAACTGGTCGCGCGACGGCGCCCGCTCGGCCACCAGCCGCACGATCTCGTCGTAGATCTTCGGGTGCAGCGTGGCGAAGGCGAGGTCCTCGAGCTCCCACTTGAGGGTGTTCATGCCGAGCCGGTGGGCCAGCGGCGCGAAGATCTCCAGCGTCTCGCGGGCCTTGCGTTCCTGCGTCTCCTGCTTGAGGTAGCGCAGGGTGCGCATGTTGTGCAGCCGGTCGGCCAGCTTGATCACGAGCACGCGGATGTCGCGGCTCATCGCCACGATCATCTTGCGGATGGTCTCGGACTGGGCGGTGTCGCCGTACTTGACCTTGTCCAGCTTGGTGACGCCGTCGACGAGCTGGGCCACCTCGTCGCCGAACTCGTCGCGAAGCTCGTCGAGGGTGTACGCCGTGTCCTCGACGGTGTCGTGCAGCAGCGACGCCACCAGGGTCGGCTCGGTCATGCCGATGTCGGCCAGGATCGTGGTCACCGCCAGCGGGTGGGTGATGAACGTGTCCCCGCTGCGACGCATCTGGCCGGTGTGGAGCCGCGCCGCGGTCAGGTACGCCCGCTCGAGCAGTGCCAGGTCGGCCTTCGGGTGGTTCGCGCGTACGGCGCGGAACAACGGCTCCAGGACGGGGTTGGCGCTCTGGTTGCGCGTCCCCAGGCGGGCCAGCCGGGCCCGCACGGAACTGCCGGTCGGGGCCGGTGCGGCCGGACCGGGCTCAGGAACAGGCGACTGCGCCAACGAACCTCCAGGGAGCGGTCACACCAGTCTACGGAGTCAGATGACGTGCAAGGCGGTCATCGGGACATCGCCCACGCTCGCGCGTCCCGCCAGGAAGGAGAGCTCCATCAGGACCACGATCCCGTGCACGGTGCCGCCGGCCGCCTCGACCAGGTCGACGGTCGCCCGGGCGGTGCCTCCGGTGGCGAGCACGTCGTCGACGACCAGCACCCGCTCCCCCGGGCCGACCGCGTCGGTGTGCATCTCGAGCGTCTCGGAGCCGTACTCGAGGTCGTAGGACACCGAACGGGTCTCCCACGGCAGCTTGCCCGGCTTGCGGACCGGCACGAACCCGCGGTCGAGGTCCAGCGCCACCGGAGCCCCGAAGATGAACCCGCGGGCCTCCATCCCGACCACCTTGTCGACCACGACCGCACCGGTGGCGTCGCGACCGGCCCGGGCAAGGTCGACGACGACGGAGCGGAACGCCGCCGGGTCTGCCAGCAGCGGGGTGATGTCCTTGAACAGCACTCCCGGCTTCGGGAAGTCGGGGACGTCGCGGACCAGGGCGTCGAACCCTTTCCGCGCGGCGTCCTCGACGGTCACTTCTTGGGTCGCTTGGAGCGTGGCTGCCGGCTCGGCTGGTTGCGGCCCGCGGAGCGCGACTCGGTGACCGGCGCCTTCGCCGACGGGACGACGCGGCCCGAACCGGTCGCCTCGGGACGCCGGGCCGGGGTCACCACGGGTGCGGAGTACTCCGTGCCGTTGCGCGTGAGGTCCCCCGCGGTCTCCGGCTCGTCCTCGACGGGCATGTCCTCGGTGAACACCGGCACCTCGGCGTAGCGGTCGACGGTGCGCTTGGCCCGGGCCCGCTCGCGACGCTCGGCATCGGTGACCGCCTGCTCGCCGGCCTTGAGCTGCACGACCAGCGGGGTGGCGATGAAGATCGAGGAGTAGGCACCGGCCGCCATCCCGACGAACAGCGCCAGCGCCAGGTCCTTGAGCGCCCCGGAGCCGAGCGTGGCGACGCCGACGTACAGGATCGCGCCCACGGGCAGCAGCGCCACGATCGAGGTGTTGATCGAGCGGACCAGGGTCTGGTTGACGGCCAGGTTGGCCGCCTTCGCGTACGTCGTACGACGCCCGCGCAGGTTCTTGGTGTTCTCGCGCACCTTGTCGAACACGACCACGGTGTCGTAGAGCGAGAAGCCGAGGATCGTGAGCAGGCCGGTGACGGTCGCCGGCGTGACCTCGAAGCCGGAGAGCGCGTAGACGCCGATCGTGATCACCACGTCGTGGGCCAGCGCCACCAGCGCGGCGACGGACATCTTCCACTCGCGGAAGTACGCCCAGATGAACAGCACGACCAGGACCAGGAACACGATCAGGCCGGTGACCGCCTGCTGGGCGACCTGCTGCCCCCAGCTCGGGCCGACGGCGTCCTCGGAGATGTCGTTGGGGTCGACGTTGACGGCCTTCGCCATCGCCTCGACCACGGTGTCGGACTCGTCGGTGGTCAGGACCTCGGTCTGCACCCTGATCGAGTCGGTGCCCGAGGTGTTGATGATCGGCGAGGAGGCGTCCGCGATGTTGGTCTGCGCGACGGCGTCGCGGAGCTTGGAGACGTTCTCCTGGGTCGCCTCACCGGCACCCACGGAGACGTTGTACTCGTTGCCGCCCTCGAACTCGATGCCGAGGTTGACCCCCTTGAAGTACAGGCCACCGACGGCGAGCAGCACGATCACGCCGGAGAGCGAGTACCACAGCCACTTGCGGCCGACGAAGTCGATCGAGACGTCACCCTCGTAGAGCGCGTTGCCCAGACGTGAGAACTTGCCCATCAGGCCCTCCCTCCCACGGCGATGCTCGGTCCGTCGATCCCCAGTGTCTCCGTCGAGAGCCCGGAGAGGCGGTTGCCGGAGCTGAAGAACGGCAACCGGGCCAGCTGGGTCATCATCGGCTTGGTGAACCAGAAGAACACCACCAGGTCGATCAGGGTGCTGATGCCCAGTGCGAACGCGAAGCCCTTGACCACGCCGATCGTGAACACGAACAGCACGACCGCAGCGAGCAAGGACACGGCGTCGGCGGCCAGGCAGGTGTTCCGCGCGCGCGCCCAGCCGGTCTCCACCGCGACCCGCATCGACTTGCCGGCGCGCATCTCGTCGCGGATCCGCTCGAAGTACACGATGAACGAGTCCGCCGTGATGCCCACCGCGACGATCAGTCCCGCGATGCCGGGCAGCGTCAGCGTGAACCCGGCGGTCTTCGACAGCACCAGCACCGTGGCATAGGTGATCGCGCCGGCCACGACCAGGGAGGCGATGACGACGAGGCCGAGACCGCGGTAGTAGAGCAGGCAGTAGAGCATCACCAGGGCCAGACCGACGATGCCGGCCATCACCCCCGCGGCGAGCTGGTCACCGGCCAGGGAGGGGCCGATGGTCTCGACCGTCGGCTGGTTGAACTTCACCGGCAGCGCGCCGTACTTGAGCGAGTTCGACAGCGACCGGGCCTCGGACTGCGTGAAGTCACCGGTGATCTGCGCGTTGCCGTCGAGGATCGGCGTCGTCACCTGCGGGAAGGACAGCACCTTGCCGTCGAGCACGATCGCGAAGGTGCGGCCGGTGCCGGCCAGCTCCTTGGTCACGTCGGCGAACGTGTTGCGGGCCTGCTTCTTGAACGACAGGTCGACGGCCCAGCCCACGCTGTTCTGCGGGGTGCCGTACGACGCGTTCTTGAGCTCGGTGCCCTCGATCAGCGCCTTCGACAGCAGGAACTTGTTGCCCTGGTCGTCGCAGGTGATCAGCGGCTGGTCCGGGTCGTCGGCACCCGGCGCGAGGCTCTTGCCCTTGGCCGGGCAGGTGTACTGCGCGAACTTCGCGAGCGAGGCGGGGTCGGGATCGAGCTGCCACTTCAGCGGGTCGTCGATCGAGGCGCCACCACTGGGCGCCGCAGGTGTCGCAGCGGGCGAACCGGACGGCGACGCCGATGCCGCCTTGGAGGGGGACTTGGTCGGCTTGGCCTTCGGCTCGGTGTCGGTCAACGCGCCGGGACGCGGCTTGGGCGTCGCCGTGCCCTCGCCGACCGTGGCCTTGCCAGTCGGCGTCTTCGTCGCCTTCTTGCCGGGTGTGCCGCTCGGCGACGCCGTGGCCGAGGGCGACGCGGACGGGCTCGCCGCGGGCTGGCCGGGCTGCGGGGAGCCGGCGACCAGACGGAACCGGAGCTGCGCAGTCCGCTTGACCGCGTCGATCAGGTCCTTGCGCTGCTTGCCCGGGATCTCGACCACGATGTTCTTGTTGCCCTGGGTGCTCACCTCGGACTCCGAGACACCGCTGCCGTTGACCCGCTCGTCGATGATCGACGAGGCCAGCTTGAGCTGGTTCTGGGACGGCGTCTTCGAGGCGGTGAGCGTGATCCGGGTGCCGCCCTCGAGGTCGAGGCCCAGCCGTGGGCTCCAGTCCTTGCCGAGCGCCGCGGCGCCGTACAGCAGCGCCACGGCGATCCCGAATGCGATCAGCGTGCGCCCCGCTCGAGGCGTCTTCTTCGCCACGTTGCTGGTACTCCTCAGGCCTTGCCGGCGTCAGGCCGGTCGGTGGTGTCGGTGGTGCCTGTCTCGGCATCCGGTTCGTGCTCGTCCCCAGTGTCGGGGTGCAGGTCGTCCGAGCGGGGCTCCGGTGTTTCGTCGGCACGTCGTACGACGACCTGGCGGGCGACCTCGACGACCGTGCCGGGCGCGATCTCGAGCTGGACCCGGGAGTCGTCGAGCGCGGCGATGGTGCCGAAGATGCCTGCTGACAGGACAACGCGGTCGCCGACGGCGAGGTTCCGCTGGATCTCCGACACGGCCGACTGCTGGCGGCGGGCCGGGCGGATGACGACCAGCCAGAACAACAGCAACAGGGCCGCGAGCAGGAGCAGAGGTGTTAGCTCACCCACGAGTAAAGGCTCACAGACTTGTCGCGAACAGGACGTGGCCCAGGCTCAGGGTCGGGGCCGACGGGCAAGTGTAACGGCCATCCGTCCCTCATTCTCCCGTGGCGTCCGCGTCGTCCTCGAAGAGGGTGCCGTCGACCGCGAAGGGCGACGCCGCCGGCACTGCCAGACCGAGGTGTTGCCAGGCGGCCGGGGTGGCCACCCGGCCCCGTGGCGTGCGCGCCAGCAGACCGGAACGCACCAGGAACGGTTCCGCCACCTCCTCGACCGTCTCCCGCTCCTCGCCGACGGCGACGGCGAGGGTGCTGATCCCGACCGGTCCCCCGCCGAACCGCCGGCAGAGCACGTCGAGGACGGCGCGGTCGAGACGGTCGAGGCCGGACTCGTCGACCTCGTAGAGCTCCAGGGCCCGCCTGGCGATGTCGAGCGTGACCACGCCGTCGGCCCGGACCTGGGCATAGTCGCGGACCCTCCGGAGCAGCCGGTTGGCGATCCGGGGGGTGCCCCGGGAACGGCCTGCGATCTCGGCGGAACCTGCGGCCTCGAGGGGTACGTCGAGGAGCCCGGCCGAACGGTGCACGATCCGGTCGAGCTCGTGGGGCTCGTAGAACTCGAGGTGCGCGGTGAACCCGAACCGGTCGCGCAGCGGCCCGGGCAACAGGCCGGCCCGGGTGGTGGCACCGACCAGCGTGAACGGCGGGATCTCCAGCGGGATCGCGGTGGCTCCCGGACCCTTGCCGATGATCACGTCGACCCGGAAGTCCTCCATCGCCATGTAGAGCATCTCCTCGGCAGGACGCGACATCCGGTGGATCTCGTCGACGAACAGCACGTCGCCGTCGTTCATGCCGGAGAGGATCGCGGCGAGGTCGCCGGCGTGGGTGATCGCGGGCCCGGAGGTGAGCCGCAGCGGCGTCTGCATCTCGCTGGCGATGATCATCGCCAGTGTGGTCTTGCCCAGTCCGGGCGGCCCGGAGAGGAGCACGTGGTCGGGGGTGCGCCCGCGGCCACGCGCCGCCTCGAGCACCAGGGAGAGCTGTTCGCGGACGCGTTCCTGCCCGACCACCTCGGCCAGGCTGCGTGGTCGCAGCGCCTGCTCGAAGGCCCGCTCGTCACCGGTGGCGTCGGCCTCGACCACGCGTGCGGCTGCCGCCAACGACAGCGCCTCCAGCTCGGCGGCGTCGAGCTCGGACTCGTTCACGCCTTGCTCAGCGCCTGGAGAGCGAGCCGCAGCAACCGGGCGACATCGGGCTCGGGCATCGCCCCTGCCTGGGGGGTGACGGCCGCGACGGCCTTGTCCGCCTCCTTAGCCGACCAGCCGAGCCCGACCAGGCCGGCCTGGACCTGGCTCTCCCAGCCGGCGCGCGCCGGGGTGGTGCCGCCCGAGGACGTCGTGGCCGCGCCGAGCGGCGACCCGATCCGGTCCTTGAGCTCGAGGATGATCCGCTGCGCGCCCTTCTGGCCGATCCCCGGGACGGTGGTCAGTGTCTTCACGTCGTCGCTGGCGACCGCGCGCCGGAGCTCCTCGGGGGCGTGGACGGCGAGCATCGCCTGCGCGAGCTTGGGTCCGACACCGCTGGCGGTGAGCAGCATCTCGAAGGTCTGCTTCTCGTCCTCCTCGGCGAACCCGAAGATCGTCAGCGAGTCCTCGCGGACCACCATGCTCGTCGGCAGCGTCGCCTCCTGCCCGGTGCGGAGGTCGGCGAGAGTGCGCGGCGTACACATCAGCTGGAGACCGACTCCCCCGACCTCCACGACGGCGGAGCTGAGGTCGATCTGGGCCACCCGGCCCCGGACGAACGCGATCATCGTGCTCCTCCTCGTGCGGCGACCAGCGCCTTGCGCTGCGCCTCCTCGATCCGGGCCTGGGCGCCACCGCGCCAGATGTGGCAGATCGCGAGCGCCAGCGCGTCGGCTGCGTCGGCAGGCGACGGTGGGGCGTCGAGCCGGAGCAGCCGGGTCACCATCGCCCCGACCTGGGCCTTGTCGGCCCGGCCGCTGCCGGAGACGGCGGCCTTGACCTCGCTCGGCGTGTGGAGCGCGACCGGGATGCCGCGCCGGGCCGCGACCACGAGCGCGATGCCGCTGGCCTGGGCGGTGCCCATCACGGTGCGCACGTTGTGCTGGCTGAACACCCGCTCGACCGCCACCGCATCGGGCTGGTGCCGCTCGATCCACTCCTCGAGCCCGGCCTCGATCGCGCAGAGTCGCTGCGCGACGGGCAGCTCGGCCGCGGTGCGCACCACGCCCACGTCGACCATCACCAACGGCCGGCCGACGGCGCCGTCGACGACGCCGACCCCGCACCGGGTCAGCCCCGGGTCGATCCCCAGCACGCGCATTGCGGGACCCCTCGCTCGTCCGAACACCTGTTCGCACCCAACGCTAGCCGCCCTGCGGGTGGGTGGGTGGGTGCGACGCGCCGGGCGGGGGTGCGGCGCCAAACACCATGTTCTCTTGGTGAACGCACACTCACCTCGGTGAATTGCCCATGAGAAGTGACTGTTCACCAAGAGAACCTGGTATTTGTCCGACCTCCCTGCCCGACCGGGGCCCCACCAGCCACCGTCGCCACCTAACGTGAGGTCCATGGAACGCACCGAACTCAGCGCCGTCCAGGCCCCGCTCAAGGAGCGCTACCGCGGGGAACCGAGCGCGGCCATCGTCACGCTCCACGCCGACGGACGTCTCGGCGAAGGCGTGAGCTGCTCCCTCGACACCGGGCGAGCTCTCGCCGAGGCGGGCCTGCACCCGGCCGCCGGCGGGGACGGCACCCAGCTGTGCTCGGGCGACATGCTGCTCGAGGCGCTGGTCGCCTGCGCGGGCGTGACGCTGTCGGCCGTCGCGGCCTCGCTCGGCGTCGGGGTTCGCGCCGGAACGGTGCGCGCCGAGGGCGACCTGGATTTCCGGGGAACGCTCGCGGTGGCGAAGGACGCGCCGGTCGGTTTCACGAAGATCCGCCTGGCGTTCGACCTCGACACCGACGCTGACGCCGACCAGCTGGCAACCCTGGAGAAGCTGACCGAGCGCTACTGCGTGGTTTGGCAGACGCTGCGCCAGAGCCCCGAGGGGGCCGTGACCATCACGCGTCGAGCGACTCCATGACGTCGTCGGAGACGTCGAAGTTGGCGAAGACGTTCTGCACGTCGTCGAGGTCCTCGAGCGCCTCGAAGAGCCGCAGCACCTTGCCGGCGCCGTCACGGTCGAGCTCGACCTGCATCGACGGCACGAACGACGCGTCGGCCGAGTCGTAGTCGACCCCGGCCGCCTGGAGCGCCGTACGGACGGCGACCAGGTCGGTGGCCTCGCTCACCACCTCGTAGGCCTCACCGAGGTCGTTGACGTCCTCGGCACCCGCGTCGAGCGTCGCCTCCAGCACGTCGTCCTCGGAGACCTGCCTGCCGTCCTGGTCCCGCGGGACGATCACGACACCCTTGCGCTGGAACAGGTACGACACCGAGCCGGGGTCTGCCAGCGAGCCGCCGTTGCGGGTCATCGCGGTGCGGACCTCCATCGCGGCACGGTTCTTGTTGTCGGTCAGGCACTCGATCAGGAACGCGACGCCCTGGGGGCCGTACCCCTCGTACATGATCGTCGTGTAGTCGGCGCCACCCGCCTCGGCGCCGGAGCCGCGCTTCACCGCCCGGTCGATGTTGTCGTTGGGCACCGACGACTTCTTGGCCTTCTGGATGGCGTCGTACAGCGTCGGGTTGCCGGCGAGGTCCCCACCGCCCATGCGGGCAGCGACCTCGATGTTCTTGATCAGCTTCGCGAACATCTTGCCGCGGCGGGCGTCGACGACGGCCTTCTTGTGCTTGGTCGTCGCCCACTTGGAGTGGCCGGACATTCAGCTGTTCCTTCCCTCGGCGTGCACGATCTGGTCCACGAAGTACCGGTGGATGCGCACGTCTCCCCCGACCTCGGGATGGAAGGACGTGGCCAGCAACGGACCCTGCCGGACCGCGACGATCCTACCCACGGCCTCCCCCGACTCGACCCGGCCGAGCACCTCGACCGAGGTGCCGACGGACTCCACCCACGGCGCCCGGATGAAGATCGCGTGCACCTGTCCCGGCACCCCGGTCATCGCGAGGTCACCCTCGAACGAGTCCACCTGGCGCCCGAACGCGTTGCGCCGCACGGTGACGTCCAAGCCACCGAGCGTCTCCTGGTCCGAGGTGCCGTCGAGCACCCGGTCGGCCAGCAGGATCATGCCGGCACAGGTGCCGAACGTGGGCATCCCGTCGGCGATCCGCTTGCGCAGCGGCTCGAACAGCTCGAACGTGCGAGCCAGCTTCGCCATCGTGGTCGACTCCCCGCCCGGGATCACCAGGCCGTCGCAGGCCTCGAGCTCGGCGAGACGTCGTACGGCGAGGACGCGGGTGCCGAGCGCGTCGAGCACCCGCAGGTGCTCGCGCACGTCGCCCTGGAGAGCGAGCACACCGATCGTCGGAGCAGTCACCCCTCCATCGTAGGGAGCGGCGTCATTCGTCGACCATCAGGAACGGAACCTTCCTGTTGGCTGCCTAGCGTGGCAACCACCGAACCCTCGAGACAAGGAGCCTCACCATGGTCGACTTCCGCATCGAGCTGATCATCCTGCCGGTCACCGACGTGGACCGGGCACGCGCGTTCTACGGCGACACCCTCGGCTGGCCGGTCGACCACGACCAGACGGTCAGCGAGGAGATCCGCTTCGTCCAGGTCACACCACCGGGCTCGGCGGCCTCGGTCGCGTTCGGCAAGGGCCTCAGCGAGATGGCGCCCGGGTCGTTGCGGGCGATCCAGGTCGTCGTGGACTCCGCGGAGGCCGCCCTCGCGGAGCTCACCGAGCGCGGGGTCGACGCCCAGGGGGTCGACGACCAGCCATGGGGCAGGTTCGTGCACTTCGCCGACCCCGACGGCAACACCTGGACGGTGCAGGAGCTGCCGGACTACGCCGCCCAGCGGGCTTGACGCGACGGATCCCTTTGCCAAACACCAAGTTCTCTTGGTGTTCGGTCACCGGGCACGGTTTCCAGCCGGCGTGTCCCGCCAAACACCAGGAGAACCTGGTGTTTGGCGCGCGCGGCCGCTGCGCAGCCCCCCGCGCTCAGCCCGCAGGCCGCCGCTGCCACCGGGCGGCGACCTCGATCCGGCCCTCGTCGAAGTGCGCGGCCAGTCCATGCCGCTCGAAGCAGGACAGCACGGCGGTCAGCAGCTGGTCGCCCGGGGCGGCGTTGGCGGTGCTGCCGTGCCAGAGGTTGACCTCGAGCATCCCCTCGTCGACCGCGTGCCAGACGTCGGCGGCGGTGAACCAGGCGATGCCGCGCGGCGTCCGCCCTTCCGCGGTACGACGGGTCAGCTCGGCCTTGGCCGCCCAGTGGTCCTCGACCCCCTGGAGCACTGGCACGTCGTGCTCCTCGCACTCGGCGAACACGGCGACGAGCCGGTCGTGGTCGGTCTCCGCCGGCCAGGCCAGCGACTCGCGTCGCAGCTGCGCCGACGCACCGCCGAGCCAGGCACGCGCCAGCACGGTGGCGTCCACTCCCGGGAGCTCGGCCTCGATCGCCGACACCACCTCGGCGCGCATCCGGGGCTCGTCGAGCAGCCCGGCTCGCACCTGCAGCCGGGCCCAGTCCTGGAGCTCGTCCTCGGGTGAGCGCCGGCCGCCGATCGCCACCTACTACCAGCCGCGCTCGGCGAGCCGGTGCGGCTGGGGGATCTCCTCCACGTTGATGCCGACCATCGCCTCGCCGAGACCGCGGGAGACCTTCGCCACCACGTCGGGGTCGTCGTGGAACGTGGTGGCCTTCACGATCGCGGACGCGCGCTCGGCCGGGTTGCCGGACTTGAAGATGCCGGAGCCCACGAACACGCCCTCGGCGCCGAGCTGCATCATCATCGCCGCGTCGGCCGGGGTCGCGATCCCGCCGGCGGTGAACAGCACGACCGGCAGCTTGCCGCTCTCGGCGACCTCCTTGACCAGCTCGTAGGGCGCCTGGAGCTCCTTGGCGGCGACGTACAGCTCGTCGTCGACGAGTCCCTGCAGCCGGCGCAGCTCGCGACGGATCGTGCGCATGTGCGTGACCGCGTTGGACACGTCGCCGGTGCCGGCCTCGCCCTTGGAGCGGATCATCGCCGCGCCCTCGGTGATCCGGCGCAGCGCCTCGCCCAGGTTGGTCGCGCCGCACACGAACGGCACCGTGAACGCCCACTTGTCGATGTGGTTGGCGTAGTCGGCCGGGGTCAGCACCTCGGACTCGTCGACGTAGTCGACCCCCAGGCTCTGCAGCACCTGTGCCTCGGCGAAGTGGCCGATCCGGGCCTTCGCCATCACCGGGATCGAGACCGCGTCGATGATGCTGTCGATCATGTCGGGGTCGCTCATCCGGCTGACGCCGCCCTGCGCGCGGATGTCGGCAGGCACCCGCTCGAGCGCCATCACCGCGACGGCTCCGGCGTCCTCGGCGATCCGGGCCTGCTTGGCCGTGACCACGTCCATGATCACGCCGCCCTTCAGCATCTCGGCCATGCTGCGCTTCACGCGCGAGGTGCCGGTGCCCGAGGTCGGGTGGGTGGTGCCGTTCTGCTGCTCGTCCATGCCTCCAGACTACGGCCCGGGCGGCGTACGACGCGCACCGGATCCGGTCCCGTCGAGACCGGTCGGCGGCGCGTCGTCGAGGTCCACGGTGGTCGGCTCCGGAGCGTGCCCCGCCAGGCGGAACCAGCGCACCCGACGCCGTGACCGCAGGGCCCGCGCCGAGGTCACGTGGTCGTTGTGGAACCGCCGCGCGAGCTCCACCTTGCGGCAGGCCGCGGCCAGCTCTCCGGCGAGCTCCGGCGCCTCCGCCCGCACGGCCGCGCCACTCTCCTCCGTGCCGAACACCGCCCGCAGCACCTGGGACAGCTCCGACTCCGCCTGCCCCTCGGGGGTACGACGGGCGCGGTGGGCGGCAGCGGAGAGCAGCACCGCCTCGGCGTCGTCGAGCACCCCCGAGCCGACCAGCTCGAGCACCGTGCCGGAGCGCAGGGCGAGCTGGGTGTTGAGCGACTCGCGTCCGAGGTCGATCCGGTGGTGCAGCTGGTCGAGCCGGGTCGCGGTCCAGGAGAACCAGATGCCCAGCACGACCATCAGCAGCACCACGGCCAGCGTGGTCCAGAGCCCGGTCACGACGTGCTCACCGCCCGACCACGGTCTCGTAGACCCGCTCCACCTCGTCGGTCACGCGCGACCAGTCGTAGCGCCACACCGCTGCGCTCGCGGCCTCCACCAGCGCCGCGCGCCGGGTGTCGTCGTCGAGCAGCGCCCCCACCGCTGCGGCCAGCGCGGACGCGTCGCCGTTGGTGAACAGCACGCCGAGCCGGCCGTCCTCGAGCACCCGTGCGAAGGCCGGAAGGTCGGCCGCGACGACCGCTGCCCCCGCCGCCATCGCCTCGGCGAGCACGATGCCGAAGCTCTCGCCGCCGGTGTTGGGCGCGACGTAGACGTCGGCCGTGCGCAGCGCCCGCGCCTTGGCCGGGTCGTCCACGCGACCGAGGAACCTCACCTGTCCGAGCGCCGGCTCGGGGAGCCTCGCCCGGGCCTCGTCCTCGTCTCCCCCGCCGACCACGAGCAGCCGCAGCCCCGGACGCCGGGGGGCGAGCAGCGCGAACGCGTCCAGCAGCACCGGCAGCCCCTTGCGCGGCTCGTCGAGGCGGCCGATGAAGCAGAGGGTCGCGTCCGCCCCGGCCAGCGCCGGGTCCGGCTCCGCGCTGCGGAAGCGGTCGACGTACAGCCCGTTCGGGATCACCACCGGCTCGCCGCCGACGTGCTGCACCTGGGTCTCGCGCGCGTACTCCGAGACCGCGATCCGGGCGGTGATCCGCTCCAGCCTGGGCCGCAGCAGCCCCTTCGCCGCCGACATCGCGCGCGAGCGCGGGTTGGACTGGTGGAACGTCGCCACCACCGGCACCTGCAGGTCGGCGGTGGCACCGAGCGCCAGCAGGCTGAGGCTGGGCGTCCCCGGCTCGTGCAGGTGCACCACGTCGAAGTGACCCTCCTCCAGCCAGCGCCGCACCCGGGCGTTGGCGATCGGACCGAAGAGCACGTGCCCGACCGCGCCGTTGTAGGGCACCGGCACCGCACGGCCCGCGCGCACGACGTACGACGGCAGCGTGCTCCGCTCGTCCGCCGGCGCCAGCACCGAGACCTCGTGCCCGCGCTTGATCAGCTCCTCGGCGATGTCGCGGACGTGGTTCTGCACACCGCCCATGGTGTCCAGCGAGTACGGGCACACGATCCCGATCCTCACGTGCGCACCGCCAGGTCGGACGCGAAGACCCGCTGCATCATGTGCCAGTCCTCGGGGTGCTCGCGGATCGCACCGGAGAACGCGTCCACCACCTGCTGGGTCATCGTGACCAGACCGTCGTCGCCCTCGGCGTGCGGCACCGGCTCGTGGAAGCGCAGCACCAGCTCCGGACCGTCGTAGTGCAACGTCACCGGCACCAGCGCCGCTCCCGTACGACGGGCCAGCACCGCCGGCCCCGCCGGCACCCGCGCGGTCTCCCCGAGCAGGTCCACCTCGATCCCGGTGCTCGAGAGGTCGCGGTCGCCGAGCAGGCAGACCAGCCCGCCCTTCCGCACCCACCGCAGCAGCGGCAACATCGGCGACGGCCCGCCGGTCAGTGGCACCACGTGCATGCCGAGCCCTGCCCGGTAGCTGACGAACTCGTCGTAGAGCCGCGTCGGCTCGAGCCGCTCGGCCACCGTCATCAGGGGTTGCACCTCCCGGCACGCCCAGGCGCCGGCCCAGTCCCAGTTGCCCATGTGCGGCAGCGGGACCACGATCCCCCTGCCGGCAGCCGCGGCCTCGCGGATGATCGGCTCGCCCTCGAGCCGGGTGCGCCGGACCAGGTCGTCCATCGGCCAGGCCGGGAGCCGGAACGACTCGCACCAGTAGCGGAAGTAGGAGCGCACGCCCGCGTGCACGGTGTCCTCGAGCCCGGCCTCCGGCACCACCCGGGCCAGGTTGGCGCGCAGCTGCTGGACGCTCCGCCCGTTGCGGGCGTGCACCCGGTCGGCGATCCGGTCGAAAGCCGCCCGCGAGACGCGCTCCGGTGCCATCCGCACCAGCCGCCAGCCGGCGAGGTAGCCGAGCGTCACGGCCCGCCCGGACACCGTCAGTCCTGCGAGCTGGCGGCGAGTGCCTGCTTGCGCACCATCAGGATCCGCTGGACCACGGTCACCGTGCTCGCGACCGCCATCGCCCAGAGCACGATCTCGGTCAGGACCGGCAGGTCCAGCAGGCCGTCCAGACCGACCATGAACAGCGTCGCGACCAGCCGGTCGGCACGCTCGGCGATCCCGCCCTTGGCGGTCATCCCGAGCGACTCCGCGCGGGCCCGCGCGTAGGACGTAACGGAGCCCGCGACGAGGCAGTAGAGCGCGACGCAGAGGTAGAGGCGGGAGTCGCCGGGCCCGGCGAAGTACAGGACCAGGCCGCCGAAGATCGCGCCGTCCCCGATCCGGTCGAGCGTCGAGTCGAAGAACGCCCCGAACCGCGACGTGCGTCCCGACGCCCGCGCCATGTACCCGTCGATCAGGTCGGAGAACACGAACGCCGTGATCACCAGCACGCCGACCAGGAGCTCTCCCTGCGGGAAGAAGACCAGGGCGCCGGCAGACACGCCGAGCGTCCCGACCAGGGTCACCGCGTCGGGGCTCACCCCCAGGCGCAGCAGCAGGTCACCGATGGGCTTGAACACCCCGGTCCAGAACGCGCGGAATCTCTCCATCATGGCGGCGTCAGGCTATCGGCAGCAGCAGCGCGGTCACGACCGGCGTACCGTGGCAGCACGGAGCCGTCCAGGCTTCCAATCAGGGAGCCACGATGGCCGACAAGTCCCCCCGCCAAGGCATGTCCAAGAAATCCGGGAAGTCCCTGAAGGAGAAGCGCGCCGACAAGCGCGCGAAGAGCTCGCCCGCGGACTCGATCGTGCCGCCCGGCAAGAAGCGCTGAGGTGCCCGGAGCAGTCGACGCACCACTGACGCTCGGGGTGGTCGGGACCTCCGCGAAGGAGAACGAGCACCGGCTCCCGCTGCACCCGGACCATTTCCTCCGCATCGCGGAGGGGATCCGGCGCCGGATCACGCTCGAGGAGGGGTACGGCGCGCGCTTCGGTCACGCCGACGAGCAGCTGGCCCCGCTGGTGGCCGGCTTCGCCTCGCGGGCCGAGGTGATCGCCACCTCCGACGTGGTGCTGCTGCCGAAGCCGCAGCTCGCCGACGTGGAGCTGATCCAGCCCGGCAAGGTGCTGTGGGGCTGGCCGCACTGCGTCCAGGACCCGGCCCTCACCCAGCTCGCGATCGACCGGGGGCTGACCATGATCGCCTTCGAGGCGATGAACCACTGGACCGTCGACGGGTCGGTCGGCGTGCACGTCTTCCACGCCAACAACGAGCTCGCCGGCTACTGCTCGGTCCTCCAGGCGCTGGAGCTGGTCGGGCTGACCGGTGACTACGGGCGCCGGCTGAACGCGGTCGTGATCGGCTTCGGCGCCACCGCCCGCGGCGCGGTCACGGCCCTCAACGCCCACGGCGTGCACGACGTCAGCGTGCTGACCAACCGCCGGGTCGCCGCGGTCGGGTCTCCCATCCACTCGGTGCGGATCGTCCAGTTCGACCACGACGAGGCCGCCCCGCACCTCAGCCACGTGATCACCGCGAAGGGCCGGGTGCCCCTCGCGCCGTTCCTCGCCGAGCGCGACATCATCGTCAACTGCACGCTGCAGGACACCGCGGCACCGCTGACCTACCTGACCGAGGAGGACCTGCCGCAGTTCCGCCGCGGCACCCTGGTCGTCGACGTGTCGTGCGACCTCGGGATGGGCTTCAGCTGGGCCCGGCCGACGTCCTTCGACGAGCCGATGTTCGAGGTCGGCGACGGCGTCTCCTACTACGCCGTCGACCACAGCCCGTCGTACCTGTGGAACTCCGCGACCTGGGAGAACAGCGAGGCGCTGCTGCCGTTCCTGGACGTCGTGCTGTCCGGTCCCGAGGCCTGGGACCAGGACGAGACGATCGCGCGGGCGATCGAGATCCGCGAGGGCCGGGTGGTCAACCCGGCGATCCTGGCCTTCCAGGGCCGGTCGGCCGAGCACCCGCACCTGGTGTCCTGAACCGCTCGGCCCAGGCGTCGGCGAGCAGCTCGCGGGTCTGCCCCAGCAGCTGCGGCAGCGTCTTGGTGCCCCCCAGCACGGTGATGAAGTTCGCGTCGCCCGACCAGCGGGGCACGACGTGCTGGTGCAGGTGCTCCGACAGCGACCCTCCGGCCACCCCGCCCAGGTTGATCCCGATGTTGAACGCGTGAGGGCCGCTGACCTGCTTGAGCACCTCGACCGCACGCCGGGTCGTCGTCATCAGCTCGGCGGACTCCTCGTCGGTCAGGTCCTCGAGGTCGGGCACGTGCCGGTAGGGCATCACCATCAGGTGGCCGGGGTTGTACGGGTGCAGGTTGAGCACCGCGAACACGGTCTCCCCGCGGGCGACGACCAGGTCGCCGTCGCGCTCCTCCCGCATCGCGCAGAACGGGCAGCCGTCGGCGTCGTCGGTGGCGGTCGCGACGTACGCCATCCGGTGCGGGGTCCAGAGCCGGTCGAACCCCTCGAAGCCGTCACGGGGGCTGCTCACACCTGCACGCGCTTCGCCACCGCGTCGACCACGCGCTGCACGGCCTCGTCGACCGGCACCCCGTTGTCCTGGTCGCCGCTGCGGTAGCGGAACGAGACCGCACCCTCCTCGACGTCGCGGTCGCCGGCGATCACCATGAACGGCACCTTCTGGAGCTGGGCGTTGCGGATCTTCTTCTGCATCCGGTCGTCGGAGTCGTCGATCTCCACACGTACGCCGGCCGCGCGCAGCTTGCGGGCCACCTCCGCCAGGTAGTCGTTGTGGCGCTCGGCGATCGGGATGGCCTGGACCTGCACCGGAGCCAGCCACGGCGGGAACGCGCCCGCGTAGTGCTCGACGAGCACGCCGATGAACCGTTCGATCGAGCCGAACTTGGCGGAGTGGATCATCACCGGTCGCTGCCGGCTGCCGTCCGCGGCCTGGTACTCCAGCCCGAACCCCCGGGGCTGGTTGAAGTCGTACTGGATCGTCGACATCTGCCAGGTGCGGCCGATCGCGTCCCGGGCCTGCACGGAGATCTTCGGCCCGTAGTACGCCGCCCCGCCGGGGTCGGGCACCAGCTCGAGGCCGGTCTCCTTCGCCACCTCCTCCAGCACCGCGGTCGCCTCGGCCCACTCCTCGTCGGAGCCCACGAACTTGTCCGGCTTGGAGTCGTCGCGGGTCGAGAGCTCGAGGTAGTAGTCGTCGAGGCCGAAGTCCCGGAACAGCCCGAGGCAGAAGTCGAGCAGGTGCCTGATCTCCGCCGGCGCCTGCTCCTTGGTGACGTAGGAGTGGGAGTCGTCCTGGGTCATCCCGCGCACCCGGGTCAACCCGTGCACGACCCCGGACTTCTCGTTGCGGTAGACCCCGCCGAACTCGAACAGCCGCAGTGGCAGCTCGCGGTAGGACCGCCCTCGCGACCTGAAGATCAGGTTGTGCATCGGGCAGTTCATCGCCTTGAGGTAGTAGTCGCTGCCCTCCATCTCCATCGGCGGGAACATGCCGTCGGCGTAGTACGGCAGGTGGCCGGAGGTGTGGAACAGGCCCTCCTTGGCGATGTGGGGGGTGCCGACGTACTCGAACCCCTCCTCGATGTGCCGGCGGCGGACGTAGTCCTCCATCTCCCGCTTGATCACGCCACCCCTGGGGTGGAAGACCACCAGCCCCGAGCCGATCTCGTCGGGGAAGGAGTAGAGGTCCAGCTCGCGTCCGAGCCGGCGGTGGTCGCGCCGTTCGGCCTCCTCGATCCGGTGCAGGTGCGCCTCGAGCGACTCTCTGGACTCCCAGGCGGTGCCGTAGATGCGCTGGAGCTGCTTGTTCTTCTCGTCGCCACGCCAGTACGCCGCCGCGCTGCGCATCAGCTTGAACGCGGGGATCCGTTTGGTGGTCGGCAGGTGCGGGCCGCGACAGAGGTCCTTCCAGGCCAGGGACCCGTCGCGCCTGAGGTTGTCGTAGATGGTGAGCTCGCCGGCCCCCACCTCCGCGTCGGCGCCCTCGGCGGCGTCGCCGGCCGAGCCCTTGAGCCCGATCAGCTCCAGCTTGTACGGCTCGTCGGCCAGCTCGGCGCGCGCGTCGGCGTCGGAGACCGGGCGCCGGGAGAACCGCTGGCCCTCCTTGATGATCTTGCGCATCCGGGTCTCGAGCCTCTCGAGGTCCTCGGGCACGAACGGGGTCGGCACGTCGAAGTCGTAGTAGAAGCCGTCGGTGATCGGCGGTCCGATCCCGAGCTTCGCCGCCGGGAACAGCTCCTGCACGGCCTGCGCCATCACGTGCGCGGTCGAGTGCCGGAGGATGTCGTGGCCGTCGGCCGAGTCGATCGGCACCGGCTCGACGGTGTCGCCGGCCGCGAGCTCGCGAGCCAGGTCGACCAGGGCGCCGTTGACCCGGGCGGCGATCACGTCCGGCTCGTCGGCGAAGAGCTCCCAGGCCCTGGTGCCCGTCGTGACCGCGCGCTCGGCGTCGCCGGCGGGGCTGGTCACGGTGACGTTCACGTCGGACACGGGGTTCTCCTGTCGCTGGCGCGCGGGGGTCGCGTCGCTCGATGCTAGCGGCGTGCAGCCGCCGCGCCGTACCCGATATCCACGGTGCCTCCCGATGTGATTCGGGGGCCCGGGTTGGGTTAGTGTGACGACGCCGCGTGAGGCACCGGGGCGATTGGCGCAGTGGTAGCGCGCTTCGTTCACACCGAAGAGGTCACTGGTTCGAACCCAGTATCGCCCACCCGTTTCTCCGTTGTTGTCCGAACCACAACTTTGTCATTCGCCTGACTTGTCCGAATTTGCCGGAATATCATGGCCGAACGGTTGATATCGGAGCGGCGTTTCGCGTGAGATTTTCTTTCCGAAGCCGTCTGAATAGGCACAGGAAGGGGGAGTCATCGTGAAGCGCAATGCCAGGGAGACCATCGTCTCCGAGCACGTTGAGCTCGAGTTCGTGGACGAAGAAGGTCGCCGTGCGGCGGTCGACGCGGACATGGTCTACGACCAGCGCGATCCGTTTGCGATGTCAATGGTGTTCCAGACACTGCCTCCGGTCACCTGGACGTTTTCTCGGGAGCTCCTGATGACCGGCATGTACGAGCCCATCGGCGACGGTGACGTGCATGTGTGGCCGTGCCTGTCCGGCACCGGAGAAGCGGTGGTGATCTTCGAGTTCTCCTCACCCGACGGTGAGGTGCTCGTGCAGGCCAGCCTCCGGGAGTGCACCCGGTTCGTCGGCCGGATGCTCGACTCCGTGCCGCACGGCGAGGAGGAGCAGTACCTCGACATCGACGCCGCGATCGACCAGCTGCTGGGCGAGACTCCCGAGTGGAGCGACGACCCCGCGGCCTGACGTTCCACCGGCTGCACATTCGCAATGCCGACGAGCCGACCTCTTCCCGGAGGTCGGCTCGGCCCATTTCCGGACCATTTCCGCGGCATTGTCACCGCATTCCGGTTCACCACGGATCAGGGGTCGCTGTGCTCGGGTTCCCGGGTCGTCCAGGTCTTCACTGGCCTGCTCGGTCACCGGCCCGGGCGCCGGCAATGCGCGGCCGTCGCAGGAATGCACCGCCTGGACGTCGCGCGTGGTGCTCACCAGGAAGATCTCCTCGGCTCGGCCGAGCACGTCGAACGGCTCGTCGACCTGCACCACGTCCATCCACTCCAGCAGCAGCTCACGGCTGATCCCGGCCAGGCACCCGGACTCCAGCGTGGGGGTCCGGAGCTCGCCGTCGACGACGTAGAACACGTTGGATCCGGTGCCCTCGCACAGGTTGCCCGCGGTGTTGCCGAAGACCGCCTCGCTGGCGCCCTGCTCGTGGGCCCGGGCCAGGGCGACCACGTTCTCCGCGTACGACGTGGTCTTCAGGCCGGCGAGCGCGCCCTTCTCGTTGCGCGGCCACGGCACGCTGACCACGGAGGTGCTCGGCTCGAACGGCTTCATCGCGGCGGAGGCCACGACCAGGGTCGGCTCCCCCGCCTCGTCGCGACCGCTCCCCAGAGGGGACGGACCGGCGGTCCAGGTGATCCGCAGCCGGCCCAGCGGCACGGGTTCGGCGTCCAGCACCGCGGTGATCGCCCGTCGTACGACGTCGGGGTCGGGGGCCGGCAGCCCCAGTCCCGCGGCACTGCGCAGCATCCGGCGCAGGTGCCGGGTCAACGGCGAACGGCACGTTGTCGACGACCTTGATCGCCTCGAACACCCCGTCGCCGACGGTGAACCCGTGGTCGAGGATGCTCAGGACCGGCTGGTCGGGATGGTCCAGCAACTGTCCGTTCGCCCATGCCTGCATGGGTCGAGCCTAGTTCGGCGAGACCCCGCGCAACACGCTTCGGGGAACCGAATTGGTGCTGGGTGAGGCATCAGATATGGTTCTGATCGCACCGACGGGGAGACCCTGGCGTTGCAGGCGGACGTAGCTCAGTTGGTAGAGCACAACCTTGCCAAGGTTGAGGTCGCGAGTTCGAGCCTCGTCGTCCGCTCGGAGATGGCCTTAGCCTCCACGGTGGGTTGGCCGAGAGGCGAGGCAACGGACTGCAAATCCGTCAACACGGGTTCGAATCCCGTACCCACCTCGAACTGAATGCACCAGCACGGGCGATTGGCGCAGTGGTAGCGCGCTTCC
>CAWAGN010000015.1:0-33734 GCA_963781545.1 uncultured Actinomycetota bacterium
GGCTGTCCGCGGCCGCTGGATAGCGTGGGGGAGTGGAGACCGTCGAGAACACCGCGTCGTGGGGTCGGCGGCTCGTGGCGCTCGCCGTCGACTGGGCGGCCTGCTCCTTGGTCACCCTCGTGGTGCTCGGTCCCGGGGGCTACTCAGCGAGCCCGTACTCGGGCTGGGTCACGCTCGGGGTGTTCTGGCTCGAGACGTCGGTCGGCGTCGCGCTCGCGGGTGGCTCCTTCGGTCAGCTGGCCGCTCGGGTGCGCGTGCTGCGTCTCGACGGCCGCCCGGTCCCGCTGCTCGCGGCGCTGGCCCGCCAGCTGCTGGTGTGCCTGGTGATCCCACCGCTGGTGTTCCGCCCCGACGGGCGGGGGCTGCACGACCTGGCCGCGGGTACGGCGGCGTACAACCTGGTGCCGAGGGCGTAGCTCCGGGTTCGGGCTCGGACCAGCTTGGGACGGGCCGGGGTGCTGGGCGTCGTTTCTCAACACTTGTTGGGAAACTGCACCGATCTCGCCGGATCACGTGCAGTTCCGGGACAAGTGTTGGGAAACCGCCACCCCCGCCCAGCTCAGAGCAAGCCCGCTCAGCGGCCCCTCATGTTCTGGCGCGAGCCCTTCATCGAGGTCGGGATCGGGCCCTTGGGCAGCGGGATGTTCGAGCGCGTGGAGTCCAGCGCCTTCAGCCGCGCGAGGACGTCGGTCATCGCGGCCGGCTTCAGGGTCTTGGGGAGCTTGGTGACGTGCTTGACCAGCCGCTGCAGGGGCACCTGGCCGGGGTCGCTGCCGACCACGATCTCGGTGATCGTGGCCTCGCTGACCACCCGCTCGTGCTTGCGCCGCTCGCTGGTCAGCAGCGGGCGCAGCCGGTTGGGGTTGCCCTCACCGATCAGCACGATGCCGGGAGGTCCCACCAGCCGGTGCGCGACGTCCTGCTGCCGGTTGAAGGCGATGCCGGGCTCGACCTTCCAGCCACGTCGGAGCAGACCGAGCACCGACGCGGCGGCACCGGGCTTGCCCTCGATCTGGGAGATCGCCGAGCGCTGGGCGCGGCGGCCGAAGACGATCAGTGCGGCCAGCAGGCCGACCATCACCCCGAGGACGGCGGCGTACGCGATGTTTTGCACCAGCAGGTAGGACAGGCCGCCCACGATCCCGCCGGCGACCAGGAACAGTCCGAGCAGGATCAGGCCGATCCTGGGGTCGGTCTTCTTGGTGAGCCGGTAGCTCTCCCCGATCTGCTTGATCCGGGACGGCTTCTTCGGCTTCTTCTGCTTCGCCGGCTTGGCTGCCTTCGCGGCCTTCTTCGACGTGTCCTTCGTGGCCATGGGCGAACTCTCTCAGATCGCGACCGACGCGCCGTCGCGGGCGGCGATGGCCTGCTGGTAGAGCCGTCCCGCGCGGTACGACGAGCGCACCAATGGGCCGCTCATCACTCCGGCGAAGCCGATCTGGTCGGCCTCGTCGCGCAGCTCCACGAACTCCTCGGGCTTGACCCAGCGCTCGACCGGGTGGTGGCGCAGGGTGGGCCGCAGGTACTGGGTGATCGTGATCAGCTCGCAACCGGCCTGGTGCAGGTCGCGCAGCGCCTGGCTGATCTCCTCGCGGGTCTCACCCATGCCGAGGATCAGGTTGGACTTGGTGACCAGCCCGAACGCGCGGGCCTGGGTGATCACGTCGAGCGAGCGGTCGTAGCGGAACGCGGGCCGGATCCGCTTGAAGATGCGGGGCACGGTCTCGACGTTGTGCGCGAGCACCTCGGGCCGCGACTCGAACACCTCACGCAGCAGGTCGGGCACCCCGTTGAAGTCCGGGATCAGGTTCTCGACACCGGTGTCGGGGTTGAGGTCGTGGATCTGCTTGACGGTCTCGGCGTAGAGCCAGGCACCGCCGTCGGGCAGGTCGTCGCGGGCGACACCGGTGATGGTGGCGTAGCGCAGGCCCATCTTCCGCACCGACTCGGCGACCCGGCGCGGCTCGTCACGGTCCAGCGGCTGCGGCTTGCCGGTGTCGATCTGACAGAAGTCGCAGCGGCGCGTGCACTGGTCGCCGCCGATCAGGAAGGTGGCCTCGCGGTCCTCCCAGCACTCGAAGATGTTGGGGCAGGCCGCCTCCTGGCACACGGTGTGGAGCCCTTCGGACTTCACCAGTGCGTGGAGCTCGTTGTACTGCGGGCCCATCTTCGCGCGGGTCTTGATCCAGGCCGGCTTGCGCTCGATCGGGGTCTCGGCGTTGCGGACCTCCAGTCGCAGCAGCTTGCGGCCTTCGGGAACGGGTGCGGCACCGGTGGTGGAGGTGCTGTCGGGAGCCTGAGTCACTCGCCCCACTGTACGCCGGGCGCGGTCGCCACCCGGCTCGTGGTCGACTCCCGAACAACCAGCCGGAAGGCCGCTCGCACGTCCCTTGGCCCGATGTCCTGACCGCCCGGGTCGAGTCGTTCGGCGAGCATCCCGACCGCTGTCCGCGCGATCCCCTCCTTGTCGGGGGCGACGGTGCTCAGGGTGGGGACGGCGAAGCGTCCGTCGGCGACGTCGTCGAGCCCGATCACCGCGACGTCCTCGGGGACCGCCAGTCCCCGGTCGGCGAGGGCCCGGAGCGCGCCCAGGGCGAGGGTGTCGTTGAAGCAGAAGACGCCGTCGAAGCGCTTCCCGGCGTCGAGCAGCGTGGTCATCGCGGCGGCCCCGTCCTCGCGCCGGAACGTCGGCACCTCGGCCACGAGCTCGGAGGGCACCGGTAGCCCGGCGGCGAGCAACGCCTCCTCCCAGCCCCGCAGCCGGAGGTGGGCCACCCCGGACTCCTGGCTGCTGTTGGGCTGGTGCCCGATCACGGCGACCCGGCGCCGGCCGCCCGCGAGCAGGTGCTCGGTGGCCGCCCGGGCGGCGGCGACGTTGTCGATCGCCACGTGGTCCGCCGGTCCGGCGGCCAGCTTCTCGCCGAGCAGGACCACCGGTGTGTCGTCGGGGGAGCGCCGGGCCAGGTCGTCCTCCCCGAGCGCGACCGGACTCAGGATCAGGCCGTCGATCAGGTGGTGCCGGAAACCGGAGGACACCATCAGCTCACGCTCGCGCCGGCCGTCGGTCTGGTCGACCAGGACCGTCCAGCCGAAGTCCTCCGCCGCCTGCACGACGAACCGGGTGAGCTCCGCGAAGTACGGGTTGTCGAGCTCGGGAAGGGCCAGCGCGATCACGCCCGTGCGCCCCGTCCGCAGCTGACGCGCCGACAGGTTGGGTCGGTAGCCGGTCTCGTCGAGCACCGCCTGCACCCTCGCCCGGGTCTCCGGCGCCACGTGCACGTAGCCGTTCACCACGTTGCTGACCGTCTTGACCGAGACCCCTGCCCGGTCCGCCACGTCACGCAGCCGCACTCGCACGCCGTTCGCCTCCCGACCCGGACGGGTCCGTCCGTCCGGGCGCTCCAGTATCGTGACACAAGGGTTTACAACGATGCATACAACGTTGTAAACAGGTCGGGTGGCTCGAGCACAGCTGACTCTGGACCCCGCGTTCCGCGTGGGCGCCGTCGACCGCCGCCTGTTCGGCAGCTTCGCCGAGCACATGGGCCGGTGCATCTACACCGGCCTCTTCGAGCCGGATCATCCCACGGCCACCGCAGCCGGCTTCCGCGGCGACGTGCTCGACCTGGTGCGGGAGCTGGGGGCGACCCTGGTCCGCTACCCGGGCGGCAACTTCGTCTCCAACTACCGCTGGGAGGACGGCGTCGGACCGGTCGAGGACCGGCCGCGCCGGCTCGACCTCGCCTGGCGGTCCCTGGAGTCCAACGCGTTCGGTGTCGACGAGTTCGCGGCCTGGTGCGAGGCCGCCGGGGTCGAGCCGATGATGGCGGTCAACCTCGGCACCCGCGGGGTCCAGGAGGCCGTCGACCTGCTCGAGTACTGCAACCATCCCGAGGGCACCGCGCTCTCGGACCTGCGCCGCGCCAACGGCACCAAGGAGCCGCACGACATCAGGGTCTGGTGCCTGGGCAACGAGATGGACGGGCCCTGGCAGATCGGGCACAAGACCGCGGCCGAGTACGGCCGGCTCGCCGCCGAGACCGCCCGGGCCATGCGCCGGCTCGACCCGCGCGTCGAGCTCGTCGCGTGCGGGAGCTCCAACACCCGGATGCCGACGTTCGCCAGCTGGGAGGCGACCGTGCTCGAGGAGTGCTACGACGCCGTCGACCACGTCTCGCTCCACAACTACTACGACCCGACGGTCGCCGACCTGCCGGACTTCCTGGCCAGCGGCGTCGACCTCGATCGGGCGATCACGCGATCGTCTCCACGGCCGACCACGTCGGCGCCCGGGTCGGGTCCCGGCGTCGGCTCGGGGTCGCCGTCGACGAGTGGAACGTCTGGTACCAGTCCCGGTTCCACGGCGAGGCCTCGCTCGAGTGGTCCGAGCGACGCGAGCTGATCGAGGACACCTACGACGTCGCCGACGCGGCCGTGGTCGGCAGCCTGCTGGTCACCCTGCTGCGTCACGCCGACCGGGTGGGCATCGCCTGCCAGGCCCAGCTGGTCAACGTGATCGCCCCGATCCGTACCGAGTCCGGCGGCCGCGCCTGGCGGCAGACGACGTTCCACCCGTTCGCCCAGGCGGCCGCGCTGGCGCGTGGCGAGGTGCTGCGGGTCGAGCCGACCGGTCCGACGTACGACGCGGTCAGCCACGGCGACGTGCCGCTCCTCGACGCGACGGCGACCTACGACGAGGAGTCCGGGGCGGTGACCCTGTTCGCCGTCAACCGCTCGGTCGAGGAGGACCTCGAGGTCGACGTCGACCTGCACGCCTTCCCGTCGCACCGGATCGCCGGCGCGACCATGCTCGCCGCACCGGACAGCGGCACCGGCACCACCAACACGGCCGACCGGCCCGACGCCGTCTCCCCGTCCGACAACCCCCGCGTCCGGCTCGAGACCGGTCGGCTCGCGGTGGTCCTGCCACCGGTCTCCTGGAACGTGGTCCGGCTCCTGCCGGCCGCCAGCACCCCGCCCGCACGCGAGTCCTGAGGAGGACCCATGCCCAGCAACCCACTCACCGGCCTGCCGATGTCCGCGCTGTCCCGACGCGGCTTCCTCACCGTCGGCGCCGCCAGCGGCCTGCTCCTGGCCGGCTGCGGCGCGGGACCGGGCTCGCAGTCGAAGGGGGTGGGCGGGTTCACCGGCAAGGCGTACGACGGTCCGAAGCTGTCGCTGGCCTACTGGAACGGGTTCACCGGCGGCGACGGCCCGGCCATGAAGGCGCTGGTCTCCGACTTCGTCGGCTCCCACGACAAGGTCCAGATCAAGAGCAACACGATCCAGTGGGCGGACTTCTACCAGCGTCTCCCGGCCGCGACGAAGGCCGGCAAGGGTCCGGACGTCGGAGCCATGCACCTCGACCAGCTCGCCACCAACGCGGCGCGCAAGGTGATCGTGCCGCTCGACGACCTCGCCAGCTCGCTCGACCTCGCCGAGAAGGACTTCGCACCCTCCGTCTGGGGTCCGGGCATCTACCAGGACAAGCGCTACGGCATTCCGCTCGACGTCCACACGATCGCGATGTACTACAACAAGGCGCACTTCAAGAAGGCCGGCATCACCGAGGCGCCCACCGACGCGGCGAGCCTGGAGGAGGCGTGCAAGAAGCTCCAGAAGGCCGGCTTCGCGCACCCGTTCTGGATGCCGAACCAGTGGCCGTCCCACCTGATGTTCCTCTCCCTGCTCTGGCAGTTCGGCGGCCAGCCCTACGCCGAGGACGGCTCCAAGGCGACGTACGCCGACGACGCCGGCATGAAGGCGCTGACCTGGATGCGGGAGCAGGTGGACAAGGGCTACAGCCCGGACAACGTCGACATCGACGCCCAGTACGTCGCGTTCAAGAACGGCAAGAACTCGATCACCTGGGACGGCATCTGGCAGATCAACGACCTCGACGAGTCCGGGCTCGACTACGGGATCGCCGAGCTGCCGGTGGTCGGCGACGAGCAGGGCGCGTGGGCCAACTCGCACAACTTCTTCATGACCGCGCAGGCGGCCGACGACACCAACCGGGCCAACGCCGCGAAGACCTTCATCGGCTGGATGTCCGACCAGTCGGCGGCCTGGTCGGAGGCCGGCATGATCCCGGCCCGCAACTCGGCCCGCGAGGAGAAGGAGTTCACCGGGTCGGTCCAGCACGGCATCCTCGACCAGGTCGACCACCTGCACTTCCTGCCGCCGGTGCCGGGGCTCGGTGACGTGCAGCCGCAGACGCTCGAGGTCGCGGTGAACTCCGCCATCCTGGGCAAGCAGTCCCCGGAGCCGGCGCTGAGCAAGGCAGCCGCCAACGCGAGCAAGCTGATGGAGCAGAACCTGCAGAAGTTCGGCGCCTGAGGTGGCGGGAGCCGCGACGGGCAGGCGGGACAACCTCGCCGCCTGGCTCTTCCTCGCGCCGTACCTGGTGCTCTTCGGCGCCTTCGTGCTGCTCCCGATCGTGCTCGGGCTGTGGATCAGCCTGCACAGCTGGGACTTCACGCTGCCGGGCAAGCCGTGGGTGGGGCTGGCCAACTACCGCGACCTCTTCGACAAGGGCTCGGTGGTCTTCGACCCGTTCTGGAACGCGATGCAGGCGACCGGGATCTTCACCGTGTTCAGTGTGCCGCTGCTGATCATCACGCCGCTGGCCGTGGCCCTGGTGATGAACAAGAAGTTCCCGGGCCGCAACCTGTTCCGCGCGGTCTACTTCGCGCCCTACGTCCTCGGCGTCGCCGTGGTCGCGGTGATGTGGCGGTTCCTGCTGGACGCCAACATCGGCGCGGTCAACGCCTACCTCGGTGCGATCGGGCTGCCCGACCACACGCCGTGGCTGAGCTCGGTGCCCGAGGCCTGGATCGCGCTGGTCGGGGTCACGGTGTGGTGGACGCTCGGCTTCAACGCGGTCATCTACCTTGCCGGGCTCCAGGACATCCCCAAGGAGCTCTACGAGGCGGCACGTGTCGACGGCGCGTCGTCGTGGGCGCAGTTCCGCCACGTCACGCTCCCGGGGCTCCGACCGGTCGTCATGTTCGTCACCCTGACCACGATCATCGCCTCGGCGAACATGTTCGGGCAGTCGTTCATCATGACCAACGGGGCGCCCGCCCAGGAGACACGCACCGCCATCTTCTACATCGCGGAGAAGGGCCTGCAGCAGTTCCAGATGGGCCAGGCGGCCGCCGCGTCGTGGATCCTCACGATGGCCCTGATGCTGCTGTCGATGGTGGTCTTCGGGGTCTTCCGGGCGAAGGGGAGCGTGGAGTCGTGAGGCGGATCCTGCAGTACGCCGCACTGGTGCTGCTCACCCTCCTGTTCGTGAGCCCGCTGCTGCTGGCGCTGGTGACCTCGTTCAAGACCCCGGGGGAGGCGGGCCAGACCCCGCCCTCGTGGTTCCCGAGCCCGCTCACGACCCAGGCCTACGAGCGGATCCTGACCGCGACCGACACCCCGGTCGTGCGCTGGTTCGTCAACTCCATGGTGGCGGCGACCGCCAACGCGGTGATCGTCGTGGTCACCTCGGCGCTGGCGGCGTACGCCCTTGCCAGGCTGGAGTTCCGCGGCAAGAAGGTGGTCTTCGGGCTGATCATCGCCACCCTGTTCGTGCCGCCGGTGATCCTGATCGTGCCCAACTACGAGATCGTCGGCCGGCTCTACTGGCTGGACACGATCCTGGCGATCATCGTGCCCACGGCGGCCGGTGGGTTCGGCGTGTTCTTCCTGCGCCAGTTCTTCTCCAACCTGCCGCGCGAGCTCGAGGAGTCGGCGTTCCTCGACGGCGCGAACCGGTGGCAGGTGTTCACGAGGGTGGTGCTCCCGCTGTCGAAGCCGGCCCTGGCGACGCTGGCGCTGCTGGCGTTCCTCACCAACTGGAACGACTTCCTGTGGCCGGTCTACGTGCTGTTCAGCCCCGAGCAGCAGACGCTGCAGGCCGGGCTCTCCACGCTCCAGTCGGCCAACAGCGTGCGCTACGACCTGCTGATGGCCGGCGCGGTGGTGGCCAGCGTGCCGGTGCTGCTGCTCTACCTGATCGCCCAGCGGTTCGTGATCGAGGGGGTCTCCCGGTCCGGCATCAAGGGATGACGTACGACGGGCGCGCCGGGGTGCGCACCTCGCGCCGTGCCGTGCTGCTCGGCAGCGCTGCCGCTGCCACGCTGTCCGCGTGCGACGACACCACCGGCCGGGAGGGCCGGGGCCCGTCCACCACCACCGACATGAAGGAGCACGCCATCTTCGACCTGACCCTCGACGAGGTGGACCGGTTCCGTCCGGTCGCGCTGGTCGCCCCGGGCTTCGTGGCCCACGAGTCGGGCCCGACCTCCACCCCGCGGCTGGTGCGCCAGGACACCGGACCGGCCGCGCCGTTCGCATCGGTGGTGCTCGACGTCGCCTCGGTGCCACGCGGCGGCTCCGTCGCCGCCGGGCTCGCGACGGCCGACGACGAGCACGTGCTGGTGCGCTGGTCCGAGCGTTCGGGGCGGCTGTCCCTGGAGGTGCGCACGGGCGGCCGCACGCGGGTGCTGCGGCACCGTCGCGGTCCACGCGCGGCCGGCTTCGGGCTGGCGTTCGGGCTGTGCGAGAACCAGGTGACCGCGCTGGTCGACGAGGGCGACGGGTGGAAGCCGGTGCTCACCGAGCGCACCAAGGTGACCCGCCTGGTCGACCTGCGGAAGGAGGCGGACCTGGCCCGCTACGCCTATGCCTGGGGCGGCGACGGCGTGCGCCTCGACTCGGCCCGGGCCGGCCTCTTCGGGATGACCGGGCTGCGGGACCCGCACCTGGTGCAGCACGCGGACGGCACGCCCTACGTCGTGGACGGGCGGAGGTACCTGACCTGGACCTGCGCCGGTCTGGGCTTCTTCCAGCAGGCGCACTGGTCGGTGTGGTCCCTCGACCCCGCGCACCCGGACCAGATGCGGCTGGAGTCGCAGCTCTTCACCCGTCGTGACGGGCTGGTGCTCGGCGACCACGCGGGGCAGCTGGTGCGCGACGGTGACCGCTGGCTGGTGTTGACCAGCTCGTGGGGCGACTTCGCTCCGGGCCGGATCCACGTCCGGCACACCTCGACGACCCACGACCTGCTCACCGGTGTGCACCTGCTGGAGACCGAGCGGACACCGATGCCCACCGACGCCGGCAGCTGGGACCCGGCGCTGACCCGGGTCGACGGCACCTGGCACGTCGGCTTCGTGGAGAGCCCGAGCCAGGACCCGTTCGACTTCCACCCGGCGCTGGCGGCGACCTCGTCGGAGGACTGGACCGAGGGCCTGGAGGTGACGGCGGCCGCGACCGACCTGCACCAGTGCGAGGGCCCGGTGATCGCCGCCGTCGGCGACCGGACCTACCTGCTGGCCAGCGACAAGGACGGCCGGGGCTACCCGGTCTTCGACCTCGAGGGCCGCCGGCTGGGACGGCTCGACGCGCCGTACCCGAGCAACATCCCGCACCCGCAGCTGGTGCCCGACCCCGCCGGCGGCTGGCTGATGCTGACCTTCGACGGCACCCCGTGGGACACCGACGTGATGGGGTACGGCGGGCACGGCGACGTGGTCGTCATGCACTCGGTCTGAGACGTCAGGGCAGGTCTCGGCGCCGGAACGAGAGCACCGAGACCACGACCACCAGCACGAACACCACGCCGATCAGCAGCCCGGCCGGCCACATCGTCAGGGTCCGCAGCCGCTCGCAGTCACCCACGCCCGGGCAGGTGATCGAGGAGTCGAAGTACCGGGTCTCCCCGAGCAGCCAGGCGAACGCGTTGTGGCTGGGGGAGATCCGGCCGGAGCCGGAGAAGGGGAGCAGGCTGAGCAGGATCTCCGCGGCGACGCTGGCGCCGAACAGCAGCGCGACGGTCGCGACCGTGTGCCGGAACAGCATGGTCAGGCCGTAGGCCAGCACCGCCGCAACCGCACCGAGAGCGAGCGTGCGGACCAGGTGCCAGCCGACGTGCGCCTGGAGCGCACCACTGATCGGCAGGTCGCGCTGGAGCGCGACGACCAGCACCGGCACCCAGAACGCGGCGAGGCCGAGCACCGTGACCACCAGCGACCCGATCGCGAGGGCGACCGCCTTGGCCCACCAGATCCTGGAGCGTCGCGACTCGAACAGGAGCTGGTTGCTCATCGAGCCGGACGCCCAGTCCGCTCCCGCGAACGTGGTGCCGGCGAGCACCAGGAGTGCCACCAGCAGGATCGCCACCGCGATGCCCTGGTCGGGCAGCACGCTGCCGACGTCGAGCGGTCCGCGGTCGAGGTACCACTCCGGCTTGGGCAGGACCGTCTCGGCGCACTGGTCGGCGGTGCCGTTGTCGCCGATGTACTCCTCGGGCCGGTCCTGGCAGGCCTTGAGGTCGGCCTGCACCTGGGAGTCCTTCGCGTTGATCTCCGCCTGGGCCTTCGCCGTCGCGTAGTCCTGGGCGGAGATCGGTCGGGTGTCCCAGGCGAGCTTGGCGGCGAACACCCCGCTCAGCACGATCGCGGCGGCGGCGAGCAGCAGGATCGCGCGACGGCCACCGAACCGGGTCAGCTCGACCCGCACGAGCCGCCTCACGGGGCGACCCCTGCCGGGTGGTCGCGCGTGAGCTGCAGGAACACCGTCTCGAGGTCGGGACGCAGCGCGGACAGCTCGGCCACGTAGAGGTGCTCCCCGGCGAGCAGTCGGGAGATGTCCTCGGGACGGTCGTGCCCCTCGACCAGCACGTCGTCGCCGTCGCGCTCGACGTGGTAGCCGGCCCGCTCCAGCAGCGCGGCCGCGCGGGCCGGCTCGGCGACCCCGACCCGGGTGCGGGAGCGGCTCTCGCCGAGCAGCGAGTCGACCGACCCGGAGGCCACCGTCTGCCCGTTGCCGATGATCGTCACCGAGTGGCAGACCTGCTGGACCTCGGCCAGGATGTGCGAGCTCAGCAGCACCGTGACCCCGGCGTCGGCGAGCCCGGTCACGAGCTCGCGCATGTCGCGGATGCCGGCCGGGTCGAGGCCGTTGGAGGGCTCGTCGAGGATCAGCAGGTCGGGCTCCTTGAGCAGGGTGGCCGCGATCGCCAGCCGCTGCTTCATGCCGAGCGAGTAGCTGCGGAAGGGGTCGCGCTCCCGCCCGGCCAGGCCGACCCGCTCGATCACCGCGGGCACCCGAGACGTGTCGACACCCGCCGTACGTGCCAGGAGGCGGAGGTTGCGCCGGCCGGAGAAGCCCGGCGCGAACTTCGGCTGCTCGACGACGGCCCCGATCCGCCCGATCACCCGGGGGAGCGCGCCGGGCACCCGCTCGCCGAACAACGCCATCTCACCGCCGCTCGCCCGCGCCAGACCGAGCAGCATCCGGATGGTGGTGGTCTTGCCGGACCCGTTGGGACCCAGGAAGCCGTGGACCCCTCCGGACGGGACGGCGAGGTCGAGACCGTCGACGGCCACGGTGCGCTGCCCTCCGAGGGTCCGGAACTCCTTGCGGAGCCCGTGGGTCTCGATCACCAGCGTCATCCCGTCAGCATCATCGAGCCTGCCGCCCCGTTCCCGGATTTGGGGCCTCGGACGGCAGGCGTGTTGCCGGACCGGCCGGCCGGCGCCCCGGGATCAGGCGAGCGGGTTGAGCACCGGCACCCGGAGACCACGCCCGGGCTCGGGTCGCGCCTCGTAGTCCGGCGTGGCGTCGTACGGCGCCCAGGCGAGCATCCGCTCGAGGTGGGCCTGCACGGACGGGAGCACCTCGCCGACGGGCACGTCGCGGCCCAGCTCGCTGCTCAGCGAGGTCACCCCGGCGTCGGCGATGCCGCAGGGCACGAACCGGTCGTACCAACCGAGGTCGACGTCGCAGTTGAGGGCGAAGCCGTGCATGGTCACCCCGCGGCTGACCCGGATCCCGAGAGCGGCGACCTTGCGCTCGGGGCCGCGCTCGTCCGCACGCAGCCAGACCCCGCTGCGGCCGGGCACGCGGGCGGTGGCGACACCCAGGTCGCGGCAGACCCCGATCAGGGCCTCCTCGACCCGGCGGACGTAGTCGACGACCTTGACGTGGTCGGGCAGCCGCACGATCGGGTAGCCGACGAGCTGGCCGGGGCCGTGGAAGGTGATCTTGCCGCCGCGGTCGACGTCGATCACCTCGGCGCCCCCGGGGTCGAGCGGTCGTTCGCCGGGATCGGTGCGCTTGCCGCAGGTGAAGACGGGCGGGTGCTCGAGCAGCAGCACCCGGGCGGGGCCGCCGCCGACGACGTCCGCGTGGGCCTCGCGCTGGACGTCCCAGGCCGCGCGGTACCCGACGCCGCCGAGGTCCTCGAAGTGCATGGCCGAAAGCCTACGCGCGCCCCCTTGTGACGGGGTTCCGCGGCGTCCTAGACTCTGGGCAACAGTTTCTAATGACGGAACCCATTGCATGATACGCAACAAATCCGCCCGTGAGGCGATGGTCCGGCTGGTCCGGAACGCACGCTACGAGGTGCTGCCCGTGGCCAGCACCGAGGAGAAGGTGCTCACCCACCTGCCGAAGGACCGCGTGGTCACCGTGACCGCCTCCCCGTCGAAGGGTCTGGAACCGACGTTCGCGCTGGCCGAGACCCTGGTCCGCGAGGGGTACGACGCCGTACCGCACATCGCGGCGCGGATGGTCAGCGGGCGTGGTGAGCTCAAGGAGATCTGCGACCGGCTGGTCGAGTCCGGCATCACCACGGTGTTCGTGCCCGGCGGCGACGCCGAGCCGGCCGGGGACTACCCCGACGCGCTGAGCCTGCTCGAGGACCTGACCGTGCTCGGCAAGCCGTTCGCCCGGGTCGGGATCACCGGCTACCCGGAGTCGCACCCGACGATCAGCGACGACCAGACCGTGCAGTCGATGTGGGACAAGCGCAAGTACGCCACCCACGTGGTCAGCAACCTGACCTTCGACCCGAAGTCGGTCGGCACCTGGGTCGGCCGCCTCCGCAAGCGCGGTGTGGCGATGCCGGTGCTGCTCGGCATGCCCGGCCCGATCGACCGGGCCAAGCTGCTCACCATGGCGACCCGGATCGGCGTCGGGGAGTCCACCCGGTTCCTGGCCAAGAACAAGGGCACCTTCGCGCGGCTCGCGGCACCCGGTGGCTTCACCGGCGAGCGGTTCCTGGAGAAGTGCGCCCCGATCGCCGCCCGCCCGGACATGCTGATCGAGGGCCTCCACGTCTTCAGCTTCAACCAGGTCGCCGAGACCGAGGCCTGGCGCACCGACCTGCTGCAGCGGCTGCGGTCGGGCGAGGAGTAGTCCCGACCGTTCGGCACCTGCTCGGGGGTCGGGACGGTGCTTCTCGGTCGGGACTATCCCGGCAGCAGCGCTTCGAGGGCCCGCTCGAGCTCGGCGTCACCGGTCTCGACGACGGTCAGGGGCAGGCCGATGCGGGCGGCCGCGTCCTCGGCGAGGGCGCGCAGCTCGGGGGTCGGCTCCTGGGCCAGCCAGACCATCCGCGTGTAGTGGCCGAAGTAGTCGTCGCGCAGCTCCGGCCAGCGGTCCAGCCCGAGCTCCTGCTCGACGGTGCGGGCGAACGACCGCACCAGGAAGTCGGTGAGCAGGTAGGTGCCGGGCTGGTCGGCGAGGAACTGCTCGATCCGGCTGGCTCCGGCGAAGAGGTCGTAGCAGTGCAGGCCCGGCAGCCGGGCCACACCGAGGTCGTCGCAGACCCCGTCGAGGGCGCCGTACGTGCCGCAGTCGGCGTAGCCCACCACCACCTCGTCGTACGACGGGCGCAGCCGCGCGACGAGGTCGCGCACAGCGGGCGCGATCTTCTGCGGCTCGTTGTGCAGCAGCGGTGGCAGCGGGTGCACGTCGACCGGCCACCTGCGCCGCTCCACGACCGCGGCGACCGGTTGTGCGATCGCGCCGCAGGCGACGACGGCGACCCGGCCGGCTCCGGAACGGGAGTCAGAAGGAGAGCTGTTCGACGAACCGGTCGTTGAAGTCGCTGCGGTCGGAGAGCTCGACATAGGCCACCTCCTCGCACAGGGTCACCGCACCCGCGCGTTCGCGCAGGGACAACAGGGCCATCTTCGCCCCTTCACCCGCGACGTTGCCCGCGGAGACGATCCGCAGCACGGGCAGCGTCGGCACCAGGCCGATCCGGACCGCTGAGCTGGGGGAGAGGTAGGAGCCGAACGAGCCGGCCAGCAGCACCTGCTGGACGTCGTCGTGCTCGAGCCCGAGCTCCTCGAGCAGCAGCGTCCAGCCGGTCGAGATCGCGGCCTTGGCGAACTGGAGCTCGCGCACGTCGCGCTGCGAGAGGACCACGGCCTGGTCGGGCTCGTCGACCGGGCCGGCGAGCACGAACACCCGCTCCTCGCCGATGCGGGTCAGCCGCGGGGCGAGCGTCGGCAGCATCTCGGCCATCTTCTCGTCGGGCACGAAGCGCCCGGACGGGTCGAGGATCTGGTGCCGGACCAGCTCGGAGACGGCGTCGACCAGGCCGGAGCCGCAGAGCCCACGGGCCTCGACGTCGCCGATCACGCCGAGCGCGACCTGGTCGTCACCGGACGGGTCGATCTTGACCACCTCGATCGCACCGTCGGCCGCGCGCATGCCGCAGCGGATGGCGCCGCCCTCGAACGCGGGACCGGCCGGCGCGGCCGTGGAGACGATCGTGTCGCCGTTGCTGACCACGATCTCGCAGTTGGTGCCGATGTCGATGAACAGCCGGGTGCGCTTGTCGCGGTCCATGCCGGTGGCCAACATGCCGGCCACGATGTCGCCGCCGACGTACGCACCGAGCGCGGGGAACAGGGCCACCCGGGCCTGGGGGTGCAGCGTCAGCCCGATCTCGCTCGCGAGGACGACGGGCGGCAGGGCGGTCGACATCACGAACGGTGCGACGCCCAGCGGCTCGGGGTCGATGCCGAGCAGCAGCGCGGTCATCGTCGCGTTGCCGGCGATCGCCACCTCGTAGACGGCGGCGGGGTCGACATCGGCCTCGCGGCAGACCTGCTCGGCGAGCTCGGCGAGGGTCGCGGCGGCGGCGGTCTGGAGCCGGCCGAGCGCGTCGGGGTCCATCATCGTGGCGCTGATCCGCGAGATCACGTCGCCACCGAACGGCTGCTGCTTGTTGAGCATCGAGGTGACCGCGGCCGGGGTGCCGGTCGTGACGTCGAGCAGCGTGGCCACGACGGTCGTGGTGCCGAGGTCGAAAGCGATCGCGAAGGCGGTGCCGGTGGTGTCGCCCGGCTCCACGTCGACCAGCGTGGTGTCGACGATCACCGCCGTCACCTTGAAGTCGGCCGCACGGAGCACCTGGGGCAGCCGGCGCAACGCGTGCAGGTCGGCGGTGAGCTCGAGGTCGTCCATCGCCGCGAACAGGCGGTCGAGGTCGGTCTGCTGGTCCTGGAGGGTCGGCTCGCTGAGCTCGACGTAGCGCTTCTGGATCGCGGGCCGCAGGATCACCTGCCGGCCGACACCGACGGTGGCGGCCTTGGGCCGTGTGGTCAGGGCCGGGACGGTGACGCCGAGGTCACCGGTCGCCTGCACCAGGCAGGCCAGCCGCCAGCCCTTCTCGATCTCGCCGCTGGAGAAGGTGCGGACGTCGTGCCGGGTGATCGGCGCGGCCACGCCGTTGCGCGGGGCGACCTGCACCTTGCACTTGCGGCAGGTGCCGTGCCCCCCGCAGGTGGAGTCGATCGCCACGCCGTTCCAGGAGGCGGCGTCGAAGACGCTCACGCCCGGCGGGACGCGCACGGAGCGCTGGCCGGTCTCCTGGCCACCCAGGTCGAGCAGGGTGAACGCCAGGTCGACCCGGCCGGTGCCGTCGTGCTCGCTCTGCTCGGCCCCCGGCGGCTCGGTCAGGCCCTCCAGGCGGTACGCCTCGGGGGAGAAGTCCGCCGGACCGGTCTCCGCTGAGCGCTCCGTGTCGCTCACGCCCCGGCGACGGCGGCGGCCCGGGCGCGGTGCGCCGCGATCCAGGCCATCCCCCACTCGTCATGGCTGAGCACCAGGTCGGCCGCCTTCACCGCGTCGACGATCTGGGGCGTGCGGGTGTCCATGATCGCGCTGGTCAGGCCGGCGGTCATCGCCATCGGGAGGTACGCCGCCCCGAGGGTGTGCCGATCGGGCATGCCGAACGAGACGTTGGAGGCGCCGCAGGTCATGTTCACGCCGAAGCGCTCCCGGATCTGGCGCATCGTGTCGAGCGTGACCAGCGAGGTCGTGGTGTCGGCGCCGATCGGCATCGCGAGCGGGTCGATCACGATGTCGGCCTGGGCGATGCCGTACTCGGTGGTGGCCACGTCGATGATCTTCTGGGTGAGCCGGATCCGCTTCTCGGCCTCCATCGGGATCTCGTCGTGGTCGTTGGGCAGCGCGATGATCGCGGCGTCGTACTTCTTGACCAACGGGAGGATCGCCGCCATCCGGTCGTCCTCGGCGGTGATCGAGTTGACCAGCGCCCGGCCCTGGTAGACCGAGAGCCCGGCCTCCAGCGCCTCGACGACCGAGGAGTCGATGCAGATCGGCAGGTCGGTCAGCGACTGGACCAGCGTGATCGCCCTGGCCAGCAGGTCGGCCTCGTCGGTCAGCGGCACGCCCATGTTGATGTCGAGCACGTCGGCCCCACCCTCGACCTGGGCCTTCACGTCGCGCTCGATCGCGGACAGGTCACCGGCGCGGAGCTGCTCCTGGAAGATCCGGCGGCCGGTCGGGTTGATCCGCTCGCCGATCAGGCAGAACCGGCGGCCGTGCCCGATCACCACCTCCTTGGTGGCGGAGCGGAGCACGGTCTCCAGCTGGGGGGCGGCCATCAGGCGGGGACCTTGCTGCGCTTCTCGTGCAGCAGGGCCTTGGCACGCTTGACCGTCGCCGAGGCGTCGGCCGCGTAGCCGTCGGCGCCCACGGCGTCGGCGTACTCCTGGGTGACAGGTGCGCCGCCGACCATGACGATCACGGTGTCGCGGATGCCGGCCTTCTCCAGGGCGTTCATGTTGGCCTTGAACATCGGCATCGTGGTGGTGAGGAACGCCGAGAAGCCGACCACGTCGGGCTTGTGGGCGTTGATCGCCTCGACGAACTTCTCCGGGGGCACCTGCACCCCGAGGTCGATCACCTCGAAGCCGGCACCCTCGAGCATGATGTTGACCAGGTTCTTGCCGATGTCGTGCACGTCGCCCTTGACGGTGCCCATCAGGAACTTGCCGATGGTCTGCACCCCGGTGTCGGCGAGCAGCGGGCGGAGGACCTCCATCGCGCCGGCCATCGCGCGACCGGCGATCAGCATCTCGGGCACGAAGAAGTCGCCACGCTCGAAGCGCGCGCCCACCTCCTCGAGCGCCGGGATCAGCGAGTCGAAGAGCAGTGACTGGGGCTCCATGTCCATGCCCAGTGCTTCGTTGGTGAGCTCGAGCACCCGTGGGGCGTTGCCCACGAGTGTCTCGTCGTACATCTGCTTGAGAATCTCTTCTGGAGTCATGCCACGCCCTCCTTGCGGGTGCGCCGTCCGAGCAGCACCGACAGCTGCCCGGCCCGGTCCTTGAGCTGACGGCCGAGCTCCTCGAGCCGGTCGCCAAGTCGTTGGGTGGGTCCCGAGATGCCGAGCGCGGCGACCACGTCGCCGTCCGCCCCGTGGACCGGCGCGGCAACCGCGGCCAGTCCCTCCTCGAGCTCGTCGAGAGTGACCGCGAAGCCGCGGCGTCGTACCTCGGCCAGGTCCTGCTGGAGCGTGGCCAGGTCGCCGATGCTGGCCGGCGTCGGCCGGGTCAGCTCACCGGTCGGCAGGTCGACGGCGTCGTAGGCGTAGAGCACCTTGCCCAGCGAGGAGCAGTGGTTGGGCACCTCGATCTGCGACCAGTCGCGGCTGCCGAGGAGGTAGCGGGAGTCGGTCTGCGCAACCTGCACGACGTGACCGTTGCGGGCGACGCTGAGGTGCACGGTCTCGCCGGTGTCCTTGCCGACGCGCATCATGGTCGGACGCGCCAGGCGGACCACGGCCTCGAACGGGTCGTGCCGGGTGGCGTAGAGGCCGAACAGGCGGCCGGCGACGTAGCTGCCGTTGTCGGTGCGCTCGAGCAGGCCGGTGCGCTCCAGCGCCGAGAGCAGCCGGGAGGTGGTGGAACGGGGGAGCCCGGAGGACTCCGCGATCTCGAGGAACGTCAGCGGCTCGTCGGCCCGGACCACGGTGTCGATCAGCAGCGCAGCGCGGTCGACCGCCTGGGTGCCGGGGGGTGCAGCCGTGTCATTCACGATGCCGACACCTCCTTGCTGAGTTCCATGATGTGGGATTCCATTTCCACATGATGAGGCTAGGATGCCTCAGGCACCGGGTCAAGCGCAGGAGGAATCGCACATGTTCCAGAACAAGATGCCCCGCTACGACATCCTCAGCGAGGACGCCATCGTCGCGCTCGAGGGCGGGTGGAGGCGCCTGGTCACCGAGATCGGCGTCGAGTTCATGAGTGACCGGGCGTTGGACCTGTTCCGCGCCGCCGGTCAACGCGTGGAGGAGAACAAGGTCTTCCTCGACCCTGACTTCGTGCTCGAGCAGGTGGCCAAGGCGCCCCGCGAGTTCGACGTCCAGGCGCGCAACCCGGCGAACTCGATCCACATCGGTGGCGACTCGATGGCGTTCGGCGCCGTCTACGGTCCTCCGTTCGTGCGCCAGGGCGACGTACGACGCGACGGCACGATGGACGACTTCCGCAACTTCTCCAAGCTCGCCCAGAGCTTCGCGGTGCTGGACTCCGCCGGTGGCGTGGTCTGCGAGCCGAACGACACCCCGCTGGACAGCCGGCACCTCGACATGACCTACGCGCTCCAGACGCTGACCGACAAGATCTACATGGGCAACGTGGTCTCCGGCGTCAACGCCGCGGACACGATCGCGATGGGCTCGATCCTGTTCGGTGGCCGCGACAAGATCGAGGCGACACCCGCGACGATCTCGCTGATCAACTGCAACTCGCCGCTGCGCTGGGACGACCGGATGCTCGACGCGCTGTTCGAGTACGTCGAGGCCGCCCAGCCGGTGGTGCTGACGCCGTTCATCCTGATGGGCGCGATGTCACCGGTGACGATCCCGGCCGCCCTCGTGCAGCAGATCGCCGAGGCGCTGTCCGGCATCGCGCTGGCCCAGCTGATCCGCCCGGGCGCCCCCGTGATCTTCGGGTCGTTCCTCTCCAACATCGACATGCAGTCCGGCTCGCCGACGTTCGGCACGCCCGAGTCCGGCATCGGCCTGCTCTGCACCGGGCAGATCGCGCGCCACTTCGGTCTGCCGTTCCGCACCGGTGGCGGGCTCACCTCCTCCCAGGTGCCCGATGCCCAGGCCGGCTACGAGGCGCTGATGACGATGCTGCCGACCTTCCTCGCGGGCGCCAACTGGGTGATGCACTCGGCCGGCTGGCTGGAGGGCGGCCTGGTCGCGGGCTACGAGAAGTTCATCGTCGACGTCGAGATCCTGCAGATGATGCAGGCGGAGTTCACGCCGCTGGAGATCGACGAGGGGTCGCTGGCCTTCGACGCCCACCAGGAGGTCGGCCACGGCGGCCACTTCCTGGGCGCGATGCACACGCTGGAGCGGTTCCGCAGCTGCTTCTACCGGCCGATGCTGTCCAGCTCGGACAACTACGAGCGCTGGATGCGCAACGGCGGCAAGGACGCCGCCCAGCGCGCCACGACCATCTACCAGCAGAAGCTGGAGGAGTACGAGCCCCCGCCGATCGACGATGCGATCCGCCAGGAGCTCGAGGAGTACGTCGTACGGCGTCGCGCCGAGCTGGGTGACTGAGGCATGTCGACCGACCCGGGTCCCCCCGGAGGACCGTTCGTCCTGACCCTGTCCTGCCCCGACCGCCCCCGGATCGTCAACGAGGTCACGGGATTCCTGGTGCGGCACTCCGGGAACATCCGCGAGAGCCAGCAGTTCGGCGACCAGGACACCGACCACTTCTTCATGCGGATCATGTTCGACGTCGCGGACGACGCCGTCGACGCCAACACGTTGCGCGCGGACTTCGAGGCGGTGGCCACCGAGTTCGAGATGACCTACCACCTGTGGGCCGCGCGGGCGCCGTACCGCACCCTGATCCTGGTCTCCAAGCACCTGCACTGCCTCAACGACCTGCTGTTCCGCTGGGGCACCGGCTCGCTGCAGATCGAGATCCCGGCGATCGTGTCGAACCACAAGGACGCGGCCAGGCTGGCGGCGTCGTACGACGTGCCGTTCCACCACGTGCCGGTCACGCCGGAGGACAAGCCGGCAGCCGAGGCACGGCTGCTCGAGCTGGTCGACGAGCACCGGATCGACCTGGTGGTGCTGGCGCGCTACATGCAGGTGCTCTCCGACCCGACCTGCCGCGCGCTCGAGGGCAGGGCGATCAACATCCACCACTCGTTCCTGCCCAGCTTCAAGGGCGCTCGTCCCTACCAGCAGGCGTTCGAGCGCGGGGTGAAGCTGGTCGGCGCGACCGCGCACTACGTGACCGGTGACCTCGACGAGGGACCGATCATCGAGCAGGACACGCTGCGGGTCGACCACGGCTACTCCGAGCGTCAGCTGGTGACCGCCGGCCGCGACGTGGAGGCGCAGGTGCTGTCGCGGGCCGTGCGCTGGCACGCCGAGTCGCGGGTGCTGATGAACGGCAGCCGGACGGTCGTGTTCCGCTAGCCGCCGGTGCGTCATACGCGCTAGCGTTGCGTCATGAGCAACACGACGACCGACGGTGGCGGCTCCGGGGCCGTGCAGTCCGTCGACCGCGCGGTCTCCATCCTGGAGCTCCTGGCGCGCCACGGCGAGCAGGGCGTGACCGAGGTCGCCGGGGAGCTCGGCGTGCACAAGAGCACGGCGTTCCGGCTGGTGGCGACGCTGGAGCAGCGCGGGCTGGTCGAGCAGACCGAGGAGCGGGGCAAGTACCGGCTCGGCGTCGGCCTGCTCCGGCTCGCCGGCGCGACGACCGCCCGGCTCGACGTCGTGCAGGAAGCGCGCCCGATCTGCCGCCGGCTGGCGCACGAGACGGGGGAGACCGTCAACATCGCGGTGCTCTCGGAGAGCTCGGCGCTGTACCTCGACCAGGTGGCCGGCTCGTCCGCGCTCCAGTCGCACAACTGGGTGGGGCAGCACATCCCGTTGCACGCCACGTCCAACGGCAAGGTGCTGCTCTCCGGTCTGGACGACGACCGCCTGGGCGAGGTGCTGCGGCGCCTCCCGTCGTTCACGGACACGACGATCACGAAGCGCTCCAAGCTCCGCGCCGAGCTCGCCCGTGTCCGCGAGGACGGCTACGCCGTCGCCGTCGACGAGCTCGAGGTCGGCCTCGCCGCGGTCGCGGCGCCGATCCACAACGCGCACGGCGACGTGATCGCCTCGATGAGCGTCTCCGGTCCGACCTTCCGGATGCCGGCCGACCGCATCGACGGCGTGGTCAAGAGCTGCGTCGACGCTGCCGACGAGGTCTCGCACCGGCTCGGCTGGGGCCACCGGTAGGGCTCGGCACCCGTCGCAGGTCTTCGGGAAGATGAGTACCAGGGCGGATGTGTCGGGCGCCGGGTCGGGTCATTCTGAGGGCATGAGGACAGAGATGCCCGGCTCCGACCGGGTCGTTCCAGGGACGTCGTCGCGAACCGGGGGGACGGCACTGGCGCTGCTGTGGGTGGTCGCTGTGCTCGGTGCGATGTCCCTTCTTCTCCGGGGTCTGTGGGCCGGGGTCTACTTCGAGCCGACCGGCGAGGCGATCGCCGAGGCGCGAGCGGGCAAGGTACTCGTCGCGGCAGCCTGCTGCCTTCTGCTTCTCGCTGCGCTGTACGCCGTGCGGGTGGCGGGGTGGTCCCCGTGGGTGGGAGCCGGGTTGCTGGTGCCGGTGGTGCTGTGCGGTGGGCTGACCTTGCTCGCCCCGGAGACGCTGTTTCCACAGCTCGCCCTTCTGGCCGCCTGTCCTGCTGCGCTGGCGAGTGCGGCAGGCGGTCTGGTCGCTGCCGGCCGCTCGGGCTCGCGACGAGGCGTGGCCGTCAGGACGTGAGCCTGCCTCGGGCGATCGAGCTGCCCAGACCGGCCGACGAGATCTGGGCCTGGATGGCGGAGGCGTCGAGCAACATCGACATCTTCGGAGCCGAGCTCGCGACCACTCTGCCCGGTACGCCACGTGGCGGCGTTGGTGAGATCCAGGCAGTCGTCCTTGGTGGCGACGAGGCGCGAGCGACGCTCTCGCAGGTCGTGGAGCTCTCACGCGGCCGCCGCGCCGTCACCCGGCGCCTCGGGTTCGGCCACCCCACAGGCGCGACGCTGACCGTCGACCCGCTCGGCCAGCGCGCCTGCCGGGTCACGCACACCTTCACGGCCGAGCTCCCTGCCGGCATACAGGCCTTCTACGTCCACGAGGTGCGCCAGGAGTTCACCTCGACCCTGCGTACCCTGACGCAGCGCCTGCTCGAGCTGCATCCACCCGCCCCCGATGAAGAGGAACAGGCAGCAGGATGAAGATGTACCCATGAGTGGTGTCGTGGACGGTCCGCCGGCAGTCGTCGTGGTCACCGGAGCCAACGGCCTGGTCGGGGCCCGGACGTGCGAGGCACTGGTCGAGGCCGGAGCATCGGTTCGCGGCGTCGTACGCCGCACCGGGACCGCCCCTTCGCTGCCCGGCCTGGAGGAGTGGGTGGGGGAGTTCCACGATCCGGAGTTCGCGCGCTCAGTGGTGCAGGGTGCGAGCGCCGTGGTCACGACCGTGCACCCGATGGGCTCGGACCGCGCCACCCAGCACCGGATCGCCGTGCAAGGCACCCCGGTCATCGCGCGTGCGGCCCGCGACGCCGGCGTGGCGCGCCTGGTCCACATCTCCACGGCCGCGGTCTACGACCGCTCGCCCGGGGTCGGTGACGTCGACGAGTCGTCCCGGCTGGTGGCCGACGACGCGGGCGACTACGCCGTGACCAAGCGCGACACCGACGCGGCGCTCGCCGGGGTCGACGGCATCACCCGCGTCATCCTCCGACCGCCGGCGATCCTCGGCCCGGGCGAGACCTCGATCTGGAACTCCCTGCGGCCCGCTGAGATCCGCGACGACCCCCAGGCGCGCCGTGCCCTGCCCGGGCAGACCTTCGCCTGGGTCCATGTCGACGATCTCGCGGAAATCGCCGCTGCGGTCGCCTCCGGGCGGGTGCCGACGTCCACGGACCCGGAGACGGGGCCGGTGGACCACTCCTGCACCGTGGTCAACGTGGCCGTGGGTGGCGGCACCGTCCGCGACTACTACGAGACGGTCACCACTGCGCTGGGCCTCGAGCCGGTCTGGGACGAGGACGCACCCGCGTGGACGGGCCAGATCTTCGCGGACCGCGCCCGTCGGTGGGGGTGGTCGCCCGCCGTGGACCTGCAGCGTGCGCTGGCAGAGATCGCCGACGGGCTGCGCCCGTAGCTCGTGGCACGGCGCCTCACGTGCGGCTGAAGATGACGCGTCCGTTGGGGATGGTCTTCATCTGGTACTTGGGTGAGTGGGCGTAGGTGTGGTGTCTCGGGCAGAGAAGTCGTCCGTCGGCGACGGTGGTGGTGCCGCCCTTGGACCAGGGCAGGTTGTGGTGGACGTGGCACATTGCTGCGGGCCAGTCGCAGCCTTCGGCGGTGCAGTGGTGGTCGCGGTGGGCGATCGCGATCCGTTGGGCCTTGGTGTGGAACCGCTTGGCGCGGCCCTGGTCGAGGACCTCACCTCTGCCGCTGAGGACGATCGGGATGATCCCGGCTTCGCAGGCGAGCTGTGCGGGCGTGGTCGGCGGTGAGCGGGTCGCCGGTGTCGAGGTGGGTGATGCCGGAGGTCTCCAGGCGCCCTTCGAGCTGCTCGAGGGTCATGGTGACCACCACGGTGGCGTCGACGCCGCCGGTGTGGGGGAGCCGGTCGAGGGGGTAGCGGGTGACGTACTCGCAGAACGCGTGACCGAGACCCTTCGGGGTCCCAGTGTGGTGGCGGTGTTTCGGGGAGTTGATCGCGAGCACCCCCTGCTTGAGCATCGCGCCCACGACCGTGGGGACGGTGAACCGGCCGTGGCACAGCCCGTGCCCGTCATCGGACATCGTGAACCGGCACGACTCCACCGCCAACGCTTCCTGACGCTCGAGTGCGGCGAGCTGGTGGGCGTCGGCGACCTCGGGGGCGACGACCTCCAGGATGTGGGCTGCGAGCCGGCCCAACGCGACCGGGTCGTGCTCCGCGGCCAACCCGACCAGGTGCGCCTCGGCGTCACCGCGGTGCTCGACCGGCAGCTTCTCGACACCCTTCACGATCACCACCGCCTGCACCTCCGACACGAGACCGTGAGCCATGGCGTCCCGGACCGGTTCGTGGTCACGGTCCAGGAGGTCGGCGAGAGCGGCGCGGTGCTTGGCGGTCCGCTTGGTCTGACGGGTCTGGTTGGCCCACCAGGACGCGGTGTCGGTGGCACCGGCAGCAGGGCCGACGTCGAGGGTCGCGGCGTGGTGCAGGGTGCCCAGCTCCAACGCAGCGGTCCTGGCGGCCAGCCGGTGCAGCGCGGCCAGGGTCTCAGCGGCCTCGGTGGGTGTCATCGACCAGAACCCGACCCCGGCCACCTGGTCCAGGTCGGCCTCCGCGGCAGCAACAGCGGCGGCCACCGGGTGGGTGGTCGAGTCCCCGAAGACCGTTGCCATACAAGGAATTCTGGCACCCACCACCGACACTCCTGCCCCGGGAATGCGGTCAAACCGGGCGGCTGTGGAAAAGGATTCTCGGAAACTTTCCCAGTTGCCGGGCGAGCTCGAGCCGGTCGCGCAACGCCCTCTTTCGACCACCGCCTGGGCGCACCTCGGCGGCTGCCTACGGCAACCCCCGCGCCGCGCCCTTCCCTGCTGCTGCGTCTCTGAAGGGACCATCCACCTCGCCGCCATCCAGATGACCCCGACCGCTCGCCGCTCGGCCACCGGGCACCACCCTCAGTGGTCTAGGCAGTCCGGCAGGCTAGGCATCACATCGGTCACGAATGCCGGCCTGGCGCGCCGTGGTTCTTGACGTCACGCATGCACGAGACGATGCTTCCAAGTCACACGGCGTTGCGCCTGTGGCACTGCGTTGTGTCATACGCAACACGAGCGGACCGAGGTGAGGGTGCCGGATATCTACATCGACGGGACGTGGCGGGCGGCGCAGGCCGCGGGCAGCCGTGAGATCCGATGCCCCGCAGACGGGCAGCTGGTGGCCACCGTCGACGAAGCCGGGCCGGAGGACACGGCGGCGGCGATCGCAGCGGCCCGGACCGCGTTCGACGACGGACCGTGGCCGCGCACGTCGGCCCGCGAGCGCGGTGACCTGCTGCTGCGCGTCGCCGACCTTCTCGTGCGCGACAAGGACGTCGTGGCCCGAGCGGAGTCCCTGGACACCGGCAAGCGCCTGGTCGAGAGCGAGTACGACGTCGACGACGTGGTCTCGGTGTTCCGGCACTTCGGGCACACCGCCGACGACGACGCCGGACGCGTCGTCGACACCGGCAACCCCGACGTGGTGAGCCGGATCGTGCACGACCCGGTCGGTGTCTGCGGCCTGATCACGCCGTGGAACTACCCCCTCCTCCAGACCTCCTGGAAGGTCGCGCCGTGCCTGGCGGCCGGCAACACTTTCGTGCTCAAGCCGAGCGAGCTCACCCCGCACTCCGCGATCCACCTGCTCAAGGTGCTCGAGGAGGCCGGGCTGCCTGCCGGTGCGGGCAACCTCGTCCTCGGAGACGGGCCGGGCGCGGGGGCCCCGCTCGCCGAGGACCCGAGGGTCGACCTGGTGAGCTTCACGGGCAGCCTCGCGGTCGGCAAGTGGCTGATGTCGGCCGCCTCCGGCACGGTCAAGAAGGTGGCGCTCGAGCTGGGCGGGAAGAACCCCAACATCGTCTTCGCCGACGCCGACTACGAGGCCGCACTCGACTTCGCGCTCACCGCCGTCTTCCTCCACTCCGGGCAGGTCTGCTCGGCCGGCGCGCGGCTGGTGGTCCAGGAGCAGATCCACGACCGCTTCGTGGACGACCTCGTGGCCCGCGCCGAGCGGATCCGGCTCGGTGGGCCGTTCGACGAGAAGGCCGAGACCGGACCGCTCACCAGCGCCGCCCACCGCGACAAGGTCGAGGCCTACGTCGCCGCCGGTCTCGCCGAGGGCGCCGTGCTCCGCTGCGGCGGCACCCGGCCCGACGAGCCGGCCCTGGCCGACGGGTTCTACTTCCTGCCGACCGTCCTCGACGGCTGCACCAGCACCATGAGTGTCACCCAGGAGGAGTCCTTCGGTCCGGTGCTCACCGTGGAGACGTTCACCGACGAGGACGACGCGGTCCGGATCGCCAACGACAGCATCTACGGACTCGCCGGTGCCGTCTGGACGGGTGACGCGGGCAAGGGTCAACGCGTCGCGGCCCGGCTGCGGATGGGAACGGTCTGGATCAACGACTACCACCCGTACGTCGCGCAGGCCGAGTGGGGCGGCTACAAGCAGTCCGGCATCGGCCGCGAGCTCGGCCGGGCCGGTCTCGAGGAGTACCGGGAGACCAAGCACGTGTGGCACAACATCAACCCGGCACCCCAGCACTGGTTCGCGCCATGAGTCCCGCCGAGCAGGGCAGGCAGAAGCGCTACGACTACGTGATCGTCGGCGGCGGCTCGGCCGGCTGCGCGATCGCCAACCGGCTCAGCGCCGACCCGTCGACCACGGTGCTCGTGCTTGAGGCCGGTCGCTCCGACTACATCATCGACCCGTTCATCCACATGCCGGCCGCGCTGCCGATCCCGATCGGCAACCGGCTCTACGACTGGAAGTACGAGACCGACCCCGAGCCGCACATGAACGGCCGCAAGGTCTTCCACGCGCGCGGCAAGATCCTCGGCGGCTCGAGCAGCATCAACGGGATGATCTTCCAGCGCGGCAACCCGATGGACTACCAGCGCTGGGCGGCCGACCCGGGCATGGAGACGTGGGACTACCTGCACTGCCTGCCGTACTTCAAGCGCATGGAGACCCTGATCCTCGAGGACGGCCGCGTCGGCGCCGACGAGTGGCGCGGGGGAAGCGGTCCGTTGAAGCTCGAGCGCGGCTCCGCGACGAACCCGCTCTTCGGTGCGTTCTTCGAGGCGGCACAGCAGGCCGGCTACCCGCTCACCGACGACGTCAACGGCTACCGCCAGGAGGGGTTCGCCCGGTTCGACCGCAACATCCACCGTGGCCGTCGCTGGTCGGCGGCGCGCGCCTACCTGCACCCGGTACGCAACCGCAAGAACCTCGACGTCGAGACCTACGCGCTCGCCACGAAGGTGCGGTTCCGGGGCAAGCGCGCCGTCGGTGTCGACTACACGCGCGCCGGCCGCCGGCACCACAGCGTCGAGGCCGGCGAGGTGATCCTCTGCGGCGGGGCGATCAACACCCCGCAGCTGCTCCAGCTCTCCGGCGTCGGCGACCAGGCGCTGCTCGAGCAGCACGGCGTCCCGGTCGTCCACCACCTGCCGGGCGTGGGGGAGAACCTCCAGGACCACCTCGAGGTCTACATCCAGTACGCGTCCAAGCAGCCGGTCTCGATCGCGCCCGGGCTGCGCTACCGCTCGCGCCCGGGCATCGGCTACAAGTGGCTGTTCCACCGCAGCGGTCTCGGCGCCACCAACCACTTCGAGGGCGGCGGGTTCGCCCGCAGCAACGACGACGTGGACTGGCCGAACCTGATGTTCCACTTCCTCCCGATCGCGATCCGGTACGACGGGTCGGCTCCGGAGAACCTGGAGCGAGGTGCACACGGCTACCAGGTGCACATCGGGCCGATGTACGCCGACACCCGCGGCTGGGTGCGGATCCGCTCCACCGACCCGCGGCAGCACCCGTCGATGCAGTTCAACTACCTCTCCACCCCGACCGACCGCCGGGAGTGGGTGGAGGCGGTCCGGGTGGCTCGCGACATCCTCAACCAGCCGGCCTTCGCGCCCTTCAACGACGGCGAGCTGTCGCCGGGTCCCTCGGTCGAGACCGACCAGGAGATCCTCGACTGGGTCGCCAAGGACGCCGAGACGGCGCTGCACCCCTCGTGCACGGCGGCGATGGGCACCGGCGAGATGGCGGTGACCGACCCCGCCTCGATGAGGGTGCACGGCACCGAGGGGCTGCGCGTCGTCGACGCCTCCGTCTTCCCCTACGTGACCAACGGCAACATCTACGCGCCCGTGATGATGGTGGCGGAGAAGGCGGCCGACCTGATCGCCGGCAACACCCCTCTGCCCGCCGCCGACGTGCTCTACTACCGGCACCGAGATGGCATGCCGCTCTACCCGCCCGGCGACGGGCGCAACGTGAAGCACGAAGGTGAGGAGCTGCAATGACTGCAGCGTTGAACGTCGACTCGTTGTGGAAGATCTTCGGATCCCATGCCGACAAGGTGATCGGCACTCCGGACGAGACGCTGTCCCGTGCCGAGCTGAAGGAGAAGCACGGCTGCGTCGTCGGCGTGCGCGACGTGTCCTTCGACGTCGCCCCGGGCGAGGTGTTCGTGGTGATGGGGCTCTCGGGCTCCGGCAAGTCCACCCTGGTGCGCTGCCTGACCCGGCTGATCGAGCCGACCCACGGCAGCGTGTCGATCAACGACCAGGACGTCACGAACGCCTCGGAGAGCGAGCTGCGCGACCTGCGTCGCAAGCAGGTGTCGATGGTGTTCCAGCACTTCGGCCTGCTGCCGCACCGCAAGGTGATCGACAACGTCGCCTTCGGGCTCGAGGTGCGCGGCGAGGACCGCAGCGCCCGCCGCAACCGCGCCCAGGAGATGGTCGAGCTGGTGGGCCTCTCCGGCTATGAGAACAACTTCCCCGACCAGCTGTCGGGTGGCATGCAGCAGCGCGTGGGGCTGGCCCGTGCGCTGGCCGCCGACCCGGCGGTGATGATGTTCGACGAGCCCTTCTCGGCGCTCGACCCGCTGATCCGCCGCGACATGCAGAACGAGGTGATCCGGCTCCACGAGGAGGTCGGGAAGACGATGGTGTTCATCACCCACGACCTCGCCGAGGCGCTCAAGCTCGGTGACCGGATCCTGATCATGCGCGACGGCGAGGTGATCCAGATCGGCACGCCCGACGAGGTGGTCGGCGCACCGGCCGACGACTACGTCCGCGACTTCACCAGCGAGGTGCCCAAGTCGCACGTGCTGACCCTCAAGTGGGTGATGCGCCCGCTGAACGGCGGGGAGGTCCCCTCGGACGGGCCCACCCTGCGATCCGACCAGATCGTCCGCGACGCCGCCCGGACCGTCCTCGACCACAAGGGGCCGTGCCGCGTGGTCGACGGGGACGAGGTGGTCGGACTGGTCGACGACGAGGACATCATGCGGGTGGTCGTCGCCGAGGAGTCGGACTGAGATGACCACCTCGACAGCGCCACCTCCGGCCCCACCGCAGCGCGCCGTCTCCAAGGAGGAGCAGCCGTACGTCGAGGTCGGCAAGAAGCGTCACACCGGCATCAAGCTGATCGGCATCGTCGTCGTGTGGCTGGTGCTCTTCCTCGTCTTCAAGGGTCAGATGACCCGGGCGCTAGGACTGCAGGACACCACCGGCTTCCACGACTGGCTCAACAGCGTCCGCGACTGGGTGCAGCTCAACGGCCCCGACAACTGGTTCTTCGGCGGCGTGCTCGGGTTCATCGGCGACGTCTTCAACGGCATCTTCACGTTCCTCCAGAAGCTGTTCAGCATCCCCGCCTTCCCGCGCCCGGTCCCGCAGATCGGCTGGCTGGGCGTGGTCGCGATCTGTGCCTGGATCGCCTGGGCCGTCGCGGGCATCCGCTCGAGCCTCCTGGTCACCTTCTCGGTGCTGATGTTCGGGGTCTGGGGTCTCTGGCAGGACAGCATCGACCTGCTGCTGGTGACGATCCTCGCGGTGCTGGTCTGCTTCGTGATCGGACTGCCGCTCGGCATCGCGATGGCGCGCCGCAGGGCCGTGTCCGCGGTGGTCACACCGATGCTCGACATCGCGCAGACCCTGCCGCCCTTCGCCTACCTCGCCCCCGTGGCGCTGGGCTTCGGGATCGGCCCGACCACGGCGATCGTGCTCACCGTGATCTACGCCCTGCCGCCGCTGGTCAGGATCACCGAGCACGGCATCAAGTCCGTGCCGGAGTCGACGATCGAGGCCAGCCGGTCGATGGGACTCACCGGGTCACAGCTGCTGAGGCGCGTCCAGCTGCCGATGGCGCGCCGCACGATCGTGGTCGGCATCAACCAGAGCATGATGGCGGCGCTCTCGATGGCCACGATCGCGGCCCTGGTCAACGGCCCCGGGCTCGGCAAGGACGTCAACGCAGCTCTCCAGATCCAGAACATCGGCGCCGCGTCGGTGGCCGGCCTGCTGATCGTGTTCATGGCGATCATGCTGGACCGCACCACGACGGCCGCCTCGGAGCGCTCGGAGAGCATGGGCCGCGCCAACGTGGCATCGGTCAGCGGTCCTGGCGTGATGCTCACCGGCGTGATGCTGGAGAAGTTGCCGCGCTGGGCGACCGAGGCGGCCGGCAAGGGCATCCGACGGCCGCGGCTCACCTCGGCCGGCCAGTGGCTGATCCGTGCCCTGTGGCTGGTCCCCGTCGCGATCCTGATCTACCTGTCCCGCTCCCAGCTCAACTTGGCGAAGTTCCCCGACCGTGACGTCTGGCCGTTCCTGAAGCCGATCGACGGTACGACGATGACCAAGCTGGTCAACGACTTCTCGAACTGGTTCATCGACAAGGTGGACACGTTCACGCTGGCGCTGAAGAACGACGTGACCAACTGGGTGATCAACCCGTTCCAGGAGCTGCTCGCCCAGTCGCCGTGGTGGGTGATGGGCCTGGTGATCCTCGCCCTGGCGTACGTGCTCGGCGGCATCCGGCCGCTGGTCACCACGGTGGTCTGCCTGGCGATCATCTTCCTCACCGGTCTGTGGAACGACTCCATGAAGACCCTCGCGATGACCCTGATCGCGACCGTCCTGGTGATGCTGGTGGCGGTCGTCCTCGGTGTCGGCATGGGCCGCAGCCGGCGTACCGACACCGTCATCCGGCCGTTCCTCGACGCCTTCCAGACGATCCCGCCGTTCGTCTACCTGGTGCCGGCGCTCGCGCTCTTCGGCGTCGGGCGGTTCACCGCGATCATGGCCGCGCTCGCCTACGCCGTGCCGATCGCGACCAAGCTCGTCGCCGACGGCATCCGCGGGGTCTCGCCGACCACGGTCGAGGCGGCCCGCGCCAACGGCAGCACGACCTGGCAGATGATCACCAAGGTGCAGCTGCCGATGGCGCGCGAGGCGCTGGTGCTGGCCACCAACCAGGGGCTGCTCTACGTGCTCTCGATGGTGGTGATCGGCGGTCTCGTCGGCGCCGGCAGCCTCGGCTACATCGTGGTCTCGGGGTTCTCGCAGGACCAGCTGTTCGGCAAGGGGCTCGCCGCCGGCATCGCGATCACCGCGATGGGCGTCATGCTCGACCGGATCGCACGACACACAGCGGCGCGCTCGGGCCGCTGACACACATGGACGTCTCCGCGAGGTTCGCGGGGCTGAGGGAAGGAAGAAGCATGCGAAGAGGACTACGCCGGATCCGGCTGGTCGCTGTCGTTGCGGTGGTGGGCCTCGGCCTGGCGGGCTGCGGTGGTGGAGGTATCGAGGACACCAAGTCGTCCGGGAAGGGTGACTGCGGCGACCTGCGGATCGCGGTCAACCCCTGGACGGGCTACGTCTCCAACGCGCACGTGATCGGCTACGTCGCGCAGACCAAGCTCGGCTGCAACGTGACCTACCCCGACGTGAAGGAGGAGGTCGGCTGGCAGGGCATGGCCAGCGGCTCGATCGACACGATCGTGGAGAACTGGGGGCACCCCGACCTGGTCAAGAAGTACATCGACGGCCAGAAGAGCGTCGTGGACGCCGGTCCCACCGGCGGCCAGGGGATCATCGGGTGGTACGTGCCGCCGTGGATGGCGAAGAAGTACCCGGACATCACCGACTGGAAGAGCCTGAACAAGTACGCCAAGCTGTTCAAGACCTCCGAGTCCGGCGGCAAGGGGCAGCTGCTCGACGGTGACCCGTCCTACGTCACCAACGACGAGGCTCTGGTCAAGAACCTGAAGCTCAACTACAAGGTGGTCGTCGGTGGCTCCGAGGCCGGCCTGATCCAGAGCTTCAAGTCCGCGGAGAAGAACAAGACGCCACTGCTCGCGTACTTCTACGAGCCGCAGTGGTTCTTCTCGGAGATGAAGCTGGTGCACGTCGACCTGCCGAAGTACACCGACGGCTGTGACGCCGACGCGGCCAAGGTCGACTGCGACTACCCGGAGTACACGCTGAACAAGCTGATCGCGAAGAAGTTCGAGGACTCCAAGTCACCCGCGGTGGGCCTGGTGAAGAACTTCGAGTGGACCAACGACGACCAGAACCTGGTCTCGACGTACATCGCCCGGGACGGCATGAAGCCGGACGACGCCGCCAAGAAGTGGGTCGAGGCCAACCCCGACAAGGTCGACGCCTGGCTCAAGTAGCCCTCCGGCGGAGATCACCGCACCCGAAAAGTTCGACGACGCGCCTCCCGCGCCTTGACAGGCGCGGGGGGTTGCGCCGATTCTAGAGGTGTTCCGTATCACGCATCACGTTGCGCATAACGCAACAACCTTGAGGAGTGGCTCATGGCCTCCGTCCCCGGCTCCGCCCAGGTCGTCGTCATCGGCGCCGGCATCGTCGGCAACAGCCTCGTGCACCACCTGGCGCGCCTCGGCTGGACCGACATCGTGCAGATCGACAAGGGCGCTCTGCCCAACCCCGGTGGGTCCACCGGGCACGCGTCGAACTTCATCTTCCTGACCGACCACTCGCGGGAGATCACCGATCTCACCCTGGACTCGGTCGAGCAGTACCAGGAGATGGGTGTCTTCACGCAGTCCGGTGGCTTCGAGATCGCTCGGACCGAGCAGCGGATGGAGGAGCTGCGGCGCCGGATGTCCAGCGCCAGGGCGTGGGGGATCGAGGCAGAGATCGTCGACCCCGCGTTCGTGAAGGAGAAGGTCCCCTTCATCGAGGAGGACCAGTTCGTCGGCGCCTTCTGGCAGCCCGGTGTCGGCGTCGTCGACTCGCTGCGCGCGGGCACGATCATGCGCGAGCGGGCGATGGAGTCCGGCTCGCTGACCGTGGTCCCCAACGTCGAGGTCTCCGGCATGGACGTCGAGGACGGACGCATCCGCCGGGTCCGTACGACGGGCGGGGACATCGAGACCGACACCGTGGTGATCGCAGCCGGCGTGTGGAGCCCCAAGCTCGGTGACATGGCCGGGATCTCGATCCCCCTGACTCCCGCCGTGCACCAGATGATCTCCGTCGGCCCGTGCCCCCAGCTGGCCGGCACCGAGGGCGAGATCACCTTCCCGATCGTGCGCGACATGGACACCTACTGCTACGAGCGCCAGCACGGGGCCGACATGGAGGTCGGCTCCTACGCCCACCGCGCGATCCTGCACGAGCCCGAGGAGATCCCCTCGATCGAGCAGTCCAAGCTGTCGCCGACCGAGATGCCGTTCACCGAGGACGACTTCGACCCCCAGCTGGAGCAGGCCCTGGAGCTGATGCCCGAGCTGCTCGGCGCCGACGGGGCCGAGATCCGCTACGCGATCAACGGCCTGCTCTCGCTGACGTGCGACGGCAACCCGATCCTCGGCGAGAGCCAGGTCAAGGGGCTGTGGACCGCGTCCGCGGTCTGGATCAAGGAAGGCCCGGGCGTCGGCCGCGCGGTCGCCGAGTGGATGACGCACGGCCACTCCGAGATCGACATCCACCACAGCGACATCGCCCGCTTCCACCCGCACCAGATGCGCCGGGAGCACACGCGACT
>CAWAGN010000016.1:0-106703 GCA_963781545.1 uncultured Actinomycetota bacterium
CCGTAGGCGACGTCCGTGAGCCGCAGATGATTGTCGCGGGAATGCGTGCGGAGCAGGCGGAAGGCGGTGTCCACGTCGAGGCCGAGACTCTGGGCGATGACCCCCTTGGCCTGCTCGATCACGATCCGACTGTTCAGCGCACCCTGGAGCTGCTCGGTCAGCGTCTCTGCCGCCGCGATCGCGCGCTCCTGGATGATCGCGATGGTCGCGACGTCCGCGAGGGCCTGTATGGCTCGCGCCTCCGCCTCGTCGAGCGGGATGGGCGCGTTGCCGAACACGTTGAGGGCACCGATGGTGCGCTCACGCAGCCGCAGCGGGAAGGCGTGGACCCAGCCGACTCCCGCCGCGGCGGCGACCGGGGCGAACCGCGGCCATCGCTCCTGCGCCGTGGCGAGATCCCCGTTGACCACGGCCCGGCCCGTGGTGAAGCAGTCCAGGCAGGGCCCCTCGGAGGACTGCAGCTGGAAGAGCTCCAGATGCCGCGCCCCGGGCGTCGAGGCGGCCATGAAGTGGAGCTGTCCCTGGTCGTCGGCCAGGATCAGCCCGACCGAGCTCGCGTCACTGATCGAGGCCACGTTGTCGGCCAGGCTGTGCAGGAAGTCGATCAGGTCGAAGTCGTCGACCAGGGTGTCGGCCACCTCGACGAAGACGTTCAGTAGTCGGTCCGTTGCAATCATCCTCGGTGTTCCCTTCGGTCTCCTCACAGTGTGCAGTCGTCGCGATGACTTCTCCACACTCACGACCCCCGGTCCAACGGACTTCGTCCCGCGATGATCTCGTGGGCGAGGTCGATCAGGGGCTGGGTGGTGGCGAACGCGTGGGCACGCATCCGCACCAGCGCCTCGGCCAACGTGACTCCCAGGGCGACCATCACCATCCCCTGGGCCTGGTGGATCTCCGACCGGCTGTCGAGCGCGGTCGCCAGTCCCGGCGCGAGCTCACCGCTGTCCATCGTCAGCCTTCCGTCCAGCAGGATCTCCGTGGCGATCTGCGCATAGGTCAGGTTCGTCGCCACCTCCTCGGCAGTGAGTGATCCCGTTGCGAGGGCGTAGACGTCGAGCACCCCGAGCGCCACGCCGCCGACGTGGAGCGGAAAGGCGAACACCGCGAGGACGCCCGATTGCAGGGCCGCCGAGCGGAAGCCGGGCCAGCGGTCGCCGCTCGATCCCCGGAGGTCCGAGATCAGCACCGGTCGACGGGCGGCGAACGCCTCATGGCACGGGCCTTCGCCCGTGGTGAACTGCAGCTCGCCCAGAGCGCGGCTCCGATCGTCCGAGGCAGCAGCAACGCCCTGCGAACCGGCGGCGGTCATCAAGGTCACGGCGGCGCCGGACTGACCGGTCTGCGCGGTCAGGGCCAGACAGACTCGCCGAAGGTCACTCACGGCGCCGTCCGCGTGCCGAACGTCGTCAGGGTCGTGCTGCGCCTGGACGGCTGCGCGAGCGGCAAGGTAGCGACGAGCCCACTCGCTGCGCGAGGTTGACATCGCCCTTCCTTCCCGGCACCGGCCACCGGGATCGGGGTAGCTCGACAGGCGTTCCGTCGTACCCCGCATGCTACTCGTCCCGTCATGGGTTGGTCGGCTGCACGTCGACGGGTCGTGCAGCCTCACTCCGACGGCATCTGACGCCTGGCCCGCCCGACGCCAGCACCGACACGGTCAAGTCAGCGGCGAAACACCGGGGGGGACAGCTCGCGGCTGACCACCGCATCCGCCAGGTCGGTGAGGAGCACGCGGTGGGCGCGCGCATAGCCTCGCATCTGCTCGAACGCCTCACGCACGCTGACGTCGTTGCCGTGGGCGATGAGCCCCTTGGCCTGCTCGATCAGCACGCGGCTCTGCAGCGCGCTCTTGAGCTGATGGGTGAGCGTGTCCGCCGCGGAGAGCGCACGCTTCTGCAGCAGCGCGATCGTTGCCACGTCGGCGAGCGCCTGGATCACCCCGATCTCGGCCTCATCGAGCAACAGGTCCGTCTCCCCGAAGATGTTCAGCGCACCGACCACGTCGTCGCGCAAGCGCAACGGGAATGCGTACACCGAGCGGAAGCCCTCCTTGACCGCCAGTGGGGCGAACGTGGGCCACCGCCACGTGACTCTGCCCAGGTCGCTCGCGATGACCGAGTGGCGGGTGCGGAGACAGTCCACGCAGGGCCCTTCGGCGTGCTGCAGCTGGAGCTGCTCCAGCAGCGCGGCCCTGTCGGACGTGGCGGCCATGGAGCTCAACCTGCCGGACTCGTCGCACAGCAGCAGACCGACGGAGTCGGCCTCGCTGATCGCCACCGTGTGGTCGGCCAGGGCGTGCAGGAAGTCGACCACGTCGAAGTCGTCGACCAGCGTGTCCGCCATCTCCACGAAGGCGGCCATCAGGCGATCGTGCGCGATCATGCGCACCACTCCTTCCCCCTGCCGCCAAGAGTAGAGCCACACGACCGGTCGTGACCATGCCTGACCGCGCGTCAGCACTGGCACGACCTCGACACCAGTGGTTGAATGAGGTGCTGCCCCGGACCCCGGCAGAATGTGTGCGTCCAGCTGAGACCAGGGTGTTCCCGTGCGAGCCGCCTTTTCATGGATTGTGTCGGGCGCGACGCTTCTCCCAGCTCGCCGCGACGGTCCACCCGGCACGGCCCGGGACCGGCGACCATGAGCTGCTGAGCGGAGCTCGCCGGCGCGCGGGGCGCAGACCGGCGGCGCTGAGACAGCGCAACCGGCAGCGCCCGGGCCCACGCGCCGGCCAGCTGGCCCATCTCGTCCCGTCGCCCACGCAGCAGGACGAGATGACGCGTCCCGGCTTCCCGGGGGGAGCCGGGACGCGAGCCGGTTCGGTGACACCACCGAGCCCGTGACCGGCTGACAGCGGGGAGACCCGGTCAGCCCCAGAAGACGCGGTCGACGACAGTCCGGGCGCGGCGGGCGGTGCGCTGGTAGTCGTTGAGCATCCGGTCCGCCTCTCCCGCGCCGTACCCGAGGATGGCGGCCACGGCTGCACGCTCCCGCGCGTCACGGGGCAGCTGGTCGGCGGGTCTCCCCCGCACCTGCACGGTCGCGTTGCGGGCCCGGCTCGACGCCTTCCAGGCGCGGGCGAGTGCGTCGGCGTCGTCTCTTCCGAGCAGGTCGTGCCGCACGCAGGCGTCGAGCGCGTCGAGGGTCTTGGTGGTGCGCAGGTCCGGCACGGCGTGGGCGTGCTTGAGCTGCAGCGCCTGCACCGTCCACTCGACGTCGGCGAGCCCGCCACGACCGAGCTTGAAGTGCGTCGCCGGGTCCGCTCCCCGCGGCAGGCGCTCGTCGTCCACCCGGGCCTTGATCCGCCGGATCTCGACCACGTCGCGGTCGGTCAGGCCGGACTCGGGAAACCGCAGCGGGTCGATCAGTGCCGTGAACCGGCGCCGGACGTCGTCGTCGCCGACGACAGCCTCCGCTCGCAACAGGGCCTGCGCCTCCCAGACCGCGGACCACTTGTCGTAGTAGGCGGCGTAGGACTCGAGCGTCCTGGCCAGTGGACCCTGCTTGCCCTCCGGCCGCAGGTCCGCGTCGACGTCGAGGACCGGGTCGCTGCCGGGGAGGGCGAGCAGCCGACGGAGCTCGTTGGCCACGGCGTTGGCCATGCTCGACGCCTGCTGCGGGTCGGCGCCCGGCAGCGGGTCGTGCACGAACATCACGTCGGCGTCGCTGCCGTAGCCCAGCTCGTGACCGCCGTACCGACCCATGGCGACGATCGCCATCCGGGTCGGCAGCTCGGCACCGCGATCGAACTCGATCGCGCGCGTGGCGACCTCCAGCGCGGCCTCCAAGGTGGCGGACGTGATCTCGGTGAGGGCGTAGCCGACCTCGGCCACCCCGAACGGCTCGCACAGGTCGGCGACACTGACCCGCAGCAGCTCACGCCGCCGGATCGCGCGGATGCTCGCGATCGCGGCCAGCCGGTCGTCGCGACGCGACGAGTTGGCGGTCATCTCGGTCTGGATGGCCTCGCGGTCCAGCGGCACCAGGCTGTCCTCGTCGCCGAGGATCCTGACCCCCTCCGGTTCGCGCTGGAGCAGGTCGGTGGCGTAGCGGCTCGTTGCCAGCACCTGCGCCATCCGCTGGGCGGTGCTGCCCTCGTCGCGCAGCATGGAGAGGTACCAGTGCGTGCTGCCCAACGCGTCGGAGATGCGCCGGAACCCGAACAGCCCCGCGTCCGGGTCGGGGGCGTCGGCGAACCACTCGAGCATCACCGGCAGCAGCGTGCGCTGGATCGCGGACGTGCGTGACACTCCGCTGGTCAGCGCCTCGAGGTGGCGCAGGGCGGCCTTCGGGTCGAGGTAGCCCAGGGCCGACAGGCGGGCCAGTGCTGCGTCGGTCGAGAGCCGGGCGCCGTCGCCGGGCATCCGGGCCACGGCCGCCAGCAGCGGTCGGTAGAACAGCTTCTCGTGCAGCCTCCGGACCTCGCGGCGGTGGTGCGCCCACTCCTCGTCCAGCTTCTCCACCGGCTTGTTCAGGTGGCCGAGCGACCGGCCGAGGCGTCGGAGCGAGACCTCGTCGTCGGGTACGACGTGGGTGCGCCGCAGCTGGTACAGCTGGATCCGGTGCTCGAGCTTGCGCAGGAACGCATAGGCGTCGTGCAGCGACCGGCCGTCCTCGCGGCCGACATAGCCGCCCTCGGTCAGCTCGGCGAGCGCACTGAGCGTCGCCGGCTGCCGGAGCGACCCGTCGGCCCGACCGTGCACCATCTGCAGCAGCTGCACCGCGAACTCGACGTCGCGCAGCCCCCCGGAGCCGAGCTTGAGCTGCCGCCCCGCCTCTCGCGCCGGGATGTGCTCGATCACGCGGCGCCGCATCGCCTGCACCTCGGACACGAAACCGTCCCGCTCTGCGGCCGACCAGACCAGCGGCCCGATCGTGGCGGCGTACGCGCGACCGAGCTCCCGGTCGCCGGCCACCGGACGGGCCTTGAGCAGGGCCTGGAACTCCCAGGTCTTCGCCCAGCGACCGTAGTAGCCAGCGTGGCTGGCCAGCGTGCGCACCAGTGGGCCGGACCTGCCCTCCGGTCGGAGCGCCGCGTCGACCGGCCAGATCGTGCCCTCGCCTGTCTGGTCGGAGCACACCTGCATCAGCGTGGACGCGAGCTGGGTCGCACCCCGCAACGCCACCTGCTCGTCGGCGCCGTCGACCGGCTCGGCCACGAAGATCACGTCGACGTCGCTGACGTAGTTGAGCTCGTGCCCGCCGCACTTGCCCATCGCGACCACTGCGAGCCGACAGGTGTCGGCGGCCGCACCGACCTTGGTCCGGGCGACAGCGAGGGCGGCGTCCAGGGTGCCCGCGGCGAGGTCAGAGAGCTCGGCTGCGACGTCGTCGACGTCGACGTGGTGGGCGAGGTCGCGGCTGGCGAGGCGGAGCAGCACGCGCCGGTACTCCACCCGGAGAGCGTCGCAGGCAGCGCTGTGCTCGAGGGTCGATCGCGGCTCGGCCGCCCACGGGTCGGCGCCGACGGCCTCCAGCAGGCCGGCGCGTACGGCGAACGCCACCGGCCGTGCGGACCCGAGCGTGGGGTCGGTGAGCTCGCGCCAGTGCTCCGGGTGCCGGCGCAGGTGCCCCCCGAGCGCGAGGCTCATCCCGAGCACGCAGAACAGCCGCATCGCGGTGCCCTCGTCGTCGACGAGTGCGGCCAGCATCGCGGCCGGGTCGTGCACCTGCTCCACGAGGCCGATCAGGCCGTCGAGTGCCTGATCGGGATCGGCGGTCTTCGCGAGCAGGGTGGCCAGCGGCTCGGCCGCCTCCCCCAGCCGCGTGAACCGGTCGAACGCCCGGTCCCCGTCACGGAACCCGATGCGCACGAGGTTGCCGGAGGTGACCACCGACCCCTTTCTGCTCACCGGGTCAATGTAGTGAGTCGAGGCCGGCCGGTTACCACGGTCCCGTGGTAACCGGCCACTTCCCCAGCGAAATTGCGCGCGGGAAGCGGCAGGTGCGCTAGGGAAGTACGACGCGGGGCGCCCGCGTCCGGTCAGTGCTGACTGACCGTCCGCGCGGCCCACACCACCGCGACTCCGGGGACAGCCAGCGCCAGGCCCACCAGGACCACCCCGACGTCGGCCGCACCCAGGCCGAACCCCGCGCCCCGGTGGAGACCCTGGAGGAGAGCCAGCGCGCCCACGGCGGTCGCGATCGCACCGGCCACCGTCGGTCTGCGGCGGAGCAGCCGGAGCACGAGCGCGCCGACACCGACCAGCAGCAGGGCGACCCCGGCGGCCAGCACAGCGAGGAGGGCGACGAAGCCGTCCCACTCGTCGGTGTGGTCGCTCAGGTCGCCGAGCACCAAGAACGCCGCGACGGGGAGGACGGCGAGCCCGGCCACGACCTGGAGGACCACGACCGCACGCAGCACCCCCGCAGCGATCGGGAGGAACGGCGCGGTCTCGCGAACCGGCGGCCAGCTCATCGCTCCGCCACCGCCAGGGAGGCGAGCGCGCCGAGGGTCGTTCCCACCGCCATCGAGGCTGCGGGGCTGCGGGTGGTGGTCTCGTCCATGGCACCAGCGTGCGACAAGCGGGCGCACGCGGCATCCGCGCAGGTACTCAGGTCCGGCTGAGCAGCACCCCTACAGGACGGGCAGCATCCGGTCGCGCTCGAAGGCACTGACCTGACCCCGGTACTCCTCCCACTCCGCGCGCTTGTTGCGCAGGAAGAAGTCGAAGACGTGCTCACCGAGGGTGTCCGCGAGGAGCTCGGAGCTCTCGGCGACACCGATCGCGTCGTACAGGCTCTTCGGCAGCTGCGCGAGACCCAGCGCCTTGCGCTCGGAGTCGGTGAGCGACCACACGTCGTCCTCGGCCTCGCGCGGGAGCTCGTACTCCTCCTCGAGCCCCTTCATGCCCGCGGCCAGGGTCACCGCGAACGCGAGGTAGGGGTTGCAGGCAGCGTCGATGGTGCGCAGCTCGATGCGGGTCGAGGGACCCTTGTTGGGCTTGTACATCGGCACCCGGACCATGGCCGAGCGGTTGTTGTGCCCCCAGCAGATGTACGACGGAGCCTCACCGCCGCCGATCAGACGTTTGTAGGAGTTGACCCACTGGTTCGTCACGCACGTGATCTCGGCCGCGTGGTGGAGGATGCCGGCGATGAAGTGCCGCGCGGTCTTCGAGAGCTGGTACTCCGCGCCGGCCTCGAAGAAGGCGTTGCGGTCGCCCTCGAACAGCGAGACGTGCGTGTGCATCCCGGACCCGGGGTGCGTCGTGAACGGCTTGGGCATGAACGAGGCCCAGATGCCCTGGCTCAGCGCCACCTCACGCACCACGGTCCGGAAGGTCATGATGTTGTCGGCGGTCGACAGCGCGTCGGCGTAGCGGAGGTCGATCTCCTGCTGGCCGGGGCCGCCCTCGTGGTGGCTGAACTCCACCGAGATGCCCATCGACTCGAGCATCGTGATCGCCTCGCGCCGGAAGTCGGCGCCCGAGCTCTGGGCGGTGTGGTCGAAGTAGCCGCTGCGGTCGACCGGCACCGGGTCGGCGCCGGGCGCCGGGGTGTCCTTGAACAGGTAGAACTCGATCTCCGGGTGCGTGTAGAAGGTGAACCCCTTCTCGGCGGCCCGGGACAGCGTGCGCTTGAGCACGTAGCGCGGGTCGGCGTACGACGCGGAGCCGTCGGGCATCGTGATGTCGCAGAACATGCGCGCCGTCGCCGGGCCCTCACCGCGCCACGGCAGGATCTGGAACGTCGCCGGGTCGGGCCGCGCCAGCATGTCGGCCTCGGTCACGCGGGCGAAGCCCTCGATCGCCGAGCCGTCGAAGCCGATGCCCTCGCTGAACGCACCCTCGAGCTCGGCCGGAGCCACCGCCACCGACTTCAGGTAGCCGAGCACGTCGGTGAACCACAGCCGCACGAACCGGACGTCGCGCTCCTCGAGCGCCCGCAGCACGAAGTCCTCCTGCTTACCCATGGTGGGAGCCTAGCGACCGCGTTCCTCAGAGCGTCAGGTAGCCGAACTGCCAGGCGAGAGCGAGGAACGCGCGGCCGATCAGCGGTGCCGACACCAGCATCACCAGGGTCGCGACCAGCATCGGTCGGGCTCCCGTGCGCCGGACTCCGCGGGCCAGCACCAGCAGGCCGAGGACGGCCAGCCCGGTCACGACCGCGAACGGTGGGCCCCCGAGCGCGTTGTGTCGCGCGAGCACGTAGCCGGCCTCGCACAGCACCGCCACCGCGGGCAGCGCGTGCGCGAACGCCACCGCGTCGAACCTGCGCCGGGCGGACGACTCACCGGCCACCACGCCCAGCGCACCGAAGACCGCTCCCCCGACGGCCGAGAGCACGACCCAGTAGGGCCCGGAGCCGGCGAGCTGCGCGGTCGCGGCGTGGGCGTCGTAGGCGATCCACTCGTAGAGGTAGTACGCGGCGAGCCCCACCAACGGGAACCCGGCCCCCAGCAGCGCACCCAGGCCACGCCGGCGGGTGAGGAGCAGGCCGGTCAGCCAGCCGCCGAGCGCCCACACACCCTGCGCGCTGGCCAGGTCGTCGACCGGCCCCAGGTGCCAGCGCCAGCCGTCAGCGGAGAGAAGACCGAGCACGACGGCCAGCAGCAGGACAGACGCTGTCTTGACACTGGCTATCTCACGAGAGACACGAGTGCGGACGCCAGCGGTCGCCATGCCTCCTCCAGCTCCTCTCTGGCCGACGCCACGTCGGCCAGGCCGCGCTCGATCCGGTCGTCGTCGTAGCGCCGGGTGTCCTCGGCCGCCCAGGGCGCCAACACGCGGTCGTCGGCCTCGGGGTGGAGCTGGACGCCCCAGACCGTGGGCGCGAGCCGCGCCACCTGCACCTCGCCGGCCGCGGTCTCGGCGAGCAGCTCCGCCCCGTCGGGGAGCCGGTCGACGACGTCGTCGTTCCACTGCACTCCGCGACGCACGTCGATCAGGGTGCCGACCAGGGGGTCGGCGGCCGCCTGCTCCAGCCAGCCCGTCGGCACCAGCCCGATCTGCTGGCCGCGCGGGTTGCGCGTCACGTGCCCGCCGAGCGCCACCGCGCACAGCTGGTGGCCCAGGCAGATGCCGAGGGTCGGGACGCCCGCTCCCGCGGCCTCACGGACCAGGTCCTTGGTGCCGCGCAACCAGGGGTGCTGCGCGTCGTCGTAGGCCCCCATCGGCCCACCGAGCACCACCATCGCGTCGTGCCCGGTGAGGTCCTCGGGCAGCTCGTCGTCAGCGTAGGGACGTCGTACGTCGACCGTGCATCCGGCGGCGAGCAGCCACTCGCCGAACCAGGCCGGCGGGCAGTCGTCCGCGTGCTGGACGACGAGCACGGTCGGGCGCACCGGTCAGTCCTGCGGCACGTGGGCGTCGAGTTCGGCGAGCCACGCCCGGGCATTGCCGTCGGAGGGTGCGCGCCAGTCGCCGCGCGGGGAGAGCGAGCCGCCGGCGGCCACCTTCGGTCCGTTGGGCATCGCGGACCGCTTGAACTGGCTGAACCCGAAGAAGCGCTCGAGGAAGACGACCAGCCAGTGTCGGATCGCGGGCAGGTCGTAGGCCACGCGGCGCTCGTCGGGATAGCCGGGCGGCCACTCCCCGGTGGTCGCGTCGGCCCACGCGTGCATGGCGAGGAACGCGATCTTGCTCGGGCGGAAGCCGAAGCGCAGGACGTGATAGAGCGTGAAGTCCTGGAGGGCGTAGGGACCGATCGTGTCCTCGGTCGCCTGCGGCTTCTGGCCGGCCTCGGTCGGGATCAGCTCGGGGGTGATCTCCTGGTCGAGGATCTCCTGGAGCGTGCTGTTGGCCTCGCCGTGAGCGTCGTCCTCCACCTGCCCGCTCGAGATCACCCAGCGGATCAGGTGCTGGATCAGGGTCTTCGGCACCCCGGAGTTCACCGTGTAGTGGGACATCTGGTCTCCCACGCCGTAGGTGCACCAGCCGAGCGCGAGCTCGGACAGGTCGCCGGTGCCGAGCACGATGCCGCCTCGGTGGTTGGCGATCCGGAACAGGTAGTCGGTTCGCAGCCCGGCCTGCACGTTCTCGAACGTCACGTCGTAGACCGGCTCACCGTCGGCGAACGGGTGGCCGAGGTCGGAGAGCATCTGCTGCGCGGCCGGGCGGATGTCGAGCTCCTCGAAGGAGACACCCAGCGCCTTCGCGAGACGCGTCGCGCGGCCCTTGGTGTCGTCACCGGTCGCGAACCCCGGCATCGTGAACGCCAGGATGTCGCTGCGCGGCCGACCCAGCCGGTCCATCGCCTTGGCCGCCACGATCAGCGCGTGCGTCGAGTCCAGACCGCCGGAGACCCCGATCACGACCTTGGGCTGGCCGATCGCGGACAGTCGCTGCTCCAGCCCGGAGACCTGGATGTTGTAGGCCTCGTAGCAGTCCTGGGCCAGCCGCTCCACGTCGTCGGGGACGAACGGGAAGCGGTCGACCTTGCGCCGCAACCCGATGTCGCCGGCCGGCGGCTCGAGCGCGAACTCCACGACGTGGAAGTCGGCGGCGGCCCCGCCAGGGGCGCCGACGCCGACACCGCGCCGGTTGTCGTCGAACGTGCCCTGCCGCAGCCGGTCCTGCCGGATCCGGTCGAGGTCGACGTCGACCACGGTGCGGCGCGGGCCGTCGGGGAACCGCTCGGTCTCACCCAGCAGCTCACCGAGCTCGTAGACCATGGTCTGGCCGTCCCAGGACAGGTCGGTGGAGGACTCGCCCTGGCCCGCGGCGGCGAACACGTACGCCGCGTTGCACCGCGCGCTCGCCGAGCGCACCAGCAACCGCCGGTCCTCGGCACGGGCGACCGTGATCGGGCTGCCGGACAGGTTGGCCAGCACCGTGGCCCCGGCCAGCGCGGCACCCGCGCTCGGCGGCACCGGCACCCACATGTCCTCGCAGATCTCCACGAACAGGGAGAGCCCGGGGACGTCGGTGGCAGTGAAGAGCAGGTTGTTGCCGAACGGCACCAGGTGGCCGCCGAGGTCGACCAGCTCGTCGATCCGGTCGTCGCCGGGCGCGTACCAGCGGCGCTCGTAGAACTCGCGGTAGGTCGGCAGGTAGGACTTGGGAGCGACGCCGAGCACCTCGCCTCGGTGGATCACGACGGCGCAGTTGTGGAGCCGGTTGCCGACCAGCAGCGGCGCTCCGACCACGAGCGCCGGCCGGAGGTCGCGCGAGCCCTCCACCACCGTGTCGACGGCCCTCAGCACCGCATCGAGCAGCGCGTCCTGCAGCACCAGGTCGTCGATGGCGTAGCCGGAGAGCGTCAGCTCGGGGAACACCGCCACCGCGACGCCGTCGTCGTGGCAGGCTCGGGCCTGCTCCAGCACCCGGGCGGCGTTGGTGGCGGGGTCGGCGACGGCGACCGGCAGCGTGCACGCCCCGACGCGCGCGAACCCGTTGTCGTAGGCCGATCGGAAGTCCACGGGACGAGTGTGTCACCCGACGTACCGGCTCCGCCCGCGACCGGCCGCACCGGGTCGACCGTGCTCCGGGGCGGGTTCGTTGAAGTTTGTTCGGGTCGTTGTGCGGTTTTCCCACTGAAATGCGAGTTCTGTTCCATGATGGGTCGCGGGGGAAAGGGCCATCCATGGGAATCTTCAAGGGAACAGCGCCGAAGCGGAAGGTTGACGTCGTCAGCCATCCGGCCGACGCGATCATGCTGCAGGCGATGGCCGGGCGTGGGGAGCTCGGCGCCGAGACGCGCTTCGTGCACCACCTGTTCTTCCGGGACCAGGAGACGGCGATGGATGCCGCCGAGCGTGCCGAGGCCCAGGGCTGGAGCATCGACTGGCTGGACGCCCAGCCCGAGCCGTTCGTCGGCTGGGTGATGCGTCCCGCGCGCAACACGGTGATCGACGCCGAACAGGTCGCGGAGGCCCGCGCCTTCTTCGAGCAGGTTGCCGCCGCCACGCACGGCAAGTACGACGGCTGGGACGTGCGTCCGGTGCCGAAGCACTCGCGCCGCCGCGCGGTCGAGACCGTCACCGCGTGACGAGCGACACACACATCGTCTGCACCTGAGCGAACTACCGTGTGAGGGTACGGGGACTCCAGCCGGGAGCCTCGATCACCCAGGGAGTTCGGCATGGCCGAAGAGACGGCGCCGTACGGCACCGGGGCTGACGCGACCCGCCCGCCGGTCCGGCGCATCCGCACGCACCACCTGCGCGAGATGAAGGAGCGCGGCGAACGCTTCGCGATGCTGACGGCCTACGACATGTACACCGCGCAGGTCTTCGACGAGGCCGGCATCGAGGTACTGTTGGTCGGCGACTCGGCCTCCAACAACGTCTACGGCAACGAGACCTCGCTCCCGGTGACGGTCGACGAGCTGCTCCCCCTCACGCGCGCCGTGACCCGCTCGGTCCGGCGCTCACTGGTGGTCGGCGACCTGCCCTTCGGCTCCTACCAGGCCTCGCCCGAGCAGGGCTACCACACGGCGGTCCGCTTCATGAAGGAGGCGAACGCACACGCGGTCAAGCTCGAGGGTGGCCGCGAGATGGCACCCCAGATCGAGCTGATGACGCGTGGCGGCGTGCCGGTGATGGCACACATCGGCTTCACCCCGCAGAGCGAGCACGCCCTCGGCGGCTACCGCGTGCAGGGTCGCGGCGACACCGCGCAGAGGCTGCTCGACGACGCCCGGGCGGTCGAGGCCGCCGGCGCTTTCGCGGTGGTGATGGAGATGGTGCCCGGCGACGTCGCGGCCCGGATCTCCAAGGAGCTCACGATCCCGACCATCGGCATCGGCGCGGGCGCCGAGTGCGACGGCCAGGTGCTGGTCTGGCAGGACGCGTTCGGGCTGCGCACCGGCAAGATGGCGCGCTTCGTCAAGCAGTACGCCGACGTGCACGAGGTGCTCCTCGGCGCGGCGAGGGCCTACGCCGACGACGTGCGCAACGGCACCTTCCCCGGGCCTGAGCACACGTTCTGAGGCTTCGCCTAGCGTCGCAGCAGGACCGCGCCCAGCCAGGCGACCAGCCCCACGACCGCCAGCGCCAGCACGGCGCGGGGTTGCGTCATGAACCTCCGGATGCTCATCAGGAGCAGCACCAGCCAGAGCACGCACAGCCCGACCGTCCAGCCGACCCCGAGCAGCGGCGCAGCGCCCAGGTCGAGGAACAGCACGCAGGCGAGCCCCGTGACGCCGACGAACGACGACCGGAGCCGTCGCACCTCCGGAGGCGGAGCAGGCATCGGACTCCTTCCGCGCGGGCGCCCACGTGCGTGAGGCGCGCAGCCTAGTCTGGTTCGGCTACGGCAAGAAGTCCGGCGGCGGCAACGACCACGCGTCGATGCGCCAGGACGACAGCTCGACCTGCAACGGTCGCTGGGTCACCGGCCCGCCCGGCGTACAGTCGCGCACTCCTACGGCTACGCGCTCGACCTCAACACCTGGGAGGGGTGGACCCGGCTCCGCCCTCGGCACCTGCACCAGGTTCTGCGACGAGGGCGGTTCAGTCCTCGAGGTGGTCGTCGCCCCAGGCGTCGTCCTTGTCCCACTCCTGGTTGCGCTCCTGGACCTTCTCCAGGGCACGCCCCGCCTCCTCCTGGGAGGGGTAGGGGCCGAGTCGCTGCGAACTGGCGCAGCCGTCCTCGGGCTCGACGCGGTGGTGGTTCAGGCAGTACCAGAACTCGCTCATGCTGAGCGAAACTACACTTCTCCGGGTGACCCCTGTGGCCCCCGGAACCCTCTCCCCGCGCCGACCCGTGCCCACGCACATCGCGCGGCCGGAGTACGTCGACCAGCCCGCGCCCGCCCCGTTCACCGGGCCCGAGGTGAAGGACGCCGAGACGATCGCCCGGATGCGCGTCGCCGGCCGGATCGCGGCTCGGGCGCTGCAGGAGGTCGGCCGGGCCGTCGCGCCGGGAGTGACCCACGACGAGCTCGACCGGATCGGCCACGACTACCTCGTCGCCCACGACGCCTACCCGTCGACCCTGGGCTACAAGGGCTTCCCGAAGTCGCTGTGCACCAGTGCCAACGAGGTGATCTGCCACGGCATCCCCGACAGCCGGGTGGTCGAGGACGGCGACATCGTCAACATCGACATCACCGCGTTCATCGACGGCGTGCACGGCGACACCAACGCCACGTTCCTGACCCCGGGCGTCGACCAGGACCTTCGCGATCTCGTCGAGCGCACCCAGGAGACGTTGCGCCGGGCGATCAACGCGGTCAAGCCGGGTCGCCGGATCAACGTGATCGGGCGCGTGATCGAGGCCTACGCCCGTCGCTTCGGCTACGGCGTGGTCCGCGAGTTCACCGGCCACGGGATCGGCTCGTCGTTCCACTCCGGGCTGGTGATCCCGCACTTCGACGACCCGCACTACGACACCGTGATCGAACCGGGGATGACGTTCACCATCGAGCCGATGCTCAACCTCGGCACCCACACCTGGGACATGTGGGACGACGAGTGGACCGTGGTCACCAAGGACCGCCGCGCGAGCGCCCAGTTCGAGCACACGCTGCTGGTCACCGACTCCGGCGCCGAGATCCTCACCCTCCCCTGATCCCTCCGTCGAGATGCCCCTCCGGCTCCGTCGAGATGCGCCTCCGGCTCCGTCGAGATGCGTCCCATGATCAGGTGAGAACTCAGTGCAGTCCCTCGCGGCCGTGAGGACGACGAGCATGCGCAGCTGAAACGAGCCGGACGCACATCTCGACGGCGGCGCGGGCACATCTCGACGGCGGCGCGGGCACATCTCGACGGGGGTGGGACGCGAGCCCCGGGGCGGGCCGTGATCGCTAGGGTCGCCGGATGGACGAGATGTTCGCGGGGTACGGCGACGCCATGGGCGAGGCGTACGACGAGATGTTCGACGGTGAGGAGCTGCGCTCGTCGTACACCCGGCTGCGGAGCTCCCTGCAGCAGATGTCGTCGACGGAGATCCACGGTCGGGTCGACGCCCTGCAGAGCAGCTACCTCGACCAGGGGGTCACCTTCGACATCGGCGGCGAGGAGCGCGCGTTCCCGCTCGACATCCTTCCCCGCGTGATCGAGATGGACCAGTGGGCGCGGGTCGAGGCGGGTGTCCAGCAGCGGGTACGGACCCTGGAGCGCTTCCTCGACGACGTGTACGACGCCGGGCGCGTGTTCGAGGAAGGCGTCGTCCCCCGCAACGTGGTCACCACGTCCTCCCACTTCCACCGCGTGGCGGCCGGCATCGAACCGCCCAACGGCGTGCGGGTGCACGTCAGCGGGATCGACCTGATCCGGGACGACGACGGCGAGTTCCGGGTGCTCGAGGACAACGTCCGGGTGCCGTCCGGGGTCTCCTACGTGATGACCAACCGGCGGGCGATCGCGGCCGCGATGCCGGAGACCTTCGGCGACCACCGGATCCGCCCTGTCGCCGGCTACCCGCAGAAGCTGCTGACCGCGCTGCGCGCCGCGGCCCCAGCCGGTGTCGCCGACCCGACCGTCGTGGTGCTGACGCCCGGCGTGTTCAACGGCGCCTACTTCGAGCACGCCCTGCTCGCCCGCACCATGGGCGTCGAGCTGGTCGAGGGCCGCGACCTCGAGTGCCGCCGCGGCCGCGTGATGATGCGCACCACCAACGGGCTCGAGCCGATCCACGTGATCTACCGGCGGGTGGACGACGAGTTCCTCGACCCCGTGCACTTCCGCGGCGACTCGCTGCTCGGCTGCTCCGGCCTGATCAACGCCGCCCGAGCCGGCAACGTGACGATCGCCAACGCGATCGGCAACGGCGTCGCCGACGACAAGCTCGTCTACACCTACCTGCCCGACCTGGTGCGGTTCTACCTCGACGAGGAGCCGATCCTGCGCAACGTCGACACCTGGCGGCTCGACGACGCGGAGTCGCGCGAGGAGGTGCTCGACCGGATCGGCGAGCTGGTGCTCAAGCCCGTCGACGGCTCCGGCGGCAAGGGCATCGTGATCGGGCCGCGGGCGACGAGCGCCGAGCTCGACGAGCTGCGCGCCAAGGTACTCGCCGATCCGCGGGCCTGGATCGCCCAGCCGGTCGTGCAGCTGTCGACCGTGCCGACGTACGTCGACGGCACTCTGCGCCCGCGCCACGTCGACCTGCGTCCGTTCGCGGTCAACGACGGAAACCGTGTGTGGGTGCTGCCCGGCGGGCTCACCCGTGTGGCGATGGGCGAGGGCGAGCTGATCGTGAACTCCTCGCGCGGCGGTGGCTCCAAGGACACCTGGGTGCTGGCCGGCAGCGCTCCGGCACACCACCGTGCTGAGCCGCCCCACCCGACCACGGTCCCGTCGTCCCCGCAGGACGTCGGCCCGGCCCTGGAGTCGTTCTCCTCCCAGCAGGACCAGCAGCAACAGCAGGTCGCCGAGACCGAGGGCGTACCGGGATGCTGAGCCGGATCGCGCAGTCCATGTTCTGGATCGGCCGGTACGTCGAGCGCGCGGAGGACACCGCAAGGATCCTCGACGTCCAGACCCAGCTGGTGCTCGAGGACCCCGCCGTCGACGAGGCGGCCACCTGCAAGAGCCTGCTGTCGATCATGGGAGTCGAGGGCGCGAGCGCCGACAACGTGGTCGACCTGCTCGAGCTCCTCGCCTACGACCGCACGTCCCCGGCCTCGATCGCGGCCACCCTGGCAGCCGCCCGGGAGAGCGCCCGGCGCGCCCGCGAGACCCTGTCCACCTCGATGTGGGAGGGCATCAACACCACCTGGCGGGCGATCCCGTCCGGCCAGTTCCGCTCGATGCGCCCGCCGACCGCCTTTCGCTGGGTGCGTGACCGCGCGGCGCAGATCAACGGCATCGCCGACGCCACGATGACCCGGGACGAGGGCTGGCAGTTCCTGGTGCTCGGCCGCTCGATCGAGCGCGCCGACATGACCGCGCGCCTGGTCGCCACCGCGTCGCTGACCTCCGGCTCCGCGTGGGGTACGACCCTGCGTGCGTGCGGAGCGTACGAGGCGTTCCTGCGCACCTACAAGGGTCTGGAGACCGAGCGCGGCGCCGCGGAGTTCCTGCTGCTCGACCGGCTGTTCCCTCGGTCCGTGGTCTACGGACTGAGCCGCGCGGAGCTGTGCCTGGACAACCTCGAGTCGGCCGGACAGCGGGCCGGCTTCCAGAACGAGGCCCAGCGGTTGCTCGGCCGCACCCGGGCCGAGCTGGAGTACCGCTCGCTCTCCGACGTGGTCGCCGACCTGCCCAACGAGATGGAACGGCTCCAGCGCACCTGCGCGATGGCCACCGACGCGATCACCCGGCGCTACTTCGCCGGGGCCGAGGCAGTCGCCTGGCTCGGCGGGAGGGCATGAGCATGCAGCTGAGGATCGTGCACACCACCGGCTTCGAGTACGCCGGCAAGGCGACCGCGTCGTTCAACGAGGCCCGGCTCACGCCGCAGACCACGCCCGGCCAGATCGTCGTACACACCCGGCTGGAGGTGCACCCGACCCCGTGGACCTACACCTACCGCGACTACTGGGGCACCCAGGTGACCGCGTTCGAGGTGCTCGACCCGCACGAGTCGCTGACCGTGACGGCGACGGCGACGGTGCACACCGACCGCGGCGGCCCGGTTGCGCCGCAGCTCGGCTGGGACGACATCCGGGCGCCTGCGACCGCGGACCGTTTCACCGAGCACCTCGGCCTGCCCGCCCGCGTCGCGCCGCCCGACGAGCTGGTCACCGCGGTGCGCGGGATCGCGAAGGAGAGCGACCGCCCGGGCGACGCCGCTCGCGAGATCTGCTCGCTGGTCAACCGGGAGGTCACCTACGACTCCGGTGTCACCGACGTGAAGTCCGTCGCCGCCGACGCCTGGGGGAACCGCAGCGGGGTCTGCCAGGACATGGCGCACCTCGTGATCGGCGGGCTGCGCTCGGTCGGGATCCCGGCCCGCTACGTCTCGGGCTACCTGCACCCGAGGAAGGCGGCCCCGGTCGGCGAGGCCGTGCGCGGCGAGTCGCACGCCTGGGTCGAGTGGTGGGACGACGGCTGGCACGGCTACGACCCGACCAACGACCGCGACGTCGGCGACCAGCACGTGCTCGTCGCCACCGGTCGTGACTACGCCGACGTGAAGCCGCTGAGCGGGATCTTCTCCGGCAGCGGCACCAGCCACATGTTCGTCGACGTGCAGGTCACCCGGTTGCTGTAGCTGGGTCAGGGGCTCGGGGCGCGAAACACCATGTTCTCTTGGTGAACCGACACATGTCACGGGCAATTGCCCATGCAGAGTGACCGAACACCAGGAGAACATGGTGTTTCTGCCGACCGATCGACCCGCGAGCCGAGCCCACCGCCGTACCCAACCATCTGCGCCGGGTCAGCACCGCGTACACGACCATCTGCGCCGGGTCGGCACCATGATCACGACCATCCACGCCGGGTCAGCACCATGAACACGACCATCCACGCCGGGTCGGCACAGGGGTCAGGCGGCGGTCTCTGCGGGGAGCCGGACCAGGAAGCGGCACCCCGGTGCCTCGTTACTCACCACCACGCTGCCGCTGTGGGCCTCCACGATGCCCTTGACGATCGCCAGCCCGAGTCCGGCGCCGGTGCCCTCGAGCCGGGTGCCGGCGTCCTCGGGCGAGCGCGCAGGACTCCCCCGCCAGGCGACGTCGAAGACCCGGGACAGCTCGTCGTCGGGGATCCCGCCGCAGGCGTCGTGCACGGACAGCTCGACGCCGTCGGTGCCGGCCCGGCCGGTGATCTCGATCGTGCCGTCGTCGGGCGTGTGCCGGATCGCGTTGGTGAGCAGATTCAGCAGCACCCGGGACATTCCGGCAGCGTCGACCCGGACCATCACGCCGCCCTCGACCGACCCGCCGATCCGCACGCCGCGCGCACGGGCGATCGGGTCGGCACCGGCGATCGCCTCGCTGACCAGGTCGCCGAGCGCCACCGTCTCCGGGGTCACCTCGAACGCGCCGGCGTGGATGCGGGACAGCTCGAACAGGTCGTCCACCATCCGGCTCATCCGCTCCACCTCGGTGCGGATCCGCACGTGGTAGCGGTCGGGATCCTCCGCGAGTCCGTCCTCGAGTGCCTCCGCCATCGCCCGGATCCCGGCCAGCGGTGTGCGCAGGTCGTGGGACACCCAGGCCACCAGGTCGCGACGCGAGGCCTCCAACCGCCGCTCGCGGTCGTTGGCCGCCTGCAGCCGGCGCGAGGTCCGCTCGAGCTCGGTCGACAGGTCGGCGAGCTCGGCCGGCGCGGAGCGCTCGCTGGGCTCGAAGGTGCCGCTCTCGCCGAACGCACGGGCCTCGCGCTGCAGCGACCGGGACCTGCGCGCCAGGGTCTCGCCGACGAGTACGGCGAAGCCGAGTGCGATCACGCCGGCGATCAGGGACACCTCGGTGGTGACGCCGAAGTCGTGGCCGGACAGGAACATCGCCCGCGACGTGCCCACCAGTCCGGCCACGAGCGCCAGCACCGCGACGGTCGCGACCATCATCGTCATCACCCGGAGGGACCGTCGGCGCAGCAGGAACGCGACGCCGACGCCGACCAGCCCGACGACTCCGGAGTACGCCGCCGCCACCATCGCGATCGAGGTCACGTCAGACATCGGTTCCCCCTACGGCCGCCGGCTCCCAGCGGTAGCCGACACCCCACACCGTGACCAGCCGGGTCGGCCGGGTGGGGTCGGCCTCGACCTTCTCGCGGAGCCGGCGGACGTGCACGGTCACCGTCGACTCGTCACCGAAGGACCAGCCCCACACGTCGCGCAGCAGCTGGTCTCGCGAGAGCGCCTCGCCGGGGTGGTGCAGCAGGTGTCGGAGCAGGTCGTACTCGCGGGTGGTGAGCGGCAGCGGTGCACCGTCGAGCGTCACCTCGTGGCGGGAGCCGTCGACCACGAGCGTGTCGTCGGTGAGCACCTCGCGGTCGGGTCGCTCGGCCTCGCCGACCCGGCGCAGGATCGAGCCCACGCGCAGCACCAGCTCACGCGGGCTGAACGGCTTGGCCAGGTAGTCGTCCGCGCCGATCTCGAGGCCCGCGACCCGGTCGCCCTCCTCGCCGAGCGCGGTCAGCATCACCACCGGCACCTGGCTGGTGGCGCGGATCCGGCGACAGGTCTCGAGCCCGTCGATCCCGGGCAGCATCAGGTCGAGCACGACCAGGTCCGGCCGGCGGTCGGCGAAGAGCTTGAGCCCGTCCTCGCCGTCACCGGCCTCGTCCACCTCGTGCCCGGCCGCACGCAGGTAGGACACCACCACCTCGCGGACGGTGAGGTCGTCGTCGACGACGAGGATCCGGGCCATCAGGCGTCGCTTTCTACGCACTTGCTGGGAAACCGCGCGCGAATCACCCCGAGAAGCGTCACTATCCCAACAAGTGTTGCGAAAGCGCACCATCCCCACACGTAGTGCCGGTCCAGCAGGGTCGCGTTGTCCGCCCGGGCGCCCATCCTCGTCAGCACCGGGATCGCGGTCACCGTGACCGTGCCGAGGACGACCAGCCCCGCGGCCACCGGGGCACGCGCTGGCCCGCGCACCAGGGCGACGGTGGCGACGCCGGCGACGACCAGCGCCGGACCGAGAACGCCGTCGTGGACGACCACGCCGACGGCCAGCCACACCACCGCGGCGACCAGGTTGGACAGCCCGAGCCCGAGCAGCAGGTAGCCGCCGTACAGCCCCACCAGGACGCCGCCGGCGCCGACCGCAAGGCGCATCACAGCACCTCCAGCTTCGTGACCCACTTGGTCTGGAGCACGCCCGGACGGTTCGGCGCGATCACCCGGCACGGGAAACCGTGGTCGATCGCGAGCCGTTCCCCGTTCAGGTGGGTGGCGAGCAGCGTGTCCCGGTCCGCGACGTACGACGCGGGCAGCACCGTGACCCGGTAGGGCCCGTCCGCCTGCAGCGAGGTGACCCGGACCGGGGAGCGCTCGGGCATGCCGACCATCGCGACCAGGTCGCGGATCCGGGGGCCGGCCCAGGTGCCTCCCGCGCTCCAGCCCTCGACGCAGGCGATCGGCAGGTCGGCCTCGTGAGAGCCGAGCGCGACCAGCTGCTCGGCGCTCAGCCGGACCTCGCGCCCCTCCCCCACGATCGTGAGCACGAAGTCGGCGGAGGTAGCGGACGCCAGCACGTCCGCCGCCTTCGCCGACTTGTTGATCGGGATCCCGGCCGGGCCGTCGCCGGAGCGCACCCCGAACACCGAGACCTGGCGCAGCAGCGGCAGCGTCGACCCGGCGCTGGCCAGGACCGCGACGCCGGCCGCGACCCAGGTCGTGCGCAGCAGGCCGCGCCGGCTGAGCCCGGACGGCGCGGTCGCGGTCTCCGGCCGGTCCTGCGCGGAGGAGGTCACGTCGTCACCGAGGGCGCCACGGATCACCGGCAGCTTCACGGCGATGTGCACGAGCAGCGCGCCGATCGCGATCCAGCCGAGCGCGTCGTGGGTACGACGGAAGGTGAAGCTCCACGGGTACCACTGCGAGGTGTTGAGCAGCCCGGTGGTCAGCAGGAAGATGCCGGACGCGACCAGCACCGCGATCGAGCCGCGCTCGAGCAGGGTCAGCGCGAAGGCCCGCAGCCGCTTCGGCGACGGGAGCGCCTGGAAGAGCCGCGGGAAGACGGTCCAGAGCTTCACCAGCAGCAGCGGGATCGCGGCGGTGCCGGAGGCGACGTGCAGGCCCTGCGTCACCCGGTAGCCCCAGCTGGGCCGGGTGGGGACGAAGAACCACGGCGTCGGGTCCTGCGCCCAGTGGCTGACCAGTCCGGTCAGGAACGCGATCCCGAAGCAGGCGCCGAGCACGAGACCGATCCGGGCGGCCACGGCCGGACTGCGCAGGTGGGAGGTGAAGTCCGACTCACGCGGCGGACGTACGGCGGGTGGCACGTCAGCTGTCCTTTCCGAGCACGGCGAACCAGCGTCCGTCGTACTCCTCGGTGCGGAGCAGGGAGAACCCTGCCGCCACGGCGAGCACGGCGATCGTGTCCACGCCGACGACAGCCCACGGGAACGACTGCGAGACGCGTCCCTCGACCGACAGCCGGCACTGGCGGACCCCGCCGCGGTGGCCGGGCGCGGCCAGGTCGATCACGGCGTGACCACCCACCGCGAGCAGCTCGCCGACCCGCCGCAGCAGCCGGAGCGGGTCACCGCCGATCCCGATGTTGCCGTCCGCGAGCAGGACGGTGCGCCAGCGACCGTGGCCGGGCACCTCGTCGAAGACGTCACGCAGCAACGCCTCCGCGCCACGGGCCCGCGTCTGCTCGACGGCCTCGGTGACCACGTCGATCCCCAGCGCGACCTGGCCGGTGCGAGCCAGCCCGGACGTCATCCGCCCGGGACCGCAACCGACGTCGAGGGTCGGTCCGGTGCACGCGTCGAGGAGCACCTGGTCGGAGTCGTCGATCACGCTCCACCGCCACACCGCCAACGGGCGGCTGCGCTCGTCGGCGTCGACCAGCTCGACCGGCCGTCCGCGCAGGGCCTCCGCGAACAGGTCGCCGGGGGCGCAGGCCGTGTCGGTGGTCACGCTGCCCCCACCGCGCGCCAGGCCGCCGCGAAGCGTGATCCGGGTGCATCGCCGGCGGCCCGTTCGGCGTCGAACGCGGTGTCCACGTCGTAGGTCGTGGGCGCCGTGGCCATGGTCACCGAGCCGGACAGGGCGGTCATCGTGCGGCGGCCGGTGTCGGACCCGGAGGTGGGTACGTCGCGCAGCAGGCGGGCGTGACGCGGATCGGTCAGGGCGAGCACCCACCAGCCACCGTCCTCGGCGAGCCCGAGCACGCCGTCGTGCGTGGCCAGGCCGTCGGCGGCTGCGCGCAGCAGGGCCGGCGGGAGGTGCGGGGTGTCCATCCCGATCTGGACCACACCACTGCCCGTCATCGCGTGCAGGTCGGCGTGCGCGTGCACGATGCGCTCGGCGAACGTGGTGCCGCGCTGCACCAGCACGGTCCAGAACTCCAGCCGGGACCTGATCTCCTCGCTCCTCGCCGCGAGCGCGAGGTCACCCGCGAGCGCGACGGAGCGGTGCACGTCGGGGAAGGTCTCCTCGACCAGGTCCATCGTGTCCAGCAGCGCTGCCGCGGCCAGGTCGGCGGCGCGGTCCACGCCCACGCTCGCGGCCAGCCGGGTCTTCACGTGGCCGGGGACCGGCGCCTTCGCCAGCACCAGCGGGGCGGGGGCGCTCACGGGAGCACCCGGGCGAAGTCTCGCGCGGCGCGGAGGGTGCCGCGCACCGAGCCCGACACCTTGGACCTGGTGCCGGCGGCGCGCGGTGCGTAGCTGATGTCGTGCTCCTCCAGCCGCCACCCGGCCAGCTGGGCCTTGGTCAGCAGCTCCACCGGGTAGCCGAAGCGGCGGTCCGCCACGCCCAGGTCGAGCAGCCGCTGCCTGCCGCAGACCCGCACCGGCGCGATGTCGTGCACGGGCAGGCCGGTCCGCCGTCGCAGCCACCACAGCACCGCAACGTTGCCGGCGCGGGCGTGCCACGGCCAGACACCGCGCTCGGTGGGGCGCCGCCGGCCGCAGGCGAGGTCGGTCTCCCCCGACAGCACCCGCTCGAGCAGTGCCGGCACCTCTCGGGGATCCATCGAGCCGTCGCCGTCGAGGACCGCGACGTAGTCGGCCCGCGAGGCCTTCACCCCGGCGTGCACCGCGGCGCCGTACCCCGGCCGTTCCTCGCGTACGACGAGCGCGCCCAGCGACGCGGCCACCTCACCGGTGCCGTCGCCGGAGCCGTTGTCGACCACGACCACGCCGAAGCCCTCGGGCACCCGGGCCAGCAACGCCGGCAGTGCCGCCGCCTCGTCGCGACAGGGGATCACGAGGTCGCAGGAGGTCACGACGTCAACCTAGGGCCGAAGCAGGGCCGGGAAGGGGCTACAGGGGTTACGAACACCTTGTGGTTCGCAGCGGCGGCCGTTTCGGTTCGGTCCCGGAAGTCGGCGGTCCCTACAGTCGCTGCATGACCCGGTCCCCGAGCAGCCGCCTGCCGTGGCTCGGGACCGGGGTCGCGGTGGCCCTGGTCGTGGTCGCGATCGCGCTGCCGGCGGCGTTCTCGCTGGACGTGCACGTGGACGCGTTCCCGCCCCTGCACGCGGTCTGGGCGCCCCGCGTGGGACCGGGAACACTGCCCGCGATCCTGCTTGCCGCGCTCGCCAGCTGGCGTGCGCTCGAGGTCGCCGAGCAGACGTCGTGGTGGCGGCTGCTGGGCTGGGCGTTCGTGGCGGCACTCGCGTGGCTGCTGGCACTCGCCCTGGTCGACGGCCGGGACGGGATCCAGCAGCTCCTGGACGAGCCCTACGAGTACCTGCGCACGGCGCGCCGCTACAGCGACTTCGGTTCGCTGCTGCCGGACTGGACCCGGCGGATCCCCTACGCCGCGATCCCGCACAACTGGCCGGTGCACGTCGCCGGGCACCCTCCCGGCGCCACCCTCTTCTTCTGGATGCTGGTGCGGCTCGGTCTCGGCAGCGGCCTGGCGGCCGGGCTGGTGGTGAGCGTGGTCGCGGCGACCACGCCGCTGGCGGTGATGTCGGTGCTCCGCACCCTCGGCGCGGAGGTGCACGCGCGGCGAGCGGCGCCGTTCCTGGTGTTCGGGCCGGCCGCGATCTGGTCGGCGGTGTCGGCCGACGCGGTCTTCGCCGCCGCGGCCGCGTGGGGCATGGCCGCGCTGGCGCTGGCGGCGGTGGCCCGCGGCCTTCCGCGCCGGGTCGCCTGGTCGGCCCTCTCCGGGCTGCTGCTCGGGTCGACCGTGATGATGTCCTACGGCCTGCCCCTGATGGGGATCCTGGCGTTGACCGTGCTCTGGCTGGCGCGCAGCCGCGGCGGGTCGTGGTGGCCGTTGCCGCTCGTCGCCGCAGGCGCGTCGGCGGTGGTGCTCGGGTTCGCGGCGTACGGGTTCGACTACCTCGAGGCGCTGCGGGCGGTGCACACGCGCTACTGGGAGGCAGTGGGCGGACGCCGCCAGTTCTGGTACTGGTCGTGGGCCGACCTCGCGCTCCTCGCCATCTCCGCCGGGCCACTGGTCGGTGCCGGGCTCGCAGTGCTGCTCGGGCACGCCCGTGGGTGGCTGCGCGACGCCGGGACGCGGGTGCCGGCGGCCCTCGCCCTCGCCGGTGCCGCGATGGTCACCGCGGCCGACCTGTCGCTGATGAGCAAGGCCGAGGTGGAGCGGATCTGGCTGCCGTTCGTGCCCTGGCTGCTGGTCTCCTGCGCCCTGCTGCCCGAGCGCTGGCGACGGCGCGGCCTGGTCGCCCAGGTGCTGTTCGCACTCGTCGTGCAGCACCTGTTCGAGACCGGCTGGTAGCGGCCGGCGGTTCGACGACCTCAGCCCGCCGGTGCCCGCAGCGGCGCGGTCCGGAACTCGGCGATCCCCTCCGCCGGTGTGACGGCGGCGGTGAACCCGAGCTCACGCGAGGCGGCCTCCGGGGACGCGACGACGTGGCGCACGTCGCCCAGCCGGTACTCCCCCGTCACCAGCGGCTCGCCGCCGTCGGCCAGGATCCGGGCCACGTCCGCGATCGTGACCGGGTGGCCGGAGGCGACGTTGTACGTCGCCCAGCGCTCGGGTGGTGCGTCCACGACCGCTTCGAGGGCGCGGACGTTGGCGGCAGCGACGTCGGAGACGTGCACGAAGTCGCGCACCTGGCGCCCGTCCTCGAAGACCCGGGGTTGCTCACCACGCTCGAGCGCCGAGCGGAAGATGGCCGCGACGCCGGAGTACGGCGTGTCCCGGGGCATGCCCGGCCCGTAGACGTTGTGGTACCTCAGCGCAATCGCCGACGCCGGCGCCTGTCTCACCCAGGCGCGCACGTAGTGCTCCTGTGCCAGCTTGCTCGCGGCGTAGCTGCTGCGCGGGTCCATCGCCGCGTCCTCGGGCACCAACGCCCAGTCCAGCGGCACGCCGCAGACGTCGCAGGCGAGGTCGAACCGGCCCGCGTCGAGGTCGTCGCGGGACCGCGTGCCGGCCCGCCGCACACCGTGGCTGGCACAGGCGTAGCGGCCCTCGCCGTACACGACCATCGAGGAGGCGAGGACCAGCCGACCGACGCCGTGCCGGCTCATCGCGGCCAGCAGCTCGGCGGTGCCCCAGTCGTTGTGGGCGGCGTACGACGGGAGGTCGGCGACGGTGACCCCCGCACCGACCATCGCGGCCTGGTGGCAGACCACGTCGACGCCGCCGAGCAGGTGCTCCCACTCGGCAGGCGCCCGGAGGTCGCCGGGCTCGACACCGTCCGGCAGGACCGCACCGGCCCCGTGCGCCTCGGGGATCAGCGCGTCCAGCCCGACCGACTCGTGCCCCGCAGCCGTCAGCGCGTCGACGACCGCGGTCCCGATGAACCCGGCCGCGCCGGTGACCAGCACCCTCACGGCAGCTCGAAGGGCAGCTCGATGCCGTCCATCCAGGTCGCGCACGTGCAGCCAGCCGGATCCGGCAGGCCGCCGACCACGCGGCCCAGCAAGGCCTTCAACCGCTCGATGTTCTGCTCGAACATCGCGAACACCTCGGCCTGACCCACGCCCTCGCCGGCCGCGATCCCGGCGTCGAGGTCGGTCACCAGCGCGAGCGTGGCGTAGCAGAGCCCCAGCTCGCGGGCGAGCACCGCCTCGGGGTGGCCGGTCATGTTGACCAGGTCCCAGCCCTGCGCCGCGTAGTGCTGCGACTCCGCCCGGGTGGAGAACCGCGGCCCCTCGATCACCACCATCGCTCCCCCGCCGACCACGTCCCGCTCGGTGGCGAGCACGTGGTCGCCGATCCGGGCGCAGTACGGGTCCGCGAACGGCACGTGGGCCGCGCCGCGGTCGACGTAGGTCTGGATGCGGCCGCTGGTGCGGTCGACGAGCTGGTCGGGCAGCACCAGCGATCCCGGCGCCAGGTCCGGCCTGAGGCTGCCGACCGCGCACGGTGCCAGCACCTGGCGGACCCCGACCGTGCGGAGTGCCCAGATGTTCGCGCGGTAGTTGATCCGGTGCGGCGGGAACTCGTGGTGTGCCCCGTGACGGGGCAGGAACGCCACCGAACGGCCGGCCACCTCGCCCGTGGCCACGTCGGTCTCGCCGTACGGGGTCGGCACCCGGTGGTCCTGCGGATCGTCGAGGAAGGCGTAGAAACCGGAGCCACCGATCACGGCGATCTCTGCATGTGGCATGCGCCGAGTCTGGCAGGCCCTATCCTTGTCCCGCGGATGGGCTGGCCGGGCGACCGCGGCCCTCGTCCCTCGGGACGGGTGTCGAGGAAGGTCCGGGCTCCACAGGGCAAGGTGGTGGGCAACACCCACCCGGGGCAACCCGCGGGAAAGTGCCACAGAGAACAGACCGCCACTCGCCTCGCTGGTCGAGGTGAGGGGTAAGGGTGAAACGGTGGTGCAAGAGACCACCAGCGCGGCGGGCGACCGTCGTGGCTAGGCAAACCCCGCCTGGAGCAAGGTCAAGAAGCGTCCGACGGTCACGGCCGGAGGACGTGCGCGGATGGGCGGCCCGCCCACAATCCGCGGGTGGACTGCACGAGGCGGCCGGCAACGGTCGTCCCAGATGGATGGTCGCCAACCGGACGCCCGTGAGGACGTACGGCGAACAGAACCCGGCCTATGAGCCAGCCCATCCGCACCCGGGCCTCTGACCGGTCGCGCGCCGGGGCGTCATGCGAGGTGGCTGCCGTGGCGACCGCAACGCATGACGTTGCCCGGGACGTCATGCACCGTCGCTGCCCGAACGACCGGAACGTATGACGTCCGCCGGACGCGCGCGTCACCGGGACCGGCAGCGTCAGCCGACCACCGAGAGCGACGGCTCGTCTCCGGCGCCGCCCAGCAGCGCGAGCTGCTCGTTGAGCTGGTTGCGCATCCGGGAGCGGTAGTCGTCGGCCTGCTGACGCAGCGTGTCGACCTTGGCCTCCAGGTCCGCCTTCTGGTCGGCCAGCTCGGACAGGGCCGCCGTACGCTCGCGGTCGAGATCGGCGCTCTGCTCCTCACGGAGGCGCGCCAGCTCGGCGGCGACCCGGTCGGAGTCCGCGCGGCTCGCCGCACGGAGCTCCTCGGACTCGGCCCGAGCGGACGACACCAGGGCGTCGGCCTCGGCCTGCGCGTCGGCAACCAGCTGGTCGGCCGTGGACACCGCCGCGTCGAGCACCCGGGCGGACGCCGTCACCGGGGTCTCCTCGACCACGGTCGGCTCGATCACGGCGGCGGGTGCGATCGCGGCCTCGGCAACCGGCTCGGCCACCCGCTCGGGGGCCGGCTCGGCCACCCGCTCGGCGACCGGCTCGGGAACCCGCTCGGCGACCGGCTCGGCAACCGGCTCCGCGCTCGGTTCGACGACTGCTGCCTCGGCTTCGGGCGCGTCGGTCAGCACGTGCGCAGCCTCGGACGTCGCGGCGTCCTCTTCGGTCCATACCTCATCGGTGTACATACAGATCCCCTCGGGAAATATCGGGTCAACTGCCGCCAGTGTGCGTCGCAAATATCCGACTCTTCAGCGAAATGGGAGAATTGACCGTTCTGGTCTACCGAAGCGGAGGACCCACCGAGCCGCCCTCCCGGCCCTTGACCGGCCCGCAGAACCAGCGATGCGCGTGGCCCCCAGGACCACGCGCATCGAACGGACCCCCCGGCCGTTGTGATGACCATAGGGAGGAACCCAGCAAAGGACTCGAAGTTGCACAAACATGCAGCCGCATAAACCTGTATGTCCTGATTGCACAATTTTGCCACGTTGCGTCCGAAGCATCCCTAACGTTCTACATGGGCCCCCCGCCCAGATCGTGGAAACGACGCGAACCCGCCGCTCAGAGGCCATCCCCCCGGCCGCCAGCCCTCCCCCCGGGCCAGAGCAGGCGGGTTCGTCGTTTCCCGGGTCGTTTCCCGGGTCGTTCCCAGGTCGTTTCCCGGGGATTCCGCGCTCGCCGCTCCGGGCGGATACTTCAGACGTGCTCCGGTTGCGCACACTGCTGCCGCTGGCCCTCGCCGGGCTGGTGCTGACCGCGTGCGGCTCGAGCGCTGAACCGGAGAAGCGCGCCGACCCCGGGATGTACCAGGTGGGCAGCCTCCGGATGCACCTCGCCTGCCACGGCACCGGCAGCCCGGTCGTGCTGCTGCTGGCCGGTGGGCGGGACACCACCGACGACTGGAACGAGCTGGTACGACGGCTCGGCCCGGATGTGCGCACCTGCGCCTTCGACTATCCGGGCGTCGGGCCGTCGTCGGCGGGATCCGGGCAGATGACACCGCAGATCGTCTCCGACACGCTGCACGACACCCTCGCCGCCGCCGACGTCCCCGCGCCGTACGTCGTGGTGGGGCACTCGCTGGCGGCGCTCAGCACCCGGGTGTTCGTGGGACAGCACCCGGACGACGTCGCGGGAGTGGTCGTGTTCGACGGCACACCGGTGGAGTACGTGGCCGCCGACCCGGGCGAGCTGGAGCGAGAGCTGGACTGGGATCCCGCCGCGACCATCCGGCAGGCTCGCTCCGTCTCGTCCTGGCCCGACGTCCCGGTGCGGATCCTGCAACGCGACTTCGAGGTGGCGACCGACGGCACCCCGGCCGCCGAGGAACGACTCTGGCACCGGGGCCAGGTCGCGCTGAGCAGGCTCTCCCCACACGGCCGGCTCGACGTGGTCCCGCGTGCCGGTCACTTCATCTACCTGGACCGCCCCGACGCGGCCCTGGCGGCCATCCGCGACGTGTTGGCCCGCAGCTGAGCGGTGCTCAGAGCCGGAACGCGACCTTGCGCTGCGCCGGATCGGCCTCGGCCAGGACGACCTGGACCTCGGCACCCACGGGCAGGGCGTCCTCGCCCACCACCCGGGCCTCGACCGCGGGGTCGGCGATCTGCAGCGTGCCGCGGGTCGGGTCGTCGTCTTCGACCTCGAGCACCACACCACGGAACCGCTCACCGACCGAGCCCTTGAGCAGCTCGGCCTCGACCAGGTCGGTGACCGCGCGCTCGTAGGCGTTGGCCCGCCGCCCCGCCTCCTGCATCGTCGCGGGCAGCTCGGGCATGGCTTCGAGCACCCAGGCCGGGGGCCGCTCCCCCGCACACAGCGCGACACAGATCTCCTCCGCGTAGCGGTCGACCAGGCGCCGCAGTGGCGCGGTCACGTGGGCGTACGGCGTCGCCAGGGCGGCGTGCTCGGTGAGCGCCGGCGGCTCACCGTCGAACACCGCGTAGCCGGCTCCCCGCAGCAGGGACGTGCAGGCGACCACCATCGCCTGGTGGCGGGGCTCGGCGGGGACGAGGGACCGGATGAACGCCGGGTAGTCCTGGTCGTCGGGCCACTCGATCCGCAGCGCCCGCGCGGTCCGCCGCAGTCGCTCGACCGCCTTCGGCGGGGCCGGGGGAAGCGTGCGCAGGATCCCGACCTTGCCCTCGAGCATGATCGTGGCGGCGGCGATGCCGGTGAGCAGCGAGATCTGGGCGTTCCAGCCCTCGACCGGCACCAGGTCGCGGAACTCCAGCCGCCAGGTGTCGTCGTCGATCACGATCTCCTGCTCGGGCATCGGCAACGAGACCCCGCCGCGGTCGGCCTCCTGCTGGTCGCGCAGGGTGCCGATCTCCTTCAGCAGCGTGAACATCTCGTCGGCCGTGCCCGCGTCGAGGTCCGCCTGCACCCCGTCGTACGACAGCTTGGCCCGGGAGCGCACCTGCGCCCGCTCGACGGTCGCGGCGGTGATCGTGCCCCGGGAGTCGAGGCCGATCCGCCAGACCAGCGCCGGTCGGACCTCGTCGGGCAGCAGCGACGCTGCACCCTCGGACAACGTGGTCGGGTGCAGCGGGATCTTCGAGTCGGCGCCGTACAAGGTCTCGCCGCGGCGGTGGGCCTCGACGTCGACGGCGCCGCCGGGCGTCACGAACGCCGCCACATCGGCGATGGCGTAGTGGACGACGTAGCCGTCACCGTCGCGGGCCAGGAACATCGCCTGGTCCAGGTCCATCGCCGACGCGGGGTCGAGGGTGACGAACGCGAGGTCGGTCAGGTCCTTCTCGGGCAGCCGCGGCTGTGACGCCGCCTCGGCCGCCGCGTGCTCCACGGCCTTCGGAAACCCCGGGCTGACCTTCTGCTCCTGCTGGATCGTGGTGATCCCCTTGCGGAGCTCGTCGTTGGCGCTGTCGCGCACCCACAGGACACGCGCCGCCATCAGCTGGCTCCCGAGCTCGTCATGCCCGCCACGCTAGCGGGGGACCATGCGTCCTACGCTGGCGCGGTGCTGATCCTGCTCCCGCCCTCCGAGGGCAAGACGGCTCCGGTGCGCGGCAACCGGCTGGACCTCGACCGGCTCTCGTTCTCCCGTCTGACCGGCGCGCGTCGGCAGCTCCTCGATGCCCTCGTGCGCACCTGCACGGAGGACCCGGACGCGCTCCGGGTGCTCGGCCTGCCTCCCGGACTGGCGGCCGAGGTGGCCCGCAACGCGGCGCTGCCCAGCGCGCGGACGGCTCGGGCCGACAAGGTCTACAGCGGCGTGCTCTACGAGGCCCTCGACCTCTCCTCGCTGGACGCTGCCGCGCGGCGGAGGGCGACGCGCTGGCTGGCGGTGACCTCGTCGGTGTTCGGGCTGGTGCGGCCCGGAGATCCGATCCCCGCCTACCGGCTGGCCGGTGACGTGAGCCTGCCCGGCCTCGGTGGGGTCGCGGCGCACTGGCGCACGCACCTCGACCCCGTGGTGCGCGAGGCGCTCGGCAGCCGGCTGCTGGTCGACCTGCGGTCCTCGACCTACGCCGCGTTCTGGCGTCCGCCGGCTGACCTGGCGAGCCGGGTCGCCACGGTGCGGGTGCTGCACGAGGTGGACGGCCGGCGCCAGGTGGTGAGCCACTTCAACAAGGCCACCAAGGGCCGGTTGGTGCGCGCCCTGCTGGAGGACGGTACGGCGCCGCGCACGCCGGCGGGTCTCGCCGATCACCTCGGCTCGCTCGGCTGGAAGGTCGAGGCCGGGACGTCGAGCGCCCGGGGCACCCCGCTCGACGTGGTCGTCGCGGAGGTCTGAGCTCAGCGCTCCAGGAACGGCACCTCGGTCGGACGTGCGTTGAACAGCCGCAGCGACGCCATCGCCGGTCGGCCCTCGGGCGTGGCCGGGTAGTAGCTGAGCACGCTCACCGAGGCCGGCGAGAGCTCCAGTCGGTACAACGACTCCAGCGGTGCCCCGACGGCGTCGGCGACGAGCGTCTTGATCGGGGTGACGTGGCTGACCAGGAGCACCGTCCGCCCGTCGTACTCCTCCAGCAGCCGGTCGCGGCCGGCGAACACCCGCTCCTGCACCGCGCGGAGCGACTCGCCGCCGCCCGGAGCGTGGTCGAGGCTGCCCAGCCAGGCGCGCACCTCGTCGGGGAACCGGTCGCGCACCTCGAGGTAGGTCAGGCCGTCCCAGCTGCCGAACTCCATCTCCGCCAGCCCCTCCTCGACCCCGATCCCGAGGCCGAGCACCTCGCCGAGGATCTCGGCCGACTCACGGGTGCGGCGCACCGGCGAGCAGACGATCGCGTCGATCCCCTCGGCGATCGGCGCCAGCCACTGTGCGGTGACCCGCACCTGGGCACGGCCCTCGTCGTTGAGACCCGGGTTGGAGCTGGCCAGTCCGCCGGAGAAGCGTTTGGCGAGCGTGTGGTCGGTGACCCCGTGACGCACCAGCAGGAACGTGGTCGGCGCGCTGACCACGTGCTCCGCGCTGGAGGTCGGGCCGGTCGAGCCGGTCGGGGCCCCGTCGAGGGCTTCGTTGGCGAGCCGGTCGGCGTGCTTGTTGCGCTCGCGCGGCACCCAGGTGAACGAGGTGCCGTCCGGCGTCAGGCCACGGGCCTGCAGCGCCAGCGGCTTCAGGTCGGGATGCTTGACCTTCCAGCTGCCCGACATCTGCTCGACCACGAGCCTGGAGTCCATCCGCACCTCGAGGGCGGCGTCCGGAGTGTGCCGGCGGTGGAGCTCGAGGCCGGCGATCAGGCCGCGGTACTCCGCGACGTTGTTGGTCGCCACCCCGATCGTCTCGCCGCGCTCGGCGATCGTCTCGCCGGTGGCCGCGTCCTTGAGCACGGCGCCGTACGCCGAGGGGCCGGGGTTGCCACGGGAGCCTCCGTCCGCCTCGATCACGACCGAGGACGGCGAGCTCACAAGCCGGACTCCGCGGTGCGCACCAGGATCCGCTGGCACTCCTCGCAGCGGATCACCTCGTCGGACGGCGCCGCGGCCATCGCCCGCAGGTCGGCGGCGTTCATGGAGAGCCGGCAACCGCCGCACTCCCCGCGTCGGAGCTCGGCGGCTCCGACGCCGCCCTTCTGCTCGCGGAGCCGCTGGTAGAGCGCGGCCAGGTCGGGCGGCAGGTCGGCGGCAGCGGCGGCGCGCTCGCGCTCCACGGCGGTGATCTCGTCGCGGATCGCGGCCGACTTCTGGTCCCGGGCGGCGGTGAGTGACATCGTCCGCTCCTCGAAGCCGCCCAGCTCGCCGGTCACCTTCTCCAGCTCCGTCTGCGTCTCCTCCAGCCGCTCCATGACCTCCAGCTCGGTGTCCTCGAGCGAGGTGATCCGGCGCTCCAGGGACTCGAGCTCGTGGCCCATCCGCTCGAGGTCCTTGGGGTTGGTGATCAGGCCCTGGTCCATCCGGCTGCGGTCGCGCTCGCGGCGGGTCTTGACCTGCTCGACGTCGGCGTCGGCCTTGCGCTGCTCGGACGTGAGGTCGTCGACGGCGACCCGCAGGTCACGGGCACGGTCGTCGAGCTGTCGGCGCTGGGTCTCGTTGTCCGCGAGCTGCGCGATCTCCGGCATCGTCCGCAGCTGGTGGGAGAGGCCGTCGAGACGGGAGTCGAGCTCCTGGACGTCGAGCAGCTTCAGCTGGGCGAACGGGTCGGCTTTCAGGGGGTGCTCCTCTGGTTCTCCACGCGGAAGGTCCACGGGTCGGTGGGTGTCGTGCTCACGCGGATCTCCACCGTATCGCCCAGTGCGTCTGCCAGCTTCCGCTCCAGGACCGGCAGCCAGGTCCACTCGGCGGCCCAGTGCGCGACGTCGACGAGCGCCGGACCGGTGCGCTGGGCGGCGTGCTCGCGGAACTCGCTGGCGGGGTGGTGCCGCAGGTCGGAGGTCAGGTAGACGTCCGCGTCCGTGCGGCGCACCCGGTCGAGCAGGAAGTCGCCGGCGCCGCCGCACAGGGCGACCGTGCGCACGGCGGCATCGGGGTCGCCGGCGACCCGCACCCCGTGGGCGGTGGCCGGGAGCACCTCGGCGACGTGCTCCGCGAACGCCCGCAGCGTCATCGGTTCGGCCAGGGTGCCGATCCGACCCTGCCCCCGGGCTGGTTCGTCGGTGGCCGCCAGCTCGACCACGTCGTACGCCGGCTCCTCGTAGGAATGGGCCGCGCGCAACGCAGCGACCACCGCCGCCCGACGGCTCCGGGGCGCGACCACCTCGACCCGCACCTCGTCGACCACCTCGAGCTCGCCCACGGTGCCGATGGCGGGTCGGGCGCCGTCCAGCGGACGGAACCGGCCCTCCCCCTGCGACGTGAACGACGCCGAGTCGTAGGCACCGACCTGCCCCGCTCCCGCGTCGGTGAGGGCGCGCCGTACGGCGTCGGCGTCGGCGACCGGGACGAACACGACGACCTTGTCGCGCGGCTCGGTGGGGGCGGGCTCGAGGGGCGTCGCGTCCCGGAGGCCCAGCGCGAGCGCCAGCGACTCGGAGACGCCGTCCGTGGGCGCGTCCGCGTTGGTGTGCGCGGAGTAGAGCGCACAGCCCCCGGTGACCAGGTCGTGCACGAGGCGGCCCTTGGTGCTGGTCGTGGCGACGCTGTGCACGCCGCGGAGCAGCAGCGGGTGGTGCGTGACCAGCAGCTGCGCCTGCGCCTCGATCGCCTCCGAGACGGTCAGGCTGACCGGGTCGACCGCGAGCAGCACCCGCCGGACCTCGTCGTCCGGGTCCCCGCAGACCAGCCCGACCGCGTCCCAGTCCTCGGCCCAGCGGGTCGGGTACCACTCCTCCAGCAGGTCGATCACGTCACGCAGCGAGGGCATGGGCGCGAATCTAGCGCCCGGGACGCGACCCGGGTGCCGTCGGGCCGGGACGCGACCGCGGCTTGTAACGCGGGGTTGTGGTCGCTGCACACGGCGACTCAGGGGTGTGCAGCGTCCACACGCGGTGGGCAGTGGCGCCATCCGCCGACGAGCGCCTAGTTCACCTGGCGGTCGCGCCCCTCCCAGTACTGCTGGCGCAGCTTGAACTTCTGGAGCTTGCCGGTCGCCGTGCGGGCGAGCTCCTCACGGAACTCCACCGACGACGGCGCCTTGAACCGGGCCACCTTCGACTTCACGTAGTCGATCAGCTCCTGCTCGGTCAGCGACGAGCCCTCCGCCTTGACCACGAGCGCCTTGATCGTCTCGCCCCACTTCTCGTCGGGTACGCCGATCACGGCGACCTCGGCCACGTCCGGGTGCGAGAAGATCACGTCCTCGACCTCGATCGATGACACGTTCTCGCCTCCGGTGATGATCACGTCCTTCTTGCGGTCCTGGATGGTCAGGTAGCCGTCGTCGCCGATGACGCCGCCGTCGCCGGTGTGGAACCAGCCGTTCCTCAACGCCCGCTCGGTCTCCTCCGGCTGCTCCCAGTAGCCCTCGAGGATCACGTTGCTGCGCGCGAGCACCTCGCCCTGGTCGTCGATCTTGAGCGTGACACCGAGCGCGGGCTGGCCGGCCCGCACCAGCTTCTGGGCGCGCTCCTCCGGGTCGAGGTCGTCCCACTCCGCGCGGCGACGGTTGACCGTGAGCAGCGGTGAGGTCTCGGTCAGGCCGTAGATCTGCACGAACTCCCAGCCCAGCTCGGCCTCGACCCGGGCCACGGTCTTGGTGGGCGGAGGCGCGCCGGCCACGATGATCCGGGTGCGGTCGCGGCCCGGGATCTCGCCGTCCCAGTCCGGGGCCGCGTCCAGTACGGCGGCCACGACCGCGGGCGCGGCGCACATGACCGTCACGCCGTACTTCTCGACGCGCCGGAGGATCTCGGTGCCGTCGATCTTGCGCAGCGCCACCTGGGGCACGCCGCAGCCGGTCATCGCGAACGGCATCCCCCAGCCGTTGGCGTGGAACATCGGCAGCGTGTGGAGGTAGACGTCCCGGTCCGTCACGCCGGCGTGGAGCGCGAACGTCAGCGCGTTCGTCCAGATGTTGCGGTGCGTGATCTGCACGCCCTTGGGTCGCGCCGTGGTGCCGGAGGTGTAGTTGATCGTCGCGGTCGCGTTCTCGTCGGGCTCCCACGGCCTGGGGTCGACGCCCTCGACGAACAGGTCTTCGTCCTCGCCGAGGACGAAGACGTGCTCGGCCTTCACGTCGGCCAGCGAGTCCTTGAGCTCCGGGTCGAGGTAGACCACCCGCGCCCCGGAGTGCTCGACGATGTAGCCGACCTCCTCCGGCGAGAGCCGGAAGTTGACCGGGACCAGAACCCGGCCGAAGCCGCAGACGCCGAAGAACGCGGTGTAGAGCCGGGCGCTGTTGTGCGAGACGAACGCGACCCGGTCGCCCACGTCGAGCCCGAGCTGGTCGTGCTTGGCAGCCATCGCCCTCGCCAGCTCGCCGACGCGCTCGTAGCTCAGGTCGCCGAGCGAGTCGGCCGGCTGGTTCGGCTCGTCGTGGATCCCGGTGCGCTCGCCGTACACGGCTCGGGCGCGGGCGAGGAAGTCGTTGGCGCTGAACGGGACGATCATCCGGGTGCCTCCTGGCAAGACGCGTGCGACGCCCACCACTCTAGTGAGACCCACGTTGGCCGAAGGTTGCCCTCGGATCCGGTCGGGCTGACGCCTTGATCGCTGCGGTGGCAGGACCGGGCGTCCACGAGTGGGCGTAGCAGGGATCGAACCTGCGACATCTGCCTTGTAAGGGCAGCGCTCTACCGCTGAGCTATACGCCCGAGCCGAGTGCGGGACCGGCCGGCGCACAGACTACGGGAGCATCAGAGGGCAATAAAAAAGTCACGACCGCTGGCGTCTCGGGTCACCAGCGGTCGTAACAAGATCAATCATGACCGACGCGGGCCCGCGGTTCCAGCGGATGGGCCGATCCGGGCCGAAAATGGCCCGAAATGACTAGACGTGTGTGACCGGGGACACCCGAAAAGGGCCCTACGACACCAGGGATTTGACAGCCGAGGCGTGCGCGTCAAGGTCCCGGGCCTGACCGCGGTCGTTGTGGACCGACCACCGCACCACGCCGTCCTTGTCGATCAGGAACGAGGAACGGCTCGGCGAGCCCGTCACCTCGTCGAAGACGCCGAAGGCCGAGGCCACCTCGCCGTGCGGCCAGTAGTCGGAGAGCAGCGGGAAGAACAGGCCGTCGCGGTCAGCGAAGGCACGCTGGGTGAAGACCGGGTCGCAGGAGATCGTCATCAGCGTCGCGTCGTCGGTCTCGAAGTCCCCGAGGCGGTCGCGCAGGCCGCTGAGCTCACCGGTGCACACGCCGCTGAACGCGAACGGGTAGAAGACCAGCATCACGGCCTTGTCGCCCAGGTACGACGAGAGCCGGAACTCCTGCCGGTGCTGGTCGGAGAGCTCGAAGTCGGGGGCCCGGTCGCCCACCTGGATCGCCACGCCTGCTCCCGTCGCTGTCGAAGGTCTGTCGAAGGTCTGCATTGTGACAGGCGGGACCCCCGGCCGCGCCACACCCCGGGGGACGACGGGCGCGGTGGCGGGATCAGTCCTCGTCGTCGACCAGCTCGCGCTTGAGGATCTTGCCGGTGGCGTTGCGGGGCAGCTCGTCGAGGAAGACGAAGTCGCGCGGCACCTTGTAGCGAGCCAGGTTGTCCTTGACGTGGGCCTTGAGGGTCTCGGTCATCGAGTCCGGGTCGTCCGGCTCGCCGCCGTCGAGGACCACGAACGCGCGCAGCCGCTTCCCGAACTCGTCGTCGTCGACCCCGATCGCGGCCACCTCCTGGACCTGGTCGTGGCGGGAGAGCACGTCCTCGACCTCCTTGGGGAAGACGTTCTCCCCCCCGGAGACGATCATCTCGTCGTCACGGCCCTCGACGAACAGCCGACCCTCGTCGTCGAACCGGCCGATGTCGCCGGAGCTCATCAGGCCGTCGATGCTCTCCTTGTCGCCGCCGCCGGTGTAGCCCTCGAAGAGCATCGAGTTGCCGACGAAGATCCGTCCCGGCTCCCCCGTCGGCACCTCGTTGCCGTCGTCGTCGTACAGCTTCACGACGGTGTTCACGGGCGGCTTGCCGGCGGTGGTGGGCTCGGCCCGCATGTCGGCGGGCTGGGCGATCGAGACCCAGGCGACCTCGGTCGAGCCGTAGATGTTGTAGAGGTTGTCGCCGAACTGGTCCATCCAGTCCGTGGCCAGGCTGCCGGACAGCGCCGAGCCGGACGCGGCGACCACCTCCAGCGAGGACAGGTCGTAGGAGTCCAGCGTGTCCTGCGGGAGCTTGAGAATCCGCTGCAGCATCACCGGGATCACCACCAGCGACTCGCACTGGTTGTCCTGCACCGTCTTCAGGCAGGTCTCCGGGTCGAACTTGCGGGTGAGCACGCAGGTGCTGCCGAGCAGCATCGCCATGCTCAGGTGCGCCCAGCCCCAGGTGTGGAACAGGGGTGCGGCGATGTGGGTCCTCCAACCGGACCTCAGCGGCATCCGCGAGAGCAGCGCGACCGCCGCGCTCAGGTTGCCGCCCCCGCGCGGCGCGCCCTTGGGGGTGCCGGTGGTGCCGGAGGTCAGGATCACCGCCCGCGCCTCCTTGGCCGGTGCCTTGCGCGCCCTCGGCTCCCCCTTCTCGATCAGGGACTCCAGGGTGTCGAGGTCGCCGGCGTCGTCGTCGACCCAGGCCAGGATCCGCCGCTGCTCGACCCCGGCCTTGTCGATCAGCTCCGTGAACTCCTGGTCGTGGATGATCACGCTCGGCTTCTCACGCTCGCAGACCTCACCGAGCTGGGGGGCGGCGAAGGCCGTGTTGAGGTAGAGCATGTCGGCGCCGAGCTTTGCCGCCGCGAGCGAGGCGTCGAGGAAGCCGCGGTGGTTGCGGATCAGGATCGCCACCCCGTCGCCCTCGCCCACACCGAGCCCGGACAGCGAGTCGGCCAGCGCGTTGCTGCGCCGCTCGATCTCGCCGAAGGTCAGCTCGCCGAGCTCGTCGATCACCCCGACCCGGTCGGGGAAGCGCAGGGCCACGGACTTGAAGCCGCCGGCCACGCCCATGCCCCACTGCCGCAGCGCCACGACCACGCCACCGAGAGCGACAGGTGAGTGCGGACGGATGACGCCGGACTCGGTGAGCACCTTCAGCGCCATCGCAGGCGTCAGCGCCTTGTCCAGGATGCTCTTGGCCACCCCGGGACCGAGAAGGGTCGCCACTAGCGCGACTTCGGTGCGACCAGCTTGGTCGCCGACCAGTCCTTGCTGACCGAGACGGTGGTGGTGGTGGAGAGCCCGGCGATCGGGGCTCCCTCGGCCACGTCGGAGGCGTCGACCGCGTTGGGCCGTCCGACCTTCGGGGTCATCAGCCAGATCGCGCCGCCACCGACCAGGTCGGTCAGGGAGTCGACCAGCGCGTCCACGAGGTCGCCGTCGTCCTTGCGCCACCAGAGGACCACCGCGTCGACCACGTCGCCGTGGTCACCGTCGACCATGTCACTGTCGATCGCGTCCTCGATCTGGACGCGCACGTCGTCGTCGACGTCCTCGTCCCAGCCCAGCTCCTGGACAACCATCCCGGGCTTGAAACCCAGCCGTTCACCGGCATGCAGGTCCGCACCGCCCGCGGTCGCGCTCACGTGACTGCCTCCACTTCAGGTCCATCGGTCCGCCACTGGTCGTCGCGGATCGTGGTGGTAGTCCACCGGAGTCCAGCCCCGGACGCAACCCTGGTCCGCTCAGACGTGGGGGGTTTGCGCGGAAGTGTCGATCTCCGGCTACCCCAGGGTAGATTTCGTGGGCGCGGCGGAAGTGCAACGATGAGTGGGTGAGTGACACCTCTGACCCGACGCCCGAGGTTCCCGTGAGACCGGTGACCCCGGTCATCCACGAGGGCCTGCCGACCCAGCTGCCGGACATCGACCCCGAGGAGACCGGCGAGTGGGTCGACTCGTTCGACGAGCTGATCGAGCAGCGCGGGCGGGAGCGTGCGCGCTACGTGATGCTCCGGCTTCTCGAGCGCGCGCGCGAGAAGCAGGTCGGCGTACCCGCGCTGAGGAGCACCGACTACATCAACACGATCCCCCCCGAGCGCGAGCCCTGGTTCCCCGGTGACGAGGAGATCGAGCGCCGGATCCGGGCCTTCATCCGCTGGAACGCCGCGGTCACCGTCTCCGACGCCAACCGCAAGGGCCTCGAGGTCGGCGGACACATCGCGACCTACCAGTCGAGCGCTTCGCTCTACGAGGTCGGCTTCAACCACTTCTTCCGCGGCAAGGACCACGAGGGCGGCGGCGACCAGATCTACATCCAGGGCCACGGCTCCCCCGGGATCTACGCGCGCGCCTTCCTCGAGGGGCGGCTGACCGAGGAGCAGCTGCGGCACTTCCGCCAGGAGGTGCAGCACGGACCCGGCAAGGGGCTCCCGTCCTACCCGCACCCGCGGCTGATGCCGGACTTCTGGGAGTTCCCGACCGTCTCGATGGGCCTGACGGCGCTGAACTCGATCTACCAGGCCCGGTTCAACCGCTACCTGCAGAACCGCGGGATCAAGGACACCAGCCAGCAGCACGTCTGGGCGTTCCTCGGCGACGGCGAGATGGGCGAGCCGGAGTCGCTCGGCGCGATCGGTCTGGCCGCGCGCGAGGAGCTCGACAACCTCACCTTCGTCGTGAACTGCAACCTGCAGCAGCTCGACGGGCCGGTCCGCGGCAACGGCAAGATCATCCAGGAGCTGGAGTCGTACTTCCGCGGCGCCGGCTGGAACGTGATCAAGGTGGTCTGGGGCCGCGAGTGGGACCAGCTGCTGGCGCGTGACGTCGACGGTGTCCTGGTCAACCAGATGAACTCCACGCCCGACGGGCAGTACCAGACGTACTCCAACGAGGACGGCGGCTACATCCGGGACCACTTCTTCGGGTCCGACCCGCGGCTGCGCAAGATGGTCGAGCAGATGAGCGACGAGCAGATCGTGAAGCTGCCGCGCGGTGGCCACGACTACCGCAAGGTGTACGCCGCGTTCAAGGCGGCCAGCGAGCACGTCGGGCAGCCGACGGTGATCCTCGCGAAGACGATCAAGGGCTGGACGATCGAGGGGCTGGAGGGCAAGAACGCCGCCCACCAGATGAAGAAGCTGACGCCGAAGGACCTCAAGACCTTCCGCGACCGGCTCTACCTGCCGATCAGCAACAAGGAGCTCGACGACCACTACGAGCGCACCGGCATGGCGCCGTTCTTCCACCCCGGCAAGGACGCACCGGAGATCGAGTACATGCTCGAGCGCCGGCGCCAGCTCGGTGGGTCGCTGCCGCGCCGGGTGGTGCGCGCGAAGCCGCTGAAGCTGCCCGGCGACGAGGTCTACGCCGAGCTGAAGAAAGGCGGCGGCAAGAACAAGATCGCCACCACGATGGCGGCGGTCCGGCTGCTCCGCGACTGGATCAAGGACCCCGAGATCGGTGCCCGGGTGGTGCCGATCGCGCCCGACGAGTACCGCACGTTCGGCATGGACTCGATGTTCCCGAACGCGAAGGTCTACAACCCGGGCGGCCAGCAGTACGAGTCGGTCGACCGCAAGCTGCTCCTGGCCTACAAGGAGTCCGAGAAGGGCCAGATGCTCCACGAGGGCATCTCCGAGGCGGGGGCGGTGGCCTCGGCGACGGCCGCCGGGTCGACGTACTCGACGCACGGCGAGCACATGATCCCGTTCTACATCTTCTACTCGATGTTCGGCTTCCAGCGCACCGGCGACTCGATCTGGGCGATGGCCGACCAGCTCGCGCGCGGCTTCCTGATCGGTGCCACCGCCGGGCGGACCACCCTGACCGGTGAGGGTCTCCAGCACGCCGACGGGCACTCGCCGCTGCTGGCGGCGACGAACCCGGCCGTCGTGCACTACGACCCGGCGTTCGCCTACGAGGTCGGCCACGTGATGCAGGAGGGCCTGCGCCGGATGTACGGCGTGACCGACGAGCACCCGCACGGCGAGGACGTCATCTTCTACATGACGGTCTACAACGAGCCGGTCGACCAGCCGGCCGAGCCGGACGACGTCGACACCGAGGGGATCCTGCGCGGCATGCACCACGTCGCCGTGCCCCCGAGCATCGAGGGTCACCGGGAGAACGGCGACCACCCGCCCCACGTGCAGCTGCTGGCGTCCGGCGTCGGCTTCCCCTGGATCGCGAAGGCCCAGCGGCTGCTGGCCGAGGACTGGGGCGTGGCCGCGGACACCTGGTCGGTCACGTCGTGGAACGAGCTGGCGCGCGACGCGATCGAGACCGAGGAGTGGGCGCTGATGCACCCCTCGGAGGAGCCGCGGATGCCGTTCGTGACCGACAAGCTGAAGGACGTCGCCGGTCCCGTGATCGCGGTCAGCGACTACATGCGCGCCGTACCCCTGCAGATCAACCGCTGGGTGCCCACGGACTACCACGTGCTCGGCACCGACGGGTTCGGCTTCGCCGACACCCGGCCGGCTGCGCGACGGTTCTTCCACGTCGACGCCGAGTCGGTCGTGGTCCAGGCGTTGCAGGCGCTGGCCCAGCGCGGTGAGGTGAAGGCGGAGACCGTGCAGGAGGCCTTCGACCGTTACCGGATCGACGACCCGACCGCGGTCTCCGACGTTAGGCAGGAGGGCGGGGACGCCTGATGGACGTCCCGGCAGCCGCGGAGGCGGGCTACCGGAGGGCGGCGGTCTTCCTGGTGGCCGGCGTGCTGCTGGTCGGTGCCTCGTTCGTGGTCGGGGAGGCAACGCGCAATCTGGTCCGCCCGCTCGGCTACATCGCCCTGGCGCTGAGCGTCATCTTCGCCGGCATCGGGCTCTGGCTGCACCACATGCCGGGCGCACCGGCGGACGACGACCGGTAGGTCGCGACCCTCAGGCCGAGCGGGTACGACGCCGTGACAGCCGGGTGACGGGCCGCAACGGACGCTCCCCGGCGAGCTCGCGCACGGCGGGGTGGTCCGGGCCGTTCGTGAGCATCTCCCGCCAGTCGGACCGGTCGTGGGAGGCCGGCTCGGTGGTGCGCACGAAGTCGTTGAGCAGCTTCACGAACCGCTCCGGGTGGTCCTTGTGCACGAAGTGGCCGGCGTTGTCGACGATCTCGATGTCGGCGCCGGGCGCGATGCCCGCCGCGATGTCGGCGTGGGACACCGGGATCACCGAGTCCTGCTTGCCCCAGATCACGCACATCGGCATCGCCGCCGCGAGGTAGGCGCGGTCGGCCATCGTGATGATCTGGCCCTTCCAGTCCACGCAGGCGCGCACCACGTGGGCGATCGCGGCACGGGCAGCGGGGTCCTTGAACGACTCGTAGATGTCGGCCACCTCGTCCAGGTCGCGGACCCGGGAGATGCCGGTGCGCGAGAGGGCGCGGAGCGTGGCGGCGCTGACGTGCCGGATGCCGGGCAGCGTCGCGATCCCCATCAGCTGCTGGAAGAGCGGCAGCGTGACCGCGCGGATCGCCCTGGTCACGTCGGGGCCGATGCCACCGGGGGCCACCAGCACCATCCGCTCGGTGCGCTCGGGGAACTGGTAGGCGAACTGCATCGCCACCCCGCCGCCCAGGCTGTGCCCGACCACGGTCACCGTCTCGATGCCGAGCACGGTGAGCAGGTCGCGCATTGCGTTGGCGTAGCCGCCGATGGAGTAGTCCGCGCGAGGCTTGGCGGAGGCGCCGTGCCCGAGCAGGTCGGGCGCGATGACGGTGTAGCGCCGCGCCAGCGAGTCGATGACCGGGTCCCAGGTGGTGTGGTCGCAGCCGAGACCGTGCAGGAGCAGCAGAGCCGGCCCGGAGCCGATCTTCACGAACGCACGCTCGTGCCCGTGGATGACCACCTTCTGCACCCGATGCGCCATGTGTGTCACCCGTCTTCGAGAGGGAGGGACCAGCGAAGTTAACCAGAACGTGTCCCATCGTCGCGCACGAACCCCTTGCGGGGTTGGGATGGCGTCGAGCGGGGGTGCGGTGACGCTCGACGCCGGACGCGCGGGTCGACCGCCCGCAATAGAGTCGCGACGTGACCACGACCCAGCCGAGCAGCCGCGCCGAGATCGCGCAGCGGCTCGAGCAGTCCGTGGGCCGGCTGAGCACGACCGCGCTGCAACGCATGGAGCGCGAGATGACGTGGTTCCGCGACCTGTCGGCCCAGGAGCGCTCCTGGATCGGCCTGATCGTGCAGGCCGGTATCGCGGCCTTCGTGGACTGGTACCGCGACCCGCACCCCACCGCCGCGCTCCGCGCCGAGGTGTTCGGGGCGGCGCCGCGCGCGTTCGCGGGCCGGATCAGCCTGCAGCGCACCGTGGCCATGGTCCGGCTCTCGATCGAGGTGGTGGAGGAGAACGTCGTGGACGTGCTCGGCGAGGCCGACGCGCAGTCCGTGATCGAGGGGATCACCCGCTACGGCCGCGAGGTCGCCTTCGCCACGGCCGAGATCTACGCCCGCGCCGCCGAGATGCGGGGCGCCTGGGACGCACGGCTGGAGGCGCTGGTCGTCGACTCCGTGCTCCGAGGCGACAGCGACGGCACCGTCGAGTCGCGGGCCAGCGCCCTCGGCTGGGAGGACGAGGGCCGGGTGATGACGCTGGTCGGCCCGATGTCCGGGGTGTCCGGCCACGACGCCACGGACGACGTACGTCGGATCGCGCACGACGCCGGACTCCGCGCCCTGTGTGCCGTTCAGGGTGACCGGCTGGTCGTGATCGTCGGCGGCCCGGGAGCGGGCGACGCGTCCCTGACCGACCTCGCGGAGGTGTTCGGCGAGGGACCGGTGGTGGTCGGACCGCTGGTCGACGACCTGGTCGACGTCCCCCGCAGTGCGGCCGCCGCGTTCGCCGGCTACCGGGTCGCCGGCGGCTGGGTCGACGCACCCCGACCGGTGAACGCCGACGACCTGCTGCCCGAGCGCGCGCTCGGGGGCGACGAGCAGGCACTCGACCACCTGGTCAGCGAGATCCACACCCCTCTGGCCGAGGCCGGCGCGGTGGTGCTGGACACGCTGCAGGCCTACCTCGACCGGGGCAGCTCCCTGGAGGCGACGGCCCGTGCGCTCTTCGTGCACGCCAACACCGTGCGCTACCGGTTGCGGCGCGCCCACGAGGTCACGGGACTCAACCCGTCCGACCCGCGGGACGCCTACACGCTGCAGGTGGCGCTGACCACTGGCCGTCTCCGGGGCCGCGGGTCTAACTTGTAGGAACCCTACAAATCTCGGTCGGGCGTTTTCGTACGTGCCGGATGCGCGTCACCGCGCCCGACTTCGCAAGGATGGATTCGTGCTGATCATCGTCGCTCCCGGCCAGGGTGCCCAGAGCCCCGGTTTCCTCTCCCCGTGGCTGGAGGACCCCGCCTTCGCGGAGCGGCTGGACTGGCTGAGCGCGGTGGCCGGACTCGACCTGGCGCACTACGGCACCGAGGCCGACGCCGACACGATCCGCGACACCTCGATCGCGCAGCCGCTCCTGGTCGGCGCCGGCCTGGTCGCCGCGCTGTCCCTCTTCCCGCACCCGTCCGACGCGTTCGACCGGGTCAGCGCGGTCGCCGGCCACAGCGTCGGCGAGCTGACCGCCGCGGCAGGTGCCCGGGCGATCACCGCCGAGCAGGCGATGGTGCTGGTGCGCGAGCGCGGCAAGGCGATGGCCGACGCTGCCGACGTCACCCCCACCGGCATGACCGCGGTGCTCGGCGGTGACGCCGAGGAGGTGCTGGCCGCTCTCGACAAGCACGGGCTCACACCCGCCAACGTCAACGGCCCCGGCCAGGTGGTCGCGGCCGGCACCCTGGAGCAGCTCCAGGCGCTCGCCGACGCGCCGCCGGAGAAGGCCCGACTGATGCCGCTCTCGGTCGCGGGCGCGTTCCACACCGAGCACATGGCCCCGGCCGTACAGGTGATGGGCAAGCTGGCCCGCGGTGTCTCCACCCACGACCCGCGCTTCGCGCTGATCTCCAACGCCGACGGTCAGGTGGTCCACGACGGCCGCGAGGTCGTACGCCGGATCGTGAAGCAGGTCGCCAACCCGGTGCGCTGGGACCTCTGCCTCGAGACCATGAGCGACCTCGGTGTCTCCGGCATCCTGGAGATCCCGCCGGCCGGCACCCTGACCGGGATCGCCAAGCGGGCGCTCAAGGGTGTGGAGACGTTCGCGCTGAAGACCCCCGACCAGCTCGACGACGCCCGCGACTTCTGCGACAAGCACGGCTCGCACTCCCAGATGGACACCTCCCCCACCTGGCGGATGCTGGTGTCCCCCGCGAAGGGCACCTTCGTCCGTGACGAGGTGGCCGGTGACGCGACCTCGCTCACCCCGGGCAGCCCGATCGGCACCGTCCGCAGCCTGCGCGACGAGACGCCGGTGGTGGCCCCCCACGGCGGCACGGTCGTGGAGTGGCTGGTCGAGGACGGCGACCTGGTCTCCCCCGGCCAGCCGCTGGTCCGCCTGCACCCCGAAGGAGTCGCCCAGTGACCGCTCTCAAGGTCTCCGAGACCATCCACCACACAGCCGTCCTCGGGATCGGCGCCTACCGGCCCAGCCGGGTCATCCCCAACGCCGACATCGTCGGTGCGATCGACTCCAGCGACGAGTGGATCCAGCAACGCTCCGGCATCGTCGAGCGGCGCTGGTGCAACGACGACGAGACCGTGCAGTCGATGTCGGTGTCCTCGGCGCGTGACGCGCTGGCCTACGCCGGCGTCGAGGCCGCCCAGATCGACTGCGTGGTCGTGGCGACGGTCTCCCACATGCTGCAGACCCCGGCCATCGCGACCGCGATCGCCCACGAGCTCGGCACCGACAAGGCCGCCGCGTTCGACATCTCCGCCGCCTGCGCCGGCTTCTGCCACGGCGTCGCGATGGCCTCCGACTTCGTGCGCTCCGGCACCGCGAAGTACGCGCTGGTGATCGGCGTCGAGCGGCTCTCCGACATCACCGACCCCGACGACCGCGGCTCCGCGTTCATCTTCGCCGACGGCGCGGGTGCGGTCGTGATCGGCCCGTCCGACGAGCCCGGCATCGGCCCGGTCGTGTGGGGCAGCGACGGTGAGCACTACGACCACATCCGGCAGCGCGAGGACTGGCGCGACGTGGTCGCCTCCGAGTCCCCCCGGATGCCGCACCTGACCATGAAGGGCAACGAGGTCTTCCGCTGGGCGACGTACGAGATGGCGAAGGTGGCCCGCGAGACGCTCGACCGCACCGGCGTCACCGTCGACGACCTCGACGTCTTCGTCCCCCACCAGGCCAACATGCGCATCGTCGACGCGATGGCCCGGGCGCTCAAGCTCCCGCCGCACGTGAAGATCGCGCGTGACATTGCCTATCAGGGCAACACCTCGGCTGCTTCCGTACCGCTGGCGCTCAATGCCATGGTGGAGAGCGGCGAGGCGAAACCCGGTGACACGGCGTTGCTGATCGCGTTCGGTGCCGGCCTGGCGTACGCCGCGCAGGTGATCACCGTTCCCTGACGCACCATCCGAGTTCTGCACCACTGCACCACCCCGATGGAAGCTCAACCAACCAACCGAAAGAGGAAGCCAACATGGCCACCACCGAGGAGATCCGCGCCGGCCTGGCCGAGCTCGTCAACGAGGTCACCGGTATCGACGGCGACGACGTCCAGCTCGACAAGTCGTTCACGGAGGACCTCGACGTCGACTCGCTGTCGATGGTCGAGATCGTGGTCGCCGCCGAGGAGAAGTTCGGCGTCACCATCCCCGACGACGAGGTGAAGAACCTCAAGACCGTCGGCGACGCCGTCGGGTACATCGAGAAGCAGCAGTCCTGACCCCCTGTCGTTCGTGAGCAGTCGGCGGTCCGGCCCCCTGCGGGACGGCCGGGCCGCCGACAGCCCGAAGTGAGGAACCGATGAGTCGAACCAGAGTCGTAGTGACCGGTATGGGCACGACCAGCCCCGTCGGCGGTGACGTCGCCAGCACCTGGGACGCGCTGCTCGCCGGCACCTCCGGCGTCCGCCACCTCACCGAGGAGTGGGCCCAGGAGATGCCGGTGAAGATCGCCGGGCGCGTCAAGGTCGAACCGACCGAGGTGCTGGAGCGGGTCAAGGCACGTCGCCTGGACCGTTCCTCGCAGCTCGCGATGGTGGCGGCGATGGAGGCCTGGGCCGACTCCGGGCTGGCCGACGCCGACATCGACCAGGACCGGCTGGGCGTCGCGTGCGCCTCCGGCATCGGCGGCGTCACGACGCTGCTGGACAACTACGACGCACTGAAGGAGAAGGGCCCCCGCCGGGTGTCCCCGCTCGCGGTACCGATGCTGATGCCCAACGCGCCGGCGGCGCAGATCAGCCTGTACGTCGGCGCGCGCGCCGCCGTGAACACCCCCGTCTCCGCCTGCGCCTCCGGCAACGAGGGCATCTCCCTCGCACTCGACCAGATCCGGCTCGGCCGGGCCGACATCGTCCTCGCCGGCGGCACCGAGGCGGCGATCCACCCGCTCCCGATGGCCGCCTTCGCGAACATGATGGCGCTCTCCAAGACCGGCAGCGAGGAGGGCGGCGACCCGACCACGGTGTCCCGGCCCTGGGACACCGGACGCGACGGGTTCGTGCTCGGTGAGGGCGCCGGGATCCTGGTTCTCGAGTCGCTCGAGCACGCCCTGGCCCGCGGCGCGAAGATCTACGCCGAAGTGCTCGGGGCCGGGATCACCGCCGACTCCCACGACATCGCCCAGCCCGACCCCGAGGGTCGCGGTGGCACCCGCGCGATCAAGCGAGCGCTCGAGGAGGCCGACATCAGCGCCGGCGACGTGGTCCACGTCAACGCCCACGCGACCTCCACGCCGCAGGGAGACATCGCCGAGGGCCTGATGATCCACGCGACGCTCGGCAAGCACGCCGACGACGTCGTGGTGACCTCCACCAAGTCGATGACCGGTCACCTGCTCGGTGGCGCCGGCGCCCTCGAGTCGATCGCGACCGTGCTCGCCATCCATCACCGGGTGGCGCCGCCGACGATCAACCTGGACAACCTCGACCCGGCGGTCGAGCTCGACATCCCGACCTCCGCCCGCAAGCTGCCCGACGGCGACATCGCCGCCCTCAACAACAGCTTCGGCTTCGGCGGCGCCAACGTCGCGGTGGCATTCGGGAGCTACTGAGATGACCCAGGCTCCGGCTCGCCCCGCAGCCACGAAGCCTCCGCGTGAGGAGGACCCGCGCTATCCGCTCAACCGGCTCGGCGCGCTCCTCGACGAGGGCACCCTGGAGACGATCACCCCGGTCGACGACTCCGGCATGCTCGCGGTGTTCGGCCGGGTGCAGGGCAAGAGCGTGGTCGCGTTCTGCTCCGACCCGACGATCATGGGCGGCGCGATGGGCGTCGACGGCTGCAAGGTCGTGGTCGCGGCCTACCAGCGCGCGCTGACCGACCGGGTGCCGATCATCGGGCTCTGGCACTCCGGCGGCGCCCGGCTGGCCGAGGGCGTGCTGTCCCTGCACGCCGTGGGCCAGATCTTCCACGCGATGACCCACGCCTCCGGCGTGATCCCCCAGGTCTCGGTCGTGCTCGGCCCGGCGGCCGGCGGGGCGGCGTACGGTCCGGCGCTGACCGACGTGGTGGTCCTCGGCCCCGAGGGACGGATCTTCGTGACCGGTCCCGACGTGGTGCGCTCGGTGACCGGCGAGGACGTCGACATGCTCCGGCTCGGCGGCCCCGAGCCCCACGGCCGGCGCTCAGGCGTCGTGCACGTGCTCACCGAGACCGAGGCCGAGGCGCTGGAGAAGGCCCGCGTCATCGCGTTCCTGCTGGGCGCCCAGGGCACGCTCGACGTGGACGCCGTCGAGGACCGGGACCTCGCAGAGCTGCTGCCGGAGAACGCCAAGCGTGCCTACGACGTGCACCCGCTGGTCGACGCCGTGCTCGACGAGGGCTCGATGCAGGAGCTCCACGCCAGGTGGGCGCCCAACATCGTGACCGCGCTGGGTCGCTTCGGTGGTCGCACCACCGGCGTGATCGCCAACAACCCGCTCCGGCTCGGTGGCTGCCTGGACTCCGCGTCGGCGGAGAAGGCGTCGCGGTTCGTGCGCATGTGCGACGCCTTCGGGGTTCCGCTGATCGTGCTGGTCGACGTCCCCGGCTACCTGCCCGGCGTGGGTCAGGAGTGGGACGGCGTCGTACGACGGGGGGCGAAGCTGCTGCACGCGTTCTCCGAGGCCGTCGTGCCCGCCGTCACCGTGGTCACCCGCAAGACCTACGGCGGCGCCTACATCGCGATGAACGCCCGCTCGCTGGGAGCCACCAAGGTGTTCGCCTGGCCGGGCGCCGAGGTCGCCGTGATGGGTGCCGTGGCCGCGATCCGGATCCTGCACCGGCGCAAGCTGGCCGAGGTCGCTCCCGACGTCCGCCCCCAGGTCGAGGCCGAGCTCGCCGAGGAGCACACCCGGATCGCCGGGGGCATCGACACGGCCGTCGAGATCGGCGTCGTCGACGAGGTCGTCTCGCCCGCCGCCACCCGCAGCGCGATCGCGAAGGCGATCGCCGGCGCCGGCCTGGTCACCCGCGGCGCCCACGGCAACATCCCCCTCTGAGACCCCCCTCGTCGAGATGCGCCTCCGGCGCCGTTCAGATGCGCCTCCGGCGCGGTCGAGAGGTGCCTCCGGCACGGCCGCATCGGGCCGCACGCGCATCTCAACGGGGCGCGGGGCGCATCTCAACGGGCATGGCGCTCAGCCGCGGTCTCGACGCCGCCGGCCGCCACGATCCACGCGTGAGACGGGTCCGGTCCGTTCCCGGGCGCGTCGGGCGCGCTCGGCGCCGTCGGAGTACGCCGCCGCCCAGGCCGACACGTCGGGAGGCTCGCGGAACAGGTCCGCGACCGCCGCATGCCGTGCGCGGTGGCGGGGACGGGGTGCGAGCAGGGTGAGACCGGTCGCCTCGGGGGCCGGGTTCACCTCAGACGACCTGGTGGAGCCAGCGCACCGCGGCACCGTCACCGGCGTGCCGGAACGTCTCCAGCTCGTCGTCCCACGGCTTGCCGAGGAGCTTGTCGATCTCCAGCAGCAGCGTGGTGTCGCCGAGGGCGGCCTTCACCACCGCGGCCTTGAGCCGGTCCTCGGGGATCATGATGTCGCCGTGCAGGCCGGTCACGGCGTGGAAGATGCCGAGGTCGGGCGTGTAGGAGAACCGCGCCCCCTCGGTGCCACCGGTCGGCTCCTCGGTGATCTCGAAGCGCAGGTGGTTCCAGCCGCGCAGGGCGGAGGCGATGGCGGACGCGGTGCCGCTCTCCCCGACCCACGAGTACTCGGCGCGATGCGTCGCCGTCTGGGCCGGCTGCGCGGTCCAGTCGAAGCTCACGGACGTGCCGAGCACGCCACCGACGGCCCACTCCACGTGCGGGCACAGCGCAGAGGGCGCCGAGTGGACGTACATGACTCCACGGGTCGCTGGACGCGTCACGATGACCTCCTGATATCTCCGGCGTCGAGGAACGCCTTCCCCAGCGGTCTCGATCGGGAGAGATCAGGTCACGTGTGACGGGTGTGCACTTGTGTGGTCCATTGTGGGGTACGACGTGCGCTCGCGCCAGCCCGACACCCGGATCCGTTTCCGCCGCGCCCGGGAGCGACGCCGACCTGCCGGCTCATCCGCTCGGTCACGCCGAGGCGCTGTGGCGTACGGCGGTGGGGTCGACGATGTTCGCCGGATCCCGTACGGCGCCGAGCAGCAGACCGTCGGCGACGACGGCAGGCCCGTCGACGACCGTGCCGAGCACGCAGGTGATGTTGTCGCGGCCGCCCCCGGCGAGCGCGGCGTCGAGCAGCCGGTCGACCGCGTCGTCGTCGTGGTGGCGGGACAGGATCTGCTCGATCCCATCCTCGCTGACCAGGTCGGTCAGGCCGTCGCTGCAGATCAGCACCCGGTCGTCGAGCCGCAGCGCGAGCGGCAGCACGTCGGCACCCGTGGGGTCGTCGGCGTTGATCGTGCGCATCACGACGTTGCGCCACGGGTGCACCTGGGCCTCGGCCTCGGTGATCCGGCCCTCGTCGCGCATCTCCTGCACCCAGGTGTGGTCGGTGCTGAGCCGGGTCAGTCCGCCGTCACGGAACAGGTAGGCCCGGGAGTCACCGATGTGCGCCAGCGCGAACCGCTGGCCATCGGTCAGCAGGGCGGTCAGCGTGGTCGACATGCCCGTGAGCGACGGGTCGCGCAGCACACCTCGACGCACCTGGCGCTGGCTCTCGCCGACGGCCATGCCGAGCACGCTCGCCGGGCGCAGACCCACGCGGGCCAGCGCCGAGGCCGAGACGACGTAGGCGGTCGTGGCCGAGGCGACCTCGCCGGCCGCGTTGCCGCCGACCCCGTCGGCGACGAGCAGCAGGGTCGGCCCGACGAAACCGGAGTCCTCATTGCCGCTGCGGACCAGTCCGACGTGCGTGCGACCCGTGGCCGAGAAACGCATCACGTGCACCACCTCCGTGGTCGTACCGGTGCCTGGTCGTCCTGTGTCTGTGTGCCCTGTCGAACGGCCGGACGGGGTGGGTTGGTTCCCCGATCCCGAGGTGCACCACCTTCCCACAGGACACCGACAGGAAGACAGACCTTGGTCGTCCGACACAATGGCGGACATGGAGTGGGTGCTGCTGGGCGTCTCGGTCGCCCTGATGCTCACGTGCGGGGTGTTCGGCGCGGCCGAGTACTCCCTCGTGACCGTCGACCGGGCGGCCGTCGAGCGCGCGGTGGCCGAGGGTGACCGCTCCGCCGAGGGCGTGCGGATCGCGCTCAAGTCGCTCTCCACGCAGCTCTCCGGCGCCCAGGTCGGGGTCACCCTGACCAACCTGATCATCGGCTTCCTGGCCGAGCCGGCCATCGCGGAGCTGATCGACGGCCCGCTGGGCTCGACCGGCCTGCCCGGGCAGTGGGTGCCCGGCGTCGCGGTCGCGATCGGCCTGGTGCTGGCCACGATCGCCACCATGCTGTTCGGCGAGCTGGTGCCCAAGAAGATCGCCCTCGCCTCTCCCCTGTCCACCGCGCGCGCCACCCAACGCTTCCAGCGCACCTTCACCACCGTGATGAAGCTGCCGATCAAGGTGCTCAACGGCTCCGCCAACGCCGTCGTCAGGGCACTCGGCATCGAGCCGCAGGAGGAGCTCCGCTCGGCCCGCTCCTCCGACGAGCTGGCCTCCCTGGCGGGTCGATCGGCCTCGGAGGGCAAGCTCGACAGCGAGACCGCCCACCTGGTGCAGCGCTCGGTCGCGTTCGGGCCGCGCACCGCCGGGGAGATCATGACGCCGCGGGTGCAGATGGCCTGCGTCGACTCCTCCGACCCGGTCTCCGAGGTGATCGAGCTGTCCTCGGCCACCGGCTACTCGAAGTTCCCGGTGATCAAGGGCTCGACCGACCACATCGTCGGCTCGGTGCACGTCAAGCAGGCGGTCGCGGTCCCGCGTTCCGAGCGCGGCTCGACGCAGGTCCGTGAGGTGATGGTCGACGCGACCGTGGTGCCCGAGTCGCTCCGCCTCGACCCGCTGCTGCAGCTGCTGCGCGCCGAGGGCTTCCAGCTCGCGATCGTGTCCGACGAGTACGGCGGCACGGCCGGCGTGGTCACCCTCGAGGACGTGGTCGAGGAGATCGTGGGCGACATCGCCGACGAGCACGACCGCTACGGGTCCCGACTGCGGCAACGTCCCGACGGCAGCTGGATCGTCTCCGGGCTGCTCCGGCCCGACGAGGTGCGCGACGCGACCGGTGTGGCCCTGCCGGAGCACGAGGACTACGACACGGTGGCCGGACTGCTGGTGCGGGCGCTCGCCCGGATCCCCGAGCGGGGCGACCAGGTGGCCGTGCCGCTGCCGGTCGTGATCCCCGACGACGACGACGAGGAGCCGGTGCAGGAGTTCGCGCAGCTCCGCGTGGTCCGCATGGACGGCCTCCGGGTCGATCGGCTGACGATCCGCAAGGTCGACGCCGACGCCATCGCCCAGGCAGGGGACCCCGCATGAACACCCCACGAACCCACTCGCTGCGCTCGCGCTTCCGCGGAGACCCCGACATGGACACCCCACGAAACCACTCGCTGCGCTCGCACTTCCGCGGGGACCCCGCATGAACACCCCACGAAACCACTCGCTGCGCTCGCGCTTCCGCGGGGACCCCGCATGAGCACCCAGACCGCGATCCTGGTCGGCGTCCTGCTGCTTGCGACCAACGCGTTCTTCGTCGGCGGCGAGTTCGCGCTCGTCTCGGCGCGTCGTACCAAGATCGAGCCGAAGGCCGCCGCCGGTTCCCGGATCGCGCGGACCACGCTGCGAGCGATGGACAACGTGTCCCAGGTGATGGCTGCCGTGCAGCTCGGGATCACGGTGGCGTCGCTGGCGCTCGGCGCGATCGCCGAACCGGCACTGGCGCACGTGGTCGAGCCTGCGTTCGACGCGGCCAACGTCCCCGAGGGGCTGCTGCACCCGGTGTCGTTCGCGCTCGCGCTGGCGATCGTGGTCTACCTGCACGTGGTGCTCGGCGAGATGGTGCCGAAGAACATCGCGCTGGCCGGTCCCGAGCGGGCCGCCCTGGTGCTGGGCCCGCCGATGATGGGGTTCGTGACGATCTTCAAGCCGATCGTGATCATGCTCAACGGCGCGGCCGACGGCGTCGTCCGACTCCTCCGGCTGGAGCCCGCCAGCGCCGTGGCCTCGACGTTCACCCGGGAGGAGGTCGAGGCCCTGGTCGACGAGTCCCGCCACGAAGGCCTGCTCGAGGAGGGCGAGTACCAGCGCCTCTCCGGAGCGCTCGGCTTCACCTCGCGACTGGTGTCCTCCGTGCTGCTGCCGATCAGTGCCCTGCAGACCGTGCGTCGCGGCGCTCGGGTCGGCGACGTGGAGAAGGTGTGCGCGACAACCGGCTACTCACGTTTCCCGGTGACCGCCGAGGACGACGAGCTGGTCGGCTACCTGCACATCAAGGACGTCCTCGAGACCGATCCGCACGGGCGCGCACGCGTGGTCGAGGACAAGTGGATCCGCTCGTTCGCCAACGTGCGTCCCGACCGACACCCTGCAGACCGCGCTCGCGGTGCTGCAGGCCAAGGGCGCCCACATGGCGCGCGTGGTCGACGACGAGGGCACCCTGCTCGGCATCGTCACCCTCGAGGACGTGATCGAGGAGCTCGTCGGCGAGATCCGCGACGCCGCCCACGCCGACGGCCACTGACCGCTACCGGGCGCGCAGCACGTGGAAGCCGTTGGCGACCGCGCGCACCCGCGGCAGCACCGTGCCCGGGTCGCTGTCCGCGGCCGCGAAGGTGCTCAACGTGAAGTTGCGTTCGCGTCCCTTGACCGTGATCAGCACGAACCGGAGCCGGACACCCTTCTTCGTGGTGGCCCTACCGAAGCTGGTGACCGCGCGCCGACCGTCGACCTTCTGCTTCTGGACCCGGACCAGGTCCACGGTGCGGTACGTCGAGCCGATCTTGGCCAGGACCGCGGTGTTGGTGCCGGCCGGCGAGCCGCCCTTCGTCGGCGAGATCGTGACCAGCACCGTGTGGGCAGTGTCCTCGACCCGGGTGACCTTGCCGGTCCGCTTCGCCTTCATGCCCTCGGGGACCCGGATCGAGTAGCCGCCGGTCTTGTTGACCAGCAGCGAGGTGTCGAGCTCGACCGGCCGGTCGTCGTCCTTCTGCAGGGTCAGCCAGAGCAGCCAGCCGGCGACGAGCAGGGCGACGGCACCGACGATCGCGGGCCCGCTGACCCGTGCAGCCATGCCACCGCCTTCCCCATCCGCCGTCGCGCCCGGTCGGGACGCCAGGGTCAGACTGTCATGCGTCGGCGGTCCCACGCCGTCGCCACGGCACCCAGGCCGAACAGCGCCAGCCCGATCCCGAGCAGCCCGGACCACACGCCGCCGGTGTTCGGCAGCACGCCGTCGTCCACCTGGGTCACCGGACGCGGGTGCGCGGGACTCGTCGGGTTGTCCGGGCTGTTCGGGTTGCTCGGCGGCAGCACGACCGCCTCGCCGCCGTCGTCGTGCACCAGCGTCTCGGTGTGCGCGAAGTTGGCGAGCAGGTTCTGGTCGAAACCCATCGCGTCGAGTGCGGTCTGCGAGGTGCCGACCACGTTGTCACCGAAGTAGGTCTCGCCCTGGTTGCCGAACACGCAGAGCAGCGTCGGCGGGGTGGTCGGGTGGGTGCAGTCGACCTCGCCGCCCGGGACCGGCTCCGGCACCGCGATCGCGAACGCGTCGTTGGGCGCACCCGCGGCGTTGCCGGCCAGCGAGAAGTTCAGCACCTGCGAGGAGCGGGAGGCACTGCCGTCGGAGTCGGAGTGACCGTAGGAGGAGATCGCGTCGGCCGTCACGGTGCAGGCGTCGCCCTCACGCTGCACGCAGACGTTGGCGAGGCCGCTCTGGGCGGTGCCCGTCGTACGGCCGGACTGCTGGTTGCGGTGCGCACTCGACCTGCTGGCCGCGAGGTCGACCGTGGCGCCGCCGTCGCACGTCTCTCCGGTGTTGTCGATGCCGCCGAGGCAGAGGTTGGCGAGCCCGCTCTGGCTCCTGGAGTCGGACGTGGTGCCGTTGTCGTCGGCCCAGGCGTCGGAGTAGAGCAGGTCGAGGCACAGGGCGCCGTCGCTCTGCTCGCACACGGGGATCTCCGGGGCGCCGCCGTGGCTGGACGTCGGGCCGCCGTCGGACTTCGCATGGGCACCGACGATCTCCTGGCCACCGACCGCGAGGAGCGTGGAGTCGGCCTCGGTCGAGTCGTCGTCCTTGACCGTCGCCTTGTCGCTGCCGACACCGAGGACGTCCTGGCCACCGACCGTGACGTGGCCGACCTGCGAGGACGCGTGGTCGGGCGAGGTGGGGTTCGTCGTCTCGTGGTTGGGCGAGTCGTCGTCGGAGACCGGCGGGTCGGGCGCGTCCTTGGACGGCACGGTCGTGCCGGCGCTCTTCTTGGCGGTCGCGTCCTGCACCGACTTCTTGACCTGGTTGACCACGTTGCCTAGCGGGTTGCCGAGCGGGTCGGTGCCGTCGGCATGTGCCGGCCCCGCCCCCATCAGCATCAGTCCGGTCACCGAAACGGCCGCGAATCCGGCCCTCATCGAGCGTGTGCGCATCGTCGACTCACCTTCCCTCTCGTGATTACCAACGAGTAAGGACGAAAAGGGCTACGCGCCCTGGGAGAGGTACTTCAGGCCCCGTGCCCGCGGTTGCCGAGGATCGCGGCGGTCGGCGGGATCAGGGCGGCAACCGCGCTCATCGCGACGGCAGCGGGCACGGACCAGAAGCGCACGACGTTCCAGGCGAGGACGATCAGCACCACGCACACCCCCATCAGCCAGAAGTAGACCCGCTTGCGGGTGCGCTGGTCGGGCTCGGACCGCCGTTCGTCGGGAGGGCGGAGGTCCGGCGGGAGCTGGTGCCTGCGCTCACGCACCGCGGTCGATCAGCCCCCGGAGGTACTGCGCCTGCCCGATGTGGCGCGCCGCGTCGTCGAGCACACTGACCAGCCGCACCCCGAGCGTGACCGGCGGGTCCCAGCGGTCGTCGACGATACGCTCGAGACCGGTCACGGTGGCGAGGTACGACGCCGCCTGCTCCTGGACCGCACGGTGGTACGCCGCGAGCGCACCGACGTCGGCGAACCGGACCTTGGCGACCTGGGCGGCGTCGTGGCCATAACCCGTGTCGCCGGCGGGCAGGTCGAGACCGAGCCGCTCGTCGTACCCACCGGCGGTGAGGACCTGCTCCTCCCCCGTCAGCCCCGCGAGGTGGTCGTCGATCACGCGGGTCAGGTGCCAGACCAGCCATCCCACGGAGTTGGCCTCCGGGCCGGGGCGCCAGGCAGCCCGGTCCGTGTCCAGGCCGTCGAGGACGTCGGGCACGGACTGCGCGATCCGGTCGAAGCCGTCCAGCAGGAGGTCGTTGGCAGCACCCATGCCCGAACGTTAACGCGCCCCGCCGACGTGTCGGCTACTTGCTGGGCTCGGGGACGTTGACGTTGCAGTCCTTGACCTTCGGGTTCAGGCCCACGTAGTTCAGCGGCCCGGCGATGATCGTCACGATGATCGTGCCGGTCTTCGCGCAGTTGTTGTCGCCACCGCTGAAGTAGTCGCGCTGGAACGCTGCGAGCGCCCCGATGAGCAGCCAGATCACCACGAGCAGGCCGATCAGGCGGGAGATGCCGCCTCCGCGGCGGCGGCGCACTTCGACGTCGGACATGACCTCACATCCTTTCCCTCCGTGATCCGGAGGTGATCGGGATCAGGATGCCGTACGACGAGCCGGCCGCCTAGGCCCGAAGGGGTAGCCGATCCGTCGCCGGATCACCAGTCCCGGTCGCCGCGCGCGACCCTGCTGGATCGCTTGACGAAGCCGTGGTCCACGCCCCACAGGACAGCGTGACTGCGTGAGTCCACCCCCATCTTGCGGTAGGCGGAGCGGATGTAGGACTTCACGGTGTTGATGCTCAGGTACAACCGCTCGGCGATCTCCTCGTTGCGCATGCCCTGGGTGATCAGCGCGACGATCTCGGCCTCCCTCTCGGTGAGACCGATCGTCTGGGCGGGCCAGACGCCGGGCGACTCGGCGTTCGGGGGGCCTCCGACCATCAAGATCTCGCCGTCCCGGATCCGCTCCAGTGCGGCGACCAGCTCTTCGGAGATCAGCGCCTTCGAGAGCACTGCGTCGGCGCCGTTCGCCCGGGCGGCGGTCATGAACTCGTTGGAGGTGTGCGCCGTGTAGAGCACCAGGTGCTGGGCCTTCACGTCCGGCCCGAACGCAAGGTCGGTCGCGAAGGTGTCGTACAGCGCGATGTCAGCCGGTGCGCGACTGGGCCCTGAGGCGGTGAGCTCGACGATCCGGACCCGACCCTCGAACGGTTCGAGCATCCGGGCGAGGCCCCGGACCACCACCTCGTAGTCGTTGACGAGGGCCAGGGTGACGGGCGACGGGTTGAGGGACATCAGCTGAACTCCTTGTCTCGTGTGACACCCGAGATGCTGGGAACGCTGGGAGGGACCTGGCCCCCGGTGGACCCCTGCGGCCCGGGTTCTGGAGACCCTCATGTCCTTCGCGACAGGGCTGGTACCCGGGTGGTGAGCCGACGAAACACGCGGGACGCCACCTTTTTCCCACCCGCCGACCAGGGTCGGATCCGGGCTCGCGGACCGCCGCGCGGACAGGTGCCGACCGGGCGCGCCCGCCTGATGTAAATGTCCGATTTCGACCAGACAGGGCGAGACTCATCTACTGTCGTCGGACAGGGTTCTGACTACTTCCACGGGGGCAATCGTGTGTCTCGGACGCGCGCTACGAACGGCCACCGTCGGGTCGGTGGTGCTGTTCGCCGTCCTGCTGGTCTCGCCCGTTTCGATGGGGCCGGACTGGGTGCGGGACGTGGTCGTCGGCAACGTGGTCTACCTGCTGCCGGTGGCGGTCCTGGTGCACGAAGCGCGGACCCGGGAGGAAGGCCGTGGCTGGAGGCTGGTGATCGCGGCCGGCATGCTCGCGTTCTTCGCCGGCAACGTCATCTACCTCTACCAGAGCGCCGTGGGCGAAGCAGCCTTCCCCTCGTGGGCCGATGTCGGCTACCTCGGAATCTACCCCTGCTTGTTGGCCGGTCTTCTGCTGGCCCTGCGCCAGCACCTTCGGGGCTCCGGTCTGGTCGTGCTTCTCGACGGGGTCATCGGCATGGCCGCTGCGGCGGCCGTCGTGGCTGCCGCCATCAATCCCCTGGTGGTCAGGCTCTGGGACGGCAGTGCGGCGGCGGTCGTGAGCGTGGCCTACCCGGTGTGCGACGGCCTTCTGGTCGTGGCCTCGCTGAGCGCCCTGGGGTTGGTCGGACACGGAAGGGGGCGCGTGTTCGGGTTGTGGGCGATGGGCCTCCTGGTGTTCGCGGTCGCCGACATGTTCTACGCCTACCGCGTCGCGTTCGACACCTACCAGGTGGGCACCTGGCTCGATGCGTTGTGGGCTGCCGGGTTCGCGCTGGTGGCCCTGGGCGGCAGCAGCGCGGAGAATGCCGGTGACCGAGCAGGGATCCCCGGCCTCGCATCGTTGGTCGTCCTCGGCACGGGTGGCCTGGCGGCCACCGTGGTCCTCGCCGTGGCGTCGATCTGGCACGCCTCGCTCTTCTCCGTCGTCCTGGCGCTGGGGGCGCTGCTGGGATGTGGCCTCCGTGCGGTGCTGTCGTTCGTGAGGCTGCGCGACCTGGCCACGCTCCGACAGCAGGCCATGAGCGACGACCTCACCGGCATTGCCAACCGGCGGTCGCTGTACCAGTGTCTCGACGCCTACTTCGCCCAGTCCGCCGACCCGCACGGAGCCAGAGAACGGCACGCCGCTTTGATCCTGATCGACCTGGACCGTTTCAAGGAGGTCAACGACTCTTTCGGACACGCCGTCGGGGACGAGCTGCTGCGTTGCGTGGTGGAGCGGTTCGAGGCCAGCCTGGGCAGGCAGCGGACCACCCATCTGCTCGCCAGGCTGGGCGGGGACGAGTTCGCGCTCGTGCTGCCGGACTGCTCCGAGGAGCGCATCGCCTGCGGTGTGGCGCAGGCGTTGCAGGAGAGCCTGACCAGGCCGATGGACCTGTGCGGGATCACCCTGCACGTGAACGCGAGCATGGGCGTCGCCCTCGCTCCCTCGCACGGCACCAGCCGCAGCGACCTGCTCTTCGCCGCCGACTCCGCCATGTACGCAGCCAAGACGGTCGGTGACTCGGTCCAGGTGTACTCACCCGCCACCGGCGGTGACCAGCGTCGACGACTACAGCTGGCCGAAGACCTGTACGCCGCCCTGGAGCGCGACGAGCTCAACGTCGTCTACCAGCCGATCACCACGGTCGACCAGGACGTGGTCGGCGTCGAGGCGCTCGTGCGTTGGGACCACCCCGTCTGGGGTCGGCTGGCCCCCATGGACTTCCTGGGAGTCGCCGAGCACTACCGGCTGACGCCGGCCGTGGCGAAGCGGGTGCTGGCGGTCGCGCTGCGCGACCTCGCAAGCTGGCGGGCGAGGGGCGCCGAACTGAGCGTGTCCGTCAACGTCTCTCCCTCGGACGTGCGCGACGAGGGACTCATCGACGCGGTGGCGACGGCTCTGATGGAGACCGGACTGCCGGGGCACGCGCTGACCATCGAGGTCACCGAGTCGGCGATCATGCAGGACCCGCAGCGTGCCCGTGCGGTCTTCGCCGGGCTGCGCGAGCTGGGCGTCCGGCTCGCCATCGACGACTACGGCACCGGCTACAGCAGCCTGGAGTACCTCTACCGGCTGCCCATCGACGAGCTCAAGCTCGACCGCACCTTCATCCAGGACCTGGTGACCGACAGGCGCGCGGCCGCCATCGTGGGATCCACGATCGAGCTGACCCATGCCCTCGGGCTTCGCATGGTGGCCGAGGGTGTCGAGGACGAGCCCACCCTTGCCGTGCTTCGCGATCTCGGAACCGACCTGGTGCAGGGTTGGCACGTCGGGCGCCCAGTTTCCCCGCCGACCTCGAGCGGCGTCTCGGGCTCCGCGACGAGCACCGCGGCAGCGAAGACGCGCTCGCTGTCGACGCGGGACTCGGCTCCGGCCCGGTTTCCTGACCCGCGCGATTCTTGCCTGGTGGGACGGACGAGGGCTTCACCGTCGACCGTCTCGAGAGCGTCATGGAGACGGAAGTGAGAATCTCTGGCGATAGGACGTGGGGGTGGTCGCGTAGGTCGCGACGAAGTTCTGGCGGAAGGTCACGACGCTGCCGAAGCCACAGGCGGCGGAGACGCGGTCGACGGACCAACTCGTCGCCTCGAGGAGGCGCCGTGCTTCGTCGAGGCGATGGGCCAGGATCCAGCGCGCGGGGGTGCTGCCCATGATCTCGGCGAACCGGCGGGTGAAGTTGCGCCGGCTCATGCGAGCATGGGCGGCGAGCTCATCGACCGCGAGCCGCTGGTCGAGGTGCGCGAGCGCCCAGTCGAGGATCGGTCCGAGGTGTCCCACGCCGCCGGGCTCGGGCATCGGGCGGACGACGTACTGGGCCTGGTCGCCCTCGCGGTGCGGCGCCACGACAAGGTGGCGAGCGACCGTCGCGGCCGCCGAAGAGCCCAGGTGGGAGCGGACGATGTGACAGGCAGGCGTCGATGGCGGATGCGGTGCCGGCTGAGGTGAGGACGTCGCCGTGGTCCAGGTAGAGCGCTGCGGCGTTGACCGCCACGTCGGGACGCCGGCGGACGAGACTGGTCCACGGCGCCCCAGTGGGTCACGGCGTCGCGTCCGTCGAGCACTCCGCTGTCGACCACCGGGAAGGCGCCCAGGCACAGCCCGGCAATGCGGCTGCCACGCGCCTGGGCGGCGCGGAGACTGGTCGCCAGGACCTCGTCCGCGACTGGCAGGTCGGACGGCCAGGACGGCAAGACCACGAGGTCGGCGTCCTCGACCGCGGTGGGGCCGGTGACGTCCTGGACCATCGGGCCTTCGGCGGTCCGGATGCCTCGACCGTCATCGGTCCAGACGATGGGATCCCAGCCCTCGGCCAAGCCCTGCCGACCGACCTCGCCGAACACCATCAGGGGGGCGGCGAGGTGGAACATGGTGATGCCGTCGAAGGCATACACAGCGATCCGCATTCTTGGCCCGATCTCATCGAAAGGTGTCATTCGTGCCACTCACGGTACCTCGGTCGGCTGGGCGAAGATGGACGCGATCCCGTTCGCCAGCCTCCCGAAGGAGAACAGCCATGACAGAGCTGCGCCGAGCACTCATCGTCGTCGACGTCCAGCAGGAGTACTTCAAGGGGATCCTGCAGATCCAGGCTCCCGTCACGCGACAAGACGCTCGCCAACATCGTGGCCGCCCTCGAAGTCGCAGAGCGAGCAGGACCTGCCCGTGGTCGTCGTGCAGCACCAGCTGCCCGAAGGCGCGCCTGCCTTCGCGGTAGGCAGCGAGAGCTGGTCGCTGCACCCCGAGATCGAGCAGCGGCTGCAGCCCGCGTGGAAGCGCGTCACGAAGGACAAGGGCAGTGTCTTCGCCGGCACCGACGTCGCCGCGTGGCTGGCCGAGCAGGACGTCGACACCATCACGATCGTCGGCTACATGACCAACAACTGCGACCTCGCCACCGCCGTCGAGCGCCGAGGAGCTCGGCCTCGCAGCCGAGATCCTCGTCTGACGCCAGTGGCGCCATCCACCTGGCCAACGAGGCTGGCAAGGTCTCCGCCGATCAGCTGCACGAGACGCTCCTCGTGCTCCTGCACTCCAACTTTGCCGCCGTCACCACGACCGAGGCCTGGACCAAGGCCGTCGCGAGTGGTGAAGCCCTTCCCAAGAGCGACCTCGGGACATCCGCGACGCAGGGGCGTGCCGCCTTCGCGGGCTGACTGACCGCGAGCGTTGGGCTCTCAGCCATGCGCAGGCACCCCGCCGTTCGCCGTTGTCGATCACTGCGCGACCGCGGCGACGACCAGGCTCCCGTCGGCCGACGGCGCGGACCGCCCGGACCGAGCCCGGCCGAGACCCCGTTCTGCCGTTCGTGCGGAGGCGACCTGCTTCCGACCCGCGGCCTGCCTGGTGGGGCGGGCGGGGCTCGAACCCACGACCCAGGGATTATGAGTCCCCTGCTCTGACCGACTGAGCTACCGCCCCGCCGCAGAGACTAGTGGGAGCGCCCGGATCCCGAGCGTCCCAGCGTGCTCAGTGGTTCTTGTGCCGCGGCTTCTTGCCGGTGTGCGGGGAGGACGCGCCGTGCCGACGCGGAGGTCCCGAGGAGTGGCTGCGGGACGGGCCGCGGGACGGGCCGGCGTCGGGCTGCAGGTCGATCAGGACACCGGAGATCCGCGTCGTCGAGAGCGCGGACAGGGTCTGCTGCGACATGTCTGCGGGGAGCTCGACCAGGGAGAAGCCGGGCTTGATGTCGATCCGGCCGAAGTCGCCGCGGCGCAGGCCGCCCTCGTTGGCGAGGGCACCGACGATCATCCGCGGCTCGACACGATGGCGCTTGCCGACCGCGATCCGGTACGTCGTCAGGCCGGAGCCGGGCTCTTTGCGCTCGCGCGACTCGCGTCGTACCGGCTCGGGGTCGTCCTCGAGGAAGAGGGGTGCGCCGTCCTGGGCGAGGACCGCGATGGCGGCGGCGATGTCGGAGGCGGGGACGTCGTGCTCCTGCTCGTAGGTCTCGACGAGCCCGCGGAACAGCGACAGCTGGGAGTCGCCGAGCGCCTTGGTGATTGCCTCGGTGAACTTGGCGACCCGGTTGGCGTTCACGTCGTCCACGCTGGGCTTCGGCATCTCCGTGATCGGCTGGCGGGTGGCCTTCTCGATCGATCGGAGCAGGTACTTCTCACGGGGCGTCACGAACGAGATCGCGTCGCCGCTGCGGCCGGCGCGGCCGGTGCGACCGATCCGGTGCACGTAGCCCTCGGCGTCGGTCGGGATGTCGTAGTTGATCACGTGGCTGATCCGCTCGACGTCGAGCCCACGGGCAGCCACGTCGGTGGCGACCAGGATGTCGAGCTTGCCCTTGCGCAGGGACTCGATGGTCCGCTCGCGCTGGTTCTGCACGACGTCCCCGTTGATCGCCACCGCGGAGAAGCCGCGTGCGCGCAGCCGCTCGGCCAGGTCCTCGGTGGCCTGCTTCGTGCGGACGAAGACGATCATCCCGTCGAAGTTCTCCACCTCGAGGATCCGGGTGAGCGCATCGACCTTCTGCTGGTGGGAGACGAACAGGTAGCGCTGGGCCACGTTGGCCGCCGTGCGGGTCTTGTTCTTGACGGTGATCTGGACCGCGTTCGGCGCGTACTTGGTGGCGATCCGGCGGATCTGCGGCGGCATCGTCGCGGAGAACAGCGCGACCTGCTTGTCGGGAGGCGTGGTCTTCAGGATCGTCTCGACGTCCTCGGCGAAGCCCATGTTGAGCATCTCGTCGGCCTCGTCGAGCACGACGTACTGCACCTGGGAGAGATCGAGCGTCCCCTTCTCCAGGTGGTCCATCACGCGGCCCGGTGTGCCGACCACGACGTGCACTCCGCGACGCAGGGCGGAGAGCTGGACGCCGTAGCCCTGACCGCCGTAGACCGGCAGCACGTGGAGGCCCTTCACGTGGGTGGCGTACTTCCCGAACGCCTCGGCGACCTGGAGCGCGAGCTCGCGCGTCGGTGCCAGGACGAGCGCCTGCGGAGTCTTGGCCGAGGTGTCGATCCGGGACAGGATCGGGAGCGCGAACGCCGCGGTCTTGCCGGTGCCGGTCTGGGCCAGGCCGACCACGTGCTTGCCCTCGAGCAGGTGGGGGATGGTCTGCGCCTGGATCGGGGACGGCGACTCGTAGCCGACGTCGCGCAGCACCTTCAGGACGCGGTCGGAGAGACCGAGCTCGTCGAAGGTGATCGTCTGCTGCTGCTCATCGTCGGACACCGGCCAAGACTAGTGCCCGCAGGCGCAACGGGCCCCATCGAAACCGCCTGCGCCCGTGTGAGTGCAGACACCGACCGTGGGCCCACCGGGCGGTCGTCTGCGCACGCCCAGCCGACGTGGGAGGGATGCTCAGGTCGTCGCGGGACCGAGCAGCGGCGGGTCGGTCACCGTGGCCAGCCAGTCGCTGGCTGCGCTCCCCCAGTCGATCCGCTCCGCGGGTGACATCGACGGTGTCGCCCGCACCCAGGCCTCGTGTCGGCCCAACGTGGCCAACCGCAGCCCGTGTGGGAGCGCCGCCCGGAGCTCGCGGGTCGGCGCCACGTCGCTCCAGACCTCGACGAGGGCCTCGGCGACGTGCCCGAGCCGGGGATCGTCGGATGCGCAGTCGAGCTGGTCGGCCAGGATGCGGAGCGGGATCAGCAGCACCCCCAGCGGATCCGTAAGCAGGGCGTCGCCGAGGTCGAAGAACCGCATCGCGTCGCCCGGAGGTGCGAAGACGTTGCCTCCGTGCAGGTCGTTGTGGTTGAGCGCCATGGGCAGGCCGAGGGCACCCACCGCGTCGACGGACCGCCGGAGCTCCGGGAGACCGGCCCGGATCGCGGGCACTGCCTCGTCGGGCAGCCGCCGCGGGTCGCCGGCGGGGAGCGCGTTGAGCGCCTCGGTGCGGTCGAGCACGAGCTCCTCGGAGTCCTCCGGGCGCATCGTGCCGACTCCGGCAGCGGTGAGCCGGTCGGTGTGTGGCAGGAGCAGCCGCTGGAGCTGCGCCCACTGCCGGACCACCTCGCTCCACGAGTCGAGGTCCGGGTGATCGGCGCCGAGCACGGGGCCCTCGTCCGGCATCAACAGCAGACCGCGCTCGCGGTCGACCGAGCGGAGCCGCACCACCCGGTCGGGCTCGAGCTGCCCGATCTCGTCGACGAGGGCTGCCTCGAACAGGTTGAGCAGGCAGTTCTGCTTGGCCCAGAACAGTCCGTCTGCGGCGTGGGCCCGGAGCACCGTCGCCCAGCCGCGCAGCTTGACCTGCTCGAGCCGCACCGGGCCCACCGCGTCCTCGACGAAGGCGCGCAGCTCGGCCTCGAAGTCCGGCCCCAGCCAGCGGTCCGTGCTGGACGGCGCATCGGGCGGGAGCGGGAAGCGCATGAGCCGATGGTGGCCGGGTTCACACCGGTCCACCAGCGAATATGCTCAGGTCATGTCGGAGACGCCTGTGCCCGCACCGCTCGAGCCCCTCCGCGAGGACTGGGAGCGCATGCTCTGCGTCGTCGCACATCCCGACGACATGGAGTTCGGCGCCGCCGCCGCGGTCGCCCGCTGGACCCGGCAGGGCAAGTGGGTCGGTTACGTCATGGTCACCAGCGGCGAGGCCGGCATCGACGGCATGGAGCCGGACGAGTGCCGCGGGGTGCGCGAGGCCGAGGAGGTCGAGTCGGCACGGATCGTCGGGGTCGACACCGTCGACTTCCTGCAGGAGCCCGACGGCGTGCTCGAGTACGGCCTCCCCCTGCGCGAGGCGATCTGCGGCGCTGTCCGACGGCACCGTCCCGACATCGTGGTGACCGGCAACTTCCGCGACACCTGGGGCGGTCAGAACCTCAACCAAGCCGACCACATCGCCACCGGCCGCGCCGTCGTCGACGCGGTCCGCGACGCCGGCAACCGCTGGGTCTTCAACCACCAGCTCTCCGCCGATCTCGAGCCGTGGGGAGGCGTGAAGCAGGTCTGGGCCTTCGGGTCCCCGCAGTCGGCGCACGGCGTCGACACCACCGACACCTTCGACGCCGGGGTCGAGTCGTTGAAGGCGCACGCGGCGTACATCCAGGGACTCGGGTGGGAGAACTGGGACGAACGCGAGTTCCTCGAGGGCATGGCCCGCGCCACCGGCCAGCGGATGGGCGTCGCGTTCGCCGCGCCGTTCGAGGTGTTCCCGATGGGCTGGGGCGACTAGCCGACCAGCTCCTCCACCAGGTGCGCCACGCGGCGCCGGATCTCGTCCCGGATCGGCCGCACCGCCTCGATCCCCTGCCCGGCGGGGTCGTCGAGCTCCCAGTCCTCGTAACGCGTGCCGGGGAAGAACGGGCAGGCGTCGCCGCAGCCCATGGTGACCACCACGTCGGACGCACGTACGGCGCCCTCGGTGAGCACCTTCGGCGTGGCGGAGGCGATGTCGATGCCGACCTCCGCCATCGCAGCGACCGCCACCGGGTTCACCTCCGCGGCCGGCACGGACCCGGCCGAGAGCACCTCGACCCGGTCATCGGAGAGGCGCCGGAGGAAGCCGGCGGCCATCTGGGAGCGGCCCGCGTTGTGCACGCAGACGAAGAGCACGGTCGGACGCATCACGGGACCCGCCTGGTCGGGAAGAGGAAGCCGACCAGCACGGCGGCACCGGCACCTGCGACAAGCTGCACGACCACGAAGAGGGGCACCGACGCCGGTGCGATTCCCGCGAACGTGTCCGAGAACATCCGGGCCACCGTCACTGCCGGGTTGGCGAAGCTGGTCGAGCTGGTGAACCAGTAGGCGGCCGTGATGTAGCCGCCCACCGCGAAGGCGACGGTCTGGATCCGGTCCTGCCGCAGGCTGCCGAAGACCACGACCACGAGCCCGGTCGTGGCGACCGCCTCAGCCAGCCAGAGGTCGCCCCCCGACCGCGCGTGCGAGGACCAGGACACGGCGGCGCCGCCGTACATCAGGTTCGCGAGCACGGCGCCGAGCACCCCGCCGACGAGCTGCGCCGCCACCAGCAGCCCCGCCTCGGCCGTGCCGATCTGCCCGCGCAGCCGCTCGACCAGGGTGACGACCGGGTTGAACGACGCCGAGACGGGTTGCAGCGCGAGGATCAGGGCGACCAGTGCGGCTCCGGTCACGACGCTGTTCTCCAGGAGCTGGAGACCCGGCTGCCCCGGCGACAGGCGGGTCGCGGCGATGCCCGACCCGACCACCGCGGCGACCAGGAACGCGGTCCCCACCAGCTCTGCCGTCGACCTGCGGGCCAGGTTCACCGGGCGACCCCGCCGAGGAGCGCGCTGACGTTGCCCAGGGCGGTCGCGTCGACCCGGTAGAACACCCAGACGCCGCGCTTGGCGCGCTCGAGCAGGCCCGCATCGTGCAGCACCTTCAGGTGGTGGCTGATCGTGGGTTGCGACAGGTCGAACGCGTCCTGCAGGTCGCACACGCAGGCCTCCCCGTCGGCGTGGGAGGCGACCAGGGACAGCAGGCGCAGCCGGACCGGGTCAGCCAGCGCCTTGAGCAGCGTGGAGGCGCCCTCGGCGCTCTCTCGGCTCAACGGCTCCTTCGTCAGCGGCGAGCAGCAGGCCACTGTCTGGACCGGCGTCAGCTCCAGCAGAGACTTCGTCATGCATCTATATTGACGGATGTCGATGTCCGTGGCAACCTCGAAGGACATAGATCACCATCGATACCAGGAGCACACCATGTCCCGCCTCCAACTCGCCCTCAACGTCGACGACCTCGGCAGCTCGATCGCCTTCTACAGCCGGCTCTTCGGCACCGAGCCGGCCAAGGTCCGCGAGGGCTACGCCAACTTCGCGGTCGCCGAGCCGCCGCTCAAGCTGGTCCTGATCGAGAACCCCGGTCAGGGCGGCAGCGTGAACCACCTCGGCGTCGAGGTCCCCGACGTCGACACCGTCGACGCCGAGCAGTCCCGGCTGGCCGCCGCCGGACTGGCGTCCGTCGACGAGCGGGACACCACCTGCTGCTACGCCAAGCAGGACAAGTTCTGGGTGCAGGGCACCCCGAACGGCGAGCAGTGGGAGATCTACACGGTGCTCGCCGACAGCGAGTCCTTCTCGGGCGGGAAGGATCAGGGCGCGGCCTGCTGCACCTGAGACGACCAGGACGTCACACGGGTCGGTCGCCGGGGCGACCAGCTCGTACGACGTCCGCTGGCTCCCCCGGTTGGACTCGAACCAACAACCCTCCGGTTAACAGCCGAATGCTCTGCCAATTGAGCTACAGGGGATCGCTTCTCAGCGACGGACACCATAGCAACCGGCGAGGTCCGGGGCTAAATCAGTTCGGACCGCGCCTGCGCGAGGGCGTGATCGGCCAGGTCGCGCACGGCGGGGTCGTCGGGGTCCACGCCCTCGTCGTACTCCACGAACCAGGCGACGTCACCTCCGGTCGGCGGTCGTCTGGCGATCACGTTGAACCCGCTGCGCCCGCGTACGACGGACCGCCGCTGGAGGACCACCGACGCGGTCACCCGCTCGCGCATCAGCTCCAGGAGCCGGCCCGGCTCGGCAAGCGTGAACCGGTGCACCGGCCGGGAGAGCCCCCACTCCCCCACCTCGGAGACCTCGAGCGTCGACTCGTCGCGCTCCCAGCTGGCCTGCGCGACCTGCTCCCAGGGAATGCGGCTGTGCTGGGCGTCGCCGACCACCACGAAGGCCGAGCGGGTGCCCAGGAGCCAGACGCCGGCGCTCTCGGTCGACGCCAGCACCTTCTCCCCCCGAGCCAGCTCGGCGCGGGCCAGCACCGCGGCCGGGGGCGCCTCCGGTCGCGCCTGCGCCCCGAACCGCATCAGCTCCCGCCGACGGCGAGCTCACGCAGGTTGCGCCGGTGCTGCTCGAGGGCGACCAGCTCACCGAACATCCGGTTGTAGTCCGCGGCCTGCTCGACCGGGTTGGTGCGCTGCAGCCTGGACTTCAGGTCAGCGATCCGGCGGAGCGCCGTGAGCTCCTGGAGCCGGAAGAAGTGCACGGCCACGTAGCCCTCGTCGGGCTCCTTCGCGGTCAGCAGCGGTTCGACCGCGACCGCGCTGAGCAGTCCCTGGACGGTCGGGTCGTCGGAGGCCGCGCGCAGGTCGACGGGCCACTGTGCACCCGCGGCGCTCGGCCCACCACAGCGGACCACGGTCTCCCAGAGCGCGCGGTAGGCGGGGTGGGTGAAGTCGTCGGGCCCGACGTCCTTGGTGGCGACACCGGTCAGCCGTGGGTGCTGCACGACGAGCTTGAGCGTCTCGCGCTCGATGGTGAGCCGCGGGTCGCGAGCGTCGGGCATCGGCAGTCCTTGGCGCGCGGCGGACGTGCTCGGCGCGGCGGACGTGCCGGTGGCCGGGCTGGACGACTTCGCGGCGGCCCGTCGTACCTCCCGGCGGGCGTCGTCGACCTCGATCCCGAGCATGCCGGCCAGCTCGCGTGCGAACGCGTCGACCTTGGACCGGTCGCGGATCGAGGACACCAGCTTGGCCGCCTCGCGCAGCGCGTCGATCCGGCCGTCGGCGCGGTCGAGGTCGTAGCGGTGCACGACGTTGCCCAGCACGAAGCGGTACAGCGGCACCCGTCTCGCGACCAGCTCGCGCACGGCGGCGTCGCCCTTCTGCAGCCGGAGGTCGCACGGGTCGAGGCCGCCGGGCTCGATCGCGACGTAGGTCTGGGACACGAACTGCTGATCGCCGCCGAACGCGCGCAGCGCCGCCTTCTGCCCCGCCTCGTCGCCGTCGAAGGTGAAGATCACCTCGCCGCGGAACTCCTCGTGGTCGTGCAGCAGCCGGCGTACGACGCGCGCGTGGTCGTCACCGAACGCCGTGCCACAGGTCGCGACGGCGGTCATCACGCCGGACAGGTGGCAGGCCATCACGTCGGTGTAGCCCTCGACCACCACGCAGTGCGACGACCGGGCGATGTCGCGCCGGGCCAGGTCGATGCCGTAGAGCACCTGGCTCTTCTTGTAGATCGGCGTCTCGGGGGTGTTGAGGTACTTCGCCTCGATCCGGTCGTCGTCGAAGATCCGTCGCGCACCGAACCCGATCGTGTCGCCGCTGGTGTCGCGGATCGGCCACATCAGCCGACCGCGGAACCTGTCGTAGTGGCCGCGGCCCTGACCGATCAGGCCGGACGCGACCAGCTCCTCGTCGCCGAACGAGCGCGCCTTGAGGTGTCGGTAGAGGTCCTCGCCCCCGCGCGGGGAGAAGCCGACCCCGAACGTCGCCGCCGCATCCTGGTCGAAGCCGCGCTGGTCGAGGAACTGCCGCGCGGCCAGCGCCTCGGGGGTGGCCAGCTGGTCGACGTAGTACGCCGCGGCGACCTTGTGCGCCTCGATCATCCGCGGCCGTTGCGGTCCACCGCTGGGCCGGGCCGGGCCGCCCTCCTCGTAGCGCAGCTGGACGCCGACCTTCTCGGCCAGCCGTTCCACGGTGTCGGCGAAGGTGAGGCCGTCGATCTTCATCAGGAAGGAGATGACGTCGCCGCCCTCCTGGCAGCCGAAGCAGTGGTAGAACCCCCGGGACGGGTTGACGTTGAACGACGGCGACTTCTCGTCGTGGAACGGGCACAGGCCCTTGAAGGATCCGCCGCCGGCGCTGCGGAGCGTGACGTACTGGGAGACCACGTCGTCGATGCGCACCTTCTCGCGCACCTCGGCGATGTCCTCCTCGCGGATCCGGCCTGCCACGCGGCGGAGTCTACGTGGACACGAGGACGTCCCCGATGGCTGTCGGCGGCTCCTCGTAACGTGGGCGCATGGGCAAGGTGACCTACTACACCGCGGCGACCGTCGACGGCTTCATCGCCGATCCCGACGACTCGTTGCAGTGGCTGTTCGACGTGCCGCACATCTACGACGACGACGGCGGTGAGTGGGATGCGTTCATCGGCCGGATCGGGGCGCTGGTGCTCGGGCGCACGACGTACGAGTGGGTGCTCGACCATGAGGACCTGCTCGCCCACCCGGAGCGCTGGCACGGCATGTACGGCGACCGGCCGAGCTGGGTGTTCAGCCACCAGGACCTGCCACCGGTGCCCGGGTCGGACCTCCGGTTCGTGCAGGGCGAGGTCGCCGAGCACGCGGCCGGGATCGTGGCCTCGGCGGGCGACCGTGACGTCTGGGTCGTCGGCGGGGGCGACCTGGTCGGGCAGTTCGACGACGCCGGGCTGCTCGACGAGATCGTGGTGTCGGTGGTGCCGGTGTTCCTCGGCGCCGGCGCTCCCCTGCTCCCCCGCCGGCTGACCTCAGAGCGGGTCTCGCTGCGCGAGGTCACCAGGCACGGTCAGCGAGTCAGGCTGGACTACGACGTTCGCCGACCCCGCTGACCGACCGTCCCTTCGGGGGTGTCGGACTCCGCGCCCGGCTGCTTGTGTGGAGGGATGAAGAAGCTTCCGCTGTTGATCGCCGCCGGGATCGGCTACGTGCTGGGCACGAAGGCCGGTCGCGAGCGCTACGACCAGATCCGCGACGCCGCGCTGAAGGTGCGCAACGACCCGCGCGTGCAGGAGAAGGCCCAGCAGGCCTCCGACCTGGCCCGCGAGCAGGCGCCCGTCATCAAGGACAAGGTGGCCGAGAGTGCGCACGCCGCGGCCGACAAGGTGAAGAGCGGCGCCGGCTCCAGCGACCCGGGTGACCAGCTCAACCCCGAGAGCACCCACTTCCAGAAGGACCCCTACCCGCAGGGTGACCTCCCGTAGCCCGGCACGGGTGACCGGTCAGGGCTTGAAGGCCTTGCCGTCCATCGCGTGCGTCGGCCGGATTCCCAGCTCCGAGAGGATCGTCGGCAGGATGTCGACGGACCGCATCTTCGCGCCCGGCACGGCACCCTTGGCCACCCCCGGGCCGGCGAACACGATCGGGATCCGCTGCACGGACTCCTGAGCGCCGCCGTGGTCGCCCCTGACGCCGTAGCTGGTGCTGCTGTCGAGCAGACCGATCACGTCCGGCCCGTAGCTCGCCGCCGTGGTGTCCACGAGCTCCTGCGCGTGCTTCTTGAGCCACTTCCGCTCGCTCTTCGACGCGGGTGCCGACGGGCTCTGCCAGGCGCGCACGTAGTGGTCGCCCTCCCGGTAGTACGACGCCACCACGCCGGGCAGCGTCGACATCACGTCAGCTGCCTCGGTCAGCCGCGCGGGCGAGGCGTCGTCCAGCCAGGTGCGGATCGCCGAGTCCTGCATGCTGGACCGCACGTTGCCCCCGGTGCCGTCGATCAGCTGCTGGATGGCCGGCTGGGGGGAGAGGTAGGACTCGTCGGCGTCGGCGCCGTAGTACCAGTTGAAGTTGCCACGCCCGGCGCCGTCGACGCCGTAGAAGTGCGTGGCCGAGAGCTGGGCATGGTCGGTGGTGAGCACGACCAGCGTCCGGTCGTAGAGACCCTTCTCCTTCAGCTTGGCGACCACCTTGCCCACCTGCGCGTCGGCGGTCGCGACGGCCGCGTCACGGTGGGTGGCGGCGTCGGCGCCGGCCGGGTAGGGCGGGTCGTCGGTGATGCCGCCCCACATGTGGCCGGCCTTGTCGATGCCGCCGAGGGTGAGGAGCAGTCCGCTCCAGTTCTCGTGGTCCATGATCTTGGTCGCCACGTCGGCGGTCCACACGTCGCCGCCCTGGTGCGCGGGGTCGTTGCCGGGAATGTCCCGGTCACCCTCGAGCGGGTACATCCAGGCCGGCGAGGTGGTCGAGGTGCCGTAGTCCTTGGCCCTGGCGGCGTTGACGTAGAACCGGCCACAGGTGGGGCTGCTGATGTACGACGGGACACCGAAGCCGGTCGGCCCCCGCCAGTTGAGGCCGCCTCCGTCACAGTCGAAGGCGCGGCCACCGAAGGTGATCCGCATGTCGGACCTCGGTCCGCTCATGGTGTACATCGCGTAGTTCTTCTGGCCGACCGTCGCCACGATCCGATCGGGGTACCTCGCCTTCAGGTAGTCGGCCAGCTTCGGGTAGCCGCCGTGCGTGATCAACGCGTCGAACTGGGGGCCACCCATCGAGCCCGTGACGTACATCTGGTCGGCGCCGGCACCGAGCACGTTGTCGGTGTCGCGGTACCACTCGTCGCTCCAGCCCATGTGCTTGGGCAGCAGTCCGCTGGTCATCACGTTGTGGCTGACCACGGTCTCGGAGGCGAGGTGTCCGAGGTAGGCGTTCTGGTAGCTGACACCGCGGCTCATCAGCGCCGTCAGGTTCGGCATCGCCGTCGGGGTGACGTACTCCGGCCGCAGCTGGTCCAGCACGATCATCACGACGTGGTCGGGACCGGCCGACCTGGCCGACGGAGCGGAGACGGCGGGTGACGGACCGGCCGCGCCGAGCGGAAGTCCGACAGCCAGACCGAGGCCGATGGCGAGACCGAGACGGGGCAGACGCTTCACGGGGACCTCCGGGGGCAGGATCCGGCGAACCTAGGAGCCCCGCTGGTCGACGGTCAAGGTGGTCTCGTACCAGCAGCTCAGTAGTCGCCGGTCATCTGGTTCTCCAGCGGCTGACCGGCGGCGAAGCGCTCGAGCTGCTCGCGCACCAGTCGGTGGGCACGCGGCCACATGGCGCTGCTGGCGCCGCCGACGTGCGGGGAGACCAGCAGCCGGGGTGCCTTCCACAGGGGGTGCCCGGCCGGCAGCGGCTCCGGCTCCACGACGTCGATCGCGGCAGCGATCCGCTCCGAGGTGAGCTCCGCGAGGAGCGCGTCGGTGTCGACGACTGCCCCTCGGGCGACGTTGACCAGCAGGGCGTCGTCCTTCATCCGGGCCAGGAAGTCGGCGTCCACCAGGCCACGCGTCTGGTCGGTCAGGGGCACCACGAGCACCACCACGTCCGCGTCCGGCACCAGTCCGGGCAGGTCCTCGAAGGCGTGCACGCCGTCGCGGGCCCGCCGAGCCACCTTGACGACGTCGACCTCGAACGGCAGCAGCCGGCGCTCGATCGCCTCCCCGATGGCGCCGTGGCCGACGATCAGCACGCGCTTGTCGGCGAGTGCCGGCAACGGACGCTGGTGCCACTCCTCGCGGTCCTGCTCCCGGACGAACTGCGGGATGCCGCGCAGCGAGGCCAGGGTCAGGGCCAGCACCAGCTCGGCGGTGGACGTGTCATGGATCCCGCGGCCGTTGCAGAGCAGCACGCCGTCCGGGACGTGCGGCGCGATGTGCTCCACACCGGCGGTCAGGGTCTGGACGACCCGCAGCCGTGGCATGGCGGTCATCAGCTCGGCGGCTCCGCGGGCGAAGTTGTACGGCGGGACGTAGACCTCGACCTCGTCGATGGATGCGGGTCGCTGCCAGTCGTCCTCGGTCGGGTCGACGCACTCGTAGCGCAGACCACCGGGGGCCGGGTCGAGGCGATCGGCGTCGAAGGGCAGCCAGACGAGCGGGTCCGAGGTCATGTGGGGAGCCTAGGAGACGGGGCCGGCCGTTGTGGAGTGGGCGACGCTCCCCTCAGCGCGTCAGCCGTGCGTGCCAGCCGACGGCGGAGACGTCCGTGAGCGAGGCGATCTGGTCCAGCAGCACCCGAGTCCGCGCGGCGTCGTCGGTCGCGGACTCGTGGTCCACCCGGAACGCCGGGTCGAGCAGCCCGGGCCCGCCCGAGCCGAGGGCCTCGAAGAGCTCGTGCACCAGCAGCCGCTGCCGCTCCATCACCTCGAAGTGGCCCGGCGCCTCCATCACGAACCGCGCCGCCACTCCCTTGAGCACCCCGATCTCCACGGCGGTCTCCTGCGGGACGACCAGGTCGGCGTCATGGCGAACCAGCGGCCCGGTCCCGTGGACCGCCCGGGTCGCGTGCTGGACGCTGCCGCAGAAGATCCCGATCACGTCGGAGGTCAGGTTCTTCAGGGCCGCCGAGGCGGCACGGCTCCCGTCGTACGGCGCCGTCGGCCAGGCCTCGATCGCGGAGAGCCGGTGGTAGGCCGCATCCAGCTCGTCGTCGTCGCAGTCGGGGAGGTACCAGCTGCGGACCGTCGTCCAGACGTCGTGCCGCAGACCGGTGTCGGCCAGGCCGGTGAGGTCGACCAGTCCGGCGACGACGCCGTCCTCGATGTCGTGCACGGAGTACGCGACATCGTCGGCCAGGTCCATCACCTGCGCCTCGACGCACAGCCGGGGGCCGGTGACTCCCTCCCGCAGCCAGCCGAACACCGGCTCCTCGTCGGCGTAGACCCCGAACTTCGTGGGGTCAGGACCGGCGCCCCGCTGCCAGGGGTACTTGGTGCAGGCGTCGAGGGTGGCCCGGGTCAGGTTCAGCCCGATCGAGCGACCGTGGGCGTCGGTGGACTTGGCCTCCAGCCGGGTCAGTATCCGCAGCGTCTGGGCGTTGCCCTCGAACCCACCGCAGTCCGCCGCGAGCGCGTCCAGGACTCGCTCACCGTTGTGGCCGAACGGCGGGTGCCCGAGGTCGTGGGCAAGGGCGGCGGTCTCCGCGAGATCGGGGTGGCAGCCCAGCACGTGCGCGACGTCGCGGGCCACCTGCGCCACCTCCAGGCTGTGCGTGAGCCGGTTGCGGACGAAGTCGTCGGTGGCCGGTCCGACCACCTGGGTCTTGGCGGCGAGCCGGCGCAGCGCGGCCGAGTGCACGACGCGGGCGCGGTCACGCTCGAAGGGCGTGCGCTCCGGGGCCGGCACCCGCTTGGCCGGCTCGTCGACCCACCGTGCCCGGGAGGCGGCGTCGTAGAGGTCGTCCCAGGTCACCGGGCCGAGCGTAGTGGGCACCGGCTACAGCCAGCCGTCGCCGTCCGCCGTCAGCCCGCGAGAACGCGCCGAGCGGCGGGATCTCGGCGTGGACCTGCGACCGGTCAGCGGACGGGGTGGCCGGAGGCGGCGAGGGCGGACTTCACGTCGGCGATCCCGAGCGTGCCGAAGTGGAAGACGGTGGCGGCGAGGACGGCGTCGGCGCCGGCGTCGACGGCGGGCGGGAAGTGCTCGACGGCCCCCGCTCCCCCGCTGGCGATCACCGGGATCGACACCTCGGCGCGGACCAGCCGGATCAGCTCGAGGTCGAAGCCGTCGGTGGTGCCGTCGGCGTCCATCGCGTTGAGCAGGATCTCGCCGGCACCCAGGTCGGTCGCCCGACGGGCCCACTCCACGGCGTCGAGCCCGGCGCTCCTGCGGCCTCCGTGGGTGGTCACCTCGAAGCCCGACTCGGTGTCACCGCCGCGACGGGCGTCGAGCGAGAGGACCAGCACCTGGTTGCCGAACCGGTCGGCGATCTCCGCGACCAGCCCGGGTCGGTGGATGGCCGCCGTGTTGACCGCGATCTTGTCGGCTCCGGCGCGCAGCAGGGTGTCGACGTCATCCACCGAGGAGATCCCACCGCCGACGGTCAGCGGGATGAACACCTGCTCCGCGGTCCGCGAGACGATCTCGAGCGTGGTCGCGCGGCCCTCGTGCGAGGCCGAGATGTCGAGGAAGGTCAGCTCGTCGGCGCCTTGGGCGTCGTAGAGCCGCGCGAGCTCGACCGGGTCGCCGGCATCGCGGAGCTCACGGAAGTTCACGCCCTTGACCACGCGTCCGGCGTCCACGTCCAGGCACGGGATGACGCGTACGGCGAGCGTCATGCGGGGTCCCCGCGGAAGCGCGAGCGAAGCGAGCGGTTCTCTGGGGCGATCACGGCCGGTCCGGCCAGGTGAGGGCGAGCGCGTCCTCGAGCGTGAACCGGCCCTCGTAGAGCGCGGTGCCGATGATCGCGCCCTCGACGCCTTCGTCGACGAGGTCCGTCAGCGCGGACAGGTCGGCGAGCTCGGTGATCCCGCCGGACGCCACCACCGGCGCCTCGGTGGCGGCGCAGACGTCGCGCAGCAGCTGGAGGTTGGGCCCCTGGAGCATGCCGTCCTTGTTGACGTCGGTGACCACGTAACGGGCGCACCCTTCGCTGTCGAGCCGGGCCAGCACCTCGTAGAGGTCACCGCCGTCACGGGTCCAGCCGCGCGCGGCGAGAGTGCGACCGCGGACGTCGAGGCCGATCGCGATCCGGTCACCGTGCTCGGCGATCGCGGCCGCGCACCACTCCGGCTGCTCGAGCGCCGCGGTGCCGATGTTGACCCGGCGGCAGCCCGTGGCCAGCGCCGCGCCGAGGGACTCGTCGTCGCGGATGCCCCCGCTCATCTCCACCCGGATGTCGAGGGCGCCGACGATGCGGGCCTGCAGGTCACGGTTGTCACCACGACCGAACGCCGCGTCCAGGTCGACCAGGTGCAGCCACTCCGCACCGGACTCCTGCCAGCGCAGCGCCGCCTCGACGGGGTCGCCGAAGTGCTTCTCCGAGCCCGCGACCCCCTGGACCAGCTGGACGGCCCGGCCGTCGGCGATGTCGACGGCGGGCAGTAGTTCGAGGTGGGACATGGGGTCCTCTCAGGCGATGAACACGACGAGCAGCGGGAGCAGCAGCAGAGTGACGGCGAAGGCGGCCAGCCGCGAGGGCCAGTCGTCGCGGAAGATCCAGACCAGCACCTGCACCAGCACCAGGGCCGAGACCAGCAGTCGCAGCCGGGTACGCCGACGTTCGGCCAGGATGCCGGTCTGCCGGCCACCCGTGCGGCGGGGCAACCACCGGCCCAGCGCCTGCCTGCGCGCGCGGCTGCGCTCGGCGCGTTCCTGGGCCGCGGCGCGTGCTGCCTGCCTCACGGCGGCCTCGCGCTCCCGCTCGGCGCGACGGGAGGCGCGTTCCTTGCTCATTCGGGGTCCACGGCCGAGCGCGAGCGCAGCGAGTGGTCGGTGGGGGTGTTCACAGCGCCTCCACCCAGTTGCGGAGGAGCCGGGCACCCGCGTCGCCGGACTTCTCGGGGTGGAACTGGGTGGCGCAGAGCGGCCCGTTCTCGACCGCGGCCACGAACCTGTCGGTCCCGTTGCGTGGCCCGTGCTCGGTCCAGTGCACCAGCGGGGTCCGGGTCCTGCCGGTCGTGACCAGGTCCCAGCTCCGCACGCCGTAGGAGTGCACGAAGTAGAAGCGCTCCTGCTCGATGCCGGCGAAGAGCGTGCTCCCCGGCGCGACGTCGACGGTGTTCCACCCCATGTGAGGTACGACGGGCGCGCGCAACCGTTCCACCGTGCCCGGCCACTCGCCGCACCCCTCGGTGCTCACGCCGTGCTCGACCCCGTGGTCGAAGAGCACCTGCATCCCCACGCAGATCCCGAGCACCGGGCGTCCGCCCGCGAGCCGGCGGCCGATGATCTCCGCTCCGTGCACGGCCCGGAGCCCGTCCATGCAGGCCCGGTAGGCGCCGACACCGGGGACCACGAGTCCGTCACAGTCCTGGGCAGCCGCCCGGTCGGCGGTCAGCGTGACCTCGGCGCCGGCACGTTCGAGGGCCCTGACGGCGGAGCGGACGTTGCCCGATCCGTAGTCCAGGACGGTGACCTGAGCGTTCATGCCTCTTCGGGGTCCCTGCGGGGGGATCGCGGAGCACCAGCGGAGCGATCCCGTGGGGTGATCAGAGCGTGCCCTTGGTCGAGGGCACACCGGTCTCGCGCGGGTCGATGGCGACCGCGTCGCGCAGCGCCCGGGCGACCGCCTTGAACTGCGCCTCGACCAGGTGGTGCGGGTCACGCGACGACAGCACCCGCACGTGCAGTGCGATCTGGGCGTGGTGCGCGATCGTCTCGAAGACGTGCCGGGTCAGCGAGCCCAGGTAGGCGTCGCCGATCAGCACGAACTCCTGCCCCTCGGGCTCGCCGGTGTGCACGCAGTAGGGCCTGCCGGAGACGTCGACGGCGCACTGCACCAGCGCCTCGTCGAGCGGGACCAGGGAGTCCCCGAACCGGCGGATGCCGGCCTTGTCGCCGAGCGCCTCGCGCAGCGCCTCGCCGAGCACGATCGCGGTGTCCTCGACGGTGTGGTGCGCGTCGATGTGGGTGTCGCCCTCGGCCTGGACGGTCAGGTCGATCAGCGCGTGCCGACCGAAGGCGGTCAGCATGTGGTCGTAGAACCCCACGCCGGTGGAGACGTCGGTGCGCCCGGCGCCGTCGAGGTCGACCTCGACCAGCACCTTGGACTCCTTGGTCTGGCGCTCGATCCGTGCGGTGCGGCTCATGTCGCGACCCTTCCGTTCTCCTGTGCGTCGGTCACATTGTCCAGTGCCTGCCCGAATGCCGCCATCTCGTCGGCCGTGCCGACGGACACGCGCAGCCAGCCGTCGGGTCCGGTCTCCCGGATCAGCACCCCCCGGTCGAGCAGCGAGCGCCACACCGCGTGCCGGTCGGCGAACCGGCCGAACAGCACGAAGTTGGCGTCGGACTCGGCCACGTCGTAACCCCGCTCGCGCAGCCAGACGACCGTGCGGTCGCGCTCCAGGCGCAAGGTCTCGACGTTCGCGAGGAGCGCGTCGGCGTGCCGGAGCGCGGCGCTGGCGGTGGCCTGGGTGACCGCGGAGAGGTGGTAGGGCAGGCGGACGACCCGGAGCGCGTCGCAGATCGCCGGCGACGCGGCGAGGTAGCCGAGCCGCGCGCCGGCGAGCGCGAACGCCTTGCTCATGGTGCGCGTGACCACCAGCTGCGGGTGCTCGGCCAGCAGCTCCAGCGCGCTCGGGGTGCCGGTGCGCCGGAACTCCGCGTAGGCCTCGTCGATCACCACCACCCCGGTGTCACCGACCAGGTCGCAGAGAGCACCGACCACGTCGTGCGGCAGTGCGGTGCCGGTCGGGTTGTTCGGCGACGGCAGCAGCACCACGCTCGGCCGGTGCTCGGCGACCAGCTCACGGGCGTGCTCGAGGTCGAAGCCGAAGTCCTCCCGGCGGCGGCCGGCGACCCAGGCGGTCATCGCGTCCCGGGCGTACTCCGGGTACATCGAGTACGTCGGGGCGAACGAGACCGCGGTGCGCCCCGGACCCCCGAAGGCCTGCAGGATCTGGAGCATCACCTCGTTGGACCCGTTGGCGGCCCAGATCTGCTCCGGCGAGAGTGCCACCCCGGACTCCGTGGCCAGGTAGCCCGCGAGCCCGGCGCGGAGCTCGGTGAACTCCCGGTCCGGGTAGCGGTTCAGGGAGGCGGCAGCGGTCATCACCGACCGGGCGATGTCCGCGACGCACTCCGCGCCCGGCGGGTAGGGGTTCTCGTTGACGTTGAGCTGCACCGGCACGTCGAGCTGCGGCGCGCCGTACGGCTCGATGCCGACCAGCTCGTTACGCAGCGGAGGGGTCCACTGCACCGAGGTCACCTGTCCTCGAGGCGCACCCGGACGGCGGCGCCGTGCCCGGGGAGGTCCTCGGCCTCGGCGAGCGCCACGACGTGGTGGGCCACCTGCTCGAGGGCGGCCCGGTCGTACTCGACCACGTGCACGGCCCGCAGGAACGAGCGGACCGACAGGCCCGAGGAGTGGCACGCGCAGCCACCGGTGGGCAGCACGTGGTTGGAGCCCGCGCAGTAGTCGCCGAGCGAGACCGGGGCGTAGGCGCCCACGAACACGGCACCGCCGTTGCGCACCCGCTCCGCGTGACCACGAGCGTCGGCGGTGTGGATCTCGAGGTGCTCGGCGGCGTAGGCGTTGACCACGTCGAGACCCTGGTCCATGTCGTCGACCAGCACGATGCCGCTCTGGCTGCCACCGAGAGCGGTGCGGATCCGGTCGGTGTGCCGCGTGGCATGGACCTGCTTCTCCAGCTCGGCCTCCACGTCGTCGGCCAGCCGGAGCGAGTCGGTGACCAGCACCGAGGCGGCCATCGGGTCGTGCTCTGCCTGGCTGACCAGGTCGGCCGCCACGTACGCCGCGTCTGCGGTGTCGTCGGCGAGGATCGCGATCTCGGTCGGACCTGCCTCGGAGTCGATGCCGACGACCCCCTTGAGCAGCCGCTTCGCCGCGACCGTGTGGATCGCGCCGGGCCCGGTGACCAGGTCGACGGGGCGGCACTCCCCCGCGCCGTAGGCGAGCATCGCGATCGCCTGCGCACCGCCGACGGCGTACACCTCGTCGACGCCGAGCAGCTCGCAGGCGGCCAGGATCGTCGGGTGCGGCAGCCCGCTGCCCCACTCGCCGAACGCCGCCTTCTGCGGGGAGCTGGTCAGCGCGATCGAGCCGACGCCGGCGACCTGCGCAGGCACCACGTTCATCAGCACGCTGGAGACCAGCGGTGCGATCCCTCCGGGCACGTAGAGGCCCACCCGGTCGACCGGGATCATCCGCTTGGTCACGCGGGCGCCCGGGCCCAGGTCGGTGGCGCCGTCGGCCTCGAGCTCGGCGGCGCAGGTCAGCCGCAACCGCCGGACCGACTCCTCGAGCCCGGCCCGGATGACCGGGTCGAGTACGTCGAGGGCGGCGGTGAGCGCGCCGGCCGGCACCCGGATCTCGTCCTGGACGACGCCGTCGAAGCGTTCGGAGTACTCGCGGACCGCCTCGACCCCCCGGGTGCGCACGGCGTCGCAGATCGGGCGCACCACCTCCAGCGCGGCCTCCACGTCGACATCGGCGCGCGGCACCAGGGTGCGGTAGTCCGGGGAGTCGGCAGCGGCTCCACGCAGGTCGATCCGGCGAATCATGGGGCCAGTCTAGGGAGCGGACTACGGTTGCCCCCGTGCCGACCACCCCACGAGAGCGCTCGCTGCGCTGCCGCTCCCGCGGGGACCTCGGATGAGCGTCCGGATGCCGATGTTCCCGCTGAACACGGTGCTGTTCCCCGGGGTGACCACGCCCCTCCACGTCTTCGAGGACCGCTACCGCGCGCTGGTGCACCACCTGCTGACCCAGGACGACCCGGCTGAGCGGCTGTTCGGGGTCACCGCGATCCGGGAGGGCTACGAGGTCGGCGACCGCGGCGTGCAGTCCCTGCACACCACCGGCACCGTGATGCAGCTGACCGAGGTCGAGCAGTACCCCGACGGCCGCTTCGACATCGAGGTGGTCGGACGGCAGCGGCTGCGCCTGCACGAGCTCGAGACATCGGGGCCCTTCCCGGTCGGCATCGTCGACGTGCTCGAGGAGCCGGACCTGCCCGAGGCCGAGGCCGAGGCGGAGCGGACGGTGGCGACCTTCGACACCTACCGGCGCCGGCTCGGCGAGCTCCGCGGAGGACCGGTGCTCGACGGCGACCTCCCCCGCGACCCGACGTACCTCTCCTGGTCACTGGCGACCACCTGCCTGCTGACCCTTCCGGAGCGTCAGTCCCTGCTCGAGGCACCCGACGCGGCGAGCCGGCTGGTGCTGCTGCGCCGGTCGCTGGTCTCGGAGCTGCGGGCCATGAAGGCGGTGCCGTCGCTTCCCGCGACCGAGGTCGCTCGCACCCGCTGGTCACCGAACTGATGGCGAAGCGGACGACCATCGCCACGCCCGCCACGGCAACCCTGGAACGAGCCGGTGTCGAGTTCACCGTGCACCCCTACGACCATGACTCCCGCCACGAGTCCTACGGGCTCGAGGCCGCCCGGTCGCTCGGGCTCGCACCGGAGCAGGTGTTCAAGACACTCCTGGCCGAGGTCGACGGCGAGCTGGTCGTCGCGGTCGTGCCGGTCAGCGGTCAGCTCGACCTGAAGGCACTCGCCTCCGTGCTCGGCGGCAAGCGTGCGGCGATGGCCGACCCGGCCGTCGCGGAGCGTACGACGGGCTACGTCGTGGGCGGCATCTCCCCGATCGGGCAGCGCAAGCGGCTTCGCACCGTCGTGGACGAGACCGCGCACGCCCACGCGACGGTCTACGTCAGCGGCGGACGGCGCGGGGTCGACCTCGGTCTCGCCCCGACCGACCTGGTCCGCGTGCTCGACGCCCAGGTGGCCCGGATCGGCCGGGACTGAGTCCGGGTCGGCCCGGAATGCGTCCGGGTCGGCCGGGAATGCGTCGGGTCAGGTCAGTCCGTGGTCAGCTTGACCAGCAGGTGCGGGTCGCCACCCTCGACCCAGCTGGAGATGCCCAGAGCCTCGAGCGCCTCGGTGTTGTCGAGGAACTCCGACTTCTTGAAGAGGAACTCGCGGGGGCTGTCGGTCATCGTGTCGGCGATCGCCTGCCGCCACTTCGTGTTCAGGTCGACGTAGACCACCACCGCGGCCCTGTCTGCCTCGGGCACGACCTTCCGGAAGGTCTTGTCGTCGACCAGGGTGCCGTCGCCGAGCAGGTCCTCGGCGTAGGTCGCGTCGAACGAGAGAGTCACGCGGGCCGAGCCGGCCGCGACGGCCACGCCCTCGTCGGCGAGCGTCGTGCCCTGCTTCGCCTCGATCTTCGCGATCACGCCCTTGATCGCATCCGGGTCGCCCTTGACGGTCAGGGCCACGGGCATGTCCTCCGGCCCGTTCATGTCCCCGAGGTCGGCGGGCGGGGTGCCTCGCAGCGAGAGGGCGAGCCCTTCGCCGAGGAGGGTCTGCAGGTCCTCGGGGACGGTGAGCCCGAGCTGGTCCTCGATCAGCTGCCGGACGCCGACCTCGCCGCCGACGAACAGTCCGAGCCCGTCGAGCTGGGCGGTCAGCCTGTCGGCCCAGGCCGATGGCGGCGAGATCCCGACGACGGCCGTGGTGTCCGCGGGCAGGTTCCCGATCACCTCGGTGACGGGGTGCTGGGCTGCGCCCGCTCTGCCACCCAGGCCACCGACCACGTGGAGCTCGGCTCCCCCGTCGGCGAAGCGCAGCGTGCCCGCGGCGCCCTGGAAGTTCTTGAGCGCCTTGCGGGCCCTGGTGCGGGGGTCCTCGGCCCGGGTCCTCGGGGTGTACGCCGCGCCCGACGTGACCGTCTGGACGCTGCCAGGCTCGGCTGACGCCAGCTGGCTCGCCAGGTCCGAGGGGAGGGCGGACGCCAGCTCGCTGGGGAAGTCACTGGGCACGTCGCTGGGGAAGTCGCTGGGGAAGTCACTGGGGAAGTCACTGGGAAGGTCACCGGGGACGTCACTGCCCTCGCTCGGGAAGGCGTTCGCCTCCACGTCGTTCCCGAACCCGCCGAACATGCCCATACCGTCCGCGATCGCGCCGGCCGCCTGCTTGGCGAGGTAGAAGCTGAGGATGCCGCGGTCGCCGACCTTGTCCGTCCAGCCGAGGTAGGTCGGGTCGTCGCTGAGCGGACGCGCGGCGGCCTGCTCGGCCGCCTTGGTGGCGTGGGCCGTGGAGTCACTGACCAGCACGAAGTCGTCGTGGAAGGCGTAGCCCGCCTCGCCCGTGGCATCGTCGCAGTCGATCAGCGCGTCGAGCCCACGGGCGGCCTTGTCCTTGTCGGTGACGGCCAGCGCCACCAGCGGACTCACCGTGCCCTTCTCGAAGGACGCCGCTGCGACCGCGACGTTGTCACCGATCCAGGGCTCGATATCGTCCTCGTAGGTGAGCTTCTTGCAGTTCCCCCCGGTGAGCACCTCGTCGAAGAACTTCTTGCGCAGGTCGTCACCCGAGCTGAGCTCGAGCTCCTTCTTGAGCGCCGGGAACTTCTGCAGGGTCCGGATCGCCTCGATCTTCTGGCGGGCGGAGGGGTCGAGGTCCAGGCTGACCACCGCCAGCGTGCTCTCGGCGGGCAGCGCCTGCTCGGCGGCCGGCCCGCCGTCGAGGAGCTGGAACGCGGCGAACGCACCGGCTCCCACGATGGCCAGGGTGCCGGCGGTGATGCCGGCCACGGCGGCACCGCGGCGGCCGCCGGACGGCGACGTCGGACTCGGCGGCTCGGGCAGGATCGTGGTCTCGGACATGCGGTTCCCCCTCGCGGCGCCCCAGATGTCTGGGTTTGTGCAGGCGGTCAGAGTACTCGCCGGAGGCGGTGCTCAGGCCCGGTTCGATAACGGTTCGACGTCACGGGCGCCTGACCTGGTTCCCCAGATCACGCCCACGGACCCGATCAGGAACCCGATCGGCCAGGCAATCACCACCAGGTGCGAGATCACGCCGAGCGAGTCGGGGATGCGGTCACCGACCGCGGCCCGGCGCAGCAGGGCCGCGACGTCCTGGTGGCCGAGCACCCCACCCAGCCACAGCGCGAGGGCGGCTGCCCCGAGGCTGGCGGCGTAGCCGACCAGCACCACGAGCATCGGGTGGTGGCGGCGCCACCGGGTGAGTGCCAGGCCGAGCAGGAGCCCCGCGACCAGTCCGATCACCACGAACCAGCCGTCGGCCTGCACCCGCTCGCCGAGCTCGCCCTGCAGCATCACGGCGTTGTCGGCGGTGCGCGTGTACGACGCCGTGGGGGCGACCCGCCACCACACGACACCCGCGGCGGCACCGGCGCCCGCGAAGAGTCCGAGCACCCACGCAAGGTCGACCAGGACGCCCGCGGAGAGGCGGCGGGCAGGCTCCTCCTGCGCGGCCTCGGCGGGCCAGATCGACTGTTCGGTCACGAGGTGCATTCTGCGGGACGGGTGGTGACGCGGCTCATCCGAGGCAGCCCGGGCCCAGCAGGTGCTTGAGGTCGGCGTACAGCGCAGGCGACGGGCTGACCCGCAGCCGGTCGTCGAGCCGGAGGACCGTGGTGCCGCCGCGGGCCATCAGCTTGAGCCGCACCTCGGTGGTGCCGGGGTGGGTGCGGAGCACGTCCTTGAGCTGCTCGACCACCGGCGGCGTGCAGCGGGTCGAGGGCAGCGTGATCGCCACCGGGCCGGCGGCCGCCGACTCCAGCGCCGGCTGCGTGACCTCGCGGCCGTGGATCTCGGGTTGGTCCTTGTCGCGGTTGAGGGTGCCCTTGACCACCACGATCGTGTCCTCGAGCAGGATCGTCGAGGCGAGCTGGTAGTTGCTCGGGAACAGCAGCACGTCGATCGCGCCCTCGAGGTCCTCGACGGTGATGATCGCCCAGGCGTCACCGCGCTTGGTGATCTTGCGCTGGACACCGGTGATCAGGCCGGCGATGGTCACCTGCTCCCGGTCGCGCCGGTTCTCGTCGGTGAGGAGCTGGCCGATGGTGCTGTCGGCGGCGTTGGCGAGCACGTGCTCGAGGCCCATCAGCGGGTGGTCGCTGACGTAGAGACCGAGCATCTCCCGCTCGTGGCCGAGCAGGGTCTGCTTGTCCCACTCGGGTATGTCGGGCACGGCGACGTTGATTCCCCAGCCGCCCTCGCCGTCGACCGTGTCCATCTCGGCGAAGAGGGAGTCCTGCCCGATCGCCTCGTTGCGCTTGATGTCGACGTACTGGTCGACCGCGGTCTCGTGGATCGCGACCAGCGCCCGGCGACCGTGGCCGAGCGAGTCGAACCCGCCCGCCTTCACCAGGGACTCGATCAGGCGCTTGTTGCACACCTGCGGTGGCACCTTGCCCATGAAGTCGGCGAAGTCGGCGAACCGGCCCTTCTCGCGGCGGCTCTCGATGATCTGGGCGACGACGTTCCAGCCGACGTTGCGGATCGCGGTCAGGCCGAACCGGATGTCCTTGCCGACCGGGGTGAAGTTGGCCTCGGACTCGTTGACGTCGGGCGGGAGCACCTGGATCTTCATCCGGCGGCACTCGTTGAGGTAGATCGCCATCTTGTCCTTGTCGTCCTTGACGGACGTCAGGAGCGCGGCCATGTACTCGGCCGGGTAGTTGGCCTTGAGGAAGGCGGTCCAGTAGGAGACCAGACCGTAGGCGGCGGAGTGCGCCTTGTTGAAGGCGTAGTCGGAGAACGGGACCAGGATCTCCCACAGCGTCTTGACCGCCGCAGCGCTGTAGCCGCGGTCGTTCATGCCGGCGGAGAAGCCGGCGAACTGCTTGTCGAGCTCCTCCTTCTTCTTCTTGCCCATCGCCCGCCGCAGGATGTCCGCCTGGCCCAGGCTGTAGCCGGCGAGCTGCTGCGCGATCGCCATCACCTGCTCCTGGTAGACGATCAGGCCGTAGGTCTCGCCCAGCACGTCCTCGAGTGCCTCGGCCAGCTCGGGATGGATCGGTACGACGGGCTCGCGCCCGGTCTTGCGGCGGGCGTACTTGTTGTGCGAGTCGGCGCCCATCGGACCCGGCCGGTAGAGCGCCCCCACCGCGGAGATGTCCTCGAACGTGTCGGGCTGCATGCTGCGCAGGAGCGCCCGCATCGGCCCGCCGTCGAGCTGGAAGACACCGAGCGTGTCGCCGCGCTGGAGCAGCGTGTAGGTGGCCGGGTCGGTGAGCTCGAGCTCCTCGAGCACGATCTTCTCGCCACGGTTGTTGGCGATGTTGATCAGCGCGTCGTCGAGGACCGTCAGGTTGCGGAGCCCGAGGAAGTCCATCTTGATCAGGCCGAGCTTCTCGCAGGTCGGGTAGTCGAACTGCGTGATGATCGCGCCGTCGGCCTCGCGCTTCATCACCGGGATGACGTCCATGATCGGCTCGCTGGACATGATCACGCCGGCCGCATGCACGCCCCACTGGCGCTTGAGGCCCTCGATCCCGATCGCGGTGTCGACGACGGTCTTGACGTCCTGGTCGGAGTCGTAGAGGGAACGGAACTCGCCGCCCTCCCCGAACCGCTTGTGCTCGGAGTCGAAGAGCTCCTTGAGCGGGATGTCCTTGCCCATCACCGCCGTCGGCATCGCCTTGGTGATCCGGTCACCCATGGCGAACGGGTAGCCGAGGATGCGGGAGGAGTCCTTGACCGCCTGCTTGGCCTTGATCGTGCCGTAGGTGACGATCATCGAGACCCGGTCGTCGCCGTACTTCTCCGAGACGTAGCGGATCACCTCACCGCGGCGACGCTCGTCGAAGTCGATGTCGAAGTCGGGCATCGAGACCCGGTCGGGGTTGAGGAAGCGCTCGAAGATCAGGCCGTGGTGCAGCGGGTCGAGGTCGGTGATCCGCATCGCGTAGGCGCACATCGAACCGGCGCCGGAGCCACGGCCCGGGCCGACCCGGATGCCGTTGTCCTTGGCCCAGTTGATGAAGTCGGCCACCACCAGGAAGTAGCCGGGGAAGCCCATCCCGATGATCACGTCGGTCTCGAACACGGCCCGGGCACGCACGGCGTCGGGGATGCCGTCGGGGTAGCGGTAGCGCAGCCCCTTCTCGACCTCCTTGACGAACCAGGTGTCCTCGGTCTCCCCCTCCGGCACGGGGAAGCGGGGCATGTAGTTGGCGTCCTCGTTGAAGGTCACCTCGCACCGCTCGGCGACGAGCAGCGTGTTGTCGCAGGCCTCGGGAAGGTCGCGCCAGATCTCGCGCATCTCGGCCGGGGACTTGATGTAGTAGCCGCCGCCGTCGAGCTTGAACCGCTTCGGGTCGGCCATCGTCGAGCCGGAGGACACGCACAGCAGGTGCTCGTGGGCGTCGGCGTCCTCGGGTCGCACGTAGTGGGAGTCGTTGGTGGCGATCACCGGGATGCCGAGGTCCTTGCTCAGCCGGAGCAGGCCCTCACGGACCCGGGACTCGAGGGAGAGCCCGTGGTCCATCAGCTCGATGAAGAAGTTGCCCCTGCCGAAGATGTCCTGGAAGTCGGCCGCGGCCTGGCGCGCCTTGTCGTACTGCCCGAGGCGGAGCCAGACCTGCACCTCGCCCGAGGGACAGCCGGTGGTGCCGATCAGGCCCTGACCGAGCTCGGCGAGGAGCTCGCGGTCGATTCGCGGCTTGTAGAAGAAGCCCTCGAGCGAGGCCCGGCTGGAGAGCCGGAACAGGTTGTGCATGCCCTGGGTGTTCTCCGCCAGCAGCGTCATGTGCGTGTAGGCGCCCGACCCCGAGACGTCGTCGTCTCCCCCGTCGCCCCAGCGCACCCGCTTGCGCTCGCCGCGCGGGGTGTTGGGCGTGGCGTAGGCCTCCATGCCGATGATCGGCTTGATGCCGGCCGCGCGCGCCTTCGACCAGAACTCGTAGGCGCCGAAGACGTTGCCGTGGTCGGTCATCGCGATCGTGTCCATGCCGAGCTCGGCGGTGCGCTCGAACAGGTCGGTCAACCGGGCCGCGCCGTCGAGCATGGAGTACTCGGTGTGCACGTGGAGGTGTGCGAACCCGTCCCTGGAACCGGTCGACATGGGGGCCTTCTCAACACCTTCCCGGAGGGTCGTCTGTACGGTGCGGCGAACCGCTGGGGAGACGCGAAGCAGGCGCTCTCCCGGGGGAAGAGACGTCAGCCTACGTCAGTCTGGCAGGGCCTCCCGACAGGACACGGCGGGTTCAGCGCAGGGCGTCGATCAGCTGTTGCTTGGTCTTGCGGGAGAGGCCCTCGAGCCCGCGGGCACGCGCCTCCGCCCGGAGCCGGGCGACCGTCCAGGAGTCGTCGGGAGCGCCCTCCGCCGGCTCCACGGTCGGTGCCGGGGCGGCGTCGCGCCTGACCCTGGCCAGCCGCTTCTCCAGCTTGGCCACCCGCTTCTCCAGGGTGGCCACCCGCTTCTCGGCGCCGGCCGCGGCTGCGCGCGACTTCTGCGCCTTCGCCTTCCAGCGGTCGGCCCTGGCCTCTGCCTTCGCCAGCGCCGCGCGCTGCTTCTTCGACGTGGCGTCGGGCTTGCGGACGGACTTCTTCTTGGCCATGGGACCTCCGTGGTGGGGGATCGCCAGCATGCCCGACCGAGGTGAACGAGGGGGTGGGCGGTCTCAGAGCCAGTCGATCGAGTGCCCGTGACCGTGCGTCCACGCCACCGGGGAGCCGTCGCGCGCCAGCACGAACCGGGCGTCGGCGCGCGGCTCCGGCGTCTCGATCCCGGGCACCACTCCCGGGCTCTCGTTGGCGACCCAGTGGCAGCGTCCGGCGGCGACGTGGGTCCGCATCACGTCCGCGAACCGCCTCTGCTGGTCGTGGTCGAGGTAGGCCACGACCGCGCTGTGGTAGACCACCGGCGTGCCGTGCCGGGACGCCTCGTCGAGCAGTGCGGGCAGCTCGTCGAGCAGGTCGCCGCGCACCAGGTCGGGCGGGTCGCTGCGAGCCACCTCGATCGCCGACCGCAGCAGGTCGCGCCGGGCGTCCTGCTCCGGCCAGACCAGGATGGTCAGCCAGTCGGTGTCGTCCGCGTCGGTCACGTCCAGCGGGTGCAGGTCGACGCCGCCGCGCCAGGCGACCTCAGGGTGTCGGCTCGGCACGGGCAGGGCGCCGCGCGCCGCGCAGGTGAGGGTGGGGCCGCCGCTGCCGAGGAGCTCACCGTGCCGCGGCCAGCGGTAGTCGTAGCGGTCCGGGTACAGGCACAGACCCGCACTCGCACCGACCTCGACCAGCGCCAGTGGCCCCGCGAAGGCGGCCAGCACCGGGGTCAGCGTGGCCAGCCGACCGGCCTCGTTGGTCTGGGTCGACCGCGCCCGGATCGTGGCCTTGACGCCCTCGGTGCCGAGCAGCACCGTGCGCAGCGCGTCGTACGACGCCGGGGCGGCAGCGCCGTGCCAGCGCGCGGCGGCGAACACCAGGTTGGGCTGCTGCTTGATCCGGGGCAGGTCCGCGAGCCAGGCCTGCACCTCGGCGTCCTGCGCCACCCCGAGCGCCCAGGCCTCGAAGCACGGGGAGTCCTCGCGCGCGAACGCCGCGAAGTCGCGGTAGCGCTCGGCGATCTCGCCGTACATCTCCATCTCAGCCTTCGGAGGCCCCGTCGGGCTCGTCGGCATCGCGCAGCCGCTGGTGGAGTCGTTCGCGGATCTCGTCCGGCGTGAGCTCCGCGCGCTGGCGCTGGTCCCGGGCGATGATGACCCCGGTGGCAGCGACCCCGGCCACGCCCGCAAGACCGAGTAGCTTCCAGGGCAGCTTCCAGGGCAGCTTCCTGGGCAGCTTCTTGGGCACCTTCATGGGAGGACCTCCTCGATGGACACCAGCCTCAGTCTGGACGACGCCGTCGAGCTCACCCGCACGGGGGACCTGTGGCTGTTCCGTGGCAGGTCCGGGGCAGACCAGGCGATCCGGGTGCTCACCAACGCGCCGGTCAACCACGTCGGGATGGCCGTGGTCCTCGACGACATGCCGCCCCTGATGTGGCACGCGGAGCTCGGCAAGGGGCTGCGCGACGTCTGGACGGACTCCCACCACCGGGGCGTCCAGCTGCACGACCTGCGGGAGGCGGTCGTGCAGTGGTGCGGGCGCTACGGGCAGCGGGCGTGGCTGCGCCAGCTCGACGCGCCGGTGACCGCGGAGCAGGAGAACGCGGTGCTGCGCACCATCGCCCGGCTCGACGGGACCCCGTTCCCGCCGACCGCAGCCCTGGCCGCCCGCTGGGCGCGCGGTCGCTTCGCCCACGACGCGGGTGCCGAGGTGACGTACTGCGCCGAGGTGGTCGCCGCGTCGTACACCGCGATGGGACTGCTCGACGCCGGACTGCCGACCAACTCCTACGACCCGGGCAGCTTCTGGTCGGGAGCCCGGCTCGACCTGCTCGCGGGAGCCCGACTGGGTGAGGAGATCGCGGTCCGGGTCTGAGCGGCGACCCCTCCCGCCGCGAGCATCCCGACCAGCACCAGGGCAGCGACCCCGCCGACGAGGGCGGGCCAACCCCCACCGGACCAGGCGCCGCCGAGCACGGTGCCGAAGATGCTGGAGCCGGCGTAGTAGCCCGCGACGTACAGCGCGCTCGCTCGGGTGCCGTACGGCGCACCGACGACCGGAGCCCACCCGCTGGCGGTGGCGTGGGCCGCGAAGAAGCCGCCGGTGAAGACGACCAGCCCGACCACCACCCAGACCAGCTGGTCGGGCAGCGTCATCGCGAGCCCGGCGGCCATCACCAGCACCGCGGCCAGGATCACCCGCGGTCGGCCCACCGCATCGGCGGCCCGACCGGCGACCGTCGAGCTGCCGGTGCCGGCCAGGTAGGCCAGGAACACCAGCCCCACCACGGCGACCGGCAGGTCGAACGGCGGCGCGACGAGCCGGTAGCTCAGGTAGTTGTAGACGGTGACGAAGCCGCCCATCAGCGTCACCGGCACGAGCAGCAGGAACAGCATCGCGGGGCGGCGCAGCAGCTCGCCGAACGCCCCTCCGGGCCCCGCGGGAGCCACGGAGTCGACGTCGCCGACGGGCGCCGGCAGCAGCCACCAGAACGCCAGCGTCGCGACCAGCGAGCCGGCGGCGACCGCAGCCACGCCCCAGCGCCACGACGTGCCGTCGGCGACCAGCGACGCGAGCACCCGGCCACCGACGCCGCCCAGCGAGTTGCCGGCCACGTAGAGCCCCATGGCCGAGCCGAGCCCGCGTGGCTCGACCTCCGCCCCGACGTGCCCCATCGCGACCGCCACGACCCCGGCCAGCACGACGCCCGTCGCCGCGCGGAGCACCACCAGCGTCGGGAACGAGGGGGCGACCGCGGCCAGGGCGGTCAGCGCGACCGCGAGCAGCAGGCCGGCCCGCATCGAGCGCACCCGCCCGATGCGGACCGCGAGCGCCGCCAGCGGGAGCACCGCCAGCGCCAGCGCCCCGGTGGTCGCCGAGACGGTCAGGCTGGCCCGGCTCGGGCCCACGCCGTACTCGGTGCCGATCTGGGGCAGCAACGGCTGGGTGGCGTAGAGGATGCCGAACGCCGCCAGTCCGGCGAGCACCATCGCCAGGTTCAGGCGGCGGAAGCCCGCGGTCCCCGGCAGGTGCAGGTCGGCGCTCACCGTCCCCACGCTGGCACCGGTACCCGGGCCGGAGCACGGGGATGTGAGAAGCCCGACACGACGCCCGATGGCATGCTGGAGCCTCGGACGGGCTCGACCACGACCAGGAGGCCGACGCATGACCTCGTCGCCGGACAGCAGCCGTCAGCGCTCACCCCGGGAGTCGTTCATCACCGTCTACGGGCGCAAGCCGGTGCAGGAGGTGCTGCTCGACAGCCGACTGACCGTCGACAAGCTGATCATCGCCGACAACGCCTCCCGCGCCGCCTTGCGCCACACCCTCCAGCTCGCGGAAGAGCGCTCGGTGCGCGTCGAGACCTCCTCCGCGCAGCGCGTGAAGTACCTCGCCGGCAACGGCAAGCACGACCAGGGCGTGGTCGCCGACGTCGTCGCGCCCGGCCTGCGCTCGCTCGAGGAGTTCGCGGCGACCTGCCCGGCCCACGCGAACGTGCTGCTGCTCGACGGCGTCAGCAACCCCGCCAACGTCGGCATGATCATCAGGACCGCGACCGCCGCCGGCCTGAACGCCGTGGTGCTGCCGAGTGCCGGGTCGCCCGGGCTCGGCCCGCTGGTGATCAAGGCGTCGGCGGGCATCGCGTTCCGGGCCACGATCGTCCGATGCCGCCGCCCCGGTGACGCGCTGCGGACGCTCGGCGCGGCCGGGTTCACGGCCTACGGTCTCGACGCATCGGCCACCACCACGTTGTACGACGCAGACCTCGGCGAGCGTAGCCTGTTCGTGCTCGGCAACGAGACCGACGGCCTCTCCGCGTCGAGCCTCGATCTGCTCGACACCAGGCTGTCGATCCCGATGGCCAACGGGGTCGAGTCCCTCAACGTGGCCAGTGCGGCCGCGGTGATCGCCTTCGAGGTGGCACGCAGGGCTGCTCGCCGACCCTGATCGCTGCAGCAGCGGGTGCTTCGGGTCCGGGCATGCCTGTGGCCCCGCTCACCGGTGGGTGAGCGGGGTGGGGCGGTGTGTTCAGGTGTCGGGTGGCCGGACCGGTGGCCGGTCGTGTGTCTTGTCGTGGCTGACGTCGGTGGTGCCGCGGTGGTCGCGGAGGAACTGGTAGCCGTGGGGTGAGGTCCACAGGTAGGTGCCGGGTTCGAGGGCGGTGTAGCCCCACCCGGAGTGGTGGGTCTTGAGCCGGTGATGCCTGCGACACAGCGGCGCGAGGTTGTCGCTGCTGGTGGTGCCGCCCTCGGAGTAGGGGATGACGTGGTCGGTGTCGCAGTGGGCCGCGGGGCGGGTGCACCACGGGAACACACAGGTGAGGTCTCGCTCGGCGGTCTGGTCGGCGAGCCGGGTGGGGACCTCGTACTGGTCGACGTGGAGGTGCTCGGCCACGTCGACCACCGGCCGGATCACCACCTCGGTCAACGGGGTGTGCAGCCACTCACGGACCTGCTCGACGGTGACCAGCCGGCGGCCGGAGGCTTCGACGCGGGCGAAGGGGCCGTCCGGGGAGAGGTGCACGTGGACCACGGTCTGCCGGGCAGCGGGACGGTCGTCGCTGTCGTCGGCTGCCTGGAGGTCGAGGCGACGTCTGGTGGCGGGCGATCTGGCCGATGCGCCTGCGAGCGGCGGACGTCGAACGTCTCCTCGGACCCGCAGGCCGCGAGGACGGCTGCTTCGTGGGCGATCCGGGTCTCCAGGTCCAGGGCGTCGGCGAGGTCGAGCTCTCCGTGGATCCTCGAGGTGCCGACGAAGGAGACCTGGGTGTGCTCGATCGCGAGGTACCGGCCATCCGCGGCCTGACGCCGGGCCTTCTCGGCCTCGGCGGGCATGAACCGCCCGACCGCGTCCGCGACCAGCCGGTCGACCTCCGCAGGCCGGATCCGGTGCGCGTAGGGGGCGACCTGGGTGTCGACGAACCCCGCTGCCGCCACCGAGAGGCCGATGGTCTCCCGCGCGATCCGCCGGGCCCGCCACGCCGGCAGGTCACCGGCGACCACCCGTGCCCAGGTCCTGGGGAGCCGGTGCCGCAGCTCGACCGCCTCACCGAGGTAGGCCTTGCCGGTCTCGGTGGGCAGCCCGACCGCGAGCGCGAACTCGGCCACACAGAACTCCGACACCAGCGGCGCACCCGGTCCGGCGACCGCCAGCGGCTGGTCCCCGTAACGCGAGAGCAGCGCCGCGTCGTGAATGGACTCGACCGGGTGCAGGTCCGCCCAGATCACCGCGGCCTGGAGCAGGTCGGCTTCGGCGGTGTTGGCTGCTGCTCGACGATCACGGGCGAAGTCGAGCACCCCCGCAGCAGTCACCGCTGCGGTGTCGAGGTCGGGTGCCGTCGTGCTCATGGCAACCATTCTACTCGAACAGGTGTTCGATTCAAGAGCGGAATCCGTCGACATTTCCCGTGCGAAGTAGCGCATTCCGAAGGCCGGACCTGAAGGCGGGAGCGGACCGCAACCCCCGCCCTACCTCACCGTTGCTGCGCCTTTCCACCACTCACGACGCTGCAGCCGGAACAGCCGCTCTCGACGCGCTCGCCATCCCACCACCACCACCGAAGCCGACCCCCCGTCACCCCTGACGGGACTCCCAGGCGTCCAGCGACTCGGCGATGACCGCGTGCATGATCCGCGCGATCGCGTCGGCACCCAGGCCCGGCGCATGGGTGCTCATCCGCTGAGCGATCTCCCGCTCCCGGTCCAGGTCGCGGCCCGCGTGGCCGGAGACGCCCTTGTGGTCCTGGACGGCTCCGGTCAAAGCGGCCCGGCGGCCGAGCAGGACGGCGAGCAGCTGGTCGACGTCGTCGATCTCGCCGCGGAAGTACCCGACCGGGTCTGAGCCCGGCCACGCCATCCGGAGGTCGGGGCTGCGCTCCATGTTGTCGGCTCCGTCGGTGTGCTCGAGCTCGACCAGTCCGTGCCGGCGGTAGAACGCCCGCGCAGGACCGTTGCTCTCGAACACCCACAGCGCGAACCCGCCCGGACGCCGGGACTTCACCACGTCGAGCAGGGTGCCGCCGACGCCTTCCCGCTGGCACGCGGGGTCGACGTACAGGCACGAGAGCCAGCTCTGCTCGACCGTCGCGAACCCCACCAGCACGTCGCCGGAGACCGCCAGCCACACCTCGCGCGGGTCGAGGTCCCAGCCCAGCACCCAGCCGCGGGCGTCCTCCGGGTCGGCCACGGGCGGCATCCTCGGCACCGCGGCCGCACGGCAGGCCAGGAAGAGGTCGGCGACCGCGCTCAGGTCGCCGGGGCCCGCAGGGCGGAGAGTGAGGTCCTCACGCGGCATGCCGGATCTTCTCCAGGGAGTCGGCCAGGTCGGCCGGGTAGGGGGACTCGTACGAGACGTACTCCCCCGTCCCGGGGTGCTCGAACCCGAGTCGTACGGCGTGCAGCCACTGCCGGTCGAGCCCCACGCGCGCGGCGAGGGTCGGGTCCGCGCCGTAGGTCAGGTCACCAACGCACGGATGCTTCAGCGCCGCCATGTGCACCCGGATCTGGTGGGTGCGACCGGTCTCGAGGTGCACCTCGAGCAGGCTGGCGAACCGGTGCGCCTCCAGCGTCTCGTAGTGCGTGACGCTGTGCTTGCCGTCCTCGCGGACCGTGAACCTCCAGTCCGACCGCGGATGCCGGCCGATCGGTGCGTCGATCGTCCCCCGCAACGGGTCGGGGTGTCCCTGGACGAGCGCGTGGTACATCTTGTCGACGTCGCGGCGCCGGAACGCGTTCTTGAGCACGGAGTAGGCCCGCTCGGACTTGCAGATCACCATCACACCCGAGGTCCCGACGTCGAGTCGCTGCACGATGCCCTGCCGCTCGGAGGCGCCGCCGGTCGCGATCCGGTAGCCGGCCCCGCGCAGGTGGCCGACGACGGTCGGACCCGTCCAACCCGGAGACGGGTGGACGGCGACACCGATCGGCTTGTCGATCACGACGATGGACTCGTCGTCGTGGATGATCGAGATCCCCTCGACCATCTCGGCGCGCACCTCGAGCGGGTCGGCCCGCATCGGGATGCTCACCTCGAGCATCGACCCGGAGTGCATCCGCTCCGACTTGGCGACCACGACCCCGTCGAGGGAGACCCGGCCGTCACTGGCGAGCTCGGCGGCGCGGGTGCGTGACAGGCCGAACATCCGGGCGATCCCGGTGTCGACCCGCTCACCGGCCAGCCCGTCCGGAACCAGCACCGTGCGGCGTTCCGCGTCGTTCACGGGCGCTCCTCGTCGGCGACGGCGCCCGCCTCCGCTCCGCTGCGAGTGCCGTCGATCCGGGCTCCACGCAGGGCCTGCACCACGATCACGACGGCGGCCACGTTGATGCACACGTCGGCGACATTGAACACCGGCCAGTGCGGGAGCGCCAGGAAGTCGACGACGTGCCCGCGCAGCGGGCCGGGAGCCCGGAACACCCGGTCGGCCAGGTTGCCGGTCACCCCCGCGAGCAGCATGCCGAGCCCGAACGCCCACAGCCCCGAGCGGGCCCTGAAACCGAACCACAGGACGACGGCGGTCGCCGCGATCGCGATCACGGAGAACACCTGGGTGAAGCCGGTGCCGGTGCTGAACGCGGCACCCGGGTTGCGCGCGAGCGTCAGCTGCAGCAGGTCACCGATGACGCGGACGTCGGGCCGGTCGGTGAGCCGCTCGACGGCCAGGTACTTGGTGACCTGGTCGACGGCGAACGCCACCAGCGCCACGACGACGAACAGCAGGATCCGGCGCTGCGGTGGAGCCGGAGCGGTCGCCGGGACCTCCGGGTCGCTGGAGCTCAGCGACGCTCCTCGCGCTGCTTGCATGACATGCAGAGTGTCGCACGGGGGAAAGCCATCAACCGCATCTTGCCGATCGGCTCACCGCAGTTCTCGCACACGCCGTACGACCCGTCGGCGATGCGCTCGAGCGCGTGCTGGCTCTGCAGCAGCATCTCGCGGGCGTTGTTGGCGATCGTCATCTCCTGGTCACGCTCGAACGTGCTCGACCCGACGTCGGCCTGGTCGTTGCCGGCGCCGTCGCCGGCGTCCCGCATCAGGTCGTGCAGGTCCTCGTCCGCGATCTCGAGCTCGTTGGTCAGCCGCTTGATGTCGGCGCGCAGGTGACCGCGAACCTCGGCGAGCTCCTCCTTGGTCCAGGACTTCTCCCCCGCCCGTACGACGAGCGCGCCGGGGCTGCCCTTGCGGGCAGTCTTCGGGGCCGTCTTCGGGGTCGTCTTGGCGGCCGTCTTCTTCACGGGTTCGGCTTTCCCGGCAGGCGCAGCCTGCTTCGCGGCGGCCTGCTTGGCCGGCGTCGACTTCTTGGCCGTCGTCTTCTCGGCGGGCGCTGCCTTCTTGGCCGGCGCCTTCTTGGCCGGCGCCTTCGTGGCCGACGCGGTCTTCTTCGTCGGGGCGGCCTTCTCGGCCGTCGCCTTCGTGGCGGGCGCTGCCTTCTTGGCCGTCGCCTTCTTCGCCGGGCGCGGCCTTCTCGGCCGTCGGCCTTCTTCGCCGGCGCAGCCTTCTTCGCCGGCGCAGCCTTCTTCGCCGGCGCAGCCTTCTTCGCCGGCGCAGCCTTCTTCGCCGGCGCAGCCTTCTTCGCCGGAGCGGCCTTCTTGGCAGTCGCCTTCTTGGCGGGCGCAGCCTTCTTGTCCGGCACCTTCTTGTCCGCGGCTGCCTTCGCCGTGGAGCTCCCGGAGGCCGCGCTCGACGCGCGCCGACCGACCACTCGACGGGCGACCGAGCCCGCGCGGCCCGCCAACGACTTGCGTGCGGTGTTCGCCATCTGTTGTCCCCTCCGGATCACCGCGATCCGAACACCCGTGTGCCCGTCGACGTCTGTGGCGCGGCTATCGAACAGCGGAGAGGATATGCGGCCCGATGTGAGCCAGACAACTCGCCCAGCCGACCCGAAGGGAGGTAATCCGGAAGTCACGGCCGTTTGCGGTCTGGCAGACTTGCACCGCGAGCAGACGCCGACGGGACGAGTAGTCCCTGACACGGCCAAGAGCGACCCGGGGACGGTGGGAGCCCGGGGGCACGGTCAGGGGTGAAGATCAGCCCGGAGTCGCCGGAAGAAACGGTGCCCGACCCAGACGGAGCAGAGCCGGGCACCGGACTAGAACCGGCCGCAGCAAGGAAGTGGGTCGACCCGGACCGGGTCGGCCAAGGAGGGTGGTACCGCGGAGACCCGGCCGGACGGCCAGGACTTCGTCCCTTCGTCTGGTCTCGACAAGCTCGACCACCGTTGAGTGACGAAGGATGCCATGAACGCCTACCGTCCCGTGCCCCCGCAGGTCGACCTGCCCGCCCTCGAGCGCGGGGTCCTCGAACTGTGGCGTGAGCGGCAGATCTTCGAGCAGAGCCTGGAGAGGCCGGGCGACGCGTGGACCTTCTACGAAGGCCCGCCGACCGCCAACGGCCGCCCCGGCACCCACCACGTCGAGTCCCGCACGTTCAAGGACATCTTCCCGCGGTTCCGGACCATGCAGGGCTACCAGGTCAACCGCAAGGGGGGCTGGGACTGCCACGGGCTCCCGGTCGAGCTCGCGGTCGAGAAGGAGCTCGGGTTCGCCGGCAAGTCCGACATCGAGGCGTACGGCGTCGCGGAGTTCAACGCGCGCTGCCGCGAGTCCGTGCAGCGGCACGTGGACCTGTGGGAGCAGATGACCGAGCGCATGGGCTGCTGGATCGACATGCGCGACCCCTACGTGACGATGGACGCCTCCTACATCGAGTCGGTGTGGTGGGCGCTCCAGCAGATCCACGGCAAGGGCCTGCTGGTCGAGGACTACCGGGTTGCGCCGTACTGCCCGCGCTGCGGCACCGGGCTCTCCGACCACGAGCTCGCCCAGGGCTACGAGACGGTGACCGACCCGTCCGTCTACGTGCGGTTCCCGCTGACGTCCGGCCCGTACGCCGCCCTCGAGAACGGACAGCGGGCCTCGCTGCTGATCTGGACCACGACGCCGTGGACGCTGGTCTCCAACGCACTGGTCGCGGTGCACGCCGACTTCGACTACGTGACCGTGACCGACGGCACGGAGACCCTCGTGGTCGCCGAGTCCCTGGTGGAGAAGGCCCTCCCTCCCGCCGAGGGCCGGAGCGGCTGGACGGTGCTGGACACCTTCTCCGGCGCGGACATGGTGGGCTGGACCTACCAGCGCCCCTTCGAGCTGGTCGAGTGGCCGGCGGGGCCGGACGACGCCTCGGACACTCCCCGGGCGCACTACGTGGTCACCGAGGACTACGTGACCGCCGAGGACGGCACCGGACTGGTGCACCAGTCCCCCGCCTTCGGCGAGGACGACTTCCGATCCGGGCGCCGCAACGGCGTGGCGATGGTCAACCCGATCGACAGCCAGGGCGTCTTCGTGCCCGAGGTGCCGCTCGTCGGCGGCCAGTTCTTCCGGCACGCCAACACCGACCTGGTCAAGGACCTCACGGCGCGCGGGCTGCTGTTCCGGCACGTGCCCTACGAGCACAGCTATCCGCACTGCTGGCGCTGCCACACCGCGTTGCTCTACTACGCGCAGCCGTCCTGGTACATCCGCACCACGCAGGTCAAGGACGCGCTGCTCCGGGAGAACGAGGCCACGACCTGGCACCCGGCAACGATCAAGCACGGCCGCTACGGCGACTGGCTCGAGAACAACATCGACTGGGCGGTGTCGCGCAAGCGCTACTGGGGCACACCGCTGCCGATCTGGCGCTGCGCCGAGGACCACCAGGTCTGCGTCGGCTCGCTGGCCGAGCTCTCGGAGCTGACCGGCACCGACCAGTCGGCGCTCGACCCGCACCGGCCCTACGTCGACGAGGTGGTCTTCCCGTGCCCCACCTGCGGCGCCGAGGCTCGCCGGGTCGAGGAGGTGATCGACGCGTGGTTCGACTCCGGGGCGATGCCGTTCGCGCAGTGGGGCTACCCCCACGCGGAGGGCTCCAAGGAGCACTTCGAGCGTGCCTATCCGGCCGACTTCATCTGCGAGGCGATCGACCAGACCCGCGGCTGGTTCTACACGCTGATGGCGATCGGCACGCTGGTCTTCGACGAGTCGTCGTACCGCAACGTGCTCTGCCTGGGCCACATCCTGGCCGAGGACGGCCGCAAGATGTCCAAGCACCTCGGCAACATCCTGGAGCCGATCCCGCTGATGGACGAGCACGGCGCCGACGCCGTCCGCTGGTTCATGGCGGCCGGCGGCTCGCCGTGGGCGGCGCGCCGGGTGGGGCACGCGAGCATCCAGGAGACCGTGCGGAAGGTGCTGCTGACCTACTGGAACACCGTCTCCTTCCAGGTGCTCTACGCGAACCTCGCCGACTTCGCGCCCCAGGAGACGGCGGCCCGTGACGTGGCCGAGCGGCCGGTCCTCGACCGCTGGGCGCTGTCCGAGGCACACCGGGTCGCGAGGGACGTGACGGCGGCGTACGAGCAGTTCGACACCCAGCGCGTCGGCAACGCGATCGCGGCGTACGTCGACGACCTGTCCAACTGGTACGTGCGACGCTCGCGCCGGCGCTTCTGGAGCGGCGACCCGGACGCGTTCGCGACGCTGCACGAGTGCCTCCGTGTGGTCACCCTGCTGATGGCGCCGATGGCTCCGTTCATCACCGAGCGGGTGTGGCAGGACCTGTTCGCGGCCACCTCCTCGGAGGTCAGCGAGTCCGTGCACCTGGCCGACTGGCCACGGATCGACGGTTCGCTCATCGACGAGGACCTCTCGGCCGGGGTGCGGGTCGCGCGCCGCCTGGTCGAGCTCGGCCGCGCCGCCCGGGCCGAGGCGAAGGTGCGCACCCGCCAGCCACTGTCACGTGCGCTGGTCGGCACCGCCGCCTACGACGCCCTCGACGAGGACCTGCGCCGCGAGGTCGCCGAGGAGCTCAACATCGGCACCCTGGAGGCGCTCTCGGCCGCCGGGGCCGACCTGGTGGACCACAGCGCCAAGGGCAACTTCCGGTCGCTCGGCAAGCGCTTCGCGAAGCAGACCCCGCGGGTCGCGCAGGCGATCGCCGAGGCGGACGCCTCAGCGCTGGCGGCCGCGCTCGCGTCCGAGGGACGCGCCACCGTGAGCGTCGACGGCGACGAGGTCGAGGTGCTGCCCGACGAGGTGATCGTCTCCGAACGCCCCCGCGAGGGGTGGTCGGTGGTCAACGAGCAGGGCGAGACGGTGGCGCTGGACCTGCACCTGACCCCCGACCTGGTGCGTGCCGGCCTCGCCCGCGAGGCGATCCGCCTGGTGCAGGAGGCCCGCAAGAGCAGCGGCTTCGAGGTCAGTGACCGGATCACGCTCACCTGGTGGGCCGAAGGCGACCTCGGTGTCGCGCTCGACGAGCAGAGCGACCTGGTCGCCGGCGAGGTGCTGGCGACCGGCGGCGGACGGGTGGACGACGTCGCTGCCCTCGACGGCACCGGTCCGGTCTTCCGCGACGACGACCTCGGGCTGGCGTTCACGGTCGCCCGCGCCTAGCGGCGCCGGACGTACGACGAGGGGCCACCCGGCTGGGTGGCCCCTCGTCGTGTGTCTGGTGCTGAGGTCCGGCTCAGGCCTCTTCCTCGCCGAGCAGCGAACGGAGCCGCTTCGGTGCCGGGTCGCTGGAACCCTCGAGCGACGCCGCCGCGTTGGACGCGGCGCTGGACGGCTCGTTGGTCTCGAGCGCGGCGAGCTGCTGGCTGAAGTAGCTCTTCAGCCGGCTGCGGTACTCGCGCTCGAAGGCCCGCAGGTTCTCGATCTCGGTGTTGAGCCGGCCCTGCTCCTTCTCGAGGTCGCCGAAGAGCTGCGTCCTCCGCTCGGCGGTCTCGGAGTCGAGCATCTGAGACCGGGTGCGCGCGTCCGCCTCGAGCCGGTCGGCCTTGGTCTTGCTCTCGCTCTCCAGCCGCTCCGCGGTGGTCTTGGCCTCGGCCAGGATCTTGTCGGCCTCGGTCTTGGCCTCGTCGACGAGCTGGTCGGCGTTCTGGGTCGCGATCTCGAGCAGCCGGGCCGCGGCGGAGGACGCCTCGGAGACGGTCGAGACCTTGATCTCCTGCGGCGGTGCCGCTGCTGCCACGACCGGTGCGGGCTCGGGCTCCGGCTCCGGCTCCGGCTCGGGCTCCGGCTCGGGCTCCGGCTCGGGCTCCGGCTCGGCCTGGGCGACGGGCGCGGCGGCGACAGGAGCGGCCGACGGCGACTCCTGGGCAGCGCTCAGCTTCTCGCGGAGATCGTCGTTCTCCTTGATCAGCCGTGCCAGCTCAGCCTCGACCTCGTCGAGGAACTGATCGACCTCCCCCATGTCGTAGCCCTCGCGCAGCCGCACCGGCGTGAACCGCTTGTTGCTCACGTCCTCAGGCGTCAACGGCATGACTTCACCCCACCCACATCTGGTCGTTGGATTACTGCTCGGAAATACGTCACCCCGAACCATAGCCCTCCCGGACCCGAGTGTTCAGGGAACAGGAGCAACATTCGTCACAGAGTCACCGGAGGCCGGTCACCTCAAAAACACCGCGCTGATCAGTGACAGCAGGATGTAGCAGACGATCAGCACCACCATCGGGCTGAGGTCCAGCGCCATGCCGCCCAGACGGATCGGGGGCAGGATCCGGCGCACGGCCTTGATCGGCGGGTCGGTGGTGGAGTAGATCGCCTCGAGCGCCACCAGAGCGGGGCCACGCGGGGTCCACTGCCGCGCGAACACCTGGACCCAGTCGACGATGAAGCGCGCGATCAGGAGCAGGATGAAGATCCAGAGCACCAGGTGCAGGACAGAGCCAACGGCATGCATCCCGATCAGCTCTGGTTGAAGAATCCGCCCTCGGCGATGCGCTGCTTGTCCTCAGCGGCGACGGAGACGTTGGGCGGCGAGAGCAGGAACACCTTGTTGGTCACACGCTCGATGCTGCCACGCACCGCAAACACCAGTCCGGCCGCGAAGTCGACGAGGCGCTTGGCGTCACCGTCCGACATCTCCGAGAGGTTCATGATCACGGGGACACCGTCGCGGAAGTTCTCGCCGATCACCCGGGCCTCGTTGTAGGTCCGCGGGTGCAGCGTGGTGATCCGGGACATCGGGGCCACCACGGCCGAGGGCGTGGGGCCGGCGGCGCCCGTGCGCCTGCGATCGGCGAGGTTGGAGACCTCGCGCGGCGCCGGAACCGTCTCGCGGGCGACCGGGGCGGGCTCGCGACGAGCAGGCTCGTCGTAGGCGGACCCGTCGTCGAGGTAGTCACCCTCGTAGTTGCCGTTGGCGTCCTCGAGCAGCCCGAGGTAGACACCCATCTTGCGCATCGTGCCGCTCATGAACTCTCTTCCTCTGCACTCGTGTGTGCCTGAACCACTGATCGGGACATTACTGGACCGGAGGCCTCTCACCGAGGACCGCGCTGCCGACGCGCAGGTGTGTCGCGCCGTGGTGGAGGGCCGGCTCCAGGTCGGCACTCATGCCGGCCGAGAGCCAGGTGGCGCCGGGGTGCGCCCGTCGTACGTCGCCGGCGATGCGGGCGAGTCCGGCGAACGCGTCGGCCGGGTCGGAACCGAGCGGCGCCACCGCCATCGTGCCGCCCAGCCGCAGGCCCTCCGCCGCGTCGATCGCTGCTGCCAGGTCGGCGACGTCGGCCGGCGCACAGCCTCCGCGACCGGGCTTCGGGTCGGGATCGAGGTCGACCTGGACCAGGCAGGTGAGGGGGGTCCCCGGGGTGCCGTGCTCGTGCGCGCCCCGGCCCAGCCCGCCGAGGAGCTTGGCCCGGTCGACGGACTGCACCACGTCGGCGTAGTGGGCCACGGCCGCGGCCTTGTTGCTCTGCAGGCTGCCGATGAAGTGCCAGGTGAGGTGCAGGTCGTCGAGCGCGGCGGCCTTCGCCTCCGCCTCCTGGTGCCGGTTCTCGCCCACGTCGGTGACCCCGAGGTCGGCCAGGATGCGCACGTCGGAGGCCGGGAAGAACTTGGTGACCACGACCAGCGAGATCTCTGCCGGGTCCCGGCCGGCGGTGTCACAGGCGCGCGCGATCCGCTCGCGCACGGCCGCGAGTCCGTCGCGGACCTCCTCGGCGCGGCTCAACGGTCCTCCCGCAGCCGGATCAGCCCGGCCAGCCGTCCGGAGGCGGCGCCGTCCCGGCGGTGCGAGTACAGGTCGGCGGACTCGCGGGTGCACCGGGAGACGTCGACGACGGTGACCCCGTCGCTCTCGAGCTGGGCGCGGACGCCCGCACCGATGTCGAGCGCCGGCGTGCCCCAGCTGGTGGTGGCCACCGCCGCCGGTTCGAGCGCGCCCACCTCCGCCTGCATCTCCTCGGGCACCTCGTAGCAGCGGCCGCAGACGTGCGGCCCCACCCAGGCGGTGATCGACCGGGCCCCCTGCTCGCGCATCGCGGCCACCGCGGCCGGCACCACGCGTGCGGCCAGTCCGGGTCGTCCCGAGTGGACGGCCGCGACGACGCCGGCGTCGGGGTCCGCGAGCAGGACGGGCACGCAGTCCGCGGCGCGGGTCACCAGCACCACATGGGGTCTCGGTGCTGACCAGGCCGTCGCAGCGTGGCCGGCCGGTCTTGCCGAGGTCCCCGTCGACCAGGACGACGTCGTTGCCGTGCACCTGGTGCATGCCGACCAGCGAGTCGCCGATCGCGAAGTCTGCGCCCAGCCGGCGCAGGTTCTCCTCGACCGCGGCCGGGTCGTCACCCGTTGACACGGCCAGGTTGAGCTCGTCGTACGGCGCAGCACTGACCCCGCCGTACCTGTCCGTGAAGGCCAGGTCGACGGGGCCGAGTGAGCTGCGATGTGCGTACAAGCCGCGCGGGGTTCCTTTCCCGGGCCTACTTCAGGAAGTCGGGGATGTCGAGGTCGTCGTCGCCCCCGTAGGGCGTGGGCTTGGGCTTCTGCGGCGCCGGCGTCGCCGACTGGGCGGGAGCCGGGGGCCGGTCCTGCTGGGTTGCCGACGGGGTTGCCGACTGGGTTGCCTGCGGGGCGCCGACCGGCATCTTCTCCTCCGCCGGGCGGCCTGCCCCGGCCTGGGCGGCCGCTCGGGTCTCGGCCTGGGTCTGCTGCGGGACCACCGGACGGCGCTGGGCCGCGGGGATCTCGCTCTGCCGCTTCGGACGACCGCCGTCGAAGCCGGCCGCGATCACGGTCACCCGCACCTCGTCCCCGAGCGCGTCGTCGATGGTCGCACCGAAGATGATGTTCGCCTCCGGGTGGACCGCGTCGGAGACCATGGCCGCTGCCTCGTTGATCTCGAACAGGCCGAGGTCGGACCCGCCCGCGATCGAGAGCAGCACGCCGTGGGCACCGTCGATCGACTCCTCCAGCAGCGGGCTGGAGACCGCCATCTCCGCGGCGGAGACCGCGCGGTCCTCGCCGCGGGCCGAGCCGATGCCCATCAGCGCCGAGCCGGCGTTGGACATCACGGACTTCACGTCGGCGAAGTCGAGGTTGATCAGGCCCGGAGTGGTGATCAGGTCGGTGATGCCCGAGACGCCCTGAAGCAGGACCTGGTCGGCCTGCTTGAAGGCGTCGAGCATGCTCACGCTGCGATC
>CAWAGN010000017.1:0-419006 GCA_963781545.1 uncultured Actinomycetota bacterium
CAGCGCGCTGCTCGGGATCTTCGCGGGCGTCTCCGCGACCGGCCAGTGGCGCACCTTCCTGCTCTGGCAGCACCGCCAGTCCTTCGGCAAGACGGACCCGTACTTCCACAAGGACATCGGCTTCTACTTCTTCTCCCTGCCCTGGCTGCACTACCTGGTCGACTTCGTGACCACGGCACTGGTGATCGGCCTGATGGCCGCGGTGCTGGTGCACTACCTCTACGGCGGCATCCGGCTCCAGGGCGGCAGCCGCTTCTCCGGCGCCGCCCAGGTGCAGGTCTCCGCGCTGCTCGGGCTGCTGCTGCTGCTCAAGAGCGGCGACTACTGGCTGGACCGGTTCGACCTGACCACCCAGTCCGGCAACCTGATCACCGGCATGACCTACGCCCGCGACCACGCGGTGCTGCCGTCGAAGAACATCCTGATGTTCATCTCCCTGATCTGCGCGGTGCTGCTGTTCGCCAACGTGTTCCGGCGCACCTGGCTGCTGCCCGGTGTCGGCATCGCGCTGCTGGTCCTCTCGGCCGTGCTGCTCGGCATGGTGTGGCCCGCGATCGTGCAGAAGTTCCAGGTCGACCCGTCGGCGGCCGACAAGGAGTCGCCGTACATCCAGAAGAACATCGAGGCCACGCGGACGGCGTACGACGTGGGCGGCAGCAAGGTCAGTGCGTACCAGGCCACCTCGACCCTGAGCCGGAGCAAGCTCGGCGCCGACGCCGCGTCGCTGCCCGGGATCCGGCTGGTCGACCCGCAGGTGGTCAGCGACACCTTCGAGCAGCTCCAGCAGGTCCGCGGCTACTACTCGGTGCCCAGCGTCCTGGACGTCGACCGCTACCAGATCGACGGCCGCGAGCGCGACGTCGTGCTGGCCGCGCGCGAGATGAACCTCAACGGCCTGCCCGACGCGCAGAAGAACTGGGCCAACGAGCACACCGTCTACACCCACGGCTACGGCATGATCGCCGCCTACGGCAACCAGCAGGACGCCAACGACAAGCCGGTCACCGACAACAAGGGTCAGCCGGTGTGGGCCGAGGAGAAGCTGCCGCCGAGCGGCCAGCTCTCCGACCAGAGCGCCGACGGCTACCGGCCGCAGATCTACTACGGCGAGCGCAGCCCGGACTACTCGGTGGTCGGTCGTCCCGACGGCGCCAAGCCGATCGAGCTCGACGTGCCGCAGGGTGCCAGCGGCGCCAGCCAGTCGAACAACAACGTCTACCAGGGCAAGACCGGAGTCCCGATCGGGTCGACGTTCAACAAGCTGCTCTACGCGATGAAGTTCGGCGACGCCAACCTCTTCCTGTCCTCGCGGGTCAACGAGAACTCCCGGATCCTCTACGACCGCAGCCCCAGCGAGCGGGTGGAGAAGGTCGCGCCCTGGCTGACCGTCGACCGCGACGCGCTGCCGGCGGTCGTGGACGGCAAGATCGTCTGGATCCTCGACGGCTACACCACCAGCGACAAGTACCCGCTCTCCGAGCGCCGCTCGCTGGAGGAGATGGTCTCCGACGCGCTGAACCCGCGCCAGACCTACGCCACGCTGCCGACCGACCACATCAACTACATGCGCAACGCGGTGAAGGCCGTCGTGGACGCCTACGACGGCACCGTGACCCTGTACGCGTGGGACGACAAGGACCCGCTGCTCAAGGCGTGGGAGGAGGTGTTCCCGACGGTGGTCAAGCCGCGCGCGGACATCCCCGACGACCTGCTGGCCCACATGCGCTACCCCGAGGACATGTACAAGGTGCAGCGCAACATCCTCGCCGACTACCACGTGACGAACCCGAAGACGTTCTACGAGGGCTCCGACAAGTGGGACGTCCCTGAGGACCCGGAGTCCGCCGGCCGCAAGCAGCCGCCCTACCGGCTCTCGGTCGCCACCCAGACCGGCCAGCAGCCCACGTTCTCGCTGACCTCGGTCTACGTGCCGACCAAGCGGCAGAACCTGGCCTCGTTCATGGCGGTCGGTGCGGACGCGTCCGACCCGACCACCTACGGCAAGATCCGGATCCTGCGGCTGCCGGACAACACCCAGGTGCCCGGGCCGTCGCAGATCGCGAACCAGTTCAACAGTGACGACGCGATCGCCACCCGGCTCAGGTCGTTCACACAGAGCAACGCGCGGGTGCGCTACGGCAACCTGCTCACGTTGCCCGTGGGCGGCGGCCTGCTCTACGTGCAGCCGCTGTACACGCTGCGATCCGGTGGCGCGGCGTCGTACCCCCAGCTGGAGTTCGTCCTGGTCTCCTTCGGCAACGACGTCGGCATCGGCTCGACCCTGAACGAGGCGCTCGACGACGTCCTCGGGGTGGACGCCACGACGCCGTCCCCGGAGGCAACCCGACCGGCCCCAGCACGGGCGGCGGCACCGGCGTGAACAGCGGCGCCCTGAAGCTGCTGCAGCAGGCCAACGACAAGTTCGCCGCCGCCGACAAGGCCCTCAAGTCCGGCGACCTCGCGGCGTACGCCAAGAACGTCGACGAGGCCCAGGCCCTGGTCGACCAGGCGATCAAGATCTCCGACCAGCCCAAGAAGGCCAACTGATCCGCGGCGGCCGGGCGGCCCGATTTGGAGTCCCGCCCGGCCGCCCGGTACCGTTGGGTTCACCGACGCGGGGTGGAGCAGTTCGGTAGCTCGCTGGGCTCATAACCCAGAGGTCGCAGGTTCAAATCCTGCCCCCGCTACGATGTGATGTCTCAGGACATCGGCAAGAGCCGGACCTGCAACTGGGTCCGGCTCTTGTTCAGTTTCGGGTGGGTCCCTTGGGTGCTCCGGTGGGCTGGTAGTCGATCTCGGGGGATTCGAGAATCAGTTGTCACATGTCTGGAGGGGGTCGCTGCTGCTGCTGCACGCGCTGCGATCGCTCGTGCCGCGCCGAGCGCCTGCGTGTCGCCACAGCCGTGAGAAAGTGGGGACGTAGCTACGGAATGAGTGTCCCGAGCAGCGCCTGTGTTTCGGGATCGGTCGACATCACAGTGGTCCCGCGCATACCACGAGTCAGCAGCACCTTGTACGTGTTGCGAACGGCGCTGTCGAACTCGGCTGCGGTGCCCCGTTTGACCTGGGTGTCGTGGCTCCGGTCAGGCTGGGCGACCCAATGGTCGCCTCGCCAGACCAGATCGGGACCCATGATCACGCCGCCGTAGTCGTACTCGAAGCCCTGGGCGGTGTAGATGCAACCCACTTGGTCGAAGCCGTCAGGATCGGTCGCCCAGAAGGGTCGCCCAGGCGCGTCACCGACACGAGTGTCCTTGGGATTGTTCCAGGGCCGCTCCCAATCGCCGATCCTTACATCCGGGAACAAGTGGTCGACCTTGGGTTTGCTCCAACTCCAGCAGTACCCCGCGGCGATGCGACTCGAGTATCCCGCGGTGATATGCGATTGCAGTCGGGCCTCCATGGAGCTAGGCGAAACGGCCACATCGAGCGTGAACGAATCAGCTCCTACCCAGCGGATCGGGCCACCCGCTTCGAGGCCAAGCAGTCGCAGTACCCACTCCTCGTACGCGCGGCTACCTCCGAGGCGAAACTGATCGTTGAGGTCAACCTGGATTACGTCGCAGCCGAGTCTGGAAGCCGCGGACTTGATGTCAGCGACACTGCCACGCTCCCCGGGCTTCACCACCTGGTGCTCATCCAGCAGGAAGACGGAGACACGTGCGGCGTCGATCAGATCCTCGACCTGCGGGCGACTGGATCGTTTGCTCGCGGGTGTCCAGCGGTTCGTTGAAGTCTCGCGAATGCGGTGAGCCTCGTCATTAATGAGTACCTCGAGTCCGTTCGCCTCGGCGTCGACGAAGTTGTTGTAGTAGCTGAAGAGGGATCGAACCCGCGGCGCTCGGTTACCGGCGATCTTCCGAAGCGTTTGTGTGAATGCGGAGGATCCGGTTGCGTGCAGCACAGTTCGACCCTGGCGAGAGAGCTCACCCAAGAGGCTGAGCGCGATAACGCTCTTTCCTGAGCCTGGCCCGCCCGTGACAACGACGACGTTCTTAGTGGCAGCGGCGCGCGCACGTCTCACGGCGCGCATCACCATGGAGTACGCCACCTGCTGCTGGTCGATGAGAACAAACTGTTCACGGTTCTGGATCTCTTCCGCCGCGAGTGCCATCAGCTGCTTGCTCGGCTTGATGGTGGCGCTCAAGAGTTCGTCGGCCGCTTCTGCGCCAGGACTTGCGTCGAGCACTGACCGAAGGAAGGAGAGGAATTCGCCGCGTCTCTGACCGGTGAACATGCGAGTCGTGCGGCTTTGTGGATAGTCCCACAGGCCAGCGACTCCATCGTCGTCAGCGTTGTGCAGGTAAGCGACGCCGGAGAGTCGCTCGGTTGTACCGCTCAGAGACGCGTTGAAATCAGCGATGTAGTCGCAGTAGGCGCCAACCTGCGCGGCCGGGTGGAGACGGCGTCCACGACCGTCGTCCAGGACGACGTCGTTGGTGTCATCGACAGCCGTGGCACGACTCCATTGTTTCAGCTCGACGACAACGTAGGACGAGTCCCTTGTCCCGGGGTGCACGCCGCAGAGGATGGCGTCCACTCGACGGCTGGTCAGTGGCAGCCGGTACTCCAGCAGGATCTCGACCTGGTCGAGCCCCGCGTCGTGCAGGTCATGCGCGAGCACGGTGAGGCTTCGCTCCCACGACCGGACCTCACTGGGAGAGGGGCGGTGCCCATAGACGAACGCGAACTGCTCGCTCATGGTGGGCACCAGAGTACTGGTCGCAATCTGCGCTCGGACCCCCGCGACGGAGTCCCGATATAGGGGCACGACAACTCCAGGAAGGCATCACTGTCTTCCCGTTCGGGTGGAGGCTTGTCGTGAGTGACGCGCGCTGTCGGGCCGAAACGGATTACACCCGCCATGCTAGTCATCGACCACTGATCGCGGTGCTGGACCAGTCGAACTATGCAGGCGGACGCGGTTCCGCTCATTCGCCGTACGACCGGGGATCCACGCGCCTACGCTGTGGCGACTCGGGGCCCAAACCGGCGGCACCAGATCACTCTGTATGGAGAATCCATGTCCGCATCGAAGAGCGCAGGCGTCACCTTGGCGAGCCTCGCCGTCACGCTGTCCTGCCTCGTGGTCTCGGCGCCTGCCGCTGACGCCGCCAGCGGCATCTACCGGAACTGCACGGCGCTGCACACCAAGTGGAAGCACGGCGTCGGCAAGTCCACCGCTCATGACAAGACGAGTGGGACGCCGGTCACGAACTTCTTCCACAGCACCCGGCAGTACCGCATCGCCATGAGCAAGAACAGCGGCCTCGATCGTGACAAGGACGGCATCGCCTGCGAGTCGCGGTGACGGCGCAGCGTCGCTGCGCCCGCTTCGCGATGGTCGCGGTCTCGGTGGTTTTTGCGGCCACAACCAGCGGGTGCGCCGAGGTCGCCCGACCAGCCAGCGCGACCCGAGACGCTCCCCCGCACGTGGTCCCGGCACCACAGCGGTCGGCAGCTCCGGAGCACGTGACCCACCAGGTCGTCAGAAGCACGAAGGCTCCGACGCTGGGCCACCTTCGAGGTGGTGGACGTGTCTCGGCGATGGCGCAGCTGAGGTCACTGGGCGTCGCGGGCCGTGCACCGATGACCGGGTTCGACCGCGACCGCTTCGGGCAGGCGTGGCTCGATGCAGACCGCAACGGCTGTGACACGCGCAACGACATGCTGCGCCGCGATCTGCATCGGATCGTGATCAAGCCGAACACTCATGGATGCGTCGTCCTGGCCGGCGTGCTGGCGGACCCCTACACGGGGTCCCGGGTCGACTTCGTACGGGCCGAGACCTACTCCGTGGACATCGACCACGTCGTGGCCCTGGGCAACGCCTGGGCCAGTGGCGCCTGGCGGTTCGACATCAAGGAGCGCGCTGCTCTGGCGAACGACCCCTTGAACCTGTGGGCCGTCGATGCGAGCGCGAACCGTCAGAAGGGCGACGCCAACGCCGCGTCCTGGTTGCCCCCGGACACTTCCTTCCGGTGCGCCTATGTTGCCCGGCAGATTGCGGTGAAGGCGAAGTACCACCTGAGGGTTACGGCATCCGAGCGCGCCGCGATGGCGAGGCAGCTGAGCAGCTGCCCCGACCGACGGGCGACCCCCGACACGACCCACCTGCCGACACGCTTGGACCAGAACATCAGTGACCCGGGCGGTCCCGCCGCCGCTCCCAGCGGCTCGCACTCGGGACGTAGCGCGACCACGGGCTCTCACGACGACACGGTGCACTACAAGAACTGCGACGCGGCCAGAAGAGCAGACGCTGCGCCCGTGCACCGAGGCGATCCCGGGTACGGGCCTCACCTCGATCGAGACGGGGACGGCACCGCCTGCGAATAGCCGGCGTTTGCCGGCTCCGGCTGACCGCCGCGCAGCACCCTTGGTCGCCGCCGCTCACTCGTCGTCAGCGCCGCGGACCGCGCAGATCTTGGCGTCTCCCGCAACAACAACGTCTGCCCGGGCCGGAGCTGTGCGCACCGGTCCACGTCGGCATCGGCGACGTACCCGATCACCGGGTAGCCACCCGTCACCGGATGGTCGGCCAGGAAGAGCACCGGCTGGCCGGAGGGCGGGACCTGCAGCGCCCCGCGGACCAGGCCCTCGCTGGGCAGCTCGTCGTCCCGGTCCCGGGCCAGCGCCTCGCCCTCGAGCCGCAGGCCCACGCGGTTGCTGTCGCTGGTGACCGTCCAGGACTGCTCGACCAGCGAGGTCCAGGCCCGATCGGCGAACCAGTCCAGGCGGGGACCCGGCGTGACCAGCACCGTCACGGCCCCGTCCTCCGGGTCGTGCACGGGTGCCAGGTCGACGCCGGGCATCGCGACCTCGGAGGTGCCGACGGCGAGCACGGCTCCGGGCGTCAGCACGTCCGGACCGAGCCCGCTCAGCGTGTCCGTCGCGCACGAGCCCAGGACCGGTTCGACGTCGAAGCCACCTCGCACCGCGACGTAGGTCCGCAGGCCGCTGGTCGGCGCGCCGAGCCTCAGCTCGTCGCCGGACCGGAGGGTGGCGGGGGCGTTGTGGTGCCAGGCGCCCTCGCACCGGGCGCCCGTGGTCACGATCACCACGTCGCCGTCGGCCCGCACCCGGAGGCCACCCAGGGTCACCTCGAGCACCGGCGCGTCGTCGGTGTTGCCGACCAGCCGGTTCGCCAGCCGGTACGACGCGCGGTCGCACGCGCCGGAGCGGCCGACACCGAGAGACGCCTGACCGGGGCGGCCCGAGTCCTGCACGGTGGTCAGCAGCCCTGTCTCGAGCACCGTCACCGACGCGGTCACGGACGAGCGCCGTCGTCGACGAAGCGGATCCGCGCCCCGGGTCGCAGGAGCGCGGCCGGGTCACGGGCGGGGTCGAACATGGTCAGCCCGGTCCGGCCGATGAGCTGCCAGCCGCCCGGCGACTCCCGCGGGTAGACGCCGCTGAACTCGCCCGCCAGGGCGACGGAGCCGGGCGGGACCTTCTTCCGGGGCGAGGACCGGCGCGGCACCTCGGACGTCCACGACGGTGACGTCAGGTAGCCGAAGCCGGGGATGAACCCGCAGAACGCGACGGTCCACTCGGCCTCCGTGTGGCGCTGGACCAGCTCCGCCGGCTCGCAGTCGAGCAGGGTCGCGGTCTCCTCGAGGTCCTCGCCGTCGTAGGTCACCGGGATCTCGAGGGTCTCACCCCAGTCACGGAGGTCTTCCCGGGGCTGGGCCGAGCGGACGGCCAGCTCGACCGCGGAGAGCGCCGTGACGGCCGGGTCCGTGACCAGCAGCAGCGTCCGCGCCGCCGGGACGATGTCGACCACGCCGTCCGGCACGTTCTCGACGAGCGCCGCGTAGAGCGCCAGCACCGCGTCCAGGTCGTCGAGCTCCACGAGCAACGCGGTCGAGCCGCTGGGGAGGACCCGCATCAGCCGACGAACGGGGCGACGGTGACCCCGGCGCCGCCGAGCGCGGCCTTCACCCGACGCGCGATGTCGACCGCGCCGGCGGTGTCCCCGTGCACGCAGATCGAGCCCGCGCTCAGGGTCAGGGCGCCGCCCTCGACGTCGGTGATCGGCTCGCCCGTTGCGATCGCGACACAGCGCTCGGGCGATCGCGTCGGCGTCCGTCAGCACCGCACCCGGCAACCGCCGCGACACCAGGGTGCCCTCCGGTGTGTAGGCGCGGTCCGCGAAGGCCTCGCTGACCGTCCGCAGGCCCGCCTCCTGCGCCAGGCGCAGCCAGGCCGATCCGGGCAGGCCGAGCACCGGGAGCGTGGCGTCGAGGTCGAGGATCGCGGCCACGACCGCGGCTGCCTGCTCCTCGTGGTGCACGATGGCGTTGTAGAGGGCACCGTGGGGCTTCACGTAGCTCACCCGCGACCCGGCGATCCGGGCGAACGCCTGGAGGGCACCCACCTGGTAGATCACGTCCTGGGTCAGCGCCTCGGGCTCGATGTCGATGAACCGGCGCCCGAAGCCGGGCAGGTCCCGGTAGCCCACCTGCGCGCCGATCGCCACCCCGTGCTCGGCCGCCCGGTGGCACACCGTGCGCATGATCGAGGCGTCGCCGGCGTGGAACCCGCAGGCGACGTTGGCGCTGGTGACCACGCCGAGCAGTGCGTCGTCGTCCCCGAGGCTCCAGTGGCCGAAGCCCTCGCCGAGGTCGCTGTTCAGGTCGATCGACGGCATCGCGCCCACCTCAGAACAGGTCCTTGATCCCGGTCAGCGAGTTGTAGCCGAGGTAGATCGTCGCCACCCACGCCGCGGCCCCGATGACGATCAGCCACCGCGGGTACTGGTAGCCACCCATCAGGTCCTGGCGGCGGGCCGCGATCCAGAGCAGGATGCCCAGTCCGAAGGGCAGGATCAGGCCGTTGAAGGCGCCCGCGAAGATCAGCAGCTTGACCGGCGTGGTGGCGGCGACCAGGAAGACGGCCGTCGAGACCACGATGAAGCCGCAGACCACCCAGCGCTCCCAGCGGGCCACCCACGGGCCCATCACCTTCAGGAACGACGTGGAGGTGTACGACGCGCCGATCACGGAGGTCACCGCGGCGGACCACATGATGATGCCGAACACGATCTTGCCGGCCGTGCCGAGCGCCTGGTCGAAGGCGTCACCGGCCGGGTTGAGGGCATCGAGCTTCGTGCCCCCGGACACGACGCCGAGGATCGCCAGGAACAGCAGCACCCGCATCACGCCGGTGATCACCACCCCGGTGACCGAGCTCCGGGTGATCTGGGGGACGTAGCTCTGGCCCTTGATCCCGTTGTCCACCAGGCGGTGGGCCCCGGCGTACACGATGTAGCCGCCGACGGTGCCGCCGATCAGCGTGGTGATCACCAGGAAGCTCGCCGTGTCCGGGGAGACCGTCTGCCGCAGGGCTTCGCCGAGCGGGGGCTTCGTCTTGATCGCGACGAACGTCGTCAGCGCGATCATCACCACCCCGAGCAGGACGACCACCCGGTCCATGGCCACACCGGCCCGGCGCACCAGGAAGATCCCGATGGCGACCGCGGCCGAGATGCTGGCTCCGACGCGTACGTCGAGGCCGAAGATCGCGTTGAGGCCCAGCGAGGTGCCGGCGATGTTGCCGATGTTGAACACCAGCCCGCCGAGCACGTCGAGCGCGGACAGGGCGTAGCCGGCGCCCGGCAGCACGCTGTTGGCCAGGTCCTGGGCGCGGCGGCCGGACACCCCGATCACCCGCCAGACGTTCAGCTGGATCGCGATGTCGAAGAGGATCGACACCACGATCGCGAACGCGAACGCGGCCTTGAGCTGGTCGGTGAACGTCACGGTCTGGGTGATGAAGCCCGGTCCGATGGCCGACGTCGCCATCAGGAACATCGCGCCGAGGAACTTGGCGCGCCCGCTCAGCTGGGAGTCGGGGACCGGTGCCGCGTCGGTGCCGCCGACGGCGGGAGCTGGTCCGCGGGACGAGCGGGAAGAGGCAGAGTCGTCAGGGGGGATGTGCGACATGCGCGCTCCGAGGGTCGGTGACAAGGCGTCCGCGATGGGACCTGCGGTGTGCCGTGGATCACGCTACCGTAACGAATCGTTCAACAATCCCACAAGGGTTTCGTCCAACAATCGCTGGTCTTCCGGTGGTGTGCGCGGGGGATGATGGCCCCATGGCGCGCCCCGAGAACCCTGCCGAGCCGAGCACCTCGGACCCGGAGTCGTGGCTCCGCAGCGTCGCCGGCGACGTCGGGCTCCTCGACCGCAGCAGCACCGCCGAGCGGGTCGCCGACGTGCTGCGGCGCCGGATCACCGAGGGCGACCTGCCGCCTCGCACGCACCTGTCCGAGGAGCAGCTGATCGTGGTCCTGCGGGTCTCGCGCAACACGCTCCGCGAGGCCTTCCGGCTGTTGTCCCACGAGGGGCTCCTGGTCCACGAGCTGCACCGCGGGGTGTTCGTCCGTGAGCTCGACGAGGCCGACCTGGTCGACCTCTACCGGCTCCGACGCACGGTCGAGTGCGACGTCGTCCGGTCGCTCTCGGAGGTCGACCCCGGGGGAGTGAGGCGGCTGCACCACGACGTCGCGGCGGCGGAGGCGGCATCGGCCAGGGGTGACTGGGTGGCGGTCGGCACCGCCAACATGCAGTTCCACCGCGACCTGGTGGCGCTGGCCAGGAGCCCCCGGACGGACCAGGTCGCCGAGCGTCTGCTGGCCGAGCTGCGGCTCGCGTTCCACGCCGTGGCGAGTCCGCAACGGCTGCACGCGTCGTACGTCGGCCGCAACCGTGCGCTGCTGGACGTGCTGGAGGCGGGCGAGTTCGAGCGGGCAGCCACCGAGCTCGAGGGGTACCTGCGCGACTCGTTGGCCGAGCTGCTCGACGCCCTGCGTGGTGATGCGGCATGACGGCGAGCAGCCCGGGTGCCGACGCCGGGGCAGCCGGGGCCGCCGAGGGCGTCGCGACCTCTCCCGGCGATGCCCGGACCCGCTACCGGCACGGGCTCGAGGAGCCCACGAGTGGTTGGGCGGCCGGCTACACGCAGGCCAACCTGGTGGTGCTGCCGAAGGAGTGGGCGTTCGACATGCTGCTCTTCGGCCAGCGCAACCCGCAGCCGGTGCCGCTGCTCGACGTGACCGAGCCGGGCAGCGTCGGCACGGTCCTGGCGCCGGGTGCCGACCTCCGCACGGACCTGCCCCGCTACCGGGTGTGGCGCGACGGTGTCCTCGTGGACGAGCCCACCGACGTCGTCGACGTGTGGGCCGACGACCTGGTGAGCTTCCTGATCGGCTGCAGCTTCAGCTTCGAGACGGCGCTCCTGGACGCCGGGGTGCCGGTGCGCAACATCGAGCAGGGCCGGAACGTCTCGATGTACCGCACGACCACCCCGTGCCGGCCCGCCGGTCGACTGTCCGGGCCGCTGGTGGTGTCGATGCGACCGGTCCCGGCGGCCCAGGTGGTGACCGCGGTGCAGGTGACGGCGCGGATGCCCGAGGTCCACGGCGCTCCCGTGCACGTGGGCGCGCCGGAGTCGCTCGGCATCGCCGACCTCTCGCGGCCCGACTTCGGCGATCCCGTCGACGCCCACCCGGGAGACGTTCCGGTGTTCTGGGCGTGCGGGGTGACCCCGCAGGCCGCGCTGATGGCGTCGAAGCCACCCTTCGCGATCACCCACGCCCCGGGCTTCATGTTCGTCACCGACGTCCCGGACGTGGCCTACCGCCAGCCCTGACCCGGGATCGGCAGTCAGGTTATGTGCAGGTGGCGGCCCCGAGGCTCCTGCCCATGGCGACAACCACAGCTCAGACCACCCGTACCCGGCAGATGCTCAACAAGGTGCCCGAGGTCACCGTGTACTTCTGGATCATCAAGATCCTGTGCACGACTGTCGGTGAGAGCTTCGCCGACTACATCAACGAGACCCTGGGCTTCGGCCTGACCAACACCACCCTCGTGTTCTCCGCGGCCCTCGTCGTCGCGCTGGTGGTGCAGTTCCGGCTGAACCGCTACGTGCCGAGCATCTACTGGCTCGCCGTCGTGCTGATCAGCGTGGTCGGCACGCTGCTCACCGACAACCTGACCGACGCGCGCGGTGTGCCCCTCTGGATCAGTACGACGGCGTTCGCCGCCCTCCTGGCAGTGGTGTTCGGCATCTGGTACGCCCGCGAGCGCACACTCTCGATCCACACCATCGTCACCACTCCGCGTGAGGCCTTCTACTGGCTCGCCGTGCTGGTGACCTTCGCCCTCGGCACCGCTGCCGGAGACTGGACCCTCGAGCTGACCGGCTGGGCGCCCGGCGCCGCCGTCCTGCTGCCGCTCAGCCTGATCCTCGCCGTGCTCGTGGCGTGGAAGCTGGGCGCCGGCCCGGTTCTCTCGTTCTGGCTGGCCTACATCCTGACCCGACCGCTGGGCGCGAACATCGGCGACTACCTCGGCTCACCGTCGGCCGACGGTGGACTCGGCCTGGGCACCCTCGGCACGAGCGTGCTCTTCCTCGGCACGATCCTCGCGGTGGTGATCTACCTGACCAGGACCCAGAAGGACAGGACCCAGCCCGTGCAGCCCGAACCCGCAGCCGTGCGCGACTGACTCGTCCTGGGCTCGGGTCCGCACCCTCGAAAGGAGCTCATCATGACGCAGCACCGAACCACGAGGATCCTGGTCGTGACCGACCACGCCGATCCGTCGGACGCACTGCTCGAGGCGATCGCGCACCGCGCCGAGTCGGATGACGTGCAGTTCCGCGTCGTCGTACCCAACCCGGCCCGGGCGGAGCTGCACCTGCTCCACCCCGAGCGGCACGACAAGGCCGCGGAGGCGGAGCAGGTCCTGCGCCAGGCGCAGCCGTCCCTCGAACGGGCCGCGGGCGGTCCCGTCATCGGCACGGTCTCGGTGCGCAGCGATCCGATGGATGCGATCGAGGAGACCATCTTCAGCGAGCCCATCGACGAGATCATGCTCTCGGTCGCTCCCCACGGGCTCTCGACGCGGCTGCACCAGGACCTCGCACACAGGCTCCAGCACCTCGGACTGCCGGTGACCGTCGTGGCGGCAGCCACGGCGACGAGATGAGCCGCGGGCTCTGACCGGGCTCAGACCCCGATCAGCCACACCGCCGCGCCTGCCAGCGCGGCCACCGTCCCCAGTGCGATCGCGGCGCGGGCGAAGCCGCGACGGTGCGGCTCCGGTTGCTCCAGGCTGGACAGGCCGAGGGTCACCGCGAGCCCGCCGAGGACGACGGGTGCACTGATCCAGTAGGCCACGAAGCCGAGGACGGCGAGGACGCCCACGACCAGGCCGCCCGTTGCGGCCCGTCGGCTGCGGTGCAGCGGCAGCCCGACTGCCGTGAAGACCACCAGGGACACGAGCACCACCAGGGGTGCGAGCACGGCCGCCTCCCGGTCCAGGTGCCAGATCCTCTCGTGGTCGTAGATCACCGCGTTCAGCCGCGGGAACAGCACCGCGGCCACGGTGGTGAGCGCGGCTCCCTTCCAGAAGACGGGTCGCGCGTGGGTGCGGGTGTCGCTCTGGTCGAGGGTGGTCATGGCGAGCTCCTTCGGTCGGTATCCGGTGATCACGATCCTTCGCCGGGCACCCGGGTGGCGCATCGCCCGAGCGAAGGAATCGCACTGCCCGTTCGGGTGGTCACGGGGTCGCTCGAAAGGGCGATGTCGGCGGGTGCGCGTGGCGCTAGCGTGGCTGGGATGGAGATGCGCGCCGTCGGCACCAGGTACGGCGACCAGCTGCTGGCCGCCGGCCTGGGTGTGCTCTACGTGCTCGAGGAATTGCTCAGCGGCGAGGTCGCCGAGCACCGGGCGTCGGCCGCCGTCGTGGGCGTCCTGCTCGCTGCGTCCCTGGTGGTGCGCCGCACGATGCCGGTGGTGCCGTTGCTGGTGGCGATCGTCGTGATCCAGCTCAACCACACGGTGCTGCCGGGTCTGGCCGAGGGCGGCTCGTTCATGCTCGCTGTCGTCATCGCGATCTTCTCCGCCGGCAGACACGCCGGGGGACGCGCCGTCGTGCTCTCCGCAGCCCTGGTGTTCGTGATCGTTCCGCTCGCCGCACTCGATCCACGCCAGCCCCCGGGAGCGGGGGACTGGGTCTTCTTCGTGATCTATCTCGGCATCCCGTTCCTGGCGGGGATGTTCTTCCGCCGGCGACATGCGCGGGACATGCAGATGACCGAGCGCGCGCTCGTCGCGGAGCGGGAGAGCGACGAGAAGGCCGGACGAGCCGTCGCCGACGAACGGGTCAGGATCGCGCGCGAGCTCCACGACATCGTGGCCCATGCGATCAGCGTCATCGTGGTGCAGGCCCGCGGGGGCCGCCGCGTGCTCGGGCCCGACTCCGAACAGGCCCGATCGGCGTTCGACACGATCGAGCACGCCGGTGAGCAGGCGCTCGTGGAGATGCGCAGGCTGCTGGCGGTGCTGCGCGCGGGCGAGGTCGACGACGCCGTGCTCGCACCGCAGCCGAGTCTCCAGCGGATCGAGTCGTTGGTGGCCTCGGTCTCCGCTGCGGGTCTTCCGGTCGAGGTCGTGCTCGAGGGCGAGCAGGTCGAGCTCCCTCCGGGCGTCGACCTGTCTGCCTACCGCATCGTGCAGGAGGCCCTGACGAACGCGATCAAGCACGCGGGTCCGGCGCGGGCGCACGTGCGTCTTCGCTACCTGCCCGAGGAGCTGCAGATCGAGGTCGTCGACGACGGGGACGGTTCCGGTCCCGGGGGCGGGTCGGGCCACGGGCTGGACGGCATCCGCGAACGGGTCGGGCTGTACGGCGGCAGCATCCACACCGGCCGACGGCCCGAGGGCGGGTACGTCGTGCACGCCCGGTTGCCGCTCGAGGTGACGGCGCCGTGATCCGCGTCCTGCTCGCCGACGACCAGCCGCTGCTCCGCACCGGCTTCCGGATGATCCTGGACGCCGAGCCCGACCTCGAGGTGGTCGGCGAGGCGGGCGACGGCCGGCAGGCCATCGACCGCGCGCTGGAGCTGGAGCCCGATGTGGTCCTGATGGACCTGCGGATGCCGCAGGTCGACGGCGTCGAGGCGACCCGGCAGATCACCAGCGCACTCGACAGGACCCGGGTCGTGGTGCTCACGACCTTCGACCTCGACGAGTACGTCTACGCGTCGTTGCGTGCGGGCGCCAGCGCCTTCTTGTTGAAGGATGCCAAGGAGGACCAGCTCCTGTCCGCGATCAGGATCGCTGCCGAAGGGGGTTCCCTGTTCGCCCCCGCGGTCAGCGCGCGACTGATCGGGCGCTTCACCCAGCGCGCCCCGAACCCTCGCGCTCAGCTTCCCGACCTGACGCCGCGTGAGCGCGAGGTCCTGACCCTGCTGGCACGCGGACTGTCCAACGCCGAGATCGCGGAGCGGCTCGTGATCAGCGAGCACACCGCGAAGACGCACGTGGCAAGCCTCCTGCAGAAGCTGCGAGTGCGCAGTCGGGTCCAGGCAGTGGTGCTGGCCTACGAGAGCGGCGTGGTCCGACCCGGGAGCCAGGACGCCGTGCGGGGGTACCGCGACGACTGATCGGTGAGTGGGCACCCGCTGGTCGGCACTCCGTGAGAATTAGGATGTCCACATGACTGACGACGCGTTGCCGCCCTTCCACCTGGCGATCCCGGTGCACGACATCGAGGCCGCCCGCCACTTCTACGGGGAGGTGCTCGGGTTCGGCCGCGGGCGCTCGGACGACCGCTGGACGGACTGGAACGTCGAGGGTCACCAGGTGGTCACGCACCAGGTGGGCGACCACCGCAACGCCGTGGCCGGCACCAACCCGGTCGACGGCCACCAGGTGCCGGTGCCGCACTTCGGGCTGGTGCTCGACGTCGCGCGCTTCCAGGAGCTCGCGCAGCGGCTCACCGACGCCGGCACCGACTTCGTGATCGAGCCCTACGTGCGGTTCGAGGGCGAGCCCGGCGAGCAGTGGACGATGTTCTTCCTCGACCCGTCCGGCAACGCGCTGGAGTTCAAGGCGTTCCGCGACCGCTCGCAGCTGTTCGCGGTCTGAGGCCGCCGGCGGTGCGGGAGCTGCGCAGCGTCAGCCAGAGCACCAGCACCGCGTCGGGATCGTCGAGGTCGATCCCGAAGAGCTCGCGGGCCCGCCGGAGGCGGTAGCGGACGGTGTTGGCGTGCGTGGAGAGCCGGGCCGCTGTCCCGGTCACGTCCCGCTGGGAGTCGAGGTAGGTCGCGAGCGCCTCGAGGTACGACGTGCCGTGCTCCGCGTCGTACGCCCGGACGGCGGCGACCCGACCGGAGCCCAGGGAGGGGTCGGCCACCAGGGCCTGCCCCAGACCCATGATCGCGAGCTGGTCGGCCACCCGGCCGGCCGTGCGCACGGGACCCTGGCTCGGGTCCTCGGCCAGCAGCTGGAGGACGCGGTCGGCCTCGGCCCGTGAGTGGGCGATCTCCCTCGCGCTGTGGGCGACCGGACCGATCCCGGCCACCAGGTCGACCTTCAGCGACGTCTTCGCGATGGAGACCACGTCGTGGCAGAGCGGTTCCACGTCGGCCGGGTCGACGAGCCCCGGCCCGGAGACCAGGGCGTAGGCGGTGTCGCCCAGCAGGACGAACCCGGCCCGGCCCAGCCGCGACTCGACGTGCAGGGTCAGCAGGTCGAGGATCCGGAACGGCGAGGCGCTGGAGCTGGTCAGTCGACCGAACGCGAGCACGGCGTACGGGCCGTTGCGGTCCAGGCCGAGCCGGGAGATGGCGCTCCCCGGGTCGAGGGTGCCGTCGAACAGCTGGCGGACCAGCTCGTCACGGTGCTGCCTCGCGAGGTCCTGGGCGCTGCGCGCCCGCAGCAGGTGGAGACCGGCGACCTCCGCCGCCGACACCAGCGACTGGTCGGCGCCGGGCGTGCGGGAGCCCTCGGCCTCGACCACCCAGATGCTGCCGAGGAGCTCGTTCCCGGCCCGGACCGCCACCGCGACCCGGGGCAGTCCGCCCGGGCTGGCAGGGAAGCGGACCACACCAGGAGCGCGGTACAGGGCTCGGTACTGCTCGTCGTTGCCGGGGTTCTCGGGGACCTGTCTGCCGAGGATGCCCTCGCGTCGCTCCTCGTCGATGGCCTGGTCCGGGACGTTGGAGTAGGCCAGCACCCGCTGCTGGAAGTCCTCGATCGTGGTGGCGCCTCCGGTCGCGGCGGCGACCGCGTTGGAGAGCGCGAACAGGTCGCCCACGTCCGGGGCGTCGACACCGAGGCCCGACTCGTGGGCGGCATCGAGCACGGCGCCGAGCAGGGTCGAGAAGTGCAGCCAGTCAAGGGCGTCCTGCAGGGCGATCAGGGCCACCCCGCAACGGTCGGCCAGCTCGACCAGGGCATCTGCCTGACGGTCGTGCAGCTTGACCGCGACGGCAGCGAAGTGGTGGCGGTCCGCGTCCCGGAGGGCCGCCATCGACCGGTCGTCGTCGACCTCGAGCCCGACCAGGAGCAGGACCCCGCCCGGGGTCTCGGGGAGCGGCCGGTGCGGGTCGTGGAGCACCGACTGCCGGACCCCGAGGTCCCGGGTGCCCGGGGAGGAGAGCAGCGAGACGCCGGTCCCGCCCAGGGCGTCGAGCACGTCTCCGACACTGGCTGACCGCACAGGCACAGGCTAGGGCTCTCTTGTCGATTCGGACAACAAAGTCACTGAACACTGGTCGTCCTCCACAACGAATCACGGTGGAGTCCCGGTGGCACGCTCGCCCCCATGACCGCACCGACCTTCAACGTCGCCGCCCAGGCCGCACGAGCCGCCGAGGTCGCGGCCTCGCGGGCCGGGGTGCAGGTGTCCGAGGTCGAGGAGATGGCCGCGATGCGAGGCGTCTCCCTGCTGCTGGAGACGGTCTGGGGTCGCAGTCCCGAAGGTGTCCCGCTGAACAGCGAGCTGCTGCGCAGCGTGGCCCACGCCGGGGGCAGCGTCACGGTGGCCCGCGACCAGGCCGGAGAGCTGGCCGGCGCGGCCGCACTGGTCTGCTCACCCGGGGACTCGACGTACTCACTGATCGCCGCCGCCCGAGCCGGGGGTCATGACCGCGGCATCGGCCACGCCCTCAAGCTGCGCCAACGGCAGTGGGCGCTCGAGCGCGGGATGCACACGATGCGGTGGACCTTCGACCCCCTGGTCAGCCGCAACGCACGCTTCAACCTGACCAAGCTGGGGGCGGTCACCCGCGACTACCAGGAACAGTTCTACGGCCGGATGTCCGACGACATCAACGGTGACGACGAGGCCGACCGCCTGGTCGCGGTCTGGCGGCTGGACGCTCCCCGCACCGTCGCGGCCAGCGAGGGTACGGCGCCGGAGCCCGTCGGCCCGGACCCGGACACGGCCACCGTGCTCTCGGTCGGACCCGACGGGGCTCCCATGCACGTCGCCTGCGGCGAGGTGACCTGGTGCCGGGTGCCCGAGGACGTCGTGCAGCTGCGGCACGGTCGATCCGCGGACGGCCTCACGCTGGCGGCAGGCCGCTCGCGACGTGCTCACCACGTCCTTCGCCTCGGGTCTCCTCGCGACCGGGGTGACCCGAAGCGGTTGGTACCGCCTCACGAGGGAGGGAACGGCATGAAGATCGAGCACCTCGAGCTCCGCTCGGTCCGGATGCCGTTGGTGGCCCCGTTCCGGACCTCGTTCGGCACCTCGTTCGACCGTGAGACCTTCCTGCTGCGCGTGGTCACCCAGGACGCCGAAGGCTGGGCGGAGTGCGGGGCGGAGCCCGACCCGCTCTACAGCGCGGAGTTCCTCGGCGCGGCCGAGATCGTGCTGCGCGAGCAGCTCGTGCCCCGCGTGCAGGCCCTCGGCGACCGGCTCGGCGCCGAGCGCGTGAAGACCGCGCTCGAGCCGGTCAAGGGACACCCGATGGCCAAGCACGTCCTGGAGACGGCGATCCTCGACGCCGAGCTGAGGACCCACGGACTCTCCTTCGGCCGCTACCTCGGCGCCGTCCGGGAACGGGTGCCGGCCGGCGTCTCGGTGGGAATCATGGACTCCGTCCCCGAGCTGCTCGACGCGGTCGGCGGCTATCTCGACGAGGGCTATCTCCGGATCAAGCTCAAGATCGAGCCGGGATGGGACGTCGAGCCGGTGCGGAGCGTGCGCGAGCGGTACGGCGACGACGTGCTGCTGCAGGTCGACGCCAACACGGCGTACTCGCTGGCGGACGCGCGTCACCTCGCGAAGCTCGACCCGTTCGACCTGCTGCTGATCGAGCAGCCGCTCCGGGAGGACGACCTCCGTGGTCACGCCGAGCTGGCACGGCTGCTCGCCACGCCGGTGTGCCTGGACGAGTCGATCACCTCGGCCCGCGACGCGGCGACGGCGATCGCGATGGGCGCGTGCTCGATCATCAACGTCAAGCCGGCCCGGGTGGGTGGTTACCTCGAGGCGCGGCGGATCCACGACGTGGCCGAGGCCAACGGCGTGCCGGTCTGGTGCGGGGGGATGCTCGAGACCGGCATCGGCCGCGCGCCCAACGTCGCGCTCGCAGCACTCCCGGGCTTCGTGCTGCCGGGAGACACCTCTGCGTCGTCTCGCTACTACCAGCAGGACCTGACCACCCCCTTCGAGCTGGTCGACGGGCACCTCGACGTACCGCAGGGCCCGGGCATCGGGGTCGAGGTGCTGCACGACGTCCTCGACAGCTTCACCGTCTCCACCACCTCCATCGCGATCTGACTCACCGAACAACCAACCGAACGGGAGCACCGACCATGGCCAGAAGGAACACGCTGAGGCTCGTCGCAGCCATCACCGCCTCACTGCTGGGACTCGGCACGCTCGGCGCGTGCGGCAGCGGCTCCGACCCGGCACCCAAGGCGAGCGGGGCGAAGGCGCCGCTGTTCAAGCAGCTGCCGGCGGCGTACCAGGAGTCGAAGGTGATCAAGGTCGGCTCCGACATCGCCTACGCGCCGATGGAGTACTACGACACGGACGGGACCACGGTTCTCGGCTTCGACAAGGAGCTGACCGACGCGCTCTCCAAGCAGCTCGGGGTCACGTTCCAGTGGAACAACGCCACCTTCGACGGCCTGATCACCCAGCTGGTGTCCAAGCGGATCGACGTTGCCATCTCCGGGATGTCGGACACCGCCGAGCGGCAGCAGAAGATCGACTTCGTCGACTACTACCAGGCCGGGGCCATGATCCTGACCAAGAAGGGCAACCCGGAGGGCATCACGTCGCTCGCGGACCTGTGCGGCAAGACGATCGCGGTCCAGCGCGGCACCACGCAGGAGGGCTACGCCCAGGACCAGAGCAAGACGTGCCCGACGCCGATCAAGATCCTGTCCTTCGACCGTGAGACCGAGGCCATGCTGCAGGTGAAGAACGGCCGGGCGGTCGCCGACCTGCAGGACTACCCGGTGGCGACGTACAACGCGCGCACCTCGGGTGGCGGCAACGACTTCGAGGTCGTGGGTGACCAGATCCAGGCCGGGCCGCTGGGCATCGGCGTCGCGAAGAACAACGCCGGGCTGCGGGACGCACTGCGCAAGGGTCTCCAGCAGATCATCACCGACGGCACCTACGCGAAGCTGATCAAGAAGTACAAGACCCCGCTGGGCGCCGTCGACTCGGCCACGGTGAACGCGGGCTCATGAGCCAGACCCGGCCCGACGTGATCGCGGTCCCGGTACGCCACTACGGGCGCTGGGTCGCGGCGGTCGTGGTCCTCCTGCTCCTGCTGCTGCTGGTCCGTGCCTTCTCCCGGGGTGCGATCGACTACCACGTCACCTGGCAGTTCCTCACCCAGGAGAGCATCCTGCGCGGGATGGGGAACACGCTGCTGATCAGCGTGTGCTCGCAGCTCCTCGGGATCGTCGCTCGGGGTCCTCGCGGCGGTGATGCGGCTGTCGAAGAACCCGGTCACCTCGTCGGTGTCCTGGCTCTACATCTGGTTCTTCCGTGGCACGCCGGTCCTGGTGCAGCTGCTGATCTGGTACAACCTCGCGATCGTGTTCCCGACCCTGCACCTGCCGGGCATCGGCACCTGGCAGACGAACGACGTGATGACGCCGTTCCTCGCAGCCCTGCTCGGGCTGGGGATCAACGAGGGCGCCTACATGGCCGAGATCGTCCGGGCCGGCATCGGTGCCGTCGACGTCGGGCAGAGCGAGGCGGCCCACGCGCTGGGCATGTCGCCGGCCAAGACGATGCGCCGGGTGATCCTGCCCCAGGCGATGCGGGTGATCGTGCCGCCGACGGGCAACGAGTTCATCAACATGCTCAAGACGTCGTCCCTGGCCTATGCGATCCAGTACGCCGAGCTGCTCCAGTCGGCGGTGAAGGTGTACTCGAACAACCTGGCCATCGTCGAGCTGCTGTTCACGGTGTCGATCTGGTACATCGTGCTGACCTCGGTCTTCAGCGTGTTCCAGTACTTCGTGGAGAAGCGCTTCTCCCGTGGCGCGTTCCGCTCCGGTGGTCCCGCGACCGGATCGTCCGGGCTGCTGCGACGGGTCGGCGGCAACCTCACCTTCGGGAGGAACCGATGACCGACCAGGGCACGGCCGGCAGGATGGTCGAGGCGCGAGGCGTCCACAAGAGCTTCGGCAGCCTCGAGGTGCTCAGAGGCATCGACCTCGACGTCGGCGCCGGTGAGGTGATGTGCCTGATCGGGCCCTCCGGCTCCGGCAAGTCGACGTTCCTGCGATGCGTGAACCACCTCGAGACCATCAACGGCGGCACGCTCCGCGTCGACGGCCACCTGGTGGGCTACCGCCAGAAGGGCGCCAAGTACTACGAGCTCCGGGAGCGGGAGATCGCGGCGCGCAGGCAGGGGATCGGCATGGTCTTCCAGCGCTTCAACCTGTTCCCCCACATGACCGCGGTCCAGAACGTGATGGAGGCACCGGTGCAGGTGCTGTCCACGCCGAAGGCCGAAGCCCGGCGAGCAGGCGCTCGACCTGCTCGAGAGCGTGGGCCTGGCCGAGAAGGCCGACGAGTACCCCGCGATGCTGTCGGGTGGCCAGCAGCAGCGCGTGGCCATCGCCCGCGCGCTGGCCATGAACCCCCGGCTGATGCTGTTCGACGAGCCGACGTCCGCGCTCGACCCGGAGCTGGTGGGGGAGGTGCTCGACGTGATGCGAGCGCTCGCCCAGGAGGGCATGACCATGATCGTGGTCACCCACGAGATGGGCTTCGCGCGGGAGGTCGGCGACGCCCTGGTGTTCATGGACGAGGGCGTCGTCGTCGAGTCCGGCGTCCCGTCCGAGGTGATCGCCGACCCGCGGCACAAGCGCACCAGGGCGTTCCTCTCCAAGGTCCTCTGACCGGGTCCGGACGGGCCGATCGCGGCGCACCGGTCCAGACCACTGGGGCGGTCGACCGGGCGATGTCGGGGAACCGCTGCGAGGGACACCGGGCCGCTGTTTCACTTTTGGCGTGAACCGGACAAGTAGGGCGATCTTCTCGCCGCCTCCCGAGGCGTAACGGCATGCCCGTTCACTCTCGGCCGGCCCCGGCCGCCAGGTCCGACGCCGCACGTCACCGCGGCGCCTCCGCGCCCGAGCCGCTCGGGATCGCGGTGCTGCGGCGGCTGCTCCCGTCCGTGCAGGGTGCCACCGGCGTCGTGTTCGCCGCGGTCGCGGCCCTGCTCGCCACGTCCGCGATCAGCTTCACCGGCTTCACCGACGACCCCGCCAACGCCGCGGCCCACCCGGTCGGCGCGATCCGCGCGGGCCTGGCCGGCGTCGTCGACGACGACTCACCGGTCGCCAGCACCGCGTTGAACACCAGCGCCGACCTGAGCGTCGTGCCGGCCCTGGCCACGCACAGCCGCAAGCACGAGCGGGCAGCCGGCCAGCGCTACGGCATCGACGTGTCCTGGCCGCAGTGCGGTGTGACGCTGCCGAAGATCGACCTCGACTTCGCGGTGATCGGGCTGACCGACGGGCACGCGACCAGCGTCAGCCCGTGTCTCGCCGACCAGGTCGCCTGGGCGCGCAGCCAGCACCTCAAGGTCGGCCTGTACGTGGTGCCGAACAGCCCGTCGGCCGGCTCCTCCAAGCAGGGCTTCGAGGCCGGCGTCGCCCAGGCCAGGCACGCGCTGGCGGAGGCGAAGCGGGTCCACGCCACGACGAAGAGCTGGTGGCTCGACGTCGAGGAGTCGGCGCAGGGCACGCTCTGGAGCAACGACACGACCGCCAACGTCGCGGTCCTCAAGGGCTGGGTCTCCACGCTCCGCAAGGCGGGCAAGAACGTCGGCGTCTACTCCACCGGTGGCTACTGGTGGATGATCACCAACGGCTGGAACACCAGGCTGCCGCAGTGGGTGGCCGTCGGGCTCGGCGGCATCGACCGTGCCCGCGAGGCCTGCGCCAAGCCGTTCACCGGCGGGCCGGTCGTGATGACGCAGTGGCTGACCGGGCCGTACGACGGCAACCTGCTGTGCACCAAGGCGCAACGCAAGAAGCTGACCACCGGCTGGCACGGCGGCTGGTTCCGCTCGCGCACGGCCGGGGTGCCCTCGCTGCTGACGATCCCGGTGCCGCACCCCGAGATCGAGGCGCTGCTCAAGGCCGAGAAGCAGGCCGAGAAGGAAGCCGCCAAGGCGGAGAAGGCCCGCAAGGCCAAGGCCAAGGCCAAGGCGAAGGCGAAGGCCGCCCAGAAGGCAACCCAGAAGGCATCCCAGAAGGCGAAGCCGAAGCCGAAGCCGAAGCGCCGAAGCCCCGGCCGAAGCCCAAGCCGAAGCCGAAGCCGAAGCCGAAGCCGACGCCCACTCCGACGCCGACACCGACGCCGGACCCGACGCCGGACCCGAAGCCCCTCGCTGACCCGAACGCGATCGCCCCTCTGACACACTGAGCCCCGTGCTGCGTGCCGAGGCCCGGGTCGACCTGAACCGGATCCGCGACAACGTCACGACGCTCCGCGCCGGCACCTCCGCCGAGGTGATGGCGGTGGTCAAGGCCGACGGCTACGGGCACGGCATCCTGCCGTCCGCCCGCGCCGCTCTCGCCGGTGGCGCCACCTGGCTGGGCACCGCGACGTTCGAGGAGGCGCTCGCCCTGCGCGCGGCGGGGATCGACGCACCGGTGCTCGCCTGGCTGTGGACGACCGGCGAGCCCGAACGGCTCCGCGAAGCCGTGGCAGCGGGGGTCGACGTCTCGGTCAACAGCCTGCACCAGCTGCGCCTGGTCGCGGTGGCGGCCGCAGCCACCGGAGTGACGGCGCGGGTGCAGCTCAAGGCCGACACCGGGCTCTCCCGCAACGGGGCGTACGACGACGTCTGGCCGGCGCTGGTGCGCGAGGCGGGGAAGACCGACGGCGTCGAGGCGGTCGGCGTCTGGAGCCACCTGGCCTGCGCCGACGAGCCCGGTCACCCGTCGGTGCCGCGCCAGCTCGCGCGCTACCGGGAGGCGCTGGGGCTGGCCGAGGACGCCGGCCTGCCGCTGGAGGTGCGGCACCTCGGCAACTCCGCGGCGGCGCTGACCCTGCCCGGGACCCACTTCGACCTGGTGCGCGCCGGCATCGCGACCTACGGGCTGTCCCCGGTGGACGGCGACCACGGGCTGGTGCCGGCGATGACGCTCCGCGCGACGCTCGCCAACGTGAAGCGCGTGCGTGCCGGCGAGGGCGTCTCCTACGGTCACACCTACACGACCGCCCGCGAGACCACGCTCGCGCTGGTGCCGCTCGGGTACGGCGACGGGGTGCCCCGGCACGCGTCCGGCGTCGGCCCGGTCGCGATCAACGGCCAGCGGTTCACGATCAGCGGTCGGGTCTGCATGGACCAGTTCGTGGTCGACGTCGGCGACCTCGAGGTGTCCGACGGCGACGAGGCCGTGCTGTTCGGCCCGGGGAGCGACGGCGAGCCGCGCGCGCACGACTGGGCCGAGGCGGTCGACACCATCCACTACGAGATCGTCACCCGGATCGGCTCCCGGGTGCCCCGCACCTACGTGGAGCTCACGTGACCGACCTGGTCCTCACCGGCGGGCGGGTGCTCGGCGTCGACGCACCGTCGGCGACGGTCGTGGTCCGCGACGGCGTGATCGTCTCGGTCGGCGCCGACGAGCGGCCGGCGCCGGGCGCCGAGGTGGTCGACCTGCAGGGCGGCCTGCTGGTGCCCGGCTTCACCGACGCCCACGCGCACCCGATCCAGGGAGGCATCGAGCGCCGTACCTGTGACCTGACCGGCGCCCGGGGCGAGGCGGCGTACCTCGAGCGCATCCGCAGCTACGCCGACGCCCACCCGGAGAGCGACTGGATCGTGGGCGCCGGGTGGGAGATGGCGGCCTTCCCGGGCGGCACCCCGACCGCGGCCTCGCTCGACCTGGCGGTCGGCGACCGGCCGGCGTGCCTGGTCAACCGCGACCACCACGGCGCCTGGGTGAGCACCCGCGCGCTGGCCCTGGCCGGCGTCGACGAGCGCACGCCCGACCCCGCGAACGGGCGGGTCGAGCGCGACGCCGCGGGCCGCCCGACCGGCACCCTGCACGAGGGCGCGATGGCGCTCGTCGAACGACTCGTGCCGAAGCCCGGACCGGCCGAGATGACCGCGGGCCTGCTCGAGGGCCAGCGGCACCTGCACTCGCTGGGCATCACCGGCTGGCAGGACGCGATCGTCGGCGCCTACGACGCGATGCCGGACAACGGGCAGACCTACCGGCAGGCGGTGCTCGACGGCACCCTGACCGCGCGGGTGGTGGGCGCGCTCTGGTGGCCGCGCGACGTCGACGACGTCGCCGGCCAGGTCGCGACCCTGGTGGCGACCCGGGAGGAGCTCACCGGGGGACGGTTCCGGGCGACGAGCGTCAAGATCATGGCCGACGGTGTCGCCGAGAACTTCACGGCGGCGATGCGCGAGCCCTACCTCGACGCCTGCGGCCACGCCACCGGCAACAGCGGGCTGTCGTTCGTGCCCCGCGAGGTGCTGCTGGAGGCGGTGCCGCTGCTCGAGGCCGAGGGCTTCCAGGTGCACGTGCACGCGATCGGCGACCGCGCGGTGCGGGACGCGCTGGACGCGTTCGAGGCGGCGCGCGAGCGGAACGGCCAGCGCGACAGTCGGCACCACATCGCGCACCTGCAGGTGGTGCACCCCGACGACGTACGACGGTTCGCCGCACTGGGCGTCGCCGCCAACCTGCAACCGCTGTGGGCCGCGCACGAGCCACAGATGGACGAGCTCACGATCCCGTTCCTGGGGCCGGAGCGGAGCACCTGGCAGTACCCGTTCGCCGCGCTCCGAGACGCCGGCGCCCGCCTCGTCGCCGGCAGCGACTGGCCGGTGACCAGCCCGAACCCCTTGTGGGGCATGCATGTGGCGGTCAACCGGATCGCGCCGGCCGAGGAGCGGATCGGTGACCCTCCGGCGTTCCTGCCCGAGCAACGGCTCACCGTGCGCGACGCGTTGGCGGCGTACACCGAGGGGTCGGCCTGGGTGAACCACCGCGACGACGCGGGCCGGATCGAGACCGGCCGGCTCGCCGACCTGGCACTGCTCGACCGCGACGTGCTCACCTGTCCGGTCGAGGAGATCTCGGCGACGCGGGTGCTCGGCACCTGGGTCGGCGGCGACCGCGTGCACGGCTGATCGTCAGCTGCGCAGGTCCTCGTTGGTGCGACCGCTGAGCACCGACCGGAGCTCGTCCACCTCCGGCTGCCGCTCGCGGTCCGCGTGGTCGTCGTCGACCTTGACCAGGATCCAGTTCGTGGGGTCGCCGTCCATCGAGGTGCGTGTGAGGGCGAACGCGCCGCCGATCTTGTGGCCGTGCAGGGCGACCTTGAGGTGACCGGCCGCGACTGCGTCGGCGAGCTCGACCGGCCGGCCGGCGCGCTCGGTGAGGTTCGTGAGCTCGCCGGTGTCCCAGACGATCACGGTGCCGGGACCACCGCGGTGCCGACCGGCGCGACCCTCGAACGTGGCGTGAGCGAGCTCGTGGTCGTCGACCTGGCGCGCCAGCCGCTTCACGCGGGGGTCGAGCGACGGGCCCTTCGGCACCGCCCACGACGCGAGCACGTCGCCGACCTGGAGCCGGAGGTCGTAGTGCAGGGCGGTCGCCTCGTGCCGCTGGACGACGAAGATCGGGGCCCTCATCCCCAACCGGACGGCGCCACGGGCACGCCCGCGCAGTCGCGGTCGGGGCACCGCTGGCGGTACGGCGGATCGGCACTCAGAATGGTGCTGCCGGACTCGTCCGGTGGAGCCTGCCGGTCGACGATGACCGGAGTCAGGACGGCTCCGCAGGTCGGACAGGTGGGCAGCCCGTCTCCCTCTCCCATCCCACCGAAACTAGCGCGGCCGAGCGGGACCGGCACCACCCCGAAGGCGGCTCAGCCGCAGTTGTCGCAGACCCCCGTCGCGGGGACGGCGGTGAAGCACTTCGGACAGATCGGGATGACTCGCTCCTCGGCCGCCTTCTTGCGGGCGCGGGTGCGGGCGGCGGCCACCTGGGGCGCGATCGTGGCGAGCCCGCCGCCGGAGGGCATGGTGGCGCCGAAGTGCTCGTAGCAGGCCAGCCGCTCGCGGGCGGCGTGGTCGTCGACGTGGTCGATGTCCTCGCCGCGCAGGTCGTGCAGCGTCACCGCGTAGGCGTCGCCGACGCTGCCGCGGGCGTCGATCACCAGCGCGCTGAGGATCGGCTCGTCGCGCCTCGCGCACTCCTCTGCCACCTTGCGCAGCACGCCCCCGATCCAGTGCCGGATCTGGCGGTCGGTGCGCAGGTCGGTGCGGTCCTGCACCTGGGTGGCGAGCTTCTGCTGGGTGATCAGGGAGCCGTAGGAGCCGGCCAGCTTGACCAGGATCTCTCGCGCCGCGTCGGCCCAGGTGGTCTGCGTCTCCTCGGCTCCGGTGTCGGTCTCGGTCTCGGTCTCGGTCGCGGGTCCGGACTCGTCCTCGATGTCGTTCTCGATGTCGGTCTCGGTCTCGATCTCGGACGTCTGCGAGGTGGGGGACATTCTTCGACTCTAACCCTCCTTCGGGGTGAAGCCCGCCACGAGCCGGTCCGCGCGACCTCGGCCGGCGCTCACCAACCGGGCGTTCGGGTCGTCCACCTCGGCCACCCAGCGCTCCGCGTCGGCCGGGCTCTTGCCGAAGGCCACGTGCCGCGCCAGCAGCCGCGCGCGTCGTACGACGTCGTCGACCTCGACGAACCAGACCTCGTCCAGGGCGGCTCGCACGGCGCGCCACTCGGGCCGGTCCAGGAGCAGGTAGTTGCCCTCGGTGACCACCACCTCGGCCCCGGGCGGCACGCTCAGCGCGGCCGCGATCGGTTGCTCGAGGTCGCGCTCGAAGCCGGGCGCGTAGACCGGGTGCGGCTCGGGGGTCCGGAGCCGGCGGAGCAGCGCGGCGTACCCCCAGGCGTCGAACGTCTCCGGCGCACCCTTGCGCCCCAGCAGGCCGAGGTCGCGCAGGGTGACGTCGGCGAGGTGGAACCCGTCCATCGGGACGTACGCCGCCCGGGCGCCGAGCTCGGCGACGTACGCGCGGGCGTAGGTGGACTTCCCGGCCCCCGGGGCGCCGGCGATCCCGATCATCCGGCGCTCAGCCACGGCGCCGGCCCACCCGCCACAGCGCGTGCTCGCCGGGCACGCCGCGGAGCTCGGCCGGCTGACCGCCGGTGAGCGTGAACCGGCCGTCGGCCAGCAGGTCGTCGGCCACCGGCTGGGTGACCAGGATCTCGCCGCCGGCCGCACGCGCAGCGACCCGGGCCGCGATCGCGACGGTCTGGCCGAAGTAGTCGCCGTCGCGGGCGATCACCGTGCCCACGTGCACCCCGATCCGCACCCGGATCTTCGAGCGAAGCGCCCGCTGCACGCCCAGGCCCGCCCGCACCGCGTCGACCGGTGAGGTGAACACGATCATGAATCCGTCGCCCTGCGACTTCACGATGTGGCCGCCGCGGCGCTCGACGTGCGCGCGGACCAGGGTGTCGTGGGCGATCAGCAGCCGCACCCAGCTCTCGTCCCCGAGCTCGGCGTTGATCGCGGTCGAGCTCTCGATGTCGGAGAAGAACACGGTGACGCTGCCGTCGGCCGCCGCCAGCCGGGCGATCTCGCTGCGGTCCTCGGTCGCCCACCGGCTCAGGTCGTCGATCGAGCCGAGCAGCATCCCGCCGACGCCCTGCTCGCGCACCCGTGTCGCCGTGCCGATCACGGTGCGCAGCGCTCGCTCCGCGGTCTGCAGCGACCGCGGCACGGTCGGATCGGCCGGTGCGGTGCGGAGGTCCGCCACCTGCTGCGCCAGGTCGTTGGCGCGTGACGTGGCCCGGCGGAGCCTGACGCAGGTGATCGTCAACAGGACAAGGGCGATCGCGAGCACGGCGGCGAGGACCGAGATCGTGGTCCAGGCTCCTGCAGGCACGGACGAACCCTTGCACAGACGGGGTGAGGGTGACTCGGGAGCCCGTCGCTCGTTGAGAGGAGCACGACGACCAGGGAGTGCCCATGCGCCTGACCGCCTACCTCGCCGCCGCGACGCTCGCGGTCACCACCGCCGGTGCCGCGGTGCCCGCGCCCGCCGAGGCCAGCCCGTCGTACCGGGACGTGATGTTCGTCGGCAACAACTGGGCCGGCACCGCCACCATCGTGGACGCCCGCGCGCTGAAGGTGCTCCGGCGCGGGGTGAACCTGATCCCGGACAAGGAGCAGGAGCTCGCCGACATCCGGGCCGACCCGGAGAAGCTGGCGTTCTACTACGCGATCCAGCAGGGCCCGGGGGAGGGCCACGACCAGTACGTCGACGACATGTTCACCACCCGCAACGGCCGCTACCTGGCCGTCTCGCGGCCGAGCTTCGCGGACGTGGTCTGGGTCGACATCGCCAGGGCCACGGCCGGGCGCAAGGACAGCATCGTGCGGGAGATGCCGATGGACGGCCACCGCACCGACCACATGGGCCTCTCGCCCGACGGCAAGCGGCTGCTGGTCTCGGACTCGACCGAGCGGCAGGTGATCGAGTTCGCGATGAGCAACCAGACGCTCCCCGACGGCACGGCCGTCCGGATGGGCGACCGGCTGCGGACGTTCGAGTCCGGTGAGACCCCGCACGAGAACAACTACACCAAGGACGGCGCGCGGATCTTCCACGCGTCGATCGGCAAGGTCTACACGCCGGGCGACTACCCGAACGCCGGACCGGTCAAGATCGGCCCCGCGCACGACGCGCTCAAGGGCGACCGCTGGTTCGAGATCGTGCGCAACAGCGACTTCAGGGTCACCCAGCGCTGGGACATGGGCAAGGAGCTGGCCGAGTCGGGTCACCCCGACATGAGCTCGGCCGTCCGCCCGATGGCGGTCGCGCCGGACGAGCGCTACGTGTACTTCCAGGTCTCCTACTTCCACGGCCTGGTCGAGTTCGACACCCGGGCCCCGGACGCCAACGGCACCGTGGACTACACGACCGGCGCCCTCCCCGAGCCGCGCCGCGGTGCGGTGAGGCGCGTCGTACCGCTGCCCGACCGGGTGCCGGACATGCCGCGCGAGCAGTACGTCAACGACTCCGCGCACCACGGACTCTCGATGGACCGGGCCGGCACGACGCTCTGCGCCGCGGGCACCATGGACGACTACGCCGCGCTCGTGGACCGGAAGACGATGGGCTACAAGATCTTCGACACCAGGACCACGGGGCACAGCTACGAGAAGCCGTACTGGACCACCGAGGGCCTGGGCAACACCTGCTGGATCTCCCTCAGCGGCGCCGACCGGGTGGCTGTGCTCAGCTTCGGCACCAAGAAGGAGCTCGCCTACCTGCCCGTGGGCGACCACCCGCAGCGCGTGCGCCACGGTGTGGTCCCGGAGGCCCTCGCTCAGTCCTGGAGCTGAGCCCCTGAGGGTGTGGCGCCCCGGGTGGGCGGCGCCGGGCGGGGTAGTCCGTGACGAAGAGCGCCCAGAACCGGTCTCCGGAGGCGCTCTACGTCACGGACTAACCGAGCAGCCCCGCAACCAGCCCGCCAGCTCGTCGTGCAGCACCTCGGGGGCGTCGTACTGGATCAGGTGGCCGGCCTCGTCCACGATCCGCAGCGTCGCGGCGGGGATGGCGTCGCGGAGCCGGGTGGCGCGGTCGACCGGGATCCAGGTGTCCTCTCGGCCCCAGACGACGTGCACCGGGAGGTCGAGGGTGCCCAGCAGCGGCTCGAGCTCGGCCGTCCAACGCTCGTCGGCCTGCGCGATCTGTCGGTAGAAGGCCGCCTGACCGGCCTCGTCGAGCCACGGGCCGGTGAGGACGTCGAGCTGCGCGTCGCTGAGACCTCGATGACTGGCGCCCCGGATGTACGCCTCGAGCACGCCGCGGTGAATCGCCGCCGGCAGCTGCGTGAAGACTCCGGCATGCTCGGCGACCAGGCGGAAGAAGGGCGACCCCCACGGTCGCAGCGCGACCACGTCGACCAGGGCCAGCGAGGCGTACGTCGCTCCGTGCAGCAGCGTGGCGCGGAGGCTGACCGCACCGCCGTAGTCGTGCGCGACGACGTGCGGTCGCACCAGCCCCCAGGCGTCGAGCAGGTCGGCCAGCAGCTCCCCCTGCACACCGAGGTCGACCGCGTGCACCGGGTCCTTCGAGGACTGCCCGTAGCCCGGCATGTCCCACAGGTGCACGGTGTACGACGCGGACAGCCGCTCGGCGATCGGGCGCCACAGCGCCGACGACCAGGGCGTGCCGTGGCAGAGCACCAGGTCGGGACCCGAGCCGATCCGGTCCCAGGCCACGCTGCGCCCGCGCCACGCCAGGCGCTCCCGCAGCGGTACGACGTCGGGGTTCATCACCCGAGGATCCCAGATGCCGGTGCCTAGCCTGCGGCCGCGCGGAGCCTCTCCAGCAGCGGCCCGGCGGCCTCCTCGAGGAAGCGGTCCTGGGTCTCGTCACCGATCTGGACCAGGGCCACGTCGGTGAAACCGGCCTCCCAGAACGGCTTGACCGCCTCGACGATCGCGTCCAGGTCGGGTCCGCAGGGGATGGAGTCGGCGACGTCCTCGGGGCGCACGAACTGGGTGGCGCCGGCGAAGCCCGCGGTGGTCGGGAGGTCGGCGTTGACCGCCCAGCCGCCGGCGAACCAGCGGAACTGCTCGTGCGCGCGGCTGGTCGCGACGTCGACGTCGGGGTCCCACGAGATCGGGATCTGGCCGATCGCCCGGGCGGGGTCCCCGATCGTGGGAGCCCCGGAGGTCTTGTTCCAGGCGGTGATCAGGTCGTCCTTCGGCTCGACGGCGACCAGGTGGTCGCTCAGCGGAGCGAACCGCTCCACCGACTTCTCGCCGCTGATCGCGACCGCGAGGTCCACGCCCTGGTCGGGCAGGTCCCAGATCCGCGCGGAGTCCACGCGGAAGTGGTCGCCGTCGTACGTCACCAGCTCGCCGGTGTGCAGCTCCCGGATGATCTCGATCGCCTCCGCGAGCATGTCCTGCCGCACGTCGACGCTCGGCCAGCCCTGCCCGACGACGTGCTCGTTGAGGTTCTCCCCGGCGCCGAGTCCGAGCGTGAAGCGCCCGTCGGCGAGGACCTGCAGCGTCGCGGCCTTCTGCGCCACGACCGCGGGGTGGTAGCGCAGGATCGGGCAGGTCACGTAGGTCATCAGCTCGACCCGTTCGGTCACCTGGGCCACGGCGCCGAGCACCGTCCAGGCGTACGGCGCGTGTCCCTGGGCGGAGAGCCACGGGAAGTAGTGGTCGCTCGCCACCTCGAAGTCGAAGCCGACCTGCTCGGCCGCGGCGGCGTACCGCACCAGCTCCTTGGGTCCGCTCTGCTCCGTCATCAAGGTGTAGCCGAATCGCGTCATTCCCCGAACCTAGGTCGGCCGCGTTGATGGCGGGCACACCCCTTCAGCCGGTGTGGTGCACGTCCTGCAGCCCGTAGACCGGGGTGTCGATCCCCTCGAGCCGCGCCTTGAGCTGGAGCGCCAGGTAGAGCGAGTAGTGCCGCGACTGGTGGAGGTTGCCGCCGTGCATCCAGAGGTTCGGCACCTGGGTCGGCTTCCACATGTTGCGCTGCTCGCCCTCCCACGGGCCGGGGTCCTTGGTGGTCTCGGAGCCGAGTCCCCAGACCTTGCCGAGCCGGTCGGCGGTCTCCTGGTCGATCAGGTCCGCGGCCCACCCGTTCATCGAGCCGTAGCCGGTGGCGTAGACGACCAGGTCGGCGGGGAGCTCGGTGCCGTCCTCGAGCACCACGGCGTTCTCGGTCAGGTGGTCCACCTGGCCGCGCGCGAGCTTCACGTCACCGTTGGCCACCAGGTCGGCGGCGCCCACGTCGATGTAGTAGCCGGAGCCGCGGCGGAGGTACTTCATGAACAGTCCCGAGCCGTCGTCGCCCCAGTCGTGGTCGAAGCCCGAGGCCTCCAGCCGCTCGTAGAAGTCCTTGTCGCGCTCGGCCATCGCCTGGTACGCCGGTATCTGGAACTGGTGCAGGATCCGGTAGGGGAGCGAGGCGAAGATCAGGTCCGCCTTCTCGGTCGTGACCCCGGCCGCCAGGGCGCGCTCGCTGTAGAGGTCGCCGAGCCCGAGGTCCATCAGCGAGTCGCTCTTGACGATGTGTGTCGACGAGCGCTGCACCATGGTCACGTCGGCGTCGTTCTCCCAGAGCGCGCCGCAGATGTCGAACGCCGAGTTGTTGCTGCCGACGACCACGCACCTCTTGCCGGCGTACGCGTCCGGTCCCGGGTGCGCGGACGAGTGGTGCTGGTCGCCCCGGAAGACGTCCATGCCGGGGAAGTCGGGCAGGTTGGGCTTGCCGGACATGCCGGTGGCCAGCACCAGCTGCTTCGGGCGCAGCGTCAGCGGCCGGCCCTCGCGCTCGACCTCGACCACCCACTCCTGGTTCTCGGGGTTCCAGGTGGCGCTGGTCGCGGTGGTGCTCGACCAGTACGGCACCTCCATCACGCTGACGTACGACTCCAGCCAGTCGCCGATCTTGTCCTTGGGGGAGAAGACCGGCCAGTTCTCGGGGAACTTCAGGTACGGCAGGTGGTCGTACCAGACCGGGTCGTGCAGGCAGAGCGACTTGTAGCGGTTGCGCCACTGGTCCCCGGGCCGCGGGTGCTTGTCGATCACCAGGCTGGGTACGCCGAGCTGGCGCAGCCGCGAGCCGAGGGCGATGCCGCCCTGGCCGCCGCCGATGACGAGCGCGTAGGGCTGGGTCGTGCTGCCCAGGCTCTCGGCCTCCTGCTGGCGCTTCTCCTTCCACGTCACCCGCTTCTTGTCGGCGCCGTGATCGGCACCCATCGGCCGGTGCTCGTTGCGCGGCTCCTCGTGTCCCTTGAGCTCGTAGAGCGTGGTGAGGAACGTGAACGCCTTCGGACCGGCCTCGTCGATCAGCCGGAGCAGCCCGCGACCGCGACCGGTGGCGGTCTCGAACCGGAACCAGGCGGTGACCACGCCGTCGGCCTCGTCGGCCGGCTCGTCCAGCTCGAAGCCGGACGGGTCGGTGCGCTCGAGGGTCTCCTCGAGCAGGTCGCGGACGCCGTCGCGACCCTCCACCGTCTTCAGGTTCCAGGTGAACGAGACCAGGTCGCGCCAGTACGACTCGGTGCCGAACATGTCCGCCGCGGCCGCGACGTCGCGCGCACCGAGCGCCGCCTCGAAGTCGGCGAACCAGCGGTTCGCGGTGTCGTCGGCGGTGGTGGTGGCAGGCTCCGCGGTCTGGGTCATGACCCCAGCACACCGACTTCGCCGGCTCCGCGCAACTGTCCGACCGGACGGTCCCCCCACCGATGCATCCGATCGGGTAGTCGGGTCCGAACCACCTGCACGACGCGGAGAACGGCGGAGAAGATGACCACGGAGCGCTACGGCTGGCTCGCGGCGCACCCCTCGGCGGTGCCCGCCGGCACCTGCGCCTGTGGCCAGGACCTCGACTGCTGCACGCGGGAGCACTGCCCCCGGTGTGGCATCCGGATCCGCCCGGTCGCCCGCGCGCAGCCTGACGGCGCACCTCGTCAGCTCGTCGTCACCTGCGACGTTGTGCGGCTGGGTAGCGTGAAAACGTGACCCAGACCTCCCCTCCCACCATCTCCACCCTCGGCGAGCTCACCGCGTCCGGCCACGAGCTCCGCTCGCTGCGCGAGGAGATCCGCGACAACCTGCTGACCGCGCTCCGCGAGGGCCGCGACCCGTGGCCCGGCCTGCACGGGTTCGAGAGCACCGTCATCCCGCAGCTCGAGCGGGCACTGCTCGCCGGCCACGACGTGGTCCTGCTGGGCGAGCGCGGACAGGGCAAGACCCGGCTGCTGCGCACCCTGGTCGGTCTCCTCGACGAGTGGACGCCGGTGATCGCCGGGTCCGAGCTCGGCGAGCACCCGTTCGACCCGGTCACGCACGCCTCCCAGCGGCGCGTGGCCGCCGAGGGCGACGACCTGGCGGTCGAGTGGCGGCACCGCGACGAGCGGTACGCCGAGAAGCTGGCGACGCCGGACACCTCGGTCGCCGACCTGATCGGCGACGTCGACCCGATGAAGGTCGCCGAGGGACGCTCGCTGGGCGACCCGGAGACGATCCACTTCGGCCTGATCCCACGCTCCCACCGCGGCATCGTCGCGATCAACGAGCTGCCCGACCTGGCCGAGCGGATCCAGGTCGCGATGCTCAACGTGATGGAGGAGCGCGACATCCAGATCCGCGGCTACGTGCTCCGGCTGCCGCTCGACGTGCTCGTGGTGGCCAGCGCCAACCCCGAGGACTACACCAACCGCGGCCGGATCATCACGCCGCTCAAGGACCGGTTCGGTGCCGAGATCCGCACCCACTACCCGGTCGCGCTCGAGGACGAGGTGGCCGTGATCCGGCAGGAGGCCGCGCTGGTGGCCGACGTACCGGACCACCTGGTCGAGATCCTGGCCCGCTTCACCCGCGCGCTGCGCGAGTCGCAGTCGGTCGACCAGCGCTCCGGGGTCTCCGCACGGTTCTCGATCGCGGGTGCCGAGACGGTCGCCGCCGCGGCGCTGCACCGCGCCACCGGGCGGGGCGAGCCGGAGGCGGTGGCGCGGGTCGTCGACCTGGAGACCGCGGTCGACGTGCTCGGCGGGAAGGTCGAGTTCGAGAGCGGCGAGGAGGGGCGCGAGCGCGACATCCTCGAGCACCTGCTCCGCACCGCCACCGCCGAGACCGTCCGGCACCTGCTGCGGGGGATCGACTTCGCGCTGCTCGTGGAGGCGATCGAGGAGGGGGCGTCGGTCAGCACCGGCGAGCAGGTCACGGCGCGCGACTTCCTGGCCGGGCTGCCGGTGCTCGGCGAGTCCGAGCTGTACGACGAGGTCTGCGACCGGCTCGGGGCGACCAACGACGGCGAACGTGCCAGCGCCCTGGAGCTGGCGCTCGAGGGGCTCTACCTGGCCCGCAAGGTCGACAAGGACTCCGCCGACGGCGAGACGGTCTACGGCTGACCATGGCCCGCACCGACAAGCACCGCGCCCGCTACGGCCGCTACTCCGGCGGCCCCGACCCGCTGGCGCCCCCGGTGGACCTGGCCGAGGCGCTGGACTCGATCGGCCAGGACGTGATGGCCGGCTCCTCACCCGAGCGCGCCATGCGGGAGTTCCTCCGGCGCGGGGGTCGTGAGCAGCGAGGTCTCGACGACCTGGCCCGCCGCGTCGCCGAGCGGCGCCGCGACCTGCTCCGGCGGCACAACCTCGACGGCACCCTCCAGGAGGTCCGCGAGCTCCTCGACCACGCGGTCCTGGAGGAGCGCAAGCAGCTGGCCCGCGACGTCGACCTGGACGACTCGGACCGTGCCTTCCGCGAGCTGCAGCTGGAGAACCTGCCGGCCTCGACCGCGGCGGCCGTGAGCGAGCTGAGCGACTACGAGTGGCAGTCGGCCGAGGCCGCAGCCGACTACGAGAAGATCAAGGACCTGCTCGGACGGGAGCTGCTCGACCAGCGCTTCGCGGGCATGAAGCAGGCAATGGAGAACGCCACCGACGAGGACCGCGAGCGGGTCAACGAGATGCTCACGGACCTCAACCGGATGCTGGAGGCGCACCGGCTGGGCGAGGACACCGCTCAGATGTTCTCCGAGTTCATGGACAAGCACGGCGACTTCTTCCCGGAGAACCCGCAGAACATCGACGAGCTGCTCGACGCGCTCGCGCAGCGAGCCGCCGCCGCCCAGCGGATGATGAACTCGATGACGGCCGAGCAGCGCGCCGAGCTGATGGCCCTGTCGGAGCAGGCGTTCGGGTCGCCCGAGCTGATGCAGTCGCTGTCCGCCCTGGACGACAACCTGCAGGCCCTCCGGCCGGGGGAGGACTGGGGCGGGTCGGAGCGGTTCGACGGCGAGCAGGGCCTCGGCCTCGGCGACGGGACCGGCGTGCTCCAGGACCTGGCCGACCTGGACGACCTCTCCGAGCAGCTCTCCCAGTCCTACAACGGCTCCCGGATGGACGACGTCGACCTCGACAAGCTCGCCCGGCAGCTCGGTGACGAGGCGTCGGTCGACGCCCGCACCCTGGCCGAGCTGGAGAAGGCGCTGCGCGACTCCGGCTACCTCAAGCGCACCTCCGACGGCCAGCTGCGGCTGTCCCCGAAGGCGATGCGCCAGCTGGGCAAGGCCTTGCTCCGGGACGTCGCCCAGCGGATGTCCGGCCGCCAGGGCAACCGCGACCTGCGTCACGCGGGTGCCGCGGGGGAGAGGAGTGGTGCGACGCGGGAGTGGGCGTTCGGTGACACCGAGCCGTGGGACGTGACCCGTACGGTCACCAACGCGGTGGTCCGCAGCGCGGCTGACGGTCTCGACACGGCGCGCGGCGTACGTCTCGAGATCGGTGACGTGGAGGTGATGGAGACCGAGGCGCGCACGCAGGCCGCGGTCGCGCTGCTCGTGGACACCTCGTTCTCGATGGCCATGGACGGCCGCTGGGTGCCGATGAAGCGCACCGCGCTGGCCCTGCACCACCTGGTGCAGTCGCGCTTCCGCGGCGATGCGCTGCAGCTGATCGGCTTCGGGCGCCACGCCGAGGTGATGGAGATCGAGCAGCTCACCGGGCTCGACGCGATGTGGGACAAGGGCACGAACCTGCACCACGCCCTGCTGCTGGCCAACCGGCACTTCCGCAAGCACCCCAACGCCCAACCGGTGCTGCTGATCGTCACCGACGGCGAGCCGACGTCCCACCTGGAACCCGACGGCGAGGTCTACTTCTCCTACCCACCGCACCCGCTGACCGTCGCCTACAGCGTCCGCGAGCTCGACAACGCGGGGCGGCTCGGCGCGCAGACCACGTTCTTCCGGCTCGGCGAGGACCCGGGGCTGGCGCGGTTCATCGAGCAGATGGCCCGCCGCGTCGACGGCCGGGTCGTCGCACCCGAGCTCGACGACCTCGGTGCCGCCGTGGTGGACAGCTACCTCGGGTCACGCTCGCCGACGGGCTCCTACCGCGAGCAGTTCGGCGACTGGTTCGGGGGCGGCGGCCGCGGAACCTGGGTCGACTGAACCGGCTCCGAGTAGGCGCCGCCGGCAGTGGTCGCCACCCGTTGCGGTCTGTTGCGCACGGGGGAGGTCTGGTAGACACGGCACTAGCGTCCGTCGGCACTCGGGTTCGGCGGACACCTCTCGGGAGTTCTCACATGCGACGGAAAAGCCTGTCCCTGTGCGCCGCCCTCGCGGCCACCACCCTTCTCGTGGGGACGGGGGGTGCGACCTTCCAAGAAGCGGCCGCGACCCCCGGTCCCACCCGCCAGGACCCAGACGCCGGCCGGTCGACGGCCGACGGACCGGTCGCGCTCTCGGGCGCAGCCGCCGCGGAGTACCGCCTTCCCTCCGACGTCAGGAAGGTGTGGAGCGCCTCGCACCCGGACGGCACCCAGCAGACCCGGTACCAGCAGTCCGTGGCGGGAGCCGACGTGCTCGGGGGGCAGATCACGGTGCTGCGCAACGCCGAGGGGGTCGTCACCGCGGTGGTCGGCGCGCACTTCCGCACCCTCCGGCCGACCAACGTGCGCCGGCTGACCGCTGCCGACGCGCGGGTCGTCGCGATCGAGAAGCTCGGCGCCACCGGGAAGCGCTCGCAGAGCCTCAAGCTGGACCCTCGCGACGGGAGGCTCTTCTACAGCGTCGAGACCCGACGTCCGGCGCACCGGTGGGTGCAGTGGATCGACGCGAGCTCCGGCCGGATCGACAAGACGTTCGACGCGCTGGCTCACGGCGACGGGGTCGGCGTCAAGGGCGATCACAAGACCATCGACACCACCCAGGCCAACGGCACCTGGCAGCTGATCTCCGCGGACGGTCGTCAGAAGACCTACGACGCGCAGAACGGAACGACCCGCCCCGGCACCTTGATGACCGACGCCGACAACACCTGGGACCTGAGCCTGCCGTACATGGTCAGCCCCAGCCAGCCGCCCGGTGTCGACGCGCACTACTACGCCAACATCATCGACGACTTCTACGGCAGCACGTTCAAGCGCAACAGCATCGACAACGCGGGCATGCCGATCATCTCGACGGTGCACTACGACAAGGCCTACTGCAACGCCTTCTGGGACGGCCAGCAGATGACCTACGGTGACGGCGACGGACCGAACTGCCTGCCGCTGTCCGGCGGCCTCGACGTGGTCGGCCACGAGCTCACGCACGGCGTCACCGAGTTCACCTCGGGCCTCATCTACGAGAACGAGTCGGGTGCCCTCAACGAGTCCTTCAGCGACATGATGGGCAACACGGCGGAGTTCTGGGCAGACAAGCGGGGCCTCGACCCCGCGGCCCAGCCGGACTGGCTGATCGGTGAGGACGTGATCCCGGCCGGCGTGTACGGCGGCACCACCCCGGGCTTCCGCAACATGGGCGACCCGCGTGACGACGGTGACCCCGACCACTACTCCGAGCTCTACACGGGGACCAGTGACAACGGTGGGGTGCACACGAACAGCGGAATCCCGAACCATGCCTACTACCTGGCGGTGAACGGTGGCCGGAACGCCGGCTGCGACACCACCGGTTCGGGTGGGCACACCCACGCCGCAGACTGCAGCGTCGTGGTGAAGGCGGTGGGGCTGGCCAAGGCGCAGCAGATCTTCTACAAGGGCTTCACCAGCATGACCGAGTACGCCAACATGTGCGACGCCCGGAACGCAACGGTGGCTGTCGCGGGGGGCGTGAAGAAGAACGTGTCGGCCGCGTGGGCTGCCGTCGGGGTGAAGCAGGGCTGCACGCCGGGCACGCCTCCTCCGCCGCCCTGTGTCGGCGACCCGAACGCGCAGATCCCGTTCGAGTCCCCGCACCCGTACGGCAACAACGGTGACTGCACGTGGACCTATGACAACGGGCAGGCGGGTTTCACGTTGCACTTCGACCAGCTCGAGACCGAGGCCGGCTACGACTACGTCATCATCACCGATGGCAACGGCACCGAGCTGGCCCGCTACGACGGGACGCATCCGCTCGGCCAGACCACGCCGTGCATCCACACCAGCGTGGCCTCGGTGCGTCTGCTGAGTGATCCGGGTGTGGTTGACCAGGGCTTCCACGTGGATGCAGTGAATCCCTGCTGAGCTGAGCGCGCCTCCGGAGCCGGGACCTCGACGATCCCGGCTCCGGACGGACGTGCTGGCGGCTGCTGGGGTCAGGCTGGGGTCAGGGCAGCGGCTCGACCACGCCGTACGACGCGAGGCCGCGGGCGAGCTGGGTCGTGTGCTGGCGGCCGTCGCCGAGCAGGTGGTCGATCGCGGTGAGCCGGGCGGTGAGCCAGCCGACGGTGAACTCCGCGGTCATCCCGATCCCGCCGTGGAGCTGGATCGCCTCCTGGCCGATGTGCCGGCCGGCCTTGCTGACCTGCAGCTTGGCGCGGGCGGCCGCCTCGCGCTTCTTCTCCGGCGTGGTGTCGTCGTCGGCGAGCACCATCGTGGCCCAGCTGACGATGCTGCGGGTCAGCTCGAGCGAGGTGTACATGTCGGCGGCGCGGAAGCTCAGCGACTGGAAGCGGTTGAGCGTCATGCCGAACTGCTTGCGCGTGGTGAGGTACGACGTGGTCAGCCTGAGCGCCGAGTCCATCGCGCCGAGCGCCTCGTGGCCGTAGGCGACCTGGGCCGCGGCGATCACGGACTGGGTGGCCTCCGTGGCGTCGCCGCCGTCGCCGAGCGGGACGGCGGGCGTCTTGTCGAAGGCGATGCGCGCCGCGCGGCCGCCGTCGAAGGTGCGGTAGGACGTGCGCTCGGTGGCGTCGCCGTCGACCAGGAACAGTCGGCCCTCGGCGAACACCACGATCGTGTCGGCCCGACCGCCGTTGAGCACGGGCTCCTTGACGCCGGTGAGAGTGTCGCCGTCGACGCTGACGCCCTTCTCGCCACCGGCCGGGTCGGCCCACGCGAACGCCAGGACCCGCTCACCTGACGCGATGCCGCCGAGGATCTCCTTCTTCTGCTCGTCGCTGCCGCACGCGGCGACCAGGCCACCGGCGAGCACGACCGCCTCGACGAAGGGCTCCGGGGCGATCACGCGCCCGAACTCCTCGGCGACGACCGACACCTCGACCTGACCGGCGCCCATGCCGCCGTCGTCCTCGGAGAACGGCAGCCCGAGGATGCCCATCTCGGCCAGCTTGGCCCACATCTCCTCGTCGAAGCCGGGATCGGTCCCGGTGACCTCGCGGCGGTGCTCGGCGTCGTACCCCTTGAGCAGGCCGCGGACCGCGTCGCGGAGGGCGGTCTGCTCGGAGTCCAGGGTGAAGTCCATGTCGTCAGTCCCTCTCAGAGGCCCAGGATGGTGCCGGCGATGATCTGGCGCTGGATCTCGTTGGACCCGCCGTAGATCGACGCCTTGCGGAGGTTGAGGTACGTCGGCGCCGCGACCCGCGCCCACTCGGGGATGTCGGAGCCGTCGGTGGCGCCCGAGGCCAGCGAGAGCGGACCGCCGAGGTCGACGGCGAGCTCGGAGACGGCCTGCTGGATCTCGGTGCCCTTGAGCTTGAGCACCGAGGAGGCCGGGTGCGGCTTGCCGTCGGTGGAGTTCGCGACGACCCGGAGGGCGGTCAGCTCGAGCGCGAGGAGGTCGTTCTCGAGGTGCACGATCTGGGCCGCGAGCAGCGGGTCGTCGAGCCGACCTGTCTCCTGGGCGGTCTGCTTCACCGTGGCGAGCGCCCGCTTGGTGGCGCCCACCGGTGCTACGCCGACGCGCTCGTTGCCGAGCAGGAACTTGGCGTAGCTCCAGCCTTTGTTCTCCTCGCCGACGAGCAGGTCGCCGGGGACCCGGACGTCCTCGAAGAACACCTCGTTGACCTCGACGCCGCCGTCGATCAGCTCGATCGGACGGAGCGTGACGCCCTCGGCGTCCATCGGGCACAGGATGAACGAGATCCCCTGCTGCTTGCGCTCGGCCTCCGGGTCGGTGCGGCAGAGCACGAAGATCCAGTCGGCGTGCTGGCCGAGCGTGGTCCAGGTCTTCTGGCCGTTGATGATCCAGTCGTCGCCGTCACGCGTCGCCTTGGTGGACAACGAGGCGAGGTCGGAGCCGGAGTTCGGCTCGGAGAAGCCCTGGCACCACCAGATGTCGAGGTTCGCGGTCGGGGGGAGGAACCGCTCCTTCTGCTCCTGGGAGCCGAAGTTCGCGATCACGGGTCCGACCATGTTCGCGTTGAACGCCAGGGGCGGCGGCACGCACGCCAGCTGCATCTCCTCGTGCCAGATGTGGCGCTGGAGGGGGGTCCAGTCCTGACCGCCCCACTCGGTGGGCCAGTTCGGCACCGCGAGCCCGGCCTGGTTCAGGATCTGCTGGGTGGCGACGATCCCTTCCTTGCCGACGTGGTGTCCGGCCGCGATCGTGTCGCGGATCTCCTGGGGGATCTCGGTGGTGAAGAAGGTGCGCATCTCCTCGCGGAACGCGCTCTCCTCCTCGGTAAGGTGCAGCTTCATGTCGCGAGGCTACCCGGCGGTAGTCAGGGGTCTCGGGGAATATACCCGGGGAGGGTATATGTTGGGGGCGACATGGACCTGAACCGGATGGCGCTCAGCGCCACACTTCACTGCCTCTCCGGCTGCGCGATCGGTGAGGTCGCCGGTCTCGTGATCGGCTCCGCGGTCGGGCTCGGCAACGGGCAGACCGTGGCGCTCGCCTTCGTGCTGGCGTTCCTCACGGGATACGCACTCTCCACCCTGCCGCTGCTGCGCAACGGTCTCGGTGCCGGCCGGGCCCTGCGCCTGGTGCTGGCCGCGGACACGCTGTCGATCCTGGTGATGGAGGTCGTCGACAACCTGGTCGTGCTGGTGGTGCCGGGTGCGATGGCCGCCGGGCTCGTGAGCTGGCTGTACTGGGCGTCGCTGGCGCTGGCCCTGGCGGTCGCCTTCACGGCGGCGTACCCCGTGAACAGGTGGCTGCTGGCACGGGGCAGGGGCCACGCGATCACCCATGGGCACATGCAGCACTAGCCTCACGGGGTGACTGCGACCCTGCTGACGCCCAACCCCGAGGCCGACGAGGAGCGCCGCGTCCGGCTCCGGAGGATGCGGACGGTCGCGCTGTCGCTGCTGCTGTTCGCGGCGGTGGTGTACGTCGCCACCATCGGCCGGGACGGGCTGCTGGGCTTCGTCAACGCCGGTGCCGAGGCATCGATGGTGGGCGCGATCGCGGACTGGTTCGCGGTGACGGCGCTGTTCAAGCACCCGATGGGTCTGCCGATCCCGCACACGGCGCTGATCCCGCGGCGCAAGGACGACCTGGGTCGGAGCCTCGAGCAGTTCATGGGCGAGAACTTCCTGCAGGAGCAGGTGATCCGGGAGCGATTGGCGGGCTCGGAGGTCTCGAAGCGGCTGGGGGAGTGGCTGACGGACCCGGCCAACGCGGCGCGCGTCGTACGGGAAGGCGCGGCGCTGGCGGCGATCGGCATCCGCAAGGTGCGTGACGAGGACGTCGCCGCGGTGGTGAACGAGGTGATCGTCCCGCGGCTGCAGCAGGAGCCGTTCAGCCCGGTCGCGGGTGGGCTGCTCAAGGAGATCGTGGCCGACGACGCGCACCACGGGCTGGTCGACCTGGTGCTGGAGGAGGGCCACCGCTGGCTGGTGCACAACCAGGAGACGTTCACCGACGTGGTGGGCGAACGGGCGCCGTGGTGGGCGCCGCAACGGCTGAACCACGCGGTGACCGAGCGACTGCACCTGGAGGCGATCCGCTGGGTGTCCGACATCCGCGCCGACCCGCACCACCACGCACGGACCGCACTGGACAGCATGCTGGCCCAGCTCGCCGAGGACCTGCTCACGAACGAGGGGACGCAGCAGCGCGCGGAGCGGCTGAAGACGCGGCTGCTGGAACAGCCGCAGCTGGTCACCACCGGGATGGCGATCTGGAACGCGCTGCGCGTCGCGCTCACCGATGCGCTGGACGACACCGACGGACCGCTGCGCGCCCGGGCCTCGCGGGAGCTGATGGCGTTCGGGGAGCGGCTGGGCCACGACGACGCGCTCCGGGCGCGGTTGGACGGGTGGGCGTCGGACCTCGCGGTGTTCGTGGTCGAGCGGTACGGCTCCGAGCTGACCGGCGTGATCACCCAGACCATCGACCGTTGGGACGGCCGCGAGGCCGCGCGCAAGATCGAGCTGCACGTGGGCCGGGACCTGCAGTTCATCCGGATCAACGGCACGATCGTGGGTGGTCTGGTCGGGCTCGTGATCCATGCTGTGTCGGTGGTGATCTCATGACCGGCGTGCCCGACGACGTCCCGATCCGCGACGAGTCGATCCGGCTCGGACAGTTCCTCAAGCTCGCGAACCTGATCGACAGCGGCTCCGACGCCAAGCCCCTGCTGATGAACGGCGAGGTGCTCGTGAACGGCGACGTCGAGACCCGCCGGGGTCGTCAGCTGCGCCCGGGGGACGTGGTGTCGCTGGGGGGTGTGGTGGCGCGGGTGGTTGTTGGGGACGGGGACGGAGCAAACACCAAGTTCTCCTGGTAATCGGTCACTCCGCCCGGGCAATTGTCCGTGCAAAGTGACCGAACGCCGTGGTGAGTCGGGTCAGCGGCGGCCGGTGAGCACCGGAGTCGCCTCGGCGATCCGGAGGTCGGTCGACGGGCCGGTGGTCGTGACCGAACCGGGGACGGGCTGCCAGGGGCCGTTTCCGACGCGGTAGCGCGCGGTCCACACGATCGTGACGCTGTGCGCGAAGGTCCTGTGGGCCTTCTGGTAGCGGTAGACGACGTCCTTGCTCGGGTACCTGGCGCCGGGATCGCTGGTCACGCTCGAGGTGCCGTCGCCGTGGTCCCAGGTGAAGCTGCTGGGCGTGATCGCGAGCGTCACCCGCCGGCCGAGGAGCGTGATGGTGCGCTGGAACTGCTCGGCGTCGACGTAGAAGATCGTGTCGAAGTTGACCAGCGTCCTGTTGTCGGGCTGGGTGCGGGATCTCAGGTGTGGCAGCGGGATGCGCTGGAACGCCTGGAGCACGCGGCCTGCGGTCAGAGCGGGTGCCGCCACGGGGGCTGCCGGTGCCGCCGGTGCGCAGGCGGCCGGGTTGAGCGCGAGGGCTGCCCCGCAGGCGCCGATGTTCGCGCGGGGCGGGAAGACGGGTGCAAGGTTCACCGGATGCGCACTCTGATCGTCTCGGAGGGGTTGCCGCCTGTGGTCGGCTGCTGGGCGCCTGCATGAGACACGCGTATGCATCGCCATTTGCGCGGGCGTCGCATGCGCGTGCCGCTGCTGCGAATGCCGGAAACGACAGCGAGGGCCAGACAAGCATGCGAGCAAAGCGTCAGTGCAGGCGCATCATTCATGTCGCGCCCAATCTTGATGACGTTCCAGCTGTCCGTCGAGAGGCTGAGAGTGAAGATGCGGCGCTGGCTTTCGGGTGCGCCGTCAAACCGCTTGGCCTTGGCGCCTACGCTTCATCGTGACGAGCTTGGGGAGCGACTCGCGACTAACGCGTCGACTGATCTGATGAGCCTCGGACGTGATCGATGCATGCCAGTCGCCGTGCTAGCCCAGCCCCTTGCGAATATGCCCCCGGCTGCGTAGATCCGGTCGATGCCGTCGACAACCCCTCGCAGACTCGCACAGTCGTCGCTGAGAGGTGGCGCAGGGTGCGATGTGTCGCCGGTAGCTCGCGCAAAGTTCAAGGTCGTCGATGAAATGCCGCACGAACGCCTTGGCGGCCTCGGGACCCGTCCCTTTCGCCTCGGCGGGCATCGTGGGAGCCACCAACGACGCCGAAGCACTCGGGGAGGCCGACGCCGATGCTGACGTCGATGCCGGAGATGACGGCTTCGGGTTGTCGGAGCCGCACGCGGGGAGCACGAGGACGAGGGAGGTCGCTGCCCCCGCGAGAACAGTCCTGCGGCGCATGACGCGCTTCCTTCCGGCCCGAGATCTGCCTGGAAGGTACCTACCCAACCGACCCGCGGATAACCCCCTCGAGCCGATCTGTGGACAACTACTTCACGCCGACGAGGTCCACCACGAAGATCAGCGTCTCACCCGGCGCGATGACCCCACCGGCACCACGGTCGCCGTACCCGAGGTGCGGCGGGATCACGAGCTGGCGGCGGCCGCCGACCTTCATCCCCTGCACGCCCTGGTCCCAGCCGGCGATGACCTGGCCGACGCCGAGGCGGAACGACAGCGGCGCGCCGCGGTTGTACGACGCGTCGAACTCCTCGCCGGACGAATGGGCGACGCCGACGTAGTGGACGTCGACGGTCTGGCCGGCCGTGGCCTCGGGTCCGTCACCCTCGGTCACCTCGGTGATCTGCAGGTCGGCCGGCGGCTCACCGCCGGGGAAGTCGATCTCGGGCTTCTCGTGAGTCATGGCGTCCACCCTGCCAGATGCCCGAGCGACGCCTCAGGTCTGGTGCACGTAGGAGTCGAGCTGGTCGCGCTCGAACTCCAGCTCGTCGATGCGCCGCTTCACGAGGTCACCGATGCTGATCACACCGGTGAGCTCGCCCTTGGTCATCACCGGCACGTGCCGGATCCGGCGCTCGGTCATCAGCGCCATCAGCGCGTTGACCTCGTCGGTGATCTCGCAGGTGGCGACGTCGCTGGTCATGATCTGGTTGACCGGAGCACCGAGGACGCCCTCGTCCTCGTTGAGTCGGCGGACGACGTCGCGCTCCGACACGATGCCCTCGACGGTGGTGCCGTCGCTGCTGACGATGAGCGCTCCGACGTTGTGCTGGGCGAGGATCCGCAGGAGATCGCGTACGGTCGCGTCCGGCTCGATGGTGATCACGTCACCGCTCGCCTTGGCCTTGAGCACGTCTTTGATCTTCATGGGCCGACACTAGTGCGGTCCTCGCAGGACCTGAAGTGTTTGGATGGCCCATGCGGCTCGAACGGCACGGTCTGGGGGTCGCGGTCGTCCTGATGGGCTGGCTGACCCTGACCCTGTGGCTGGACCGGGTGGGCGGGGGAGGGGACATCTGGCGGCAGCGGGCGCTGGGCGTCGCGACCTGGGGTGTGCTGCTGGCGTTCCTGACGACCTGCACGCCGCTGGTCCGCGCCCAGACGCTGGTGGTGGTGGTGGTCGCGACGGCCGCGGAGTTCACGTTCAGCCCACTGCTGGAGGTGTACCTCTACCGCTTCCACAACGTGCCGATGTACGTGCCTCCGGGCCACGGCCTGGTGTACCTCTCCGCCTGGGCGCTCGGGCACTGGCCGCCCGTGCAACGGCACCTCAGGGCGCTCGCGGTCGTGGCGGGCGTCGCGGTCGGGGTCTGGGCGTCGTACGGCTGGCTGCTCGCGGACCGCCGCGACGGGCTCGGCTTCTTCTGGTTCGCGTGCCTGGCCGGGTTCCTGCTGTGGGGGCCGTCGCGTCCGGTGTACGTCGGCGCCGCCGTGGTCGTGACCTGGCTCGAGCTCACCGGCACGCACCTCGGCACCTGGGCGTGGCAGGCGCACGACCCGATCCTCGGCGTGACGGTCGGTAACCCTCCGAGCGGGGCGGCTGGCGGCTACGGCTGGTTCGACCTCCTCGGCCTGCTGGCCGCGCCCTGGCTGGTCGCCCGGTTCACTCGACGAGCCGGCCTCCGAAGGCCTGCCGACCAGCTGCCGCCGGGGCGTACTGCACGTGCACCCGGTCGGGATCCCGACCCAGCACCTCCGCCACGGACGCCGTGACCGAGCGCACCTGGGTCCTCAGCTCCGCGCTCGACGGTGGGCGAGCAAGCAGCACCGTCACGAAAACCGGTAGGTCTGCGTCCGTCGACGGGGCGTCGTTCTCGGCGTACTGACCCTCCGGCAGCGCCGTCAGGCGCACCCAGGTGTGGCCCGGCCCGGACCCAAGGGCGACGCCGAGGGCGTTGGCGAGCGCGTTGGCGGCGTCCGGCAGCTCACCGACCACCTGCACGTCGACGACCGGCACCGCTCAGTCCTCGCGGGAGCCGTCGAACGAGTCGCCGGACGGCCGCCGACGCGCGCTGAGCTCGTGCACCGAGCCGTTGCCGGGGCGGGCCGCCTCGCCGGTGTCGTCGGGCAGCGAGCCCAGGAACGCGAGCGCCTGGTCGTGCAGCCGGCCGTTGCTGGCGAGCACGTTGCCGCCGTGCGGGCCGGGTTCGCCCTCGAGCGACGTGAACAGGCCACCGGCCTCGCGCACGATCACGTCGAGCGCGGCCATGTCGTGCAGCTGGAGCTCCGGCTCGGCTGCCAGGTCGACCGCACCCTCGGCCAGCAGCATGTAGGACCAGAAGTCGCCGTACGCCCTGGTGCGCCAGCACCTGCGCGCGAGGGACAGGAAGTCGTCGAGCCGGCCGCGCTCGTCCCAGCCGCCCATCGAGGAGTAGGAGAGCGAGGCGTCCTCGAGCCGCGAGACGTCGGAGACCTGGCAGCGCACCGCCCGCAGCAGCGACTTGCCGGTCCACGCGCCGTCACCGGCCGACGCCCACCAGCGGCGGTTGAGCTGTGGCGCGGTGACCACGCCGACGACCACCTCGTCGTCGACCATCAGCCCGATCAGGGTCGCCCAGACGGGAACTCCGCGCACGAAGTTCTTGGTGCCGTCGATGGGGTCGATCACCCACCGTCGCTGGGAGTGCCCGGAGGAGCCGCTCTCCTCGCCGAGGACCGCGTCGCGCGGGCGGGCGCGGGAGAGCGTACGCCGGATGCCGTCCTCCACGGACGTGTCGGCGTCGGTCACCGGCGACAGGTCGGGCTTGGTCATCACGTGCAGGTCGAGCGCCTTGAACCTCGCCGTGGTCAGCGAGTCGGCGTCGTCGGCGAGCACGTGGGCGAGCCGCAGATCGTCGGTGTATTGGGAGGCCATGGGCACAGGCTATTCCCAAGGAATCTGGTTAACCTCTCAACCATGGAGATCAACGGAGTGCCGCTCCATCCTCTTGTGGTCCACGCTGCCGTGGTGTTCACACCGCTGGCTGCGCTGGCGATGATCGCGTTCGTGGCCCTCAAGGAGCGACGTGCTGCGCTGCGCCTGCCCACGCTCGCGCTGGCGGTCGTGACCGGTCTCTCGATCGGCGCTGCGTACCTGACCGGCAACAACTTCCTGGAGACCCGACCCACCCTGCGCGGGAACCCGCTCGTCAACGAGCACCAGGATCGGGCCGTGCCGCTGCTCTGGGTCGGCCTGGCGTTCGCCGTGGTGGCCGTCGTCGCGGTGCTGCTCGCCGCCGTACCGGCGCGGGTGGGCACCGACGGTGAGGGTCGTACGTCGCCGCAGCCCGCGCTCGCCACCGCGTTCGCCGCGCTCGCGGTGCTGCTCGCCGTCGCGACCCTGGTGCTGGTGGTGATCGTGGGCGATCTGGGTGCGAGGGCTGTGTGGCAGGGGTAGGTCCGGGCGTCGGCCAAACACCACGGTCCCGTGGTAACTGACCTCTTCCCTAGGGAAATTCGCCTAGGGAAGAGGCTGGATACCACGGGACCGTGGTATCCAGCCGGCCTCAGTACACCGTCGTCTCCCGCGACTCCAGCAGCCGCCGGTAGGCGGACACCCGGGCGGCGGTGACCTCGGTCTCGACCACGGCCTCGTCGAGCGCGCACTCGGGTTCCGAGGCGGCGTGGGTGCAGCCGCGGGGGCAGTCGCGGGCCAGCTCGTTCAGGTCCGGGAACGCCTCGATCAGGCGCTCGGGGTCGACGTGGGCCAGCCCGAACGACCGGATCCCCGGCGTGTCCACGATCCAGCCGCCGCCGGGCAGCGCCATCAGCAGCGCGCTGGTCGAGGTGTGCCGGCCACGGCCGGTGACGGCGTTCACCACCCCGATCTCGCGCATCGCGGTCGGGACCAGCGCGTTGACCAGGGTGGACTTGCCGACCCCGCTGTGCCCGACCAGCACGCTGGTGCGGTCGCGCAGCCGCTCCCGCAGGGTCTCCACCTCGGCCCCGCGCTGGGTGACCACGTACGGCACGCCGAGCGGCCGGTACGTCGAGAGCAGGTCCTCGGGATCGGCCAGGTCGGCCTTGGTCAGGCAGAGCAGGGGATCCATGCCGGCGTCGTACGCCGCCACCAGGGCGCGGTCGATCAGGCCCAGCCGCGGCTCGGGGTCGGCCAGGGCGGTGACCACGACCAGCTGGTCGACGTTGGAGACGATCACCCGCTCGACGGGATCGTCGTCGTCCGCGGTGCGCCGCAGCACGGTCGTCCGCTCCTCGACCTCCACGATCCGGGCCAGGGACCCGTCGTCTCCGGTCACGTCGCCGACGATCCGCACCCGGTCGCCCACGACGACGCCCTTGCGACCCAGCGGCCGGGACTTCATCGCGGTGACGGTGACGCCGTCGACCACACAGGTGTAGCGGCCACGGTCGACGGTCATCACCCGGCCCGCGACGGCGTCGTCGTACGACGGCCGCTCCTTGGTGCGCGGGCGGGTGTGCCGGCGGGGACGCTCGTAGCTCTCGTGGTCCTCCTCGCCGTAGCGCCCGGTCGGGGTCATCCGGCGAACAGCCCCGACCACACGTCGGCGAACCCCGGGAACGTCTTCGCGGTGGTCGCTACGTCCTCGACCAGCACCCCGTCGACGCCGGCGCCGAGGACCACGCCCGCGTGCGCCATCCGGTGGTCGGCGTACGTCGCGAACCGGCCGCCGTGCAGCGGTGCCGGCCGGATCTCCAGGCCGTCGGCAGTCTCGGTGACGTCGGACCCGAGCGCCTTGAGCTCGGTCGCGAGCGCCGCCAGCCGGTCGGTCTCGTGACCGCGGATGTGCGCGATGCCACGGAGGTACGACGGGGAGTCGGCGAGTGCGCAGAGCGCAGCCATCGCCGGGGCGAGCTCGCCCACGTCGTGCAGGTCGGCGTCGATCCCGTGGACCCCGTCGCCCCCGGTGACCGTGAGCCCGTCGTCCCCGAGGGACACGTCGGCGCCCATCCGGGCCAGCAGGTCGCGCAGCGCGTCGCCGGCCTGCGTGGTCCGCGCCGGCCAGCCGCGCACGGTCACCGAGCCGCCACTGACGAGGGCGAGCATCAGGAACGGCGCGGCGTTGGAGAGGTCGGGCTCGATCGTGGTGTCGACGGCGCGGATCGGGCCGGGGTGCACTCGCCACCGGTCGGGCTCGCCGTCGTCGACCTCGACGCCGTGCTCGCGCAGGCAGGCGACGGTCATCTCGATGTGGGGTAGCGACGGCACCGGCTTGCCGTCGTGCAGGACGTCGACGCCCCGGTCGTAGCGCGCACCGGCGAGCAGCAGCGCGGAGACGAACTGGCTGGACGCCGAGGCGTCGATCGTCACCCGCCCGCCGGGCACCGAGCCCCGCCCGACCACGTCGAACGGCAGCGTGCCCCGAGCGCCGTCCTCGACGCCGACGCCGAGACCGCGCAGCCCGGACAGCACCTCCGCCATCGGCCGGGTGCGGGCGTGCGGGTCGCCGTCGAAGCGAACCGTCGCGCTGCTCAACGCCGCCGCCGGAGGCACGAACCTCATCACCGTGCCGGCGAGCCCGCAGTCGACCGTCGCCGCGGTGGCGAACTCCCCGGGCGTGACCCGCCAGTCGTCACCCGTGGTGTCGACGGCCGACCCGAGCGAGGTCAGCGCTGCCGCCATCAGCTCGGTGTCGCGCGAGCGCAGCGCCCGTCGTACGACGGAGGGGCCGTCGGCGAGCGCGGCGAGCACCAGGGCCCGGTTGGTCAGCGACTTCGAGCCCGGCAGCGCGACCGTCGCGCGCACCGGCGCCACCGCACGCGGGGCGGGCCAGGCGTCGACGGGAGCACTCGGGGTCACGCGGCAAGGCTAATCGAGCCGAGCAGGTGACCGCCCGGCGGCAGCGGACCTCAGTCGCTGCTGGAGAAGGCGGCGTCGAACGCGGCGTCCGGGGCGTCGAACGCGAGCTTGCGCACGAACTCGAGCGCCTCGGGTGCACCCACCAGGCGGTCCATCCCGGCGTCCTCCCACTCCACCGAGATCGGGCCGTCGTACCCGATCGTGTTCAGCATCCGGAAGCACTGCTCCCAGGGCACGTCGCCGTGCCCGGTGGACACGAAGTCCCAGCCGCGCCGCGGGTCGGCCCACGGCAGGTGCGAGCCGAGCCGGCCGTTGCGGCCGTTGCCCGTCAGGCGCTTCGCGTCCTTGCAGTCCACGTGGTAGATCCGGTCCTTGAAGTCCCAGAGGAAGCCGACCGGGTCGAGGTCCTGCCACACGAAGTGGCTCGGGTCCCAGTTCAGCCCGAACGCCTCGCGGTGGCCGATCGCCTCCATCGCCGCGACGGTGGTCCAGTAGTCGTAGGCGATCTCCGAGGGGTGCACCTCGTGGGCGAACCGCACGCCGCACTCGTCGAAGACGTCCAGGATCGGGTTCCAGCGGTCGGCGAAGTCGCGGTAGCCGGCGGCCACCATCTCCTCCGTCGCGGGCGGGAACATCGCGACGTACTTCCAGATCGAGGAGCCCGTGAAGCCGACGACCACGTCGACCCCGAGTCGCTGCGCGGCCCGGGCGGTCATCTTCATCTCCTCGGCCGCGCGCGACCGGACGCCCTCGGCGTCGCCGTCACCCCAGATCCGGGCGGGCAGGATCGCCTGGTGCCGGGCGTCGATCGGGTCGTCGCAGACCGCCTGACCCTTGAGGTGGTTGGAGATCGCGAACAGCTGGAGGTCGTACTTCTCCAACAGGTCGAGCTTGTCCTTGACGTAGCCGTCGTCCTCCGCGGCCTGCCACGGGTCGAGGTGGTCGCCCCAGCAGGCGACCTCGAGGCCGTCGTAGCCCCAGCCGGACGCGAGCTTGGCGACCTCCTCGAAGGGCAGGTCGGCCCACTGGCCGGTGAACAGGGTGATCGGTCGTGCCATCTCGGGTCCTCTCCTCCGGCTCAGCGCACGCCGAGCAGGTGTTCCATGGCCAGCTGGTCGAGCGCTTCCATCGCCACGCTCCGCTCACCCAGCCCCTCCACGTCGTACGACGCCTCGCGCAGCACGTCGAGCGACTCGCCGTCCGCGACGGTCGGCACCTCCAGCTCCGCCACCCCGGCCGCCTCGAGCGCCGCCGCGACCTCCGGGTCGGCGCGGAACCGGCCCACCTTCTCGCGCAGGATCAGGTAGTTGCGCATGCAGCCCCGGGCGGACTCCCAGACCCCGTCCATCGCCTCGGCCCGCGGCGGCTTGAAGTCGAAGTGCACGTAGCCGTCGTAGGCCCGGGCGCCGGAGCCACCGAGCAGGGTGTCGACGGTCCAGAACGCGCCGCGCAGGTTGCCTGCGCCGAAGCGCAGGTCCTGGTCGAAGCGGGGTCCGTGCTGACCGTTGAGGTCGACGTGGAAGAGCTTGTCGTGCCAGAGCGCCTGGGCGATGCCGTGCGCGAAGTTCAGGCCCGCCATCTCCTCGTGGCCGACCTCGGGGTTGAGGCCCACCATCTCCGGGTGCTCGAGCTCGCCGATCAGGGCCAGCGCGTGGCCGACCGTCGGGAGCAGGATGTCGCCGCGAGGCTCGTTCGGCTTCGGCTCCAGGGCGAACCGCAGGTCGTAGCCCTGCTCACGGACGTAGTCGCACAGCACGTCGAGCGCCTCGCGGTAGCGGTCCAGGGCGGCGCCGACGTTCTTGCTGGCGCCGTGCTCCGCACCCTCGCGTCCACCCCAGAGCACGAAGGTTCGGGCGCCGAGGCTGGCGGCGAGGTCGATGTTGCGGAGCACCTTCGCCAGTGCGTAGCGGCGTACCTCCCGGTTGTTGGCCGTGAAGCCGCCCTCCTTGAAGACCGGGTGCCCGAACAGGTTCGTGGTCACCATCTCGACGACCAGCCCGGTCTCGGTGATCGCGGTGCCGAACCGTTCGAGGGTCTTCTCCCGCGCGGCGGGGTCGGGCACCAGGTCGTCGTCGTGGAAGGTGACGGCGGCGGCGCCGAGCTCGGCCAGGCGGTAGGTCGCCTCGACCGGGTCGAGCAGTGGTCGGCTGGCCGGGCCGAAGACGTCGACCCCCTGCCAGCCCACGGTCCACAGGCCGAAGGAGAACTTGTCCTCGGGACGAGGCGTGTAGTCGGTCACGGCTGGATCTCCTGCCACTGGCGGGTCTCTGAGCTGGACTCGACGGCGGCCAGGACGCGCTGGACGCGCAGGCCGTCGGCGAACGTGGGGGACGGGTCGGTGCCGTCCGCGATGGCGGTGACGAGGTCGACCACCTGGTGGGTGAAGGGGTGCTCGTAGCCCAGCCCGTGACCGGGCGGCCACCAGGCGGCGACGTACGGGTGCCCGGCCTCGGTGGCCAGGATCCGGCGGAAGCCGGCGGTCTCGTCGGGCTCATCGGCGTCGAAGAACTGCAGGACGTTCATGTCCTCGAAGTCGAAGGCCAGGCTGCCGCGCGACCCGTTGATCTCGATCCGGATCGCGTTCTTGCGGCCGGTGGCGAACCGGGTCGCCTCGAACACACCGAGGGCCCCTCCGGTGAAGCGGGCGACGAAGACGGCCGCGTCGTCCACGGTGACGGCACCGCGCTCGGCCGAGGCAGTGCCGGACAGGCCGGAGTGGGTCGAGGCCAGCGGACGCTCCTTCACGAACGTCTCGAGCTGGCCGGAGACCTCGGTGATCCGGTCGGAGGTGATGAACTGGGTCAGGTCGATGATGTGCGCGCCGATGTCGCCGAGCGCGCCGGAGCCGGCACGTTCCTTCTGCAGCCGCCACGAGAGCGGGGCATCGGGGTCGGAGATCCAGTCCTGCAGGTACTGCGCCCGTACGTGCCGGATCTCACCGATCCGACCGTCGGCGACGAGCCGCCGGGCGAGGGCGACGGCCGGCACCCGGCGGTAGGTGAAGCCCACCATGGCTCGTACGCCGGACGCGGCCGCGCGGTCGGCGGCGGCCGCCATCTCCTCGGCCTCCGCCACGGTGTTCGCGAGCGGCTTCTCGCAGAGCACGTGCTTGCCCGCCGCGAGGGCGGCCACGGCGATCTCCCGGTGGGTGTCGCCGGGGGTGCAGATGTCGACCAGGTCGACGTCGTCACGCTCGAGCACGCGGCGCCAGTCGGTCTCGCTGGACTGCCAGCCCAGCCGGGACGCGGCCTCGGTGGCCCGGTCCGCGTCGCGGCCGCAGAGCACCGTCATCACCGGGTCGATCGGAAGGTCGAAGAACCGGGGCGCGGTGCGCCAGGCCTGGGAGTGCGCGGCACCCATGAAGGCATGGCCGACCATGGCGACACCGAGCGTGGGCGTGCTGGAGTTCATGCGTGGCTCCTGGGGTGGGACGTGCCCGCCCCGGCAACGGGGGCCGGGGCGGACACGTGGACGTGCGCTACCGGGACTGGCTCAGGACTCGAACGCGTTGGGCAGGTACTGGTCGACGTTGTCCTTGGTCACGACCGGTGCGTAGAGCTGCACCGTCCGCGGGACACCGACCTCGACCAGGTCGCCCATCGCCTTCTGCTGCACCAGGAGCCGGGCCAGCTTGATCGCGTCCGCACCCTGCGTCGAGGGGTAGATGACCGTGGCCTTGAGGACGCCCTTGCCGGACTTGATGTCCCGCATCGCGTTCGCGGAGCCGGCACCGCCGACCATGAAGAACTCGTCGCGGTCCGCGTTGCGGATCGCTGCGAGCACGCCGACGCCCTGGTCGTCGTCGTGGTTCCAGAGAGCGTCGATCTTGGGTGCCGCCTGGAGCAGGTTCGACGCGGCCTTCTCGCCGCCCTCCACCGTGAAGTCCGCGGCCACCCGGTTGTCGACGTCCTGGCCGCACTTGGCCAGCGCGTCCTTGAAGCCGCGGCTGCGGTCCTGGGTCAGCGGCAGCGAGTCGATGCCGGCGATCTCCGCGACCACGGCGTCCTTCTTGTCGCCGAGCTGGTCGCAGATGTACTGACCGGCCGAGACCCCCATGCCGTAGTTGTCGCCGAGCACGGTGACCCGCGCGGCGTTGGGGTCGTCGAACTCGCGGTCGACGTTGATCACCGGGATGCCGGCGGCCATCGCCTTCTTCGCGACCGGCGTCATCGCCGCACCGTCGAAGGGCAGCAGCACGATCGCGTCGACCTTGTCGTTGATGAAGGTCTCGACCTGGCTGATCTGCAGGTTGACGTCGTTGGTGCCCTCGGCGACCTTGAGGTCGACGTCGGAGAACTTCTTGGCGGCGGCCTTGGTGGAGTCCGTGATCGAGCCCATCCAGCCGTGGTCGGCCGCAGGCGCGGAGAACCCGATGGTGACCTTGTCGCCGGCCTCGTCGTTCGACCCTGCCTTGGCGTTGTCGGTGCCGCCGGTGATGTTGGACTTGTCGTCGGATCCGCCGCCGCCACACCCGGCGAGGGCGAGGACGGTGACGCCGGCGAGGAGGCCGACGGCCAACCGCTTCCGGGTGGACTGCGTGATGTGGGACCTCAGGGACATCGTGGTGCTCCTTGGTTCTGGGACGGATCTTGTTGGTTGGTGACTTCTTCTTCGGTGGTGCACGCCGACCGGCGTCAGGTGGTGCTCCGAGACGCCAGTCGCTGCTGGAGGAGCACGGCGACGACGATGATCAGCCCCTTCACCACCGACTGCGCGGAGATGGAGAGGTTGTTGAGGGTGAAGACGTTGGAGAGGGTGGTGAAGATCAGCACGCCGAGCACGGTGCCGACGATGGTGCCGCGGCCGCCGGAGAGCAGGGTGCCGCCGATCACGACCGCCGCGATGGCGTCGAGCTCGTAGAGGGTGCCGTGCGTCGAGCTGCCCGTCGTCGTGCGTGCGACGAGCATGATCGCGGCGACGCCGCAGCAGACGCCGACCAGGACGTAGAGCATCACCGTGTGCCGCTGGACGTGGATGCCGGCCAGCCGCGCCGCCTCCGGGTTGCCGCCGACCGCGAGCGTGCGCCGCCCGAAGGTGGTGCGGTTGAGGAGCACCCAACCCGCGGCGGCCACGAGCGCGAAGATGATGATGATCAGCGGGATGCCGAGCGGCTCGGCGTTGAAGAAGTCGACGAACTCGGGGATGCCCACGATCTGCGTACGCCGGCTGGACAGGATCTCGGCCAGCCCGCGGGCGCTCGCGAGCATGGCGAGCGTGGCGATGAACGGCACCACGCGTCCGTAGGCGATCAGCACGCCGTTGACCAGCCCGCAGCCGGCGCCGACCGCCAGCGCCACCCCGACCATCACGATCCAGTGGACGTCCCGGGCCAGGGTCTGGGTCGCGAGCGTCGTGCACCAGACCGAGGAGAGCGCGAGGATGGCGCCCACCGACAGGTCGATGCCGCCGCCGGTGATCACGAACGTCATGCCGATGCTGACCACACCGACCACGGCCGCGAGCCTGAGGATCGTGAGCACGTTGGCGACGTCGGCGAACCGGTCACCCGCGGTGACCACGCCGGCGACGCACAGCAGGGCCAGGGCGACCATCAGGCCGAGGTTGCGACCCGCGCTGGTGCGCAGCAGGGCGAGGGCGCCGCTGCGGCCGTCGCGCTCCGTCTCCTCGGCAGCCTGCTCGACCCGGGCGCTGTCGCCCGTCTGGCCGGCGGGTTGCACGTACTCGAGGGGGTCCGTCTCGGTGGACGCCCCGGGGCCGGTCTCGCTCATGCGACCTTTCCTTCCATCACGAGGTCCAGCACCCTGGACTCGTCGAGCTCTGTGGCCGGGGCCTCGTGGACCACCGCGCCCTCACGGACGACCAGCACCCGGTCGGCGAGACCGAGCACCTCCTCCACCTCGCTGGACACGACCACCACGGCCACGCCCGAGTCGGCCAGCCCGCGGATCAGGTGGTAGATCTCGGTGCGGGCACCGACGTCCACGCCGCGGGTGGGCTCGTCGAGCATCAGGACCCGGCACTCGCGCAGCAGCCACCGGGCGAGCACCACCTTCTGCTGGTTGCCGCCCGACAGCGTGCGGATCGCGCGGTTCACGTCCGGTGGCCGGACGTCGAGCGAGGTCGTCAGCGCCCTCGCCCGACGCCGTTCGGCCCCGCCGTTCAGGAACCCCATGAAGGAGAACCTGCCGAGCGAGGAAACGGTGATGTTGCGGTAGACGGCCTGGTCGAGGAGCAGGCCCTGGCTCTTGCGCTCCTCCGGGCACAGCCCCACACCGGCGGCGACGGCCTGGGGCACGCCGCCGCGGCGCAACGGCTTGCCGTCGACGCTCACGGTGCCGTGCGAGGCGCGGCGGGCGCCGTACACGGTCTCGATGATCTCGGACCGGCCCGCGCCGACGAGGCCGGCCAGGCCGACGATCTCGCCCGCGTGGACGGTGAGGTCGACGCCGCTGAACACCCCGGCCAGCGCCAGGTCGCGGACCTCGAGCACCACCTCGCCACGTGTCGGCGTCTCGGGGCGGGGCGGGAAGACGTACTCGATCGAGCGGCCCGTCATCAGCTGGATCAGCTTGCTGGTCGGGGTCTCGGCCACGGGGAGCCCGGTCGCGACGGTGCGACCGTCCTTCAGCACGGTGATCCGGTCACCGATCTGCCGGATCTCCTCCAGCCGGTGGGAGATGTAGACGACGGCCACGCCCTCGGCGGTGAGCCCGCGGATCACGCGGAAGAGGTTGTGCACCTCCTCCTGGTCGAGGACGGCGGAGGGCTCGTCGAGGACCAGCAGGCGGGTGTCGTGGGACAGCGCCCGGGCCATGCTGACGATCTGCTGGGCCGCCGCCGAGAGGTGACCGACGCTGCGGGTCGGCGAGATCTCGCTGTGCCCGAGCCGGTCGAGGAGCCGGCGCGCCATCGTGTTCGCCTTGTGCTGCTGGGAGAACCCACCGCGCGAGACCTCGTGGCCCAGGAAGATGTTCTCCGCGACGCTCAGGTCGGGCACCAGGTCGAGCTCCTGGTAGATCGTGGAGATGCCCAGCTTCAGGGCCGCGACCGGCGTCGCGAGGGCGGTCTCGGCCCCCTCCCACCGGATGGTGCCGGCATCGGGCTGGTAGGCCGCCGAGAGCACCTTGATCAGTGTCGACTTGCCGGCGCCGTTCTGACCGAGCAGGCAGTGGACCTCGCCGGCGCGGACGTCGAGGTCGACACCTCCGAGGGCGAGGACGCCGGGGAACTTCTTGACGATCCCGCTCATCTGGAGCAGGGCGTCGGTCGCGGGTGCCGTCACCGGCTGCCTCCCTGGGGGACGGGCGAGACCGGGGTCCGCCGTTCGACGAGGGTCGGGTCGACGAAGACCGACTCGAGGGACACGGTCGCGCCACCGCGGACCGCCGCGGTGAAGCCCAGCGTCGAGAGCTCGACCCGGGTGCCGCCGGCGTCGGGGGCGAGGACGCCGGTGTGCAGACGGGCCTCGATCGAGGGTCGCATCCAGTGCCCCACCTCGGCGAAGTAGCCGCTCAGCACCACGACCGCCGGGTTGAGCGCGTTGGCGAGCGCCGCGACCCCGACACCCACCCAGCTGCCGACCTGCTCGAGCGCGGCCAGGGTGCGGGCGTCGCCGAGGCCCGCGCGCCGGTTGATCTCCCGCAGCCGGCCCTCGAGCCCGAGGGCGGGGTCGCGGATCGGGTCGTCCTGGTCGGCCGCGGCGTCGAGCAGGGCCCGCAGGCCGATCACCGTCTCCCAGCAGCCGGTGCGGCCGCAGCCGCAGCGGCGACCCGTCGGGTCGACGATCATGTGGCCGAACTCCCCGGCGTACCCGTGGCTACCCCGGAGCAGCTGACCCCCGGCGATGATGCCGCCACCGACCCCGGCCTCTCCGAAGATCACCAGGACGTCGCGGCGACGAGCACTGCCGGGCAACGTCTCGGCGAGGGCGGCGAGGTTGGCCTCGTTGTCGACCGCGATCGGGCAGCCGAGGTCGGCGAGCCTGTCCCGGAGGAGCCCGGCGACGGGTACGTCGTGCCAGCCGATGTTGGGCGCATGGGTGACCACCGCGCGAGCGGCGTCGACCAGGCCCGCCACCCCGACGGTCAGGGCGACCGGCCGGCTCCCGTTGTCGAGGACGTCGTCGCACGTGGCCCGGACCAGGTCGGTGAGCCGGTCGGCCACCTCGCCCGGCTCCAGGTGGGCGGTGTCGAGCGAGAGCCGTCGCTCGGAGACCACGGCACCGGTCAGGTCGAGCGCGAACGTGGCGACGTGGTGCGCGTTGATCTCGGCGCCGATCCCGCACACCGAGCGACCGTCGAGCTCCACGGCGAGGCCCGGGCGGCCGAGACCGCCGCGCTCGACGTCCCCGTCGCGCACGAGCCTGCGCTCCTCGAGCTCGGCGACCAGGCTCGAGACGGTGGCCTTGTTGATGCCGAGGTCGGCCGCGAGGCGGCTCCGGGAACGCGGGCCGTGGTCCCGCAGGGTGCGCAGCACCATCGAGAGGTTGGACCGGCGTACCGAGGTCTGGTCGAGCGGGGTGCCGGGCTCCAGCGGCTCCATCGCTGCCCACCTCCCGCTCAGGTCGATCATGTGACGCCCACCACTTGTTCGTTGGGCCGATGCACAAAGTAGTCGCCCGGTCTGGGGACCGCAAGGGGCAATCGCGCGTTGGGGCGAAATCTTCGACCGAACTTTGTAAAGTCATATGACAAAGATGCGCGAATGATGCGAGTCCTGTTGAGGGGTGTGCCGACCGCCGCGGTGGGCTCAGCGAGCGGGGTGGAGCTCGGCGCGCGCCTCGGCGTAGCGCTCCCGCACCTGCGGCTGGGGCGCGGCGTCGTAGGTCCGGCTGGTGCTGGTCTGCCAGGTGGGGGCGTGGGGGGCCCCGCCGAGCGCCCAGGCGGCCTGGCGGCAGGCGCCGTCGGCCACGTACTCGCCGGGGTCCGGCGCCTCGACCGGCACGCCGAGCACCGTCGGCGCGATCTCCCGGACGGCACGCGACTGGGCACCGCCGCCGACCAGGAGAACCCGGCGCGGTTCGACGCCGAGCGCCACCATCGCGTCGAGGCCGTCGGCGAGGCCGCAGAGCAGGCCCTCCACGGCCGCCCGGGCCAGGTGGGCCGGTGTGGTCGTGGCCAGGGTGAGGCCGTGCACCGAGCCGGTGGCGTCGGGCAGGTTCGGGGTGCGCTCGCCCTCCAGGTAGGGGACCAGGACCAGCCCCCCGGCTCCGGGCCCGGCCGAGAGCGCCAGGTCGGAGAGCCGGTCGTGGTCCACGCCGAGCAGCCGTGCGGTGGCGTCGAGCACCCGCGCGGCGTTGAGCGTCGCCACCAGCGGCAGGAACCGGCCCGTGGCGTCGGCGAACCCGGCTACGGTGCCGGTGGCGTCGCGCACCGCTCCCTCGGTGACTGCCGTGACCACACCGGACGTGCCGATCGAGACCACGATGTCGCCGGGACCCGCGTTCAGCCCGAGAGCGGCGGCAGCGTTGTCGCCGGCGCCGGCTCCGAGGACCGCACCACCGGGCAGGTCGCCGGACCTGTCGTTCGGGGACAGCACACGGGGGAGCAGCGGCACGGCACCGAACGCGCGCTGCAGGAGGTCGGGACGGTACTCACCCGTCTCGGCGGACCAGTAGCCGGTGCCGCTCGCGTCGCTGCGGTCGGTGGTGAGCGCGTCCAGGTCACGTCCGCCGCTCAGCCGCCAGGTGAGCCAGTCGTGGGGAAGGCAGACCGCGGCCGTGGCCCGGGCGTGCCCGGGCTCGTGCTCGGCCAGCCACCGGAGCTTGGTCACCGTGAAGGAGGCCACCGGGACGACGCCGACAGCCTCGGCCCACGCTGCGCCACCCTGCTCGGCACCCCCCAGCTCGTCGACGAGGTCCCGGGCGGCCTGCGCGGAGCGGTTGTCGTTCCACAGCAGCGCCGGACGTACGACGCCGCCGCTCTCGTCGAGGCACACCATCCCGTGCTGCTGGCCGCCGACCGAGACGGCCGCGACGTCGTCGAGCCCGCCGGCCGCGGCGATCGCCGCCTCGAGCGCGGTCCACCAGGCCTCCGGGTCGACCTCCGTGCCGTCCGGGTGCCCGGCGCGGCCGCTCCGGACCAGGGCGCCGGTGTCGGCATCGCGGACCACGACCTTGCACGACTGGGTCGAGGAGTCGACCCCGGCGACCAGGGTCATGCGGGGCTCCCGGCCAGCGGCGCGAACACCGAGAGGCTGATCAGCCGGGCGGCGCCCACGACCCCGCCCTCGTCACCGAGCTCGCTCAGCACGATCGGCAGGTTGCCGGTGGCCAGCGGCAGCGAGCGCCGGTAGGTCACCCCCCGGATCTCTGCGAGCAGCGCATGGCCGAGACCGGTGACGCCGCCGCCGATCACGATCAGGCCCGGGTTGAAGAACGACACCAGGGTCGCGAGCACCTGGCCAACGCGGCGACCGCTGTCGCGGATCAGCTGCGCTGCCTGGGCGTCGCCCTGCGACAGCGCGGTGCCGACGTCGGCCGCTGTCAGCTCGCCGTTCGCCTCGAGGATCGCGGCCAGGGCGGGGAGCGGCCGTCGCGTGCGGCGGCGGTCGCGTCGCGGGCGATCGCCGCGCCGCCGGAGAAGGCCTCCAGGCAGCCGGTGTTGCCGCACGCGCAGGTGGGCCCGAACTCCTCGATCCGGATGTGCCCGATGTCGCCGGCGCAGCCGTCGACGCCGCGGTACAGCTCGCCGTCGACGACGATCCCGCAGCCGATGCCGGTGCCGATCTTGACGAACAGGAAGTCCCGCGCCGACCGGGCGACTCCGGCGTGCTGCTCACCGGTGGCCATCGCGTTCACGTCGTTGTCGAGCGTCGCCGGGCAACCCAGCTCCCGGGCGACGGCGTCCCGCACCGGGTAGCCGTCCCAGCCCGGCATGATCGGCGGCGAGACCGGCACCCCCCGGTGGAAGTCGACCGGACCGGGCACCGCGACTCCCGCTCCCATCACGCGCTCGACGCCGAGCTCGGCGAGCAGCTTGTGCACCTCGGTCAACGCCGCAGCCAGCACCGGCTCGGGCCCCTGTCGGATGTCGCAGGCGACAGTGCGCTTGGCCAGCACGGTCACCCGGCCGTCCGTGACCCCCACCGAGAGGGCCGTGGCGCCGATGGCGATCCCGACGAACCGGATGCCGTCGGCGAGGTCGACCATCGTGGACCGACGTCCGCCACGCGAGGCAGCGTGCCCGACCTCCTGGGCGAGACCGAGCTCCGCGAGCCGGGAGACCTCTGCCGCGATCGTGGTCCGCGACACCCCCAGGCCGTCGGCGAGCTGGACGCGGGACAGCGGCCCGTCGTCACGCAGCAGGGCCAGGATCCGGGCCTGCATCGTGCTCTCGGCCCGGCCGGCGAGTGAGTGCAGCACGGGGGAATCCTTGCACGCAGCCGACGGCCGCCCAGATGTACAAGAACTCTTGTCCAATCCCGGCGACGGTGGCACGGTCACCCGCATGGTCTCCATCGACGTCCTCACCGCCGTCCACCACCCGGTCCGGCGACGCATCATCGACCACCTCGTGCTGGTGGGTCCGAGCCAGGTCGGCACCCTGGCGAAGGCCTTCGGCGAGCAGGTCGGCAGCATCAGCCACCACCTCCGGGTGCTGGAGCGCGTCGGTGTCGTCGAACGCGCCCCCGAGCTCGCCACCGACGGCCGCACCAGCTGGTGGCGCTACACGAAGCTCTCGATCAGCTGGTCACCCGACGACTTCTCCGAGGTGCCGGCCGACCTGCACCGGGCCCGGGCGGCCGAGAAGCTGAACTTCGAGCACCAGGTCGCGAAGTTCGTGGACTGGAAGCGCCGGTCGGGGTCGTTCCCGGCGGACTGGCGCCGGGCGGCGTTCAGCAGCGACAGCCTGGCGCGGGCGACCCCTGACGAGCTCTCCGACCTGCTCGACCGGTTGCGCGCCACCCTGAGCGACTGGCGCGAGGAGATCGACCCCGACGACGGACAGGACCGGGAACCCGTCTTCCTGTTCATGCACGGCTTCCCCAGCGAGCCGTGACCGTGAGCACCACGACCGCCCCGGAGGCGCCCGAGCTCAGTCACGACACCGTTGCCCGGGGCTGGCTGGTGCTGCGTGCCCTCAGCGACGCCGGTGACCAGATCTGGACGATCGCGCTGGCCTGGACCGCCGTGCACGTCGCGAGTCCTGCCGCCGCCGGGCTGGTGGTGGCCGCGGGCACCGTCCCACGGGCGCTGGTGCTGCTGCTCGGCGGTGTCGTGGCCGACCGGTACGACGCCCGGCGGGTGATGGTGATCGCCAACGGTGCCAGGATCGCGGTCCTGCTGGCCGTGCTGGTGCGGGTGGCACTCGGGCCGCCGTCGCTCCGGGTGCTGCTGGTCGCCGCCGTCGCGTTCGGACTCGCCGACGCGGTCTACGAGCCCAGTGCCTCGACCATCTCCCGGCAGCTGGTGCGGCCCGCCGACCTCCCGTCGTACGCCGGTCTCGGCCAGACCCTGAGTCGGCTCGGGTCGATGGCCGGCGCCGGTGCCGGCGGCTTCGTGGTGGCTCGCTGGGGCCTCGGCGGCAGCGCCGCGCTGGACGCCGTGACCTTCGTCGGGGTCGTGGCCTTCCTGGTGGTGTGGCTGCGGCCTCGCTACCCGCTGCCCCGGGCGGCGGCCGAGCCGGCCCTGCTCAGCATCCGGCGCGGCTTCGGCCACCTGCGCGACGAGCCGCTGACCCGCACGCTCGTGGTGGCCCTGTCCGGCCTCAACCTCTTCGTCGGCCCGGCGGAGGGCATCGGGTTGGCGCTCAGGGCTCGGCACGAGGGCTGGGGCGCCGGGTCCGTCGGCGTCTTTCTCGCCCTGCTCGGCGCCGGCGCCGCCCTCGGCTCGATGGCGATGGTGCGTCGGGCACCTCGACGCGAGGCGAGGTCCGCGTTCGTCTGGCTGGCGGTGCAGGGTGTCGCGATCGTGCTGCTCGGGGTCGGGCCGCGATGGCTGACCGGAGCGGCGGCGTTCGCGATCGGGGTCACGGCCGGCATCGCGTCGGTGCTGCTGAGCGCGGTCTTCCAGGCCACCGTCGACGGCGCCTACCTGGGCCGGATGTCCGCGCTGCAGCGGCTCGGCGACGACGTGCTGATGCCGGGGGCGATGGCCGGGTTCGGTGCCCTGGCGACGGTCGCGTCGATCCCCGCCGCCTTCGCCGTGTACGGCGGCGCGATGGCGCTGCTGATGGCGTGGCCGCTGTCCAACCCGGCGCTGCGCGCGGTGCAGCTGCGGAGCGGGTGAGGGTCAGCCGATCTTGGCCGCGGCGAGCCTGGTCTCGCGCTGGGCGTCGTGGGCGATCCGCTTGGTCTCGCGGCGTACGTCCTTGGCGGCGCGCCGCGCACGCCAGGCGATCCCCGGCCTGCCCTCGGTGTCGACGGCGGCGAGCATCAGCCCGCCGAGCATCGAGACGTTCTTGAAGAAGTGGATCTGCTGGGTGGCACGCGCCGACTTGTCCGTCTCCTCCCAGAACCGGTGGCCCGCGGCCGTGGTCGGGAGCAGCGTCGCGGCGAGCACGGTCGCGGAGAGGCGGGGCGCGCGGCCGGTGGCCAGAGCGAGACCCGCCAGCACCTGAGCGGCTCCGTTGATGCGCACCAGCGTCACCGGGTCGGTCGGGATCGGTGCCTGGGGCACGGCCTTCTGGGCCAGTGGGACCAGCCTGTCGGTGACCGGCTTGGCCGCAGCGGCCTTGCCGGCGGGGTCCTTGAGCGAGCCCACGCCTCCCACCACGAACATCGAGGCGAGGAGCGGGCGCGCGAGCAGTCGGGAGACGGTCATGGCTCATTCCTACCCGATCCGATCGGCGACAACCGCACCCGGAGGGGTCAGCCGTGGTCGCGGAACCTCAGTCGGCGGTCAGGGAGGCCACGTTGTTCGCCATCTGCGGGTCGGCGAAACCAGGTGCGGGCGCCACGCGCAGGATCACCTGCTGGGGGTCGCCGGAGGTGTTGACCGCCTCGAACGAGCCGTCACCGTTGCCGACGCGACAGCTCAGGCGGGTGCCGGCGCCGGGACAGTCGGTGGAGGCGAGCGCGACGCCGCTCGGCGCCGTCACCGTGAGCAGCACGGTCTTGTCCGACGGCACACCGGACACGAACCAGCGACCGCCGGTCATGGTGCCGCTGCCGCCCGACCGGCCCACGGTGACGGCGACGTTGGCCCGCGGGGTGCTGGTGCCCGACGTCCGGGAGGCCCGGGCGGAGGCGGCGCCCGACGGGGCGTGCTTCCGGGGCTTCTTCGTCGCCGGCCTCACCACCCGCGGCGTGCTGCTCGGCCTGGCGCTCGGGGACACCGCGGCGCTCGTCGTCGGCCGGGGGGAGGGCCGGTGGCTGGCGTGGCGGGTGCTGGTGCTGGCCGGGGGCCGGGTGGGTGGCTGGCTGGTGGTGTCACCGGTGGTGCCGTCGGCGGCGGGATCCGGCTGGGCGTTGTGGGTGACCAGGGCGGTCGTGACCGTGGCGACCGCGACGGTGGTCCCGATGGCGGCGACGGCCGCGGTCTTCGCATGGAGGGCGACGACGTCCCGGGCGCGGCCGAGGAGCACCCCCACACCCAGGCCCCCGGTCGTCTCGGTTCCGAGGTACGCCGCAGCGGCGCCCCCGAGCACCACCGGTCCGATCAGGGTGCGCATCTCGGAGTTGACCGAGGCCAGCTCCAGGTAGCTCTTGCTGCACACGACGCACACGTCGAGGTGCTCGCGGACCCGGCGGTTGTCCCGCTCGGCCAGCCCGTCGCGCACGTAGCCACCGAGGTGCTCGTGCACCCAGCGGCACTCCTGCGTCGGGCAGGTCGTCGGGGGTGTGCATGTTGAGGTAGGCCTCGCGCAGGCCCTCGCGGGCCCGGTAGGCGAGGGCCGAGACCGCGTTGGCCTTGACGCCGAGCAGCGGCGCCACCTCGGCCGGGCGCTGTCCCTCGACCTCGACGTGCCAGAGCACCAGCTGCCAGCGCTCCGGGAGCGAGTGGAACGCTCGCGCCGCCGCCTCACCCTCGAAGCCCTCGACCGCGGTGTCCGTGAACGGCACCCCCTCGTCGTACGGCGTCAGGTCGTCGGTCGTCTGCAGCTTCTTCTGCGCCCGGAGCCGGTCGACGTGCAGTCGACGGATCGAGGTCAGCAGGTAGGCGCGGAACGCGAGATCGGGGCCCTCACCGCGGCGCAGCACGAGCAGCACCTTCGTGAACGCCTCCGAGACCAGGTCGTCGGCCTCCGAGCGTCCGGCCAGCTGGACCGCCAGCCGTCGCGCCGCGGTGACGTGGCGCGCGAACAGGGTCCCGTAGGCGGAGCCGTCACCGCCGCGCACGGCGGCGATCAGCTCGTCGTCGCCCCCGCCCAGCGACAGGTCGTCGCCCGAGTCGGTCCTGGTTTCGCTCATCAGAAGAGTAAAACGCACTTCTCCGGGAAACGTGACGCCTGAATTGTCGCTTGCACCCCTCTATGCCCGGGAAATTCCTTCTTGGAAGTCGCGTCACGTGCCCGCAGGTGACCCGTCTCACTGGTGACACCCCCTCCCGATGAGGTCGGTGTCAGCGCTGCGAACGGGACACCGTCCACCCCCAAGGGTCGGTGTCCCGGACCCGCGCCGCCGGTGTCATGCGCGATGACCGACGGCACGGGCCGGGTCCTTCTCCCCGACGTACCCGGATCGCGGCGTCACGGGGGACGAGCAGCGAGAGCGGTGGCCCGCCCGCTACGCGCGAGGCGCCACCGCTCCGCTGCTCGGCCTTCGGTGTCGTCGGAGGTTCGCACTAGCCTCGGTCCCATGTGCGGGAGGTATGCGTCCAGCCGGCAGCCCGAGGACCTGGTCGAGGAGTTCGAGATCACCCTCGTCCCCGACCACGTGCCGCGGATCGAGGCCGACTGGAACGTCGCCCCGACCAAGGAGGTCTATGCCGTCGTCGAGCGTCCTCCGCGTGACGAGGACGGAGCACGGCTCGAGGTGCCCGAGCGTCAGCTGCGGGTGCTGACCTGGGGGCTGGTGCCGTTCTGGTCCAAGGACGTCTCCGGTGCCAGCCGCATGATCAACGCGCGGGTGGAGACCGTGGCCGAGAAGCCGGCCTACCGACGCGCCTTCGAGCGGCGCCGCTGCCTGCTGCCGGCCGACGGCTACTACGAGTGGTACGCCACCGAGCAGCTCACCTCCGCAGGGAAGCCTCGCAAGCAGCCGTTCTTCATCCGGCCGCGTGACGGCGGCGTGCTCGCGATGGCCGGCCTCTACGAGATCTGGCGCGACCCCGGCCGGGCCGAGGACGACCCCGACCGGTTCCGGTGGACGACGACCGTGCTCACCACCAGCGCCGAGGACTCGCTCGGGCACATCCACGACCGGATGCCGCTGATGCTGGAGCCGGCGGCGTACGACGCGTGGCTCGACCCGTCGACCCACGACCGCGACACCCTCCTCGACCTGCTGGTGCCCGCCGCGCCCGGCCGGCTGGAGGCCTACCCGGTCCCGACCCTGGTCAGCAACGTGAAGAACAACGGGTCCGAGCTGGTCGAGCCGCTCCCGCTGTCCGAGGTGCCCCCCGAGGTCGCGGCCCAGGCCACCGGTGGTTGAGGAACGGCTGCTCCCGACGCCCCAGGGTCAGGCCCGGGTGCTGGTCCGGCGGGCGCGACCGGCCCGGCTGGTCCTCCTGCTCCAGCACGGCGCCAGCGGGGGCATCGGCGCTCGGGACCTGGTCGCGCTGGCGACCCGGCTGCCGGAGCACGGCGTGACCACGATCGTGCTGCAGCAGCCGTTCGCCGTCGCCGGCAAACGGGTCGCCCCACGGCCGGCGGTGCTCGACGAGTGCCTCGCGGCCGTCGTCAGGCAGCTCCGGCTGCGCACCCCGCTGGTGCTCGGGGGCCGCAGCTCGGGCGCCCGCTGCTCGTGCCGGATGGCCCGCGAGCTGGGCGCGGTCGCGGCGCTGGCCCTGGCGTTCCCGCTGCACCCGCCGGGCCGGCCGGAGAAGTCCCGGGCCGACGAGCTGCTGGGCTCCGGGGTGCCGACCCTGGTCCTGCAGGGCACGCGCGACACGTTCGGTGGCCCCGACGAGTTCCCCGTGCTGCCGTCCGGCACCCGGCTGGTCGACGTCCCGGGGGGTGACCACGGGTTCGCGGTCACCAGGGCGTCGCACCGCAGCCAGGCCGAGACCATCGAGGACCTGGTGGCCGAGGTGCTGGACTGGCTGGACGAGGTGGCCGGGAATCTCCGTTGAGGCTCCGGTGTTCAAGACCACATGCTGGCCATGCTCCTCCCTCCCCTCGAGACGGCTGACCTCACGCCCGCGACCGGTCGATCAGTAGGCTGGGGGGCGATGACCAAGAGCACTGACCCCCAGGCCGGCCCCGCCGCCGCCACCGCCGACCCCGACGATCTCCGCGCGAGCGAGACCGAGGCCGAGCGCACCGCCCGCTTCGAGCGTGATGCGATGCCCTTCCTCGACCAGCTCTACTCGGCCGCGATGCGGATGACCCGTAACCCCTCCGACGCCGAGGACCTGGTCCAGGAGACGTTCGCGAAGGCGTTCGCGTCCTTCCACCAGTTCCGGCCGGGCACGAACCTGAAGGCCTGGCTCTACCGGATCCTGACCAACACCTTCATCAACACCTACCGCAAGAAGCAGCGCGAGCCGCAGCAGTCGATGTCGGAGGACGTCGAGGACTGGCAGCTCGCCCGCGCTGAGTCGCACACCTCCGGCGGCCTGAAGTCCGCCGAGATCCAGGCGCTCGAGCACCTGCCCGACTCCGACGTCAAGGACGCGCTGCAGAAGCTGCCGGAGGACTTCCGGATGGCGGTCTACCTCGCCGACGTCGAGGGCTTCCCGTACAAGGAGATCGCGGAGATCATGGAGACGCCGATCGGCACCGTGATGTCGCGGCTGCACCGGGGCCGCCGCCAGCTGCGGGAGCTGCTCAGCGACTACGTACGCGACAACGACCTGCTGCACGCGGGCGCGGGCCGGGACGGAGACACGGCATGAACCAGAGCCACGAGCCGGGCAACCCCGGACGAGCGGCCCTCGACTGGGACTGCTCCGCGGTCATCGACCGCGTTTTCTTCTTCATCGACAACGAGCTCGACCAGGCCGACTGCAGCCAGATCCAGCAGCACCTCGACGAGTGCGGGCCCTGCCTGGCGAAGTACGACCTCGAGCGCACCGTGAAGACCCTGGTCAGCCGGTCGTGCACCGAGGTGGCTCCGGACGGTCTTCGCAACCGGGTGCTGCTGAGCATCCGTCAGGTGCAGGTGCGGATCACCGAGGAGTAGCCGCAACGGCACCACAGATGAACTGAACCCCGAGCGGTCCGCTCGGGGTTCGTTCGTTCATCAGGCGTTGGGGCGCTTGCCGTGGTTCGCGCCCTTCTTCTTGCGGGCACGACGCTTGCGGCCGGTCTTTCCCATCGGGTCCTCCTCGATAGATCGCCAGCCATCCTCTCAGGTACGGCGCCACCCGCGAAATCGGGCAGACTCACCTGCCATGGCGATCACCGACGGCCTCGCGGCCCGACAGACCTTCACCGTCACCGACGACGACACCGCCGCCGCGCTCGGGTCCGGCGACCTGCCGGTCCTCGGCACCCCGCGGCTGCTCGCCTGGTGCGAGGCGGTCACCTGCGCGGCGCTGGCCACCGAGCTGACCGACGACGAGACCAGCGTCGGCACCCGGATCTCGCTCGAGCACCTCGCGCCCAGCCCGGTGGACCGCGTGGTCGAGGTGACCGGGTCCGTGTCGCACGTCGACGGCAGGCTGGTGCGCTTCACGGTGGCCGCCACCGACGGCGGGAAGCTGGTCGGCTCCGGTGAGGTCACCCGAGTGGTCGTGGACCGCTCACGCTTCCTGGGCCGGCTCGGGTAGCGCGTAGGCAAGGAGCTCGACGCCCGGAACGGGTGACCAGTCCCGACCCGGATCGCGCCGGAAGCCGAGCCGCTCGTAGAGCCGGTGCGCGCCGTGCATGGTGGGCAGTGACGAGAGCACCATCGCGTGCACACCCTGCTCCGCGAAGCGGTCGACAGCGAACCGGGCCAGCGCCTCGCCGACCCCGCGGCCGCGTGCCCCGGGAGCCACGGCCAGCATCCGGAACTCGCCCTCGCCGGGCCGGGAGACCTCGCGCCAGACCGAGCCGGTCGGGCACACGGTGACGGTGCCGAGCACCTCGCCGTCGTCCTCGGCCAGCCACAGCTCCGCCTGCTCGGCGCGGGCGGCGGCGTCCCGCAACCGGTCGAGGTACGGGTCCCCCGGGCCCAGCGTGAAGTCGGCGTACGCCGCGACCGTGATCTCGCCCACGACGGCGAGGTCGTCGGGCCCCGCGAGCCGGATCCGCACGGGTCAGATGCCGAACGTCGCGCGCGGGTAGGCCGCGTCGACGTCGGTGATCACGTTGACCAGGTAGGGCACGCCGGCCGCGAACGCGCGGTCCATCGCCGGCCCGATCTGCGCCGGGTCGGTGACCGTCTCGCCCGCACCGCCGAGTGCCCTCACGACACCGTCGTAGCTGGTCTGCGGGGCGAGGTCCGCCGCCACGTCGTAGCCGTAGAGCATCTGCATCGGGCCCTTCTCCAGGCCCCAGGCGGAGTTGTTGCCGCAGACCATCACCACCGGCAGGTCGTGACGCACCAGGGTGTCGACGTCCATCAGCGACATCCCGGCCGCGCCGTCGCCGTACAGCAGCACGACCTGCGCGGACGGCCGGTGCAGCCGGGCGGCGATCGCCGCGCCGAGTCCGGCGCCGAGGCAGCCGTAGGGTCCGGGGTCGAGCCAGCCGCCGGGTCGCTTCGGCTCCACGAACTTGCCGGCGAAGGAGACGAAGTCGCCGCCGTCACCGATCACGATCGCGTCGTCGGCCAGCCGAGGCACCAGCTCGCCGTAGATGCGGGCGGGGTGGATCGGGTCGGCGGTCGCGGTCAGCAGCGCGGAGTCGCGCTCCACGGCCGCCCTCACCGTGTCCTGGAGCTCGCTCACCCAGGTCGACCAGTCCGGCTTGCGGACCAGGCCGTTGACCGCCTCGTGGAGGCCGTCGAGGGCGAGCGTCAGGTCGCCGGACGCGGAGCCGGCGAGGCCGGCGTGGCGCGACACCTGGGCCGCGGAGTCGGCCACGTGCACGACGCGGGCAGGGGAGGAACCCTCCTCCTTGCCACCGAAGACGCCGTAGCCGAGCCGGAAGTCCAGTGGCGTGCCGACCACCACCACCAGGTCGGCGCCGCCGAAGGCCGCGCCGCGCGCCTTGGTGACCAGCAGCGGGTGCCCACCCGGTACGACGCCGCGCCCCATGCCGTTGGTGATCGTGGGGATCCCGATGCCCTCGACCAGGCGCAGCGCCGCCTCGTCGGCGACGTCCGCCCAGACGTCGGTGCCGAGCACCAGCACCGGGCGTCGCGCGTCACCGAGGAGCTCGGCGATCTCGGCGATCTCCTCCGGGTCGGGCTCGACCCGGGCGCGCGGGCCGACCACGGGCATCACGGACGTCGCGGTGTCGAAGAACGCGTCCATCGGCACGTCGACGAAGACCGGTCCGCGGTGCGAGGCGCCGGCGACGGTGAACGCCTCGTCGATGCCGTCGGCGACCTCGGCGGCGGTGTGGATGGTGCGGGCCAGCTTGGAGACCGGCGCCAGGATCGGCGGCTGGTCCAGCTCCTGCAGGCTGCCCGTGCCCCAGCGGTTGGCCGGCGCCCGGCCACCCACCACGACCAGCGGGGAGCCGGCGAACTGCGCCTGCGCGACGGCGCTGACGCCGTTGGTGACGCCCGGACCGGCGGTCAGCACGGCCAGTCCGGGGGTGCGGGTCAGCTTGCCGGTCGCCTCGGCGGCGAAGGCTGCGGTCTGCTCGTGCCGGACGTCGAGGATCTGCATCGGCGGGTCGGCCTTGACCGCCCCGTCGTACATCGGGAAGACGTGGGCACCCGAGAGCGTGAACAGGGTGCGGACCCCGTGCGCCCGCGCCACCGCGACAGCGTGCTCGCCGGCGTGGCCGGTCAGCTTGTCGCCCGAGCTCTCGTCCCGGTTCTGCTCAGGGTTCTCGACCTGGTTGTCCTCGGGGGGCTGCGTCATGGACGCAGGCTAACCTCCAGGTCGTGCCGTGCCCCGCGGGCCTGCAGGTAGACCGGGTTGGACCGGCGCAGCGCCTCGACCAGGGCCAGCAGCAGGTCGGAGCGCACGGCCGGTCGCTCCGGGGCCAGCTGCAGCTGCAGGTGCAGCGCGCGCAGGAACGTCTGCACGTTGCCGTTGACCCGGAACGGATGGAGCAGGTCGTCGCCGACCGGTTCGGCCCGCGCGGTCAGCCGGCGCAGCCACGGGTCGAGCGCATCCATGTCGACCAGGTCGCGCCGCAGCGCCACCATCGCGGCGAACGCCAGCCGGTCGGCCTCGCCGGCCACGAAGAAGGCCGGCGTCGGCGCGAGCACGCGGTCGGCGATCACGTCGAGCAGGAAGGCGAGCGCCGGACCGTCGATGCGCGGTGATCGGGCCAGCGCACCGATCGCGTCGGCGCCGTGCGCCACGGCGTGTGCCCAGCCCTTGGCCTGCACGAACCCGCGCAGGTCCTTCTCCGCGACCAGCCAGGTCGCGATCCGGTCGCCCCAGCCCAGCAGGGTCCGGTCGTCGACGACGTCCATCCGGTTGTCGCGCTCGATGATCTCGGCCAGCACCAGCGCCGCGAACGACCGCTGGAAGACCGAGTCGTCGGTCATGCTGCCGACGCCCTCCTCCATCAGCACGCACAGTCCGTTGCCCAGGGTGCGCAGCAGGTGGTCGTAGACGCCGGTGCTGATCCACGAGGCGAGGACGGGATAGGCGATCTCGTCCCTGATCGCCGGGTCGGAGCTGCCGAGCATCTCCCCGAGCTCTGCGGTCAGGTCAGGCAGGCTCCGACTGGTGGGCACTCGCATGCCGTCGGCCATGACCGACTCCCAGTAAGACGTCTGCATGCGGCGCATCCTATGCACCGAAAGGGACTGCGTCCTCCCGGGTCCCGGATCCCCCTAGAGTCTGTGACCGTGCCCACTCTCGACGAGCTCGCCCAGCGCCACACGGGCCTCGATGCCGAGGACGTGGCCTGGCTCCAGCGGCTCGTCGCGGACTGGCAGATCGTCGCCGACCTGTCCTTCGCCGACCTCGTGATGTGGCTCCCGGACCGCGACGGGAGCGGCTACTGGGCCGGAGCCCAGATGCGTCCCACGACCGGCCCCACGGCGTACGTCGACGACGTGGTGGGCAGCTTCCTGCCGCTCGGCAAGCGGATGCTGCTCGACAGCGCGCTCCGCGACGGACGGGTGGCGCGGGAGGGTGACCCGGAGTGGCGTGACGACGTGCCGGTGCGGGTCGAGGCGATCCCGGTCCGGTACGACGGGCGCGTCATCGCCGTGGTCGCCCGCAACACCAACCTGCAGGGCGTGCGGACCCCCAGCCGGCTCGAGCTGTCGTACCTCCAGACCGCCGGCGAGCTGGCCCAGATGATCGCCAACGGCACCTTCCCCTACCCCGGCCAGCGTTCCGACCACGCCGACTCCCCCCGGGTCGGCGACGGCTTCATCCGGGTCGACCCGGACGGACGGGTGGACTATGCCAGCCCGAACGCGATGTCGGTCTACCGCAAGCTCGGGTTGGTCGGCGACCTTGCGGGCCAGCACCTCGCCGACGTGACCCGGGAGCTGGTCCCGGCCCGGCTGCGCCCCGACGAGGAGACGATCAGCGCCGTCCTCGGTGGCCGGATGCCGCGGGACACGGAGCTCGGCAACGGGTCGGCGGTGGTGATCCTGCGCTCGATCCCGATGCGGCCGACCGGCGCGCTGACCGGGGGCCTGGTGCTGCTGCGCGACGTGACCGACCTGCGCCGGCGCGACCGCGAGCTGGTCACCAAGGACGCCACGATCCGGGAGATCCACCACCGGGTGAAGAACAACCTGCAGACCGTCGCGGCGCTGCTGCGGCTCCAGGCACGGCGGCTCGACGAGCCGGAGGGGCGTCAGGCGCTCGAGGAGGCGGTCCGGCGGGTCGGCTCGATCGCGATCGTGCACGAGACGCTCAGCACCTCGCCCGACGACTCGGCCGAGGAGGTGGTCGACTTCGACGAGGTCGCCGACCGGCTCCGGCGGATGGTCAGCGAGGTCTCCGCCGGGCCCGACCAGGTGCGCACCTCGCGGTCCGGCAGCTTCGGCACGATCACCTCCGAGGTGGCGACCCCGCTCGCGATGGCGCTCACCGAGCTGCTCCAGAACGCCGCCCAGCACGGCTTCGGACCCGACGGTCAGGGCACCATCGTGCTGCGCGTCGAGCGGAGTCCGGGCCGGCTCAGGGTGGCCGTCGAGGACGACGGCCGCGGGGTGCCCGAGGGTTTCGAGGCGGCGACGTCGCCCAGCCTCGGGCTTTCGATCGTGCGCACGCTCGTGGCCGAGCTCGGCGGCTCGTTGCGGATCGCTCCGCGAAGCGGGACCCCCGGCACCGAGGCGGTGCTGGAGATCCCGTCGTAGGGAGCCGGGTGCGGGCGGGTCAGGCGGTGCGGACCCGGGCGCGTGCGTTGCGGCGCTTCAGGGCGCGTCGCTCGTCCTCGCTCATGCCGCCCCAGACCCCGTGGTCCTGGCCCACCTCCAGCGCCCACGCGAGACACTGCTCGCGCACCTCGCAGCGACGGCACACCTGCTTGGCCTCCTCGATCTGGAGGATGGCCGGACCGGTGTTGCCGATCGGGAAGAACAGCTCTGGGTCCTCGTCGAGGCACGCAGAGCGGTGGCGCCAATCCATGGCGTAGAGCTCCTGTTCGTCGCTTACGGGCTTCGGCGGGTGCGCCGCCCGTTCCCGGGTCCGCGCTCACTGTTGTGAACACTTTCACGAGGCCCCACGAGAGACAAGCCTCAGCCAGTCAGAACGAAGGGAGTTGTCCGCCGCTCGGGTCTGGGCACTGCGCACAACGGAATCGATCGTTGCAACTCCCGACGCTCGGCACAAGGCCTGCGGCGGGTCATTCTCGTCACAACGGATCCAGCAGCCCCACCGGGGGGCACTACGGTGGCCCGGATGCAGCCCGACGACCCCCAGGACCGGCCCACCCCGGCCTCGCCGTACTCCCGGTACGGCACTCCCGCCCCGCTGGCGGCCGCGGCGGCGCTGACCGCCGTCCAGGGCCTGGTCACGACCCTGCTCGGGATCGCGGAGATGGTCTCCGTGGCCGGCGACCGGGTCGTGATGGGCGTGACCACGGCGCTGTTCTTCGTGGCGTACGGCGTGGGGCTGCTGGTGTGTGCGTGGGGCATGAACCGGGTCCTGACGTGGTCCCGCGGGCCGGTGCTCTTCGCCGAGCTGGTCTGGCTGCTGATCGCCTGGTCGTTCCGCGGTGGCGACACCCTGGTGGTCGCGATCGCGGTCGCCGTCTCCGCGGTGCTGATCCTCGCCGGTCTGCTGCACCCGGCGTCGGTGGCCGCGCTGAACCGGTCGGAGCACCGCGAGTAGCGGGCCGGCAGGGCCAGGCTCACGCCCGACCGTGCAGGGACTCCCGGAGCTGCTCGAGCGTGCGGTTCAGCAACCGGGACACGTGCATCTGCGACACCCCGATCTCGGCCGCGATCTGCGACTGGGTCATCCCGCCGAAGAACCGCAGCAGCAGGATCTGCTTCTCCCGGGCCGGCAGCTGCTCCAGGAGCGGCTTGATCGACTCCCGGATCTCCACGTGCTCCAGAGCCGCGTCGGTCTCACCGAGCGCGTCCAGCATCGACGGTCCGCTCTCCTCCGAGCCGTCGCCGCCGGCGTCGAGCGACAGCGTGGCGTAGGCGTTGCTGGACTCCAGGCCCTCCATCACCTCCTCGACACTCGCCCCGATCCGCTCGCCGATCTCGCGCGGCGTGGGGGAGCGGCCCAGGCTCTGGGACAGGTCGGAGGTCGCCGTCCCGATCATCATGCGCAGCTCCTGCAGCCGCCGCGGCACCCGGATCGCCCAGCCCTTGTCCCGGAAGTACCGCTTGATCTCGCCGATGATCGTCGGTGTGGCGTACGTCGAGAACTCCACGCCGCGCTCCGGGTCGAACCGGTCGATCGACTTCAGCAGCCCGATCGTGCCGACCTGCAGCAGGTCGTCGAACGGCTCTCCCCGGTTGCGGAACCGGCGTGCGCAGTGGTCGACCAGCGGCAGGTGCAGGTGCACCAGCGCGTCGCGGCACTCGGTCCGGCGTCCGGACCCGGTCCCGTCCGCGGTGAACTCGGCGAACAGGGCCATGCTCTGCTCGCGCGTCGTCCGGAGTCCACCGACCCCATCGTCCCCGTGATCCATGTCTGTGTGGCGGCCTCAGTCCAGCAACGCGGACTTCATGGACAGGGTGATCCCCACCCCGTCAGGAGTCACCTCGGCGGTCGCCCCGGTGGTCAGCGCCGTCAGCACCTGCCACCCGAACCCGTCCTTGTCCGGCTCGCTCGCCGCGTCGGCGTCCGCGGAGACCGTGACGCTCAGCTCGCCCGAGCCGAGGTCGAAGGTGGCGTGCAGGTCCCCGTCCTGGCGTGCCTGCTCGAGGACCATCGCGCAGGCCTCGCCGACGGCGATCCGGAGGTCCTCGATGTCGTCGAGGGTGAAGTCCAGCCTGGCCGCAAGGCCGGCGGTGGTGGTGCGGAGAACGGCGACGAAGGCGGTGTCCGCGGGCACGCGGAGCTCCACGTCTGGTCGGGTCGTCACCGGGTCCCCCTTCGCGAGCTGTCCGGTTCGGGTCGGGGCCAGCCTAGAGGTCTTGTCCGGGAACGTCTGCCAACCCGCTGTGTTGGGTGGGATGTGGAGGGGGTTCAGCGAGGAAGCGGACGGGTCGGCGTCCTTCGTTGCCTCGCTCGGGCAGTGCTTCGGCGAGGGTCTTCACCGAGGAAGCGGACGGGTCGGCGTCTCTTCGTTGCCTCGCTCGGGCACCGCTTCGGCAGGCGTTCCTCACCGGACAAGCGGAGGGGAGAGGCCCGCGCTGGCGCGCGTTCCTCTCCCCGACTTCGCTGACGCGAAGGCCTTCACTTCGTTCAGGCCTTCTTTGTCTCCCAGAAGATCTTGGCGATGGCGTCGATCTTCTCCAGCAGCTGGTCCGCGACGTCGGCGTCCATCGAGCCCTTGGTGCCGGCGGCGCCGGCGAGCTTGGTCGCCTCGTTCACCAGTCCGTGGAGCTCGGGGTACTTCTCGAAGTGCGGCGGCTTGAAGTAGTCGGTCCACAGCACCCACAGGTGGTGCTTGACCAGCTCGGAGCGCTGCTCCTTGATGATCACCGCGCGGGTGCGGAAGTCGGGGTCGTCGTTGTCGGCGAGCTTGCCGATGACCGCCTTGATCGACTCCGCCTCGATGCGGGCCTGGGCCGGGTCGTACACCCCGCACGGCAGGTCGCAGTGAGCCTGGACGTCGATGGTCGGTGCAAGGAGTCGCTTGAGCATCAGGTTCCTTCTCGTCTCGGGTGTCGTGCTTGCTTGCGACACTACTCCCGACCGAACGCCCACTTCGAACACCCGTACAGGTGGTGAACCGACCGGTGCCCAGGCTGGGACTTGCCCGTGTCCACGGGCGCTCCATGCTGCCCACGCTGCGGGCGGGGGACCGCCTGCTGGTGCGGTACGACGCGCCGCCGCGCGCCGGACAGGTGGTCGTGGTGCGCCTGCCCGACGGCACCCTCGCGGTCAAGCGCGCGACCGTCCGCGACGGCGCCGGCTGGTGGGTCGAGCGCGACAACCCGCGGGAGGGGACCGACTCGGCCACCGTCGGCACGATCCCCGACCCGGACGTGCTCGCCGTCGCGCTGGCCCGCCTGTGGCCGCGCCCCAGGAAGCTCTGAGGCGACCTGAAACGGCCCTGAGACGGGCCGGGAGACGACCGGGGCCCTGTGGGACCATCGACGGACGATGCCTGACCAGAGCACTCCCGACGCCGCGACCGAGGTCACCCGGGTCGGCGACCCCGTCTTCGACCTGCACGTCGGCGGCAAGATGGAGATCCGCTCGACAGCCCCGCTGAGCGGGCGCGACGACCTCTCGCTGGCCTACACGCCGGGCGTCGCCCGGGTCTGCGAGGCGATCGCCGCGGACCCGTCCCTCCATGACCTGTACACGTGGGTGCCCAACCTCGTCGCGGTCGTCACCGACGGTTCCGCGGTGCTCGGGCTCGGCAACATCGGTCCCCGGGCGGCGATGCCGGTGATGGAGGGCAAGGCGGTGCTCTTCAAGGCGTTTGCCGGCGTCGACGCGGTGCCGATCACGCTCGACACCCAGGACCCCGACGAGATCGTGGAGACGGTCGTCCGGCTCGCGCCCAGCTTCGGCGGGATCAACCTCGAGGACATCTCGGCACCGCGCTGCTTCGAGATCGAGGACCGGCTCAAGCGGCTGCTGGACATCCCGGTCTTCCACGACGACCAGCACGGCACCGCCGTGGTGGTGCTGGCCGCTCTCGTGAGCTCGCTCAAGCTGACCGGCCGGCTGATGGAGACCACGCGGGTGGTGATCTCCGGTGCGGGGGCGGCCGGGGTCGCGGTCACCCGGATCCTGCTCGCCGCCGGCGTCAAGGACGTCGCGGTCGTCGACACCCGCGGGGTGCTGCACTCCGGTCGCGACAACCTCAACCCGGTCAAGCGGGCACTCGCCGTCGAGACCGCCGACGTCACCGGCCGCAGCGGCACCCTCGGCGACGTCCTCGCCGGTGCGGACGTGCTGGTCGGGGTCTCCGGCGGGATCATCGAGGAGGCCCTGGTCGCGACGATGGCGCCCGACGCGATCATCTTCGGCCTGGCCAACCCGACGCCCGAGGTGCTGCCCGACGTCGCCCGACGGCACGCCCGCGTGGTCGCGACCGGCCGGTCGGACTTCCCGAACCAGATCAACAACGTGCTCGCGTTCCCCGGCATCTTCCGCGGCGCCTTCGACGCGCGCGCCCGGTCGATCACGGAAGGGATGAAGCTGGCCGCCGCCGGCGCGCTCGCCGACCTGGTCGGGGACGACCTCACCGAGGAGCTGGTGATCCCGTCCCCGTTCGACGAGCGGGTCGGTCCGGCCGTGGCCGCCGCGGTCGCGGACGCGGCGCGACGCGACGGGGTGGCCCGGACCTGACCGACGATCGCTAGGGTCGAAACATGTTCGCCGTCCACGCCCAGTCCTTCTCCTCCGACGACCCGCTGTCCGGGCTGGTGGTGGGGGAGCGTCCCGAGCCCGACGTCCCCGACGGGTGGACCACGGTCACCGTCAAGGCGGCCTCGCTCAACCACCACGACCTGTTCTCGCTCCGCGGGGTCGGGCTCAAGGCGGAGCAGCTGCCGATGATCCTCGGGACCGACGCCGCGGGCGTCGACGAGGACGGCAACGAGGTGGTCGTGCACTCGGTGATCAACGCGCCGGGCTGGGTGGGTGACGACACCCTCGACCCGAAGCGCTCGCTGCTCAGCGAGCGCTACCAGGGCGCGATGGCCGAGCGGGTCGCCGTACCCCGCGCCAACGTGATCGCGAAGCCTGCCTCGCTGTCGTTCGAGGAGGCCGCCTGCCTGCCGACGGCGTGGCTGACCGCCTACCGGATGCTGTTCACGCGCGGCGAGCTCACGGCCGGAGACACCGTGCTGGTGCAGGGCGCCGGCGGTGGCGTCGCCACTGCCCTGATCACGCTCGCCCGCGCCGCCGGGCTGCGCGTGCTCGCCACCAGCCGCGACGAGGCGAAGCGCGAGCGGGCGCTCGAGATCGGCGCGCACGAGGCGTTCGAGCCGGGTGCCCGGCTGCCGGTCAAGGTCGACGGCGTGATGGAGACCGTCGGCAAGGCCACCTGGTCGCACTCGATCCGGTCTCTCCGGCCGGGCGGGGTGCTGGTCACCTCCGGCACGACGTCCGGACCGCAGCTCGACGACGCGGAGCTCACCCGGATCTTCTTCCTCCAGCTGCGGGTCGTCGGCTCGACCATGGGCACCCGCGCCGAGCTGGCGTCTCTGGTCAACCTGCTCGACGCCACCGGCACGAGGCCGTTGATCGACCGCACGCTGCCGATGGAGAAGGCGGCCGAGGGCTTCGCCGCGATGAACGACGGCGACCTGTTCGGCAAGGTCGTCTTCACCCGATGAACCACCCCACGAAACCACTCGCTGCGCTCGCGCTTCCGCGGGGACCCCGACGATGAGCTACCCCACGACCCGCACCCACCTGGTCACGGGCGCCGGCTCGGGCATCGGTGAGGTCGTCGCCGACCGGCTGCACCAGCGCGGCGACCGACTGGTGCTGCTGGCCCGGTCGGGGGAGCGTGCCGACCACCTGGCCGACCGGTTCCCCGGGTGCGCGACCGTCGTCGCGGACCTGGCCGACCCCGAATCGCTGGTCGAGCTCGGTGGGCCCGACGCGCTCGACTCCCTCGTGCACGCCGCCGGGGTGGTGGACCTGGCTCCCGTCGCCGAGGTCGACTGGCACCAGTGGCGCCAACAGCTCGACGTGAACCTCACCGCGCCCGCGATGCTCACCCAGGCGCTGCTGCCGGCGCTTCGGGCGGCGCGCGGCACCGTCGTGTTCGTGAACTCCGGAGCCGGCCTCACCGCCAACGCGCACTGGGCGGGCTACGCCGCGTCGAAGTTCGGCCTTCGCGCGCTCGCCGATGCGCTCCGTGCCGAGGAGGCCGAGCACGGTGTGCGGGTGACCTCCGTGTTCCCGGGACGCACGGCGACCCCGATGCAGGAGAAGGTGCACGAGCAGGAGCGACGGGAGTACGACGCCGGGCAGTGGATCCGCCCGGAGACCGTCGCCGAGGCCGTGCTCCACGTGCTCGACCTGCCGCGCGACGCGACGATCAGTGACCTGACCGTCCGACCTGGCGGCTAGGAACTCAGCCGTTCCAGGAGATCGTGCGTACACCCCAGACCAGGTTGAGCCGGGTGCCGTCGCTCAGGCTGGTCCACGAGCGCAGCAGGTTGCCCTCGGCGTCGGCGAAGCGCACCTGGCTGGCGCCGTACCAGATCCGGTAGCCGTAGACGTAGCCCGTCGCCGTCATCGCGATCCCGCGCATCTCCTCGCCGCTGGTGTTGCCCTGCGGGCGTGACCAGGCCAGGTCCTGGGTCGGACGGGAGACCTTCACCAGGTTGTTCCAGTCGCTGAGCACGAGCGAGCGGCCGTCACGGTCCAGGATCGCGCGGTGGGTGTTGCTGCCCGCGGCCCACTCCCACGTGCTGGTCGCGTCGTCCGGCGCTCCCGGGGCGTAGACCGCCTCGGTGAGCCGGTCGCGCCCGGACATCAGCAGGGTGGGCTGCGTGGTGCCGGTGCCGCTGCCTGCGGGCACCATCTCGACCAGACGCGCGAAGTTGACCGGGTACTTCCAGACCTGCGCGCCGGTGGCGGTGTCGTAGACGGTCACCCGGCCGGTCCCCTGGCGGGCGTTGGCGACCGCGAGCCGGCCACCGGGCAGTGGTTGGGCGTCGTACGGCGAGGCGAACCAGTCGCCGTTGAACCCGGACACCTTCCACACGAACGTCTTGGTGGTCGGGTCGATCTCTCCCACCTTGCCGGTGCCGAACGTCGCCAGGATGTGCCCGTTCGGCAGCCAGCGCACACCGAGCGGGCCGGAGGACGAGGAGGTCTCACCGGTCGGGTTGTCGAACTTCCAGAGCACCGTGCCGTCGTAGTCGGTGACCAGGAGCCGCCGGTTCTGGTTGTCTGCCAGCAGCAGCGCCGGGCGGCTGTCGCCGGCCGAGGTCCAGGTCGCCGTCGCCGGTGAGCCGTCCACGTTGCCGGCCGTGTCGATCGCCCTCACGTCGACGCTGTGGGCACCCGCCGCGAGGCTCGTGTAGGTCTGCGGCGAGGTGCAGGGGGCGTAGCCGGCCTGGTCGAGGCGGCACTCGAAGGTGCTCGGCTCGGAGGCGGTGAACGCGACCGTCGCGGTCGAGCCCGGAGTGTTCCCGCTCGGAGCGGAGGTGATCGTGGTCTCCGGCGCCGTGACGTCGGCATCGGGGGGTCCGCTGAGCACGACGTCGTCGACCGTGAGCACCCCCGCCTGGGCACTGGCGTCGTTGCCCACCTGCAGGGTGCGGGTGGCAGCGAGTGAGGTCGTCGTGGTGCTGAGCACCGAGGCCCCGTTCAGGGACACCTGCAGGGTGGCCCCGGCCGCCCGCACGGAGAGGTCTGCCCAGGCACCGAGCGGCAGCACCGCCGACGTCTTCACGTAGGCCCCGCCGTACTGCACCCAGACCTGCCCGGACCCGTTGAGCCGGTACACGTTCACCACCCGCGCGCCGGCGTCGTCGAGCAGGCGCAACAGCGGCACGTTGCTCCCGGACGCGCCGTCACCCTCGACCCGCACCGCCGCCGTGGCCGTCAGGTCCGGCGCGGCAGCCGCGAGCCGGGTGCGCGCATAGGCCCTGGAGCCGGTGGTCGCGCTCGTGGTGAAGGTGGCCGCCCAGGCCCCCGTGCGCACGGTGGTGCCCTGTGCCTTTGCCGTGGCCCCACCCGCCGTGGCGACGGTCCACCGGCTCAGGTTGCCGGACTCGAAGCCGTCGCTGAACAGGGACGCCGCAGGCGCGGCCGCGGCGACGGTCAGCGTCCGCTGCGCAGCAGTGGCATCGACCTGGCCGGCCGCGTCCGTGGCGCGAACCGCGAGCCGGTGCTTGCCCGGCCGCAGCCGGTCGAGCGCGTAGGGGGTGTGGCAGGGCCGGAAGCTGCCGTGGTCCACGCTGCAGGTGTACGTCGACCCGGGCTCGGAGGAGCCGAAGTCGATCACCTGGTCGGGTTCGAGCACCGTGCTCGCGGCATGCCGGCCGGCGAAGCGGGTCGTGGGCGGGGTCAGGTCCACCACGAACGACTCGGTCTTCACCCGGCCCACCACCCCGGTCGCCGAGCGCGCACGGACCGACACCTGGTGCCGGCCGGCGGCGAGGCCGCGGAAACGGGCCGAGTCCCGGGCGGTCCAGGCCGACCAGGCGTGCCCGTCCAGCCGCACGGCGTAGACCGCCCCGGGCTGGGTGGCCTCGAACGTGAGGTCGGCGGTGGTGCGTGGAGTCCGGTCACCCGGCGCCGTGATGATGGCGACACCCGGGCCGGCCGCCGGAGCGGCGTGCACGGCAGGAGTCAGGCCGACCACGGCGGGAGCCGCGAGCGCGGCGAGCAGGACGATCCGCGGGGCGGTACGGCGGACCGACCTGAGCATGTCGACCGGCGTGCTGGACCTGACACCCACACGAGCTCCTCGAAGACGGGACCGGCACAGTGACAGGTCTGTCGCACCCTAGGGCGCAGACAATCGTCACGCCAGCGATACGCGAAAGGTCTGGTTCGTCCGTTATTGGGCGAACCAGACCTTTGCGCGGGACGTCAGCCGGGCCAGCTCAGCGAGCGAACGCCGTACGGCAGGTTCAGCCGGGTGCCGTCACTGAGGCTCGAGAACAGGTGCGTCTGGTTGCCCTGCCCGTCGGTGAACCGGACCTGGCTGGCGCCGTTCCAGATCCGGTAGCCGATGGCGTAGCCGCCGTCGGGGGTCAGCGTGACCCCCCGGACCTCGCCGTTGCAGCAGTTGCCCTGGAACCGCGACCAGGTGATGTTCTGGGTGGGCCGGGCCAGCTTGATGAAGTTGTCCCAGTCGCTGAGCACGATGGAGGTGCCGTCACGGTCGAGGATCGCGCGGTGCGTGTTGGCGCCGGCGTTCCACTGGTACTTCAGCGCCTTGTCGCCGGCGCCGCCCGGGTCGTAGACGACCTCGGACAGCTTGCTGAACCCGGAGGTGATCAGCGTCGGCTTGGAGGTGCCGGTGCCCTTGCCGGCCGGGATCAGCTCGACGTAGTGCGGGTAGTTGATGGAGTACGTCCACACGACCTGCCCGGTGGTGTGGTTGAACACGATCACCTGGTTGGTCTTGGCGTTGGCCACCGCGATGTTGCCGTCGGGCATCAGCTCGGCGTCGTACGGCGACTTGAAGTAGGCGCCGGCGTACCCCTTGACCTGCCAGACGAACGACTTGGTGGTCATGTCGATCTCGCCGACGGTGCCGGTGCCGAACGTGGCCAGGATGTGCCCGTTGGGCAGCAGCCGCACGCCGAGCGGGCCGGAGTAGGCCGAGGTCTCGCCGGTCGGGTTGTCGTAGGACCAGAGGACCTTGCCGGAGTAGTCGGTGACCAGGATCCGGCGGTTCTGGTTGTCCGCGATCATCACGGCGGGCGTCGGGTCACCGGCCGCCGTCCAGGTGCGGGTGGCGGGCGTCGGGTCGACGTTGCCGGAGGTGTCGACGGCCCGCACCTTGAAGGTGTGCGAGCCCTTCGCCAGTCCGGAGTAGGCCTTCGGCGAGGCGCAGGCCGTGTAGGCCGCTGCGTCGAGGCTGCACTGGAACGTGGACCCGGACTCCGAGGAGGTGAAGGCGAACGTGGCCTGGCCGTTGGGGACCGAGCCCGACGGCCCGGAGGAGATCGTGGTCTGCGGCGGCGTCTGGTCGGCGCCGGTGGAGGTCGCGCTCACGTTGTCGACGCTGATCCTGCCCGGCTGCGCGGCGGCCTCGTTGCCGAGCTGGAGGGTGCGGGTGGCTGCCAGGCCGGCCGTGGTCGAGGAGTAGACCGTGGCGCCGTTCAGCGTCACCTGCAGGGTGTTGCCGGCCGCGCGGAGCGAGACGTTGGCCCAGGTGCCGAGCGGCAGCGTGCCGCTGGTGGCGGCGTACGTGCCGCCGAACTGCACCCAGATCTTGCCGGAGATGTTGGCCCGGTAGAGGTTGACGGTGCGCGCGCCGGTGTCGCCGAAGTAGCGGAGCAGCGGGACCGAGCCGCCGGACGCGCCCTCGGTGTCGACGCGTACGTCGGCCACGGAGGTGAGATCGGGCACCGCGGCGCTCAGCGCGGTGCGGGCGTAGGCCTTCGAGCCGGAGGCCGAGGTGGTGGTGAACTGGGCGGCGTAGCTGCCGCTCTTGACCACGGCGGTCTGGGCGACGGCGGTTCCGGTGCCGTTCCTGGTGACCGTCCAGCGGCTCAGGTTGCCGGTCTCGAAGTCGTCGCTGAACAACGAACCGGTGGCGGCGGCCTGGTCGACGACGAGGGTGCGCGAGACGGGGGTGGCGTCGACGTTGCCGGCGCTGTCGGTGGCCTCGACGCTCAGCTGGTGCCGGCCCTCGCCCATGCCGCCGACGACGTACGGCGAGGTGCAGGTCTGGTAGGCGCCCTTGTCCACCTTGCAGCGGTAGGTCGAGCGGCTCTTGGAGGACCCGAAGCGGATCGCGGTGGACGGGTCGAGCACCGTCGCGGCCTTCTTGTCCCCGGCGAACGAGGTCTGCGGGTCGGTGAGGTCCACCACGAAACGCGCCTTCTCGATCGCGCCGACGGCACCGGAGGGTGACTTGGCGCGCACCGCGACGACGTGCTTGCCCGGCGCCAGGCCCGGGTAGCCCGCGGAGGGCGTGCGGTGGAACGTGGACCACCTGCCACTGTCGAGGCGGGTGGAGTACGTCGACTTCGGCACCGAGCTCTCGAAGGTCAGCGCGACGTCACGGTCGCCGGTGCGGTCGGAGGGACCGGTGAGGATCAGCGTCTCGGGCCCGGACCCTTGCTTGGCGGACGAGGGTGCGACGAACGCACCCGCGGTCAGGGACGCCGCAAGCACAGCGACGATGACGGCACCGCGCGCCCCCCGGTTGAACGCGTTCATGCCACGCACTGGAATACCCCCACGATCGACAAGCCCAGAATCCCCCCGGACAGCGCCATCCTCCCCGTTTCCGGGGTGTCCTCAAACATTGAACGACCTTTTGCGGCAATTGCGCTAATAGTCCGATTTTGGCATTACTTCGGCCCGCCGCGATGAGTTGCCCGGGCCGGTCCGGTCTGTTCGGGCATGACCTCCCTGAACGATCCCGCGCGTGCCACCCTGACCGAGGAGGCCCCCACCACGGGAGCCTCCGACTACACCGTGCTGCGCTGGCTGGTGCTCGCGACGTTCATCGTGATCCTGAACGAGACCGTGATGATCAACGCGATCCCGAGGCTGATGGGGGAGTTCGAGGTCACCGCCCGCGCCGCGCAGTGGCTGTCCACGGCTTTCATGCTGACCATGGCCGTGGTCATCCCGGTCACCGGCTGGTTCCTCCAGCGCGTGACCACCCGCCAGGCGTTCGCGATCGCGATGAGCGTGTTCTGCACCGGCACCCTGATCGCCGCGGCGGCGCCGTCGTTCCCGCTGCTGCTCGCCGGCCGCGTGGTGCAGGCCGGCGGCACGGCGGTGATGATGCCGCTGCTGATGACCACGCTGCTGACGATCGTTCCCGAGCACGACCGGGGACGGGTGATGGGCAACGTCACGCTCGCCATGTCCGTGGCCCCGGCGCTCGGGCCCACCGTCTCCGGCGTCGTACTCCAGTACCTGTCGTGGCGGTGGATGTTCGGCATCGTGCTCCCGATCGCGCTCGTGATCACGGTGGTCGGGCTGCGCAGGCTCACCGACCTGGGCGAGGCACGGCCGGGCTCGGTCGACTGGTTCTCGGTCGCGGCCTCGGCAGTCGGCTTCGGGAGCCTGGTCTACGGCCTGAGCCAGCTCGGCGCCGGCTCCGGGGGCACCGCGGTGCCGCCGGTGCTGCTGGTCGTGGTCGGCCTGGTGGTGGTGGGCGTCTTCGTCTGGCGCCAGCTCTCGCTGCAGCGGACCGGCAGCCCGCTCCTCGACCTGCGCACGCTGCGGCTGCGCACCTACACCGTCTCGCTGCTGCTGATGGCGGTCGCGTTCATGGCGATGCTCGGCTCGATGATCCTGCTGCCGCTGTACCTGCAGGACGTGCGCCAGCTCAGCGTGCTGCGGACCGGCCTGCTGGTGGCGCCCGGCGGACTGGCGATGGGGTTGCTCGGCCCGACCGTCGGGCGGGTCTTCGACCGCTTCGGTGGCCGGGTGCTGGTGATCCCCGGCTCCGTCGGCATCGTGGTCGCGCTCGGGATGCTGACCCGGGTCAGCCTCGACAGCCCGATCTGGCTGGTGCTGGTCGCCCACGTGCTGCTGATGGTCAGCCTGGCCGCGGTGTTCACCCCGGTCTTCACGCTCGGGCTCGGCGCGCTGCCGCCGCACCTGTACTCCCACGGCAGCTCCCTGCTCGGCGCCCTGCAGCAGGTCGCCGCCGCTGTCGGCACCGCGGTCGTGGTGACCGTGATGTCGTCGCGGGCCACCGCGCTGGCCCAGGACGGCGCCGACCGGGCGCACGCCCTCGTCGGTGGCATGCAGTGGGCCTTCGCCGTGGGTGCCGGACTCTCGCTCGTCGTGCTCGGGCTCGCGTTCCTGCTCCCCGGCCGCCCCGCCTCCCCGGTGCAGCCCGTCGCCCCGGTGACCGACGACGAGGCGATCGCCGAGGCCGCGTGACCGACGTGCTTCCCGAGGGAAACTGCCGCTTCCCGACGGAGATCTCGCTAGGGAAGGGGCGAGTCACCACGGTCCCGTGGTGATCGGCCGCCCACCTACTCCGCCCGCGACGTCCAGTTCAACGCACCGACCACGAGCATCCTGAGCTGGGTGTCCGCCTCGTGCACGATCGCCGCCTCGGCGGCCGCCTCACGGGGGGCGTCGAGGATCTTCTCGGCGATCGACACCATCACGTGCACGATCATCGACGACAGCGTGCGCAGGTCCTGCTCGGACCAGACGTCGGTGCCGGGGAGCCGGGCCACGTCGGCCGCCAGCTCCTGCTCGAACAGGTCCAGGGCGCGCCGGATCGCGTCCCGCACCGCCGGAGTGCCGCCGTTGCGCTCGCGGGCGATGAACCGGAAGTGCGACTCCTGCCGGCGGACGTGGTCGAGCAGGATCCGCACCGACGACGGGATCACGCCGGTGAGCTCCGGCTCGCGTCGTACGTCGCGCAGCATCGCGCGCAGCGAGACGAACGCCTCCTCGACCAGCACCAGGCCGAGCTCCTCCACGGAGTCGAAGTGGCGGTAGAACGCGGTCGGCACGATGCCGACGTCCTTGGTCACCTGGCGCAGCGAGACCCCGGCCAGGCCGATGTCCTGGGAGAGCTCGAGAGCCGAGGCCAGGATCGCCTGCCGGGTGCGTTCCTTGCGCTCGCGGCGGCTGGCGACGTCGATGCTCGGCTCGCTCACCACGTCTTTCACCCTAGGGCGTACGTGTCCCGGCTCACCTGCGGGAGTGCTTGTCGGCGAGGTCTGCAGCCGATCACACTGAGGGCATGGACGATCACCTGAGCAAGGGCGAGATCCGCAAGGACGCCGTGCAGAACACGGTCGAGGCCGCGGCCACCACCGTCGGTCAGGTGACCACGATCCTCACCGGCGCCGTGCGTGACGTGGCCAGGACGCTCGGCGGCTTCGCGACGGAGGTGTTCGAGATCCGCGACGCCGCGCGAAGGGCGGACCGCGACTAGCCGCGCACGCGCCGCAGCACGATCGTGGCGAGGCGCTCCGGCGCCTCGTCCGGTATCCAGTGGCTGACGCCCTCGAGCACCTCCAGCAGGTACGGCGCGTCGACGTACGACGCCGTGAGCTCGGCGCCGTGCCGGTCGAGAGCCACGTCCCCGTCGCTCCAGACATGCGTGGTCGGCACCGGCACCCGGCCGCGCAGCGCGTGCGGGTCGGCGAACGGCATCGCCCGGTAGTAGCCCAGTCCGCCCGCGAGCGCGCCGTCCGCGACGATCTCGGGCCAGACCCGCGCCACGGCGGCGGCCGGCATCCCGGCCCCGCGCATCTCACGCTCGACGACCGCACGTCGGCCGAGCAGCTGTTCGGGCAGCCAGGGGAGCTGGAAGAACCCCATGTACCAGGACTTGCGCAGCTGGGCGACCCGTCGCAGCGACCGCACGAACGCGCCGGGATGCGGCACCGAGACCGAGGTCAGCGAGGCGACCAGGTCGGGTCGCGAGGCGGCCGTCGACCAGGCCACCGCGGCGCCCCAGTCGTGGCCGACCAGGTGCACCGGGCCGGCCCCGACCGCCGCGACCAGCGCGACGACGTCACCGACGAGCCTGCTCATCCGGTACGACGAGCGCCCCCGGGGGCGGGCTCCACGCGAGTAACCACGCTGGTCCGGCGCGACCGTGCGGATCCCGGCAGCGTGCAGGTGCGGCACCACCTGGTCCCACGAGGAGGCGCGCTGCGGGAAGCCGTGGAGCAGCAGCACGACCGGCCCGTCGAGCGGGCCCTCGTCGCGCACGTCGAAGAGCAGCCCGTCGTTGGCGTAGCAGGTGAGCCGGGACCCCGTCACTCGTCGTCCGGGTCGTCGAGGCGCGCCAGCCAGGTCGCGAACCGCTCCACCGGCGTCTCGAACTCCGGGTGCACGTCGCAGAACTCGCTCAGCCGCTCGGCCAGCCAGGCCAGGGTGACCTCCTCGTCACCCCGCCGGGCCGCGAGCTCCTCGACGCCACGATCGGTGAAGTACATCGCTCAGGCGAACGCCTGCTCGAGCACGGACTTCTGCTCCTCGACGTGGCGGGAGTGCTGCCCCACCGACGGCGAGCTCGAGGCAGGACGGGAGATCACCTCGACCTCGTGTCCCCGAGCCGCGAGGTCGGGGAACACGTTGAGCCGGTAGAACGGCGCCGGGCCCATGTTGATCGGCTCGTCCTGCACCCAGCGCACGTGCTCGAGGTGCGGGTAGCGGTCGATCTCCGCCGTGAGGGCGTCGGTCGGGTGCGGGTAGAGCTGCTCGACCCGCGCGATCGCGGTGGTCAGCTCGTCGCCCTGACGCTTGCCGCGCTCGACCATCAGGTCCCAGGTGATCCGGCCGCTGCAGAGCAGCAGCGTGCGCACCTGCTCCGGGTCGGCCATCGCGTCGGGGGTGACGGTGCGGAAGCCCGAGCCCTCCATGAAGTCCTCGGGCCGCGACGCCGCCTCCTTGCGCTTGAGCATCGACTTCGGCGTGAACACGATCAGTGGCTGGTGGTTCTCCCCGAGCGCGTGCCGGCGCAGCAGGTGGAAGTACGACGCCGGCGTGGACGGCTGCGCCACCACGAACGCGTCGTCGGCGGCCATGGCCAGGAACCGCTCGATCCTGGCCGACGAGTGGTCGGGGCCCTGGCCCTCGTAGCCGTGCGGGAGCAGGAGCACGACGCCGGACTGCTGGCGCCACTTGGTCGCCGACGCCGTGATGAACTCGTCGATCACGATCTGGGCGCCGTTCACGAAGTCACCGAACTGCGCCTCCCAGAGCACCAGCGCATCGGGCCTGGCCACCGAGTAGCCGTACTCGAACCCGAGGGCGGCGTACTCCGAGAGCAGCGAGTCGTAGATGTAGAACTGCGCCTGCTCCTCGGAGAGGTTCGCCAACGGCGTCCACTCGTTGGCGTTGGTGCGGTCGATGATGGTCGCGAACCGCGAGACGAAGGTGCCGCGTCGCGAGTCCTGGCCGGCCAGCCGCACCGGGCGTCCGTCCATCAGCAGCGAGCCGAGCGCCAGGATCTCGCCGGTGCCCCAGTCGATCGGGCCCTCCGCGATCGCGGCGGCGCGGCGCTGGAGCTGCGGGAGCACCTTCGGGTGCACCGTGAAGCCGTCGGGCGCGCTGACGTGCGCATCGGCGATCCGCTTGAGGGTCTCGCGCGAGATCGCCGTGCTGTAGTCCTCGTGGCTCTTCTCCGGGTAGTCCGGCACGGTCGTCCACTCCGACGGTGTGCCGGTGGCCTCGCGCACCTCGGTGAAGACCCGCTCGAGCTGCTGCTGGTAGTCGCGCAGCACCTGCTCGGCCTCCTCCAGCGTGATGTCGCCGCGACCGATCAGGGACTCGGTGTAGAGCTTGCGGACCGATCGCTTCTGCTCGATCAGGTCGTACATCAGCGGCTGGGTGTACGACGGGTCGTCACCCTCGTTGTGGCCACGGCGCCGGTAGCAGACCAGGTCGATCACGACGTCCTTCTTGAACGCCTGGCGGTACTCGAAGGCCAGCCGGGCCACCCGGATGCAGGCCTCGGGGTCGTCGCCGTTGACGTGGAAGATCGGCGCCTGCACCATCCGGGCCACGTCGGTGCAGTACAGCGAGGAGCGCGACGCGGCGGGTGAGGTGGTGAACCCGACCTGGTTGTTGACGACCACGTGGATGGTGCCACCGGTGCGGTAGCCCCGCAGCTGGGAGAGGTTGAGCGTCTCGGCGACCACACCCTGGCCGGCGAACGCGGCGTCGCCGTGCACGAGCAGCGGCAGCACCGGGAAGCTCTCGCCCTGGTTGAGCATGTCCTGCTTGGCCCGCGCGATGCCCTCGAGCACCGGGTCGACCGCCTCGAGGTGCGAGGGGTTCGCGGCGACGGACACCTTGATCCGCGCGCCGGCGTCGGAGGAGAACTCACCCTCCGCGCCGAGGTGGTACTTCACGTCGCCGGAGCCCTGCACCGTGCGCGGGTCGATGTTGCCCTCGAACTCGCGGAAGATCTGGCTGTAGCTCTTGCCGACGATGTTGGCCAGCACGTTGAGCCGGCCGCGGTGCGCCATGCCGATCGCGACCTCGTCGAGGTCGCCCTCGGCGGCCGCCTCGCAGATCTCGTCGATCAGCGGGACGGTGGTCTCGCCACCCTCGAGGCTGAACCGCTTCTGGCCCACGAACTTGGTCTGCAGGAAGGTCTCGAAGGCCTCGGCCTGGTTGAGCTTGAGCAGGATCCGCAGCTGCTCCTCGCGGGGCGGCTTCTGGTGCGGCTGCTCGACCCGCTCCTGGATCCAGCGACGCTGCTCGGGATCCTGGATGTGCATGTACTCGATGCCGACGGTCCTGCAGTAGGAGTCGCGCAGGATGCCCAGGATCGAGCGCATCTTCATGAACCGGCGCTCACCGCCGAACTCACCGGTGGCGAACTCACGGTCGAGGTCCCACAGGGTCAGCCCGTGCGACTCCACCTCGAGGTCGGGGTGGCTGCGCTGGCGGTACTCCAGTGGGTCGGTGTCGGCCATCATGTGGCCGCGCACCCGGTAGGCATGGATCAGCTCGAGGATCCGGGCCTGCTTGTTGATGTCGTCGTCGTGGTTGGTCGAGATGTCGTTGGCCCAGCGGATCGGCTCGTAGGGGATCCGCAGCGAGCGGAAGATCTCGTCGTAGAACCCCTCCTCGCCGAGCAGCAGCGCGTGGATGCGCTTGAGGAACTCGCCGGACTGGGCTCCCTGGATCACCCGGTGGTCGTACGTCGAGGTCAGCGTCATGATCTTGCTGATCGCGTTGCGGGTGAGCGTCTCCTCCGAGGCGCCCTGGAACTCCGGCGGGTACTCCATCGAGCCGACGCCGATGATCGCGCCCTGGCCCTTCATCAGCCGGGGCACCGAGTGGTTGGTGCCGATCGTGCCGGGGTTGGTCAGGCTGACCGTGGTGCCCTGGAAATCGGTCACCGCGAGCTTGTTGTCGCGGGCCTTGCGCACCAGTTCCTCGTACGCGGTCCAGAAGTGCGCGAAGTCCATCGCCTCGGCGGCCTTGATCGAGGGCACCAGGAGCTGCCGGGTGCCGTCAGGCTTGGGCAGGTCGATCGCCAGGCCGAGGTTGATGTGCGCCGGGGTGATCAGGTTGGGCTTGCCGTCGACGGTGTCGAAGCCGACGTTCATCTCCGGCATCGAGCGGAGCGCCTTGACCAGCGCGAAGCCGATCAGGTGGGTGAACGACACCTTGCCGCCGCGGGCACGGGCGAGGTGGTTGTTGATCACGATCCGGTTGTCCCAGAGCAGCTTCACCGGCACCGACCGGACGCTGGTCGCGGTGGGCACGGTCAGCGAGACGTCCATGTTCTGCACGGTGCGCGCGGGCGCGCCCCGCAGGACGGTGTACTGCGGCTCGTCGGTGGCCTCCGACGTCGGGGCCGGCTGCGGGTCCTTGGACTCCGTCGACTTCTGGGTCGCGGTCGACGGCTCGGTCTTGGTGGCCTTGCCGTCCTCGGGCTTCTCGGGCTGCTTGTGGGCAGTCTTCGTCGAGGCCTTCGCGGCGGGTTTGTCGGCAGGCTTGTCGGCAGGCTTGTCGGCAGTCTTCGTCGAGGCCTTCGCGGCGGGCTTGTCGGCAGCCTCGGCGGGCTTCCTCGCCTCCACCTTCTGCTCGGCCTTCTCGGTCTTCGCCGCGCCGGCGGGCTTGCCGGCGCCGTTGCCGGCGGAGGTGCTGCCGTTGGCGCCCTTGTCCATGCTGCGGAAGAAGTCCCACCAGGCCTTGTCCACGCTGTTCGGGTCACGCTGGTACTGCTCGTACATCTCGTCCACGAGCCACTCGTTGGCTCCGAACGCGTCCAGCGCGCTGCTGGACGGAGGGGTTGAATCCGAAGACTCGGGCACGACTGGGTTCGCCTCTTCCGGTGGGCACGGCTGTGGTGTGTGGTCAAGGCTAGACCCCCGCACACGCGAGCACAGGCCCCCCAAGGGAGGCCCGTGCCGCGGGGTGTCGGGGAACCGCTGGGTAACTGCTGGGGAACTGCTCCGCGGCGGACACCGGGCGTGCTGCGAGGCGGCTCACCGTGCTCTCACGCGGGCCCGGGAGGAGCGTCATCAGCAGGCCGGCGACCCCGTCCGGTCGGTCTCCGTCTCGGCCTGCCGGCCGAAAGCGCCCCTGGCAGGATTCGAACCTGCGCTCCCGCCTCCGGAGGGCGGTGCTCTATCCCCTGAGCTACAGGGGCTCTGGGGTGCGAGGGGAACGCTACCGCAGCGAGCAGACGTCCTCCGAACTGGTTGCCCGGGCGGCCACCTCGCATGACGTCCCGCCCGGACCGCGACATCGAGGTGAGGGGGACGACGCGCCGCCGATAGGCTTGGGCGGTGACCCCCGATCAGCTCTCGTCGACGATCGTCGACGCCCTCCGGGCGCTCGTCGACGACGACGCCGTCAGCCTGCCCGACGGCGCCCCGACCACGGTGGTGGTCGAGCGCCCGCGCAGCAAGGAGCACGGGGACTATGCGACCAACGTCGCGCTCCAGCTCGCCAAGAAGGCAGGCACCAACCCGCGGGCCTTCGCCGAGCTGGTCGCCGACCGCCTCCGGGCCGCCGACGGGGTCGCCGCGGTGGACGTCGCCGGGCCCGGCTTCCTCAACATCACGGTCGCGGCCGGCGCCCAGGGCGCGGTCGCGGCGGACGTGCTCGCGGCCGGGTCGGCGTACGGCCGCAACGACGCGCTGGCGGGCGAACGCATCAACGTCGAGTTCATCTCGGCCAACCCGACCGGGCCGCTGCACCTCGGCCACACCCGGTGGGCCGCCGTCGGCGACGCGCTGGCACGGGTGCTCGACGCGGCCGGGGCCACGGTCGAGCGGGAGTTCTACATCAACGACCGCGGTTCGCAGATGGACAAGTTCGGCGCCTCGATCGAGGCCCGGGCCAAGGGCGAGCCGGTGCCGGAGGACGGGTACCAGGGCGCGTACGTCGACGACCTGGCCAGGCAGGTCCTCGCCGAGGAGCCCGGCATCCTCGACCTTCCCGACGACGAGCGGACGATCGCCTTCCGGGAGGCCGGCTACCGGATCCAGCTCGCCGAGCAGCAGGCGTCGCTGGCCACGTTCCGCACCGTCTTCGACGTCTGGTTCAGCGAGCGGTCGCTGCACGCCGACGCGTCGGTCGCCGACGGCCTGGAGAAGCTGCGCGACCAGGGCCACGTCTTCGACGACGACGGCGCGGTGTGGATGCGCACCACCGACTTCGGCGACGACAAGGACCGGGTGCTGATCCGGTCCAACGGCGAGCTGACCTACTTCGCCAGCGACACGGCGTACTACCTCGACAAGCGGGGCCGCGGCTTCGACCGCTGCATCTACCTGCTGGGCGCCGACCACCACGGCTACGTGGGGCGGCTGCGCGCCATGGCCGCCTGCGCCGGCGACGACCCCGAGCGCAACATCGAGGTGCTGATCGGTCAGCTGGTCAAGATCCTGCAGGACGGCGAGGAGCTCAAGCTGTCCAAGCGGGCCGGCACCCTGGTCACGCTGCAGGAGCTGGTGGACCTGATCGGGGTCGACGCGCTCCGCTACACGCTCGGTCGGTTCCCCACGGACTCGCCGCTGACGCTCGACGTCGCGGAGATGACCCGGCAGGCGAGCGACAACCCCGTCTTCTACGTGCAGTACGTCGCCGCGCGGACGGCGTCGCTGGTGCGCAACGCCCGCGACCTCGGCGTCCCGGACCTCGAGTTCGACCCGGCCCTGCTCACCCACGAGAAGGAGGGTGCTCTGCTCCGGGCGCTCGCCGAGTTCCCACGGGTGGTGGCAGCGGCCGCGCAGCTGCGCGAGCCGCACCGGGTCGCGCGCTACCTCGAGGAGACGGCGTCGTCGTTCCACAAGTTCTACGACGCGTGCCGGGTGCTGCCCCAGGGCGACGAGGAGTTCTCGGAGCTCCACGGCGCGCGGCTGGTGCTGGTCAGCGCGACCCGCGTCGTCTTCCAGAACGGCCTCGACCTGCTCGGCGTCTCGGCGCCCGAGCGCATGTGACCGCTCGATGAGGGCGCACGAGGCCGGCTGGGCACACGCCGCGGTCTCCGTCCGCGGGCCGTCGTGGCTGCGCGAGCCGGAGGACCCCAACGCGCTGGTGCCGCACCTGTGGTCGGCCTCCGCCCGCAAGCGTGACGACGGCGTGCTCGAGGTCGGCGGGGTGGCCCTCACCGACCTGGTCGCCGAGCACGGGTCGCCGGCCTACGTCCTCGACGAGGCCGACTTCCGGGCCCGGGCGCGGGCGTTCCGCCGGGCGTTCGCGTCGTACGACGTCTACTACGCGGGCAAGGCCTTCCTCTGTACGACGGTCGCGCGCTGGATCGCCGAGGAGGGACTGTGCCTCGACGTGTGCAGCACCGGGGAGCTGGCCGTCGCCCTGCGTGCCGGCTTCGACCCGTCGCAGATCGGCTACCACGGCAACAACAAGACCTCCGCCGAGCTCGAGCGTGCGCTGGACGCGGGGGTCGGCAGGATCGTCGTGGACTCCTTCCACGAGATCGAGCGGATCCGCGCGCTCGCCGGTGCCGAGCGCCCGGCGCGGGTGATGGTGCGGGTGACAGCCGGGGTCGAGGCGCACACGCACGAGTACATCGCCACCGCCCACGAGGACCAGAAGTTCGGCTTCTCGATCACCTCCGGCGACGCGCTCGAGGCGGTGCGCCAGCTGCACGCCGCACCGGGGGTCGAGCTGCTCGGCCTGCACTCCCACATCGGGTCGCAGATCTTCGACACCGCCGGCTTCGAGGTGGCCGCCCGCCGGGTGCTCGCGCTGCACGCCGAGATCGGCACCGAGCTCGGGCTCGAGCTCGGGGACCTCGACCTCGGCGGCGGGTTCGGGATCGCCTACACGACCCAGGACGACCCCTCCGACGCCGCGCAGCTCGCCACCGGGATCACCAGGATCGTCGAGGACGAGTGCGCCGCGCGTGGCCTCGCGGTGCCCCGGCTCTCGATCGAGCCCGGCCGCGCGATCGCCGGTCCGGCCATGTGCACGGTCTACGAGGTGGGCACGGTCAAGGCGGTCGAGCTCGACGGCGGCGCGGTCCGCACCTACGTCTCGGTCGACGGCGGGATGAGCGACAACATCCGCACGGCGCTCTACGACGCCGACTACTCGTGCTCGCTCGCCTCGCGCGGCTCCGACGCCCCGACGCTGCTGGTGCGCGTGGTCGGCAAGCACTGCGAGGCCGGCGACATCGTGGTCAAGGACGAGTTCCTGCCCGGCGACGTCGCGCCCGGCGACCTGCTCGCCGTACCCGGCACCGGGGCGTACTGCCGCTCGATGGCCAGCAACTACAACCACGCCCTCCGGCCCCCGGTGGTGGCCGTGGCCGACGGCACCGCCCGCGTCGTGGTCCGCCGCGAGACCGAGGACGACCTGCTCTCCCTCGACGTCGACGACTGACCCCCACCCCTGCCGACCCGTCGCAGATGGCGACGTCGACCGGGCTGACCCGTCGCAGATGGCGACGTCGACCAGGCCGACCCGTCGCAGATGGCGACCGCTGATCGCCATCTGCGTCGGGTCGACATGCGTGGCACCGCCATCTGCGCCGGGTCGGCGAAATGGGATCGGGAGCAACGAGGGCGGACGCGATGCGAGGATGGTCCGGTCATGAGTACCGATAACAAGCCGCTGCGCGTCGCCCTGCTCGGCTGCGGCGTCGTCGGCAGCCAGGTCGCCCGGCTGATCCACGACCAGGCAGCCGACCTGGCCGCCCGCGTCGGGGCGCCGGTCGAGCTGGTCGGGGTCGCCGTACGCCGTCCCGAGCTTCAGCGCGGAGGTGTGGTGCCGGCCGAGCTGTTCACGACCGACGCCCACGGCCTGGTCACGCGAGACGACGTCGACATCGTGGTCGAGGTGATCGGCGGGATCGAGCCGGCCCGGTCGCTGATCCTGGCGGCGCTCGAGCACGGCGCCTCTGTGGTCACCGCCAACAAGGCGCTGCTCGCCGAGGACGGCGCCACCCTGTTCCGGGCCGCCGAGGAGGCGGGCCGCGACCTCTACTACGAGGCGTCCGTGGCCGGGGCGATCCCGATCCTGCGTCCGCTGCGCGAGTCGCTCGCCGGCGACCGGGTCACCCGGGTGCTCGGCATCGTCAACGGCACCACGAACTTCATCCTCGACCGGATGGACAGCGCAGGCAGCGGGTTCGCCGAGGCGCTGGAGGAGGCCCAGGCGCTCGGGTACGCCGAGGCCGACCCGACCGCCGACGTCGAGGGCTTCGACGCGGCGGCCAAGGCGGCGATCCTGGCCAGCCTGGCCTTCCACACGCGGGTCACCGCCGCCGACGTGCACCGCGAGGGCATCGCCGAGGTCACCGCGAGCGACGTCGCGAGCGCCCGCGAGATGGGCTCGGTGGTCAAGCTGCTCTCGATCTGCGAGGTGGTCGACACGCCCGAGGGGCCCGCCGTCGCCGCGCGGGTCCACCCGGCGATGATCCCGCGCTCCCACCCCCTGGCCAGCGTGCGCGAGGCCTACAACGCGGTCTTCGTCGAGAGCGAGGCCGCCGGCCAGCTCATGTTCTACGGCCCGGGTGCCGGTGGCGCGCCGACCGCCAGCGCGGTGCTCGGTGACCTGGTCACCGTTGCTCGCAACCGGCTCTCCGCCGTGCGTGGGGCAGGGGAGTCCTCGTACGCCGACCTGCCGGTGCTGAGCATGGGCCAGACCCAGACCAGGTACCACGTGCAGCTCGACGTCGACGACAAGGCGGGCGTGCTCGCGGCAGTCGCGCAGGCGTTCGCCGAGCACGACGTGTCGATCCAGACCGTGCGCCAGGAGGGGCGCGGTGACGACGCCCAGCTGGTCGTGGTCTCGCACCGGGCGACCGACGCCGACCTCGCCGCGACCGTCGAGGAGCTCCGCGCGATGTCCTACGTGCGCGAGGTGTCGTCGGTGATGCGCGTCGAGGGCGAAGCGGAATGAGCGGAGCCGACACCCAGGCGCCGGCCCGCACGCACCAGTGGCGCGGCGTGATCGAGGAGTACCGCGACCGGCTCGACATCCCTGCCGACACCCCGGTGATCACGCTCCGCGAGGGCGGGACGCCGATGGTGCAGAGCGGCTGGCTCTCCGACCTGCTCGGGGCCGAGGTCTGGCTCAAGGTCGAGGGCGACAACCCCACCGGCTCGTTCAAGGACCGCGGCATGACGGTCGCGCTCTCCGTCGCGGTCGGCGAGGGCGCCGAGGCCGTGGTCTGCGCGTCGACCGGCAACACGTCGGCGTCGATGGCCGCGTACGCCGCCCGGGCCGGGATCAAGCCGCTGGTGCTGGTTCCCCAGGGCAAGATCGCGGCCGGCAAGCTCGCGCAGGCGATCATCCACGGCGCGCAGGTGATCATGGTGCGCGGCAACTTCGACGACTGCCTGCGGCTCTCGCGTGGGCTGGCCGACCACTACCCCGTGTCGCTGGTCAACTCGGTCAACCCGATGCGGCTCCAGGGCCAGAAGACGGCGTCGTACGAGATCGTGGACTTCCTCGGCGACGCCCCCGACATCCACGTGCTGCCGACCGGCAACGCCGGCAACATCTCGGCGTACTGGCTGGGCTACCGCGAGGCCTCCGACGCCGGCACCACCACCCGCAAGCCGGTGATGCGCGGCTGGCAGGCCGCCGGGGCGGCGCCCCTGGTCGAGGGCAAGCCGGTCGCCAACCCGGAGACCCTGGCCTCGGCGATCCGGATCGGCAACCCCGCCTCCTGGGAGCTGGCGGTGGCGGCCGCCGAGCAGTCGGGGGGCATGTTCCGCAAGGTGACGGATGACCAGATCCTCAGCGCACAGAGGGATCTGGCCGCTCGCGACGGGGTGTTCGTCGAGCCGGCGTCCGCGGCCGGCGTCGCCGGCCTGCTGGTCGAGCACGCCGAGGGTGCCGACGTGTCCGGGCGCACCGTGGTGGTCACCGTGACCGGCCACGGGCTGAAGGACGTCGACACCGCGCTCGCCACGTTCACCGACATCGTGGACACCGTGGTGGACGCCGACGTCGAGGCCGCGGCGCGCGCGGCCGGCCTCTGATGGTCTTCGTCGCGGGGCCGGTCACCGTCAGCGTCCCGGCCACCAGCGCCAACCTCGGTCCCGGCTTCGACTGCCTCGGGCTCGCGCTCGACCTGCGCGACACGCTGACCGCCGAGGTGCACGACGGGCCGCTCGTGATCACCGTCGAGGGCGAGTCCGCCGCCCAGGTGCCGCGGGACGCACGGCACCTGGTGCACCGGGCGATGGCGGCGGCGTTCGAGGTGCTCGGCGTCCAGCCGCCCGGTCTGCGGCTCCGGTGCGTGAACCGGATCCCGCACGCCCGGGGCCTGGGGTCGTCCTCGGCAGCGATCGTGGCCGGCGTGGTGCTGGCCCGGGCGCTGCTCGAGGGCGGTGCCGACCACCTGGACGACGGGGCAGCGCTCGACCTCGCGAACCGGCTGGAAGGACATCCGGACAACGTCGCGCCGGCGCTGCTCGGCGGGTTCACCGTCGCCACCCAGGACGCGGGACACGTGGCGGTCGCCCGGCTGGACCTCGACCCGGGCATCGGGGTGGTGGCGTTCGTGCCGCCCGACCCGGTGTCGACCGCCGTTGCCCGGGGGCTGTTGCCGGAGGTGGTGCGGCACGCCGACGCGGCCGCGAACTCCGGCCGGACCGCCCTGCTGGTGGCCGCGATGATCGGGGCGCCCGACCTGCTGATGCCGGCGACGGCCGACCTGCTGCACCAGGAGTACCGGCGGCCGGCGATGCCGGACACCCTCGACCTGGTGGACGCGCTGCGGGGCGACGGGATCGCCGCGGTGGTGTCCGGCGCCGGGCCGACCGTGCTGGCGCTGGTGCCGGCGGCGGACGTCGAGGAGACCGCCCGTCGTACGACGCCACCCGGATGGGTGAGCCTCACGCCTGCCGCGGGGGTCGCCGGTGCCCGCGTTCTCCCGGGTTGAGTGTCTGCGGGTCCCGGGCGGTGCTACTGTGGCGACGCGCCACGCCGGACGGCCCTACGGTCAACCGAGGCCTCCGAGCGGCGCTCTCTTCCTACAAACTCCTCGCCGCCGGTGCCTGCCGTCGCTAGGCAGATCTCCGGGCCGGAGAGAACGGGAACGCAGCACCTCACGCCGCCGGACGCTCAGGGCCGCGGCCGAACACCAGGGGGAAGGAACCCCACATGACTGACATCATCGACAGCCACGACGCAGAGGCTCCGACGACCGGTGCTCCGTCCGAGGGACGGGCATCTTCTGGGTCGGGGGCGCGCAGCGGTGGGCTGAACACCAAGCTCATGCCCGAGCTCAAGCAGATCGCCGCCGGACTCGGCATCAAGGCGGCCGGCATGAAGAAGGCCGACCTGGTCGGCGCGATCAAGGCCGCCCAGAGTGGAAACCAGGGTGGAAACCAGGGAAACCAGAGCGAGAACCAGGGCGGTAACCAGGGCGGCAGCGAGGGCGAGGCGAAGAACGGCGCCCGCGAGGGGAGCCGCCGGGAGTCCGCGCAGAGTCCGCGCAAGGGTCCGGGCAGAAGTCCGGGCAGGACGCTCGCCGGCAGCCCCGCCAGGAGGAGCCGCGCCAGGAGTCCGGTCAGGACGCGGGTGACGACGACCGATCGGAGCGCGCCGACGGCAACCGCAAGCAGGACACGCGCGGCAACCGGAACAACGAACGCACCGGCGAGCGCGGAGAGAACCGCAGCGACCGGAACCACGAGCGGAACAACGAGCGCGGCGACAACCAGGCCCGCAACGACAATCGCCACGACGGCCGCAACGACGGCCGCAACGACGGCCGCAACGACGGCCGCAACGACGGCCGGAACGACGGCCGGAACGACGGCCGGAACCAGGCGAACGACCGCGGCCAGGCCGGTGAGCGTCACGACAGCCGGAACCAGGCCGGTGACCGGAACGACGAGGACGGCAGCCGCCGCAACCGCCGTCGACGAGGTCGCGACCGCGACCGGACCGGCGCACCGGGCCCCACGGGCAACCGCAGCAGCCGCAACGAGCCCGACACCCAGATCCTCGAGGACGACGTGCTGATGCCCTGTGCCGGCATCCTCGACGTCCTCGACAACTACGCCTTCGTCCGCACCAGCGGCTACCTGCCCGGCACCGACGACGTCTACGTCTCGCTGTCCATGGTGCGCCGCTACGCGCTGCGCCGCGGTGACGCGATCACCGGCATGGTGCGCCAGCCGCGCGAGGGCGAGCGCAAGGAGAAGTTCAACCCCCTGGTCAAGCTCGACACCGTCAACGGTGCCGACCCGGAGGCCGCCAAGGACCGGATCGAGTTCCAGAAGCTGACCCCGCTCTACGCCAGCGAGCGGCTCCGCCTGGAGACCACGCCGACCAACCTGATCGGTCGCGTGATCGACATCGCCGCGCCGATCGGCAAGGGCCAGCGCGGCCTGATCGTCTCGCCCTCCAAGGCCGGCAAGACGATGATCATGCAGTCGATCGCGAACTCGATCACCACGAACAACCCCGAGTGCCACCTGATGGTGGTGCTGGTCGACGAGCGCCCGGAGGAGGTCACCGACTTCGAGCGCTCAGTCAAGGGCGAGGTCATCTCCTCGACGTTCGACCGTCCCGCCAGCGACCACACCATGGTCGCCGAGCTGGCCATCGAGCGCGCCAAGCGGCTGGTCGAGCTCGGCCACGACGTGGTGGTGCTGCTCGACGGCATCACCCGGTTGGGCCGTGCGTACAACCTGGCGGCTCCCGCCTCCGGCCGGATCCTGTCCGGCGGCGTGGACTCGGCGGCGCTGTACCCGCCCAAGCGCTTCTTCGGTGCTGCCCGCAACATCGAGGACGGCGGCTCGCTCACCATCCTGGCGACCGCGCTGATCGAGAGCGGCTCGAAGATGGACGAGGTGATCTTCGAGGAGTTCAAGGGCACCGGCAACATGGAGATCCGGCTGCGCCGCGACTTCGCGGACAAGCGGATCTTCCCGGCGATCGACGCCGTGCAGTCCGGCACCCGCCGGGAGGAGCTCCTGATGAGCAAGGAGGAGCTGGCCATCATCTGGCAGCTCCGCCGGGTGCTCTCCGGACTCGACGGTCAGCAGGCGCTCGAGCTGCTGCTGGAGCGGCTGAAGAAGACCACCACCAACTACGAGTTCCTGATGCAGGTCCAGAAGACCACGCCGAACGGCAACGGCAAGGACGACTGACCTGCGGGAATGCGCCCGGACACCCGGGCGTTGAGACCGTCAGCTGTCCACCACGCCGATTCGCTTCCGACTCGGTCCGGGTGGCAGAATCACTCGCTGGTTCCGGTTCACGTGGGCGTCGTACGACGTCGACGACCCGGCGACCGTCACCGAGAGGACATCATGAAGAAGAACACCCACCCCGAGTACACCTCGACTCACGTGACCTGCACCTGCGGGAACACGTTCGAGACGCGGAGCACGGCGAAGAACGCGTCCATCCACGCCGACGTCTGCTCCAACTGCCACCCGTTCTACACGGGCAAGCAGAAGATCCTCGACACCGGTGGCCGCGTGGCCCGGTTCGAGGCTCGCTACGCCAAGAAGAAGTGAGCTCGGCCCGGCGGTGGCTGGGCGGGGTGCAAACACCATGTTCTCTTGGTAAACAGTCACTTCTCATGGGCAATTCCCCATGAGAAGTGATCGAACACCAAGAGAACTTGGTGTTTGGCCAGGACCGGAGGACCCGTGATGTTCGAGGCGGTCGAAGGCCTCCTGGCCGAGCACGCCGAGCTCGAACCACGGCTGGCCGACCCGTCGATCCACACGGACCAGGCGCTGTCGAAGCGGCTCAACCAGCGGTACGCCGAGCTCTCGGCCGTGGTGCACACCTACCGCGACTGGCAGCGGCTGACCGAGGACGTCGAGGCGGCCCGGGAGCTCGCGGCGGAGGACCCGACGTTCGCCGAGGAAGCGGCCGCGCTTGCGGTCCGTCGTGACACGGCCGCCGAGCGACTGCGCCGGCTGCTGGTGCCGCGGGACCCGGCCGACAGCAAGGACGCGATCCTCGAGGTGAAGTCCGGCGAGGGGGGCGAGGAGTCCGCGCTGTTCGCGGCCGACCTGCTCCGCATGTACCAGCGGTACGCCGAGGCCCGCGCCTGGAAGACCGAGATCCTCGACGCCAACGAGTCCGACCTCGGCGGCTACAAGTCCGTGACCGTCGCCGTGAAGGCCAAGGGCACCCCCGAGCCGGGCGAGGCGCCGTACGCCCTGCTCAAGTTCGAGGGCGGCGTCCACCGCGTCCAGCGGGTGCCGGTGACCGAGAGCCAGGGCCGCGTGCACACCAGCGCGGCCGGCGTCCTGGTGTTCCCGGAGGCCGAGCAGGTCGACGTGACGATCGAGGACAAGGACCTCCGGATCGACGTCTTCCGCTCCAGCGGACCCGGTGGCCAGAGCGTCAACACGACCGACTCCGCGGTCCGGATCACGCACCTTCCCACCGGCATCGTCGCCAGCTGCCAGAACGAGAAGTCGCAGCTGCAGAACCGCGAGCAGGCGATGCGCATCCTGCGGGCCCGGCTCCTCGCCGCGGCCCAGGAGGAGGCCGACGCCGAGGCCTCGGACGCCCGCCGCTCACAGGTGCGCACCGTGGACCGCTCGGAGCGGATCCGCACCTACAACTACGCGGAGAACCGGATCTCCGACCACCGCACCGGCTACAAGGCCTACAACCTCGACCAGGTGCTCGGCGGTGACCTCGAGCCGGTGATCGCCAGCAGCGTCGACGCCGACCTCGCCGCGCGGCTGGACGCGATCGGTGAGTGAGGCGCGACGCCTGGTGGCCGAGGCGACAGCCGAGCTCGCCGCCGCCGGCGTCGCCAGCCCCGGGTACGACGCCGCCACCCTGCTGGCGCACGCGCTCGGCACCTCCCGGGCCACGGTGCTCTCCGTGCCCAACGTGCCGGCCGACCGGGCGGAGGCCTTCCGTGACCTGGTCCGGCGCCGCGCCGGACGGGAGCCGCTCCAGCACCTGACGGGCAGCACCGGTTTCCGCTACGTCGACGTCGCGGTCGGGCCCGGGGTCTTCGTCCCCCGGCCCGAGACCGAGCTCCTCACCGGCTGGGCGGTCGAGCAGGCGGCCGCGCTGGCGTCCCCGGTCGTGGTCGATCTGTGCACCGGCTCCGGCGCGATCGCGCTGAGCGTGGCGCACGAGGTGCCGGCGGCCACCGTGCACGCGGTCGAGGTCGACCCGGGCGCGCACGCCTGGGCGGAGCGCAACCTGGCCGGCACCGGGGTCCGGCTCACGCTCGGGGACATGGCCGACGCGCTGCCGGAGCTCGACGGCACGGTCGACGTGGTGGTCTGCAACCCGCCGTACATCCCGCTCGACGCCTGGGAGTCGGTCGCCCGCGAAGCCCGCGACCACGACCCGGCGGCGGCGCTCTGGTCCGGCGACGACGGGCTCGACGCGGTGCGCGCGCTGGAGGTCACCGCGGCCCGGTTGTTGCGGCCCGGGGGAGTGGTCGGCGCCGAGCACGCCGACGCCCAGGGTGCCTCCGCGCCCGCGGTCTTCTCGGTCACCGGGCGGTGGACCGACGTCCGCGACCACCGCGACCTCGCCGGACGCGCCCGTTACCTGACCGCCCGGCTCTCCGGCCGGCTGGCACGATGACCCCGTGAGCACGCGCTACGACACCACCGACGACACCGCCCGCGATGACGGCCTCGCCGCCGCGGCCCTGGCGATCCGGCGCGGAGAGCTCGTGGTGATGCCGACCGACACGGTGTACGGCGTCGGCTGCGACGCCTTCGACCCCGAGGCCGTGACCCGGCTCCTCGACGCCAAGCGTCGCGGCCGCGACATGCCGATCCCGGTGCTGGTCTCCGCGGTCACCACCCTCGACGCGCTCACCACGGGTGTGCCCGAGTGGGCCCGCGTGCTGGTCGACCGGTTCTGGCCGGGCCCGCTCACCCTCGTCTGCACCTACCAGAGCTCGCTGCAGTGGGACCTCGGCGACTCGCGCGGCACGGTGGCGGTGCGGATGCCCGAGAACGACGTGACCCTGGAGCTGATCCAGCGCACGGGTCCGCTCGCGGTCAGCTCGGCCAACACCTCCGGCAGCCCGGCTGCCACCAACGCCGACCTGGCCACCGAGATGCTCGGCGACTTCGTCGTGGTGGTGCTCGACGCCGGCGAGACGGCCGGCGACCAGCCCTCCACGATCGTGGACTGCACGGGCGAGCGGCCGCACATCCTGCGCGAGGGGGCGCTCTCCGCCCGCGACATCCACCGGGCCCTCGCCGAGACCGGCCATGGCGACGACAGCGAGGACGACCGGCCCCTTGCGTGAGTACCTGGTCGTCTTCCTGGTCGCTGGCACCGTCAGCTACCTGCTGTGCGTGGTCGCCCGCGAGCTCGCCATGCACTCCGGCGCGGTCGCCCAGGTGCGTGACCGCGACGTGCACGCGATCCCGATCCCGTACTTCGGGGGGATCGCGATGCTCGGCGGGCTCGCCGCCGGCTACCTGGTGGCCGGGCACCTGCCGTTCCTCTCCCTCGCCGGTGACCAGGTCTTCCACGACGCGGGGGTGGTGGTCGTCGCGGGTGCGATCATCTGCGGGATCGGCGTCCTCGACGACCTGATCGAGCTCGACGCGCTGACCAAGCTGGGCGGTCAGGTCCTGGCGGCCGGCTTCCTGGTGATCAACGGCGTGCAGTTCTACTCGCTCAACCTGCCCGGTGTCGGCCAGTTCTCGCTCGACCCCAGCCAGGGCATGATCCTGACCATCCTGCTGGTCGTGGGCACGGTCAACGCGGTCAACTTCGTCGACGGGCTCGACGGGCTGGCCGGGGGAGTGGTCGGGATCGGTGCCGTCGCCTTCTTCGCGTTCTCCTACAAGCTCGCCGACGTGAACAACGAGACGCTCGCGATCACGGCCGCGCTGCTGTGTGCGGCGCTGGGTGGTGCCTGTGCCGGCTTCCTGCCGCACAACTTCTCCCCGGCCCGCATCTTCATGGGCGACTCCGGGTCGATGCTGCTGGGGCTGGTGCTCGCCGGGTCGGCGCTCACCCTCACCGGCCAGTTCAGCTCGGTCGACCTGAGCAGCGGAGCCGCCGGCAGCCGCGCCAACGCCGCGCTGCTGCTGCCGATCCTGCTGCCGATCTCGATCCTGCTGGTGCCCTTCACGGACCTGGTCCTCGCCGTCGTACGACGGACCCGCGCGGGCAAGATGTTCTACCACCCGGACAAGAAGCACCTGCACCACCGGCTGCTCGAGATCGGCCACTCCCAGCGTCGAGCGGTGCTGATCATGTGGCTCTGGGCCTCGCTGATCGCGTTCGGCACCGTGCTCGCCAGCCTCTACGCGAGCACCTGGACCTGGGTCGCGATCGCGGCCTGGGCGGTCGCGACGCTGACCGCGACGTTCGTGCTGCCGCGGTTCCACCGCCCCGGCGAGGCGGCAGTCTGAGACCGCGGGCGGCGCCGCGAGGATCCCCTGCCCAGGAACGGATTTCTTCCTCCTCCCGCCTTGTGCTACTTTTCACAAGCGACCTCGAAACACCCGTTGCCCACCCGACGAGAGATCGGCCGCCGCCATGACGACCGCACTTCGCCCACCCCCTCCGGGAGCCCCTGTGGTTGGGTCGGTGAGTGCGTCCGGACGGCCTTCGGGAGCACGTTTTCGCTGTGGTAGCGTCCCAACGTCTGACGCTCCTGCGTCGATCCCCCTGCACGGCATGTGGGATGACGCCTATGCACGTGCCAGCCACCTGACCGTTCATCAGAACAGGGAAAGCGACCAGGGTGAATGTCCGATGAGAGCCCGCAACAGGACTCCCTACGAGGTCGCGACCTCATCGGGCTCGGCGGGCTCCTGGTCGGTGCCGTCGTCGCCGGACTGGTCCTCGGCTACCTCCTCGACGACGCCGTCGGCACGGCTCCTGCCTTCACCCTCCTCGGCCTCTTCCTCGGCATCGTCTCCGGCGCCGTCGGCTTCTGGATCCGTGTCCGCTCCGCGCTCCGTGGCTGAGTCCGCGTTCTGCGGAGGTGCGCGATGACGCAGACCCACGAGCCCCAGGTGCTCGCCGGCCAACCGGCCTCGCCGCTCCGGGTGCTGCGCGACCAGCGCAAGTCGATCTACGTCGGCGTGGCCCTGATGGTCGCGTCGTTCTGGGTCCTCGGCCAGCTCGACCGCTGGCAGCCTCGCGGCGTGCGTCACGATCGGCATCCTGCTCGGACTGCTCAACCACCTGGCCACCGAGCTCTGGCTGCTCCGCCTGATCACCTCGGGTGAGCAGCCCACGCGCAACAAGATGATCGCTGCGACCCTTGTCCGGCTGCTGGTCCTCACGGTGGTCGCCGTCGGCATCGCCGTGATGTTCTGGCCGGACGGCGTCGGCCTGCTGCTCGGGCTGGCCGTGTTCCGGCTGATCGCTCTGATGATGACGAGCCTCACCCTGCTGAAGGAGCTGAAGAGCTGATGAGCTTCCTCGTCCCCCTTGCGGGCGACATCAAGATCGGCGAGCACGTCGAGCGCACCATCGGTGGCTGGACGTTCAACCTGGACACGATCTGGACCACGCTGATCGCGGGCGGCATCGTGCTCGCGCTGGGCTTCTGGGCCAAGGCGAAGCTGACCGCCGACAACGAGGACCACGTCCCGACCAAGATCCAGATCGTCTGGGAGTCCGTGGTCAGCGAGGTCACCACCCAGGTCGAGGCCAACCTCGGCCGGGTCAACCCCTTCGTGGTGCCGCTGGCGATCGCGCTGTTCTTCTTCATCCTGATCGCCAACTGGCTCGAGCTGCTGCCCACGGAGCTCAACCACGACGTCCACCTGACACCGGCGCCGACGGCGGACACGAACCTGACCTACGCGCTGGCGCTGCTGGTGATCGTCGGGGTGTGGACCTACGGGATCCGCGAGAAGGGCGTGAAGGGCTACTTCCGCCACTTCATCGAGCCGTTCCCGATCCTGCTCCCGCTCAACATCCTCGAGGAGCTGATCAAGCCGCTCACGCTGGCCCTGCGGCTCTTCGGCAACATCTTCGCCGGCGGCATCATGCTGGCGCTGATCGGGCTGATGCCGGCCTACCTGCTGTGGGCGCCCAACCTGGTCTGGAAGCTGTTCGACATGTTCATCGGCGGCATCCAGGCCTTCATCTTCGCGCTGCTGACCGTTCTGTACTTCGGCATGGCAGGGGCGGGACACGGTGACGAGCACGAGGAACACGCCGCGTCCACGAAGGAAGAACCCGAACTCGCGCACTGACCCCACGGTCGGTACGCCCAAGAGGTAACCCAGATGCGCCGGAGCCCGGCGCGGAACCAAGGAGAGCAGAGCAATGTCAGCAATTGACGGTTCGATCAAGTTGGCCGGCGCGTTCGTCGGCGGCGGCATCGCCCTCGCCGGCGGTGCGATCGGCGCCGGTATCGGTGACGGTCTCGCCGGTGCGTCCTACATCCAGGGCGTGGCACGGCAGCCCGAGGCGCAGGGTCGCCTGCAGACGATCTTCTTCCTGACGGTCGGTCTGTGTGAGGCCGTGTTCTTCATCAACCTGGCGTTCATGGCGCTGTTCGTCTTCGTCCTCGGCTGAGGCCGGACGCTCACCAGCTCCCGTTCGCACCAGCTGTAAAGGACCCACCGATGGCAAGTCAGCTCGTCCCCATGGAGAGCAACTTCCTGGTACCCAACGGCACCTTCTTCGTCGAGCTCTTCGCGTTCGCGATCATGCTCTTCATCCTGGGCAAGTACGTCGTCCCGCCGATCAACAAGGCGATGACGGCGCGCCAGGAGGCGATCCGCAAGGAGTTCGCGGAGGCCGACGAGGCGAAGAAGAACGCCCAGGCGGCCGAGGAGTCGTTCAAGGCCCAGATCGCCGATGCGCGCCACGAGGCCGCGAAGATCCGCGAGGAGGCTCGCGAGCAGGGGGCCGCGATCGTCGCCGAGGCGCGCGAGCAGGCCCAGGCCGAGGCCGCGCGCATCGTCGAGCACGGTCACGCCCAGCTGGGCGCGGAGCGGCAGGCGACCGTCGCGTCGCTGCGCGCCGAGGTCGGGTCGCTGGCCACCGAGCTGGCGGGCCGGATCGTGGGTGAGAGCCTCGAGGACGACGAGCGCAGCAACCGGGTCGTCGACCGGTTCCTGGCCGACCTCGAGACGCTGGAGACCTCCCGCGCCGCGGGGCAGAGCGGTACCTCGAACGGGGCCGGCTGATGTTGCGTGGTGCCTCGGCCGACGCGCTGGCGGACCTGAGCGAGGAGCTCGGCACCCGCACGCTGGCCGACGCGGCGACCCTCGGTGAGGAGCTGTTCGGCGTGGCCCGCGTGCTGCGTTCCGAGGTGGCACTGCGCCGGGTCGCCACCGACGCTGCGGTCGAGGGCGACGCGAAGGCGTCGCTGATCGGCGACGTGTTCGGCTCCGCGCTGGGTGAGAAGGCGCTCGGTGTCCTCCAGGACGCCGTCCGCCGGCGCTGGACCGTCTCGCGCGACCTCGCCGACGTGATCGAGCACCTCGGTGTCCTCGCGCTCGTGCAGTCTGCGGGCAAGGACGGCAGCCGGGTCTCCGACGAGCTGTTCGCCGTGCGCCACCTGGTCGACGAGAACGCCGAGCTGCGCATCGCGCTGTCGGACCCGACCCGGCCGATCGCGGACCGCGTCGGGCTGCTGGGCGGCCTGCTCGGGGACCAGACGCTGCCGGCCACCAGCACGCTGGTGCGGCAGGCGGTGGAGAGCACCGACGGCACCGTGGACACCTCGCTGCGCGCCTACCAGGACATCGCTGCGGGAGCTCGGGGCGAGGTCGTCGCCACGGTCCGGTCCGCACGCGAGCTCAGCGCCGACGACCAGGCCCGCCTGGCCGGGGCGCTCGGCAAGCAGTACGACACCACCGTCCACCTCCACGTCGTGGTCGACCCCGACCTCGTCGGCGGAGTGCGGGTCGAGATCGGTGACGACGTGATCGACGGCAGCGTGGCCAACCGGCTGGACGACGCTCGGCGCCGGCTCGCCGGCTGACCGTCCACGCGCCGGCCACCACTGACAACTGACAGACACGGATCCAGGGAAGAGGCAGGGAACATGACGGAGCTTTCGATTCGTCCGGAGGAGATCCGCGACGCGCTCCAGAAGTACGTCGAGGACTACAAGCCCTCGGCTGCGAGCAAGGAAGAGGTCGGCCACGTCGCCGAGGCCGGTGACGGCATCGCGCGCGTCAGCGGCCTGCCCTCCGCGATGGCCAACGAGCTGCTCGAGTTCGAGGACGGCACCCGCGGCCTGGCGCTGAACCTGGACACCCGCGAGATCGGTGTCGTCGTCCTCGGCGACTTCGACCACATCGAGGAGGGCCAGACGGTCCGTCGCACCGGCGAGGTGCTCTCGGTCCCCGTGGGCGACAAGTTCCTCGGCCGCGTGGTCGACCCGCTCGGCACCCCGATCGACGGCCTCGGTGACATCGAGGCCGAGGAGCGCCGCGCCCTCGAGCTCCAGGCGCCGGGCGTGATGGACCGCAAGTCGGTGCACGAGCCGCTGGCCACCGGGATCAAGGCGATCGACTCGATGACCCCGATCGGCCGTGGCCAGCGCCAGCTGATCATCGGCGACCGCGCGACCGGCAAGTCCACGATCGCGATCGACACGATCATCAACCAGAAGAGCAACTGGGAGTCCGGCGACGAGGACAAGCAGGTCCGCTGCATCTACGTCGCGATCGGCCAGAAGGGCTCGACCATCGCCGCGGTGCGTGGCGCGCTCGAGGAGGCCGGTGCCCTGGAGTACACGACGATCGTCGCCTCGCCGGCGTCGGACAGCGCGGGCTTCAAGTACCTCGCGCCCTACACCGGCTCGGCCATCGGCCAGCACTGGATGTACCAGGGCAAGCACGTCCTGATCGTGTTCGACGACCTGACCAAGCAGGCCGAGGCCTACCGCGCCGTGTCGCTGCTGCTGCGCCGTCCGCCGGGCCGCGAGGCCTACCCGGGTGACGTGTTCTACCTGCACAGCCGGCTGCTGGAGCGTTGCGCGAAGCTGTCCGACGACCTCGGCCACGGCTCGATGACCGGTCTGCCGATCGTCGAGACCAAGGCGAACGACGTGTCGGCCTACATCCCGACCAACGTCATCTCGATCACCGACGGCCAGATCTTCCTGCAGTCCGACCTGTTCGCGTCCAACCAGCGCCCGGCGATCGACGTCGGTGTGTCGGTGTCGCGCGTCGGCGGTGCGGCGATGACCAAGGCGATGAAGAAGGTCACCGGCTCGCTCAAGGTCGACCTGGCGCAGTTCCGCGCGATGGAGGCGTTCGCGATGTTCGCCTCCGACCTCGACGCGGCCTCGCGCCAGCAGCTCGACCGCGGTGGCCGGCTGATGGCGCTGCTGCGCCAGCCGCAGTACTCGCCCTACCCGGTCGAGGAGATGACCGTCTCCCTGTGGACCGGCACCACGGGTCGCCTGGACAAGGTGCCCGTGGAGGACGTGCTCCGCTTCGAGAACGAGTTCCTCGAGTTCCTGCGCCGCTCCAAGGAGGGCGTGCTCGAGGCGATCCGCGAGTCCCGCGACTTCACCGAGGACACCGAGAAGGACCTCGAGAAGGCCTACGACGACTTCCTGGACCAGTTCGAGACCTCCGAGGGGGGCTCGATCAAGCACGGCACCGACCCGCAGGTCGACGCCACCACGGACGACGAGCTCGAGCAGGAGCAGATCGTCAAGCAGAAGCGGGGTTAGGGCATGGCCGTATCGCTGCGTGAGTACCGCGCGCGGATCAAGTCGACCGAGTCGATGAAGAAGATCACGCGTGCCATGGAGCTCATCGCTGCGTCCCGCATCATCAAGGCGCAGCAGCGGGCACGCCAGGCCGCGCCGTACGCCCGCGAGCTGACGCGCGCGGTCTCCGCGGTGGCGACCTACGCCTCCGTCGACCACCCGCTGACCACGGAGCCGGAGAACCCCAAGCGGGCCGCGATCCTGGTCGTGACCAGCGACCGCGGACTGGCCGGGGCGTACTCCTCCAGCGCGCTCAAGGAGGGCGAGCGCCTCGCCGAGCGGCTGCACGACGAGGGCAAGGAGGTCGTCACCTACGTCACCGGGCGCAAGGGTGAGGCCTACTACAAGTTCCGCAACCGCGACCTCGAGGACTCCTGGACCGGATTCTCCGACCAGCCGCAGTACGACGACGCGCGTGCGGTGGGCGACGCCCTGATCACCGCGTTCCTCAACGGTGTCGACGACGAGGACGGCTCACCGGGCGAGGACGGCGTGCTCGGCGTGCAGGAGGTCCACCTCGTCTACACGCAGTTCAGGTCGATGCTGGTGCAGGAGCCGCACACCGTGCGCCTGCTCCCGCTCGAGGTGGTCGAGGGCGAGGAGAAGCCCGACGCCGACGAGGTGCTGCCGCTGTACGAGTTCGAGCCCTCGGCCGAGGCCGTGCTCGACGCGCTGCTGCCGCGCTACGTCCAGAGCCGGATCTTCTTCGCGCTGCTGCAGTCCTCGGCCTCCGAGCTCGCGGCCCGCCAGAAGGCGATGAAGTCCGCCACCGACAACGCCGACGAGCTGATCAAGAAGTTCACCCGCATCGCCAACCAGGCCCGCCAGGCCGGCATCACCCAGGAAATCAGCGAGATCGTCGGCGGCGTCAACGCGCTCGCCGACGCCAACTCCGGCAAGGAATGAGAGAGACCATGACTGCCACCGCCACCGAGAACGACCAGAAGACCGGCTCTGCCGCACACGGGCGGATCGCCCGCGTGATCGGCCCGGTCGTCGACATCGAGTTCCCCTCGGACAACATGCCCGAGATGTACAACCTGCTCGAGACCAGGTTCGAGCTCAGCGGCGAGACCCACACGCTCTCGCTCGAGGTCGCCCAGCACATCGGCGACGGCATGGTCCGCGCGATCTCGCTGCAGCCCACCGACGGCCTGGTCCGCGGTGCGCAGGTGACCGACACCGGCGGCCCGATCACGGTGCCGGTCGGCGACGTCACGCTCGGCCACGTCTTCAACACCCTCGGCCAGTGCCTCAACCTCGAGGAGGGTGAGGAGCTCGAGGTCAAGGAGCGGTGGGGCATCCACCGCAAGGCGCCCGCGTTCGACCAGCTGGAGTCGAAGACCCAGATGTTCGAGACCGGCATCAAGGTCATCGACCTGCTCGCGCCCTACGTCCAGGGCGGCAAGATCGGCCTGTTCGGCGGCGCCGGCGTGGGCAAGACCGTGCTGATCCAGGAGATGATCGCCCGCGTCGCCAAGGACCACGGCGGTGTGTCCGTGTTCGCCGGGGTCGGCGAGCGCACCCGTGAGGGCAACGACCTGATCGAGGAGATGAACGACGCCGGCGTGATCGGCCAGACCGCGCTGGTCTTCGGCCAGATGGACGAGCCGCCGGGCACCCGGCTGCGGGTGGCGCTCTCCGCGCTGACGATGGCGGAGTACTTCCGCGACGTGCAGAGCCAGGACGTGCTGCTGTTCATCGACAACATCTTCCGGTTCACCCAGGCCGGTTCCGAGGTCTCCACGCTGCTCGGCCGGATGCCTTCGGCCGTGGGCTACCAGCCCAACCTCGCCGACGAGATGGGCACGCTCCAGGAGCGGATCACCTCGACGCGTGGTCACTCGATCACGTCCATGCAGGCGATCTACGTGCCGGCCGACGACTACACCGACCCGGCCCCCGCGGCGACGTTCGCGCACCTCGACGCCACCACGGAGCTCTCGCGTGACATCGCCTCGCAGGGCATCTACCCGGCCGTGGACCCGCTGACCTCGACCTCGCGGATCCTCGACGCCCAGTACATCGGGCAGGAGCACTACGACTGCGCGATCCGGATCAAGCAGATCCTCCAGCGCAACAAGGAGCTCCAGGACATCATCGCGATCCTCGGTGTCGACGAGCTGTCCGAGGAGGACAAGATCATCGTCTCCCGGGCCCGCCGGCTCCAGCGGTTCCTGTCGCAGAACACCTACGTGGCCAAGCAGTTCACCGGCCTCGAGGGTTCGACGGTCCCGATCGCCGACACGATCGAGGCGTTCAACAAGATCGCCGACGGCGACTACGACCACGTGGCCGAGCAGGCGTTCTTCATGTGCGGCGGGCTCGACGACGTCGAGAAGAAGTGGGACGAGATCCAGAAGAGCTGACCGCTCGTCGACCTCGTCGAGACCTAGATCGAAGAAGGAGTCACCATGCCTGACCAGCTGCAGGTGGAGCTCGTCTCCGCCGACCGCCTGGTGTGGTCGGGCGAGGCCACCATGGTCATCGCCAAGACCGCCGAGGGCGACATCGGCATCCTGCGTGACCACGCACCGCTGCTGTCGGTGATGGTCGAGGGCGCGGTCGAGATCCAGACCGAGGGTGACACCGTGGTGGCGGCCGTCGACGCCGGCTTCCTGTCGATGGCGGCCAACCGGGTCTCGATCCTGACCGAGCACGCCGAGCTGGCCGCCGACATCGACGTCGCGGCGGCCCGCGCGGACCTGGAGAAGAACCAGGGTGCCGACGAGGACGACCAGGAGGCCCAGGCCGCGATCCGTCGCGCCGAGGCGCGCATCAAGGCAGCCGACCGGGCTTCCTGACCGAGCATCATCCGACTGCGGACGGGGAGGACCGAGGGGGAGCATGGCGATCTGGCAGTGGTTCGTGGACTCTGCCGGTTTCGTGCTGCTCCTCGTCCTCCTCTACGGCGCCGCCCTCGTCGTCCGACGCCGGGCCCTGTCCCGGCACGGTGGCACCTTCGAGCTCTCCGTCCGCGTCCGGTCCACCCAGGCCGGGCGCGGTTGGGTCCTCGGCCTCGGCCGCTACGACGGCGAGCGGCTGGAGTGGTTCCGGATCTTCTCGCTGGCGCCGCGCCCCAAGCGGGTCTGGCACCGCCCGGAGCTGGCCTACGAGTCGCAGCGACCGCCCGAGGGCAGCGAGGAGTTCACGTTGTACGGCGGGCACCTCGTGGTCAGCGTCCGCACCACCCGCGGACCGGTCGAGCTGGCGATGAGCCCGAGCGCGCTGACCGGCCTGCAGGCCTGGCTGGAGTCGGCGCCGCCCGGGGCGGCCAGGCGCGACCTGCTGTGAGCGTCCTCGTCGCCGACGGCCGGGTCCTGGCGGCCCGCAACGCGGTGGCGCTCTCGTTCCTCCTCAACGGCTTCGCCTTCGCGACCTGGATCTCCCGGATCCCCGAGACCCGGTCCCGGCTCGGTCTCGACAACGGCGGGCTCGGCCTGCTGCTGCTCTGCATCTCGGTGGGCTCGCTGCTCGCCATGCCCTCCGCGGGCGCCCTGATCAACCGCTGGGGCGCCGCGTCGGTGGTCCGGATCGGCACCTGCTCCGACGCCCTCGGCCTGCTCGGGATCACGCTCGGCGCGGGTGTCTGGGAGTCGGTCTGGGTGACCGGGGCCGGGCTGTTCGTCTACGGCGTGGGCGTCGGCATCTGGGACGTGGCGATGAACGTCGAGGGCGCCGACGTGGAGCGGCGGCTGGGGCGCACGATCATGCCGCGCTTCCACGCCGCCTTCAGCTTCGGCACCGTGCTCGGCGCGGGCGTCGGCGCGTCGGCGGTGCTGGTCGAGCTGCCGCTGGGGATGCACCTGCTCGCGGTAGCCGTGGTGATCCTCAGCCTCAGCCTGGCCTCGGTCCGGCGCTTCCTGCCGGTGGAGGCACCCGTCGAGGACGCGTTGCCGAGCGTCTCGGCCGCTCGCGCGTGGCTGGAGCCGCGCACGCTGCTGGTCGGGCTGATGGTGCTCGCGCTGGCGCTCACCGAGGGCACCGCGAACGACTGGCTCGCGCTGGCGCTGGAGGACGGGTACGACGTGGCCCGCTGGCTGGGCGTGCTCGGGTTCGCCGGCTTCGTGGTCGCGATGACCGGTGGCCGCCTGCTGGGCCCGGCGCTGCTCGACCGCTTCGGCCGGGCGCCGGTGCTCTGGGGCACGATGGTCACCGCCGGCCTCGGCGTGCTGCTGATCGTGTACGGCGGGGCCGCGGTGCTGGTCGTGCCCGGCATCCTGCTCTGGGGCTTCGGCGCCTCGCTCGGCTTCCCGGTCGGGATGAGCGCCGCCGCCGACGACCCGGTGCACGCCGCGGCCCGGGTCAGCGTGGTCTCGACGATCGGCTACACGGCCTTCCTTGCCGGCCCACCGCTGCTCGGCTTCGTGGGCGACCAGATCGGCACCCTGAAGGCGCTGCTCGTGGTGTCGGTGCTCCTGATCCCCGCGGCGCTCGTCGTACCCGCCGCGCGGGAGCAGCGCTCCCGCTAGCGCTCGCCCCCCGGCACCCACAGCACGTCGCCCTGCTCGCGGTTCGCGTACCGCGCGAGGATGAACACCAGGTCGGAGAGCCGGTTCAGGTAGGTGAGGGCCAGCGCGTTCATCGTCTCGGCGTGCTGCTCGTGGGCCCGCCACGCGGCGCGCTCCGCCCGGCGGATCACGACCCGCGCGACGTGCAGGTGGGCCGCCGCGGGGGTGCCGCCGTTGAGGATGAACGAACGCAGCTTGGGCAGGTGCTCGTTGTACTCGTCGCACCACTGCTCGAGGCGGTCGACGTAAGCCTGCTCGATCCGCAGCGGTGGGAACTCCGGGTCCGGTACGACGGGCGTGCACAGGTCGGCCCCCACGTCGAAGAGGTCGTTCTGCACGTGCGTCAGCACCGCGACCACGTCGTCGTCGAGGCCGCCGGTGGCGAGCGCGACGCCGAGCTGGGCGTTCGCCTCGTCGACCGTGGCGTAGGCCTCCAGCCGGGGGTCGTTCTTGGAGGTGTCGCTCATGTCGCCGAGCTTGGTCTGCCCGCCGTCGCCGGTCCGGGTGTAGATGCGCGTGAGGTTGACCATGCCCCCAGCCTAGGGAACGCTCGCGCGGGTGGCCGCACCAGAACGCGTCGTGCTGGTCGGGGTGACCGGGTCGGGCAAGTCCGTGCTGGCCGCTCGGGTCGGCGAGCTGATCGGGGCGCCGTACGTGCCGATGGACGACATCTACTGGGGCCCGGGCTGGGTGAAGGTCCCGGCGGAGGAGCGGATACCCCGCTACGCCGCCGTGGCGGAGCAGGACACGTGGGTCGTCGACGCCCTGCCCGGGGCCGGGCAGCGGTTCCTGCTGGCGCGGGCGGACCTGGTGCTGGCACTCGACTACCCGCGGTGGTTCTCGCTCCAGCGGTTGCTGCGCCGCACGGCGCGCCGCCTGGTCACGCACGAGTCCGTCTGCGGTGGCAACACCGAGAGCCTGCGCAACCTCACCCGCGAGTCGATCCTGCTGTGGCACTTCCGGAGCTTCTCGGCCGTCCGCCGCGACATCGACGAGCTGGTCGCGGACCCGGCATCGCCTCGCGTCGTCCGGCTCACCTCGCAGGACGAGACGGACGCCTGGCTGAGGGACCTGCGCCGCTCGCTATCGTGAGCCGGTGGACAGTTTCCGGATCACCTCGGACGGGCCACACACGCATCCCCTCGCGGGGACCGTGCACGTGGGTGGCGCGAAGAACTCGGCGCTGAAGCTGATGGCCGCTGCGCTCCTCGCGCCCGGACGGACGACGGTGCACAACGTGCCGAAGATCCTCGACGTCGACGTGATGGGCCAGCTGCTCCGGCAGCTCGGCTGCACGGTCGTGATCGAGCACCCCCGGCTGGCCGACCCGACCGCGGAGTCGACGGCCGGCAAGGTCACCATCGACGTCCCCGAGCAGCTCAACCCGGAGGCGCCGTACCACCTGGTCCGCCGGCTCCGCGCCTCGATCAGCGTGCTCGGACCGCTGGTGGCGCGCTGCCGCCGGGCCAGCGTCGCGCTGCCGGGTGGCGACGCGATCGGCTCGCGCGGCCTGGACATGCACGTGCGCGGCCTCGAGGACCTCGGCGCCGTGGTGCGGATCGAGCACGGCCAGGTCGTCGCCGAGGTGCCCGGGCGCTACCGCGGCGCGAACCTGTGGCTCGACTTCCCCTCCGTCGGCGCCACCGAGAACCTGGTGATGGCCGCCGTCCTGGCCGAGGGCACCACGGTGATCGACAACGTCGCTCGCGAGCCCGAGATCGTGGACCTGTGCCAGATGCTCGGCTCGATGGGGGCGCTGATCGACGGCGTCGGCACCTCGACCCTGGTGATCGAGGGCGTCGAACGGATGCACCCGACGGAGCACGCCACCGTCACCGACCGGATCGTCGCCGGCACCTGGGCGTTCGCGACCGCGATCGCGGGTGGTGAGGTCGTCGTGCGCAACGGCGTGGCCGGTCACCTCGACCTGGTGATGGACAAGCTGGTCGACGCCGGTGCCGACCTGACCTCCGACGCCCAGGGCTTCACCGTCCGCGTCGACAAGCGGCTGCGCGCCTTCGACGTGGTGACACTGCCCTACCCGGGCTTCCCGACCGACCTGCAACCGTTCGCGCTGGCGCTGGCCTCGGTCTCGGAGGGCACGGCGATGATCACCGAGAACGTGTTCGAGGCGCGCTTCATGTTCGCCCAGGAGCTGGCCCGGCTCGGCGCCGACCTCCGCACCGACGGCCACCACGCGATCGTCCACGGGCAGCCGGTTCTCTCCGGGGCTCCCGTGGAGGCGCACGACATCCGCGCCGGTGCCGCCCTCGTGCTGGCCGGGCTCGCGGCGCAGGGCACGACCACCGTCGCCGAGTCGCAGCACATCGACCGCGGCTACCCGTGGTTCTCGGAGGTGCTGCGCGGCCTCGGCGCCGACGTGTCGAGGGTGCCCGACGAGGGATGACGGGTCACCGCCACCAACTCGTGACGTGGCGGAGGCAACGGATTCCGCCCGCGGAGCGTCATAGTGGGTGAGGGGCGTCGGGGGATGCCCGGACGGAGGCATCCATGGAGCTCGTCAGGGACGGCGCGGTACTCCTGCTCGGGGGGCCGCTCGACGGCCGCAGCACCTTCGAGGTGCGCACCGCGATCTACGACCACCTCGGCTCCTTCGACGACGTCGTGGTCGACGTGCACGACGTCGACTGGATCGACGGGACCGCGCTGCGGATGCTCGCCGTCGCCACCCGCTACGCCGAGCGCGGCGGACAGCACCTGGTGCTGCGCGGGATCACCCCCCACCTGCGGCGGTCGCTGCGGCACTCGCGGCTGACCCAGCTGCTCGAGCTCGAGGGCGGCGCCGTCCCCGCCTGATGTGACCTACTTGGCACGAGAGGTAGTCCACAGAGCGATGACCGGCGAGTAACCCCCGCCGTACCCTCGGCCCATGAGCTCCACGCGGCACGACAAGGATCGTCCCTGGGTGATGCGGACGTACGCCGGCCACTCCTCGGCGACCGAGTCCAACAAGCTGTACCGGACCAACCTCGCCAGGGGCCAGACCGGACTGTCGGTCGCGTTCGACCTGCCCACGCAGACCGGCTACGACCCGGACTCGCCGCTCGCCCGCGGCGAGGTCGGCAAGGTCGGCGTGCCCGTGCCTCACCTCGGCGAGATGCGGCACCTGTTCCGGGACATCCCGCTGACCGGGATGAACACCTCGATGACGATCAACGCCACCGCGATGTGGCTGCTCGCGCTCTACCAGGTGGTGGCCGAGGAGCAGAACCCTGACGCGAGCCCCGAGGAGGTCGCGCACCAGCTCGCCGGCACGACCCAGAACGACATCATCAAGGAGTACCTCTCCCGCGGCACCTACGTCTTCCCGCCCGAGCACTCGCTCCGGCTGATCTCCGACGTGATCTCCTACACCGTCCACCAGATCCCGAAGTGGAACCCGATCAACATCTGCAGCTACCACCTGCAGGAGGCCGGCGCGACGCCCGTGCAGGAGCTCGCCTACGCGCTGACCACGGCGATCGCGGTGCTCGACGCGGTCAAGGACGCCGGCCAGGTCGACGACGAGGACTTCGAGAAGGTGGTCGGCCGGATCTCCTTCTTCGTCAACGCCGGGGTGCGGTTCGTCGAGGAGACCTGCAAGATGCGCGCGTTCGTGCGGCTGTGGGACGAGATCACCGCCGAGCGCTACGGCGTCCGGGACGAGAAGATGCGCCGTTTCCGCTACGGCGTCCAGGTGAACTCGCTCGGCCTGACCGAGGCCCAGCCCGAGAACAACGTGCAGCGGATCGTGCTCGAGATGCTCGGCGTGACGCTGTCGAAGAACGCGCGCGCCCGCGCCGTCCAGCTGCCGGCCTGGAACGAGGCCCTCGGACTGCCCCGGCCCTGGGACCAGCAGTGGTCGCTGAGGCTCCAGCAGGTGCTGGCCTTCGAGTCCGACCTGCTCGAGTACGAGGACATCTTCGAGGGCTCCCACGTGATCGAGGCCCGGGTCACCGAGCTGTGCGAGGAGGCCCGTGCGGAGATCGACCGAGTGCAGGCGATGGGCGGCGCGATCGCGGCCGTGGAGTCCGGCTACATGAAGCAGGCACTGGTCAGCTCGCACTCGACCCGGCGGTCGCGGATCGAGAACGGGGAGGAGAAGGTGGTCGGCGTCAACATCTACGAGAGCACGGCGCCCTCGCCGCTGACTGCCGACCTGGACACCGCGATCCAGGCCGCCGACCCGGAGGCGGAGCGGTCCGCCCTCGCCGGGCTGGAGGCGTGGCGGCAGCAGCGGGACCAGGCCGCCGTCGACGCGGCTCTGGTCCGGCTCGCCGATGACGCCAAGAGCGACACGAACCTGATGGCGGCGACCCTCGAGGCGGCCCGCGCCGGTGCGACGACGGGGGAGTGGGCCGGCACGCTCCGTGAGGTGTTCGGCGAGTTCCGTGCCCCGACCGGCGTCTCCGGAGCGGTCGGCGTCGCCGAGGCGGTGGGCGAGGCCGGTGCCGAGCTGGCCGCGGTCCGCGACCGTGTGAAGCGGACCGGCGACGAGCTCGGCGGCCGGTTGCGGCTGCTGGTCGGCAAGCCCGGCCTCGACGGACACTCGAACGGCGCCGAGCAGGTCGCCGTCCGCGCCCGTGACGCCGGCTTCGAGGTCGTCTACCAGGGCATCCGGCTGACTCCGGAGCAGATCGTCGCGGCGGCGGTGGCCGAGGACGTGCACGCAGTCGGGCTCTCGATCCTGTCCGGCTCGCACATGGAGCTGGTGCCCGACGTGCTCGCGCGGATGAAGGAGGCCGGGATCGAGGACGTCCCGGTGATCGTCGGCGGGATCATCCCGACCCGCGACGCCAGGGCCCTGCAGGAGATGGGCGTGGCCGCGGTCTTCACCCCCAAGGACTTCAGCCTGACCGAGTCCACCGGTGGGATCGTGGACGCGATCCGCCGGGCCCACGGCCTGGACTGACTACCAGCCCCAGGTGCCCGGCTCGCCCTTGAACGGCCCGACCACGCGCGAGGTGACCCAGCCGCCGTAGAAGCCACCGGCCTGCGGCTCGACCGTCTCCCCGTCGACGACGCACCGGTCGACCAGGCCCGGCATCACGGCCACGTGGTCGCGGATCACCTCGAACCCCTGCGTGGGGGTCGGGTAGGTCCAGCCCGCGCGTGGCGCCGTACGTGAACCGGTGACGAGGTCGAAGTACGTCGCCTGCCCCTTCCACTCGCAGTACGACGAACCGTCGGCCGGGCGGAGCACTCCGTCGGCGAACGCTGCGGCCGGCAGGTAGTACGTCGGCGGGTGGCTGGTCTCCAGCACCCGGTAGCTGGCGTCGCTGCGGGCCACGACCTCACTCCCGAGCACCACCTCGACCGTCTCCCGGCTCTGCTCCACACGGGGCGGGCGGGGGTAGTCCCAGACGGACTCCTGGCCCGGGCCGGGCTGGACGGGGGTGCGCGAGGCCATGGCGCCAGCCTAGGGTCGCCCGCCTGACCGGAGCCGCTCAGAGTGCGCTTGGTAGGTAAGGCATGCCTAACCAGGTCTGGTACTCTCCTCGCGTGCCGAAGAAGCCCAAGTCCAAGTGCTGCGTGGACAAGCCGCGCTGCAAGCGGTGTCCGATCCGGATGCTCGCCGAAGGCACGCTGCCGGACGGGTATACGGTCAAGAAGCGCAAGCTCGTGAAGGCGAAGAAGGGCGACAAGGTCCGCCTGGCTGCCTGAGCCGCCGTCCCCAGAAACCCACCGGCTCCAGGAGACTCCCGTGCCCGCAGGCCGCTTCGTCGAGCAGCTCAACGCCCAGATCGGCAACGAGCTCGCCGCCCACAACCAGTACGTCGCGGTCGCGGTCCACTACGACGCGCTGACGATGCCGCAGATGGCGGCGTTCTTCTACGGGCAGGCGCTCGAGGAGCGCGAGCACGCGATGATGATGGTCCAGTACCTCCTCGACACCGACGCCGAGGTCACCATCCCCGGTGTCGACGCCCCCGCGTGCGCGTTCGCCGACGTGGTTGCCCCGGTCGAGCTCGCACTGGCGCAGGAGAAGCGGGTCACCGAGCAGATCAACACGTTGCTGCGGATCGCGCGCGAGGAGAACGACTTCGCCTCCGAGCAGTTCATGCAGTGGTTCATCAAGGAGCAGGTCGAGGAGGTCGCCACGATGAGCGACCTGCTGGCCGTGGTCAGGCGCAACCTCGACGACGTCGAGGACATCGAGGAGTACGTCGCCCGCGAGCAGGGCGGCGAGGGCGCCGACGCGACGGCGCCGCGGATCGCCGGCGCCTGAGCCCGGCTCCCCGGACGGTCAGCCCGGCGGCCGCGACGTCGCTGTCGAGTTCGGGCAGAACGCCTCGCGGGGCGACCCCGTGTGCAGCTCCTCGGGGAGGGTGACCGCCACGTCGGAGCCGAACATGCCGGCCCGTTCGGTCGACACCAGCACCGACGTCGCGAAGCTGCCGGCGCGCGCCGACAGGAACTCGCAGCCGCCCATCCGCAGCAGCAGGTGCACCCGCCGGGAACCGTGGGCAGGCAGCGAGAACGTGCGGTGGCCGGCAGCGTCGGTCAGCGCCCGGTAGCCGAACAGGCGCTCGGGACGCTGCGCGGGGCTGATCCCGGTGACGGTGAGCGGCAGCCGGTCGCGGTTGGTGAGCGTGAACGTGTAGTCCAGGGTGCCCCCGTCGGCGTACCTGACCTGGCGGACCCGGCGGTCGCCGATCGTGAACACCGCCGTCGCCTCGGTGCCCGATGCCTGCGTGGGACCGTCGGCGGTCAGGTGGGGAGGCGCTGCCGCGACGGCGTACGACGCGCCGGCGAGCGCCAGGGTCAGCCCGAGCACGACCACGACCAGCCAGCGGAGCCTGGTGCGGCCGCGCTCGGCCAGGTCAGGCGTCGCGGCGCCCACGACGAACCTTCCCGGCGACACCCGCCAGCGCGAGCAGCACCACCGCCGGCGCTGCCAGCATGTTCGGGCTGGTGCCGCCCACACGGTCCGGCAGCGGGAGACCGGTGCCCGGCTCCGCGGCCGGCCGACTCGGGGAGTCGAACCACTGGCAGTTCGGCGGGTGCCGCCACACCGGGTCGCTGCGGTCGTACTGGCTGCAGGACAGGAACCCCGCATCCTTCACGGCCGCGCCCGGCGTGAACAGCGAGCCGCCGTCGGCGCACGAGGGCGGCGACACGGTGAAGTTGTCGGTCTGGTGCCCGCGGGAGTAGGTGTTGCCCTCCCAGCAGTTGCCCTCACCCTCGTCGTCCCACCAGTGGTCCAGGCCGTTGTGGCGGACCACCCCGTCCGGCCGGAAACCCATGTGGTTGGCGGTCGTGTGGTTGTGGTGCGAGGTGTCGTAGAGCTTCTGCGGGTCGTACTCGTCGCGGAGCACGGCCGGCACCCAGAACTGCATGGTGCCGTAGCGCCAGTTGTCGAAGATCCAGTTGTGGTCCGTCGAGTTGAAGTTGCCTCCGGCGATCAGCACGCCAGTGCCGACCGGCGTCGGGACGACCGGGCACACGGTGCCCTGGAGGTAGCCGCGTTGCTTCATCGGCTTGTCGCACGTGCCCTTGTCGACGAACTTCGTGTACCAGTTCGTGTTGTTGCGCGAGATCTCGTTGAAGGACCAGCGAGCGTGGTCCTGGGGGAGGCCGGGGTGGCCGGGGAACAGCGAGTCGGTGGCGATGCCGGTCGCGTTGTCGTGGAACTTGTTGTGGTGGGCCCAGATCGAGTTCCCCGCCGTACCGGAGTAGCCGAGCGTGTTGTGGTGACTGTCGTTGTCGCGGATCTCGATCGCGTAGCGGACCGGCTTGAAGTTCGGGTTGTCCGCGTTGAGGTCCGAGCCGGAGCCGGGGTAGATGCCCGAGTCGCCGTTGAAGTAGGCCTCGGACTTCTGGATCAGCCCGTGGTCGCTGGCGAACGCGAGGATCCCGTACTCGTCGTTGCCGCGGGCCACGACGCGGTCGATGGCGAACCCGTCGGTCTCCAGCACGTAGATGGCGTTGAACTCCGACTGCTGCACGGTGAAGTTGCTGAGGTAGATCCCACCCATGCGATCGGCCCGGATCGCGTTGAGCTTGGTGAAGCGGTTGTCGATCAGCACGTCCCGCCGCGTGGCGCCGGTGCCCACGATCTGGGTCCCGCAGTAGACGCTGTTGCAGTCGACGGACCTGTCGTTCGGCGTGTCGTCGCCGAACAGCGCGATCAGGTTCAGGTTGTGGGCGCAACGGCGCTGGTCGGCGTACGAGAGCGCGATCGGGTTGGACTCCGCGTTGGCCTCGCCCGTGTCCGGAGAGGTGATGCTGCCGATGTACTCCGAGGCGGGTAGCGGGTCGTTCGACTGGGTCTTCAGGTTCGAGCAGTAGCTCGAGCGCGGGGCGGTTGCCCACTTCGACTCCGTGTAGGTGCCGGGCAGCACGTAGATCGAGGTCTTCCGCGACGAGATGGTGTTGACCGCGTCCTGGATCGAGGAGTACCTGCACTGCTCGAGCAGGGCCAGGTTCCGGTTCCTGAGCGAGCCCGCGGCCATCCTGGCGATCCGGTTGCCGCTGTCGGGGCGGCACACCACGCGGTGGCGCGGGTTGTCGAGCCCGAGGAACGCCGGCCGGTGGCCGCCACCGTCGGGAAACACCGCGGGGCGCTCCTCGTGGGCCTGAGCGGCCGGTGCGAGACCGAGCACCATCCCGGCGGCGAGGCCCGGGCCGAGGACGAGGACGAGGAACATCTTGAGGAGTCTGATCACTGGACGCACCCTTCGTTGAGAGCACCAACGAAGCGCCGTGCGCGAGGTTACGCACCAGTAGGTAGCCGCCCGGGGGCGGGCGGTCGGGGTCAGTCGGTGGCGCGCCTGCGGAGCCACGCCACGGTCAAGGTCGCGGCCAGCACCACACCGATGCCACCCCCGACCACACCCCCCTGCCCCTCGGCCAGGATGGTTCCGAGGGCGGCCAGCCCGAAGATGCAGAGCGCGAAGGTCGCGACCAGGGCGCCCCAGAGCAGCATCTCGCCGCCGAAGTCCTTCGCGGTCTCGCGAGCGATCGAGACCGCGATGTCGGAGGCCGAGGACGGTTCGAGGTCGCGGACGCCGACCACGGCGTCGGTGTTGACCGGGCCCAGGACCCGGTACGACGAGCCGGACTCCTCGATCGGTGAGGCGAGCCGGTCGGTGTCGATGTGGAGCAGCACCAGCGGCACGAACGCGTCCGCGTACACCCGGCGTCGTACGTCCTCCCACTGGTCCTCGCGCACGCAGCTCAGGTGCGCGTCGAGCCGCCCTCGTTCGTCGAACCCCGGCGCGAAGTAGCGTCCGCTCCGCTGCGCGGCGGTCCAGTCGGAACGCCCCGCGATATGGAAAACCAGCACCCCCGTGCCCCCCAACACTCACCGTGAGGTTAGCGGGTGGGAGGCACTTCGCGAGGCAGATCCGGCAACGGTGTCACGTGCACGACAGCGGTCGGGGTGATCGCGCCGTACACGTGCGGGAATGTCTCACCCCCCGGCACCTCCTCCTCGACCACCGGCACGTCGAGCAGGTCGGTCTCGATCGCGAGCAGCAGCAGCGGCTCGTCGGCGTCGGTGTAGTACCGCTCGCGCACGCCCTCCCACTGGTCCTCGCGCGAGGCGTGGACGAATCCCTCGTCGGCAAGGCTGACCCCGCGGGTCGACGTCGTGTACGCGCCGGACTCCAGGGCTGCCGCCCAGTCGGAGGCCGTCGCGATGTGGAAGATCCGCATCTCAGAACAGCCGGTGCTCGGAGTCGTCCATCCCGCGCAGGGCGTCGTAGTCGACGACGGCGCAGCCGATGCCACGGTCGGTGGCGAGCACGCGGGCCTGGGGCTTGATCTCCTGGGCGGCGAAGATGCCGCGCACCGGCCTGAGCAGCGGGTCGCGGTTGAGGAGCTCGAGGTAGCGGGTGAGCTGCTCGACCCCGTCGATGTCGCCGCGACGCTTGATCTCCACCGCCACGGACCTGCCGGCCGAGTCGCGGCACATCAGGTCGACCGGGCCGATCGCGGTCGGGAACTCGCGTCGTACCAACGTGAGCCCGTCGCCGAGGCTGGCGGGGTGCTCGGCGAGGAGCTCCTGGAGGTGCTTCTCGACGCCGTCCTTCTGCAGGCCGGGGTCGGTCCCGAGGTCGTGGCTGGTGTCGTGGATGACCTCGTCGATCAGGATCCGCAGGGTGTCGTCGGTCTTGGGGTTGGTGACCGTCCACTCGGGTCGGCCGTCCTCGGCGGTGCCCTCCTTGACCGTGCAGGGCGGGCTCATCCAGTTCAGCGGCTTGTAGGAGCCGCCGTCGGAGTGCACCAGCACCGAGCCGTCCGACTTGAGCATCAGCACCCGGGTCGCCATCGGGAGGTGGGCGGTCAGCCGTCCGGCGTAGTCGACCTGGCAGCGGGCAACGACGAGTCTCACGGGAGGCGAATCTACCCGCGGTCCTACGCTCGGTGACATGCAGCGGGTGATCGTGGTCGGCGCGGGGGTGGTGGGGCTCTCCTGCGCCGTGCGGCTGCTCGAGGCCGGCCACCGGGTCGACGTGCTGGCGCGCGACCTGCCGCTGGAGACCACCTCCGCGGTGGCGGCGGCGCTCTGGTACCCGTACCGCGCGCTGCCGCTGGACCGCGTCACGGCCTGGGCGGCGACGACGTACGACGCCTTCACCGGGCTGGTCACCGACGACGCGACCGGGGTGCGGATGGTGCCCGGCACCGAGGTGTTGGCCACCAGGCAGCCCGACCCGTGGTGGGTCGACGCGGTGCCGTCGCTGGCCCGCGTCACCGTGGCGGGTCATGCCGACGGCTGGGCGCTCACGGTTCCCGTGGTCGAGATGCCGGTCTACCTGCGCTGGCTGGCCGACCGGGTCGCCGCCCTCGGTGGCACGATCACCCGGTCCAACCTCTCGCGCCTTCCCGCCGGCCCGCTCGTGGTCAACTGCGCCGGCATCGGCGCGCGGCTGCTCGCGCAGGACCTCACGGTCACGCCGGTGCGCGGCCAGGTGGTGCTGGTCGAGCAGACCGGCCTCGACCGCTGGTGGCTCGACGCCGAGGGGCCGACGTACGTCGTGCCGCGCCGCCGCGACATCGTGGTCGGCGGAACCGACGACGAGGGCGACTGGAGCCGCACGCCCGACCCGGCCACGGCGGAGCGCATCCTGACCCGCGCTTCGGCCCTCGTGCCGGAGCTGGAACGGGCCACGGTGCTCCAGCACCGCGTCGGCCTCCGTCCGGTCCGACCGGAGGTGCGCGTGGAACGGGTCGGGGACGTCGTGCATTGCTACGGCCACGGCGGCGCGGGCGTGACCCTCTCGTGGGGCTGTGCCGACGAGGTGGTCGGCCTCGCCGGGTGAGGCGATCGGCCCGCCTGCAGGGGTGAACAACCTCACGTCTGCGCTGGCGGCCCGGCTGGCATGATCAGCGCCATGGCACGTGACTTCAAGACCATCGGCGTCATCGGGCTCGGAACCATGGGCGCCGGCATCGCGGAGGTGTTCTCCCGCGAGGGTTTCCAGGTGGTGGGCGTGGAGGTCTCCGAGGAGTCGCTCGACCGCGGCCGGCAGCACCTCGAGCACTCGACCGGGCGCGCCGTCGCGCGCGGCAAGCTCAGCGAGGAGGACCAGCGCGGCCTGCTCGACCGGATCACGCTGACCACCAACCTGGCCGACCTCAAGGAGGCCGACCTGGTGGTCGAGGCGGTCGTCGAGTCGCTCGAGATCAAGAAGGACATCTTCCGCCGGCTCGACGAGATCGTCGCCCCGGAAGCCGTGCTGGCCACGAACACCTCGTCGCTGTCCGTGACCGAGATCAGCACCGCGAACAACCATCCCGGTCGCGTGATCGGGATCCACTTCTTCAACCCGGCGCCGGTGCAGAACCTGGTCGAGGTGGTGCGCACGGTGGTCACCTCGCCCGACGTGCTCGAGGACGTCACCGGTCTGGTGCAGGCGGTCGGCAAGTCGCCGGTGGTGGCGGGGGACAAGGCCGGCTTCATCGCGAACACGCTGCTGTTCGGCTACCTCAACCACGCCGTCGCCATGTACGAGGGCCACTACGCCTCGCGCGAGGACATCGACGCCGCGATGCGCTTCGGCTGCGGCTACCCGATGGGTCCGCTGGCGCTGCTGGACCTGATCGGCCTGGACACGGCGTACGAGATCCTGGAGACGATGTACCGCCAGGGCCGCGACCGGCTGCACGCGCCGACGCCGATCCTCAAGCAGATGGTGACCGCGGGCATGCTCGGCCGGAAGACCGGCCGCGGCTTCTACACCTACGAGGGCTCGGACAGCCCGGTCGTCGTGAACGACCCGCTGACGCCCTCGGCGGACGACAAACCGCAGCTCCAGCACAACATCCGCCAGATCGGTGTCGTGGGCACCGGCACCATGGCGACGGGCATCGTGGAGGTCTTCGCCAAGGGTGGGTACGACGTGGTCTACGTCGGCCGCAGCCAGGGCAAGGTCGACGCGGTGCAGGAGACCATCGAACGCTCGCTGGACAAGGCGATCCAGCGCGGCAAGCTCGAGGAGTCCGCGAAGGTCGACGTGCTCGGGCGGCTCACCGGCACCACCTCGCTGGACGACCTGAAGGACGCCGACATCGTGGTCGAGGCGATCGCCGAGGACCTCAAGGTCAAGACCACGCTGTTCGAGAACCTCGACGAGATCTGCAAGCCGGGTGCGATCCTGGCCACCACGACGTCGTCGCTGCCGATCATCGCGTGCGCGCAGGCCACCAAGCGCCCGCAGGACGTGGTCGGCATGCACTTCTTCAACCCGGCCCCGATCATGAAGCTGGTCGAGGTGGTCAGCACCGTCTCCACCTCCGACGACGTCGCGGACACCACCCGGGCGCTCTGCGCGAAGGTCGGCAAGGTGCCGGTCTCGTGTGGTGACCGCGCCGGGTTCATCGTGAACGCGCTGCTCTTCCCCTACCTCAACGACGCGATCAAGATGCTCGACGCCCACTACGCGACGGCCGACGACATCGACATCGCGATGAAGCAGGGCTGTGCGTTGCCGATGGGGCCGTTCGAGCTGCTCGACGTGGTCGGCAACGACGTGTCGCTGGCGATCCAGCGGGAGCTGTACCTGGAGTTCCGTGAGCCGGGCTACGCGCCGGCGCCCCTGCTGGAGCACCTGGTGACCGCGGGCTACCTGGGCCGGAAGACGAAGAAGGGTTTCCGGGACTACAGCACGGTGTGAGGGCCGGCGACCGTCAGACCCGGTCGTCCGCGCGCAGGAACAGATGGCCGCTCACGAAGCCGTCGTCGCACTGCTCGCCGTTCGGGTAGTGCCTTTCCAGCTCGACCATCTGGCTGCGCTCGGCCACCAGCTGGCCGCGGGAGCCACGCAGCTCGACGGTCACTTTCACCTCGCCGGGTGGGAACGTCCGGGCGAGGTCGGCGAACGTCACCACGGCTGCACGTCGTTCACGGGCCGGGGCGCCCTGGGGCATACGGCCCATGCGCTTGGTCGCCGAAGCGCAGTCCGTGTTGCTGCACACCGTGAGCAGGACCTCGCCCGAGCTCACGTACAGCGCCTCGGGGATCTCCGCGTAGATCCCGTCGAGCCCGCCCATCAAGGTGCACGACATGGGTCCGCAGGCCTGCACCGAGACGCAGACCAGCGCGCCGACGAGGACCATCACCCGGTTGCGCACGCCCGCACCCTAGGTGGCCGACGTGCCTCTGCCCCGCAGGGCGACGCCGTGCGGGGTGTGGGGCTGGGTGTTCAGGTGTCGGGTGGCCCGATGGTGTGGCCGGTCGTGTGGCTTGTCTCGGCTGACGTCGGTGGTGCCGCGGTGGTCGCGGAGGAACTGGTAGCCGTGGGGTGAGGACCACAGGTAGGTGCCGGGTTCGAGGGCGGTGTAGCCCCAGCCGGAGTGGTGGGTCTTGAGCCGGTGGTGGCGTCGGCAGAGCGGTGCGAGGTTGTCGCTGCTGGTGGTGCCGCCGTCGGAGTAGGGGATGACGTGGTCGTCGTCGCAGCGCACCGCGGGGCGGGTGCACCAGGGGAACACACAGGTGAGGTCGCGCTCCGCGGCTTGGGTGGCGAGGCGGGTGGGGACCTCGTACTGGTCGACGTGGAGGTGCTCGGCCACGTCGACCACCGGCTGGATCACCACCTCGGTCAACGGGGTGTGCAGCCACTCGCGGACCTGGTCGACGGTCACCAGCCGACGGCCGGAGGCTTCGACGCGGGCGAAGGGGCCGTCCGGGGAGAGGTGGACGTGGACCACGGTCTGCCGGGCAGCGGGACGGTCGTCGTCTCGTCGGCTGCTTGGAGGTCGAGGGACGTCTGGTGGCGGGCGATCTGGCCCAGCGCCTGCGAGCGGCGGACGTCGAGCGTCTCCTCGGACCCGCAGGCCGCGAGGACGGCGGCTTCGTGGGCGATCCGGGTCTCCAGGTCCAGGGCGTCGGCGAGGTCGAGCTCGCCGTGGATCCTCGAGGTGCCGACGAACGAGACCTGGGTGTGCTCGATCGCGAGGTACCGGCCATCCGCCGCCTGACGCCGGGCCTTCTCGGCCTCGGCGGGCATGAACCGCCCGACCGCGTCGGCGACCAGCCGGTCGACCTCCGCGGGACGGATCCGGTGCGCGTACGGGGCGACCTGAGTGTCCACGAACCCCGCTGCCGCCACCGAGAGGGCGATGGTCTCCCGGGCGATCCGCCGGGCCCGCCACGCGGCCAGGTCACCAGCGACCACCCGTGCCCAGGTCCTGGGGAGCCGGTGCCGCAGCTCGACCGCCTCACCGAGGTAGGCCTTGCCGGTCTCGGTCGGCAGGCCCACCGCGAGCGCGAACTCGGCCACGCAGAACTCCGCCACCAGCGGAGCACCCGGTCCGGCGACCGCGAACGGCTGGTCCCCGTAACGCGAGAGCAGCGCGGCGTCGTGGATCGACTCCGCCGGGTGCAGGTCCGCCCACTCCACGGCCGCCCGCAGCTGCTCGACCTCGGCGGCATCTGCGGCACGCCGGCCACCACGCGCACGGTCCAGCACCGCTGCTGCGTCGGTGAGGGTGGTGCCCGAAGTCATGACACCATTCTACTCGAACACATGTTCGATTCAAGAGCGGAATCCGTCGACATTTCCCGTGCGAAGTAGCGCATTCCGAAGGCTCGCCGGAAGGCGGGAGCGGACCGCACCCTCCGCCGTACCCGCCCCGTAGCCGCGTCTGTCAACCTCGCACCACCCGCAGCCACCAGGCCTGCGAGACCACCGCTCAACCGCCACCCACCCCGACTACGCTCCCCACATGCGGACCAACCGTCTCGAGGCGTTCAGCGACGGCGTCCTGGCGATCATCATCACGATCATGGTGCTCGAGCTCCACGTCCCGGAGGGGCACACCCTGCACGACCTCTGGGACGACACCGGCGTCAGCTTCCTGACCTACGTCCTGAGCTTCGTCTACGTCGGCATCTACTGGAACAACCACCACCACATGTTCCAGCTGTGCGCGAAGATCACCGGTGCCGTGCTCTGGGCCAACCTGCACCTGCTGTTCTGGCTCTCGCTGTACCCGTTCACGACCGCGTGGATGGACGAGAGCGACCTCGCCCGCACCCCCACCATCGTGTACGGCGTGAACCTGCTGGCCGCCGCTGTGGCGTTCACGATCCTCCAGCAGCTGATCATCCGCGGGCCGGGCGGGCAGGGCCTGCGCGAGGCGATGGGCAACGACGCGAAGGGCAAGGCCTCGCCGGTGCTGTACGTCGCCGGCATCCTGCTCGCCTTCGTCTCCCCGGTGCTGGCGCTGATCCCGTTCGTCGTGGTCGCGGTGATGTGGCTGGTGCCCGACCGCCGGATCGAGGCCTACCTCGCCGAGCACCAGGAGCAGAGCTCGTGAGGCTGGTGATCGCGCTGCTCCTGCTGCTGGTCGCGATCATCGGGGCGATGTTCGTGGCCATCAGCCGGCCCTCGAAGGGCGACGACGTGCGCCGCTCGTCGTACGAGATCAAGGGCGACGCAGACGTCGCCATCAACTTGCCGCCGACCGGCACCGACTGGGACTACCAGCTCGGCGGAGTCAGGTCGCCGGCCGCCGACGTCGGCATCGTCTCCCGCGACCGCACGGCGAAGCCGGCGGCGGGTCGCTTCGGCATCTGCTACGTCAACGCGTTCCAGACCCAGGCCTCCGAGCAGCGCTACTGGCGCGACAACCCCGACCACTGGCGGCTGGTGCTCAAGAAGGACGGCAGGCCGGTCGTCGACTCCGGCTGGGGCGAGTGGCTGCTCGACACCCGCACCGCCGAGAAGCGCGAGGCGCTGGCCCGGATCGTCGGGCGCTGGATCGCGGGCTGCGACGACCGCGGCTACGACGCCGTCGAGCTCGACAACCTCGACTCGTTCCTGCGGTCGAGGGGAATGGTCACACGGGCGCAGAACAAGGCGTTCGCGACGTTGCTGATCGAGCGCGCCCACCGGCACGGCCTCGCCGCAGCGCAGAAGAACTGGGTCGAGCTCGGCGCCGCCGGACCGGCGCTGGGCTTCGACTTCGCGGTCGCCGAGCAGTGCGGGCAGTACCGCGAGTGCGGCGGCTACGTCGCGACCTACGGCGACCGGGTGCTGGTCGTCGAGTACACGAAGGCGTCGTACGACTGGACCTGCGAGCACTTCGGTGACCGGCTCTCCGTGGTCCGGCGTGACCTCGACCTGACGCCGGGGGGCGTGCGCGCCTACTGCTGAGGGGCGCGACAATGGCTCGCATGGCCCCACCGATCCGCGCCAACTCCGTGCTCCCCGCCCGCCGCACGCCGATCACGCTGCACACGGGCGACGGACTCGAGCTCGTCGGTGAGCTCGCGGTGCCGGAGGGCCGGGAGCCGGTGGCGACGCTGGTCTGCCTGCACCCGCTGCCCACGCACGGCGGCATGATGGACAGCCACATCTACCGCAAGGCGGCGTACCGGCTGCCCGCGCTGGCCGGGCTCGCGGTGCTGCGGTTCAACACCCGCGGCACCTGGAGCGAGCAGGGCACCAGCCAAGGCGAGTTCGACAACGCGGTGGGGGAGAAGTACGACGTCGCCGCCGCGGTCGAGTACGCCGAGTTCAACGACCTGCCGGACATCTGGCTGCTCGGCTGGTCCTTCGGCACCGACCTCGCGCTGATGCACGGGCTCGACCCGCAGGTGAAGGGCGCGATCCTGCTCTCTCCGCCGCTGCGCTACAGCACCGACGCCGACCTGACCCGCTGGGCGGAGTCCGGCAAGCCGGTGACCGCGCTGGTCCCCGAGCACGACGACTACCTGCAGCCGGCCAAGGCCAGGGAACGGTTCGCGCCGCTCACGCAGGCCGAGCTGGTGCCGATGGAGGGGTCCAAGCACCTCTGGGTCGGCGATGCCGAGCGCGTGCTCGACGAGGTGGTACGACGGGTGGCACCGGACGTGGCGCTGCCGCTGCCGCGCGAGTGGGACGGCCCGATGGAGACCGCGGACACCTCCGCGTACAACGCCCACAGCCGGTCCGCCTACAGGGACGTCCCGGTGCCGGGGCCTGAGCAGGGTCAGGCCTGACGCGCCCGGTAGGCCGCGACCGCGACCCGGTTGCCGCACGAGGAGCTGCAGAACCGGCGTGACCGGTTGCGCGAGAGGTCGAGCACGATCGCCTCGCAGTCGTCGGCCCCACAGGTGCCGAGCCGGCTGAGCTCGTCCGCGCGCACCACGTCGATCATCGCCATCGCGGCCTCGACGGCGATCCGGTCGGCCAGCGGGTCGGCGGGATCGGTGGCGTGGAGGTGCCAGTCCCACTCGTCGTGACGCACCAGCTGGGGGAGCGCGTGACGGGTGGAGAGGATCCGGTTCACGACGGCGACGGTGGTGTCACGGTCGCTGGTCAGGAGCTCCCACAGCTCGACGCGGAGGGCTCGGACTGCGTCCAGCTCGACCTGGTCGTGGGTGCGCGAGCCCGTGAACTCGTGCTTCGCCACGTAGCGCTCGAGGTCGTCGAGCGTGACCAGGGTGTCGACGCCCTCGGCCGAGTTCGCGAGGGCGACCGCGGACAGGAGGGACAGCTCAGTGTCATGTGCGAAAACCACGTTGACACCTTACATCGATCTCACCTAGTGTCACGTGTCATGAGCACGTTGACCCATGACGCAGACAGGGTGGCCGTGCGCACCGGGCCCGGCCTGGCCTTCGCGCTGGTCTCGGCGGCGTCGTTCGGGCTCTCCGGCGCTCTCGCCCGCGGGCTGATGGACGCCGGCTGGAGCGCCGCCTCCGCCGTCGCGGTGCGGGTGCTCGTCGGCGCCCTGGTGCTGCTGCCGGCCGCCGCGGTGACCCTGCGCGGCCGGTGGTCGCTGCTCAAGCAGCATGCCGGCCGGATCGCCGCCTTCGGGCTGGTGGCCGTGGCCGGGTGCCAGCTCGCCTACTTCAACGCGGTGGCGCACCTGCAGGTCGGGGTCGCGCTGCTGATCGAGTACACCTCGCCCGTCGCCGTGATCGCCTGGCTCTGGCTGCGCCGCGGGGAGAAGCCGCAGCGCACCACGGTCGCGGGCGCCGTCGTGGCCGGGGTCGGGCTGGTGCTGGTGCTCGACCTGGTGTCCGGCGCCGCCGTGAGCGCCGTCGGCGTGGTCTGGGCGCTGCTCGCGATGCTCGGGGTGTCGTACTACTGGCTGGTCTCCGCCGACGAGGACGACGCCCTGCCCGGCATCGTGCTCGCCACCGGGGGACTGCTGCTCGGCGGTGCCGCGCTGCTGCTCGCCGGGCTGCTCGGGCTGCTGCCCTGGGCGGTCTCCACCGCGGCGGTGCACTACAGCGGCTGGTCCGTGGCCTGGTGGCTGCCGGTGGTCTCGCTCGGCGTGTTCACGGCGTCGCTCTCCTACGTGACCGGGATCGCCGGGATCCGCCGGTTGGGCTCGCGGGTCGCCTCGTTCGTGGGGCTGGCCGAGGTGCTCGCGGCGCTGCTCTGGGCGTGGCTGCTGCTCGGCGAGCTCCCGCGGCCGGTGCAGATCGTCGGTGGCGCGCTGATCGTGGCGGGGGTGGTGCTGGTCAAGCTCGGTGAGCGTGAGGTGCGGGCCGACCCCGCTAACGCGCATCCTGCCGTCTGATCACGATCTCCTTCGACAGCAGCACGAGCGCAGCCGCCGTCGGGATCGCGAGCAGGGCACCGACCACGCCGAGCAGCGAGGCCCCGATCAGGGCCGCGATCACGGTCAGGAGTCCGGGCAGGTCGACGGTGTGTGACATCACCCGCGGGTAGATGACGTAGTTCTCCAGCTGCTGGTAGACCACGTAGAAGATCACCAGTGCCAGACCGGTCTGGACGTCCGTCGCGAACCCGATCGCGCAGACGATCACCGCTGCGATCGTGGCTCCGATCATCGGGATCACGTCGAGCAGCGCGACCACGAGGGCCAGGGCCACGGCGTACTTCCCGAGCCCGACGACGAACAGGAAGATCAGCGAGGTGACGCCGGCGCACAGCGCCACAATGAACGCACCGGAGACGTAGGCCCCGATGCCGTCGAGGATCTGGTTGCCGAGCCGGGTGACCCGGTCGCGGCGGCTGGCCGGCGCGAAGCGGAACATCGTGGTCTTGACCCGGGGCAGCGTCGCGAGGAAGTACAGCATCATCACGAACACCACGAACGCGTTGGCCAGGAAGCCGAGGATCTTGAGCCCGACGCCGAGCACGCCGCCGAAGACCTGCTCACCGAGCCCGCCGTCGGTCACGTAGGACTTGAGCTTCGAGATGACGTCGTACTTGTCGTCGAGGCGTTGCACGGTCTTGCTGTGCTGGAGCTGGTCGAGCCAACCGGGCGCACTCTGGGTCAGCGAGCCGACCTGGTCGGTGACCACCGGCACGATCGCGACCATGAAGAGTGCGATCGCGATCACCACGAACGTGATCACGACGACGACCGCCCAGCTTCGCTTGAGCCCTCGGCGGATGAAGAACTGCACCGCCGGTTCGAGACCGACCGCGAGGAACATCGCCACCACGATCAGCAGCAGCACCGAGCCCACCATCAGGAACAGGTGGTACACGAAGAAGGCGAGCAGTGCTCCCAGGCCGCCGAAGAACCCGATCACGAACGGCGACCGGTTGCTCAACGGCGGCCCCGGCCTGCCGAGGTCGTCGTCACCCTCGCTCGGTTTCGTGGCGGACGAGCCCTTGCCCCGCGCCGCCTGCTGACCCGCCACGTCCTAGCTCTCGTCCTTGTCGAACCCGGAGACGACGTCGCGCAAGGCACCGAGCTGGGCCGTGATCGCGTCCCGGCGCTTGGTGAGCCGGTCGACCTCGGCCTGGAGGGCGGCGAGCTCGCGGTCCTTGTCGGACTGACCGGCTGCCCGCAGCGTCTCGGCCTGGGCCTTGGCCGAGCTGACGATCTGCTCGGCCTCACGGCGGGCCCGGGTGACCGCGTGGCCGGCCTCCTGGTCGGCCTGCTCGCGCGCGGCGTTGGCCGCGGCCAGTGCCTCGCGGGTGCGGGCCTCGGCGGCCTCGGCACGCTCCTCCGCCTCCTTGACCAGCCGGCTGGTCTCGCCGGTGGCCATGTTGTGGTGCTCGACGGCCTCCCGGGTCAGCCGCTCCTTCTCGACGGCCAGCGCGCGGCGGGCCTCCTGCACCTCACGGTCGATCGACGCCTTGGCCTGCTCGGCCTCACGGGACGCGGAGGTGCGCAGCGCCTGCACCTCCTGCTGGGCGCCGAGGCGCAGCTGCTCGGCCTCGCGGGTCGCTGAGGCGCGGATGTCGTCCCCCTCGGACTTGATCCGGGCCCGCTCGGCCTCGACGTCGGCCATCGCGCGCTTGCGGGTCTCGTCGAGCTCGGTGAGCTGGACGACGCGCATGTCCTCGGCGTCGCGGTCGGCGGTGGCCTTGATCGCGGCCGCGTCACGCTGGGCCTGCTGACGGATCTCGTTGGCCTGGGCGTTGGCCTCGGTCAGCACCTCGTCGGCCTGCTCCTCGGCGAGCCGGAGCAGCTCGCTGGCGCGGCCACCGAGTCCGGCGTACGACGGGGTGTCGGTCTCCTGGGCCTTGTGGGAGAGCTCGGCGACCTTCTTCTCCAGCTCGGCGATCTGCTCGCGGGCACCGTCGAGGCTGGCGCTGAGGCCGTCCTTCTCCCCGGCGAACTCGAGCAGCCGGCGGTCGACGGCGTCCTTGTCGTAGCCGCCACGCCTGACCACGGGGAACGCGCTGCCGGTCGCCACGGGGGAGGACGCTCGGCTGGCGAAGGTCGCCCGGGCCGGTGCGGGTGCCGGTGCGGCAGGTGGCAGCACCACGCGTGCCGGAGGCGACGCGCTGCCCGCGGCGGGAGCGCTCTTCTCCTCGGCCTTCCCGGCCGACTCCGCCGGTGCCCTCTCTGGTGTCTTCCCGGGTGTCTTCTCCGGTGTCTTCTCGGGCGCCTTGTCCGGGGTCTTCTCCGACGCCGACTGCTCGTGGTGCGCGGGCGTCCCGGCGGCGTCGTCCGGCACCGGGATCGCCTGCGTCGACGACGCGTCCCTCCGCCGTCGTCCGGCAGGCGAGTTGTCGCTCGAGGATGACGTCTCGGCGTCCTTGCGGGCGGCGACCGGGATCACGACGGTGGGCTCGTCGGCCGCGCCCTCGTCGCTCCTGGTGGAGGTCTCCTCGTGGGAGTCCTCCGGCTCGTCATCGAAGATGGACAGTCCCCGACCATCGGTCATGCGCTGGTTCCGCCTTCCAGGTGCGGCCCTCGAGGCCGCGGGTTGGGTACGTGTTGGGGTGTGCCCCCCCAGTGTCGCGGATGCTGGCGCTTCGGCAACCCCGGCTCGCAGGCGAGGGGGGCGCCGACCTGCGCCGGTGCAGGTCAGGGCAGGTCTAGACGCCCCGGAACCGGTTGATCGCGTCGAGGTGCAAGCTGCGCTTCTCCTCGTCGCGCACGCCGAGGCCCTCCTCGGGCGCCAGGCAGAGCACACCGACCTTGCCCTGGTGGGCGTTGCGGTGCACGTCGAGCGCGGCCTGGCCGACGTCCTCGAGCGCGTAGGTCCGCGACAGGGTGGGGTGGATCATGCCCTTGTCGATAAGCCGGTTGGCCTCCCAGGACTCGCGGTAGTTCGCGAAGTGGGAGCCGATGATCCGTTTCAGGTTCATCCACAGGTAGCGGTTGTCGTACTGGTGCATGAAGCCGCTGGTCGAGGCGCAGGTGACGATGGTGCCGCCCTTGCGGGCGGCGTACACGGACGCGCCGAAGGTCTCCCGGCCCGGGTGCTCGAAGACGATGTCGACGTCCTCGCCGCCGGTGAGCTCGCGGATCGTGTTGCCGAGCCGGCGCCACTCCTTCGGGTCCTGGGTGTTCTCGTCCTTCCAGAACTTCCAGTCCTCGTCCGACCGGTTGATGATCAGCTCGGCGCCCATGGCGCGGCAGATGCCGGCCTTCTCCTCGTTGGAGACCACGCAGACCGGGGTCGCGCCACCGTTGAGGGCGTACTGCGTCGCGAAACCGCCGAGGCCGCCGGAGGCGCCCCAGATCAGCACGTTGTCGCCCTGCTTCATGCCCGCCCCGTTGCGGCTCACCAGCTGCCGGTAGGCGGTGGAGTTGACCAGGCCGGGGGAGGCGGCCTCCTCCCAGGTCAGGTGCCGCGGCTTGGGCATCAGCTGGTTGGACTTGACCATCGCGACCTCGGCGAGCCCGCCGAAGTTGGTCTCGAAGCCCCAGATCCGCTGCTCCGGGTCGAGCATCGTGTCGTTGTGGCCGTCGGGGCTCTCGAGCTCGACCGACAGGCAGTGCGCGACCACCTCGTCGCCGGGCGCCCACAGGTGCACGCCCGGCCCGGTCCTGAGCACGACGCCGGCCAGGTCGGAGCCGACGACGTGGTAGGGGAGGTCGTGCCGGGCCGAGAGCGGCGACAGCCGGCCGTAGCGCTCGAGGAACCCGAACGTCGACACCGGCTCGAAGATCGAGGTCCAGACGGTGTTGTAGTTGATCGCGCTGGCCATCACCGCCACCAGCGCCTCACCCGGGCCGAGCTCGGGCAACGGCACCTCGTCGAGGTGCAGGCTCTGGCGCGGGTCCTTGTCCTTGCTGGCCACGCCCTCGAAGAGGTCGACCTCGTCCTTGTGGACGGTCACGGCGCGGTAGGACCCGGGGACGTCGATGGCGGCGAAGTCTGCCGCCGAGGTGTCGCCGGCGAGGATGGCATCGAGGATCTGGTTCACGGGGTGAACCCTTCCGGCGGTCGTCCCCGGTCGCAAGGTCGATGTCAGTGGAGTTGGTCACGCAGGGTCGCGGGCGTCGCGCCCGCTTTCGCCGTGTTCGTCCCCGACCCAAGGATTTCCCAAGGGGGTCGTTGGCTAGATGTGCCTTCGCACCCTGCTTGGCGGGTGTTTGTAATGAGGGGGCTCATTCCATGTCAGTGTCAACGAAGCTTGCGCGCGCCCAGAGGCGCGTTCGGGCGGGCCTGGGTCGCATCCTGCGGGTCGTCATCCTGATCTCGCTGCTCGGGGGGCTGCTCGCGGTCCTGCCCGTGGCGTCCAGCTCGGCTGCGACCCCGGTTCCCGACGTCTCCAGCGAGGTCGACCCGGCGAACGGGTTCCCGCTGTGGTACCAGGACTCCAGCGGCGTCCGGCTGGCACCGTGTCTCGACATCGCCGACAGCAACTGCGTGCTGGCGGGTGATGCGGGCTACGACCCGGCACGACCACTGGCGTTCCCGGCGAACTTCCCCGGGGAGTTCTTCTACGCCCAGGCCCAGTCGACCCGGCTGAGCACCGCCGGCTGCCGCGGCACCAAGCCGGGCCGGATCGACATCGGCCTCGCACTCGAGGGCGCCTTCGTCAACGGCGCCCCGGCGTACGGCGACCAGATGGTCTTCGGCCGGACCCGGTTGACGGTCTCCGGCGGCCTGTGCCCCACCACCACCTACCACGCGACGTACCCCTACGGGGAGCTCGACTTCACCACCGACGACAACGGGGGGCTCGCGAAGACCGCGGGCACCACCGACGTGGGCTGCAAGCCGATCGCACCGAACTCGTGCGACTTCCGGCTGGCACTCCCCAGCAAGGTGGCGACGTCCTTCCTGCGCTGGGACCCCGCCGTGGCACCGCAGGCCCCGAACGGCTACCTGGGCGACGCCGTCACCAACCACCGGGTCACGGGCGGCACGTTCACCCCCGCGGGCGCCTCGTCGCCGGCGAACTACTTCGAGATCACCGGACCCCGCCTGGACCAGCCGTTGCGCACCGACACCTTCACGGTGTCCGGCAAGCTTGCCGGGCCGCTCGCTGCGAGCCCCGCGCGCCTCGACTTCGCCGGGCACGAGGCCGGCACCACCAGCGATCCACGCGAGGTCGTCGTCAGCAGCTGGGCGACGGGCGACGTGCACCCCTCGGCCGCGCGGGTCGAGGGCGCCGACGCCGACGCGTTCGGCATCGCCTCGGACGAGTGTGCCGACGCGACTCTTGCGCAGGACTCGGGACACTGCCGTGTCTCGGTCGACTTCCGTCCCGGCGCAACGGCTCACGGAGCCCTGTCGGCCCGGCTCGTGGTCGGTCACGACGCCTACGGCCAGCCCTTGAGCGTCCCGCTCGTCGGCACCGCGACGGGCGGGGAGGAGGCGCCCGGCATCGCGACGTCCGTCTCGTCCATCGACTTCGGTGAGCAACGGATCAAGCTCTCGAGCACCTCGCGGACGGTGACCGTGACCAACGACGGCACCGCCCCGCTCGTGGTGTCGGGCGTGGAGGTCACCGGGGACGACGCGGGCGAGTACTCCGCGACGACCCACTGCCTGGCGCCCGTGGCGCCGGGCGACACCTGCACCGTGACCGCGACGTTCGCGCCGACCACCACCGGTGACCACGCCACCACGCTGCGCATCACCAGCAACGTGGCCTCGTCGCCGACAGACCTCCCGCTCACCGGTCGCGGCTCCGGTGGCCGTGCGGCCGTCTCGCAGACGATCGAGCCGAACGGCTTCCCGACCTGGTACCAGGACGAGCGGGGTGTGCGGCTCGAGCAGTGCCTCGACCCCGACGACCCGAACTGCATCGTGCTGCCGGGCGGCACGTACACCGGCGCCGGCGACATCAGCTTCCCGGACAGCTTCCCGGACGAGTTCTTCTGGGGTCTCACCGACTCCGAGGACCTCACGACTCCCGGCTGCAACGGCGGCGAGACCGGCCGGGCGCGGTTCCGTTTCGTGATGGAGGGTGCGTTCGTCAACGGCGAGCCGGTGCCCGACGAGCAGATGTCGTTCGGCCGGGTGCGGATCCGGGCCACCGGTGGCCTGTGCCCCCTGACGACGTACCGCGTGGTCACGCCGTACGGCGAGCAGGAGGTCACCACGGACGTCGACGGCGGCCTCAAGCCGTCACCCAACACCTCCGACATCGGGTGCGCACCCGCCGGCGCGTCGGACCCCTGCGACTTCGGCCTCGCGCTGCGCAGCCCGGTCGCGGGTGGGTTCCTCCGGTGGGACCCGGACACCGGTCCGGCGGCGCCGGCCGGCTACCTGGGCGACCCGACCACGCCGCACAAGGTCGTGGGGGCGCCGTACACGCTGCCCGGGGACACGGCGCCGGCGAACTACGTGGCGATCTACCGAGGCGACCAGCTGATCGCCAAGACGGACCGGTTCCTGGTCATGGGCAAGCTCGGCGGCCCGCTCGTGGCGGACCCCTCCCCGGTGAGGTTCGGTGGGCTGCACGTGGGTGACCCCGCCGCCAGCCGGACGGTCACGCTGACCAACCAGGGATTCGACCCGCTCACGGTCAACGGCTTCGAGATCTCGGGGGCCGCGGCCGGCTCCTACGTGGTCGGTGCTGCGACCTGTGGCCTGGTCCTGCTGCCCGGGGACACCTGCGGCGTGGAGGTCATGTTCGAGCCGACCGACCAGGGTCCGCTCAAGGCCGACCTCGTCGTCAACCACACGGGACTCAACTCGCCGATGCGCGTGCAGCTGAGCGGCATCGGCCTGGCGGCGGAGGGCACGGCTGCCCTCTCCGTCGACCGTTCCTCGCTCTCGTTCGCCCAGCTGCACAGCGGTCGTAGGTCGCCGGCCCAGAAGGTCGTGGTCTCGAACGTCGGAGGCACCGCGCCGCTCACGCTGGGTGACATGGCCGTGTCGGGGCCGGCCGGCTCGGACTTCGACGTCGCTCCCGGCACCTGCACCGCAGCGGTGGACGTGGATGCCACGTGCGCCCTGGAGGTGCGATTCGCGCCCACGTCCGGTGGAGAGCGCACCGCGACGCTGACGGTGAACGCGCCGGACGCTGAACCTGCGTCCCGAGAGGTCTCGCTGTCCGCGACCGGGTTCACCGGTGACCGCGCGGTCGCCACCACGGTGCGCGAGGACGGCTACCCGACCTACTACCAGGACCAGAACGGCGTACGGCTGGTGCCGTGCCTCGACCCGGCTGACGGCAAGTGCGCACTGACCGGGGCCGCCGGCTTCGACACGCAGCTCCCGTTGTCGGTCCCGGACAACTACCCGGAGGAGTTCTTCTACACCGCCTCTGACTCGGAGCCGGTGACCGTGACCGACGCGAGCTGTGGCGCGAGCGGCGACGTCTCGCTGCACACGGCCATGGAAGGCGCATTCGCCAACGGCGCACCCGAGGCCGGCCAGCAGATCACGTTCGGCCGTACCCGGGTGATCCTGGTCGGGACCCTCTGCCCGGCGACGGAGTACACGTTCGTCACTCCGTTCGGTGAGCAACGGTTCACCACCGGTGCGGACGGTGCGCTCAAGCGCACCGACGCCACGACCGACCTCGGCTGCGGTGCCGCTCCGTGCTCCTTCGCGGACGCGCTCCCGGCCCAGGTGCTCGACGGCTTCCTGCGATGGGCGCCGGGCGTGGGCGCGCCGGCACCGGCCGGCTACCTGGGAGACGCGGTGGCGTTCCACCGGGTGGTTGGCGGGAGCTACGTGCCGGACGGCACCTCCGAGCCCGTGAACTACTTCGAGGTGAAGAGCGGCGCCGAGTCGCTCGGGCGCGCGGACAAGTTCTCGGTGCTCGGCAAGATCGCCAAGGGCCTGGTCGCCGACGGTCCGGTCGCGTTCGGTGACCAACCGGCTGGAACCGCCGGCACCCGCACCCTGACGGTCTCGAACATCGGGGACGCTCCGGTCACCGTCGCGACCGCCGCGGTCACGGGCGCGCCGGACGGCGTGCTGACGGTCACCGGTGGGACGTGCACGACGGGGCCGGTTGCCGGTGGCGACACCTGCACCGTGGTCCTCCGGTTCGCGCCGACGACTGCCGGCGCCGTGACCGGCACCCTGCAGCTCGCGACGGGTGACGGCACGGTGCTCCTGAGTGACGGGGTGTCCGGGACCGGCATCGCACCGCAGGGAATCGCGGAGGCGACACCGTCCACCCTGACGTTCACCGGGACCCGGGTCTCCACCCTGAGCCCGGCCCAGCTCGTCACGGTGCGCAACGCGGGGTCGGCACGCCTGCACCTGACGACGCCGGTCCTCGAGGGCGACGCCGCCGGGGACTTCACCGCCGCCCCCCAGGCAGCGTGCAAGAACCTGGCACCGGGTGCTGCGTGCACCGTGCGGATCCGTTTCACCCCGTCGACGACGGGCGTCCGGACGGCCACGTTGCGGCTGCCGGGAGACGGCTTCGGTCCCGTGACGAAGGTCGCGCTCAGCGGAGTCGGGACGGCTCCCCGGATCAGCTCGGTGCCCCTGGCGATGGGCAACCTGCGGGTCGGAACGACCGCGACCCGGACCTTCGCCATCACGAACACCGGCGACGCCTCGCTCCACATCACTGGCGTGCAGCTGGCTGGTGAGACCGACTTCACGGCCGGTCCGGGCACCTGCAACCGGGCGGTGGCCGCCGGTGCGTCCTGCCGGATCTCCGTCACGTTCACCGCCCATGCGCCGACAGGGGCGAAGAGCACCGTGCTCACCTTCGTCAGTGACGCCGTCGCTGCGCCGCAGCCCGAGGTGACCGGAACGGCCACGGCGTCACAGATCTCGTCGGGTGCCAGCGTCCTGGACATGCGAACGGTCAGGATCGGTGCGTCGGTGACCCGGACCTTCCCGATCACGAACTCCGGGAGCGCTTCGCTGAACATCAGCGCCGTCACCCTCGGTGACAGCACCGACTTCACCGCCACGCGGGGCACCTGCACCCGCGCGATCGCACCAGGCGGGACCTGCCGCATCTCGGTGACGTTCACGCCGTCGGCGCCCGCCGGCGCCCGGAGCACGACGCTGGGCTTCGTCAGCGACGCACTCTCCTCGCCGGTGCTCTCGGTGATCGGACGAGCCGCTCCGTAGGAACCGTGCTCGACCGGCCCCGGGGGGGTCTGCCGGTCGAGCACGGAGAACAGAAGGGAACGACCGCCGGAAGGGCCGGCGGGCGTGACAGAGAAAGCTGGGGGATCACCCGAATGTCCTTGAATCGTCGTGACGTGCTCAAGATCGCCGCTGTTGCGGGAGCCGCCGTCACCCTGCCTCTGGCTCGCTCGGGCCTCACCGGGACCACGGCGGTCCGGATGCCCTCGAGCAGGATGCCGCAGCCGTTCACCCTTCCGTTCCTCCGTCCGAGCGAGCTCGCTCCGGTGGGGATGTCGAACGTGCGGTGCTCGGACGGCGTGCTCCGGGACTACCCGAGGTACGAGATGGTCCAGCGGTTCTCGGTCGCGGAGATCATGCCGGGATACAAGACTCCGGTGTTCGGCTACAACGGTGAGGTACCGGGACCGACCCTGCGGATGACCCGGGGAGCGCCCGTGGTGGTGCGGCAGACGAACGCGCTGCAGCAGCCGCCTGCAGCGCCGTACCAGAACGTGCCGATGCCGTCGAAGTACACCTCCGACCCGTGGCAGCGTTCGACCTCGACCCACCTGCACGGGTCGGCCTCGCTGCCGCAGTACGACGGGTACGCGTCCGACCTGACGTTCCCCGGCCAGGTGAAGAAGTACTTCTACCCGAACAGCCAGGACGCCCGGACCCTCTGGTACCACGACCACGGCGTGCACCACACGTCCCAGAACGCCTACAACGGACTCGCGGGGATGTACATCCTCCATGACGAGGAGGAGGCGAGCCTGGGGATCCCGAGCGGCGCACCGGGATCGGCGTCCGCGCCCTACGACGTGCCGCTCGTGGTGCGTGACGCGATGTTCGCCACGGACGGGTCGTTCATCTACGACGACAACTCCGAGTCGGGTGTGTACGGCGACGTCCCGCTGGTCAACGGCGTCCCCTGGCCGCTGATGGAGGTCGAGCCCCGGATCTACCGGTTCCGGATCCTCAACGCGTCGGTCTCGCGCTCGTACGAGTGGCAGCTCAGCGACGGCAGGTCGACCGTCCCGATGACGGTGATCGCCACGGACGCGGGTCTGATGCCCGAGCCGAAGGTGGTCTCGAAGTTCCGGCACGGCATGGCGGAGCGCTACGAGGTCATCATCGACTTCAGCAAGTACAAGGGAGCCCGGATCACGCTGAAGAACCTGATGCCGAAGAACAACATCAGCTACGAATCGATCAAGCAGGTCATGCAGTTCAAGGTCGGGACCTCGGTCACCACCGACGCGGGGAACAGCCTGCCGGCGGACTGGTCGGAGAAGGTGGCGACCCCCGAGTGCATGACCTGGACCGAGGCGCAGCTGCGGGCGCAGGGCGTGCCGCGGCGGGAGTTCAAGTTCATCCGCGTCAACGGCCGGTGGACGATCAACGGCGAGACCTGGGAGGACGTCATCGACAGTGGCTACACGCACTGCATGGCGGAGCCGGAGCTGGGCGCGGTCGAGATGTGGGACCTGACCAACACCTCGGGTGGCTGGTTCCACCCGGTCCACATCCACCTCGTCGACTTCCAGGTGCTCTCCCGCAACGGCTCGGCCGGCAACGTGCTTCCGCACGAGCGCGGTCCCAAGGACGTGGTGTACGTGGGCGAGAACGAGTCGGTGAGGGTGGCCATGCGCTTCTCGGGACCGAAGGCCGGCGCGGGCTGGGCCGAGCCACGGGGTCGCTACATGATGCACTGCCACAACCTGGTCCACGAGGACCACGACATGATGATGCAGTTCAGCGTCGGGGACCACGACCACGAGCCGGACGTCGACCCGATCACTGCGGACGAGGCCCGGTCCCTGTAGACCGGCGGGCACGAGATGACCACGACCGCCGCGGGCCGACCCGCCCTGCGTCCGCCCGAGACCGGGGAGCAACGACCCGGCCGCGGGCGGCTGGCACGCGTGCTGCGGGCCATCGGAACCCTGGCACTGGTGCTCCTCGTCGTCCAGCTGCCGGTGCGGATGTTCGTGGCGGAGCCGTTGGCGGTCAGCACCGGCAGCATGGCGCCGACCCTCGAGGCCGGAGACCGCGTGCTGAGCTGGAAGCCCGGTGCAGGCGGGCACAGCTGGCGACGCGGCGACGTGGTGGCGTTCCGGCACCGCGGACAGGTCTGGGTCAAGCGGGTGGTGGCGCGGGGAGGCGAGACCGTCGCGCTCCGCGACGGGCGCCTGTTCGTGGACGGGACCCCGGTGCGTGAGCCGTACGCCGACCCGCGCCGGATCGACGGCGTCTACTTCGGTCCGGTCCGGGTGCCGTCGGGTGCGGTCTTCGTGCTGGGGGACAACCGGGGCGACTCGGTGGACTCGCGCCGGTTCGGCGCCGTGCCGGTCTCCCGGATAGAGGGGCGGGTCGTGGCCACCCTCTGGCCGTGGCACCGCGTCGGTCCAGGTGCCCGATGATCACCCGCGCCCGAGCCCGACACCCAGGAAGGGTGCTGGTACTGCTGCTGTTCGTCGTGAGCCTGGTGGCCGCGGGGCCGGCCTCGGCCCACACGGACCTCCTGGACGCCGACCCCCGGGCGGGTGCGACGGTCGGTCCCCTCACCCGCCTCCAGCTCGAGTTCGCGACCCCGGTGCTGCCTCGTCTGGCGGAGGTCGAGGTGCTCGACACCTCCGGCAGGGACCACGTCTCCGGCGCACCGTCGACGTTCGGGACGCGGGTGGTGACCCCCGTCCGGTCGGTCGACCGGCCCGGCCGCTACGAGGTGCGCTACCGGGTGGTCGCCGTCGACGGCCACCCCGTGGTCGGCAGCTACCACTTCTCGGTGGGCTCGACATCGGGCGCCGTCCTGGACCGGAGCGGAGGGATCTCCACGCCCGCCGTCGACGTGCAGGCACCGGTGGGCAGCGCACCCTCCGGGCTGGTCCCGCTCCTGGCATGTCTGGCCGTGCTGGTGGTCGCCGGCGCCCGGGTCGTCCAGCACCGGAGAGGGGCCGGGGGATGACCACGAACGCACCCTCGCACCGCCTCGTCCGCGGGCTTCTCGCGGTCGTCACCGTGCTGCTCCTCACCGTCCTGGCCGGGCTCGCTCTCGGCGGCGGCTCTGCGGCCACGGGCAGCGGTTCCGGTCTCTCGGACGCGGGCGTGCTGACCGCCTGGCTGCTCCCGGTGACCCGCGGTCTGTTCGACCTCACCGCGGTCGGTGCGATCGGCACCACCACGGTGCTCGCCTGGCTCGTGCCCTGGGAGATGACGGATGCGACTCGTCGGCTCCGTGCCGCCTCCGCCGGCTGGTCCGCGGCCTGGTGCGCGGCCGCGCTGGCCCACCTCCTGTGCTCGGCCGCACAGGTCGTGGGGGTGCCCGTGACCCGGATCCTGTCCGCTCCCGGTCTCCTTCTCTACGGAGTCGACCTCCCGCAGGGCCGATCCCTCCTCCTGGTCGTGGTGGGCTCGTTGTCGCTGGCCCTGTGGATCGGCACCGCGCGCACCCGTGGGGCGGCCCGGGCCTGGGCACTGGTCGCGTCGGCGCTGCTCGCGCCGTTGCTCGCCACCGGTCACGCCGCGACTGCCTCGGACCACTTCCTGGCCACCCAGACCCTCCTGGTGCACGTGCTCGCCGTGGCCCTGTGGATGGGCGGGCTGCTGGCCGTCGTCCTGCACCTGCGCGGAGACCACGCGGCGCTGGTCGTGGCCGTGACCCGGTTCAGCCGACTGGCGCTCCTGTGCTTCGTCGCGGTCGCGGCGAGCGGCCTGACCGGCGCCTGGACGAGGCTCGGGCTCGACCCGGCCGTGTGGCGCTCGTACTACGGCGCGCTGATGATCGCCAAGACCGCCCTTCTCGTGGCGCTCGCCGCGCTCGGGTGGGCACACCGGGTGCGCAGCCTGCCGGCGCTGGCTACGGGACGGCGGGGCGCGTTCGCCAGGATCGCGACGGTCGAGGTGTCGCTGATGGCGGCCGCGCTGGGTCTCGCTGTCGTCCTCGGTCGCACCGCGCCGCCGATCGCCGCCTCGCTGCGCGCGGTGCCGCCGCACGCGGCTGCCTTTCCGACGGTCGACCCGACGCTGCCGCCACTCCGCATCTCGTCGGCCTTTCTCGAGACCAGGCCGGACGCTCTCGTCGTCACCTTTCTCCTGGCGGCTGCCCTACTGCTCGTGGCCCGGGTCCGACGGGCACCCCTCGACCAGCGGCCCACCCGGGTCCAGGGGTCGTGCCTCGCGGCGGCCGGTGGGCTCACCGCGTGGGCGTTGGTGGGAGGGCTCGGCGCCTACTCCACGACCCTGCTGACGGCGCAGGTCGCACAGGTGCTCGTGCTGATGATCGTCGTGCCGTTGCTCGTGGCCAAGGGGCTGCCGATGTCCCGACCGATGCTGCAGCCGACCAACGCCGCCGTGCTCGCGGTGGCGGTGCTCGCCGCCACCTTCCAGACGCCACTGCTGGACCTGTCCCTGAGGAGCGACCTCGGTCATCTGCTGGTCGGTCTGACGGCCCTCGCCTCGGGGTCCCTGGTGGCCCTGTCGCTGGTCGCCGGGCGCTCCGGCCGGGCGCGACCCGTCTCCGGCCTGCTCCTGATCGCGGCGGTGCTGGCCTGGTACGGATGGCGGATGTGGTCCGCCAGCGTCCCGATGGCGGGCGGCTGGTTCCGTGACCTCGACCTGTGGTGGGCCGACGCAACGGTCGACCAGCGGTACGCCGGTGCCGTGGCCCTGGTGTTCGCGGCCGGACTGGTCGCGCTGGCCTGCGCTCAGCGCTTCGCGGGCTCCACGAGCTCGACGAGCACGCCACCGGTGTCCTTCGGGTGCACGAAGTTGATCAAGCTGCCGGCGGTGCCGCGCCGCGGCTCGTCGTACAGCAGCCGGAGGCCGCGTTCGCGGAGCACGGCGGACACCTTCTCCACGTCGGTGACCCGGTAGGCGAGCTGCTGGAGACCGGGGCCGTTGCGGTCCAGGAACTTCGCGATCGTCGACGACCCGTCGAGCGGGGCGAGCAGCTGGATGCTGGAGCCGGAGTCGCCGACCGCGACCATGGCCTCGCGAACGCCCTGGTCCTCGTTGGTCTCCTGGTGCGTCACGTGCATGCCGAACGAGTCCCGGTACATCGCGATCGCCTCGTCCAGGTCGGGAACCGCGACGCCGACATGGTCGATGCACACGAACAGGTCGTCGGGCAGTGCGAGGGGCTGGTTGCTCATGCCGGTCATGGTGACGCGTGGCGCGCGGGGGTGCCAACGACTGTGACCTGTCCGACAGGATCGGGAGTCGTCCGGGCCTCCCCGGCGGTGGGTCCGGCTGGGTAGGGTCGGGATCAGTTCCGACCCTGCTCCAGGAGGCTCCCCATGTCCGGATCCGTGATCGTCGCCGGTGCTCGCACCCCGATCGGCCGTCTGCTCGGCGGGTTCAAGACCCTGTCCGCCGCCGACCTCGGAGGTGTCGCGATCAAGGGCGCACTCGAGAAGGCCGGCGTCTCCGGTGACCAGGTCGACTACCTGATCATGGGCCAGGTGATCCTGGCCGGGGCCGGCCAGAACCCGGCCCGCACCGCCGGTGTCGCGGCCGGGCTGCCGATGTCGCTGCCCTCGATCACGATCAACAAGGTGTGCCTGTCGGGCATCAACGCGATCGCCACCGCCGACCAGCTGATCCGCGCCGGCGAGGCCGAGGTCATCGTGGCCGGCGGCATGGAGTCGATGACCAACGCACCGCACCTGCTGCCCAAGTCGCGCGAGGGCTTCAAGTACGGCGACACCACGCTCGTCGACTCGATGGCCTACGACGCCCTCTACGACCAGGCCACGCAGCAGGCGATGGGCGCCCTGACCGAGCAGGACAACGCGGGCAAGGGCCAGCTCTCCCGCGAGGAGCAGGACGAGTTCGCCGCGGCGTCGCACCAGAAGGCGGCCGCGGCCTGGAAGAACGGGCTGTTCGACGACGAGGTAGTGCCGGTCTCGATCCCGCAGCGCAAGGGCGACCCGGTCGTGGTCAGCCAGGACGAGGGCGTGCGCGGCGACACCACCGCGGAGTCGCTCAGCGGCTTGCGCCCGGCGTTCTCCAAGGACGGCACGATCACGGCGGCGTCCTCGTCGCAGATCTCCGACGGCGCCTGCGCCGTGGTCGTGATGAGCAAGACGAAGGCCGAGGAGCTGGGTCTGACCTGGCTGGCCGAGATCGGTGCCCACGGCATGGTCGCCGGGCCGGACTCGACGCTGCAGATGCAGCCCGCGCGGGCCACCGCGAAGGCCCTGGAGAAGGAGGGCCTCGACGTCTCCGACCTCGACCTGGTCGAGTTCAACGAGGCGTTCGCCGCCGTCGGCATCCAGTCCACGCGCGAGCTCGGCCTCGACCCGGAGAAGGTCAACGTCAACGGCGGCGCGATCGCCCTCGGGCACCCGGTCGGGATGTCCGGGGCCCGGATCGTGCTGCACCTCGCCCTCGAGCTCCAGCGTCGCGGTGGTGGCGTCGGCGCCGCCGCGCTGTGCGGTGGCGGTGGTCAGGGTGACGCGCTGATCATCCGCGTCCCCTGAGGTGGGGCGGCGTTCGCAGGGCGACGTACCCCAGCTGGTCGAGAGGGCACGTGAGGGCGACGCGCGGTCCGTCGCCCGGCTGATCTCACTGGTCGAGGACGCGTCCCCGCTGCTGCGCGACGTGATGGCCGGACTGGCGCCGTACGCCGGCAACGCCCAGATCGTGGGCCTCACCGGATCCCCGGGCGTCGGCAAGTCCACCTCCACCAGTGCCCTCGTCGGCGCGCTGCGCACGGCGGACAAGCGCGTCGGCGTGCTCGCCGTCGACCCCTCGTCCCCCTTCTCCGGTGGCGCCCTGCTCGGTGACCGGGTGCGGATGCAGGACCACGCCCTCGACCGTGAGGTGTACATCCGCTCGATGGCGTCACGCGGACACCTCGGCGGACTGTCCTGGTCGACCCCCCAGGCGCTCCGGGTGCTCGACGCGGCGGGCTGTGACGTGATCCTGGTCGAGACCGTCGGGGTCGGCCAGAGCGAGGTCGAGATCGCCGGCATGGCCGACACCACCATGGTGCTGATCGCCCCGGGCATGGGCGACGGGATCCAGGCCGCCAAGGCCGGGATCCTCGAGATCGGAGACATCTACGTGATCAACAAGGCCGACCGTGACGGCGCGGACCAGGTGCGCCGCGAGCTGCGGTCGATGCTCGCGCTGGCCGAGCGCCGTGATGGCTCGTGGAAGCAGCCGATCCTCAAGACCGTTGCCAGCAAGGGCGAGGGCGTCGACGACGTGGTCGAGGCCATCGACGGGCACCGGACCTGGCTCGAGAGCAGCGGTGAGCTCGAGAAGCGCCGGTTGCGCCGGGCGCGCGACGAGATCGAGGCGATCGCGGTGACCTCGCTGCGCGAGCAGTGGCGCAGCGTGCACGAGCACACCGAGCTCGACGGGCTGGCCGGGAAGGTCGTCTCCGGCGACACCGATCCCTACACCGCGGCCGACCGGCTGCTCGAGTCCTACGCGGAGAGCTGACGCCCGACCTAGGGCCCGGCGGTGTGGTCCGGGTGACCGTGGGTACGACGCTCCTCCTTCATCCGTGCCTCGTGCAGGTGCGGTCGCCCGGCCGTCAGCGCGTCACGTGCCTCCCGCTCCAGACGGCGGAACAGCGACCAGTAGCCGTCGTCGTAGTCCTCGACGATCTGGAACGTCCACCGGTCCTCGATCACGTTGCGGCCGACCAGCTCGGTGCTGATCCGGTCTGCGAGGTCGGTGTGCCCGGCGGCACGCAGTGCGTCGACCGCCTCGCCGAGCGCGAGGTCGGCGCTGCCGGTCAGCTGGTGGAACGAGTACAGGTGCCCGCGCGCCCGGTCGGTGGTCTCGAGCGCCTCGGTCAGCTTGCCGACGGCTTCGACGGTGGCGTCGTCGACACCCGCGGGTGCTCGGTGGTGCTCGGAGGGTCCGTCGGTCATGACGCGCTCCCGGTGATCGCGGTCGCGATGCGTTCGGTGGCGTGGGGCGCGAACAGGATCGTGTAGTGGTTGACGCCGGGCACCGTCTCCACGGTCACGTGGTCCACGTCGTCGTACGCCGCCAGACCCTCCTCGGGGAGCAGCCCGCCGGGCTGGCCGAACATGCCGTACGGCGCCGCCAGGATCTCCACCGGGAGCGTCATCGAGCAGAGCTCGGGCCGGTACTCGCCTCCCGAGACCAGCAGGTCGCGACCGTCGGCGCGCACCGCGTCCTCCAGCGCCCGCGGCCGGATCCCTTCGGGGGTCTCGATCGTGTCGTAGCGGGCGTAGGCGTCCATCGCCTCGTCCCAGGTCGGTGCCATCGCGGGGTGGCCGCGGAAGACCTCGACGTAGTCCTCGACAGAGGCGTAGGTCCGGCCCAGTCGCTGGATCGCGGGCCCCAGCGTCTGGTCCAGCACCTGGTCGGGGTCGGCGCCCTCGGGGAACGGCAGCGCGACGCCGCCGTCGACGAGGACCACGTGGCTGAACAGCTCCGGCCGGTCGTGGGCGGCGTGCACCGCGACGAACGCGCCCATCGAGTGCCCCGCCAGCGCCACGGGCCCACCCAGCTGCCCGCCCGGCTGCCCACCCAGCTGCCCGCCCAGCTGCTCTGCCACGGCCTGCAGGTCTGCCGCGTGCGCCCGCAGCCCGTAGGGGGCGGGCAGGTCGCGCGAGTAGCCGCGCCCGCGCAGGTCGACGGCGACCATCGACCAGTCGTCGGGCAGTCGGGCCGCGACGGCCGGCCAGGCCATCGACGTCGACGTGATGCCGTGGGCGGCGAGCACGACGCGCGGCCCCGAGCCGAAACGCAGGCCGTGCAGGGTGCCGCCGGGGACGTCGTAGGAGACCGGGGTCGGAGCCATGGGTCCGATCCTCGCACCGTGGCCCTGCGCGGCTTCCCCCTCGGAGGGGTGGGGTTTGCTACAAAGGATGCTGGTCCGTGCCGAGTGCGGGGTCGGAGAGGAGTCGCGAGATGGATGCCACGCTGAAGAAGGGTGTCGGCCTCGTCCTGCTGATCTTCGTCGGGTACTACCTGTTCACCGACCCCAGCGGAGCCGCGAGCTCGTTCAAGGACGTGTTCGGTGCGGTCTGGGAGGGCCTGAAGAACCTGTTCGTGGCGATGATCGACTTCCTCAACGCGCTCTTCGCCTGATCGCCGTGGTGGCCTGGTTCTGGCGCAGCTTCGCCACTCCGCGGGTCTCCGAGCGGCTGCTGCGTCATCTCGACGAGACGCTGGTCGAGAATGTCCGGCACCACTGGGTGGTCTACGTGGTGCCGGTGCTGATCGGGATCGCCGGCGGCTGGTTCCTGCTGCTCGGGTTCTTCGTCGAGGTCGAGGCCGGGTGGTTCTGCTTCCTGGTCGGCGCGCTGCTGCTGCTGTGGGGCGGCTGGAAGGCGCTCAACCAGCACATGGACCGGTTCGTGATCACGAACATGCGGGTGTTCCGGGTGCGCGGCGTGGTCTCGGAGTCCGCCGCGACGATGCCGCTGGCCCGGGTGCTCGACATCACCGTGCAGAAGACACTGCTCGGACGGATGCTCGGCTACGGCCACTTCGTCTTCGAGTCCGCCGCCCAGGAGCAGGGACTGCGGGACATCCGGTTCGTGCCCCGGCCCGACCGGCTCGACCTGATGATCCAGGAGCAGGTCCAGCAGGCGGGCCTCCGCGGACGCACCGGTGCCGGCGCCGGGGTCGACCCCCGTGCCGGCTGGTAGCCGCCGGACTCAGAGCGGCTTCTTCAGCCAGTGGCTGCCGGACACCTTCTGGTAGCCGAGCACCGCGTTGACGTGCCGGATGCCGCTGTTGTTCGCCTCGTTGGAGGTGTCACAGGTGCGGGCGCCGGCGTCGTACGCGAGCCGGTGGATCTCCTGCTTCACCACGTAGCCCAGCCCGCGCCCGCGGAACGCCGGGTCGACGCCGGTGTAGGCGAGGTGGGCCTCCTCGCCGATCACCGAGCCCCACGAGACCGCGGCTGGTCGCCCGCCGACCCGCAGCAGCACCCCGAGCGGGCGCTCCCGCTCGGTGATGAACTCGGTCAGCGTCGCGCGGTCGAGCGCGAACTGGTCGCGCTCGGGATTGGTCTGACTGGCGTCGAGCATCGAGTCGAACGACTCCTGGTCGGGGAACTCCAGGCTCGTCGTGGACTCGACGGTGACGTCGTCCGGAGTCGCGCGGTCGGGCACGGGGGAGGGCAGTGTCACCCGCGAGCTGATCGAGTGCTGGAGGACCCCGAACCCCCAGTGCCGCGCGACCGCGAGGGCGCGTGGGTCGTCGTCCGAGACTCCGCTCCTGAGGGTCAGGCCCTCGTCGATCTCGTCGACCAGCGCGGCGTGCAGGGCGCTCCCGGCGCCGGCTCCCTCGTGCTCGGCGTCGACGACGACCCGCAGGGCACGCCAGTCGGAGGGGAACGGCGCGAGCCTGGCCAGCATGCCCCAGCCGAGCATCCGTGCTCCGTCGCGGGCGAGCAGGAACCGGCTCTCCAGCGTGTAGGCCGGGTCACGGAACAGGGGCTCGAGGAACGCGTGGACCAGGTGCGGCGAGCGCCGCAGCGCCAGGTCGATCATCTCGTCGTAGCGCTCCGTGGGCGCCTCGGTCACATCCACCCCCCTAGTATCGCGACCACCATGGAGGGAAAGCTGCCGTTCGACCCGATCGACGAAGCGGCCCGGCAGTGGGGGAAGCGCTGGGACGGCGTGCCCCAGATGCATGCGGTCACGTCGCTGATGCGCGTCCAGCAGCTGGTGCTGAACCGGCTCGACGCGTTGCTGAAGCCGCACGGACTGACCTTCGCCCGCTACGAGGCGCTGGTGCTGCTCTGCTTCTCCTCGGCCGGCTCGCTGCCGCTGGGCAAGATGGGGGAGCGGCTGCAGGTGCACCCGACCTCGATCACCTCCATCATCACCAGACTGGAGGCCGGCGGCTTCGTCGTACGACGCCCGCACCCGGTCGACGGGCGCGCCGTGCTCGCCGAGATCACCGAGGCCGGGCGGGCCGTGGTCGAGGCGGCCACCGCCGACCTGGTCGGCGCCGACTTCGGGCTCGGCGCGCTCGACGACGCGCGGCTCGGCGAGCTGTCCGAGCTGCTGCGCCCGATGCGTGGGGCGGCAGGCGACTTCTGAGGTTGGTCATTTTAGTTGGACGTCCTACTATCTTGACATGACGGACACCGCGCGCGGGCGCTGGCAGGCGAGGTACGACGAGGCGCTGGACAAGGGCCGGGTGCGTGATGCGGACTTCACCACGCTGTCCGGCTCCGAGGTCGCGCCGGCGTACGGACCGGAGACGGCCGAGGACGAGGCCGCCTACCCGCGCTTCTCCGAGATCGGCTGGCCGGGGGAGTTCCCGTTCACGCGTGGCCTCCACGCGACGGGTCAGCGCGGCCGCACCTGGACGATCCGTCAGTTCGCCGGCTTCGGCAACGCGGAGCAGACCAACGAGCGCTACAAGATGATCCTCGGTCGTGGTGGCGGAGGTCTGAGCGTCGCCTTCGACATGCCGACCCTGATGGGTCGCGACTCCGACGACCCGAAGAGCCTCGGCGAGGTCGGGCACTGCGGTGTCGCGATCGACTCCGCCGCCGACATGGAGATCCTCTTCGACGGGATCGACCTCGCCCAGGTGACCACGTCGATGACGATCAGCGGTCCGGCGGTGCCGGTGTTCTGCATGATGATCGTCGCCGCGGAGCGGGCGGGGGTCGACACCAGCGCGCTCAACGGCACGCTCCAGACCGACATCTTCAAGGAGTACATCGCGCAGAAGGAGTGGCTGTTCACGCCCGAGCCGCACCTGCGCCTGATCGGTGACCTGATGGAGTACTGCCAGGACGGCATCCCGGCGTACAAGCCGCTCTCCGTCTCCGGCTACCACATCCGGGAGGCCGGCTCGACGGCCGCGCAGGAGCTCGCATTCACGCTCGCCGACGGCTTCGGGTACGTCGAGCTCGGGTTGTCGCGGGGACTGGACATCGAGAAGTTCGCGCCAGGCCTCAGCTTCTTCTTCGACAGCCACCTCGACTTCTTCGAGGAGATCGCCAAGTTCCGGGCGGCCCGCCGGATCTGGGCGCGCTGGATGCGCGACGTCTACGGCGCGAAGACCGACAAGGCGCAGTGGCTGCGGTTCCACACGCAGACGGCCGGGGTCTCGCTGACCGCGCAACAGCCGTACAACAACGTGGTCCGCACCGCCGTGGAGGCCTTGGCCGGCGTGCTCGGTGGCACGAACTCCCTGCACACCAACGCCCTCGACGAGACGCTCGCGCTGCCGAGCGAGCAGGCCGCCGAGATCGCGCTGCGCACGCAGCAGGTGATCATGGAGGAGACCGGCGTCGTGAACGTCGCCGACCCGCTCGGCGGCTCCTGGTTCGTGGAGGCGCTCACCGACCAGATCGAGGCCGAGGCCAACGCGATCTTCGACAAGATCCTGTCGATGGGCGGATCGACGCTGACCCACGCCGACACCGACGAGCTGCAGGCGCAGGTCCTCCGGTCGGCCGGCGACGCCGACGGCGCCGTGTGGCCGATGACCGACGGCATCCTGCGCGGAATCGAGGACGGTTGGTTCATGTCCGAGATCGCGGAGGCGGCGTTCCAGTACCAGGTGGCGCTGGAGAAGGGCGAGAAGAAGGTGGTCGGCGTCAACTGCCACACCGACTCGGTCACCCACTCCCTGGAGATCCTGCGGGTCTCCCACGAGGTCGAGGTCGAGCAGGTGCGTGCGCTCGCGGCGCGCAAGGAGGCCCGTGACCCGGGCGCCGTCGAGGCGGCGGTCGCCGCGATGGTCGAGGCCGCCCGTTCCGGCGAGAACATGATCCCGACCATGCTCGAGGCCTGCCGCGTCGAGGCCACGCTCGGCGAGATCTGCGACGCGCTGCGCGCCGAGTGGGGCGAGTACCGGGAGCCTGCGCGCTTCTGACCGCCGGGTGGTGACGTAGCGTCCCGCGAGAGATGCCCACTCCTGTCACCGAGCCGGAACGGAAGACCACATGAGCGTGCGCAAGTTCGGCATGGAGGAGGAGCTGCTCCTCATCGACCCGGACAGCCGGCGGGTGGTGTCCGTGTCGGGCGCGACCGTCGAGGCCAACGAGCGCGACGAGGAGGTCGGCAGCGAGCTGTTCCAGCACCAGATCGAGACCTCCACGCCGCCGGTGCAGGACGCCGACGACCTCGAGCGGCACCTCCGCACCGGGCGTCGCGCGGTGGGGGAGGCGGCCGCCGCGGCCGGGGCCCGTGCCGTCGCGGTGTCGACGCCACCGCTGCCGCCCGAGGAGGCGGTGTTCGTGAAGACGCCGCGCTACGACCGGTTCGGACCGCGCTACGGCGAGCTCGCGCGCGACGCCCACGTCTGCGGGATGCACCTGCACGTCGACGTGACCGACGAGGACGAAGCGGTACGGGTCGTCGACGGGCTCCAGCCCTGGTTGCCCTTCCTGCTCGCGGTCAGCGGCAACTCGCCGTACTGGGAGGAGCGCGACACCGGCCACGCGAGCTGGCGGTCGCGGGTCTGGGGCCAGTGGTCCACGGCTGGTCCGAGCCAGCCCTTCGGCGACCCGGCGACCTACCGCGAGGTGACCGCACGGATGGTCGACTGGGGTGGCGCGCTCGACCCCGGGATGCTCTACCTCGACGCCCGGCTGTCAGAGCAGTACCCGACGGTCGAGATCCGTGTGGCCGACGTCTGCACCGACCCCGAGGACGGCGTGCTGGTCGCGCTGCTCGCCCGCGCGCTGGTGGAGGCGGTCGCCGCGGCACCGCCGGCCGACCCGTGGCGGGCCGACCTGCTCCGGGTCGCCGCCTGGCGCGCGTCGCGCCACGGTCTCACCGGCGACCTCGTGCACCCGGTCGAGGGTCGGCTGGCGCCCCCGCGGGAGGTGTTCGCCGCGCTCGTCTCGTACGCCGCCGAGGCGCTGCGCGAGTCCGGCGACGAGGAGCGGGTGAGCGACGGGTTCGAGCGCCTGATGTCGCGGGGGACGGGTGCGACCCGGCAGCGGCGGGTGCTCGAGGCCGGCGGGGACCTCGTGGGCGTCGTCGACGACCTGGCCCGTCGTACGGAGGAGTCCTGGGGGTGAGGCCGCCGTTGGCGGTGGCTCCTACGGTGGAGGGATGAGCGACCCCGAGGACACCGAGAGCTACAACACCTACAGCGTCGACGACGAGGACCAGCCCCAGGGCGACGGCGAGAGCATGGCCGACGACCGGGGACTGACCGAGCCCCTCGACGAGGGCTACTCGCCGCCGGAGCGGTGGTCGGCCGGCCAGGGCTACGGCAACACCCCGCTGGAGGAGGAGCTCGGCGAGACCATCGACCAGCGGCTGGCGCAGGAGGTGCCCGAGCCGGACCCGTACGTCGAGGCCGAGCGCGAGGCCGCCGACCCGGACAGCGGCGAGGTCGACAGCGAGGTGGGCGACCGGCGCTCGGGCCGGCTGGTCGCGCCCGACGAGGGTCTCGGTGAGGACGTGGACTCGGAGATGCTGGCCTCCGACGTGGGCATCGACGGCGCGGGCGCCAGCGCCGAGGAGGCGGCGATGCACGAGGTCGAGGAGTAGCCCGGCTGGGTGCCGAGCGGCTCCGTCGGCCAAGATGGACCCCATGACGCAGCAACCCTTCTCCCGTCCCGGCGCGATCGACCTGTCCGGGCTGAAGCAGCCGACCCCGGCCTCCGGAGGCGCCCCGGGTGGCGCGGGCGGTGGCGGTGGCCCGGCCGCGAGCGGCGCCTACGCGGTGGACGTCACGGAGCAGAACTTCCAGGGACTCCTCGAGAGCTCGATGAGCGCACCCGTGGTGCTGGTCTTCTACAGCACCTCGCGGTCGCCGGAGAGCGCCCGACTGGCGAGTGACATGCAGGTGCTGTCCAACGAGTTCGAGGGCAAGTTCCTGCTCGGCAAGGTCGACATCGACGCCGCGCCCGAGATCGCGCAGGCGATGCAGATCCCGTCGGTGCCGCTGGTCGCGCTCGTCGCCCAGGGCCGGCCGGCGCCGCTGTTCCAGGACGCGCTCCCGATCGACGAGCTGCGCACGGCCCTGACGCAGGTGTTCCAGCAGCTCGCGACGCAGGGCTTCACGGGCCGGCACCAGCCGCGCGCCGCGACCGGTCCGGCCGACGAGAACGGCGAGCCCGAGCTCGACCCGCGCTACGTCCCGGCACAGGACGCGCTCGAGGCGGGTGACATCGACCTGGCCGTGGCGGAGTACCAGAAGCTGGTCGACGCCAACCCGGCCGACGCCGAGGCCGCCGGTGGGCTGGCGATGGCCAAGGTGCTCCAGCGCACGCAGGGGGTCGACCTCACGTCTGCGCGCGCGGACGCCGCCGAGCGCCCGGACGACGTCGCGGCCCAGACCATGGTGGCCGACCTCGATCTGCTGGGTGGCCACGTCGACGACGCCTTCCGGCGGCTGGTCGAGCTGGTGCGCCGCACCTCCGAAGCGGAGCGTGACCAGGCCCGCAACCACCTGATCGGGCTGTTCGCCGCCGTCGGCAACGACGACCCGCGGGTGCTCGCGGCCCGGCGCAACCTGGCGTCCGCGCTGTTCTAGGCGCCCTGCGCGAGACTGGGGGCGTGCCCCGTCTCCTCGTGCTGCTGCTCGCGGTCGCGCTGGTGGCAGCGGGGTGCGGAGACGCCCCGGGGCGTCCGACGGGTCGGGCCACGGCCTCGCCGACACCGGCTCCGGTCGGCACCGCTCCGCCGTCGACCGGGAAGCGTTGCGACGGCCTCGCGTTCCATGACGTGCTCGGCCGCGCACCGTCGTACGGCGCCCGCGAGCTGAGGCAGTTCCCCGCCCGGCGGTACGCCTGCCGGGCGATGTGGCTGCCGCACCTGGAGCAGTGGTTCGTTCCGCAGTCGCTGGCCCTGGACGGCGACACCGCGTGGGTGTCCGGCTACACCTGGCACCGGCACGTCGCCGACCGCGCGTGCCGCCTGGTGCGGGTGCGGCTGGCCACCGGCAAGGTGCTCGCCGACCAGGGTCGCCTGGTCGGAGCGCCCGGCGACCGCAAGCCGACGTTCTGCCGGCACGGCGGTGGGCTGGTGCAGGACGGCCACGGGCTCTGGATCGCGGAGAAGGAGCGGCTCTGGCTGGTGGACCCAGCCAGGGTCGGCACCGGGCAGCGGGCGGTGCTGCGCGTGTGGGGGGTCCGCAAGCCGATCTACGGCTCCACGGCCGTGCTGCGCGGGGACCGGATCGGCCTGGTCCACTTCCGGCGGACGCCGCGGTCCAGGATCGCCTGGTTCCGGATCGACGACCTGCTCGCTCCCGGCGTGCTCGACCTCGAGGGCACCCGCACCGACCCGTCGCAGGTGGCGCCGGTCGAGACCGCGCGGGTGCCGGGATCGGCACAGGGACTGACCTACCGGCCCGGGCACGACGGGCTGCTGGTCTCGGCCTACCGCCGCGGCTGCGGGGTGATCATCGCCCAGGACGGCACCACGATCGACGTGATGCCCGGCATCGAGGACTTCGAGTTCACGCGGCACAACCGGCTGTGGGTGCTCTCGGAGAGCTCCTCACGGGTCTACCAGCGCAAGGTCGGTCCGCTGACACCGTCCCTGACCGAGTACGACGCGCGCAAGGTGATGGCGCTGCCGACGGGGGACCGCTGCCGGAAGTACTAGGCGGTGCGCCGAAGTGCGCGGCGGGTGAGCACGACGAGATGGACGATCGCCGCGATGGCCACCGCGATCACGCCCCAGGCCAGCACGGTCTGACCCGTCACGCCTGCAATCAGGCCGCCGAGCCAGGGGAACAGCGCTGCCACGACGAGCAGACCCGGCGCCGTGATGATCACCGACGTTTTCTCACGCTGCGACCAGGTCGGAGCCAGTGCCGCGAGGACCGTAGCTGCCAGCCAGAACGGCAGCATCACGAAGCCCGCTCCCAGGACGAAGGCACCGGGGGCGGCAACGAGCTCGTTCGTCGTCACCTGCGTCTCGGTGCCGCCTGCGTCGACGGTGGTGACCGAAGACGACGACGATCCGGGTGAGAGGCCGAGGACGAGCAGGATCAGGAGGAGAGCCAGCACCAGCAGGACGCAGGCCACGATCGGCATCCAGTGCCGTGCGGGGGAGCCGGCAACCGGTTGCAAGCCCTGGTAGGCCTCGTCGGCGACGGCCTCGGGTGGCCCGAGCTCGTCGAGGACCCGTCGTACGTCGTCGTCGGGAGCGCCGCCCGGCAGCGCTGCCTCGATGTGCTCACGGACCCCGGCCAGGGTCTCGGCGCGGTCGCCCGGCGGCAGTCCGGCCAGCAGCCGGTCGAGGTCGGTGAGGTAGCGGTCGACGAGAGGGTGGGCGAGCGGGGTCATCGGGTGCCTCCACGGTGGTCGAGCGACGCGTCGACCGCGTCACGGAACTGCTTCCAGGCGGGCCGGAACATGCCGACCGCCTCGCGCCCGGCGGGCGTGAGGGCGTAGTAGCGGCGAGGCGGTCCCTCGGTCGACTCGCGCCAGCTGGTGCTGACGAGACCGGCCTTCCGGAGCCGCGCCAGCAGCGGGTACAGCGTGCCCTCGCTGGCGATCAGCGTCTCGTCGAGCCGGCGGGCGATGTCCAGGCCGTAGAGCTCCTCGACCTCCAGCATGGCGAGGACGCAGTACTCCAGCGCACCCCGGCGGAGGTGCGTGAGGATGGTGTCCTCGCCAAGTACCATGCGAGACACGTTAGCAGGCTCCGGCCGGTGGGTGGGGTGGATCCGGTGAGCCTCAGCTACCCACTCAACGGGGCGCCACCCCGTGCTCGTAGGCGAAGATCACCGCGTGCACCCGGTCCCGCACCTCGAGCTTGGAGAGGACCCGGCTGACGTGGGTCTTCACGGTCGTCTCCGAGATCACGAAGGTCTCGGCGATCTCGGTGTTGGTCAGCCCGCGCGCCAGCAGCTCGAGCGTCTGCCGCTCGCGCTGGGTCAGGGTCGCGAGGCGCGCGGAGTCGTCGCGGTTGCCGGCCGGCCCGCGGCTGAGGAAGGACTCGATCATCCGGCGGGTGATGGTCGGTGCGAGGAGGGACTCGCCCGCGTGGACGGACCGGATGCCGGCGACGAGGAGCTCGGGCTGGATGTCCTTGAGCAGGAACCCGCTGGCCCCCGCCTGGAGGGCGTCGTAGACGTAGTCGTCCATGTCGAAGGTGGTCAGCATGATCACCCTGGCCCGGCTGGAGGTGTCGTCCGTGATCCGACGGGTTGCCTCGATGCCGTCGACCCCCGGCATCCGCACGTCCATCAGGACGACGTCGGGGGCGAGGTCGCGGGTGCGGCTCACCGCCTCCGCGCCGTCCACGGCCTCACCCACCACCTCGAGGTCCGGCTCGATGTCGAGGATCATCCGGAAGCCGCGCCGGACCAGGGCCTGGTCGTCGGCGATCAGGACGCGCGTGGTGGGCACGTCCCGGTCCGCACTCATGCGTGCACCAGGGGCAGGGTGGCGACGAGCTCGAATCCGCCGTCGGTGCGGGGCCGGGCGACCAGCTCACCGCCGTACACCGAGACCCGCTCCCTGAGGCCGAGCAGGCCGTGTCCGGCCTCGCCGGCGCCGGGTTCGACGGGTCGTCCGTCATCACGGACGGCGAGCTCGAGCCGCTCGGCGGTGTAGCCGATCGAGACCAGCGCCCGGCTCGGCGAGTCCGCGTGGCGCAAGGAGTTCGTCAGGCCCTCCTGCACGAGTCGGTAGGCGGTCAGGTCGAGGCCGGGCGCAAGCGGCAAGGCCTCACCGGTGATCTCGACGTCGACCGACAGGCCGCTGCGCCGGAACTGGTCCACCAGCCGAGCCAGCTGCTCGAGGCCGGGTGCCGGCTCGCGGTCGACCGGATCGCCGGACTGCCGCAGCACACCGACCATGCGACGCATCTCGGCCAGAGCCTGCCTCCCCGTGGTCTCGACCGTCTCGAGCGCCTCGCGCTCGGACACCTGGTCCTGGTGCAGCCGGCGACGTACGGCGGAGGCCTGGACGGTCATGATGCTGACGCTGTGCCCGATCACGTCATGGAGCTCCCGAGCGATGCGGTTGCGCTCCTCCGTCACTGCCCTGCTCGCCTGGTCCTCACGCCGCAACCGTCGCTGTTCGACGTTCTGCGCACGTCCGCGCGCGAGGGCGCCGACGAGCCACGCCATCACCCACGGCGACCACCACAGCACCCCGCGAACCCGTTCCGCCGCCGACCCGGGCACGGGGTCGAACGCGATCCACGCGACGCCCAGGACCGCGATCAGCACCAGGGCCCACCAGGTCGGTCGGCGCCTCTCCCACCTGGCCACGCTGTAGGCAGCGACCATCGGTGGCACGGCCACCCCGAACCCCTCAGGTGACCCGACGGCGGCGAACTCCACGACGTACACGGTGACCAGCGCGGCGAACACCTCGAGGGGGGCGACCCGGCGGCCGAGCAGCAGCACGGCACCGGTGCCGTAGCCCAACGCCTCCACCCACGCTGGTCCCTGACGATGAGTCGCGTTGAGCCCGGTCCACGCCTCGAGCTGGACGAGGGCGAGGATCACGGCGGCCACGACGCTGTCGAACGCCAGGTTGCGACGGTTCACCGGTCGACGCTATCGCCGTCCGGCGTGCCGTGACGTCCTTCCCGCGAAGGACATCGTCATCCCACCGCGGGACGAGCCGGTGCCGCCCAGGACGGACCCGGATCTCGGCTTCGCGGCCGACGCGCCGCGACGGGCGCCCGGCCTAGCGTCGGGAGCCACCGCCGGATGCGACCAGCAGCCGCTCCGGCACCGGCACCCAGGAGGACAAGATGACCACTCGACGCAGCGCAGGAGCTGCCCTGCTGACCTACGGACTGGGCACGTTGGCCGCCAGCCTTCTGGTCGCCGCCCCCGGCGGCAACTACGATTCCGCGGCCGTCACCAGCTTCGTCGCGCCCCACCACTACGTTGTCGCCTTCGCAGCGGCGTACCTCGGATGCCTCGCCTCGGTGGCGGTCCTTCCGTTCGTCCTCGGTGTCCGGGACGAGCTCGGACGGGTGAGCGACCTCGCGTTCGGGCTCGGCGTGGCCGCGACCACCACGGGGGTCGTCGGCTGGTTCGTGAGCGCCGGCGTCGACGTGGCCATGGCGGAGGGCAGCGCAACAGTGCGCGAAGGCGTGCCGCAGCCCGTGGTCTACACGCTCACGGAGATCGGCAACCTGGTCAGCTGGTGCGCGCCTGCCTTGTTCGTGGGCCTGATCGCGCTGCTGCTGTCCCGCGTCTCGACACTGCCCCGTTGGCTGCGCGTGTTCTCGGCCGTGGCCGGTGTCTGCGGCATCTTTGCGCCGTTCTTCTTCACGTTCTTCGTCTACCTGCTCTGGACCGTCGTCCTCGGCGGCACCCTGCTGATGCGGCGCGACGGTGCGTTCGGGTCGCCCGCCGACGTCCGTGGCACGGAGGCCGTCGCGACCGGGTCAGCACCCGGGTTCAGGTCCGGCCCTCCGGCGCGCTGAACGGTCCCCCCGAGCCGAAGACCCGCGCCGCGAACCGCTGTCCGATCAGGCGGTGAGTGGCGGGGTCCGGGTGCAGCTGGTCCGGCAGCGGGAGCCCGGCGGCGTCGGGCTCGCCGTACAGCTCGCGTCCGTCGAGGTGATGCAGGTGCGGGTCCCTCGCGGACCGGTCCGCACAGACACGGGCGAGCTCGGTCCGGATCGAGGTGAGGGTCAGCCGGGTCGGGTCACCCGGGTCACCCGCGGCCCGGAAGCCGATCCTGCCGTTGGCGAGGTCCGTGAGGTCCGGCACGGAGGGGCCGGGGTTGTGCTCGTGGATCGGGCACAGCACCGACGAGACCACCAGCAGCGGCGTGGTCGGGTGTCCCTCGCGGATGGTGTCGAGGCACTCGTGCACGGCCGGCGCGAAGTCACTGAGGGGCATCAGGTCGGTGTTGACCAGGTTGATGCCCAGCTTGAGGCTGACCAGGTCTGCCGGGGTGTCCCGGATCACCTGCGCGATGATCGGGTCGAGCAGGGCGCTGCCGCCGAACCCGAGGTTGACCAGCTCCACTCCACCTTCCGCGGCGGCGAGCGCCGGCCAGGTCGTGGTCGGGGTCTCCGCGTTGGAGCCGTGGCTGATCGAGCTGCCGTGGTGCAGCCAGACCCTGCGGCCGCGATCCGGAGCGGCCTCGACCGGGGCATCGGTGCGCAGCTCGACCAGCTCGGTGGTCTCGTTGTGCGGCAGCCAGATCTCGACGGTCTTGGCGCCACCCGGGAGAGTGTCGAAGCGGAGCGTGGCGACCGGACCGGGGCGCAGCTCCGCCGAGCCGGTGCTCAGGTCGACCGTGCGCACGTTGCCGCCGCTCGCCGTGGCCCGACCGGCGAGGCGTCCGTCGACCAGCAGCTCGTAGACGCCGTCCGGCCTCGGCGGAGCTCCCGGGTAGTCCAGCTTCGTCGCCAGCACGTCCAGCTCGACGGCCGTCGCCGACGTACCGAAGACCAGGCGTACGCCGGACGGCTGCGCCTCCACCATCGCCAGCTGTCCGTCGGTCGGGATCTCCGCGCGTGCCCAGGCAGGCAGCCGGTGCGGCAGGAACCCGTGGTCCGTGGCCTCGAGGTCGAGCGCACCGCGCAGGAGACCTGGAGTGATGGGGGTGCTGATGAGGCTCATGCGTGCAGCCTGTCAGTACGCAGCGGTCGAGCAGGTGAGGGCGTGGGCCGTCGAAGAAGTTCTCCACAGATCACGGTTGGGGCCTGGTGGGTGTCGGTGGGGACCGGTAGAATCGAACACATGTTCGACAACAGGATCGGAGTCGCGGCGGACGTCCGCACCGTCCTGGACCGTGCCCGAACCGCCCGCTGCACTGAGCTCGCCGCGGCCGCCGAACAGCTCGTCACCGCCGCCCAGTGGGCCGACCTGCACCCGGTGCCCCACGGTGCCGAACCCGCCGGGTGGGGAGATGTCGACCTGCACGGCGAGGGCCGGGTCCCCTTGGCCGGACAGGGCACCCCCGAGGTCGCCGAGTTCGCCCCCGCCGAGCTCGCCGCCCACCTGGGGATCAGCCACGACGCCGGCCGCCAGCTGATCGGCGACGCCCTGGAGCTGCGACACCGGCTGCCGCGCCTCTTCGACCTCGTCCTGGGCGGGGTTGTGCCCGCCTGGCGCGCCCGTCAGGCCGCCTCCCTTACCCCACCGCTGACCCCGGAGATGGTCACCTGGGTCGACAAGATGCTCACCTGCGACCCCGGCCACCTCACGCAGGTCCGGATCAGCCGGATCATCGAAGAGACGATCCTGCACTACGACCCCGACCGTGCCGCCGCCGCCGAGCAGAGCGCGCTCGCCGCCCGCCACGTCACCCTGGTCCACGACACCGGCCCGGCCACCACCGAGGTCCACATGTGCCTGGACACCCTCGACGCCCTCCACCTCGACGACACCCTCACCGACCTCGCCACCACCCTTCGCCACCTCGGGGACACCGACCCCCTGGAGATCCGCCGCGCCAAGGCCGTCGGCGTCCTGGCCGACCCCCAGACAGCCCTTCACCTCCTCGAGGGGCACCACCCTGAGCAACCCGATGCACCCGGTGAACGACGAGCCGGTCGGGTCGAGCTGTTCGTGCACCTCGACGCCACCGACCTGACCGACCTCGGCCGGGCCAGCACCGACATCGAGCGACTCGGGGCGGCCACCGGACACCTGCTCCGTGACTGGCTCGCCCGACCCGGCACCGGACCGGTCACCGTCCGCCCCGTCCTGGACCTCCACGACGAGCGCGCCGTCGACCAGCACGACCCACCGGCCTGGATGCGCACGGCCGCGATTCTCGCCGACGCCACGTGCGTGTTCCCCGGCTGCACCCGCGACTCCCGACACGCCGACCTCGACCACATCACCCCCTACCGACCGATGAACAGCGGGTCAGGTGGTGGGCCAGCAGAGGGTGGTCCACCGGGACAGACCCGGCTCGCGAACCTCGCGCCCCTGTGCCGCACCCACCACCGGATCAAGACCCACACCAACTGGGACTACGTCCGCCTCGCCGACAACAGCTACCTGTGGACCACACCCCACGGGGATCCCGTCACCGTCCGCACCCGCCGCCGACGAACCTGACCGCCCCACGCCCGCCCGGACCCCACCCGGCGGGCCACCGGCGTGCCCTGCCCTGAGTCAGGCTCCGCCGGACTCGACGTAGGCCGGGGCAGCGCCGTCGACGTTGGCGACCGCGGAGGCGATCCGGCGGGCGGTGAAGTCGGCGCAGCGCTCGCGCGCCTGCTCGAGGGTGCAGAACTCCGCGGAGCGGATCTCCCGTTCCTGACGGACGATGCGGTCCACGATCGCGGAGTCGTGGACCCCACCGTCGAAGACCAGGCAGAGCGCGTCGTCCCAGCCGCTCCAGGGCGGCAGCCAGTCGGTGAGCAGCAGCGGACCTGCCGGGATCGTGAGCGCGAGCTCCTCCTCGACCTCGCGGGTGACGGCGACCTGGGGCGACTCACCGACCTCGACCACGCCGCCGGGAAGGTCCCAGTCGCGCTTGTAGGTCAGGTTGCACAGCAGCACCCGGCCCTCCGGGTCACGCACCAGCAACTGGCTGATCGCGCGCTTGCGCGGGAGGAACGAGTTGAGCAGGGCGCGGAAGCCCTCGGGCTGGTCGGCGGGTACGTCGGAGGCGAGCCGCGCGTAGACGATGCGGTCCTCCCGCTCGTCGATCCCGCGCGACAGGCCCTCCTTGCGGAGCCCGCTGAACGTCGCCGCGCGCTGCGCCTCGAGGTCGTGGGGGTCGACGTACGCCTCGACGCGGTGCGCCCCCTCGTCGAACGCGGACACCACCGTCAACCGGACGGCGTCGATGGTCGTGGCAGCGGTCCACGAGATGCGGACCACGCCGTCGCCGACCGGCGTGCTCTCGGTGTCGCTCACCCGATCAACCTCACCCGATCAACCTCACCCGGGCAAGCCTAGTCAGGCAGGCCGCAGCCAGATCGTGCCCAGTGGCGGGACGGTGACCGTGGCGGACGCGGGCTGGTGGTGCCAGCCCCCCTCGGAGGCGGTGACCGAGCCGAGGTTGCCGACACCGGAGCCGGTGTAGGAGCCGGCGTCGGTGTTGAGCACCTCGTTCCAGGTGCCGCCGGACGGCAGCCCGATCCGGTAGCCGTCGTGCGGGATCGCGGAGAAGTTCGCCACGCAGACGACCGGTGCCGCTCCCGGCGCCGAGCGCAGGAACGAGAAGACGTTGCGATCGGCGTCGTTGGCGTCGAGCCACTGGAAACCGGACGGGTCGTTGTCGCGTGCCCACAGAGCCGGGGACTCGGCGTACACCCGGTTCATGTCCCGCACCAGCGACTGCACGCCCCGGTGCTCGGGGTGGTCGAGCAGCCACCAGTCGAGCTCGCGCGACTCGGCCCACTCGGCCTCCTGACCGAACTCGCTGCCCATGAACACCAGCTGCTTGCCGGGGTGGGCCCACATGAAGGCCAGGTAGTTGCGCAGGTTCGCGAGCTGCTGCCACCGGTCTCCGGGCATCTTGCGCAGCAGCGAGCCCTTGCCGTGCACGACCTCGTCGTGGCTGATCGGGAGCACGAAGTTCTCGGTGTAGGCGTAGACCAGCGAGAACGTGAGCTGGTCATGGTGGTAAGCGCGGTGCACCGGCTCGTGCTGCACGTAGCCGAGGCTGTCGTGCATCCAGCCCATGTTCCACTTGAAGCCGAAGCCGAGGCCGTCATCGGACGTGGGCCTGGTGACCCCGGGCCACGAGGTGGACTCCTCGGCGATCGTGATCGCACCGGGCACGCGCTTGTAGACGGTGGCGTTCATCTCCTGGAGGAACTGCTTCGCCTCGAGGTTCTCGCGGCCCCCGTGCACGTTGGGCGTCCACTCGCCGGGTTCGCGCGAGTAGTCGAGGTAGAGCATGGACGCGACGGCGTCCACGCGCAGGCCGTCGACGTGGTACTCCTCCAGCCAGTACAGGGCGTTCGCGACCAGGAAGTTGCGTACCTCACGACGGCCGAAGTTGAAGACGTACGTCCCCCAGTCGGGGTGCTCGCCGCGCGAGGGGTTCGGGTCCTCGTAGAGCGGCGTGCCGTCGAACCGGGCGAGCGCGAACTCGTCCTTCGGGAAGTGCGCGGGCACCCAGTCGAGGATCACGCCGATCCCGTGCTGGTGCAGGGTGTCGACGAGCTTGCGGAAGCCGTCGGGGTCGCCGAATCGCGACGTGGGCGCGTAGTACGACGTGACCTGGTAGCCCCACGAGCCGCCGAAGGGGTGCTCCATCACGGGCATGAACTCGACGTGGGTGAAGCCGAGGTCCTGGCAGTACGTCGCGAGCTCGTCGCCCATCTCGGCGTAGGACTTGCCGCGACGCCAGGAGCCGAGGTGCACCTCGTAGACGGACATCGGCTTGTCGACCGCCCCGCCCTCGCGGCGCGCGCTCATCCACGCGTCGTCGGACCACTGGTGCCGGCTCTCGAACACGACGGAGGAGGTGGCCGGCGGGACCTCGGTGTGGAACGCCATCGGGTCGGCCTTCTCCCGCCACTGCCCGTCGGCGCCGAGCACCACGAACTTGTACTGGGCCCCGCTGCCCACGCCGGGCAGGAACAGCTCCCAGACGCCGGACTCGCCGAACTGGCGCATCGGGTGCTCGCGGCCGTCCCAGCTGTTGAAGTCGCCCTTGAGGCGCACTCCCCGCGCCTGCGGCGCCCACACCGAGAACGAGGTGCCGGAGACCCCGCCCGCGCCGAGGCCCTCGTAGTGGTGGACGTGCGCGCCGAGAACCTCCCACAGGTTCTCGTGGCGACCCTCGTTGATCAGGTGCAGGTCGGTCTCTCCGACGGTCGGCAGGAACCGGTAGGGGTCGTCGAGCACCATCGGCTCACCGCCGGCGTAGGTGACCTCGACCCGGTAGTCGGGGACGTCCGCGAGGCCGAGGTCGCCCTCCCACACCCCCTCGTGCACGTGCGCGAGGACGGAGCGCTCGTCGCCGTGCAGGACGACCACGGACTCGGCGAGCGGCTTGAAGACCCGGACGACGACCGAGCCGCCCTCGGAGTGTGGACCCAGGATGTGGTGCGGGTCGCCGTACTCGCCGCTGACCAGCAGCTCGAGCTGGTGGATGTCGCTCACGTCGTCTCCTCAGCGTGCTTCTCGTCGAGATTCGCCAACGCAGCAAGGGGGATGTCGATCCACGTCGGTCGGTTGCGGGCTTCGTAGCCCACTTCGTAGATGGCCTTGTCCGCTTCGTACGCCGCCACCAGCGTGCTCTCCTCCGGGGTGAGCTCGCGACCCCCGAGGTAGCCGGAGAGGAATGCCTCCCGGTTGCGCGTGGCCCACTCGACCGAGCGGAACGCCAGCTGCTCGGACTGGTCGCGGGCGAGCAGCACGAAGTCCTTCTCGACCGAGCGCGCGGCGTAGTCGAAGGAGCGGAGCATCCCCGCGACGTCGCGCCACGGCGAGTCGGGCAGCATCCGCTCGGTGAGCGGCTTGGCAGGCTCGCCCTCGAAGTCGACCAGCTTCCAGCCCAGCACCGTGCGCAGGGTCTGGCCGAGATGGAGGTCGCCGTGCACGCGCTGGACGGACTCGCTGCCGAGTCCCTCGAGCCGGTCGAAGGTGACGCCGACGACCGAGGCGTAGGGCTCCAGCGCCGGAACCTGCTGACGCCAGCGGTCGAACCGCTCCCGCATCCGCGCGGCCACGCTGGCGGCGTCGACGGTGCCGGTCGGGAAGTGCTCGCGGAGGACCGCGTGGATCTCGGCCACGGCCGCACCGAGCCGCTCGGACTCGCCCGCGAAGTCGCCGCCGACCTCGTCGGCGTGCAGGTCGGCCTCGGCGAACAGGTTGCGGACGCTGGACAGCGCGATGTCCCAGCCGTCGGCGGCGGTGCGGAGGAACTGCTGGATCATCGCGAGGTCGTCCTCGCCGGCCTCGATCCAGCCGTAGAGCGCGGCGACGTTGGGGTTCTCCGCCTCGGTGAGCACCTTGTGGATCTCGATGTCCGGGTTGCGGCCGGGCGTCACCTTGCGGAACAGCTTGAGCAGGCTGTCCTCGCCGAACGCGACCGAGGAGTTGCTCTGCTCACCGCTGAAGAGCGTCGAGTGCGCCTCGGTGTCGAGGTCGTGGCCACCGATCCGGTGGAAGGTCAGGCCGCCGTACTCGCGGGTCGAGTCGTCGGGGGTCGCGGCGAACGCGTCGAGGTAGACCGCCATCGCGTCGCGGTCGTGCACGGCGTCGTAGACCTGGGTGAAACCGAGGTCGTCGTGCGTGTGCGAGCCGATCCGCGCGTGCGAGATCCGCTCCTGCTCCTCGGGGTAGTGGGAGAGCGGCATCTGGTAGCGCTCCTCGACCCCTCCGGCGTCGTAGCGCACCGTGACGATGTCGATCGTCACGATCGGGGGACCGGGCAGCGTCGCCACGCGCTGCACGTCGACCACGTCGTAGTCCTGGCCCTTGCCGGCGAACCACCGGGCGCCGGCGAGGTACTCGGTCATCTGGGGGTGGCGGCTCATGAGGGGGACCCCGTCGCATCGGTGTGGTCGGGATCGGGCAGCCGGATCCAGTAGAAGCCGTAGCCGCCGAGTGTCAGCAGGTAGGGGAGCTCACCGACCTGCGGGAAACGCACCCCGCCGAGGAGCTCCACCGGGGTCACGCCCTCCCACCGGCGCAGGTCGAGCTCGACCGGCTGCGGGAAGCGGGACAGGTTGTTGACGCAGAGCACCGTGTCGGTGCCACCGTCGGGCCCGACGTACTCGCGGACGTAGGAGAGCACGGTCGGGTTGGAGCCGCCGAGGTCGATGAACTCCCCGAGGCCGAACGCCGCGTGCCGCTTGCGGGCCAGGATCATCCGACGGGTCCAGTGCAGGAGCGAGGAGGGGTTGTCCAGCTCGGTCTCCACGTTGACCCGCTGGTAGCCGTAGACCGGGTCCTGCACCGGTGGCAGGTGGAGCCGCCCGGGCGTGGCCCGGGAGAAGCCCGCGTTGCGGTCGGGCGTCCACTGCATCGGGGTCCGGACGCCGTCGCGGTCACCGAGCCAGATGTTGTCGCCCATGCCGATCTCGTCGCCGTAGTAGAGGACGGGGGAGCCGGGCAGGGAGAGCAGGAGCGCGGTGAACAGCTCCATCTGGTTGAGGTCGTTGTCCAGCAGCGGAGCGAGGCGGCGGCGGATCCCGATGTTCGCCTTCATCCGCGGGTCCTTGGCGTACTCGCCCCACATGTAGTCGCGGTCCTCGTCGGTGACCATCTCGAGGGTCAGCTCGTCGTGGTTGCGCAGGAAGATGCCCCACTGGCAGCCGTGCGGGATCGGCGGCGTCTGCTCGAGGATCTCGGAGATCGGGTAGCGCGACTCGCGCCGCACCGCCATGAAGATGCGCGGCATCACCGGGAAGTGGAAGCACATGTGGCACTCGTCGCCACCGTTGTCGATGTCGCCGAAGTAGTCGACGACGTCGGTCGGCCACTGGTTCGCCTCGGCGAGCAGGACCCGTCCGGGGTAGTGCTCGTCGACGTACCTGCGGACCTTGCGCAGGAACGCGTGGGTCTCGGGCAGGTTCTCGCCGTTGGTCCCGGGACGCTCGTAGAGGTACGGCACGGCATCGAGCCGGAAGCCGTCGAGGCCCATGTCGAACCAGAAGCTGAGCGCCTCCAGCATCGCGTCGTGGACCTTCGGGTTGTCGAAGTTGAGGTCCGGCTGGTGGCTGAAGAACCGGTGCCAGAAGTACTGCTGGCGAACCGGGTCCCAGGTCCAGTTCGACGGCTCGGTGTCGACGAAGATCACGCGCGCTTCCTCGTAGAGCTCGTCGGTGTCGGACCACACGTAGAAGTCGCCGTAGGGGCCCTCGGGGTCCTCGCGGCTGGCCTGGAACCAGGGATGGGCGTCGGAGGTGTGGTTCATCACGAAGTCGATGATCACGCGCATGCCGCGGCGGTGCGCCTCGTCGAGGAACTCGTGGAAGTCCTCGACGGTCCCGATCTCGGGGAGCACGCCGTTGTAGTCGGCGACGTCGTAGCCTCCGTCGCGCAGCGGGGAGGGGAAGAACGGCGGCACCCACAGGCAGTCGACACCGAGCCAGGCCAGGTAGTCGAGCTTCTCGGTCAGTCCCTTGAAGTCACCGACGCCGTCCCCGTTGGAGTCGTTGAAGGAACGCACCAGGACCTCGTAGAAGACGGCGGTCTTGAACCAGTCCGGGGTCGGGTTGTCCGGCTCCGCGCTCACGATCGCGCCGTCCGGCGCGGCACCCGGGGTCACGTCCGGGGTGCCGGCAGTCGTCGGGGTGGTCACGCAGTGCCACCGAGCGTGAGCACGTGGGCGGGTTCGTAGCCCGGGTCGAGCCGCACGTAGTTGTGCGCACCCCAGTGCCAGGTCTGGTCGGTGACCTCGTCGTGCACGGCGAAGGTGTCGTCCCACTCGAGCCCGAGCGAGGGCAGGTCGAGGTGGACCATCGTCTCGCGGGTGCCGTGCGGGTCGGTGTTGACGACCACCACCACGACGTCGTCGGGCTCGCCCGGGGTGCTGCTCGGCGCCACCTTGGAGAACACGAGGACGGCGTCGTCGTCGGAGGAGTGCACCCGGAGGTTGCGCAGCTGCTGGAGCGCGGGGTGCCGGCGCCGTACGTCGTTGAGCATCGTGAGGTACGGCGCCAGCGAGCGGCCCTCGGCCTCCGCCGCGGCCCAGTCGCGGATCCGGATCTGGTACTTCTCCGAGTCGAGGTACTCCTCGCTGCCGGGCTTGACGGCCACGTGCTCGTAGAGCTCGTAGCCGGCGTAGACGCCCCAGCTGGGTGAGCCCGTGGCCGCGAGCACGGCCCGGATCTTGAACGCCGGCGGGCCGCCGTACTGGAGGTAGGCGTGCAGGATGTCAGGGGTGTTGACGAAGAAGTTCGGACGCATCAGGTGCGCGGAGTCGTGGGAGACCTCCTTGAGGTACTCCTCGAGCTCGTAGCGGGACGTGCGCCACGTGAAGTACGTGTAGCTCTGGTGGAAGCCCACGGTGCCGAGCGCGTGCATCATCGGCGGCTTCGTGAACGCCTCGGACAGGAAGAGCACGTCGGGGTCGGTGGCGCGCACCTCGGCGAGGATCCACTCCCAGAACGCGACGGGCTTGGTGTGCGGATTGTCGACGCGGAAGATGCGGACGCCGTGGGCCATCCAGTGCCGGAGCACCCGCAGCGCCTCGCGGTAGATGCCGTCGGGGTCGTTGTCGAAGTTGACCGGGTAGATGTCCTGGTACTTCTTCGGCGGGTTCTCCGCATAGGCGATGGTGCCGTCGGCGCGGGTGGTGAACCACTCCTTGTGCTTCTTCGCCCACGGGTGGTCGGGCGCCACCTGCAGGGCGAAGTCGAGCGCCACCTCGAGGCCGAGGTCGCTCGCGCGCTTCACGAAGGCGTCGAAGTCCTTCAGGGTGCCGAGGTCGGGGTGGACCGCGTCGTGGCCGCCCTTCCTGGAGCCGATCGCCCACGGCGAGCCGACGTCCTCGGGTCCCGGCGTGAGCGTGTTGTTGCGGCCCTTGCGGTTGATCTCGCCGATCGGGTGGATCGGCGGCAGGTAGATCACGTCGAAGCCCATCGCGGCGACCGCGTCGAGCCGCTCGGCAGCAGTGCGGAAGTTGCCGGAGGTGACCTTGCCCGTGTCCTCGTCGAGCGTCGCCCCCTCGGAGCGGGGGAAGAACTCGTACCAGCTGCCGTAGAGCGCGCGCTGCCGGTCCACGAAGACCGGGTGCGGCCCCTCGACGCTGACCAGGTCCCGGAGCGGGTGGTCGTGGGCCAGTGCGCGGAGCTCGTCGGCGGTCGCGATCCGGAGCCGTGCCTCGACCGGACGCGTGGTGTCTCGCATTCCCTTGGCCGTGTCGGCGACGAACGCCTTCTGGTCCGCGCTGAGGGACGGCTCCTTCAGCAGCCGGTCGAGCAGCAGGCCACCCTCGGTGAACATCAGCTCCACGTCGACGCCGGCCGGTACCTTGACCTCGGTGTGGTGCAGCCAGGTGGCCAGCGGGTCGCTCCAGGAGTGCACCTCGAACGTCCAGGGGCCCTCGGTGTCGGCGGTGACCCGGGCCCGGTAGCGGTCCACCTGGTCGGGAACCCGAGCCATCCGGACCGGCGGGCGTCGCACGCCGGTGGAGTCGGTGAGCACCACCTCGCAGCCGAGCTCGTCGTGTCCCTCACGGAACACGAGAGCGGTCACGGGAAACGTCTCGCCCACGCTGGCTTTCGCCGGGTAGCGCCCGTGCTCGACCAGCGGTGTCACGTCCATCACCGGTATGCGTCCGACCATGCCCTCCACACTTCCGGCTCCGGCAGGCGAGGGCAAGTTGACGTGTCAGTCGCTGGGCGCGGGTCCGGTCCGTCGTACGGCGGGCTCGGCCATCACCCAGGCGACCGCGGCGGTGGTGGCGCGGCCCACCGGCATCGCGAACCGGCGTGAGCGGACGCCGATCATGTCGCGCGCCCAGCCGGGGAGCGTGGCCACGGCGGCGCCCGCGATGGCGCCGTAGACCGGCCGCGCCCAGCGGGAGAGCGGAGGCTCGTGCAGCACCAGGCGCGCCGCGTCGAGCGCCGGAGGGGTCACCTCCAGCTCGGGCCGGTAGGCCTCGATCGTCGCTCGCAGCTCCGCCACCGTGTGCGGGGCGTCCTCGACACCGAGCCGGGTCGCCGGCAGCGCGGCCTGGGCGACGTAGGTGTCGGCCTCGTCCGCGGTGAGCGGGTGGCGCCCGAAGGCCTGCTGGGTGGTGAGGAAGCTGTCGATCTCCGCGACGTGCACCCACAGCAGCAGCCGCGGGTCGTCGGCGGAGTAGGCCAGCCCGTCGGGAGTGGTCCCGCGCACGTAGCGGTGGATCGAGCGCACCTTGGCGATCGCCGCCTCGGCATGCTCCACGGTCGCGAACGTGGTCTCCGCGATGTAGGTGCTGGTGGACGCGACGCGCGCCCACGGGTCGTCCTGGTAGCCCGAGTGCTCGGCCACGCCGTACATGGCGAGCGGGTGGAGGGACTGCAGCAGCAGCGCGCGCACGCCGCCGGTGAACATCGAGGCGTCGGAGTGCACACGCCAGATCGGGTCACCCTCGGCGAACCAGCGCTCGCCCTCGGTGCGCCAGATCCGCTCCGCTGCCCGCTCGCCGTCCGGTCCCGCGATCCTGCTGCGGAGGGAGCCCGCGAGTGCTCGGCGTACCGGAGTCGTGATCACGCCTCCAGTATGGGGAGAGTGCCCAACCTCCCGTCGGTCGCAGCTCGCACGGCAACCGCGTCGAGACCACCGATGTCAGTGGTCTCGACGCGCCCCCTGGCTCTGGCTGCTCGGCCGGCAGGTCAGAAGACCTGCAGCTCTGCCGCCCGCACCGACAGGTCGGCGTCCGAGTTCGCCTTGCAGTCGGTGGCATTGGTCGGGTCGTTGTCCTGCTCCCCGGCGTACGCCGCCGTGCCCGTGCACTGGTTCTCCAGCGCGACCAGGCGCACCGCCGATGCCTGGGTGTCGGGCACGTCGAAGCTGCGCATGATCAGGTTCGGCGCCAGCGGCCGTGGGGCCCGGCCCGGGAAGGCCGCACCTGAGCTGGTGTAGATCCGGGTCCAGGTCGCGGTCGCGCTGTCACACCCGGAAGTGCAGACCTCGATCCCGAACTTGCGCAGAGCCGTGAAGCGGGCCCCCGCGTCGGGGTCGTCGACCTGTGCGGCAGGGAGGTCCGAGGCGGCCGCGTCACCGGGCCGCAGCATCGCGGACACGTTGACCTTCGTGATGGTCCGCGGCCCGGTGCCGGCCAGGTCGACCGCCACGAACGGGTGCGACGAGTCGACCGAGGCGCTCTCGTTGACGCCGGCCCAGTTGGTGGCCTCCGTGTCGTCGATCAGGGAGCCGGCGTTGAGGCTGCCGGCGCTGGAACCGATCACCGATGCGCCGTTGGTCTTCGAGGCCAGGTTGGGCGACACCGTGAAGGTCTTGGTGACCTTGCCGGCGCCCGTCACCGTGATCGTGGAACGCGTCGCGCCCCAGCCGGGCGTCACGAAGAGCACCTTGTAGGTGCCCGGAGCGAAGCGACCGGTCTCCGGACGCGTGCGGTCGTTCCGGTCGGTGTCGGCGATCGGGGTGGTGCGCGCCTCGTAGTCACCGACGTAGATGTTGCCCGGGGGCACCGTGGTGCCGTCGGTCGAGACCGCCTCGAACTTGACCTCGCCGGACTCTGCCGTGGGCGAGACAAAACCGGGCTTGGTGTCGCCCGAGTCGGCGTTCGGCGTGGACGCGTTGCTGCCCATGCCGCGCTTGGCGAAGCTGTCCCAGATCGCCTTCTGGTTCTCACCCTTGAACCGCATCCGGTCGGCGGCCAGGTACGCGTCCCGGGCGTCGAGCATGCTGGTCGCACCCTGCTGGAGCAGGAACGCGTCGAACATCAGCTGGATCCACCGGCGGTTTCCCGGGCAGCTGTCTGCCGGGCGGGGGCTGCTGGTGCCGGTGCTGGTCGCGCAGGCCTTCTGCAGTGCCTTGTCGGTGGCGGGGTAGCGGGCGTTGTACTTGCTGACCAGCGCCTGGCGGACGGTCCACATGGTGCCGTTCCAGATCTCGCCGTCCGCGTGGACCTCGTCACCGGTGGAGTCGAAGCCGTAGTCGGAGTAGTTCAGCGGGTTGGCGTTGATCGCGTAGTCACGGATACCAGTCGTGCTGTTGCCGGTGGCGTACGGGCCGACGACCCACGGGTTGGCGCCCGTCGAGTACCCGTTGGCGAACATGTACTCCGCCGCGTCCAGGTCACCCCAGGACTCGCCCATCGCACCGCCCTGCTCGGAGGTGATCCCCTGGTCGGGGCCGCCGATCATGCGGTTGCTGATCGCGTGGGTGTACTCGTGGCCGACCACGCTCATGTCGAGCGAGCCGTCGACGCACGGCGAGTAGAACGCACCGGCGATCGGCTGGAACAGGTACTGGTTGGTGATGCCCGGGACACCGTCCTGCAGCGCGATCTGGTTGGCGTTGTCACGACCCAGGTACGACGGCGCGCCGCCGGAGACCGCGCCGGCCTGGGCGTTGCCCAGCTCCGGGTCGTTCTCGCGGCTCGGGTCGCCGTTGCCGAAGTTGCTGCTCTGCAGGTTGTAGTTCTTCTCGGTGAAGCCGAGCGCGTAGGACCAGTCGTGCATCCGGTTGTGGGCGACGAACAGGTTCGTCACCACGGCGTTGATGTCGTTGCCGCCCGGGTGCAGCTCGGCCGGGTCGCACTTGGAGTTGTTCCACGCGTCGCTGAACGCGTCGTTGTACTCACGCGTGGGCGACACCGGTGCTTGCGCCGTACCACCGGGGGTCAGCGGGCTGACCCAGGCCTCGTGCGTGTTGGCCGCGTTGCCGACGGTGGTGAACGTCGGCAGACCGGTGCGGACGTCGACGTCCCACGGGGCGCGGGCGGCGAAGTTCTCCAACGCTCCTGGCGGCGTGTCACAGCCCGGCACGCGGGTGCCGTCCTTGCTGGTCACCCAGCAGCCGGTGACGCGGTTCTTCGGGGTCGTCGTCGGCGAGAAGTCGAGCGTCGGGTTGGCCAGGAAGTAGTCCCACTTCGGCGGGTACGGGAGTGCGCCGCCGCCGGTCGAGGCGCCCTGGTCGGACGTCACCGCGGTCGCGGCGTAGTCACCCGGCGCGACGAACGGCACGCTGGGGCTCTGGTACGGGCAGACCTGCATCGAGTAGATGCCCTGGGGGATCGAGTCCGCGTTGTAGGTGGCCACCTCGGGGCTGGTCCCCGTGTCGCCCGTCGTGAGCAGGTCACCGGCCGGGTTGAAGAGCTTGATCACGATGTCGTTGGTGGTCACGACCTCGGCGGCGGTGGCCACGATGGACTTGCTGTTGCCGTCCTTGACCTCGAACCGGTGCTTGGGGCCGCAGTCGGTGGCGGTGACGGTGCCCTGGAACTGGTAGGCGTCGTTGGCGTTGTCCACCTTGTTGTGGCGCACCAGGACCTTGCCGGTGACAGCGTCGACGAGCGAGGTGTACGCCGTGGCGCTGCCGCCCTGCGCGTCGACGACGTTGGCCTCGAAGACCGGCCGGACGGTGCCGTCGGCCAGCGCGACCGACCGCAGCCGCGAGAGCTGGTCCTGGGCGAAGCCGGCCACCTTGAACCGGGTCCAGCCGAGCTTGGTGGTCACCTTGGTGATCTTGGTGCTGCTCACCGAGCGACCGATGTTGGCAGCCGCCTTCTGCCACGCGGCCGTGGGGGAGAGGGTCGCCGCCGGGACCGAGGTCGCAGACGAGCGGACGAGGGAGGAGGAGACGTACTGGACGGCACCGTTGCCGACGCCGACCGTCACCATGCTGTCGATCGCGGGGGCCGGACCGCCGAAGTCCTGGCGGAACAGCACGGCGCGGGCGTCGCTGCCGGCGAACGGCTGGCTGCTGACCAGGGTGAGCCCGCCGAGCTGGGCCGAGCTGAGGCCGAAGAGCTCGGCGTGGGAGGTCAACCAGGCCCGGGCCGCGGTCACCGCGTTGCGGGACGCCGCCTTGCCCAGGTTGCCGTCGAGCCGCGAGATGCTCGCCGGGGTGCCGAACCTGTTCCAGCGCACCTCCCCGCCGAGGGAGGCTGCCGAGGCCTTCTGCGCCGCGGTCGGCAGCAGCCTGCCGCGCACGTCGAGGTCGTCGAGACCGGCGTCGGCGTCCTCGAGCACCTGCGGGGCAGGTGCCGCGGTCGTCGCGCTGGGGGCGGCGACGACCGGGAGCTGGGTGAGGCCGGCGAGCAGGGTCGCCGTGATGACGGCTCCCAGCATGCGACGGGGCGGGTGCGACATCGTGCCTCCGGGGTGACGGAAGGGAGCGGATGTCCCCTTAACGGCGGACCTGTGGTCCGGGTTACGTCCGGCCGCTCGGGCCTGCCTCCCGGTGTCCGTTCCCTGATCCGGTTGGATCGATCCAAGGAATCTGCGTTAGCGTGTGCCGGTGCGAGCGATTCGACGATTCACGGTGCGCCCCGTCCTCCCCGAGCCCCTGGCCGCCCTCGGCGACCTGGCCACGAACCTGCGGTGGTCCTGGCACCCCGAGACCCAGGACGTCTTCCGCGCGGTGGACGCCGACGCGTGGGAGTCGACCGGCCACGACCCGGTGAAGCTGCTCGGTGCGATCTCGCCGGCCCGGTTGACCGAGCTGGCCGAGGACAAGCGGTTCCTCGGGATGCTGGAGCTGGCGAAGACCGACCTCGACCAGTACCTCACCGGGGACCGCTGGTTCCAGCGCTCGGCCGGGTCCGAGGCGCCCAGGTCGATCGGCTACTTCTCCCCGGAGTTCGGCATCACGAGCGTGCTGCCGCAGTACTCCGGTGGGCTCGGCATCCTGGCGGGCGACCACCTCAAGACGGCGAGCGACCTGGGTATCCCGATCGTGGGTGTCGGGCTGCTCTACAAGATGGGCTACTTCCGGCAGTCGCTCTCGCGTGAGGGCTGGCAGCAGGAGACCTACCCCGTGCTCGACCCCGACGGGCTCCCGATCGCGCTGCTCCGCGAACCGGATGGCGCCGCGGCCAAGGTGAGCATCGACGTACCCGGTGACGCACCACTGGTGGCCAGGATCTTCGTGGCTCACGTGGGCCGGGTGCCGCTGCTGCTCCTCGACTCCGACGTGGAGGAGAACCCGGAGCCGCTGCGCGAGGTCACCGACCGCCTGTACGGCGGCAGCGAGGAGCACCGGCTGCTCCAGGAGCTGCTGCTCGGCGTCGGCGGGGTCCGCGCACTCCGGGCACACTCGCGGATCACCGGTGCGCCGGATCCCGAGGTCTTCCACACCAACGAGGGCCACGCCGGCTTCCTCGGCCTGGAGCGGATCCGGGAGCTCTCGGCAGCCGACGACGGCCCGCACCTCGACTTCGACACGGCGCTCGAGGTCTCGCGCGCCGGCACCGTCTTCACCACGCACACGCCGGTCCCGGCGGGCATCGACCGCTTCCCGCGCGAGCTGATGGAGCAGTACTTCGGCGCCAGCACGCCGTTGCCGGGGGTGCCGCTCGACCGGATCCTGGCGCTCGGCGCCGAGGACTTCGAGAAGGGCGACGCGGGCGTGTTCAACATGGCCGTGATGGGCTTCCGGCTCTCGCAGCGCGCCAACGGCGTCTCGCTGCTCCACGGCCAGGTCAGCCGCGGGATGTTCAACGGTCTCTGGCCGGCGTTCGACCAGGACGAGGTGCCGATCACCTCGATCACCAACGGCGTGCACGCCCCGACGTGGGTGGCGCGCGAGGTGTTCGAGCTGGCCGCGAAGGCCGGCGCCGACACCGACTCCTCCTCCTCGTGGGACGACCCGGACGTCTGGGACGTCATCGACCAGATCCCCGGCGCCGACCTGTGGTCGACCAAGCGCGTGCTCCGCGCACGGCTCGTCGATGACGCCCGCAAGCGGGTGCGCCACTCGTGGCGCAAGCGCGGTGCGGCGCCGGCCGAGCTCGGCTGGATCGACGGCGTGCTCGACCCCGACGTCCTCACCATCGGCTTCGCCCGGCGGGTGCCGTCGTACAAGCGGCTGACGCTGATGATGCGCGACCCCGAGCGGCTCAAGCGGCTGCTGCTGCACCCGGAGCGTCCGATCCAGCTGGTGATCGCCGGCAAGGCCCACCCGGCCGACGAGGGTGGGAAGAAGATGATCCAGGAGATCGTCCGGTTCGCCGACGACCCCGAGGTGCGGCACCGGATCGTGTTCCTGCCGAACTACGACATCGCGATGGCGCAGCCGCTCTACCCCGGCTGCGACGTGTGGCTGAACAACCCGCTGCGGCCCTACGAGGCCTGCGGCACGTCCGGCATGAAGGCGGCGCTGAACGGCGGCCTCAACCTCTCCATCCTCGACGGCTGGTGGGACGAGTGGTACGACGGCGACAACGGTTTCGCGATCCCGTCGGCCGACGGCATCGACGACCCCGACCGCCGCGACGACATCGAGGCCACGGCGCTGTACGACCTGATCGAGAACGAGGTCGCCTCGCGCTTCTACGACCTCGACCCCTCGGGTGTGCCGCTGCGCTGGATCGAGATGGTGCGCCACACGCTCAAGTCGCTGGGGCCCAAGGTGATCTCCACCCGGATGCTGCGCGACTACGTCGGTCACCTCTACACACCGGCGGCGGTGTCGTCGCGCGAGATCAACGACGACTACTCCGGCGCCTCCGAGCTGGCTGCCTGGAAGCACCGCGTGCTCGCGGGCTGGGGGTCGGTCCACGTCGACCACGTCGAGTCGTTCGGGGTGGCCGACAACCCGGAGATCGGCGGCGCCGTCGACGTGCACGCGTTCGTGTCCCTCGGTGAGCTGAAGCCGGACGACGTCGACGTGCAGGTGGTGCAGGGCCGCGTGGTCGGCGACGACACCCTGGTCGACCAGGTGTCGCAGTCGTTGACGATGTCGGAGTCCTACGAGGCCGGACGCCACCGCTTCGACGGCCACCTGGAGCTGCGTCGTACCGGACCGTTCGGCTACACCGTCCGCGTGCTCCCGAAGCACGCGTACCTCGCCAGCCCCGCGGAGCTCGGGGTCGTCACGCTGGCGTAGTGGTGAGCGGGGCTTGGGCTCCTGGCGCGCGAAACGCCACGTTCTCTAGGTAGCGCGATCGCCGAGCTCTTCGTAGCGCCAAACACCAAGTTCTCTTGGTAAACAGTCACTTCTCCTGGCGAATTGCCCATGCAGAGTGACCGATCACCAAGAGAACTTGGTGTTTGGCAGCCCACCCAGCCCACCCAGCTACGTCCGCTGCAGCAACACCAGCGACCGCGGGCCGATCACCAGCTTCCCGCCGGCGTGGGCGGCGGTGCCGATCGGGTTGTCGGGGTCGGTGGAGAGCACGACCTCGCCGTGCTGCACCCAGTCGTTCGCGGGGAGCGTGACCTCGCAGTCGACGGCGGAGCCGTTCAGCCAGAGCAGGAACGAGCTGTCGTGCTGCTGCTCGCCGCGGGGGCCGGGCTCGCGGAGCGGGTCGCCGGAGACGAACATCCCGATCACGTGCAGCTTGTCGTCGTGCCAGTCGTCGCCGCCCATCTCGCGGCCGGTCGGGTGGATCCAGGACAGGTCCTTGGGCCCCCCGACCATCGCCGGCCGGCCCTCGAACCAGTGCCGCTGGCGCAGCGCCGGGTGCTCGCGCCGGATCCTCAGGGCGGCGCGCGTGATCTCGTAGATGTCCAGCCATGCGTCGTCGGGCCGCCAGTCGACCCACGAGATCTCGTTGTCCTGCACGTAGGCGTTGTTGTTGCCGCGCTGGGTGCGACCGCGCTCGTCGCCCGCGGTCAGCATCGGCACGCCGTTGGACAGGCAGAGCGTCGCGATCAGGTTCGCTGCCTGCCGGCGCCGGAGCGCCAGCACCGAGGCGTCGTCCGTCTCGCCCTCCTCGCCGCAGTTCCAGGAGCGGTTGTTGTCGGTGCCGTCACGGTTGTTCTCGCCGTTGGCCTCGTTGTGCTTGCGGTCGTAGGAGACCAGGTCACGCAACGTGAACCCGTCGTGCGAGGTCACGAAGTTGATCGAGTTGTACGGCGAGCGGCCGTCGTCGGCGTACAGGTCCGACGACCCCGCCAGCCGGGTCGCGACGGTGCGGATCCCGTCGGTCGTCGACGCCCGCCAGAAGTCGCGGATGGTGTCGCGGTACTGGTCGTTCCACTCCACCCACGGCGGCGGGAACTCGCCCACTCGGTAGCCGTCCGGGGAGGCGTCCCACGGCTCGGCGACCAGCTTCACGTGCCGCAGGATCGGGTCCTGTCCGATCGTCGAGAGCAGCGGGCCGTTCATGTCGACCTGGTGCCCGGTGCGCGTGATCGCCGGCATCAGGTCGAACCGGAAGCCGTCCACGTGCATCTCGGTCACCCAGTAGCGCAGCGAGTCCAGGATCAGCCGGAGCACGTTGGGCCGGTACGCCGCCACGGTGTTCCCGCAGCCGGTCACGTCCCAGTAGGTCGCGGGGTCGGGAAGACCGTCCTCGTCCTCGGCGCGCTGGTAGAACCCGAGGTCGTCGAGTCCGCGGAACGACAGCGTCGGCCCGTCCGTGCCGGACTCGGCCGTGTGGTTGTAGACCACGTCGAGGTAGACCTCGATGCCGGCCGCGTGCATCGCCTTGACCATCTGCTTGAACTCGGTGACCTGCTGACCGCGGTCGCCGGCGGAAGAGTAGGCCGCGTGCGGCGCGAAGAAGCCGATCGTGTTGTAGCCCCAGTAGTTGGTCATCCCGCGTCCGACCACCGCCGGCTCCGAGGTGAACTGCTGCACCGGCAGCAGCTCGACCGCGGTCACACCGAGGTCGCGCAGGTAGTCGGTCACAGCAGGCTCGGCCAGACCTGCGTACGTGCCCCGCAGGTGCTCGGGCACCCGGTCGTGCAGTGCCGTGAAGCCCTTGACGTGCAGCTCGTAGACGACCGTGTCGCGCCAGCGCCGACCGAGCTTCGGGTCGTCACCCCAGTCGAACGAGTCGTGCACGACCACGCTCCGGGAGACGTACGGCGCCGAGTCCTCGTCGTTGTCCCCGAACACAGCGCGGTCGGGGGTCACCTGACCGCTGACCGCGCGGGCGTACGGGTCGAGCAGCAGCTTGTGCGGGTTGAAGCGCAGCCCGAGGTTCGGCTGCCACGGCCCGTCGGCGCGGAAGCCGTAGCACTGGCCGACCCGTACCCCCGGCAGCGCCCCGTGCCAGGTGCCCAGGCTCCGCTCGGTGAGCTGGTGCCGGGTCTCCTCGCCGTCGTCGTCGAACAGGCACACCCACAGGGAGGTGGCCTCGGGAGCGTAGACCGCGAAGTTGGTGCTGTGCTCGCCCCAGGTCGCGCCCAGGGGCCAGTTGCGTCCGGGCCACACGGCGACGGATTCCCCCGCTGCGGTCCACTCTCCAGGAGTCACCGGTCGATTATCACGGTTGGCACGCAGGTCTACGCACCGGACCGGATCGCGGGTACGTTGTCCCGGTCCGACTCATCCCTGGAGGATCCTCATGCGCCGATCGCGCGCCACCCTCGCCTACGCGGCGACATCCCTTGCCGTCGCGGGGCTCGTTCTCGCCGGCACCGCCCCGAGCCAGGCCACCAAGCCGGGCAGCGGCTCCTCGACCGGCATCGGCCGGATCTTCAAGGTGAACCCGGTGCAGTCCTCGGGCAACCAGGGCCTGACCGACATGAAGGACGCCGACTACGCGGCGCTCGGCCCGGAGTACGCGGACGCGCAGCTGCGCAACCTCGACGGCTCGGGCTACCTGAGCGGCTCGTGGGCCAACGTCCGCTCCAGCACGGGCACGCCGGCGTACAGCACCTCGAACACGTTCCGCTACAACCGCAGCCAGGACCAGTTCGAGCAGGTGATGGGCTACTTCTGGATCAACCAGGCCCAGGAGTACCTGCAGTCGTTGGGCTTCGGCTCCACCCTTCCCAAGATCCTCAAGCGTCCCTATGACGTGCGCATCAGTCAGTACGGCGTCGACAACAGCTACATGACCGACAAGGGCGACTACATCCGGCTCGGCAAGGGCGGTGTCGACGACGCCGAGGACGCCGAGGTGATCGTGCACGAGTACGGCCACGCGGTGCACGCCGACCAGGTGCCCGGCTACGGCGGCAGCCTCGACGCCGGCTCGATCGGTGAGTCGTTCGGCGACTACCTCGCGGTCAGCGTCGGCCTCGCCGCGGCACAGCAGTACGGCTGGCCGGTGAGGGCAGAGGAGGCGTGCCCGATGGACTGGGACGCAACGTCGTACACCAACGCCCCGCACTGCATCCGTCGCTTCGACCGCAACCTCACCGTCGAGGACCGCCGGAGCCAGGTGCACTACGACGGCCAGATCTGGAGCCAGGCGCTGTGGGAGATCCGCAAGGACTACGTCGCGCTGGGCAAGACCACCGCGGCCTGGGACACCACGCTGATCGACTCCCAGTTCGGCTACGCGCCTGACACGTCCTTCTCCGCCGCGGCCCAGAAGACCTACGCGAAGGCGCTGCAGCGAGACGGCAAGGCGGCCGCAGCCGCGGTCAAGAAGCGCTTCGCCGAGCGGCACATCTACTTCTGAACCACCGTGCGCAGGGGGCGGTAGGTTCGTCCCACCGTCCCCTGCGAAAGGCGTGAACCATGGGTGACCTCGCCCGTCTCGACGTGTCCGACGGCGTCGGCACGATCCTGCTCGACCGCCCCAAGATGAACGCGCTGGACGTGCAGATGCAGGAGGAGATCCGGGCCTGCGCCCACGAGGCCGCCGACCGGGACGAGGTCCGGGCAGTGGTGGTGTACGGCGGGGAGAAGGTGTTCGCCGCCGGTGCCGACGTCAAGGAGATGGCTGACATGTCCTACACGGACATGATCAAGCGCTCGACCGGCCTGATCTCCGCGCTGACCGCCGTGGCGCAGATCCCGAAGCCCACCGTCTCCGCGGTCACGGGCTACGCGCTGGGCGGCGGCTGCGAGCTCGCGCTGTGCACCGACATCCGGATCGCCGGTGACAACGCGGTCCTCGGCCAGCCCGAGGTGCTGCTCGGGATCATCCCGGGCGCCGGTGGCACCCAGCGGCTGACCCGGCTGGTCGGTCCCAGCAAGGCCAAGGACATCATCTTCACCGGCCGGTTCGTGAAGGCCGACGAGGCCGAGCGGATCGGACTGGTCGACCGGGTGGTCCCCGCAGCCGAGGTCTACGACGAGTCGCTCGCCTGGGCCGGTCAGTTCCGCAACGCGGCGCCGTACGCCCTGCGCGCGGCGAAGCAGGCAATCGACCACGGTCTCGAGGTCGACCTCGCCACCGGCCTGGAGATCGAGCGCGGACTCTTCGCCAGCCTGTTCGGCACCGAGGACCGCGCCATCGGGATGCGGTCGTTCGTGGAGAACGGGCCCGGCAAGGCCGAGTTCAGGGGCGCGTGATGGCCGAGCAGACGACGGAGGACAGTGCGCGCAAGAAACGTGGCGGCCCTGCCGTCGCCAAGGCGCGGGTGCAGCTTGCCCGCGTCATCCTGCTGGTGTTCACGCTGGTCGCCGCGATGCTCGCGATCGGAGCGCTGCTGGTGGCGCTGCGGCACAACATCAACGAGGACAACGCGGTGGTCAGGCTGATCACCCAGTTCGACGACCTCGTCGACGGACCGCTCGGCCGCGACAACGGCATCTTCGCGTTCCACGGCAAGAACGAGGTGGCCAAGGAGGCCTTGGTCAACTGGGGGATCGCGGCTCTCGTCTACCTGCTGATCGGCCGCGTGCTGGCCAGGGTGGTGCGCCCCTGAGGTCCGCCGACGACGCGTCACGCAGGCGTGGACCTGTGTGACAAGACCCACCCGAGGGCCGACGCCACGGCCCGCTACGCACGGGTAATCTCGAGCCACCCGCACCCCATTGTCGAGGAGGGGCCCCGCTGGGGCCAGAGCGCCATGAACATTGTCGTCTGTGTGAAGTACGTGCCCGACGCAACGGCCGACCGGCACTTCGAGGATGATTTCACCGTCGACCGGGTCGGCGTCGACGGACTGCTCTCGGAGCTGGACGAGTACGCCGTCGAGCAGGCCTTGCAGCTCAAGGAGAAGTCCGCCGGTGCGGAGGACGGGGACGGCACCGAGGTCACGGCGCTGTGCGTCGGCCCGGAGCAGGCCACCGACGCGATCCGCAAGGCGCTGCAGATGGGTGCCGACAAGGGTGTGCACGTCGTCGACGACGCGATCGCCGGCTCCGACGCCATCGCCACGTCCAAGGTGCTGGCCGCCGCCGTCGAGAAGATCGGTGGCGTCGACCTCGTCGTCTGCGGCATGGCCTCGACCGACGCTGCGATGTCCGTGGTCCCCGCCATGCTCGCCGAGCGGCTCGACCTCCCGCAGGTCACCTTCGGCTCCGTGATCGAGAGCCAGGGCTCGGGAGACTCCTGGGAGTTCCGGATCAAGCGGGACGGTGACACCGCCACCGAGGTGATCGGCGCGACGGCACCTCTGGTGCTCTCGGTGACCGACCAGTCGGGTGAGGCCCGGTACCCCTCGTTCAAGGGGATCATGGCGGCGAAGAAGAAGCCGCTCGAGACCTGGTCGCTCGCCGACATCGGCGTGGACGCCGGCGAGGTCGGGCTCGAGCAGGCCTGGACCAAGGTCGAGGAGACCGAGGCCCGCCCGCCGCGCACCGCCGGCGAGATCGTGACCGACGAGGGTGGCAGCGGCGCCGAGGCGCTGGTCGGCTTCCTCGCGTCCAAGAAGTTCATCTGAGCGGCTGCCCCGAGAGACCTTGAGGAGACAACGAGCATGACTGAGATCCTGGTTCTGGTGGACCACGCCGACGGAGCGGTCCGCAAGCCCACCCATGAGCTGCTGACCATCGCCAAGAGGCTCGGTGAGCCGTCCGCGGTCTTCATCGGGGCGGCCGACAAGGCCGACGGTGTGGTCGACGCGGTGAAGAAGTACGGGGCCGAGAAGGTCTACGTCGTCGACGACGCCGAGATCAAGGGCTACCTCGTGGCACCCAAGGCCGAGGTGCTCGCCCAGCTCGTCGAGAAGACCAGCCCCGGCGCGGTCCTGATCTCCTCCTCGGCGGAGGGCAAGGAGATCGCGGGTCGGCTGGCGATCAAGACCGGGTCCGGCCTGATCACCGACGCCGTCGACGTGACTGCCTCCGAAGCAGGAGAGGGCCCGGTCACCACGCAGAGTGTGTTCGCCGGCAACTACACGGTGCAGGCGAAGGTCACCAGGGGGACGCCGATCATCACCGTCAAGCCCAACGCGGCCACTCCGGAGGAGGCCGAGGGTGCGGGCGCCACGGAGGAGTTCGCGGCGTCGATCTCCGACTCGGCCAAGAAGGCGAAGATCGTCGCGTCCCAGCCCCGCAAGGCCTCCGGCCGTCCCGAGCTCAACGAGGCGGCGATCGTGGTCTCCGGTGGCCGCGGCACCGGTGGCGACTTCTCCGAGGTCGAGGGCTTCGCGGACTCCCTCGGTGCCGCCGTCGGCGCCTCGCGTGCCGCCGTCGACTCCGGCTGGATCCCGCACGCCTTCCAGATCGGGCAGACCGGCAAGACCGTCTCTCCGCAGCTCTACGTGGCCAGCGGCATCTCCGGCGCGATCCAGCACCGCGCCGGCATGCAGACCTCCAAGACGATCGTCGCGGTCAACAAGGACGACGAGGCGCCGATCTTCGAGCTGGTCGACTTCGGTGTCGTGGGGGACCTGCACACCGTGCTGCCCGCCGCCACCGAGGAGATCAACAAGCGCAAGGGCTGATCCCCGCAGGCGTGGGGAGGCTCCGGGGGCTCGTCGGTGTCGTCGCTGCGCTCGCAATGGCGGGCGCAGCGGCGCTCACGGTCCTGCGCCTGGTCGACACCTCGGCACGGCTGCCCGCGCTCGCCACCTCGTTCGCGTCGTACGCCGCACTGGGGTGGCTCCTCGCGCTGGCTCTGCTCCTCATGCTGCTGGAGCACGCGGGACGGCACCGGCCGGTCGTGGTCGCCGGCTCGGCGCTGGCGCTGCTCGGGCTGGTCGCCCACGGTTGCTGGGCATTCCCACTGTTCCTGGGTGGGTCGGGGACCAGCGCCGACGTCACGGTGATGACCTCCAACCTGCGGTTCGGCAGCGGCGACCCCAACGCCGTGGTGCGCGGGGCTGCCGACGGGAGGGTCGACGTGCTGGTCCTCGAGGAGGTCACGCCCACCGAGCTGGTGGCACTCGACCGCGCCGGACTGGGCGAGCTCCTGCCCCACCGGGCCGGAGCCGCGGCGTCCACGGCGGAGGGCACGATGGTGTTCTCGCAGTACCGGCTGGGCAACGAGGGTGCCGTCCGGCTGGGCAACGGAGGCCTCGTGGTCGACGTGGCGGCGCCGCAGCCGTTCCGCCTGCTCGCGGTGCACACGGCGCAGCCGCTCGTCCAGCCCGGACCCTGGCACGACGACCTGCGGGAGGTGCGACGACAGGCGGCGGCGGCCCTCGCCACCGGGCCGACGGTCGTGGTCGGGGACTTCAACGCGACCCGCGACCACCCGGCGTTCCGGTCGATCCTCGGCCTGGGTCTCCGCGACGCGGCGGAGGAGGCGAACTCCGGCTGGCAGCCGACCTGGCCGACCGGCATGCGCGCCTGGTACCTCCGCCCGATGATCACCATCGACCACGTGCTGGTCAGCAAGGACTTCGCGGCGGTGCGCACCGCCACGGTCGACGTCGAGGGCACGGACCACCAGGCCCTGGTCGCCGACCTCGACCGACGCTGAGGTCCGGCGCCCGGTCCTGCTCCTCCGGCAGCGTCACGCCCCGTGACCGTCGAGCGCGCGCCGCACCAGCGCGACCGCCTGGTCGCCCGGGACGCCGAGCGTCCGGAGCCGGCCGACGTAGTCGTGCGCCGCCTCGCGCGCGGCCCGCTCGACGCCGTCCCCGCTGACGAAGCTCCCGGCCCGGCCGCGGGTCTCGATCATGCCGAGTCCCTCGAGCTCGCGGTAGGCACGCGCGACCGTGTTCGTGGCCAGTCCGAGGTCGGACGCGAGGCTGCGGACGGTGGGCAGCCGGGTGCCGGGGTCGAGCTCCCCCGAGAGAACCTGGTGCCGGATCTGGTCCCGCAGCTGCGCGAAGGGAGAGCCGGGGGAGGACGCGTCGATGCTGATCCTCATCCGGACGACTCTGGCGTCTCCCGGGCACGCCGTCAATCGCAGCCGCGGACGCCGTACGCTTGATCAGCCATGACTGACGCCGCGCCGGCACCCCGCCGCACCTACCTCGACCACGCCGCCACGACCCCGATGTATCCGGAGGCCGTGGCGGCGATGACGGAGCAGCTGGTGCGCGTCGGCAACGCGTCGTCGCTGCACGCGTCCGGGCGGGACACGCGCCGCGTGGTGGAGGAGTCGCGGGAGCGGATCGCCGGTGCCCTTGGCTGCCGTCCGGGTGAGGTGGTCTTCACCTCCGGTGGCACCGAGGCCGACAACCTCGCGGTCAAGGGACTGTTCTGGGCGCGGCGCACCGACGACGCGCGCCGCACCCGGATCCTCTCCACCACGGTGGAGCACCACGCGGTGCTCGATCCCCTGCACTGGCTCGGCGAGCGCGACGGCGCATCGGTCGAGCTGCTGCCCGTCGACGCCGACTGCCTGCTCGACATCGAGGCGTTCAAGCAGACCGTCGAGCGCGACCCGGAGTCGGTCGCGGTGGTCTCGGTGATGTGGGCCAACAACGAGGTCGGCACCCTGCAGCCGATCGCCGAGGTGGTCGACCTGGCTCACGCCCACGGCATCCCCGTGCACACCGACGCGGTGCAGGCGGTGGGTCAGGTCGAGGTGAACTTCGCGTCGTCCGGCACCGATGCGCTGACCCTCACCGGGCACAAGCTGGGCGGTCCGTTCGGCGTCGGCGCCCTCGTCGTACGCCGCGAGCTGGACGTGACGGCGCTGCAGCACGGCGGCGGCCAGGAGCGTGACATCCGCTCCGGGACCATCGACGCACCCGCGATAGCCGGGTTCGCGACCGCGGTGGAGCTGTCCGTGCAGCGCCGGGACGAGTACGCCGCCCGCGTGTCCGCGCTGCGCGACGACCTGGTCCGGCGGGTGCGCGAGATCGTGCCGAGCGCTGTCCCCAACGGGGACCCGGTGCGGCGGCTGCCGGCCAACGCCCACCTGACCTTCCCGGGCTGCGAGGGCGACTCGCTGCTGATGCTGCTCGACGCCCGTGGTGTGGAGTGCTCCACGGGGTCGGCCTGCTCCGCCGGCGTCCCCCAGCCCTCGCACGTGTTGCTGGCCATGGGCGTCAGCGACGACGACGCCCGGTCCTCCCTCCGCTTCTCGCTGGGGCACACCTCCACCCAGGACGACGTGGACGCGCTGGTCGACGCGATCGGTCCGGCCGTCGAGCGCGCGGCCGAGGCCGGCGCGGTTGCGGGTCTCGGGGGCCGGTGATGAAGGTCCTGGCCGCGATGTCCGGCGGGGTCGACTCGGCGGTCGCGGCCGCACGGATCGCCGCGGCCGGCCACGACGTCACCGGCATCCACCTCGCGCTCTCGCGCAACCCGAAGTCCTACCGCACCGGTGCCCGCGGGTGCTGCACGATCGAGGACAGCAACGACGCCCGCCGCGCCGCCGACGTGATCGGGATCCCCTTCTACGTCTGGGACCTGAGCGAACGGTTCCACGCCGACGTGGTGGAGGACTTCGTCGACGAGTACGCCGCCGGTCGCACCCCCAACCCCTGCCTGCGCTGCAACGAGAAGATCAAGTTCGCGGCCGTGCTCGACCGTGCGCTGGCCCTGGGCTTCGACGCCGTGGCGACCGGCCACTACGCCCAGCTGCGCACCGGGCCCGACGGGATGGTCGAGATGCACCGGGCGGAGGACATGGGCAAGGACCAGTCCTACGTCCTCGGGGTGCTCACCCAGCGCCAGCTCGCCCATGCGCTGTTCCCGCTGGGCGACAGCGTGAAGGCCGACGTACGCCGGGAGGCCGAGCGCCGCGGTCTGGCGGTCGCCGCGAAGCCCGACAGCCACGACATCTGCTTCATCAGCGACGGTGACACCGGCGGCTGGCTCGCCGACAGACTGGCCGACCGGCTGACGAACGGAGAGCTCGCGCACGTCGGGTCGATCGTCGACCGTGAGGGCGAGGTGCTCGGCGAGCACGACGGCAGCTACCGGTTCACCGTGGGCCAGCGCAGGGGGCTGCGGCTCGGGCGCCCGGCCGCGGACGGCCAGCCGCGCTACGTGCTCGACATCGAGCCCGTCTCCGGCACCGTGACCGTCGGGCCGCGCGAGGCGCTGGCGGTCGACCGGCTGACCGCGATCCGCCCGCTCTGGTGCGGCACGGTGCCCGACCACGCGTTGGAGTGCACCGTGCAGCTCCGCGCCCACGGCGACGAGCACCGGGCGGTCGTCACCGTGGGGGAGACGGTCGAGGTGCGACTGCACGATCCCGCCACCGGCGTCGCCCCCGGCCAGGCGGTCGTCGTCTACGACGGCACACGCGTGGTCGGTTCGGCCACCATCTCGGCCACCGGATGACCTGGGCCAGCGGGATCGGCTCGATGCCGGGCGGCGGGGTCGGGGAGGAGCAGGACAACGCCCGCGCCTACGCGGAGGCGACCCGGGTCGTCCTCGGCGAGCTCGACCTGCCTCACGTGCCCGAGCTCCCCGGGCGGGGTGCCGTCGCGAACCTCACCGGGCGCACGCTGGGCCTGGTCGCCGACCTCGGGGCCGACCTGCAGCCGGCCGGCTGGCGGCTCACCGACGCTGCCGGGGTCGACCAGCGCCGGGCTCGCTCGCTGCTCGCCCAGGACCTCGACACCGTGGAGGAGCAGGCGCAGGGACACACCGGCTGGCTGAAGGTGCAGGTCGCCGGGCCGTGGACCCTCGCGGCGACGGTGGAGAAGCCGCGCGGCGACCGGGTGCTGTCCGACCACGGCGCGCGCCACGACCTGGCCCAGGCGCTCGCAGAGGGGGTCCGCGAGCACGTCGCGGACCTCGACCGCCGCTTCCCGGGAGCCTCCTTGCTGGTGCAGGTCGACGAGCCGTCGCTGCCCGCCGTGATGGCCGGACAGGTGCCGACCGCATCCGGCTTCGGTCGGCACCGCAGCGTGCACCCGCCCGAGGCGTCGGCGCTCCTGACCGAGCTGTTCGAGGCGATCACCGGTGCGGGTGCGACCCCGATCGCCCACTGCTGCGCCGCCGACGTGCCGGTCGACCTGCTCCGTGGCGCGGGAGCCCGGGGCATCTCCGTCGACGTCACCACCATCGGTCCGGCGGCGTACGACGGGCTGGCGAGCGTCCTCGAGGCGGGGGAGTGGGCCCTGCTCGGCGTCGTGCCGTCCATCGATCCCGCCGCCGCCGACGACCGCGGGCCGAGCAGCGCCGTGCACCGGCTGCTGGACATGATGGGCCTGGCCCCCACCGAGCGCACCGTGGTCACTCCCACCTGCGGGCTGGCCGGGGCGAGTCAGGCCTGGGCCCGTCAGGCGCTGGAGCAGGCGCGAGCGACCTCGGGCCGACTCGATCCCGGGCCCGGCGAGCCCGAGCCGGACTAGCGTGCAACCCCGCGCCGGTCCCACCACGTTGAGACGGTGAGAGGGCAGCCGGGGACGGGAGACGCGATGCGGGACGACCGGGAGTTCGAGGACTTCGTGGCCGTGAGCCAGCCCGCCCTGCGTCGGACGGCGTACCTGCTGTGCGGTGACTGGCAGCTCGCGTCGGACCACGTCCAGGAGGGTCTGATCCGCGTCTACCGACGCTGGCCGCGACTCGAGCGCGACGGTCGGCTGCACGCCTACGCCAAGCGCGCGGTGGTCAGCGCCGCACTCGACGCCCGGCGTCGACGGTCCTCGACCGAGCTGGTCTCGGACACGTCGGTCACCGGCACGGCGACCGTTCCGGACCACGCGACGCCGAGCTCCGAGCGGCTCGCACTGATGCAGGCACTGGCGGCGCTGCCACCGCGGCAACGTGCGTGCGTCGTGCTCCGCTACTACGAGGACCTGCCGATCGCCGAGGTTGCCGGGATGCTCGGGATCGGCGAGGGCACCGTGAAGTCCCAGACCTCGCGCGGCATCGCCGCGCTCCAGTCCGCCTACGCCGTGATCCGCGACGACGACCTCGTCGTCCGCTGAAGGGGAGTCCCGATGGTCGCCGATCTGCGCCAGCTGCTCGAAAAGAGCGTCCAGGACCCCCCGGCCGAGCCGCACGGCACGCACACGATCGTCCGGCAGGCTCGTCGACGCCGGACCCGGCAGCGGCTGGGTGTCGCAGGCTCGGTGCTGGCGGTGGCCGGCGTCGTGGGGGCCGGGTACGCCGCCGTGCACGGCTCCTCGGGCGATGACGGCGTCCCGGCGGGGCGGCTCGCACCCGTCGGTCCGGTGGTGCGTCCCCATGACGCCGAGCCGGCCGTCGAGGGCACGGACTACACCGTCGGCGCGTCGTACCTGAACCGGAACCTGGACGAGGGCAACGGACGGCTCTTCGACCGGGTCAGCGCCGACGGCCGCGTCGTGGTGAGCCAGGCCACCCGGCGGGACCCGACCGAGGCGTTGACCGAGTACCAGCGCTTCGCGTTGCAGGACTCGGCCACGGGTGCCCTGGCCTGGCTGCCCGCGCCACCCGACGCGCGGTACGCCGACGACCACGCACCCTCCGGGCCGGTCGTGGTCGCGGTCCACGGCGACACGGTGGTGTGGCTGGACCGGGATCGCAGCCCGGGGTGGGTCGACGTCCAGGACCTCCGCAGCCGGACCTGGTCGCACCTGGAGATCGACGTGGGACGGCTGCTCGGTGCGGCTGACGGCATGGTGGAGCTGGGTGAGGTGTCGGTCGCGGACGGTCGGCTGTACTTCGCACTGGACAGCCTCGCGGGCGGCGGTGCCACGTACACGCGGCCGCTGTGGTCGGTGCCGATCGACGGTTCGTCCCCGCCGCGGCGGGAGGCCGAGGTCGGGGACTTCGCGATCGACGACGACACGCTCGTGTACACCGAGGCGATGAACCGGCCGATCGACCGGATCACGGTGCGCGACCTGGCCGACGGCGCGGAGCACTCGTTCGACCCGGAGTCCGGCGGCCGGTGCAACCAGCTGTCGATGAGCGTCGCCGGTGGGGTGGTCGCGCTCGGCGAGTACTGCGGCACGCACGCCCGTGTCCGTGACGACCGGGTGCACGTCGTGACCACCGACGGCAGGCCGCTGGTGACGATCCAGGGCAACGGGGTCGACCTCGGCTCCGTCGGGCGCGGCTTCGTCACCGCCACGACGTTCGGCGCGCCCGGGACCGCTGGCGGCACGCTGGTCTACGACATCGACTCCGGCCGGCTGCTGCGGATCGCCAAGGGCTCACCGCAGTTCGGCCCGGGCTCCCTGGCCGGCGGACCGACGCTCACGTGGTCCGTCCCGGCGAACCACCGGCACGGCATGCGGCTCTTCGCCGGCCGCTGGGGGTGACCCGGGCTCGCGGCCCGTCGTACTTCCCCAGGGAACCTGCCACTTCCCGCGGGAGATCTCGCGAGGGAAGGGGCCAGTTACCACGGTCCCGTGGTAACTGGCCCCCCCACCACCCGCACCCGTCAGGCGACCCCGACACCCTCGGGTGCCCCGTCGGTGGCCATCTCCTCGTGCTTGACGTTGAGGAAGATCCACACGATGGCACTCGCGGTCCAGATCATGAACGCGCCGGTGAGGAAGGCGTGCGCCGCGCCGGTGGTGAAGCCCGCGAGGCCGGCCAGCCCCCCGACGGCACTCGGGTCCATCTGGGGTGCGAGCCGCGACAGGGCCGGGATCAGCTCGTCGGTGCGGGCCTGCGTGAAGTGCACCGCGACCGTCGAGAGCGTCGCCAGGCCGAGCGCGCCACCCACCTGCTGCATCGTGTTCAGCACGCCGGACCCGATGCCGGAGTCGCGGTCGCTGACACCGTGCACGGCGGCCAGGGTCATCGGCACGAACGTGGCGCCCATCCCCAGCGACATCAGCACGATGAACGGGAAGATGTCCGCCCAGTAGCTCACGTTGCTGCCGAGGTCGCCGCCGGCCGACATCACCTTGAGCAGGTTCGCCGGGCTGTCGTCGACGCTCAACCGGGAGAACCCGAGCAGGGCGGCTCCCGCCATCGCGGTGCCGATGCCGGCCAGCCAGCGCGGGTCGACCGTGGTCATCAGCTTGGAGGAGACCGTCGCCGCGATCACGATGCCGAAGCTGAACGGCAGGAACGCGACGCCGGTCTGCAGCGGCGAGTAGCCCATGACGTTCTGCACGAACAGCGACAGGAAGAAGAACATCGCGAACATCGCAGCCGGGACGATCATCATCGCCACGAACGCCGTGCCCCGGGTGCGGTTGGTGAGGATCCGGAACGGCAGGAGCGGGTGCTCCGCGCGCCGCTCGACCACGACGAACACCGCCAGCAGGGCCGCGCCGACGGCGAGCGCCGTGAGCGTCCAGCTGTCACCCCAGCCGTACTGCTGCTGACCGGCGCGGGAGAGGCCGTAGACGATCGAGATCAGGCCGAAGGTGCCGGTGAGGGCACCCGGTACGTCGAGCTCACCCGGGTGGGTCTCGCTCTCGGCGAAGACCCGGGGTGCGGCCGCGGCGGCCGCCAGGCCGATCGGGACGTTGATCAGGAAGGTCAGCCGCCAGCCGTCGATGTCGAGGCCGAGCAGGTGCGGGGTCAGGCCGGTGAGCCACCCGCCGAGGATCAGGCCGACGGCAGCGCCGACGCCCGACATCGCGGCGTACACCGAGAACGCGCGGTTGCGCGGCGGTCCGGCCGGGAACGTGGTCGTGATCAGGGCCAGCGCGGTCGGCGAGGCGAGCGCGGCGCCGAGGCCCTGGAAGCCACGGGAGCCGAGCAGCATCAGCTCGTTCTGGGCGAGACCGCCGAGGCCCGAGGCGACCGCGAAGATCGCCACCCCGACCATGAAGATCCGGCGCCGCCCGTAGAGGTCGCCGAGCCGGCCACCGAGCAGCAGCAGGCCACCGAACGCCAGCGAGTAGCCGGTGACGATCCACTGCAGGTTGGCCTGGCTGATGTCGAGGTCCGCGCGGATGAACGGCAGCGCGATGTTGGCGATGGTGGCGTCGAGCACCACCATCAGCTGTGCGACCGAGATCAGCACGAGCGCCCAGGCGAGGCGACGCTCGCTGTTGCCGGCGGCCGGCTCGGTCGCCGTGGTGCCCGGGGCCGGGCTGTCTGCGTCTCTCATGGGAGCTCCTTGCTCTCTGGCAGGGTCTGGGAGGTGGTGCGGGCCGGCTCCGGGCGGAGGACGGCGGGGAGGATGACGTGGTCCACGACGCGCTCGACGACCGAGTCGTCGGTCGGGAGTCCCATCACGAAGGCGCGGTGGAGCAGGATCCCGGCCAACGCCGGGCCGATCACCTCGAGGTCGACGTCCTCGCGGATCTCGCCGCGGTCCTGGGCGCGTCGGTAGATGGCCGTGGAGACAGCGACCTTGGGCGCGATGAAGCGCTCGCGGAACTCGGTGGCGAACTCGGGGTCGCTGGACAGCGCGGTCACCACGGCGCCGAGGGCGCGGGTGCCGGCGTGCCCGCCCGGTCCCGGGTCCTTCGGGCCGCAGAACGCGGAAAGCAGGTCACCGCGGAGGCTGCCGGTGTCGGGGAGCTCGACGTGCGGAGCTCCCTTCGCGCGCAGCAGGGCGTCGATGGCGAGACTGGCCTTGGTCTCCCACCGGCGGTACAGCGTCGCCTTGCTGGCGTGCGAGCGCTTGGCGACAGCGTCCATGGTGAGCCGGTCGTAGCCGAGCTCGATCAGGAGCGCCAGGGTGGCGTCGAGGATCTCGTCCTCGCGGTCGCCCTCGACGCGGGGCCGGGTCGCCGGAACCATGCGCAGACCCTCCCGGCCGCCGTGGATGAAACGAAACCGTTCCGTTTCAAGTTGATCGTAGGAAGCAACCGGCGATCGACGCAAGTTCATTCCCGGACCCGCTCGCGGTGTCTAGACGGATGGCCCGGCGACCCGTCAGTCGACCCGGTCGGAACGACTCTCGGCACGGGCGAGGACGTCGAGGGAGTGCCGGAGCGCGAACCTGTTCCAGCGCTGGGGCCGGTAGAGCAGGTAGTGGCCGGCGCCGCCGAGCGGGTGGAACTCCGCGCGGGCGGCCACGGCAGCCGCCCTCTCGGTGTACGCCCGGGTGTTCCGGGCGGAGGTGATCCGGTCGCGCAGGCCGTGGCCGGCCACGAAGGACTTGCCGGCCAGGCCGTCCACCGGGTCCCCGGGCTCGAGCCACGGCGCCAGGCCGACGACGCCGCGCACGTTGGGGTGGTCGGCGACGCGGGTCGCGGTGCGGCCGCCCATCGAGTGCCCCAGCAGCACGACGGGTACGTCGCCGTACGTCTCGCGCACCTGGTCCAGGGCCCAGCGGGCGTCCGGCACCGGACCGCGGGCCGCGCCGCCGTTCCAGCCGCGTCGTGTGTAGCGCAGCAGCCAGAGCGCGTGGCCGGCCCCGAGCACCCTCGGCGCGATCGCGTTGCGCAGGATCTCCATGCGCTTGAGGGAGCCGCTGCGCGTGCCCACCGGCTCGAGGCTCTGCTGGGTGCCGCCGTGCAGCATCAGCACCAGCCCGCGGGGCGCGTCCCCGGGGGCGCGGCGGTCGAGCGCGCGCTCCTCGGCGGGAACGCCGTCGAAGGGTTCGGGCATGGCGGGTCCTCCTCGGCTGCTTCAAGGTTCGTTCGGAGCCGCGTATTCCGGGGATGGGTCGGCGTCGGAGGGGCACGGCAAGATGTCTCCTGTGAGTGAGACCGAGACCGACACCGTCCCGGCGACCGACGCCGACGTCACGCCCGCCCCGCCCGAGGCGCGTGAGGAGCACGCGCGGACCGCCGAGGAGGTCGAGGACGCGCGGTGGCGCTACTACGTCCTCGACGACCCGACCCTCGACGACCACGACTTCGACCTGCGGATGCGACGGCTCGAGGAGCTGGAGGAGGAGTTTCCCGAGCTGCGCACCCCGGACTCCCCGACCCAGAAGGTCGGCGGTGCGGTCTCGACCATGTTCACCGCCGTCGACCACCTCGAGCCGATGCAGAGCCTGGACAACGCGTTCTCCTACGAGGAGCTCCAGACCTGGGCGACCCGGCTCTCGCGCGACGGCGTCGACGACCCGGCGCTGCTCTGCGAGCTCAAGGTCGACGGGCTCGCGATCAACCTGCTCTACGAGGCCGGCCGGCTGGTGCGGGGCGTGACCCGGGGTGACGGACGCACCGGCGAGGACGTCACGCCCAACGTGAAGACGATCGCCAACATCCCGCACCGGCTCACGGGCACCGACGACTACCCGGTGCCGCGTCGGGTCGAGGTGCGCGGTGAGGTGTTCCTGCCGGTGGCCGCCTTCGAGCGGCTCAACGTCTCGATGTCCGAGGCCGGCAAGCCGATGTTCGCCAATCCGCGCAACGCCGCGGCCGGCTCGCTGCGCCAGAAGAACCCGAAGGTCACCGCCACCCGTGACCTGGCCATGGTCTGTCACGGGCTCGGGCTCCGCGAGGGCTTCGAGCCGACCGCCCAGTCCGACGCCTACGCCGCGCTCGCGGCGTGGGGGCTGCCGACCAGCGACCGGGCGCGGGTGGTGCCGGGCCTCGAGCAGGCCCAGGAGTTCATCGAGCACTACGGCGAGCACCGGCACGACGTCGAGCACGAGATCGACGGGGTCGTGGTCAAGGTCGACGACGTCTCGCTGCAACGCCGGCTCGGGTCGACGTCGCGCGCGCCGCGCTGGGCGATCGCCTTCAAGTACCCGCCCGGAGGAGGTCAACGCCAAGCTGCTCGAGATCCGGGTCAACACCGGGCGCACCGGTCGGGTGACGCCGTACGGCGTGATGGAGCCGACCAAGGTGGCCGGCTCGACGGTCGAGAACGCCACCCTCCACAACGCTCACGAGGTCAAGCGCAAGGACGTGCGTCCGGGCGACACCGTGGTCCTGCGCAAGGCCGGTGACGTGATCCCCGAGATCCTCGGGCCGGTGCTCGCGCTGCGGCCCAAGGGGCTCAGGGCGTGGCGGATGCCCACCCGGTGCGAGGCGTGCGGCACCACCCTGGTGGAGGAGAAGGAGGGCGACAAGGACCTGCGCTGCCCCAACCACGAGAGCTGCCCGGCCCAGGTGCGCGAGCGGGTCTTCCACGTCGCGGGCCGCGGCTCCTTCGACATCGAGGGGCTGGGCTACGAGGCCGCGGTGGCGCTCCTCGACGCCGGCGTGATCACCAACGAGGGAGACGTCTTCGCGCTGACCGAGCAGGACCTGGTCCGGGCGCCCCTGTTCACGCGCGCCGCGAAGAAGGGCGAGGGGGAGGGCCCGGTGCTCTCCGCCAACGGGCGCAAGCTCCTCGACAACCTCGACGCCGCCAAGGAGCGACCGCTGTGGCGGGTGCTCGTCGGGCTCTCGATCCGCCACGTCGGGCCGACCGCTGCCCGCGCGCTGGCGACGGAGTTCGGGTCGATGACCGCGATCCGCGAGGCCGACGAGTCCCGGCTGGCCGGGGCGGAGGGGGTCGGCCCGACCATCGCGGAGTCGATCCGGGCCTGGTTCGACGGGCCCGAGGCCGCCTGGCACAACGGCATCGTCGACGCCTGGGCCGCCGCGGGGGTCCGGATGGAGGACGAGCGCGACGAGTCGACCCCGCGCACGCTCGAGGGCAGGACGGTGGTCGTCACCGGTTCGCTGACCGGGTTCAGCCGCGACGAGGCCAAGGAGGCGATCCTGGCGCGCGGCGGCAAGGCGTCGTCGTCGGTGTCGAAGAAGACCGACTACGTGGTGGTCGGTGACTCGCCGGGATCCAAGGCCGACAAGGCCGAGCAGCTCGGCGTCCCGGTCCTCGACGAGGACGCCTTCCGCGTCCTGCTCGAGACCGGCGAGGCTCCCGGCTAGTCCGCGGCGTCCGTCGCGAGGAGCTGCTCGCGGAGGATGTCGGCGTGCCCGGCGTGGCGGGCCAGCTCCGCGATCAGGTGGAGGTGCACCCAGCGCAGGCTGACCGGGCTGCGCCGGTTGTGCTGAGCGTGGTCGTCCAGGGCGTACGACGCCGCGATCGCGCGCGCCTCGTCGCACACCCGCCGGTACTCCGCGACGAGCGAGGCGACGGTGTCCTCCGGCGCCGGCGTGAACGACTCGTCCACGGTCTCCGGGATCCCGAGCTCGGACCGGGTGCGGCCCTCGAAGGCGACGTGGAACCACACCTGCTCGACGAAGACCGCGTGCTTGAGCAACGACAACGGCGTGGTGAGCGACGGGACCAGCCGGCGTCGCGCCTGCTCGTCGCTCAGCCCGTCGACGGTGGCGACCAGCTCGGCCCGTGCCTCGTCGAGCTTGGCGCTCAGCTGGGCGCGCTCACCGGCGACGAAGATCGGTTCGTGGGACATGGGCAGGACCCTAGTTCCCGACGGGCGCCGGCTTCTCCCAGGCCCCGACGTCGGTGAAGGCACCGCCGGCCCCGTTGCCGTCGGTGGGGACCGCCTGGCCGGCGATGTCCTCGTCGTACCCCTCGGCGACGCCACCGCTGTCGATCGCCGGGCTGTCGGCGCGCAGGCGCACGTACCGTCCGCTCGCGTCGACGCCGGGGTCGACCACGAACCGGTCCGGGCACGGCGTGGTGCGACCGTCCACGACGCACTTCGGGCGGCCCCCGGAGAGGATGTTGCGGCTCTCCGCGTAGGTGCCGCTGACACTGGCCGAGCGGTACGACGCGACGACCAGGTTGGCGCGCATGGTCAGCACCTCGGGCTCGCAGGAGGGCCCGCAGACCACGCCCTCGGTGCCGGGACCGCTGAGCACGGCGGTGTTGTGCACCAGCAGGGTGCCGGCCACCCGCCCGAACGTGCCGCCGCCGCGGGTGACCACGAACTTGCTGTTCGGCTGGCGGCTGGTCACCTGGTTGTAGGCGTAGGTGGTGCCGCTGGACCGGTCGTCGGAGGAGCCGCCGAGCTCGGTGAACGTGTGGTTGTCGCGGGCCACGTTGTAGCTGACCACGGTGTGCTCCGCGCCGAAGATCTCGACGGCGGACCCGTCGGTGCCGTAGTCGGCCGAGGGTGCGGACTGGCCCGAGATCGTGTTCCGCGTGATCAGCGCGTGGTCCCCGTTGACCACCACGCCGAAGGCCCCCGAGTCGTCGTCCGGGCCGGTGGTGCCGCGGTTCATGGTGGTGTTGTCGTGCAGGTTGCTGTGCCGCACCGTCGCGTGGTCGGCGCCTCCGGCGATCCGGACGCCGGCCAGGTTGCCGGTCGACTCCACGTGCTCGACACTCACGTGGTCGCCCGACACCGAGATCCCGGAGAAGGCGCACTCCCGCGTGGTCACGTGGCGGACCGTCACCCAGGACGCGTCGACGCGCAGACAGGTGCCGTCGGAGCCGGAGATCGTCGCACGTCCGGCGCCGTACGACGCCACCACGATCGGCTGGTCCTCGGTGCCCGAGGCGTCGGCCGGCAGGTAGAGCCGCTCCCGGTCGAAGCGGCCGGACAGCAGGATCCGGTCGCCGGCCACCAGGTCGACGTGGCCCACGCGGGAGAGGCTGCGCCAGGCGGAGCCCGGGCTGCTGCCGCTGGCGTCGTCCGAGCCGTCCGGGGAGAGGTAGAACGTCCGAGGGTCGCGGTCGCTGCGGACCACCAGCAGCATCACCGCGAGCGCGGCCACCACCACGACCAGGGCCAGCACGAGAGCCGGGGCCAGCCACCGGGTGCGCGCGAGCGTCACGATCGGCCCCCTCCCTTGTCGGTCCGTCGCCGGGCACCCGCCAGGGCCGGTGCCCTGAGCCACCCTAGGATGAGGTGTCCCCTTCCTTGCAGGAGATCCCGCATGCCAGAGATCAGCCGTGACGAGGTCGCCCACCTGGCCGACCTCGCCCGGATCGACCTCGACGACGCCGAGCTCGACCACCTCGCACCGCAGCTGTCGGTGATCCTGGACTCGATCGCGTCGATCCGGGAGGCCGGTGTCGACGACGTGCCCGCCACCTCGCACCCGCTGCCGTTGAGCAACGTCTTCCGCGACGACGTCGTGGTGCCCTGCCTCACCGCCGAGGAGGCGCTGAGCGGGGCGCCGCGGGTGGAGCAGCAGCGGTTCGAGGTCCCCCGGATCCTGGGGGAGGAGGGATGAGCGACCTGACGCGCCTCGATGCCTCCGTGCAGGCGCGGATGCTCACCGACGGCGAGACCACCTCCGTGGAGCTCACCCGGGCGCACCTCGACCGGATCGCTGCCGTCGACGGCGCGGTGCACGCGTTCCTGCAGGTCGACACGGACGGCGCGCTCGAGGCCGCGCGGGCCTCCGACAGCCGCCGGGCCGCGGGCGGGACCGCGTCCCCCCTCGACGGCGTGCCGATCGCGGTGAAGGACGTGATCGCCACCAAGGGCCTGACCACGACCGTCGGCTCGAAGATCCTCGAGGGCTGGGTCCCGCCGTACGACGCCACGGTCGCGGCGCGGCTGCGCGCGGCCGGGATGCCGATCCTGGGCAAGACCAACATGGACGAGTTCGCGATGGGCTCGTCCACCGAGCACTCGGCGTACGGCCCGACCCACAACCCGTGGGACCTCGAACGGATCCCGGGCGGCTCCGGCGGTGGTTCCGCGGCGGCCGTGGCTGCGTTCGAGGCGCCGTTGGCGATCGGCACCGACACCGGTGGCTCGATCCGACAGCCGGGGGCGGTGACCGGCACGGTCGGCATGAAGCCGACGTACGGCGGGGTGAGCCGCTACGGGCTGGTCGCGATGGCGAACTCGCTCGACCAGGCCGGACCGGTCACCCGCACCGTGCTCGACGCGGCGCTCCTCCACGAGGTGATCGGCGGCCACGACCCGCTCGACTCCACCAGCCTGACCGACCCGCTGCCGGCGCTGGTGGAGGCGGCGCGTGAGGGCGCGTCCGGGGACCTCACCGGCCTCCGGATCGGCGTGGTCCGCGAGCTGGGCGGCGAGGGCTACCAGGACGGGGTCGAGGCCCGGTTCGACGACGCCGTACGCCTGATGACCGGGGCGGGAGCCGAGGTGGTCGAGGTGTCGTGCCCGAGCTTCGTGCACGCCCTGGCGGCGTACTACCTGATCATGCCGAGCGAGGCGTCCTCCAACCTCGCGCGCTTCGACGCGATGCGCTACGGGCTCCGGGTGATCCCCGAGGGGATCGAGGACCCGAGTGCCGAGGACGTGATGCGCGCGACCCGCGACGCCGGCTTCGGCGAGGAGGTGAAGCGGCGGATCATCCTCGGCACCTACGCCCTCTCGAGCGGCTACTACGACGCCTACTACGGGCAGGCGCAGAAGGTGCGGACGCTGATCCAGCGCGACTTCGCCGCCGCGTTCGAGCAGGCCGACGTGCTGGTCTCCCCGACCGCGCCGACCACCGCGTTCCGGATCGGCGAGAAGCTCGACGACCCGCTGGCGATGTACCTCAACGACATCGCCACCATCCCCGCCAACCTGGCCGGCGTGCCCGGCATCTCGGTGCCGAGCGGGCTGGCCGACGAGGACGGTCTGCCGGCAGGCGTCCAGGTGCTGGCGCCGGCGATGGCCGACGACCGGCTCTACCGGGTCGGGGCCGCGCTCGAGACGCTGCTGCGCACGACCTGGGGCGGGCCGCTGCTGGACCGGGCGCCGGCGCTGGAGGAGGTGGCCCGGTGACCGACGTCGTGATCGGGTTCGACGAGGCGCTGGAGCAGTTCGACCCCGCCCTCGGGCTCGAGGTCCACGTGGAGCTCAACACCGCCTCGAAGATGTTCTGCGGCTGCCCGACCGAGTTCGGCGCCGAGCCCAACACCCAGACCTGCCCGACCTGCCTCGGCCTGCCCGGGTCGATGCCGGTGGTCAACCGCGTCGCCGTCGAGTCCGCGATGCGGATCGGGCTCGCGCTCAACTGCGAGATCGCCGAGTGGTGCCGGTTCGCGCGGAAGAACTACTTCTACCCGGACATGCCGAAGAACTTCCAGACCTCGCAGTACGACGAGCCGATCGCCTTCGAGGGCTGGCTCGACGTGGATGTCGACGGGGAGACCGTGCGCGTCGAGATCGAGCGCGCGCACATGGAGGAGGACACCGGCAAGACGCTGCACGTGGGCGGCAGCACCGGCCGGATCCACGGCGCCGACCACTCGCTCGTCGACTACAACCGTGCCGGCATCCCGCTGATCGAGATCGTGACCAAGCCGGTGACGGGCACCGGCCACGCCGCACCTGCGGTCGCTCGCGCCTACGTCGGTCAGCTGCGCGAGATCCTGCTCGGGCTCGGGGTGTCCGACGTACGCATGGAACAGGGGTCGCTTCGCTGCGACGTCAACCTGTCGCTGGCACCGAAGGGCTCCGGGACGCTCGGCACCCGCACCGAGACCAAGAACGTCAACTCGCTCCGCTCCGTGGAGCGAGCCGTCCGCTACGAGATCGGTCGCCACGCCGCGGTGCTCGGCGGCGGCGGGTCGATCCTGCAGGAGACCCGGCACTGGCACGAGGACACCGGGATCACCACGTCGGGTCGTGAGAAGTCCGACGCCATGGACTACCGCTACTTCCCCGAGCCCGACCTGGTGCCGGTGGCACCGTCGCGCGAGTGGGTCGAGGAGCTGCGAGCCACCCTGCCCGAGCCGCCGCGCGAGAAGCGGGCTCGGCTGCAGCAGGAGTGGGGGTTCAGCGACCTCGACATGCGCGACACGATCGGGGCCGGTGCGCTCGGTCTGGTCGAGGAGACGATCGCCGCCGGCGCCTCCCCCCAGACCGCCCGCAAGTGGTGGCTGGGCGAGCTGGCCCGGCGGGCCAACGAGTCCGACACCGAGCTGACGGCGCTCCGGGTGACCCCGGCCGACGTGGCGCGGGTCCAGGCGCTCGTCGACGAGAAGACGATCAACGACAAGCTCGCCCGGCAGGTCCTCGACGGCGTCCTCGCCGGCGAGGGCACGCCCGACGAGGTCGTCGCTGCCCGTGGGCTGGCCGTGGTCTCCGACGACGGCGCCCTGTCCGCCGCGGTCGACAACGCGATCGCCGCGAATCCCGACGTCGCCGAGAAGATCCGCGACGGCAAGGTGGCCGCCGCGGGCGCCCTGATCGGTGCCGTGATGAAGGAGATGCGCGGCCAGGCCGACGCCGGCCGGGTGCGGGAGCTGATCCTCGAGAAGCTCGCCTGACGTGGCGGACGACAGATGTAACGCGGGGTTATGGTCGCTGCACACGCCATAGGCGCCGTTCGCAGCGTCAACAGCACGTGTGCAGAGCTTCCGAGGGACTTCGGAACGCCCGCCACCGCGCCTGTGCACCACTGCCCAGGTCTTGTTGACGCTGCACATCCCTGACGCGCCGTGTGCAGCGACCATAACCCCGCGTTACAGCTGCTACGCGCCCGGTTTCACCAGCAGGATCCGGTCGTCGGCGGCGGCAGGGTTGCCGCGGCCGTCGCGGTTGGAGGTGGTGACCCAGAGGTTGCCGTCGGGGGCGGCGACGACGGTGCGGAGGCGGCCGTACTTCCCGACGAAGAAGTCCCGGGGCTTGCTCGCGTGACGGCCGTCCACGTCGATCCGCCAGAGCCGGTTGCCGCGGAGGGCGCCGAGCCAGAGATGGCCGTCGAGGAACGCCAGCCCCGAGGGCGAGGCCTCGTCCGTGCTCCACACCACCTGCGGGTTGCGGTAGCGGTCCTGGTCACCCCCGTTCGTGTTGGCGCCCTCGACCTCGGGCCAGCCGTAGTTGTTGCCCTTCTGGATCAGGTTCAGCTCGTCGAAGGTGCTGTCGCCGAACTCCGAGGCCCACAGGTTGCCGTCGTCGTCGAAGGCGAGCCCCTGCACGTTGCGGTGCCCGATCGTCCAGATCGGCGACGAGGGGTCGGGGTTGCCGGGTGCGGGCTCGCCGCGCTCGGTGATCCGCAGGATCTTGCCGCCGAGCGAGTCGGGGTCCTGCGCGAGCGAGCGGTCGCCGGTCTCCCCGGTGGACACGAACAGGGCGCCGTCCGGTGCGAACTGCAGCCGGCCGCCGTCGTGGATGAACCCCTTCGGGATGCCGGTGAGGATCGGCGTCGGCGCGGAGATCCGGGCGCCGTCGAAGGTCATCCGGAGGACGCGGTTGTCGCGGTCGGTGGTGACGTAGGCGAACACCGCCTTGCTCTTCCGGTACGACGGGGAGACCGCGATGCCCAGCAGACCGGCTTCCCCCTCGGCCCGCGTCCGGTCGACCCGACCGGCCACGGAGACGTCACCGTCCGCGACGTGCAGCACCCGACCCGAGTCGCGCTCGGTCACCAGCGCCGACCCGTCGGGCAGGAAGGCGACTCCCCAGGGGACAGCCAGCCTCGACGCGACGGTGCCGACCACGCGTGGCGGCCCGCCGGCCTCGGCGGGGCTCGAGTCGCGGGACGGCACCGGGGAGGCGACCGTGGGGTCCGGTCCGCGGGAGGTGGTCCGGAACGGCCCGGTGTCCGGCTCGCCCCCGCACCCGGCAACGAGTGCCAGCGCGGCAGCCGTCAGCGCGAGGCGTCTCATCTCGACACGCTAGCGACCCGATCCAGGAGCTCGCGGAGCAGGGCGTGCACCTCTCGCGGCTTCTCCATCTGGAGAAAGTGCGAGCCGGGCAGCTCGACGTACCGCGCGGCAGGGATGCGCTCGGACGCCGTCCTCATGTCGTACGACGCCGCGAGCACGTCGTAGCGGCCGGCCACGAACGTCGTCGGCACGTCGATCGTGCTGAGCGACACCCGCGCGTGCAGCGACGAGGCGAGCGCCAGGTGCATGTACCAGTCGATCGGCGTGGTCAGGAACTCCCGGATCGCCCTCCGCGCCAGCGGCACGTCCGGCACCGGCAGCATGAAACCGCTGTGCGTGACGACCTGGCCGGCCACGGGTCCGATCGTGAGCCGCGACGCCAGCCTCGTGAGCGGCCCCCCGGCCAGCTCCATCAGCCGGGCCACGCCGGTCGCGATCGGCTTGCGGGTGAAGCGCGGGAGGAACAGCGGCGCCCCCATCGACGCGAACGTGTCGCCCGGGACCCCGGCGACGGCGAACAGTCCGCTGACCCGCTCGGGGTGCGTCACCGCGAGCTCGAACATGGTGTTGACGCCGATCGACCAGCCGGCGACCGTGCACGCGTCGACATCTGCGTCGTCGAGCACCGCGACGGCGTCCTCCACGAAGATCTCCTGGCCGACCCGGTGCGGGTCGCTGGGCCGGGCCGAGCCGCCCACGCCTCGGTGGTTCCAGGAGATCACCCGGACGCCGCAGTCGGGGTCGAGCAGGGCGGGCCACGTGTAGGGGTTGGTGCCGAGGCCGTTGCAGAGCAGCACGACCGGGCCCTCGGCGTCGTTGGTCCACGCGCGGAGCTCGGTGCCGTCGGCGCTGGTGACGCCGTAGTACCGCAGTGCCAGCCCGTCGTCGGGTTCGGGAACGATGCTGAGGTGCTCGGCGGACGCAGACATGCGCGGATCCTGCCCACTGCCGATGACTTCTACGCGCAGGGGTGGTCCAAGTCACCGACGGACCCCGGGGGCTCTGGCGGCTGTCCGTGCCACGGGGCAGACTCGCAGCATGAGCGGAGGAGGACGCATGGACGGCACGATCCTGCTGGTCGGCACGCGCAAGGGACTGTGGATCGGACGCTCCGACGAGGAGCGCCGGGAGTGGGAGTTCGACGGCCCCCACTTCGACATGGAGGAGGTCTACTCCTGCATGGTCGACAAGCGCGGCGGCAACCCACGGCTGCTCGTCGGCGCGTCCTCCAGCTGGGTGGGGCCCCAGGTCCAGCGCTCCGAGGACCTCGGCGCCAGCTGGGCCAGGAGCGCCGACGGGGCGATCCGGTTCCCCGACGACACGGGCACCTCGCTGGAGCGCGTCTGGCAGCTCACGCCGGGTGTCGGCGAGAGGGTGGTGTACGCCGGCACCGAGCCGGGCGCGGTCTTCCGGTCCGACGACGGGGGCGAGACGTTCAGCCTCGAGCGCGCCCTGTGGGACCACCCGCACCGGCCCGAGTGGGCGGCCGGGTTCGGCGGCCAGGCGTTCCACACGATCCTGCCGCACCCGACGGACGCGTCGTCGGTGACCTGCGCGCTGTCGACCGGCGGCGTCTACCAGACGCTGGACGGTGGCTCGTCGTGGTCACCGCGCAACGACGGCATCCGGGCCGAGTTCCTCCCCGAGGGCCAGCAGTACCCGGAGTTCGGGCAGTGCGTGCACAAGGTGGCGCGGCACCCGTCCGCGCCGCAACGGATGTTCCTGCAGAACCACGGGGGCGTCTACCGCTCCGACGACGAGGGAGGCAGCTGGACCTCGATCGCCGACGGCCTGCCGGCCGACTTCGGGTTCCCGATCGTGGTGCACCCGCACCAGCCCGACACCGTCTTCGTGTTTCCGCTCAACGGCGCCGGGGGCCGGTACCCCACCGAGGGGAAGGCGCGGGTCTGGCGCTCGCGCGACGCGGGCGAGAGCTGGGAGCCGTTGGGGGAGGGGCTGCCCGACACCTTCTTCGTCGGCGTCATGCGTGACGCGATGTGCGCCGACGACCACGAGGAGAGCGGGCTCTACGTGGGCGCGCGCAACGGCTCGGTCTGGGCCTCGCCCGACGGCGGCGAGACCTGGACCGAGGCCGTCGGCAACCTGCCCGACGTGATGGTCGTGCGGGCGGCGTCGCTCTAGCCGGCGCCGGTCGTCGCTCAGGCGGCGACGAGCGAGTGCGAGGCCCCGGTCCTGCCGGGCGCCCACGCCTGGTCGGCGCCGCACCAGCAGGTGTAGGCGACGACGATGCCGGCGTCGGTGGTGGTGATGGCCGCGATCTGGCCGGGGAAGATCAGCTGACGCTTCCCGCACACGGTGCACTCGTTGTCGAACATGGCGACCCTCCCTCGAAGGATGTGAGAACTCTGGTGACGCCTATCCTGCCGCGCGCACAAGCGAAGGGGTAGCCTCTCTTTTCTGGGTGAGCCCAAGGAGATGCCTATGCTTTCGCTGCACCAGCTCAGGTGCTTCCTCGCCACCTACGAGCACGGCTCGCTCACCGGGGCCGCCGAGGAGCTCGGCTACGCCCAGCCCTCGGTCTCGGAGCAGGTGCGGCTGCTCGAGCGAGCCGTCGGGTCGCCGCTGTTCCGCCGGGTCGGCCGGGGTGTGGTCCCGACCACGGTTGCCGAGACCCTTCGTCCGCACGCGGAGCGCACGCTTGCCGCCGCGGACGAGGCGATGCGGGTGGCGAAGAGCGTGACGGCGCTGGAGACCGGGACCATCCGGTTCGGGATGTTCGGCACCGCGCGGCTGTACGCGAGCGCCGGCCTGGTCGCGGACGTGCTCGCGCGGCACCCCGGCGTCCGGGTCGAGCTGGTCGGGCAGAACTCCAGCGACGTGCTCGAGGACCTGCGCCGCGGACGGCTCGAGGCCGCGATGATCGCCGTACCCCAGATCAGCAGCGAGGGCATGGAGGTGACCCCCGTCGCCCGGGACGAGCTGGTCTACGTCAGCGCGCACCACGAGCGGCTGGAGTCGCCGGTCACCGCGGCCCGGCTCGCCCGGGCCGAGCTGGTGATGCCCGAGACCACGTGGCGCGGCGTCGACTCCACCCGGATCGTGCTCCGCCGGATGCTGCACGAGGCCGGCCGAAACCCCCAGACGCGGATCGAGGTGGAGGACGTCGAGACCGCGGTCGAGCTGGTCGGCATGGGGCTGGCCGACACGGTGATCCCGGAGGGTGCGGCCAGCCAGCTGCTCCCGCGGCTGGCCCCCGACGCGGGCTACGTGTCCCTGCGACCGCGCCAGTACGACTCGATCGCGATCGTGCACCGGGCGGGCGCGATCCTCTCGCCCGCCGCGCGGCTGATGATCGAGGTGGCCACGCGGCGGATCCAGGAGGTCGCCGAACCGATCTAGCCCCGGTCCAGCCCCGGTCTAGGTCCGGGCTCGCGCCGGCTGCTTCTCGAACACCGAGTCGTCGTTGATGTCGGCCTTGCTGCGGTCGTCGAGCAGCGCGACCGCGATCAGCGAGATCACGGCGCACCCGGCGATCGCCGCTGCGATCGACCAGCCGGAGCCGGTCTCCTTCAGCAGGTACGTCGCCACCAGCGGCGCCGGGCCACCGGCGATCACCGAGGCGAGCTGGTAGCCCATCCCGGCGCCGGCATAGCGCAGGTTCGTCGGGAACGACTCCGCGATCATCGCCGCCTGCGGTCCGTACTGCATGGCGTGGGGGATCAGCGCCAGGAAGACACCGAGGAAGGCGATCACGGCGATGCCGCTGTCCATGGCGGCGAACAGCACGAACCCGTAGACCCCCATCAACGCCGAGCCGGCCATGTAGATCTTCTTGCGTCCCACCGTGTCGGAGAGGTGACCGAACAGCGGCACCGCCACCAGCTCGAGGGCTGCAGCGGACAGGATGCCGGCCAGCGCGAACGTCTTGGTGTAGCCCTGCTCCTCGGTCAGGAACACCAGCGTGAACGAGGTGATCACGTAGAACGGCGCCTGCTCGGAGAGCCGGGCGAGGGCGCTGAGGATGATCGGCTTCCAGTGCAGCTTGATCGCGTCGAACGAGGGCAGCTTGCTGATCTTGTTCTCCTGCAGCCGCTTGGCGAACATCGGAGTCTCCAGGATGCGCACCCGGATGTAGAGGCCCACCGCGACCATCACCAGGCTGAACAGGAACGGGATCCGCCAGCCGAACGAGGTGAACTGGTCGTCGGTCATGACCGCGCTGAGCAGGTACAGGAACCCGGTGCCCAGGATCAGACCGAAGGCCACCCCGAGCTGGGGGAGGCTGGCCATGAAGCCGCGCCGCCTCTGGTCGCCCCACTCCATGGAGAGCAGGACCGAGCCGCCCCACTCGCCACCGACCGCGAGGCCCTGCAGGAGCCGCAGCAGCACCAGCAGGATCGGGGCCGCGACGCCGATCGTGTCGGTGCCGGGCAGCAGGCCGACCAGCGTGGTGGCGAGACCCATCATCAGCAGCGTGATGATCAGCGTCGCCTTGCGGCCGATCCGGTCGCCGTAGTGGCCGAAGACGTACGCGCCGACCGGCCGTGCGGCGAAGCCGACGGCGTACGTCGCGAAGGACTCCAGCTGTCCGGCGTACGTCGAGGACGAGGGGAAGAACAGCGCAGGGAAGATCAGCGCCGCAGCGGTGTTGTAGAGGAAGAAGTCGTACCACTCGATGGTGGTCCCGACCGTGCTGGCCACCGCCGCCTTGCGCACCTGTGCGCGGTGCTCGGGGGTGTCCACGGCGGGCGGCGTCGCAGCGGCCGCGTCGGAGTTGTGCGTCATGGTCTGTCGCCTTTCTCCTGCGACCCGATGCCGCAGGGTGGAGGCCCGGAAGTCGTCCCGGGACCCCAGCACACCTTGGTACTGCATCTGGTCGCGGATTGCACCACCCCGGGGCAGGGGTTGAGACGCCTGCGACGCCGGCAGGGCCGCGGATTAGGCTCGGCGCATGACCGCCGACCCGCCTGGCACACCAGACATCAAGCCCCGCTCGCGCGACGTGACCGACGGTCTGGAGAAGGCCGCCGCCCGCGGGATGCTCAGGGCGGTCGGGATGGGCGACGACGACTGGGAGAAGCCGCAGATCGGGGTGGCGTCGAGCTGGAACGAGATCACGCCCTGCAACCTCTCGCTCGACCGGTTGGCCAAGGCGGTCAAGAACGGCGTGCACGCGGCCGGTGGCTACCCGCTGGAGTTCGGCACGATCTCGGTCTCGGACGGGATCTCGATGGGCCACGAGGGGATGCACTTCTCTCTGGTCTCCCGCGAGGTGATCGCCGACTCGGTCGAGACGGTGATGATGGCCGAGCGGCTCGACGGCTCGGTGCTGCTGGCCGGCTGCGACAAGTCGCTGCCCGGCATGATGATGGCCGCCGCACGGCTCGACCTCGCCAGCGTGTTCCTGTACGCCGGCTCGATCATGCCCGGGCAGGTCGACGGCCGGGACGTCACGATCATCGACGCCTTCGAGGCCGTCGGCGCCTGCCTGGCCGGCAAGATCACGCGTGAGGAGGTCGACCGCGTGGAGCGGGCGATCTGCCCCGGCGAGGGCGCGTGCGGCGGCATGTACACCGCGAACACGATGGCCGCGGTCGGCGAGGCGCTCGGCCTCTCGCTGCCCGGCTCCGCCGCACCACCCGCGGTCGACCGGCGGCGCGACGGTTTCGCCCACCGCTCCGGCGAGGCCGTGGTCGAGATGCTGCGCCAGGGGATCACGGCCAGGCAGATCCTGACCCTCGAGGCGTTCGAGAACGCGATCACGGTCGTGATGGCGCTCGGCGGCTCGACCAACGCGGTGCTCCACCTGCTCGCGATCGCCCGCGAGGCCGACGTCGACCTGACCATCGACGACTTCAACCGGGTCGGTGACAAGGTGCCGCACCTCGGTGACCTGAAGCCCTTCGGTCGCTACGTGATGAACGACGTCGACAAGATCGGCGGCATTCCCGTGGTGATGAAGGCGCTGCTCGACGCCGGACTGATGCACGGTGACGTGCTGACGGTGACCGGCCGGACGATGGCCGAGAACCTCGAGGCGCTGGCGCCCCCGGGGCTGGACGACGACGTGATCCGCAGCCTGGACCGGCCGATCCACAGGACCGGCGGGCTCACCATCCTCAAGGGGTCCCTGGCGCCGGAGGGCGCGGTCGTCAAGTCGGCAGGCTTCGACGACGACGTGTTCACCGGCACCGCCCGGGTCTTCGACGGCGAGCGGGCTGCGCTCGACGCGCTCACCGCCGGGCGGATCGTCGCCGGAGACGTGGTGGTGATCCGCTACGAGGGACCCAAGGGCGGACCCGGCATGCGCGAGATGCTCGCGATCACCGGTGCGATCAAGGGCGCCGGGCTCGGCAAGGACGTGCTGCTGATCACCGACGGCCGTTTCTCCGGTGGTACGACGGGCCTGTGCGTGGGGCACATCGCACCGGAGGCCGTCGACGCGGGGCCCATCGCCTTCGTGCGCGACGGCGACACGATCAGGCTCGACGTCGCCAACCGGGTCCTCGACGTCGACGCCGGTGCCGACTGGGACAGTCGCCGCGACGGCTGGGAGCCGAACCCGCCCAAGTACACGCGCGGGGTGCTCGGCAAGTACGCCAAGGTCGTGCAGTCCGCCGCGCACGGAGCCGTCTGCGGCTGAGGTCAGGCCTCCACCGCGCCCGCAGGCAGGTCGAACCAGCGCAGGTGCTCGAAGTCGGCCGAGGTCGACGTCGGGGGAGTCAGGTCCGGCTCCGGGGCGGCGACGAGCAGTGCCGCTCCGTCGCGCAGGTGCTCGGCGAGCAGGTCCTCGCCGCCGGTGAGACGTGACGTCGGAGCATGCATGCCCTGCCCGTCGTACTTCACGTCGTGCAGGCGCAGCGGCGGCTCGACCACGCCCTCGCGGTGGGTCCAGCGACCGGAGACGACGTCGAAGCGGTAGTCCCCGAGCAGTCGCCAGCCGTCGCGGGCCACCAGGCGCACCGCCTCGATGACGTAGTCGGCGACGGTGTCGGAGAGGAAGTAGTTGAAGTTGACGCGGACCCAGCCGGGCTTGATGCCCTCGCAGCCGCCGGTGATCTCGCGCTCGAACTCGCGGCTCTGCTCCAGGTCGATGCCCAGCAGCCGGTGGCCGTAGGGGCCCGCGCACGAGCAGCCGCCGCGGGACTGCACGCCGAACAGGTCGTTGAGCAGCGCGACCACGAAGTTGTGGTGCAGGTAGCGGCCCGACGGCGCGCGCACCACGAACGAGACGATCGACAGCCGCGGCGCGTCGGGGTTGCCGAGCACCTCGATCGCCGGCTCTGCCGCCCAGGCCCGCATCGCGCGCTCGAGGAACCGCTCCTCGGCCGCCCGGATCGTCTCCACCCCGACCGCGTCCTTGAGCTGGAACACCAGGCCGGCGCGCACCGCCTCGATGATCGCCGGGGTGCCGCCCTCCTCCCGGTGCTCCGGGTCGCTCAGGTAGGCGTGGTCGGCGTCGTTGACGTAGGCGACGGTGCCGCCGCCGGGGACGTCCGGCACCCGGTTGCCGAACAGCTCGCGGCGGGCGACGAGCACGCCCGGCGTCGACGGGCCGCCGATGAACTTGTGCGGGGACAGGAAGATCGCGTCCTTGTAGGCGAGCGGGTCACGGTCGTGGCCGTCGTACATGTCGATGTCGACGTACGGTGCCGCGGCCGCGATGTCCCAGAACGACAGGGCCCCGTGCTCGTGGAGCAGCGAGGAGATCACGGTCGTGTTCGTGACGATGCCGGTGACGTTGGAGGCGGCCGAGAACGAGCCGATCCGCAACGGACGGTCGGCGTACTCGACCAGACGTGCCCGCAGCACGTCGAGGTCGATCAGGCCGTCGGCGTCCTCCGGGATCGTCACCACGTCCGCAACGCACTCGCGCCACGGGATCTCGTTGCTGTGGTGCTCGAAGGGCCCGATGAACACGACGGGCCGCTGCTCGGGGGGGATCTGCTCCGACAGCCGGTGCCGGTCCTCGAGGGCGCTCGGGATGCGCAGCCCGAGCACGCCGATCAGCTTGGAGATCGCACCGGTCGTGCCCGACCCGGCGAAGACCACCGCGGTCTCGTCGTCACCTCCGACGGCGTCGTGGATGATCCGGCGCGCGTCCTCGCGCAGCCGCGTCGTCTGCAGTCCGGTGCCGCTGGACTCGGTGTGCGTGTTGGCATAGCTCGGCAGCACCTCGTCGCGGATGAAGTCCTCGATGAAGGACAGCGCCCGGCCGGACGCGGTGTAGTCGGCGTAGGTCACCCGACGACGTCCGTAGGGCGTGACCATCACGTGGTCCTCGCCGATCACGGCGTCACGGACCATGCGCACCAGGTCGTCGCGGGTCCCGTCCATGTGCGCAGGCTACGCGCGTGCCAAGGTCGGGTCATGCGCACCAACGAGCACGGCCAGCCCATCGGTGACGAGGTGCCCGGGTGGACGGCCCGTCCGCCCGTCGAGCCGGTCGCGCTGACCGGACGCACCTGCCGGGTCGAGCCGCTCGGCGAGCGCAACGTGGATGCGCTGTACGACGCCCTGTGCGTGCGGTCGCCTCCGCAGACCTGGACCTACATCAACGGGGGGCCGTACGCCGACCGTGCCGGCTTCGCGGGTCACGTGACCGCCCTGCACCGGCTCCCGGCGTGCGTGCCGCTGGCGATCGTGGCGCCCGACGACACGGGGCTGGGCGTCGCCTGCTACCTGCGGATCGACCCGGCCAACGGCTCGGCGGAGGTCGGCGGGATCGTGATGTCGTCCGCGCTCCAGCGCACCACCGCGTCGACGGAGTCGATGTACCTGATGATGCGGCACGTCTTCGACGACCTCGGCTACCGCCGCTACGAGTGGAAGTGCGACTCCCTCAACGAGCCGTCACGGCGCGCCGCCGTCCGCTACGGCTTCCGCTACGAGGGCCGGTTCCGCAACGCGCTGGTCTACAAGGGACGCAACCGGGACACCGACTGGTACTCGGTCACCGACGAGGAGTGGCGGCGCCTGCGCCCGGCGTACGAGAGGTGGCTCGACCCGGCGAACTTCGACGGGAACGGCCGACAACGATCGCCGCTGGGTCTTGCAACGTTGTAAATTTCGAGGCATCGTGCCCTCATGACTCGGGCCGTCCCACGCTTCCTCGCCGTCCTGCTCGCCGCCTCCCTGCTCCCGGTGTCGGCGGCACTGGCCGCCGACCACCCGGTCCCGGGCTCCTACCGCAACCCGCTGGCTCCGGTGATCCCGGCCGGGGGCCCCAGCGCCGGCACGGTCGACAGCTGCGCGGATCCGACGGTCGTGCGCGGCCGTGGTGAGGAGGCCCGGAGCTGGTTCATGTACTGCACCACCGACCCGCTCAACGACGGCGACACCACCGGCGCGGGGGAGCCCAGGTTCCACCCGTTGCCGACCATGCGCAGCACCGACCTGACGCACTGGACCTACGTCGGCGACGCCCTGCCCGAGCCGCCGTCCTGGGCGGGCGACCAGGCGTTCCTGTGGGCCCCGGACGTCGTGTACTCCAAGGCCTTCGACCGCTACTACCTCTCGTTCGTGGTGACCGACTCCGGGGACGCGGTGAGCGGGGAGCCGGGATGCACGAGCGACAGCGCGATCGGGGTCGCCACGAGCAGCAGCCCCACCGGCCCCTGGCAGGTGAGCGACACACCACTGGTGGCACCCCGTCGGGCGGGGCCCGGGTGTGACTTCTACTGGACCTACGACCCCGACGTCCTCGGTGACAGCGTGGACCGGTCCAGCGTCCTCTACTTCGGCAGCTACTACGGCGGGGTGCACGGCCAGCACGTCGAGCTGACCGAGGACGGGATGACCACGACCGGGCCGGCCCGCCAGCTCACGGTCGGACAGGAGACACGTCCGGCGGTCGACCCCGCGACGGAGCGGATGCCGACCCAGATGTCCTTCGACCGCAGCACCGCCGGTGACAGCGCCCGGACCCAGGTCGCGATCGGCAACCGCTACGAAGGCGCCAACGTCGTCCGTCGCGACGGCTGGTACTACCTGTTCGTCTCGGCGACGAACTGCTGCAACGGCCCGCTCACCGGTTACAGCGTGTTCGCCGGCCGCTCCCGCAGCGCCCTCGGCCCGTTCGTGGACCGCGAGGGGAACTCGCTGATGGCGGGACGCGTCGGCGGCACTCCGGTGATCAGCATGAACGGGAACCGCTGGGTCGGCACCGGGCACAGCTCGGCGTTCCGCGACTTCGGGGGGCAGTGGTGGCTGACCTACCACGCGGTGGACCGCACCGACCCGTTCTTCGCCGGCCGACCGGGCTTCACCAAGCGGCCCGCCCTGCTCGACCCCGTGGACTGGGTCGAGGGGTGGCCCACCGTCCGCGACGGTCGCTGGGCGTCGGACACGAAGATGCCCGCACCGGCCGCGCAGCCTGGCGAGCGCTCGCGCTACCGGCCGAAGCCGGTGCGACCCGACCGCCTCGGCCGCCGGCTGGGTGCCTACTCCGACGAGTTCCGCGGCACGTCGCTGGCCCGGCGGTGGAGCTGGGTGCGGCAGCCGGACCCGGCGACGTACGGCGTGGAGGCGGGGCGGTTCCGCTTCGAGACCCAGGCCAAGGACCTCTACGTGGACAGCAACACGGCCTCCGTGCTGACCGAGAAGGCGCCGCGAGGTGACTACGTGGTGCAGACCAAGGTGGCGCTCGACCTGCCGCCGGAGGGCTGCTGCCACAACTACGTGCAGGCCGGGCTGGTCGTCTACGGCTCCGACGACGCGTTCGTGAAGCTCGCCCATGCCTCGATCTGGGAGACCCGGCAGACGGAGTGGGCGACGGAGATCCCGACGGCGCCGGCGTCGTACCCCCGTTACGGCAACACCGTGGTCGGCCCGCCCGCGGACGAGACCTGGCTGCGGATCGTCCGGCGCGACGACCACTTCACGGCGTACACCTCGCAGGACGGTCGGCGCTGGGTGCGCGGGGGTGTCTGGGTGAACCACACGATCGGGTCGCAGGCCCGGATCGGGTTGGTGTCGATGGGGGGCAGCGGCTTCACCGCGCGCTTCGACCACGTGCGGGTGTTCGCACTCCGCTGAGGCGACCGGGCGCCCGGATGCTGGGCTCCGGGTCCACACTGTGGGACGCGTGGCACACTTGCTTGACCGGGCCCCGGCCCGGACGGGACGGTAAGTCGCATGCGCACACATCTCCTCGTACGCACGCGACGCGTGAGCTGAGGCAACTCAGACCACGACCTGGCCGCAGCCACGCGTCGACCCCTCGTCCGCCAGCCGGCCCGAGGGGTTTTTTGTTGCCGTGGACCCGTCGCACCGCCCGAACCAACCAGAAGGTCACCGATGAGCCAGCAGCACACCTCCGGCGCCTCAGGCGGCGAGCCGGTCACGGGAGCCCAGAGCCTGATCCGTTCGCTGGAGGCGGCCGGCGCCGACAACATCTTCGGCATCCCCGGTGGTGCGATCCTGCCCGCCTACGACCCGTTGTACGACTCCGTGAAGCTGCGCCACATCCTGGTGCGCCACGAGCAGGGTGCGGGCCACGCAGCCCAGGGCTACGCCGTCGCCACCGGCAGGGTCGGCGTCTGCATGGCCACCAGCGGGCCGGGCGCGACCAACCTGGTCACCCCGATCGCCGACGCGCACATGGACTCGGTGCCGATGGTCGCGGTCACCGGCCAGGTCGGCGCGAGCATGATCGGCACGGACGCGTTCCAGGAGGCCGACATCCGCGGCATCACGATGCCGATCACCAAGCACAACTACCTGGTCACCGACGCGGCGCAGATCCCGCGGATCATCGCGGAGGCCTTCTACCTCGCCGGCACCGGCCGACCCGGTCCGGTCCTCGTCGACATCGCCAAGTCCGCGCTCCAGGCGCAGACCACCTTCGACTGGCCGACCGAGCTCAACCTGCCCGGCTACCGTCCCGTGAGCCGCCCGCACTCCAAGCAGATCCGGGAGGCCACCCGGCTGATCGTGGCCGCGCGCAAGCCCGTGCTGTACGTCGGCGGTGGGGTGATCCGCTCGCGCGCGGCGAAGGAGCTGCGCGCGCTGGCCGAGCTCAGCGGGATGCCGGTCGTGACCACGCTGATGGCGCGTGGCGCGTTCCCCGACAGCCACCCGCAGCACCTCGGCATGCCGGGCATGCACGGCACCGTGGCGGCGGTGGCCGCGTTGCAGAAGAGCGACCTGATCATCAGCCTGGGGGCGCGGTTCGACGACCGGGTGACCGGCAACCTCGACTCGTTCGCACCCGGCGCCAAGGTGATCCACGCCGACATCGACCCCGCCGAGATCGGCAAGAACCGGCTGGCCGACGTGCCGATCGTGGGTGACGCCCGCGAGGTGATCGCCGACCTCACCGTCGCGCTGCGGGCCGAGCACGACGCCGGCACCACCGGCGACTACGAGGGCTGGGTCGCGTTCCTCGCCGGGCTGAAGAAGCAGTACCCCCTGGGCTACGACACACCTCCCGACGGGCTGGCGCCGCAGTACGTGATCGAGCGGCTCGGCAAGATCGCCGGCCCCGAGGCGATCTACACCTCCGGAGTCGGCCAGCACCAGATGTGGGCCTCGCACTTCATCGGCTACGAGCACCCCAACACCTGGATCAACTCCGGTGGGCTCGGGACCATGGGTTTCGCCGTCCCGGCCGCGATGGGCGCCAAGGTCGGGCGGCCCGACACGGTGGTCTGGGCGGTCGACGGCGACGGCTGCTTCCAGATGACCAACCAGGAGCTCGCCACCTGCACCCTCGAGGGCATCCCGATCAAGGTGGCCGTGATCAACAACGAGTCGCTCGGCATGGTGCGGCAGTGGCAGACCTTGTTCTACGAGGGCCGCTACTCCCAGACCGACCTCCAGAGCAAGCGCGTTCCGGACTTCGTCAAGCTCGCCGAGGCGTACGGCGCCGTCGGGCTGTCCTGCGACAGCGCGGAGGACGTCGATGCCACGATCACCAAGGCGATGGAGATCAACGACGTGCCGGTGGTGGTCGACTTCCGCGTGCACCGCGACGCCATGGTCTGGCCGATGGTCGCCGCGGGCACCTCCAACGACGAGATCAAGTACGCCCGCGACCTGGCCCCCGAGTTCGACGAGGACGACCTCTAGTGACTGAGCGCAGCGAACGGACCATCGAGCGCAGTGATGCCGCGTGCGCATCGACGCCTGCAGCGAAGCGAGGACGTCGATGAGCATGCACACGCTCTCTGTCCTGGTGGAGAACAAGCCCGGTGTGCTGGCACGCATCGCCAGCCTGTTCAGCCGGCGGGGGTTCAACATCGACTCGCTCGCGGTCGGCCCGACCGAGCACTCCGAGATCTCGCGGATGACGATCGTGGTCAACGTCGAGGACTCACCGCTGGAGCAGGTCACCAAGCAGCTGAACAAGCTGGTCGAGGTGATCAAGATCGTCGAGCTCGAGCCCCGCGAGACGATCGAGCGCGAGCTGCTGCTGGTCAAGGTCAAGGCCGACCCGGTGACCCGGGGCCAGGTGCTCGACGCCGTGCAGCTGTTCAAGGCGAAGGTGGTCGACGTGTCCGTCGAGGCGGTGACGATCGAGGTGACCGGCAACCACGACAAGCTCGCCGACTTCCTGCGCGTCCTCGAACCGTTCGGGGTGCGCGAGCTCGTGCAGTCCGGCATGGTCGCGATCGGGCGCGGCTCCCGGTCGATCACCGAGCGCACGCTCCGGCCGATGCCGGTCGCCGTACCGGCCCCCGCCAGCTGATTCCCCGCCGTACCCGACAAGAAGGAGAGCCCTCCGTGGCTGAGATGTTCTACGACGACGACGCCGACCTGTCCCTGATCCAGGGGCGCAACGTGGCCGTGCTGGGCTACGGCAGCCAGGGGCACGCGCACGCGCTGTCGCTGCGCGACTCCGGTGTCGACGTGCGCGTCGGCCTGCCCGAGGGCTCGAAGAGCCGCGCCAAGGCGGAGGCCGAGGGGCTGCGCGTGCTGACCCCGGAGGAGGCGGTCGAGGAGTCCGACCTGATCATGATCCTGGCGCCCGACCACGTCCAGCGGAAGCTGTACGCCGAGTCGGTCGAGCCCAACCTGGTCGAGGGCGACGCCCTGTTCTTCGGTCACGGCTTCAACATCCGGTTCGGCTACATCAAGCCGCCGCCGGGCGTGGACGTGTGCATGGTCGCGCCGAAGGGCCCCGGCCACCTGGTGCGCCGTGAGTACACCGAGGGCCGCGGCGTCCCGGTGCTGGTCGCCGTCGAGGAGGACGCGACCGGCAAGGCGTGGGACCTCGCGCTGGCCTACGCCAAGGGGATCGGCGGGCTGAGGGCCGGCGGCATCCGCACCACGTTCACCGAGGAGACCGAGACCGACCTGTTCGGTGAGCAGGCCGTCCTCTGCGGCGGCGCCTCGCAGCTCGTGCAGTACGGCTTCGAGGTGCTGACCGAGGCCGGCTACCAGCCCGAGGTCGCCTACTTCGAGTGCCTGCACGAGCTGAAGCTGATCGTCGACCTGATGTACGAGGGCGGCATCGCCAAGCAGCGCTGGTCGGTCTCCGACACCGCGGAGTACGGCGACTACGTCTCCGGCCCGCTGGTGATCGACGAGCGCGTGAAGGAGAACATGAAGGGCGTCCTGGAGAAGATCAAGGACGGTTCGTTCGCCCAGCGGTTCATCGACGACCAGGACGCCGGTGCGCCGGAGTTCAAGGCGCTGCGCAAGAAGGGCGAGGAGCACCCGATCGAGGGCACCGGCCGCGAGCTGCGCAAGCTGATGGCGTGGGTGAAGTCCCACGACTCCGACTACACCGAGGGCACTGCCACGCGGTGAGGCTCACCCGGGCGAGGTGGTCGTCCGGGCCTCGGTCCAGTTACCACGGTCCCGTGGTAATCCGCCGCTTCCCTAGCGAGATTCGACGAGGGAAGTGGCTGGTTACCACGGGACCGTGGTAACCAGCCACCACCGACTCAGCCTCCCGCCGTGCTGCCCACCCGGTCACCCTTGAGGTCCTCGATCGCCTGGTAGAGGTTCACGAAGACCAGGGCGAACGCGATCGTGAGCAGGATGTGGCCACCGCCCGCCGTACCGCTGATCGCGGACGAGACCTCGTCGTGCCCCTGCACGGTCAGGATCCCGTGGAGCGTCTGCATCCCGACCGTGACCGCGAGGCCGGCGTTGTAGACCCAGAACAACGTGGTGCCGATCGTGCCCTCGCCGAAGGGCGGGAAGACCTTCGCCAGCACCATCAGGATCAGCATCGTCAGGGTGCCGAGCGCCAACAGGTGCGTATGCACGACCGACAGCTGGGTGTCCCCGTCGAAGTCGTAGTGCTTCGTGATCTCGCGGTACAGGATCCCGCTCAGGAGTCCGAGGATCGTGTAGATCCAGGCGGCGTGGAAGAACTTGAACACGGCGACGTCCTTTCGTGGTCCCAGGAGGCTAGGGGGCGAGGAGCGGACCCGCTCTCCCGGACGGCGACCCGACGGCCACGATCCGGTCCCTCGCTCGGGTGGCGGCACCGGTCGCTGAGGACCGGCGCCGCCGGTTCCCCGGCTACTTCACCTCGGACCGCAGCACCAGGAACACACCCAGCACCATCGGGACCAGCACCCAGATCGAGCCGGTCGCGCCGAGGTGGGCCCACTGGGCAGCGGTCAGGTCCCCGTCGTACAGCGCGGCCTGGGCGAAGCTGAAGTCGACCCAGGGCTGCAGGTCGCGGAACCAGGCCTGGCTGTTCGCCAGCAGCATCGCCAGGCTCGGCAGCACGAAGGAGAACACGAAGTAGCCGACGATCGCACCGGGGGAGTTGCGCAGCACCACGCCGAGCATGAATCCGACGAGCATCCCGAGCACGTTGGCCAGGACGATCGTGAGCAACGTCCCGATCGAGAGGTCCCAGGTGGTGTCCACGCCTGCGATCGCGGAGCCGAGCAGGTTGCCGAGCGCGCCGATCCCGAAGGCGAGAAGCATCGAGGTCACACCGACCACCAGGGTCGCGACCAGCTTGGCGGTGACGATCCGGCTGCGGTGCGGCACCAGGGTGAACGTCGTCAGTCCGCTGCGCTGGCTCCACTCGCTGGTCACCGAGAGGATCGCCACCACCGGGAGCAGGATCGTCATCGGCACCCCGATCGCGGCACCGAACGAGTTGTAGGCGATCGAGTCGTCCCCGCCGAACAGGATCACCGCGCCGGTGGCGAGCACCGCCGCGATCGCGATGCCGGCCATCAGCCAGAACCCCGACCGGGTGTCGAACATCTTGCGGAGCTCGACCCCGACGATCCGGGTCATCGGAATCCCGTCGATGCGCCGGGGCCGCCGGAGGGCGCGCGCGTCCTCGATGTCGGGCTGGGCGGTCAGGGTGCTCATGCTGCTGCTCCTTCTCGTGAGGTGTCCGCGGTGAGCTCGAGGAACATGTCCTCCAGTCCGGCGCCGTCCGCGGTGCGGAGCTCGGCCAGCGGTATGCCGGCGGCCAGGGCGATCCTGCCGACGTGCTCGGGGTCCGCGTCGGTGCGGAACCCCTCGCCCGAGCGCGTGTGGTCGACGCCGGACCCGGCGAGGGCACCGGCCAGGTCGGCGCCGCCGGCCGCGCGGACGTAGGTGCCGGCAGTCTGCAACAGCTCCGCCTTGCTGCCCTGCGCGACGATCCGGCCGTTGCCGATCACCACCAGGTCGTCGGCGATCACCTCGATCTCGTGCAGGAGGTGCGAGGAGAGCAGCACGGTGCCGCCCCGGTCGGCGTACTCCCGGAGCAGGTCGCGCATCCAGCGGATGCCGGCCGGGTCGAGGCCGTTGGCCGGCTCGTCGAGGATCAGCACCTCCGGCTCACCGATCAGCGCGGTGGCGATGCCGAGGCGCTGCCGCATTCCCAGCGAGTAGTTGCGCACCCGGCGGCCCGCCTCGGTCGGGGTCAGGCTGACCCGTTCCAGCATCTCGTCGACGCGGCCGGCGGGCAGCCCCATGGTGCGCTGCGCCAGGGCGAGGATCTCCCGGCCGGTGCGACCGGCGTGCTGGGCGGAGGCGTCCAGGAGGACGCCGACCTCCAGGCCGGTGTTCGGCAGGTCGGCGAACCGACGACCGCCGATCGTGGCGCTGCCGGACGTGGGCGGGGTGAGCCCGACCATGATCCGCATGGTGGTGGACTTGCCTGCTCCGTTGGGCCCGAGGAACCCGGTGACGCGACCGGGGTGCGCCGTGAACGTGATGTCGTCGACGGCGGTGAACCCGCCGTACTTCCGTGTGAGTGACTCGACCTTGATCATGCCGAGAAGAGTGTCGGTGACCGGCGCCGCGGCGCATCAGGGAAAGTGCTGAAGCCGCCCCGGAAGCGGCCCCCTGAGTCGCCTCAGGGTCGGCCCCGGGACCACTCCGCTGCGGTGATCCGCATCACCTGGGACTCGCCGGGGTACCACCGCTCGTGGACACCCAGGTCGGTCATCCCGAGCCGGGTCATCACTGCGCGGGAGGGTGCGTTGGCCGGGAACATCACCGCCCAGACCTCGGTCAGGCCGCCGGCGAACGCGTGGTCGAGCACCCGGCTCGCGGCCTCGGTCGCGTAGCCCCGGCCCACGGAGTCCGGGTGCAGCCACCAGCCGATCTCCACCTCGCCGTGCTCGGCGTGCGGGAGGGTCTTGAGCAGCAGCCCGCCCGCGGGCACTCCGGTGTCGCGGGGCACGATCGCCCAGATGCCCTGCGGCGGGTCGCCGACGACGGTGGGGTAGCGGCTGATCCGGCCCAGTGCGTCATCGAGGTCGGTCATCAGCTCGGGCTCGTCGAAGTCGTCGCTGAGCCACTGCACGACCTCCCGCCGGCTGTGGATGTCGAGCAGCCGGGGAGCGTCGGCATCCTGCCACTCGCGCAGGATCAGGCGGTCGGTCTCCAGGATCTCCACGGGAACACCCAACCACCGCGGGTGGTTGTGACGCACATGCTTGTCGAGATCTGGAGCGACGTCGTCTGCCCGTGGTGCTACATCGGGAAGCGCCGCCTCGAACGGGCGCTGGAGTCGTGGACCTCGGCGGGCTCGGGCGCCGAGAGGCAGGTCGACCTCGTCTACCGCTCCTTCCAGCTGGACCCGGCGGCGCCCACCGAGCCGACCCAGACCGTGGTCGAGCACCTCGGCGCCAAGTACGGCGGGGGAGACCTGGCCGGGCAGCAGATGGTCGACCGGGTCGAGGCCGTGGCTGCGGAGGAGGGCCTGCTGTTCCGGTTGGCCGAGGCGCAGCGCGGCAACACCGTCGACGCCCACCGGCTGCTCCACCTCGCGCTCGCCAGAAGTCCGGAGATCCAGGCGCGACTGAAGGAGGAGCTCCTCGCGGCGTACTTCCTGCGCGCCGAGAACGTCGCCGACCACGACGTGCTGCTCCGCGCCGCAGCCAGCGTCGGGATCGACGAGGTCGAGGCCAAGGAGGTGCTGGCGGGTGACGCGTACGCCGATGCGGTAGAGGCCGACATCCGCGAGGCGGCCTCGCTCGGCGCGACCGGGGTGCCGTTCTTCGTGGTCGACCGGAAGTACGGCGTCTCCGGCGCGCAACCGGTCGAGGTCTTCACACAGGTGCTGGACCGCGCCTGGTCGGACGCGCACCCGGTGCTCGACGTGGTCGGCGGCGACGACACCTGCGGGCCGGACGGCTGCGCGATCTGACCGCGCGCGGGGTGGCTCAGTTGCCGAGGTCCACGTCGGCCCAGGCCGGGTTCGCGACGATGGTGAGGAGCTGCTCCAGCGCGAGTGCCGGAGTGGCACGCGTGGCGCCCTGCTTCTCGCCGGCACCGTTGTAGGCCGAGGCGTGCACCCGGAGCCCGTCGGGACGGTAGGCGGTGGCCTCGTTGACGTACTCGCCCCGGTCTCGCCGGTCCTTGTAGGTGCGCGAGCTCGCCGCCACCAGGACGGAGCCGTCGCGCAGCATCGAGCAGGCACCGGTCCCCTCGGGCCGCTCGGTGGCGGGGGGACAGGCCTCGGCGACGCCGTCCGCGGGTGAGAGGCACCGCAGGCCTTCGGGACACGGTGCGCCGTCGGCGAGCGCCTGGCAGGACGTGACCCGGGTGCCCGACACCTCGCAGCCGACCGCCTCGTCGGCGGTGGCGGTGTCACGCGCGACCATCACGTCGACCGCGCCGGGTCCCGCGGCGTCGCGCAGGGATCCCTGGGCCATCCGCTGGCCGGCGTAGCCGTAGGGGTAGGAGGAGACGCCGACCACGTCGCCGTAGGCCCGCAGGACCTCGGTGTAGACGGCGGTGACCGCCCGGTCTCCCCGCGGAGCGGGCGGCACCGGTGTGATCACCGTCGGTGACGCGGACGGCGACGTGGTGGGCGTGAGCGCCACCGAGTCGTGTGACCTCGGCTGGGCCCAGTCATGGACCACCACCACGCCGGCCGCGACGGACGCGGCCACGGCCAACCCGCCGACCCACTGGGCCCGTGCTCGGCGCCGACGCAGCCGCTGCCCGCGCTGCACCGCACCGGAGACGGCGGCGGACACGTCCAGGTCGGTCGGAGCCTCTCCCGCCGCACGGCGCAGCAGCTGCGCGACGTCGGCGTGCGGCTCGTGGTCGTCCATGTCGGTTCCTCTGCTCATCGTGCGGTCATCGCTGGTAGGTCAGGAAGTCGTCGCCCAGGCGGTCACGCAGCCTGGCGGCGGCCCTGGAGGTGCGGGTGCGGACGGCGTTCTCGGTCATCCCGAGCTGGGTGGCTGTCTCGGCGACGGTCTGGTCCGCGAAGTAGCGGAGCACCAGCACGGACTGGTCCTTCGGGTCCATGTCCGCGACCGCGGCGCGCAGGGCCAGCGTGGCGGTGCTGTCGTGCGTCGTGCCGCGCTCGGGCAACCGGTCCGTGATCACCTCGGTGGAGCTGCGGCGGCGACGGGCGGAGATGAAGACGCGGACCAGCACGGTGCGGGCGTAGCCCGCCGGGTTGTCGATCGGGGTCCGCTTGTGCCAGCGCACGAACACCCGGGCGAGCGTCTCCTGCACCAGGTCCTCGGCTGCGTGGGACTCCCCGGTCAGCAGCCAGCCGGTGCGCAGCAGCATCGGGGCGGCGTCCACCGCGAAGGCCTCGAAGTCCTCCGTCGTCGCCACGCTGCCCCTCTCGCTGTCCGTCCTACCCACTCTGAGGCGCCGGGGCGCGCAGATGTTGCACCCGCCTCACGTGAGGCTCAGCCGTGTCGTGACGCCGACCTCCTCGAGGAACGACTCGTCGTGGGACACGACGACCAGTGCCCCCCGGTACGACGACAAGGCACCCACGAGCTGGTCGCGGGTCGAGCCGTCGAGGTTGTTGGTCGGTTCGTCCAGCATCAGCAGCTGGGGTGCGGGGTCGGCCAGCAGCAGCGCCGCCAGGGTGGCCCGGAACAGCTCGCCTCCCGAGAGCGTGCCGACGACCTGGTCGCCGGCCACCCCCTTGAACAACAGCCGGGCCAGCTGGGCGCGCAACCGGTTCGGCTCGACACCGGGCGCCCGGACCGCGAGGTTCCCGAAGACGCTGAGCTCCGGGTCCAGCACGTCGAGCCGCTGGGGAAGCAGCCGCAGCGGCACCCGCACGTCGACCGACCCGCTCGCCGGTGGCAGCAGTCCGGCGAGCGTGTGCAGCAGCGTGGTCTTGCCGCTGCCGTTGGGACCGGTGACGGCGACCCGCTCGGGTCCGCGCAGGTCGAGGTCGACGACGGCCCCGGTGCGCAGCCGGAGCCGCCGGGTGGTCAGCACGATCCGACCCGGCGGCACCTCGGTGCCGGGCAGGTCGATCCGCACGGCCTGGTCGCGTCGCAACCGCGTCGCCGCGTCGTCGAGACGCCCGCGGGCCTCTGCCAGGCGGTCCTGGTGCGTGGCTCGGTACTTGGCCGCCGACTCCTGTGCTGCCCGCTTGCGAGCCCCGATCACGATCCGTGGCAGGCCCTGGGTGGCGGCCGCCCTTGCACCCTGCTTCCGGCGCCGCGCGAGCACCTCCTGCGCGGTGACCAGGTCGCTGCGCTGGCGGCGCACGTCGGACTGCGCTGCGCGCACCGCCTGCTCCGCGGCCGCCTGCTCGACGGCCACCGCCTCGACGTACGACGACCAGCCACCGCCGTACCACCGCACCTCGCGACCGCCGTCCCACGAGCGCAGCTCGCCGACCCGGTCGACGTGCTCGAGGAGCTCGCGGTCGTGGCTGACCACGAGCAGCGACCCGCGCCACCCGTCCACCACGGCGACCAGCCGCTCGCGTGCGGCCCGGTCCAGGTTGTTGGTCGGCTCGTCGAGCAGCAGCACGTCCGGCGCGTCGAGCAGCAGCCGCGCCAGCGCGAGCTGGGTCACCTCGCCGCCCGAGAGGTCGCCGAGCCGCCGCTCGAGCACGTCGGGGGGGAGGCCGACCCGGTGCAGCTCGGCGAGGACGCGCTCCTCGGCGTCCCAGCGGTCGCCGACGACGGCGAAGTGCCCGGGGTCGGGGTCGCCACCCTCGATCGCGGAGATCGCGCGGCGCACCTCGGCGAGCCCGAGGTGCTCGTCGGCGCGCAGGTCGGCGTGCAGCACCAGGTCCTGTGCGAGGTGGCCGAGCCGCCCGTGCACGCTGACCGAGCCGGAGGCCGGCGCCAGGTCACCGGCGGCGAGCCGGAGCAGCGTCGACTTGCCGGAGCCGTTGTCGCCGACGAGCGCGGAACGACCCCGCGGCACCTGGAGGTCGAGCCCGGAGAACACGGGCGTCCCGTCGGGCCAGGCGAACGTGAGGGAGGACAGGGAGAGAACGGGGGCAGGCATGGGGCCTCGCGACGTCGTACGGGAACCACCCGCCGACGGCGGGCTTCACGGGCGTCGGCTCAGATCTCCACGGGTCCATCCTCGGGGGCGCTCCCGTCTCGGACAACCGGTTTTCGGGCACCGGCGTCGGGTAGGGTCACCGACGGGCACAGCGTCGTGCGCATCGTTGAATCCGCCACGTGAGGACCATCGTCGTGACCCAGCCAGCAGACGCAGCCGCCCACCGACCCGTGGTGCTGATCGCCGAGGAGCTCAGCCCGGCGACCGTCGAGGCCCTCGGGCCGGACTTCGACATCCGGCACTGCGACGGCTCCGTCCGGGCCGAGCTCCTGCCCGCGATCGCCGAAGCCGACGCGGTCCTGGTCCGCAGCGCCACGCAGGTCGACGCCGAGGCACTCGCGGCCGCCCGGCGGCTCAAGGTGATCGCCCGAGCGGGCGTGGGACTGGACAACGTCGACGTCCGCGCCGCGACCCAGAACGGCGTGATGGTGGTGAACGCGCCGACCTCCAACATCGTCAGCGCTGCCGAGCTGGCGGTGGCACTGATGCTGTCCGCAGCGCGTCACATCAGCCCGGCGCACGCCGCGCTCCGCAGCGGGGAGTGGAAGCGCTCGCGCTACACCGGCATCGAGCTCTACGAGAAGACCGTCGGCATCGTCGGGCTCGGCCGGATCGGCGTGCTGGTCGCCCAGCGGTTGAGCGCGTTCGGGATGCGGGTGATCGCCTTCGACCCCTACGTCCAGGCCGGCCGGGCGGCGCAGATGGGCGTCCGGATGGTGACGCTCGACGAGCTCCTCGACGAGGCCGACTTCATCAGCGTGCACCTGCCGCGGACCGCCGAGACGGTGGGCCTGATCGGGGCCGACCAGCTGGCGCGGGCCAGGCCCCACCTGGTGCTGGTCAACGCCGCCCGCGGCGGCATCGTCGACGAGGCGGCGCTGTACGACGCGCTCAAGACCGGGCAGATCGCGGCCGCTGGCCTCGACGTCTTCGCCGAGGAGCCGTGCACGGACAGCCCGCTGTTCGAGCTCGAGAACGTCGTCGCGACCCCGCACCTCGGTGCCTCCACGGACGAGGCGCAGGAGAAGGCGGGCATCGCGGTCGCCCGCTCGGTCCGACTGGCGCTGAGCGGCGAGCTGGTGCCCGACGCGGTCAACGTGCAGGGCGGCGTGATCGCCGAGGAGGTCCGTCCGGGCATCCCGCTGACCGAGAAGCTGGGCCGGATCTTCACCGCGCTCGCGGGCGAGGTGGCTCAGCAGGTCGACGTCGAGGTGCGGGGCGAGATCATCGAGTTCGACGTGAAGGTCCTCGAGCTCGCCGCACTCAAGGGCATCTTCTCCGACGTGGTCGAGGACCACGTGTCCTACGTCAACGCGCCGCTCCTGGCCGCCGAGCGCGGCACCGCCGTACGGCTGGTGACCGAGACCGAGAGTCCCGACCACCGCAACCTGATCACGATCCGGGGCACCCTCGCCGACGGCACCCAGCTCTCGGTCTCGGGCACGCTCGTGGGGATCGGGCAGCGCGAGCGGCTGGTCGAGGTCAACGGCTACACGGTCGACCTCGAGCCCACCGACCACCTGGCGTTCTTCCGCTACGAGGACCGGCCGGGGATGGTCGGCGTCGTCGGCCAGATCCTCGGCGAGGCGGGCGTGAACATCGCCGGTATGCAGGTCTCCCGCGACCAGAAGGGCGGGATGGCGCTGGTGGCGCTCAGCGTCGACTCGGCGGTCCCGGCCGACGTGCTGGACCGGATCCGCGAGGCGATCTCCGCGGACCAGGTGCGAGGGGTCGACCTCAGCGAGTGAGCGGTCTCAGGCGACGACGGTCGCCCGCCTGACCGCGGGACCGGAGCGCCGACCCGTCGCGGCCGGGAGCGAGGCCCAGGCCCGCGCGAGGCGTCGTACCGCCTCGGCCATCACGTCGGGCGGCTGGGTGTGCGGGACCCGGAGCCAGTGCTCGAGACCGCCGTCTGCTGCGAACGCCGGTCCGGAGGCCAGGTGCACGCCCTCGTGCTCCGCGGCGACGGCGAGGTCGGTGGATCGCGCCTCGGGCAGCCGGCACCACAGGGAGAGTCCACCGCGGCCCGGCGTGAGCTCCCAGTCCGGCAGTGTCACCGCGAGCGCGCCGGCCAGGGCGTCGCGGGAGGCGGCGATCGTGCTGCGGTGGTGACGACGCACGGACTCCTCGTCGGCGAGCATCTCGAGCAGGGCCAGCTGCTCCAGCGGGGGCGACGCCAGGTCGAGACCGAGCCGGGCGGCCGTGACCTCCTCGACCCGCTCGTGCGGCACCCGGATCCAGCCGGTGCGCAGACCGCCCCAGAAGCCCTTGGAGGCGCTGCCGACGCTCAGCGCGTCCGGTGCGAAGGCACCGAACGGGGCGGGGAGCGGGCGTTCGTCGAGGCACAGGTCGACCAGGGACTCGTCCACGACCGGGACCACTCCGAGCCGGTCGAGTCCGGCCGCGAGCTCGAGACGCTGGTCGTCCGGCATCAGGGCGCCGGTGGGGTTGTGGAAGTCCGGGATCAGGTAGGCCATCCGGGTGCCGCGCGCCACGCGCAGCGCGTGGGCGACGTCCCACCCGTGGGCCGGGTCGACCGGCGTGGTGACCAGGCGGGTGCGACGCGCGCGGAGGGTGCTGATCGGGTTCGGGTACGTCGGCGACTCGACCAGGACCCGCTCACCTGGCCGGGCGAGCACCTGGGTGGCCAGCGCGACGCCGGCCAGCGCCCCGGCGACCACGATCAGCTGCTCGGGGTCCGTGGGCAGTCCGCGGGCGTCGTACCGCCGGGCGAGCGCCTCGCGCAGCGCGGGCACGCCGGTCGGGTAGTAGCCCGTGCCGGAGAGGTACGCCGGGAAGCGCTCGACGGCACGCTCGAACGCGGCCGCCGTGCCCGGAGGCGCCAGCGGCGTGGCGATCGTGAGGTCGATCTGGTCCTGGCCGGGTCGGTCGCGGACCATCAGCAGGTGGTCGGTGCGACCGGCGCGCGAGACCGGCAGCCGGGTGACACTGCCGGAGCCCTGCCGGCTCTCGAGGTAACCCTCCTCGCGGAGCACGTCGTAGGCACGGGTGACCGTGGTGCGGCTGACGCCGACCGCCTCCGTGAGGTCGCGCTCGCTCGGCAGCCGGACCCCCACCGGCACCCGGCCCTCGGCGATCAGCGTGCGGAGGCCGTCGGCGAGGCCGCGGAAGGCGGGGGAGCGGGGGAACCCGCCGACCATGGCCGCCACCCGGGCGGCGGCGAGGGACGGAGGTGTGACGGTGACGCTCACGGCACCAGCATCCCACCATTGGCCTTGTCCGCCGAGGCCAAAGCTCGACCGGGAGCACAGCGGGGCTAACCTCCCCGGATGGGTTCGCTGCGCATGCTGGTCTGTGCGAGCGCGGCGCTGGTGGCGCTCGCCCTCTCCGTCACGGCAGCCGCGGCCACCGGTCCCACGATCGCGGTGCGGTCGGCGGCCGAGGCCGGCCGCACGCTGCCGCTCGTGGGCCGCACCGTGGTGGTGGACCCGGGCCACCAGCTGGGCAACTCCCGGCACCCGCGGGAGACCACGGCCCTCGTCGATGACGGCGCCGGTGGACGCAAGGCCTGCAACAGCACCGGCACGGCGACCGACGCGGGCTACCCGGAGGCGACCTTCGCCTGGCAGGTCGCGGTCGGCGTCCGGGACGGGCTGCGGGCACTGGGTGCCACCGTGCTGTTGACGCGCTCCGCGAACACCACCGACCGCTGGGGCCCGTGCGTCGACGTCCGCGGCCGGATGGGCGACGCGGGCTATGCAGGTCGACGGACGGCCGCCGACCTCAAGCTCAGCATCCACGGCGACGGATCGGTGTCCGGCAACCGCGGGTTCCACCTCATCGTCGGGACCGGCCCCGGCGCGCGGGCCGACTCCGCGCGCTACGCCCTGGCCACCCGAGACGCGCTCGTGCGCGCCGGGTTCGCCCGGTCGAACTACGTCGGTGGTGGGACCGGCGTCGTCCGGCGCGGCGACCTGGGCACGCTCAACTGGTCGCGGATCCCGACCGTGATGGCCGAGCTGGGCAACATGCGTGACCCCGGCGACGCGGCCCGGATGACGTCGGCCGCCGGCCAGCGGGCGTACGCCGCCGCGCTCGTCGACGGCGCCCGGCAGTTCCTGACCCGATGAGGAGCAGACCACTGCTCGAGGATTGGCTCTGTGGGACGAGGCCAATCCGATGGACACTGGGTCCATGACGTCGTCCGCGCTCCCGCGCACCCGCCGGGAGCTGAACCGGCTCGGCCCGCTCGAGCAGCTGCGCGCCGGTCGGCTGGCCCGCCGGCTCCCGCAGCTGGTCGTCGGCCTGCTGCTGTACGGCGTGACGCTGGCGATGATCATCCGTGGCACCCTCGGCAACGCCCCCTGGGACGTGCTGCACCAGGGGCTGGCCGGGCACCTGCCGATCAGCATCGGCACCGCCGTGATCGCGGTCAGCCTGCTGGTGCTCCTGCTCTGGATCCCGCTCCGGGAGATGCCGGGGCTCGGCACCATCGCGAACAGCTTCCTGGTCGGCCTCTCCGCGGACGCGGCGCTCGCCGTCATCGCGCCCAGCGACGAGCTGTGGGTGCGCGTCCTGCTGACGGTCCTCGGCGTCCTGCTCAACGCCGTCGCGACGGCGATGTACATCGGTAGCCAGTTCGGGCCGGGTCCACGCGACGGCCTGATGACCGGCCTGCACCGTCGTACCGGGCTCTCCATCGGGCTCGTGCGCACCGGCCTCGAGGTGACCGTGGTCCTCGCGGGCTGGCTGCTCGGTGGTGTCCTCGGCCTCGGAACGGTGCTCTACGCGGTGGCGATCGGTCCGCTCGTGCAGTGGCTGCTGCCGGTGTTCGTGGTCGAGCTCGACGAGGTGCGGGGGCCGGGGAGCTCGTCCGCGACCTAGCTGTGATGCCTCGTCAGCGCTTGGTCGCGATCAGCACCGACGCGTCGCGGGCGACCATCACCTCGGCCGTCGTGAACCGCTCGTCGCTGAGCCACTCCTCGCGCAGCGAGTCCACGCGCCCGGCGAACATGGGCGGCCACGACTCGCAGGGCGTGAAGTCGTCGAGAACCACGATCCCGCCCCGCTCGACCAGGTCGACGACAGCGTCGACCCCGGCGTCCTTGGGCTCACGCGCGTCGAGGAACAGCAGTGTGAAGGGCGCCCGGTCGCGCAGCGTCGACCAGTCGGCGGAGACCACCTCGACCTGCTCGTCGTCGTCGAAGATCTCCGCGGCGGCGGTGGCCAGCTCGGGGTCGAGCTCGGCGCTGAGGATGTTGCTGCCTTCGGGGACACCGGAGCGCAGCCACGCGGTGCCGACACCGCAGCCGGTGCCGAACTCGGCGAGCGTGCCGCTGCGGGTCGCGGCCAGGGTGGCCAGCAGCCGACCCGTCTCGTTGCGGCAGAAGGAGGCGTAACCGGCGCGTCGGGAGACGTCGAAGGCCCGCGAGACGATCGTGGGCAGGACGGGCGAGGCGCTCATTCGACGGAGTGTGTCACGCAGCGGGAGCGGCCCCCGACCGCCGGTGGAGATCTCGCCATGTGGAACATCTGCCCGAAGTACGGGCACCCGGTCGCGCGGCGGCGTACCTTGGCTCCCATCATGCGGAGCGTGTTCGTACTTATCGAGCGCCGCGGCGAGGCCTAGCAGGTAGGCCACCTCGCCGCGGAGTTTCGGCGTACGGCCTACCGCCCTCCGCAGCGAGATCCGCCGGTCCCACGACCTGGCACCCGCGACGTACCGCTGTCGGAACCGCCCCACTGGCCCTGTGCTCAGGTGCCCGGGCGAGCTCCGCGGCGATCCCGCTCCCGCTCTCCCGGGCCCTGCAGGACCCCCTCATCCAGCAGCGACCGAAGGAGCACCACGATGTATGACATGTACCCCGAGTGGGGGCCGTCGAAGAACGACCCGCAGAGCCCGACCAGCCCGCAGGCCGTCCAGCAGGCGCTTGACCTGCGAGACAACGGCGGCGAACGGCCCGACGACAACTAGGTTCGTCCGCATGCCGCCCAGCGACCCCTCGTCCAGCACGGTCCCGACCAGCACCGTCCGGCTCGCCGTGATCCCGGGAGACGGGATCGGGCCCGAGGTCACCACCGAGGCGCTGAAGGTGCTCGAGCAGGCCACCGCTGGCTCGACCACGTTCCAACCGACCCGCTACGACCTGGGCGCCGAGCGCTACCTCGCCACCGGCGAGGTGCTGCCGGACGCCGTGCTCGCCGAGATCCGGGAGCACGACGCGATCCTGCTCGGCGCCGTCGGTGGCCGCCCCGGCGACCCGAACCTCCCGCCCGGCATCCTCGAACGAGGGCTGCTGCTCCGGCTGCGCTTCGAGCTCGACCACTACGTCAACCTCCGGCCCTCGCGCATCTACCCCGGCGCGGTCTCCCCGCTCGCGGACCCCGGCGAGGTCGACTTCGTGGTCGTCCGCGAGGGCACCGAGGGCCCCTACACCGGCAACGGCGGGGCGCTGCGGGTCGGTACGCCGGCGGAGATCGCGACCGAGGTCTCCGTCAACACCGCGTACGGCGTGGAGCGCGTGGTGCGGGACGCGTTCCGGCGCGCCCGGAAGCGACGCAACCGACTGACCCTGGTCCACAAGACCAACGTGCTGGTCAACGCGGGCGCGGTCTGGTCGCGGCTGGTACGCGAGGTCGGGACGGAGTTCCCCGACGTCGAGGTGGACTACCTCCACATCGACGCGGCGACGATCTTCATGGTCACCGACCCGGCCCGCTTCGACGTGATCGTCACCGACAACCTGTTCGGCGACATCATCACCGACCTCGCTGCCGCGGTGACCGGGGGCATCGGGCTGGCTGCGAGCGGCAACGTCAACCCCGACCGCACCGCGCCGTCGATGTTCGAGCCCGTGCACGGCTCGGCCCCGGACATCGCCGGCCGGCAGCAGGCAGACCCGACGGCGGCGATCCTGTCGGTCGCGCTGATGCTCGACCATCTCGGGCTCGAGGATGCCGCGCGGGCGGTCGAGGAGGCCGTCGTCGCCGACCTGGCGGCGCGGGAGCCCGGCAGCGCCCGTCGTACCTGCGAGATCGGGGACGCGATCGTCTCCCGGCTCGCGGGCTGAGCCCTGCCGTGGCGGAACCCCTCCCACGGTCCACGAGATAGCGTGCCTTCCATGGACATCAGCATCACCCGGTCCGACCACCCCCGCACCAACGCGGAGGTGGCGGAGATCCTGGCCAACCCCGGTTTCGGGACGCACTTCACCGACCACATGTTCACCGTCGAGTGGACGCCGGAGAAGGGCTGGCACGACGCGCGGATCACGCCGTACGGGCCGCTGACCCTCGACCCGGCGACCGCCGTCCTGCACTACGCGCAGGAGACCTTCGAGGGGATGAAGGCCTACCGTCACGCGGACGGCTCGGTGTGGACCTTCCGGCCCGAGGAGAACGCCGCGCGGATGGCGCGCTCGAGCCACCGGCTCGCGTTCCCGGTGCTCGACCCGGCGGACTTCGTGCAGGCCGTCGACGCGTTGGTCGAGATCGACCAACGGTGGGTGCCCGAGCCCGGTGAGGGCGGTGAGAAGAGCCTCTACGTGCGACCGTTCATGCTCGCGACCGAGACCTTCCTCGGGGTGCGGCCGGCCCAGCACGTCACGTTCATGGTGATCGCCTCGCCCGCGGGCCCGTACTTCAAGGGCGGGGTCAAGCCGCTGACCCTCTGGCTCACGGAGGAGTACACCCGCGCCGGGCGCGGTGGCATGGGCGCGGCCAAGACCGGCGGCAACTACGCCAGCTCGCTGGTCGCGCAGCAGGAGGCGACCGAGCACGGGTGCGACCAGGTGGTCTTCCTCGACACCCAGGAGGGCCGCTACGTCGAGGAGCTCGGCGGCATGAACATGTACTTCGTCTTCGACGACGGCCGCGTGGTCACCCCGGAGACCGGCACCATCCTCGAGGGCATCACCCGCTCCGCGATCATCGAGCTCGCCGGCAAGATGGGCCACCAGGTGGAGGAGCGCAAGCTCTCGATCGACGAGTGGCGCGAGGGCGTCGCCGAGGGCCGGATCACCGAGGTGTTCGCCTGCGGCACCGCGGCCGTGGTCACACCGGTCGGCAGCCTGAAGTGGGACGGCGGGCAGGTGGCCGGCACCGGCGGCGACGAAGGGGGGGCGCTCACGATGGCGATCCGGCGCGAGCTGGTCGACATCCAGTTCGGCCGGGCCGACGACACCTTCGGCTGGATGCACCGGGTCGTCTAGGAGACCCTCTTCCCGCGCGCGACCTCGGTGCCGAGGGCGTCGAGACGCTGCTCCCAGAACGCCCGGAACGGCGTGAGCCAGGCGTCGACCTCGGCCAGCGGACCGGTCTGCAGCGCGTAGATCCGGCGCGCGCCCTCCGCCCGCGTGCTCGCGAAGCCGCTCTCCCGGAGCACCCGCAGGTGCATCGACACCGCCGGCTGGCTGATCCCGAACTCCTCGGCGATCACCGCGACCACCTCGCCCGAGGTGTGCTCACCCTCGGCGAGCAGCTCCAGGATCCGGCGCCGCACCGGGTCGCCGAGCACGTCGAAGGCGTGCACGAGCTACTCCTGACCGGTGTACGCCGCCGTGCACCGCTCGGCTGCCGCCCGCGACGCCTCGGGGTCGTCGCCCGCCGCGATCCGGGCCTCCGCCCAGGCGGTGCTGCACGTGGTCATGAACCCGACGCCCTCCTCGGTCGACATCCAGGTGGCAGCCGCCTGCGGGTCGACGGCGGCGCCGGTCGCGAGGTGCTCGGACAGGCCGCGCAGGCCCAGCTCCCAGCCGATCCCGACCGCACCGGGGCCGTAGCGGTCCCAGTGCTCCGGCTCGGACGGGGCGTCGTGCGCCAGCTCGAGCAGGGTCTCGTCGCCGGCCGGGGTCAGGGTCACGGTCACCCAGCTCACGTGCCCGCCGTACTCCCAGGTGACGGAGAACGCGCGCGGAGGGTCGCACGCCAGCACCTCCCCGCCGGCGTTGCCCTCGAGCTGGTAGCGGCCGCCGACCTGCACGTCACCTGTCACCGGTAGGAACCAGCGGGGCAGACGCTCGGGGTCGGTCAGCGCCCCCCACAGGTCGTCGGGTGTGGTCGGGAAGCGCCGGCTCAGGGTCAGCCGACGTACCTCCTGCCCATCGCGGTCGATCGTGGCCAGCCGCCTGCCGACAGAGCCGAGGGGGTCGCGCGGTGCAGTCATGGTCTACGTATATCAGTGTTGCCTTATATCAGCAAGACGTGACTGATCCGGGTGGTCCGAGGCCGGGAGCACCGACTCGTGCCCGCCACCGGTGCGCTCGGGCTCGGACTACCGTGTGCCGCCCGTTACCGTTGTCCGGTGACCACCCTGCCCGGCCATAAGCCCGAGGAGACGCGCGTCGGCGGCTATCGCCTGATCGCGCGCATCGGGGAGGGCGGCATGGGGGTGGTGCACCTGGCGCAGGCGCCCGACGGCAGCCGGGTGGCGCTGAAGGTGCTGCGACCGCACATCATCGGCGACGACGAGGCGCGCGAGCGGCTGGCCCGCGAGGTCAGCTCACTGCGCCGGATCACCAGCCCCCGGATCGCGGAGGTGCTCGACGCCGACCCGCACGGGCCGACACCGTACGTCGCGACCCGCTACGTGCCGGGGTTGTCACTCCACGAGCACGTGCGGGAGGAGGGCCCGATCGAGGGCGCCGACCTGCTGCACTTCGCGCAGGCGTTGGCCGAGGCACTGATCGCGGTGCACGCGGTCGGGGTGCTGCACCGCGACATCAAGCCGTCGAACGTGCTGATGGAGGGCCGGACGCCGGTGCTGATCGACTTCGGCCTGGCCAGGCTCGCTGACGACCCGCGGCTGACCCACACGGGCTGGCTGCTGGGCACGCCGGGCTACCTCGCGCCCGAGATCCTGTACGGCGACGAGGCGACGCCGGCCTCCGACGTGCACGCCTGGGCGGCGACGGTGGTCTACGCCGCGACCGGCCGGCCGCCCTACGGCAAGGGGCCGGCGATGGCGATCATGGATCGCGTTCGGCGCGGCGACCACGACCTCTCGGCGGTGCCCGACCAGCTGACCGGCCTGCTCCGCGCCTGTCTCGCGCCGGAGCCGCTGGAACGGCCCGGCATCCACGAGATCCACACCTGGCTGCGCCAGCAGCTCGGCCTGACCGCGGCGCCGTCCCCGGCCGACCCGGTTCCGGACCAGTGGACGATGCCGGTGGCCGCCCTGCACCGCGAGCCGCCCACCGAGGTGCGCCCGGTGTCGGACGCCCGAGCGGTCGCGTCCCCGGCGGCTGCCGCTCCGGCGGCGCACCAGGAGCCGGCGACCCGGATCATCCCCGCCGTGACCGCAGCCGCACCGGTGCCGCACACGGCACCCGGGGCTCCCGGTCGGGAGCAGGGCTCGCGCGCCCAGCGTCGGCTGCAGCTGCTCGGGCTCGGCGCGGTCACGGCGGCCGCGGTCGGCTTCGCGCCGTACGCAGCGACCCTGCTCGTCGGCCTGGTCGTGCTGAGTCTGCACACGGTCTCGATCGGCCGTGAGCGGCATGCGCGGCGACGCATGATCCGGGGGCGCTCGGCGTGGTACGACGTGCCGACGACCACCGTGTCCACACCCGGCTACGCCGTGCTGGCGCTCGGCGGCGCCCTGCTCCTGGTCGGCTGGGCGGCAGCTGCCGCGGTCGCGTTCGGGGTGGTGGAGGCGATCATCGGGCCGCCGCTGGCGGTCGGCATGCTGCTGGTCGGTGTCGTGTTCACCGGCGCCCTGTGGTGGGGACCCGGCTCCGACCGCATGAAGCAGCTGACCCAGCACACCGTTGCCCGGTTCTCCGACGGGGAGTACGCGGGACTGTTCGTGATCGGGATGTGCGTGGTGGCGACCGCGGTGCTCGTCGCGGCGCTGCTCGGCGCCGGACCCAACTGGGCGCCGGCCACCGGGTCCCCGTGGCGCGACGGTGTCCTGGCCGAGGTGGCCGGCCTCCTCTGACCAGGGCCCGGAGGGCGCCGGGTCACGTGCCCGGCGGCTACACCGCAGGCCCTGCTGCGACCGGGATCGGGCTCAGTCTCCGCGGGAGCGGTGCCGGACGGTCGCGCGGCAGTTTCATCAGCACCAGGGCGCCGCCCTCGGGCGCCCGGCCGATGAACAGCGCACCTCCGCGCGCCCGCACGGCCTCCTGGACGAGGCCGAGCCCGAGGCCGGTCTGCGACTTCGGGTCCGGTGTGACGTGGTCCCAGCCCGGGACGCTCGCCTCGTCCCGGAAGGCCTCCAGCAGGTCCGGTTGGAATCCGTCGCCGGCGTCGGCGACCCCGAGGGACAGCACATCACCCTCGACCGAGGCGACCAGCCGGACCACGTCGCCGTCGCGCGTGTAGCGCACGGAGTTCTCCAGCAGCGTGTCCAGACACACCCGGGTCCGCTCCGGCGCGAAGAGCTGCACGCCCGCGGTGCTGTCCAGCTGCCAGTCCCGGTCCGCGAGCACTCGCCACCGGTCCAGCACGTGGCTCAGCATCTGGTCGAGGTCGGTCAGCTCGCGGCCGCTCGTGGTCGGGTAGCGACAGCGTGCGGATCAGGCGGTCGGTGCCGAGGCTGATCCGCTCCACCTCCTCGAGGACGACCCCCAGGTCGGCCAGCTTGTCCGGGTCGCTCTCGTTGCCGACCATCAGCTCGAGGTACCCGACCGCGATGGTGGCCGGGGTGCGCATCTCGTGCGAGGTCATCCGGCTCAGGCGCTCTCGCTGGGCGGCGCGCAGCCGTTCGCGGTCGGCCATCTCCGTGAGCGCGGCGAGCGCGTCGTGCCGACGGCGCACGTGGAGCACCATCAACAGCATCAACGATGCCATCAGTGGGATCTCGGCGGTCTCGCCCCAGGCCAGCACACCTGAAGCAGCACGGGAGACGATGATCATCCCCGTGACCAGCGTGAAGCCGATGATCGACCAGAAGGCGCGCATCCGGGGCCACGGTTCGAGCCCGTAGGCAGCGGCGCAGCTGATGTACGCCAGGTGGTACGGAATGGTCTCCGCACCCGGGAACTGCCACATCATCACCGTGCACGCCGCGGCGAAGGCGAGCCAGGCGACGAAGAGACGGTTGCCGTCGCGCATCTCAGGCGCCGTAGAAGCAGTAGCCGACGCCGCGCACGGTCTCGATCGGGGGTCGGCTCAGCCGCTTGCGCAGTCGACGGACGCACACGTCGACGACGTTGCTGCTCGGATCCTGGTCGAGGCCCCAGATGTCGTGGAGCAGCTCGTCCCGACGGCAGACGCTGCCACGCCTGCGCATCAGGTGCGCGAGCATGGCGAACTCGCGCTCGCTGAGCACCACGTCGGAACCGTCGACCGTGGCTCGCCGCCGCTCGAGGTCCAGCAGGATGCCCCCTCCCTCGAGGAACCGGGTCGGCGCGTCCGTGCGCACCGGCGCCACCGTCAGGTGCCGGCGGACCCGGGCCAGCAGCTCCGAGGTGTGGAACGGCTTCACCACGAAGTCCACGGCGCCGACGTCGAGCGCCTGGACCCTGGTGGCGACGTCGTTGACGGCCGAGAGCACCAGGACCGGCGTCGAGTCGGCTCGCTCACGCATCGTGGACAGCACCTTGTGCCCGCTGCACCGCGGCATCCGCAGATCGAGCAGCACCAGGTCGAACTGGCTGCCGGCGAGGTGGTCCAGGGCCGCGAGGCCGTTGCCGGCTCCCGTCACGGAGTGGCCCTCCTGCGTCAGCAGTCGACGCAGCATCTGAACCACGCGCTCCTCGTCGTCCACCACCAGAACGTGGCTCATCGAGTCCCCCCAAACTGTCGTGTTTCCCCGCCTGACATCGTGCGCCCCCCACTCGTCGTGACGACACTGGGTGGTCCGAAAATGCCGCGGTCGGCTCAACCTCCCTAGTCCGAACGAACTAGACACATGCGAGTCGCCTCCCCGCATCGAGGGGGTTGGCCGCGCTTTTCATGACCGCTGGATGACCACCGCGTGGCGCGGCGTGACCGCTGGTTGACGGTGGGGCGACGCCGTCGATGACTCCCGACTGACACGGGTCTGACCGCCCTGACACCTTGCTGGCGCAACGAGGTCGGCGCGCCTGAAGGTGTGCGGGCAGGTCACCGGACCTGGAGCTGGAGGAGTAGGCCGATGCCCACCAAGAACGTCGAACAGAGCATCAGACGCGTGCTGGTCCCGACCGCACTGGCGCTGGTTGCAGCCATGCTGCACGTGGTGTCGGCGCCCGCTCCGGCGCGGGCCGCGGAGGAGTCCGCAGCGGCCGGCCCCGGTTCGATCACCCTGCACGTGCAGGCAGCGCGGAGCGTCGGTTCGGCCGCCGGCCTGGTGCACCAGGGCGATGCCGTCACCTCCTACAAGTGGATCATCAACAAGGACGACTCCGGCGACCCCGGGACGTCCGCGCACCCGCTCACCGACCAGTGCCTCCCCGCGCGGGCCACCGGCGGGTCCGGCAACCCCGACTACGCCGACACCTGTCCGTGGCCCTCGGTGCGCAACACCGCCGGCCAGGCGCCGATCGTCGCGCAGGGGGACGAGAGCAACCTCGACGACACCCATGTGCTGGACGGCCTCGAGCCCGGCAGCTACCTGATCTCCGTGCTCGCCGACGGGTTCAAGATCGACGGTCAGCACTTCACGGTCGCGAGCGGGGCGAGCAAGAGGGTCACGGTCGAGATGAACCCGACGCCGCTGCCGCTGGCCACGATCCGGATCCAGGTCTTCAACGACAGCGTCCCGGTCGACTCCACCTACGAGGTGGGTGCCGAGAAGCCGATCTCCGACTTCACCGCCAACCTGACCGACGTCTTCGGCACCATGAGCGTCGACTACTACGGCAACCCCCTGTGCACGGCCTACGTGCACGAGAACGCCGACGGAACCGGCCCGATCACGTTCGACGGCGGCAAGCCCGTCGTCGACCAGGCGCACTCCGACGGCAAGTGCACCAGCAACGCCGACGGCGAGATCGTGATCCCGAACCTCGGGCCCAACCGCTACGCCGCGACGGTGGCGCCACCGGCCGCCCAGGCCGACCAGTGGGTGCAGACAACCACTCTCGAGGGTGCGCGGGACTTCGACATCTGGATCCAGGAGGGCGAGACCGGTTACGACAACGAGGTCGTCAAGGGTGCCGAGATGGTGCCGATGGTCCAGTTCGGCTTCGTGCACACCAAGGCCCTCACCGCGACCCAGCCCACCGGTGAGATCAAGGGCACGGTCGTCGCCGGACTGCCGTACATCGGTGGTTCACCCAACGGTGCGGTCGACGGAGCGATGCCCTTCCCGCTCACCAAGAACGGTGGTCCGATCGCGAAGCCGTGGCTGGCGCTCTCGGACCTCGGGGCGGGCGACCAGGCGGTGTACGTCGGGCGCGGCGCTGCGGACGGCAGCTTCGACATCAAGCACGTGTCGGACGGGACCTACCAGCTCTCGATCTGGGACGACGACATCGACTACATCATGTACAGCTTCAACGTCGAGGTCAGCGACGGGCAGGTGAGCGACGTGGGCAACCAGGCGCTCACAGGCTGGTTCACCCACATCCACGGCCATGTCTTCGTCGACTCCAACGAGAACGGCAAGCGCGACCCCGGTGAGGGCGGGGTGCCGCAGTTCCCGCTGAGCGTCCGGGAGCGGGACAACTCGTTGATGGACCAGTACACGAACTCGGCGAGCACCGACGCCAGCGGCGCCTACGACATCCGGGAGACCTACCCGCTGAGCAAGTGGCTGGTGCTCGAGGCCTTCGACACCCGCTACCAGACGACCGGCATCACCTACCAGGGCGAGAACGAGAACGACAGCACCACCAGGCTCGGATCGCTGGTGGACCTCGACTTCCTGCCGGTGATCGGTCTCGGCGCGGAGATCGACTGGGGCGTCAAGCCCTACGACCCCGGCACCAACGGCGGGATCGCGGGCACGGTCAGCTACGACACCACCCGCAACGAGCTCGACCCGGCCGACGCCGCGTCCGAGGCCTACCAGCCCGGCATCCCCGACGTTCCCGTGCACCTCTACGCCTCGACGCCGTGCACGGAGACGACGACCGTCGACAAGGACAACAAGTGCCGCCAGGGCAAGGAGATCGTTCCGCTGAAGGTGCCCGACCCGGCGCCCGACGCGCCGGCCGGAAGCATGGTGGACAACCCGGACCCGAAGCGCGGCGCCTTCGTCAGGAGTCCTGAGCTGGCGGACACCGCCACCTCCGAGACCTGGTCGCCCCCGCGTGGCTGCACGGCGTACGACTACAAGGGCGACGTGCTCAACGACCAGGCTGCCCTGCCGGAGTTCGGTGCGGACGCCAACCGGCTCTGCGTCGAGGCGCCGATGATGGGCGTCGCGATCGGCCCGAGTGACACCACGCCCGATGCGGCGTCGCAGACGGTCAACGGCAACTACGGATTCGGCTCGTCGAAGCTGAACCTCTACCCGCCGGGCAGCGCGAAGAACCCTGCGCCGGACCACCAGCTGCCCCTGTACGCGGACCTGGCCGCCGCCGGCTACCCGGAACAGGACCTGAAGCCGGCCGACTACATCGTCTCGGTCGACATCCCCGACAACCCGGTGGGTGGCGGCAAGATGTACAAGGCAACGGCGGAGGAGGACGTCAACGTCTTCGACGGTGACACCTACCTTCCGCAGGAGAACTACCCGATCACCTCGGCCACCGAGGCGAACAACGCGGCCGGCCCCCCGACCCCGGACGTCACGCAGCCCACGCAGCCGCCCTCGCAGCAGGCGGGCATCATCTCGCCCTGCGCCGGCCCCCTGCACAAGGTCGACGTCACGCACCCGCAGTTCCTCGACGGCGGCGGCAGCCCGTTCCAGGGTCAGGACCGGCCCTCGTGCGAGGACAAGCTGGTCACGGTGCGCTCCGGACAGTCGACCGCGCCGAACTTCAACCTCTTCACCGAGGTGCCGCTGCCCACGCACTTCTGGGGCCTGACCATCAACGACCTCGGCATCGCCTACGACAAGCGGTCGGTCAACTACGGCGAGGCCCAGGGCATCCCGAACGTCCCGGTCGGCCTGTACGACTATGCCGGACGGCTGACGGACACGGTGCACACCGACTTCAACGGCTTCTACGAGGCCCTCGAGCCCAGCACCGGCACCTACAACTGCCCGGTCCCGGCCGGACCGTGCGCCAACATGTACAAGTTCGTCGGCAACGACCCCGGTCAGCCGGGTCACGTCAACGCCGACTACAACCCGCGCTTCCGCACCATCGCAGCCACCTTCCAGGGCTGGCCGGGGTTGTTCACGGTCACCGACGAGGCCCCCACCCAAGTGGCCAACACGGTGACCGCCCCGGACGGCACGCAGGCCAACCTCGCGCAGTGCGACCTCGGGCCCGACTACCCGCAGCTGTTCGCGGTCGACCACCCGTACGCCCGTCAGACCACGACGACGAGGACCACCGACAACACCCTGGTCACGGTCACCGGCGCCAACTTCGGCACTGCCGCCGGCACCCTCACCCTGGGGGGCACCGCGGTCCCGACCGAGTCGTGGACGGACGAGAAGGTCACGTTCCGGGTCCCCGACGGCGCGAGCCTTCGTGGGCCGCGGCGCATCGGGATCACCCGTGCGGGAGGGCTGGCGAGTGTCAACTCGCTGACCCTGCAGGTGATCGCGCCCGCCTCTGCGCCCCTGTCCTCGAACAACCCGAGGATCGCGGAGGTCGGACCGGGCAAGCAGTTCTCCACGGTCCAGGACGCGCTCGAGTTCGCCAAGCCCACCAGTGCGGCACGCTACTGGCTGGTGGTGGTCTGGCCGAACGCCCAGACGTCGGCCAACCCGCGTGGTGAGTACACAGAGAACCTGATCCTGCACCACCGGGTGCGGCTCCAGGGGGTCGGTCCCGGCGGCTTCGACTCGCACGGTGGTTACGTCCCGGGTTCGATCGTGGACGGGTTGGGCTTCAACCCCGACAACGCCCAGGGCGACGCCTGGCTCACCCTGCTCAGCGGTCTGACCTACACCGGTGACCAGCAGGTGCCCGACGCCGCGGTGGTCACCGTGCTGGACGACCCGCAGGGACCCAGCAACACCTACACGCCGTCGATCGACGGGTTCACCTTCACCGGCGGGGTGCAGCTCGACTTCACCGGCAACATCAACGCCACGTCCGGTCAGGTGAACACGCCGTACGGCGCTCCCGGCGCCCTGGTCACCCAGGGTGGGGGCATCTACGTCCACCACAACGTGCGGCAGCTGTCCATCACCGACAACGTGATCCGCGGCAACGGCGGTTCCTATGCCGGTGGCATCCGGGTCGGCACGCCGTACTCCGGCTCCAACGGGAACACCGACCTGGTCGTGGCCAACAACCAGATCCGCGACAACGGCGGCAGCAACCTGGCCGGTGGTGTCGGGATCTTCAACGGCAACGACCGGTACTCCGTGAAGGACAACGCGATCTGCGGCAACCACTCGGCGGAGTACGGCGGTGGCTTGACCGTCTACGGCTACAGCGCCGGGCCGAGCGGCATCAGCCACAACCGGATCTGGTTCAACGGCTCCTACGACGAGGGCGGCGGCGTGATGGTCGCCGGCGAGCTCCCGGCCAACCCGAACCAGCTGTCGAGAGGAACCGGCCAGACCTCGATCGACCACAACGTGATCTCCACCAACATCGCCAACGACGACGGGGGCGGGATCCGGCTGCTCCAGACCACGGGGTCGACGTCGTCGCGGGCCAACCCGCGCACCATCTCGGTCACCGACAACGACGTGGTGAACAACATCTCGGCCCACGAGGGCGGCGGCATCGCACTGGACGACGCGGTGTTCGTGGACGTGGTCGGCAACACGGTGGCCCGCAACCTGACCACGGCGACCGCGATCACCAGCGACGGCACCCGGGCGCCGGCCGGGCTGTCCACGGCGACGAACAGCGACCCGCTGCAGAAGCGCCTGCGGACCAGCACCGTGTTCCCGGGCTCGCAGACGCTGGCGAGCACCACGTTCAGCAAGCCAACCCTGCTGGACAACGTGTTCTGGGACAACCGCGCCGGGACCTACCAGGGCGGGACCATGACCGGCATCGGTGCGCTGCCGGACGGCACCGACAGCGGCGTCGACAACTGGGACATGGGCATGAACGACACACCCGTCGGTCAGCTCACCCCCCGTGGATCGGTCCTGCAGACCACCGAGGGCACCGACGTGAACCCCTTCAGTCCCGGCGCGACCGGCAACAGGCTCACCGACGTGTCCAGCGTCAAGGACCCGTACTCGGTCACGGTCGACGTGATCGCCTCGCGCACCTTCCCGGCCTTCCGGGAGGCCGCGGTCGTCGCCCAGATCCTGCCGCCGAACCAGCTGGGCGACTACCACCTCACCGGCACCGGCTCGCCGGCGTACGGCGCCGGGATCGCGTCGACGACCGTCAGCTGGGGCACCGGGCAGCGGCGCCTGGTCCTACTCGGTGTCCGCACCTGGTGACGACCGCGAGGGCGACCCGCGTCCCTCCGGCAACCCGGCCCGCTACGACGCGGGGGCCGACCAGCGGAGCCCATGAGAGTCCTTGGTGGCCACGCCCCCTCCGTGGCCACCAAGGACCTCCGATCCAGACCTTCCAGGCACCGACAACCAGCTGACCTACTCACGACACGGAGCTCACGATGACCGAGAAGCATCTCCCGGGCCCACTCTCCCGCCGAGGATTCCTCGCCGGCGCAGCCGGCCTCACCGGCGTCACGATCGTCGGCGCCAACCTGGCCGGTTCCGTGCCGGTGCGTCGCCGCCACCGACCTCCGGGCAGCGGCCGCGGGAACGCACCCGCAGAAGAACGTGCACCTGATCGGCACCGACGGATGGGTGTCGATGCCGCAGGCAGCACCCGCCGATCCGCCGTTCTTCCCCGACTCGTTGGCGCCCGACCCGTTCAACACCTACGTGTTCGGCTTCCGCGACGTCACCGGCCTGTCGCCCAACCTGGTTGCCGCCCAGCGGGGCAAGGCGCAGATCAGCGCACCGATGCTCGCCTTCGACGAGGAGGACGACATCACGATCACCCTGTCGAACCTCGGCCTGCTCCAGCGTCCCGACCTCTTCGACGGGCACACGCTGCACTGGCACGGCTTCGTGAACGCGATCCCGCTGTTCGACGGCGTGCCGGAGCTGTCGCTGTCGGTGCCGGTCGGTCGGGACTTCTCCTACTTCTTCCGCCCGCACGACGCCGGCACGTACATGTACCACTGCCACTTCGAGGACGTCGAGCACGTGCAGATGGGCATGACCGGCATGGTGTTCATCCGTCCCGCCCAGAACAAGGCACCGGTCGGCAACGACCCCGAGGGCACGAAGTACGCCTACAACGACGGGGACGGCTCCACCCGCTACGACCGCGAGTTCGCGTTCATGGTCACCGAGCTCTGGTCGGCCGCCCACTACCGCGACGCCCACATCCAGGTGAGCGACTGGACCGACTACGACCCGAGCTTCTTCCTGCTCAACGGCCGCGGGTTCCCCGACACGGTCGAGCCCAACGGTGACCCGCTCGTGTCTTCCGCCGGCCGGCTGCAGTTCCAGCCGATCAGCTCGAAGGTCACCTGCAACCCGGGGGAGCGGGTGCTGCTGCGGCTCTCGAACCTCGGCTACCGCAACCACGCGATGACCGTCGACAACGTCGACCTGACGGTCGTGGCGAAGGACGCCAGCCTGCTCAAGGGCCGCGACGGCACCACGAACTACATCCACACCAACACGGTCGACATCGGACCGGGGGAGAGCCGCGACGTGATCTTCGAGGCGCCCGCACCGGGGGAGTACCTGCTCTACGACCGCGACTACTCGTACCTGGCCAACAGCGGAGGCACCGGCTACGGCGGCATGATGACGAAGATCGTCGTCTCCGACGGCAGCCTCCCGGCCCAGACCACGGCGAACGCCTGAAGGCGGGGGAGACATCATGAAGCTGCTCACACTGCTGGCGCACCGGGGAACCACCGCGGTCCTCGTGGCCCTGACCCTGGTCGTCACGGCCCTCGCCGCTGGAGGAGGTGCCCAGGCGGCCACCTCCGAGGGTCTCGACTGCGAGACCGACGCCCACCAGACGTTCTCGCTGACCGCTCGCGAGGGCTACGTGTCCACCCCGGACGGCAACTCGATCTACATGTGGAGCTACGGGATGTCGTCGGGCAAGTTCCAACTGCCCGGGCCGACGATCTGCGTCACGTCGGGCCAGGCCGTCACGATGGTTCTCCACAACACGCTGCCCGAGGACACCTCGATCGTGTTCACCGGCCAGAAGGCGGTCAAGGCGGACGGCAAGCCGACGCAGCCGCAGCTCACGGACACCGGGTCGATGACCTCGATGGTGCAGCCGGCCGACGCCAACGACGGGTCCGTCACCTACACGTTCACCGCCGGCCCTCCCGGCACGTATCTCTACGGCTCGGGCACGGACCTGAACAAGCAGCGTCAGATGGGTCTGTACGGCGCGCTGGTGGTGCGACCCGACGGTCACCCCGACCAGGTCAACGACCGGGCCGACTCGCGGTTCAACAAGGACAAGGAGTACGTGTTCCTGCTCTCGGAGGTCGACCCGGACCTGCACCTCGCGGTCGAGAACGGCGAGCCCGTGAGCTGGACCGACTACCGGGCCCGCTACTTCATGATCAACGGCCGGAGCATGCCGGACACGCTGGCGCCCAACCACGCATCCTGGCTGCCGCACCAGCCCTACGGGGCACTCGTGCACATCGCGCCGTACGACGAGACCACCAACCCCCGGCCCTCGGTGATCCGGTACCTCAACGCAGGCACGGTCAACTACCCCTTCCACCCGCACGGGAGCGACGAGCGCGTGGTCAACATGGACGGTCGGGCGCTCGACGACGGCGGCAAGGACCTGTCCTACCTCAAGTACGACATCGACGTGATGCCCGGACAGTCGGTCGACGCGTTGATGGACTGGCGCGACGCCGAGCACTGGGACCCGGTGACCAACCCGATCCCGACCTCGCTGCCCGCGATCCAGGACCAGATCCTGGTCGGGACCGACACCTGGTTCAGCGAGAGCCCGTACCTGGGCACCAAGGGCGGACTGCCACCGAACATCACCGTCAACAACCAGTGCGGCGAGTACTACCACGTTGCCCACAGCCACGCGCTGGAGCAAGCCACCAACTACGGCGCGACCTTCGGGGGGATGATGACGGTCTTCCGCATCGACCCGCCCAACGGCTGCCCGGCGAACTGAGGTCGAAGCGATGTCCACCTTCCACGTCCTGTCCTCCCGGTCCCGGGTGTCGCGCGGTGTCGCCGCGTCCCTGGTCGCGGCCACGGCCCTGGCGCTGAGCCAGGTGCCCGCGGTCGCGGGCAGCCAGCAGCCCGCCGCGGTCGTCGCGCACCGATCCCCCGCTGTGCGCGCGACCGCGGCGCCCCCCATCGGCACGCTGTCGCCGAGCGGGTGCACGACGGCCGGCAACCAGGCCCAGTGCGACCTGTACGCGATGACCGGCACCACGCAGCTGCTCGGCACCGAGATCCCGATCTGGGGCTTCTCCACCTCGGGGGATGCCGGGAGCGCGACCGCACCGGGGCCGGTGATCGCGGTGCGCGAAGGAGACACCGTCACGATGACGCTGCACAACGGGCTGGACGAGAACGTGTCCCTGAGCCTGCCTGGCCAGCCCGCCTCGGAGTTCACCGAAGGACTGTCGGTCGCCCGGCAGACCGAGGGCGCCGCACCGGGCGGGACCGCGTCCTACACCTTCCACGCGAACCGTCCGGGCACCTACCTGTACCAGGCCGGGCACACCCCGGGGGGCGCCCGCCAGGTCGCGATGGGCCTGGCCGGTGCGCTGGTCGTCCTCCCGGCCGACGGCACCGCTCACGGACAGACCTTCGACGACGACGCCGTCGTGGTGCTGAGCGAGGTCGACCCCGCTCTCAACGCGCACCCGTCGAGCTTCGACATGCGCAGCTTCGAGCCCCGGTGGCGGCTGATCAACGGCAAGGCCTTCCCGGAGACCCCTGTGATCGGCACCGACCAGGGCCGCAAGGTCCTGCTCCGCTACGTCAACGTCGGAGCCAAGACGCACCCGATGTCGTTGCTGGGCGCCGACCAGCTGGAGCTGGCCCGCGACGCGCATCCGCTGGCCCACCCGCAACCTGAGGTGGTTGCCGAGGTGGAGCCCGGTTCGACCCACGACACCCTGGTCACGATGCCGACGGGTCCCGACACCCGGGTGACCCTCTTCGAGGAGGGGGGCCATCTCGACAACGCCGGCCAGACCGAGGCCGACCCGTCGAAGATCGCCACCGGCGGCATGATGACGTTCCTCGACACCAACGCTCCGGCACCGACGGACGACCTGGTCGGGCCGGCCGCGACCCACGCGACCTCCACCCCCGGGATCTCCGACGGCCTCGCGCCCGTGCAGATCGAAGCCGACCTCAGCGACGTGAAGTCGGGCGGTGCGGACATCTCCGCCGCCCAGCTCACCGTCGACGACCCGACCACGGCGCCCGGTTTCGGGCTCCCGATGACCGGCACGTTCGGCTCACCCACCGCTCACGTCACCGGCAGCATCCCCGTGTCCCCGGACGCGGCCGGCTGCACACCGGCCACGGGTCCCACGCCTGTGGCCCTCGACTGCCTCGACGCGGGCAAGCACGTGATCTACGTGCGTGGGCAGGACTCTGTCGGCAACTGGGGCGTGGTCACCTCGGTGGTGCTCAACCTGGCCAAGGCCGGACCGGCCACGACGGCCGGGACCACCAACCCGGCGCCAGCCAACGGCGCGAAGGCGATCGCGATCTCCGCGACCGGCGACGACACCTCGGCCGAGGGCACGATCACCGACGCGGAGTACTTCGTGGACTCCGTGGGCGCCCCCGGTGCCGGCCGTCCGATGAAGCTCAACCGGGTCGCGGCCGTGGTCAGCGAGACCGCCACCCTGCCCCTGAACGCACCTACCTGCACGGATCCGACCGTCGCCGCGAAGTGCCTCACCGAGGGCCCGCACCACGTGTTCGTGCGGAGCAAGGACTCGCTCGGGCTGTGGGGTCCGGTGCTGGACATCCCCCTGACCGTGGACCGGACCGGCCCGGGGGTGGACGGCGCGGACGTCACGCCGACCCCGAGCAACGGCGCGATCTCGGCGCCGGGCAGCACCGGCTACCTGCGGGTGTCCGCACTGGTCACCGACCGGGACAACGGTGGTGCCCTGCAGGACAACGTGGTGGCCGCCGAGGGCTTCTTCGCTCCCAGTTCGGCCAACCCGGCGCCCGGCACCGGGTTCGGGCTGCTCGCCACGGACGGGAAGTACGACAGCACCAGCGAGAACGTCTACGGCCGGATCCCGCTCTCCCAGGTGAAGGCCAAGGCCGACGGCAGCTACGACGTGCTGGTCCGCGCCAAGGACTCGGCCGGCAACTGGGGCGCGCTGTTCGGCATGAAGCTGGTCGTCGACAAGACCGCGCCGAGCCTGGCCACGCTGATCGCCAGCCCGAACCCCACGGCAGGCGCCTCGTTGCTCACCCTGTCGAGTGCCGTGGCCAACGACACCGCCTTCCAGGCCGCCGAGTGGTGGACCGGGGACACCGACCCCGGTGTCGGCAAGGCCACCCGGTCGACCGTCGGCTTCGGCAACGGCATGGCCGTGGTGAACCTGCCACTCGACGGGATGCCACTGGGCACGCGCACGTTCAACCTGCGGGTGCGGGACATGGCCGGCAACTGGAGCAACGCCGTCAGCACCGCGGTGAGCATCACCTCCTCCGGGCGGCTCTTCGCGAACAGCTTCGACGGCGGCGACCTCTCGGCCTGGTCGGCCAGGTCCAACGCGGGCACGGGCACCATGGCCGTGCTGGCCGCTGCCGGTCTGCCGCTGGGTGGAGCCAACCTCGGGCTGGCGGTCAGCGGTTCCGGCACCCACTACCTGCGGGACGGATCGCCGCTCGCGGAGTCCAGCTATGACGCGCGGTTCGCGTTCGCGGCGAACACCTTCACCAGCGGCACGGCCTCGGCAGTGACGATCCTGGAGGGCAGGACGGCGGCGGCGAGGGCGTTCGCGGTGCAGTACCGCAAGCGTGCCTCGACCGGCACCCAGGTGCGCGCACTGCTGACCGGCAGTGGTGGCACCGCGGTGAGCGCCTGGCGTGCCCTGCCCTCGGGTGCGCACACGTTCGACGTGGCGTGGTCGTCCGGGCCGGCCTCCGGCGCGGACGCAGGGTCGCTGACCCTCTCGCTCGACGGGACGTCGGTGAGCACCCTGCACGGGGACACCGGCGCGCAGCGGATCGAGGCGGTCTGGCTGGGACTCGTCCGTGGGCTCAACGCCTCGTCCACCGGCACGGCGTACTTCGACAACTTCGCGTCGTCGAGGGTGCCGCTGCCCTGACCCGTCGTCCGCGGCGGGCCCGACGGCGCGTCGCGGACGGCACCACCCACACCGACCGATCGAGGGGATCACGATGAAGGACACGACCGCACCCGGGCCCAGAAGGCTGGGCCGACGACTGGGTGGACGACTGGGTGGACGACTGGGTGGACGACTGGGTGTCAACCTCACCCTCGCCGTGGTCGCCGTCCTGGCGATCGTGCTCGTGGCCGTCCTGCCCGGACAGCGCTCGAGCGCGGCCACCCGACCGGGGAAGGTGCCGCACAGCACGGTGATGGAGAGGGCCACGGGGGTGCGCTTCACGAGGCTCGCGGTGGTCGGCGACAAGGGACTGGTGACGTTGTTCTACGTCGTGACCGACCCGGAGAAGGCGACCCAGTTCCAGTCCGACCGGGACCACCCGCCGCGCCTCACCAGCGACCAGCGAGACGGTGGCACCCGACGGGCGTCGATCATGCGCGCCGGTCACCAGATGCGGGCGGGCCAGACCTACTACCTGGTCTACGAGAACACCCGGGGCGCGATCCGGTCGGGGGAGCGAGCAACGATCCGCTACGGGGGCCACGCCCTGCGTGGCATGCCGGTGCTCTGATGGCCTCCGTCGCCCGTACCCGCTCGCGTCGGCTCCCGGCGAGCGTGGTGGCCCTGCTGGCAGCCGTCCTGCTGGTGGTCCTCACCCCGGCAGGGTCCTCGGCCCACGCCTACCTGGAGAGCAGCAACCCCGCCGACGGCGCGACCCTGTCCCAGGGTCCGCGGCTGCTGCGACTCGGCTTCAGCGAGCACGTGGTGCTGGCGGCGACGAGGGTGGTCCTCACCGACAGCGCGGGGCGTGCGCACCCGGTCTCGGGACTGCACCTGGTCACCGAGGACGCAGCGGACACCGAGGAGCCGTCCACGATCGTCGGCGACGTCGCGGACCTTCCCCGGGACACCTACACGGTCGCCTGGCAGACGCTCTCCAGCGACGACCTGCACCGCACCACGGGGACGCTCGTCTTCGGCGTGCGAACCTCGGTGCGCCCCTCGTCGTTCCACGAGACGGCACCCCTCCCGGGCGAGGCCGGGGCCACGGCCCTGCTGCTGGTCGGCCTCGCGCTCGGGCTCGGGGGGCTGCTCGCGCGTCGGTCGCTGTCGCGGGTGCCGGGCCCCACCGGATCGGCCCTTCGGCTGCTGGTGCTGCGTGTGGCACGGGCCGGCATCCTGCTGGCCGTCGCCGGTTCGTTGCTCCCGTTCGCGGTGGACCTGGTCGGGCCCGGGTCCGGGCGAGTGACGGCCTCGGCCTCCTACGACGTGCGCTGGGCGGTGCGCGAGCTCGGCCTCGCGCTCCTCCTTGCCGCGATGTCCGGTCGGCGCGGCACCGCCGGCCGGTCACGAGTGCTGCTCCTGACGGGGGTCTGCCTGGCAGCCGTCGGAACCGCGGCGCTCGGTCACGCGGCGACGGCTCCGGACCAGCCGGCCCGGCTGGCGGCCACTGCTCTGCACCTGACCGCGGCCCTGACCTGGTCCGGAGCCGTCGCCTGCCTCGGGCTCGCCCTCTGGCGCGGGCGTCGCGCGCTCCCGTGGGCGTACGTCCGGCGCGCGTTGCGGAGCTTCGCGCGTCCCGCGGGGGCCTGCGTCGCGATCACCGCGGTCACCGGCCTGTTCATGGCCAGCGAGACGATCGGGTCCGTGGACGCAGTCCTCCGCACCACCTACGGCCGTTCGTTCCTGGTCAAGCTCCTGCTGGTCGCCCTGGCCGGGGGACTGGCCATGGTCAACCACCGGAGGGTGCGCAGCCGGACGGAGGCAGGGGTGCCCACCCGCACGGTCGCCCTCGAGGGGCTGGTCTCACTCCTGGTGGTGCTGGTCACCGCGGTGCTCGTGAGCAGCCAGCCGGCCATGGAGCCGCAGCTGGTGGACCGTGGTCACACCGCGACCGAGGGGCCACTCGCGGGTCGTTTCGCAGACCTGCAGGAGTCCTTCGACATCCGGCCGAACCGGCCGGGTGACGCATCCGCGGTGCTGACGGTCTTCGACTCGCGGCGGCCCTCGCCGGGTCCCGTGACCGGGGTCTCGGTCCGCGTGGGCACCCATCACCCGGTCCCGGCGTCGACCATCGGCGACGGCACCTGGGCCACCCGCCTGCCCGGGCTCACCGCCGGGACCGTCCCGGTCGAGGTGCGCGTGACCCGGGCCGGTGCGGCGACCGTCACAGCTCACTACGTCTGGACCGTGGCGCAGGCCACCCGACCGGAGCCCCGGCTGGTGTCGCGGACGCCGCTCCGGACGCCGTTGCGGTGGGCCGCGCTGGTCAGTGCGCTCGGGATCGCCCTGGTCGCGGGCCGACGGCTTCGCCTCCGGACCCTTCGCCCGCGGCGACCGCGTGCCGTCGTGCCGGTCGATCCCGCCGCGGTCCCGGGTCCGGACGAGGTCCTGGCGGGGAGACGATGACCCGGTCCGGGATCCTTGCGTCGCGCCTGCTCGTCGCTCTGGTGACCGCGGCCCTGACGGCCGGGGCAGCACTGGCCGTCGCCGTCGGTGCGTCAGCGACGGCCTCCGGGGGACTCGCGGGCGAGACCCTGACCTTCCCGCTCGCAGGCCGGTACGACGACTGCCCGGCCGGTGCCACGTCGTACGCCTTCACGCTCGAGGGCGAGGCGGACGGTCCGTGGCCGGGCCACTACACCGGCCGGGTCAGCGCCCGGACCGAGGGCGGTGAGGTGATCAACCTGGTCGAGGCCACGATCGACACGCCCGACGGCGCATTGCTGATCACAGGGACCGGGGCGGACGCCGCCGGACCGTCAGGTGTCTGTGCCCCGCTCCGGGCCGGACAGGTGCTCACGTGGACCGCGGACGTGCCCGGTCACGGCGCCGACTCCGGGACCACCGTGCTCAGCGGCGACCCCGACGTGCTCGTGGCGCAGCTGACCAGTGCCGCGCCCGACGGACCCACCACCACCGAGGCCCCGACACCGACGGATGACCCGTCGTCCAGTCCAGCCGACCCGGCGGACCCGGCCACCCCCTCGCCGCCGGCGTCGGGTGCTCCCTCGGGCGGGCCGAGAGCCGACCGGGACCTCGCGTTCCGCTATCGCGTGGTGGCGCGTGGGGGCGAGACGTCCGGCAGCTGCGACGTGCTCGGCGGCACCCAGCAGCTTCCGGTCCACATCGTCTGCATCGACGTGCGCAGCTACCAGCGACACGGGCGCACGGTGCGCTTCGCCGGCGCCGCGACGATCAACGGACTTCCCACGAGCTACCAGATCCGGATCGTCGACGGCGGTGGGTCGGGCGAGGGTGGGGACTCCTTCGTGATCAGTGTCGGCGACGACTACGTCGGGGGCGGAGACCTGACCAGCGGCGACCTCCGGGTCCGCTGACCCGGCCACCCACCGGGGTCAGCCCGCGAGCGCGTCGGGCCAGCCCTCGCCCAGCTCGCCGGCGAGCCTCGCGCCCTGAGCCATACCCGCGACGGCGGCGCCGACCCGCTTCGACGGGTCCAGCACATTCCTGCCGATCGCCTCCAGTGACTCCGCGTCGGGCGTGATCGTCGCCGTGCGCCTTGCTCCGGTGCGGGCCAGCTGCTGGGGGAGCGCGTGGTAGCGGGTCAGTGAGCGGGGCAACGGTGCGATCGCGACCACCACGTCGCAGCCGGTGGCCAGATCGGCGTTGGCCGCGGAACGCATGCCGCCGTCCACGTAGTGCCGGTCGCCGATCTCCACCGGCGGCCACACCAGCGGGACCGCGCAGCTCGCGGCGACCGCGTGCAGCAGGTCGACGTCATCGGTGCCGTCAAAGACCCGGAACGAGCCGCTGTCGGCGTCGACAGCGGTGATCCGCAGGTCGCGCGACGGCCACGCCAGCGGGTCGCCGTCGGGGGTGACCAGTCGGGAGCCGATCACGCGCAGTCGCTCGGTCGCCGGGCCCGGGTGGGCCCTTCGCGCCGCGCGCCCGAGCCGGGCTCGTCGGCCGCGGCCGCTGGCCGGCAGCATCATCAGCGCGACCAGCTTGAGCATCGTGCCGGCACCGAAGTCGGCTCCGATCTCCGCGTGCGCCGGCCGGGTCTGCTCCTCGTAGAGGTCGTCCAGATCGACCACGCTGGTGATCTGGGCACCGACCACCGAGCCGGCCGAGGTGCCGATCACGGTGTCCGCGGCGGTGAGGTCCACGCCGTGGTCGCGCAGGCCCTTGAGGATCCCCAGCTCCCAGGCGATCCCGGTCACGCCGCCGCCGCCGAGGACCAGTCCGGTGGTGTGGTCCATGGGGCGAGCCTCCCACGGGTCTCGCCAGGCTCGTCCAGCGGAACGTCCCGAACATCGAGCCTGCCCGGATGCCGGAATCGGCGTACCAGGGAATGGACTGCTGTGGCACACTCGAACGGTGCTCAACGACACGATCATCATCACCTAGCGCGACGGAACCTCCGTCGCGCCAACCTCTCGTCACCGGGAGGTTTTTTTGTTGCCGGAAACACCCCGACACCCTGAGAGACCACGATGACCAGCACCTTCGACGTCTACGACACCACCTTGCGCGACGGTGCCCAGCAGGAGGGCCTGAACCTCTCCGTCGCGGACAAGCTGGCGATCGCCCGCCAGATCGACGGTCTCGGCGTGGGCTACATCGAGGGCGGCTGGCCGGGCGCGAACCCCAAGGACACCGAGTTCTTCCGCCGCGCGCGGGAGGAGCTCCAGCTCCGGAACGCGACCCTGGCCGCGTTCGGCGCGACCCGCCGGGCCGGGCTGGCGGCGGCAGACGACCCGCAGGTCGCCGCGCTGCGGGACAGCGGCGCGTCGGTGGTCACGCTGGTGGCCAAGTCGCACGACCGGCACGTCGAGCTCGCGCTGCGCACGACGCTGGCGGAGAACCTCGCCATGGTGCGCGACACGGTGTCCCACCTGACCGCAGAGGGACAGCGGGTCTTCCTCGACGCCGAGCACTTCTTCGACGGCTACCGCGCCAACCGCGACTACGCGCTGGAGGTGCTGCGCACTGCGTTCGAGGCAGGCGCTGAGGTGGCCGCGCTCTGCGACACCAACGGCGGGATGCTCCCGGGCTGGGTGGCCGAGGTGGTCGACGACGTGGTCGCCCGGGTGGTGACGCAGTCCGCTGGCCGGGTCGGCATCCACTGCCACAACGACACCGGCTGCGCGGTCGCCAACACCCTCTCGGCGGTGGCCGCCGGCGCCAGCCATGTGCAGGGCACGCTCAACGGGTACGGCGAGCGCACCGGCAACGCCGACCTGGTGAGCGTGGTCGCGAACCTCGAGCTCAAGCTCGGGCGGCAGGTGCTGCCCGACGGGCTGCTGCGTGAGGCCACCCGGATCGCGCACGCCGTGGCGGACGTGACCAACGTGCCGCCCGCGTCCCGCCAGCCCTACGTGGGCGTGAGCGCCTTCGCGCACAAGGCCGGGCTGCACGCGAGCGCGATCAAGGTCGACCCGGACCTCTACCAGCACATGAAGCCGGAGGGCGTCGGCAACGACATGCGGCTGCTGGTCAGCGACATGGCCGGCCGCGCGTCGATCGAGCTGAAGGGTCGTGAGCTCGGCTTCGACCTCTCCGGCGAGCGTCCCGAGGACCGCGACCTGGTCGACCGGGTCACCTCCCGGGTCAAGGAGATGGAGTCCCACGGCTACACGTTCGAGGCCGCCGACGCATCGTTCGAGCTGCTGCTCCTCGAAGAGCTCGAGGGCACCCGACCGTCGTACTTCGACGTCGAGTCCTGGCGCGTGATCACCGAGACCCGCCCCGGCGAGGAGGCGGTGTCCGAGGCAACCGTGAAGCTGCGTGCGGGGGGAGCGCGGATCGTGCAGACCGGCGAGGGGAACGGGCCGGTCAACGCCCTGGACCAGGCGTTGCGGGAGGCCATCGGACAGGCCTTCCCGGAGGTGACGAAGTTCGAGCTGATCGACTACAAGGTGCGGATCTCCGACCAGGGGCACGGCACCGACGCGATCACGCGGGTGCTGATCGAGACCACCGACGGTGTCTCGTCGTGGGTCACCGTCGGAGTCGGTCACAACGTGATCGAGGCGTCCTGGGGAGCGCTGGTCGACGGGCTGACGTTCGGCCTGCGCCGTCAAGGCGCCTAGACCCACGTCCTGCCCGCACCGCGCGTCCCCCAACACGCTGGGTGGTGGAAACCCTGCACTCGCTCGCGCTGACGACGCCTGACGGCGCCGGCCCTGTCAGTGGTGCGAGTGCAGGGTTACTCCACAACGCGGGCAGTGGCCCGTGTGGCAGCAGTCGAGGGCCTGACCGCAGGTGCACGTGAGAAACTCGTGCACCATGGTCGGGCCCAGGTTGTGGCCGGTGTTCTTCTGCATAACGGCGGTTGCCATCAGATCCCCCCAAGGTCTCTGGCTGATTCTTCAACCAGACAACCCCGCCGCCGTGGACGTCGTCCGGCGATTTGTCGAGTTCTGGCGTGACGGACCGCCCCGCATGGCCCGAAGGGGCCATACGGACCGGCCGGGAACCGGTCGAACGGGCCATGCGGGCCTCCGCCGCCCGCGGGTGGACTAGTTTCGGCTCGTGGCCGAGCTGCACGACCTGACCGCTCTCGAGCAGGGCGCCGCCGTGCGCACGGGCGACACGTCGTCCCTCGAGCTGGTCGAGCACTACCTGGCCCGGATCGACCGGCTCTCCGCCGAGCTCGGCGCGTTCGTGACCGTGACCGACGAGTCCGCGCGGTCCGCGGCCGTGACCGGCTCGGGCTCGGAGCACACGGGCCCGCTGGCCGGGGTGCCCACCGCGGTGAAGGACCTCAACCTGACCGCGGGCGTCCCGACGAAGTTCGGGGCTGCTCTCTTCGCCGACTTCGTGCCCGACCTCTCCGACGAGGTGGTGCTCCGGATTGAGCGGGCCGGGCTGGTCAGTCTGGGCAAGACCAACACCCCGGAGCTCGGCTCGCCCTGCTACACCGAGCCCGACCCGGACCTGATCGCGCCGCCGGCCGTGACGCCGTACGACACCGGCCGGATGGCCGGCGGGTCCAGCGGCGGGGCGGCGGCGGCGGTGGCCGGCGGCCTGGTGCCCCTCGCGCAGGGGTCCGACGGCGGGGGCTCGATCCGGATCCCGGCCAGCTGCTGCGGACTGGTCGGCTTCAAGCCGACCCGGGGCGTGGTCTCCGGCAGCCCGATGTACGGCGACCCGGTGGGCCTGGCCACCAACGGTCCCCTCGCCCGCACCGTGCGCGACGCTGCCGCCCTGCTCGACGTGATGGCGGGTCGCGCCGTCGGTGACCCGACCTGGGCCCCGATCGAGCCCTACCTGTCCGCGTGCGGCCGGGAACCCGGCCGGTTGCGCGTGGCCCGGTTCGTCGAGCCGGTGATCACCGTGGCCACGGTCGACGAGGAGTGCCGCGTCGCCTGGGAGGACGCCTCCAGGTTGCTCGAGGGACTCGGTCACGAGGTGGTCGACATCGCGGTGCCGGTGCCGCTCGAGGCGGTGCCGGTGTTCGAGACCTGCTGGGCGGTGCTGACCGCGCTGACTCCGGTGCCCGACGAGGCGCGCGGGTCGCTCCGACCGCTGACCCGCTGGCTGATGGAGCGTGGTGAGGCGGTGAGCGCACCCGAGTTCGGTCGTGCCATCGGCGAGCTCCGCCGGATCGCGTCGCGCGCGCTCGCTGCGTTGGCGCCGTACGACGCGGTGCTGACGCCGACGCTGGCCGTTCCGCCGCTGCCCGTCGGCGCGATCCGGGACGACGCCGACCCGGCCCGCGACTTCGAGAACCAGAAGCGCTTCACGCCGTACACCTCGACCTGGAACATCACCGGCATGCCCGCGGTCTCGCTGCCGCTGCACATGACGCCCGGCGGGCTGCCGGTCGGGGTGATGCTGGCGGGGAGACCCGGTGCGGACGCCGGACTGTTCGCGCTGGCGGCCCAGATCGAGCTCGCGGCCCCCTGGCGGGACCGCCGACCGGCCTGCTGGTGAGCCTCTCAGCGGGTCGCCGGCACCAGTCGCAACGCCAGCCGGGGACAGGCACGGACCGCCTCACGTGCCTCCGCGAGGGAGCTCCGGGGGACGGTGCCCGTGACCAGCGGGTACCCCCACTCGTCCAGCGAGACGACCTCGGGGAGCAGCTCGGCGCACAGCCCACGCGCCCGGCAGCTCGGCCAGTCGACCTTCAGCTCGTGCTGCTCCACGCGACCACCTCCCTGGTCGCGCAGGCGCCCGCGGCGTGGCGCGAGAACTCCTGTGGGAACGCGGCGAGGGCGGAACGCACCAGCCGGGCCACACCGTCGGGGTGGGCGCACGCACCCCGTCCGTCCACGAGCCCGCAGAGCTCGCGCACGCGCTCGATCATCGGTCGCCCCTCGATCACGTCGGTGAACGCCCGGGCCAGCGCCGGAAGCCCGTTGACGCACGGCCCGCAGCGTCCCGCTGCCTGCTCGGCCAGGTAGTCGACGACGGTGGACGTCCGCTCCAGTGGGCACTCGCCGTCAGCCAGGGTGATCACCACACCTGCGCCCAGGGTGATCCCGGCGGCACGCAGCTCCGTGGTCGACACCCGGAGCCCGCTCAGGGACCCGGCGGCGGCCCAGGTCCCGTGGAACCCACCGACCAGGACCGGTCGCGCCAGCAGGTGGGCCGGAAGGACGTCTGACCACGACGTGCCGTGCTCGACCTCCGCGACCAGGTGCCCCGTCCCGGGCACCACCAGGGTCAGCAGCCGGGTGCCGGGCTCGTCGGGTGTGCCCAGCGCGAAGTAGCGATCCGGGTCGAGGGCCAGGAGCGCCAGCTGCACGAAGCTCTCGGCGTTGGACAGCAGCGTCGGTCGTCCCTGCACGCCTTCGAGCGCAGTGGGCTGCCAGGAGGTGACCGGGAGGTTGGTGCGTCCGGCGATCAGCTCGAGGACGGCACTGCCCTCACCGGAGACGAACCCGTCCCGGGCCCGGTGGAACCGGACCGTCGGCGCCATCGTGCGCTCCGCGACGGCGCGGGCCAGGGTCTCCTCGACCTCCGGCTCCTCGCGCGGGACCACCAGGTGGATGGTCCGGCTGCGCAGCGCTCGCGCCACGATCTCCGCGCCGTCCAGCACCAGGTGCGGCCGCTGGGTGCCGAGCACCAGGTCCTTGCGGCTCTCGGGCTCCCCCTCGGCCAGGTTGACCACCACCGGCGCACGCCGGCCGTGGCGGAGGACCGCACGCAGCTTCGTGGCCAGCGGGAAGCCGGCACCTCCCCGGCCACGCACGTCGGCTTCCTCCAGGAGCTCGCCGAGCCGACGCGCGGACAGGCTCGCGAGCCCGCCGTACGTCGACCGGTGCGTGGCCAGGTCGGCACTCACCTGCTGCAGGATGAGCGGTCCGCTGAGCAGCCGGGAGACGGCCATCGTGCTCATCGGACCTCCTGCGGGACGCGCTCAGGGGTTGTCCGCGCCCGCAGGGTCCATCGCAACAGCACCGAGACCGCGACCGCCGTCAGGCAGGCGTAACCGAGCCACCGGGCCCACCCGACGGTCGCGTCCGTGCCGATCCCCACCCCGTGTGCCAGGGAGATCGGCCAGGCAAGGTAGGCCAGCCAGTGCAGCGCACGCCAGGTGCGCCAGCTGAGCCAGGCCCGCAGCAGGCTCGAGACCACCACGACGGCGATCAGGTCGAGCGCCACGGCCCCGAGTCCGAGCCACAGGGGCTGGTAGCTGGCGCCGAGCGGCGAGAACGCCTGCCACCAGCGGATGTCGACGTAGGAGTCGGCCACCGCCGTGACCACGTGCACCGCCAGCAGGGCGACCGCCAGCAGGCTGAGGTCCCGGTGCAGCACCTGGCGGACGAAGGCCGGCACCCGGCCGCCGGCCTCGCCGCGTGACGCGAACAGTCCCAGGCAGGTCGACACCGTGAGCAGCACGAGCAGGACGACGCCGGTGCCTCGGTTGAGGTACCACAGCAGGGGACCGGGCTGGTTGGTCGCCGCGGCGGCCAGCAGGACGGTTCCGCTCATGCCGGCACCTGCACGGTCCGGGCGCGACTCGCGAAGCGCACCTCGTCCGGTGTCCCGGGCGACATCTCGGGCGACATCTCGGGCGACATCTCGGGCGACATCTCGGGGCGGGGCCAGCCGTTGAGCACCGTCACCCGCCCCGCGGTGTCGACGAGCCTCGCCGGCACGGTGCGGGCCTCGAGCCAGGAGACGGCGCCGTCGCCGAGCACCAGGGCGGCGGTGCTGGCGGCGTTGGCCGACACACAGTCCGAGCCGGTGGTGGTGACGGTGCGCCACGGGCCGTCGACCGGTGCGCCGGTGCGTGGGTCCAGCACGTGGTGCCGCTCCACGCCGTTGCTCGACCAGCGGCGCACCTGCGTGCTCGAGGTGGCGAGACCTCCGCCGGTGAGCCCGACCAGCTGATCGGGGTCGGCTCCCGGGCTCTCGCTGATCGCGACCGGCCAGTCGCCGTCCCGCATCGGCACGGCCGAGACGTCACCGCCGAGGCTGACCAGGACGCCGCCACCCACCTCGTCCGCCACGCTCCGGGCGACCAGGTCGCTGGCCCAGGCCTTGCCGGTGGAGCCGAGGTCGACACAGACGTCGTGGGGCACCAGGACCCGGTCGCGCTCGAACCGGATCTCCTGCCAGGCGCCGAACCGGGGAACCGTCACCCTGGCGGTGGCGCGGCCCTCGCGCAGCACGGTGCCGAGGTCGGCGTCGTACCCGAGGGAGACCAACGAACGTCCCAGGCACGGATCCACCGTGCCGCCGGTCTCCTGCGCGACCCGGATCGCGATCCGGAGCGCCGCCACGAGCAGCGGGTCGACCGACACCCAGCGCCCGGGGGACCGGTTCAGCCGGGTCAGGTCGCTGTCCGTCCGGAACCGGCTGCAGGTGCGGTCGACGGCACCGAGCACCCGCCTCGCCACCGTCTCGGCGGCACCGAGCCGCGACCCGTCGCCGACGCCGAGATGGACGTAGGTCCCCAGTGCCGACCAGGACCGGTGCCCCGGCACCACTCAGGATCCGCTCGACGGGGCCGGGGCGGGCGCCGGAGCCGGTGGTGGGTTCCGCGGGGCGGGGGAACGAGGCGTCACGGTCGGCGCCCGCCAGGCGGACACCGACGGCGCCGCGGCGAACGACGCCTGCGCGGCCTGCTGCACCACGCGGGTGCGGACGACGACGCGCTGGGCGCGCGCCCGGATCGTGAGCCGCGGCTGCGGGACCCGCAGCAACGGGTCGGCGTGCGTCCGGCGCTCCACCTCCAGAGCGGCAGCCTGTGCCCTCGCCACGTCCCGGCGCTGCGTCGCCTGGGCGGACGCCACCGTGGCCGCGCCGGTGCCTGCCACGGTCCCGAACGCGGCGAGGCCGGTCACCACCGCCGTCAGGCTGCGGAACAGGTCTCGTCCGCGCACCGTGTAGGTGCGGCTGCTGGTCATGGTTCCTCCGGGGTCGTCGCGAGGCCCGGATGACGGGCCGCGGGAACGCTCACGGTGACAGCGCCGAGGACAAGCGGTCCTCAGCACGACGTTAAGAGGACGTGAGTTTTGCCGGGTTTCGGGCGACTTTGCATGGTCTTGACGTTCCGACGAGGTGCGCACAACGCTCCGTCCCCGATCATCGGGGCTGCTGGTCGGACCGTCCGGACCGGCGTGAGGAGAGAACGTGCGGCTGAGTACCCCCCTCATGGCCGGGTTCGGGACCGTGGCCGGCCTGGCCGTCGCGGTCACCACCTACCAGTCCCAGGCTCCGGCCGACCAGCCCCGGGTCTCCGCGGCCGCGCCGCGCCCCGCCGACACCTCGGCGATGACCTACCCACCCCGCCACACGGTGCTGTGGCTGCCCTGCGCGGCCGGGTCACACCTGCGTGGCCGCACCTGCGTGCACGTGGAGCACCGGGTCGTCACGGTGCGGGTCCCCGCTGCACCGTCGGTGGCGCCGGTCCAGGCGCGCCGGGTCGCGCCGCAGGCCGCTGCGCGCCCCGCCCCCGGTCATCGCGACGCCACCAGCCACGACAGTGCCGAGCACGACGACGACCACGAGAGCGACGAGCCCGACGACGACCACGACCAACCCGACGACTGAGTCCGATGTGGATGACCTGTCTCGGGTCAGAGCTCCCGTCGTACCGCCACCGTGATCCGGGTACCCCCCGACCCGGTAAGCACGGAGAGGTCCCCCCCAAACCCCCTGGCGGTACGACGGGCCAAATCCAGGCCGAGGCCGGTCGAGCCTTCGCGAGGAACGTGCTCCTCCCGTGGGTCGAACCCGGTGCCCCGGTCGTTGACCTGCAGGTCGACGTGGTCGTCGTGGACCTGCAGACGCACCGAGAACGGGACTCCGTCCGCGGTGTGCGCGAACACGTTGTCGACGAGCACGTCGACCAGGTCGCGGACGTCGGACCCGTGAGCGCGCACCTGGACCGGCCCGGCCGGCAGCCTGACCTCGAGCGCTCGCCCCTGCTCCTCGGCCAGCGGCCGCCAGAAGTCGATCCGCTCGCGCACGGCCGCCACCACGTCGCTGCTCGCCGAGGTGTCGGTGCAGGACGGGACGGCGCGCGTCCTTCACGATGGCGTCGATCGTGCGCTGCAGTCGGCCCACGTGCAGCTGGAGCCGCTCGGACACCTCCGGCTCGGCCACCCGCTCGACGTCGAGCCGCAGGGCGGTGACCGGGGTCCGCAGGCGATGGGACAGGTCACCGACCGCCGCGCGCTCGGCGGCGAGCAGCTCCACGATCCGCTCCGTCAGCCGGTTCAGGGCCTCGGCCAGCGCGACCGTCTCCGCCGGGCCGACCAGCTCGGCGCGCGCGGCCAGGTCACCGTCGCGGATGCGGTCGGCGACCGCTGCCACCCGGGTGACCGGAGTGCTGATCCGTCGTCCGAGTCGTCCCGCTGTCAGCGACCGCGATCATCAGCAGCAGCAGGCCGAGCGCCCCGATCGTGAGCCACGACCGGGCCACGCCTTCGCGGAGGGTCTCCGGGGTCACCGTGGTGCGGACGACGTCGGTGCCGTCGCTTCCGATCACGGGCACCAGCACGTGGCCGCCGGCACCGTCGACCTCCGTGAACGCGGATCCCGCGCGGGCGCGAGCCACCAGCGGGTCTGCCGAGGCCCGGGCGTCGGGCTCGCCGAGCACCCGACCGTCGGCGAGCAGCACCGTGGTGTGCGCCGGGAACCGTGCGTCGACCGCGTCGATCAGCTCCGGGAGCCGGTCACTGTCACCGAGGCTCGAGACGATGAGGGCGACGTTGCGCGCCTCCTGGTCGGCGCCGGCCAGCGCACGGTCCTCGGCCATGCTCCGCACCAGCAGGCACAGCGGGATCACGAACGCGAGGATGATCGCTGATGTGGTCGCACCCACGAGCCACGAGATCCGGCGGCGCATCAGGTCTGCTCGCGGACGGCGTCGCCCTCGGTCTCGGCCCGGGGGCGGACAACCGGATGCCGACTCCGCGCACCGTGTGCAGGTAGCGGGGCGCCGCGGCGCGTCTCGCCGAGCTTGCGCCGCAGCCAGGAGAGGTGCACGTCGACCGTCCGGTCGCCGCCGCCGTACGGCTGCTGCCACACCTCGGCGAGGAGCGTGCGCTTGGTGACCACCTCGCCCGGGCGCAGGGCGAGGGCGAGGATCAGGTCGAACTCCTTGCGGGTCAGCTCCACCGTGGCGCCCGCCAGGGTGACGCGGCGCGGGCCGACCTCGACGACCAGGTCGCCGACCCGGATCGTCGGCGACTCCTGTCCCGGTGCTCCTCGTCGCAGGACCGCCCGGATGCGGGCGGCGACGTGGTCGAGGCCGAAGGGCTTGACGACGTAGTCGTCGGCGCCGCTGTCGAGGGCCTGCACGATCGTTGCGTCGTCGTCGCGTGCCGTGATCACGATCACCGGCACCGGGCGCACCCCGCGCATCATCCGCAGCACCTCGAGGCCGTCGACGTCGGGGAGACCGAGGTCGAGGAGCACGACGTCGGGGCTCGTCGGCGAGCAGGATCTGGAGCGATTCGAGCCCGGACGCCGTGGTGGAGACCGTGTGCCCCTGGTCCACGAGCCCGCGCGTACGGCGTCCCTGATCTCCGCCTCGTCCTCGACCAGCAGCACCTTCGCCATGGGCCGACGGTAGTGGTTCGAGCTGACCCGCCGGAACGATCTGGGATGGTGGTCCGCATGAACCGTGGAGCCGTGGTGGCGCTGGTCTCCTGGCTGGCGGTGGTCGGACTCGGGGCCGGCCTGGTCTGGTTCGTGGTCAGCGATGCGGGCCGCGTGGTGTCCACCGCGGGCGGCCTCCCCGTCGCCACCTCCGGCCCCAGCGACGTGACGTCGGAGCTCACCAGGACGCCGGCGCCGCGTCGTCGTCGGGTCGCCGACGTCACGCCAAGCGCGGGGCCACGGCATCGACGAGCCGACGTCCCTCGCCTCCGACGACCAGCGCCCCGGCCCGCGTCGATCCCTCCCCGGCGCCGGCCCGGAAGCCGTCGCGGCCGCGCCGAGTCACGCCCCGCGTCCTCGCCCGCCTCGACGCCGGTCGTGGTGCGCACCTGGTCGGGCACCGGCGGGTCGGTGACGGTGAGCTGTACGGGTCGGACGATCCGGCTCCGCGGCGCCAGTCCCGACGACGGGTGGCGCGTCGAGCGAGGCTCGGACGGGCCGGAAGAGGTCGAGATCACGTTCGTGACGGGAGCAGACCCAGGTGCAGGTGCAGTCGAGCTGCTCCGGTGGCAGACCGGTGTTCCACGCGGAGAAGGACAGCGACGAGCACTGACGCGCCCGCCCGCCGTCGACGGGGGCACTAGTCTTCCCCTCGTGGGGGAGAAGGTCTCGGAGGACTCCTCGGGGGAGTCGGGCGCGTATGACGATCGCTCGTCGATCAACCAGCCGTGGCTCCTGCGGTGCGCTGGCGGCGGACGTGCATCCGCTCGCCCTGGGGACCGAACACGCTGAGCACCTCGACCACGCGCCGCTCAGCGCAGCCGAACCAGTGCGGCACGCGGGTGTCGAACTCCACCACCTCGCCCGGCCCGAGCACCAGGTCCTGGTCGCCCAGCACCAGCCGCATCCTGCCGTCGAGCACGTAGAGCCACTCGTAGCCCTCGTGCGTGCGCGGGTCGGGCGTACGACGGGTCGCCGGGCGCAGGACGTGCTTGTACGCGCGCAGCCCGCCGGGCCGGTTGGTCAGCGGGATCACGGTGGCGCCGTGCATCTGGATCGGCTTGGCGTGCACGCGCGGATCGCCCGTGGCTGGCGCGTCCACGAGCTCGTCCAGGGTCACGCCGTAGGCCCGGGCGAGGGGGAGCAGCAGCTCGAGCGTCGCCTTCCGGCCACCCGACTCCAGCCGCGAGAGGGTGCTCAGCGAGACCTCGGTCTGCTCGGACACCTCGGCAAGCGTCAGGTCGCGCTCGGTGCGGAGCACGCGGAGACGTGGCCCGAGCCCGGTCAGCGGATCGTTTGCCATAGCGGCAACCGTACTTGCTGTGGGTCCCGAGCGACTCACAGGAAGCCGCGCGACGCCTCCGTGGCTGAGTCAGGCGCCTCTGGACGGTTTCGGACGGGTGACGGTTCGAGCCTGCTCAGCGCAGCCGAGATGTGCGGCGTCGGTCAGGGGCGATTCGCGACCCGACCCGGGGACCGTTGTCAGTCGATCAGCTTGTCCAGGAGCTCGAACGACTCGTACGGCTGGTCGATGTCTCCGAAGTGGCCGTCGTCGCGGATGATCTGGGTGCCGCCGAGCCGCTCGAACATGGCGTGCCCTTGCTTGGCGTCGCAGCCGTACGGATCTTCGCGGGAGTTGATGAAGTACAGGTCGCGGACATGGGCTCGTATCGCCGCCCAGTCGTAGGCGTCCTGCAGGACGGGTTCGGCCTCGGTGTTGGGCTGAGTGCAGTAGCCGGCGACGAGGATGGCCTGGTCCACTCTCGTGTCGATGTGCTCGAGGATCGCGAGCAGCAGCGCAGCCCCGCCCGAGTGGCCGACCAGCACGGTGTTCGCATCGAAGGTGTGGTTGGCCAGCACCTTCGGCAGGAAGGTGGCGATGGACTCGACGTTGAGGCCGGGGTAGTGCGGCGCCTCGACCGCGTAGCCGCGTTCGGTCAGCCTCCTTCGCAGCCACGGGAGCCACACGACGTCGGGGTGTGCGGCGGTTCCGTGAAAGAGGATCGCCTTGCGTTGTCACGGGACTGTCCTTTCGTGGTGCTGCGAATGCTTCGTCTGGAGCATCAGAGCCGCGGCGGGCGGTAGTCGAACGTGCTGGACGTTCTATCAGCACTCGTCAGCGCACCGGGCGCGGCATGGTCGGTGAACCGGACCCAGGTGGAACAAGGCGGCAGAGATGGTGGTGGTGACGAGGTCGGGCGTCGTACGTGCCGAGCGACCGCGCAGATCACCATGAGCCCGGTGGTCGAGGACACCGGCGCACTGGTCATCGTGTAGCCGCGAGCGGCCCGCCCACGCCCGGCCTGTGGTCGACCTACGATGCACCGTGGGCGTGAGCAACTTCCTGGTCGAAGGCGTCTCCGGCGCCGGCAAGACGACGGTCTGCGACGAGCTCGGGCGTCGCGGCTACCAGGCGATCCACGGCGACCGGGTGCTGGCCTACCAGGGCGACCCCGGGACCGGTGCGCCGAAGGACGAGGGCCTCGGCCACGAGCACCACATCTGGGACGTGACCTCGGTGCGGGTCATCGTCGCCGACCGGGCGGAGCTCCTCACCTTCTTCTGCGGTGGATCGAGGAACGTCGACACGTTCGTCCACCTCTTCGACGGCGTCTTCGTCCTGGAGGTCGACGTCGACACGCTCCACCGGCGCCTCGACGCTCGACCGGACTCCGACTGGGGAGGCGGGGAGCCCGTCGAGCGCGCGCTCGTCGTGCGCTTGCACGAGACGAAGGAGGACCTGCCGCGGCACGGCATCGCCGTCGACGCCACGGCGCCGATCGCCGCGGTGGTCGACGAGATCCTCCGCCGTGCGCGGCAGCTGGCGGGCCTCGACCGCGAAGGTCGCTAGCAGGTTCCCGGGGTCAGACTCCGTGGCGAGCAGCCGGTCGCACTCCTCGACCAGGCGCCGGCGCAGCGGAGCACCGCGCTCCGGGAAGGCCCGCTGCGCGGCGACGTACTCCTGCTTGCCGTCGGGCGTCTCGATCCGGACCGGGGCGAAGCCGAGGTCGCCGAAGTCGTACGGCGAGGCGCGCATGTCGAGCTCGCGGATGTCCCGGGCGAGCGCGAAGCAGTCGGCCACCAGCTCGGACGGCACCAGGGGCGTCAGCCGGAACGCGTGCTTGTAGAGGTCCATGCCGGCGTGCAGGCAGCCCGGCTGCTCGAACTCCGGCCGGTTGTCGCGCCCGGGACGCAACGTGTTCAGCGGGCGCGCCGAGTCGGTGAAGAACCGGAAGGCGTCGAAGTGCGAGCACGCGATCCGGTGCGACTCCACGACCGTGTCGGTGCCCGTCGTACCCAGTCGCAGCGGCCAGTCGTGCCGGGTGGTGCCCGCGCGGTGGACCATCGCCCACTCGTGCAGCCCGAAGCACCCCAGCGTCGGCGCACGCCCGGCCGTGGCCGCCAGCAGCCGCCGGGTCGACTCCACCAGCGGCACCTGGGACCGGAGATGGTCGGCGGTCACGGATAGTCCCGACCGTTCGGCACCTCCGGGAGGGTGCTGGGCGTGCTTCTTGGCCGGGACTACCCGGCCGTAGCCCTTCACCCCCTCGAACTCCGTCGCCTCCAGAAGCACCACCCCGAAGCCCGGGTGCCAGCGGCGGAGGGCGGCGGGACGCTGGGAGTAGTAGTCGAACAGGAAGTCGTGCACCGGGTGCTTCCGGCCGGCACCACGGCGGGCGAGGTGGGGCTGCACCCAGACGTCCACCCGGGCGGTGTGCGCCGCGGCGCGGGCCCGCCAGGTCGGGCGGTCGAGGAGCTCCACCGCTCGAGAGTACGGTCCCGGCGTGGAGGTATGGTGCCGTGCACCGGGACGGCGAGCACCGGTTCAGCGAGGTGTCGGTGTCCGGATGACCGTCGGTCTCGGCGTCGAGGGCGAGGCAGCCGGGTACGTCCACGCGTGCATCGCGGGTGACGCGACGAGCCGCCGACCGCTCGCAGGTGCACTGCTGCACGCGAGCTGCCGACGAGGTGCGCGGCGGCCACCGGTGCGCGCGGGGACCTCGGCGAGAACGTCCCACTCGTGGCGTCGACCTGCTGCCGACCGGCACGCGCTGCGCCTCGGCGCGGCGGTGGTGCGGGTCGAAGCTGCGCAACCCTGCAGATCGGCGTACGACGAGGGCCTTGCGCCACTCGCCGGCGCGCGGACGGCTCCGTCGCAGCCGCGGCGTGATGTCACCGCCGTCACCGGCGGCGAGTCCGGCCCGGGGACCCGATCGGTACCGTCCTCCCGGACCAGCCGCACCGCCCGCCGGCACCCGCGCGGCCCCCGACTACGCTCGACCCCGTGCGTATTGCGAGGTTCACAGCGGGGGACGACCCCCAGTTCGGTGTCGTGACCGGGGAGGTCGACGACAACGGTGTCCCCGACGACGACTGCGTCGTGGTGGCACTCAGCGGCGACCCCCTGTACGTCGGGGTCAACCTGACCAGCGTCGAGCACCGGCTGGCCGACGTCCGGCTGCTGGCGCCGGTGATCCCGCGCAGCAAGGTGATCGGCATCGGCAAGAACTACGCGGCGCACGCCCAGGAGATGGGCGGCGACGTACCGAGCGAGCCGCTGATGTTCCTGAAGCCGAACACCAGCGTGGTCGGTCCGGGCGACCCGGTCTTCTACCCGCGGCAGAGCCGCGAGGTGCACTACGAGGGCGAGCTGGCGGTCGTGATCGGCCGGATCTGCCGCGACGTACCCGCCGAGAAGGCCACCGACGTGATCCTCGGCTACACGGTCGCCAACGACGTGACCGCCCGCGACCTGCAGCGCGGCGACGTCCAGTTCACGCGCGCCAAGGGGTTCGACTCGTTCTGCCCGCTCGGCCCGTGGATCGAGACCGACCTCGACCCGCACGACTTCGCCGAGGGGCGTGCGGTGCGCACCTGGCTGAACGGCGACCTGGTGCAGGACGGGACCACGAAGGACATGGTCTTCGACGTTCCTGCCCTGGTCGCGCACGTGTCCAGCGTGATGACCCTGCTTCCCGGTGACGTGATCCTCACCGGCACCCCCGAGGGCGTGGGGGCGATGGAGGTCGGCGACGAGGTCGAGGTCTCCGTCGCCGGCATCGGCAACCTGACCAACAAGGTGACTGCTCGTGACTGACCCGACTCCCGTGCGCGTGCGCATGGCCCCCTCGCCGACCGGCTCACCCCACGTGGGCCTGGCGCGCACGTTCCTGTTCAACTGGGCCTTCGCGCGTCACGCCGGGGGCACCGTGGTCTTCCGGATGGAGGACACCGACGCGGCCCGCAACACCCAGGAGTCGCACGACGCACTGATCGACGTCCTGCACTGGCTCGGCCTCGACTGGGACGAGGGGCCCGAGGTCGGCGGTCCGGTCGGCCCCTACCTGCAGTCCGAGCGCTCCGAGATCTACCGGGACGCACTGGCCCGGCTCCGCGACGGTGGCTTCAGCTACGACTGCTACTGCACCAACGACGAGGTCGAGGCCCGCCGCAAGGCCAGCGGCTCCAAGATCATGGGGTACGACGGCTTCTGCCGCGCCCTGACCGAGGACCAGGTGGCGGCGTTCGCGGCCGAGGGGCGCAGCCCGGTGCGTCCGGTTCCGGATGCCCGACCGGCCGGTGACGTTCGACGACCTGGTCCGCGGCGAGGTCACCTTCCGTAGCGAGCACGTGCCCGACTACGCGCTCGCCCGCGCCAACGGCCAGCCGCTCTACACCCTGGTCAACCCGCTCGACGACGCGATGATGGGGATCACCCACGTGCTGCGAGGCGAGGACCTGCTCAGCAGCACCCCGCGCCAGATCGCCCTCTACGAGGCGCTGATCGAGCTCGGCATCGCGCAGGCCGTGCCGCGCTTCGGGCACCTGCCCTACGTGATGGGCGAGGGCAACAAGAAGCTGTCCAAGCGCGACCCGCAGGCCAGCCTGGTCAGCTACCGGGAGGCGGGGTTCCTGCCCGAGGGGCTGCTCAACTACCTGGCCCTGCTGGGCTGGGCGATCGCCGACGACCACGACGTCTTCTCGCTCGAGGAGATGGTCGCCGCGTTCGACATCGCCCGGGTGAACCCCAACCCCGCGCGCTTCGACCTCAAGAAGGCCGAGGCGATCAACGCCTCCCACATGCGGCTGCTCTCGGTCTCGGAGATGGCCGACCGCGTGCAGCCGTTCCTGATCGGCGCCGGGGTGCTGACCGACCCGCCGACCGACTTCGAGCACGCCCTGCTGACCCGCGCGATGCCGCTGGTGCACGAGCGGATGAACAAGCTCACCGAGGCGCCGCCGATGCTGGGCTTCCTGTTCACCGACCGGGTCGAGTACGACGAGGCCGACGTCGCCAAGCTGCTCGACGACGACGGTCGCCGGGTCGTCGCGGCGGCCCACGACGCGCTGTCCGGGTTGTCCGAGTGGACCACCGAGGCGATCGACGAGGCGCTGCGGACCTCGCTGGTCGAGGGGCTGGGACTCAAGCCGCGCAACGCGTTCGGGCCGGTGCGGGTCGCCGTCACCGGTCGCCGGGTGTCACCGCCGCTGTTCGAGTCGTTGGAGCTGCTCGGCCGTGAGGTGACCCTGGCCCGGCTGGCGACCGCGCCGTCGGCGCCCAGCTCGCCTGCCGGGGCCTGACGTGGGGTGGCCACCCGGGGGTGACCTCGACGTACCGCCCCCGGGGTCGGCGCGCTTCCAGCACCCGCACCCCACCCCGATGGCCTATCCGCAGATGCTGCGCACCTGGTCGTGGCGGCAGGACTGGTGGAAGGCCGTCGTCGGGATCCCGGTCCTGCTGATCGGCACGTTCGTGCTGGCCGGCTTCGCGACGCTGCCGATCCTGGCGCTGGCCGTCGGCGTGCAGACCGCGATCGACGGCAGCGACTTCGGCACCGTCTTCACCGACTCGCTGTCGCTGGAGAAGGTGACGCCTGCCTCGATGCTCTGGCTGAACCTCACCCTTGCCTCGGCCACGCTGATCGCCTGGGCGCTGGTGCGGTGGCTGCACCGGCTGTCCCCGCGCTGGCTGACCTCGGTCCGGCCCGGCATGCGGTGGCGGTTCTTCTACGCCTGCCTCGGGCTCGCGGTGGTCGCCGTCGCCGCGCAGGTGGTGATCTCGCTGTTCCTGCCCGACCAGGAGACCGCCGGTCAGGTCGGCAACGCGATGAACCACCTCAGCGGCCGCGACGTCGCGATCGCCGTGGTGATCCTGTTCACCACACCGCTGCAGGCGATCGGCGAGGAGTACGCCTTCCGCGGCTACCTGATGCAGGCCCTCGGCTCGCTGTTCGGCACCTGGGTCGCGGTGGTCGCGACCGCCTTGATGTTCGCGGTGGCGCACGGCATCCAGAACTTCCCGCTGTTCTTCGACCGGTTCGCCTTCGGGCTGCTGGCCGGCTACCTCGTCGTCCGCAGCGGGGGGCTGGAGGCCGGCATCGCACTGCACATCCTGAACAACTACGTGGCGTTCGGCTTCGCGCTGCTCTTCGGCGACATCACCGGCACCCTCAACGTGCAGGAGGTGTCCTGGTGGAACCTCCCGCTGACCCTCACCCAGAGCCTCGTGTTTCTCGCCCTGGTGCTGCTCGTCGCCCGCCGGATGCGGCTGCGGAACAGGACCGATCCGCCGTCCCCGGAGACCTCGCCCACACCCGTGGCGGGAGCCCCGATCCCGATTGGTGACGGCTCCGCCTGACGTGTATCGTCTCTCCCCGGCCCCGCCCCCGGGCGCGGGTCGATCCCATGGGGTATGGGGTAATTGGCAGCCCGACTGGTTCTGGTCCAGTTAGTCTAGGTTCGAGTCCTAGTACCCCAGCGACGTACCGATTGGACTCACTCGTCAGCCGGACGATAAAGTTCCGCAGTCGCCCACTCTCGTGGGCAAGGCCCCCGTTGTGTAGTGGCCTAGCACGCCGCCCTCTCAAGGCGGTAGCGCGGGTTCGAATCCCGTCGGGGGTACGTCTCCAGCAGCCCGGTCCCGTGGACCGGGCTGCTGGCGTCTGTGGTGGGGCTCGGGGTGGAGCGCGACACCGCAGCTGTAACGCGGGGTTGTGGTCGCTGCACACGGGGTGTACGCCGTGCGCAGCGTCAACACCGCGTGGGTAGTGCGCACCACCGCGACGGCGTCGGCTTGGATGGAACCGTGCGGGACGTGGTGATCGAGGTGCGTGAGCCCTACGCGCGGGCGGCGCTCGTGCACTTCCTGACGATGGGCTGCGTGCCGGGGGTGGAGACGCTCGTCGACGGGGTCTACGCCCGCAGCCTGCGGTTGCCGCACGGTCCGGCACGCGTGGACGTCCGGCCGCTCGCCTCCGCGCCCGGCACCGTGCGCTGTGGGTACGACGGACCCGAGGCCGACCTGGCGGCGGCCACGGCCTGGCTGTCCGCCTTGGTCGACGCCGGACACGATCCGGTCGAGGCCGACCGGGCGCTGTCCGCACACCCGCTGCTGGCACCGCTGGTGCGGGGGACCCCGGGCCTGCGCGTGCACCATGACGTCGACGTGTTCGAGGTGGCCGTGCGCACCGTGATCGGCCAGCAGGTCAGCGTGGCCGGCGCGCGCACGCTCACCAGCCGGATGGTCTCCGCGATCGGCAGTCGGGTCGACCTCGGTGACGGGCTGACCCGGCTGTTCCCCACCCCGGAGCAGGTCGCGTCGCTGAGGCCCGAGGACTTCGCGATGCCACGCACCCGCGGCCGGTCACTGGTCGGCCTGGCCGCGGCCGTCGCCGGGGGAGTGGTCGACCTGAGCGATCCCGACCAGCTCCTCGCGATGCCGGGCATCGGTCCGTGGTCGGTCGACCACGTCGCGATGCGCTCGCTCGGCGACCCGGACGTGTTCCTGCCGACCGACATCGGGTTACGGCGCGCGGCCGAACGGCTCGGCACCGACCTGCCCGCCGTGGTGGTCGCCAGCGAGGCCTGGCGGCCGTGGCGCTCCTATGCGCTCACCCACCTGTGGCACGTGGCGACCACTGTCGGAGCTCCGGCCTAGTCTGAGCCCATGTGGACCGTGGTGCCGTCGCCCGTGGGCGACCTGCGCGTGGTGGCGCGGGAGACGCCCGGTGGGGACGTGGTGACCGCGATCGAGTTCGCGCCACGGCGCGCCGAGGGCCGTCCGCTCGGTGACCGCGTCGACGACCAGCCGGTGCTGGTGCGGGCCCGCGAGCAGCTCGGTGAGTACTTCGCGCGCGATCGGCGCAGCTTCGACCTGCCGCTCGGGCCCACCGGCAGCGAGTTCCAGCGACAGGTGTGGCGCCAGCTGGAGCAGATCCCGTGGGGGGAGACGGCGTCGTACGGCGAGGTCGCGCGGCGGATGGGCATGACCCGCGCGGCGTCGCGCGCCGTCGGCCTCGCCAACGGCCGCAACCCGATCCCGATCGTGGTCCCGTGCCACCGGGTGATCGGGGCCGACGGGTCGCTCACCGGCTACGGCGGCGGCGTGGAGCGCAAGCAGGTGCTGCTCGCGCTCGAGCAGGACGCGCTCTTCTAGCCGCCGCTGTCCGGCCCCTCGTCCGGTCGGCTCTCCCGGCGCCTGCTCCCAGGGCTCCCAGCTCTTCTCGGCGGCCCAGTCGCGTGATGCGTGCTCCTGGGCCAGCCGGCGCAGCAGCAGGATCAGCGGCTCGTAGAGCGCCGTGCCGATCACGACGCTGCGGATCGCGGCGTCGTGGCTGCTGCTCGCGTCGACGTGGGAGATCTCGAACGCCGCGATCTGGTCGACGACCTGCGCGTAGAAGTCGAGGAGCACTTCGTTGACCGAGCTGTCGACCTGGCTGAGGGTGTCGATGCTGGCCGCCAGCGCGGCCCGGTGCACGCTGATGTCCGCGATGTCCCAGCCCTGGCGGGCGATCACGCCGTCCACGACGGCCAGCGACGCGGCGGTTGGCTCGTGGTCCTCGACGAAGCGGCGCGAGAGCTCGTAGTGCGCCTGACCGAGGGCGTCGCGAAGGCTCTCGCGGGTCTCGTCGACGGAGCCGAACACGCGGCGCACGGAGTCCAGCCGCATGTCGCCGATCTCGATCATCGCCCGGATCAGCCGGAGCCGCTCGACGTGCGTCCCGTCGTACTCCGAGCGGCGGTCCGTGACCGGGTCCCCCCGGTGCAACACCCCGATCCTCAGGTAGTGCTTGATCGTGTCGATCGGCACCCGGGTGCGCTCACTGAGCTCGGAGATCCACATGTCCGGGACGACTCTATTCGCCCGCTGCCCTCCGCAGGGACTCGGACAGCCGGTCGGCCGCGGCCAGGACGGCGGGCGCGTGCATCCGGCCCGGTTGCCGCGAGAGTCGCTCGAGGGGACCCGAGACCGAGACCGCCGCGATCACCTTGCCCGAGGGCGATCGGACCGGAGCGGAGACCGAGGCAACGCCCTGCTCACGTTCGCCGACCGACTGCGACCAGCCGCGGCGTCGGATGCCGGCGAGGGCGGTCGCCGAGAAGGCGGCGTTCTGCAGGCCACGATGCATCCGCTCCGGGTCCTCCCAGGCGAGCAGGATCTGGGCCGCGGAGCCGGCGCGCATCGTGAGCTGGGAGCCCACCGGGATCGTGTCGCGGAGGCCGGTGGGGCGCTCGGCGGCGGCCACGCAGACCCGGTACTCGCCCTGCCGGCGCCACAGCTGGGCGGACTCGCCGGTGATGTCGCGCAGCCGGGCCAGCACCGGGCCGGCCGCTGCGAGCAGCCGGTCTTCGCCGGCGGCCGCGGAGAGCTCGGAGAGACGCGGACCGAGCACGAACCGGCCCTGCATGTCGCGGGCCACCAGCCGGTGGTGCTCGAGGGCGACCGCGAGCCGGTGCGCGGTGGGTCGGGCCAGGCCGGTCCCGGCCACGAGGCCCGCCAGCGTCGCCGGTCCGGCCTCCAGGGCGGCGAGCACCAGGGCCGCCTTGTCGAGTACGCCGACACCGCTCGAGTTGTCCATATGCCAATACTGCCGTCTCAGATCATGGGATGCAAGCGTAGGATGAACATCAGTTCGGCCCTTCGACGGGCACATCGAGACGCACGAGGGAGTGCACCGACATGGGGAAGACCCTGGCCGAGAAGATCTGGGACGAGCACGTGGTCCGCAGTGCCGCGGGGGAGCCCGACCTGCTGTTCATCGACCTCCACCTGATCCACGAGGTGACCTCGCCGCAGGCCTTCGACGGGCTCCGCCTCGCCGGCCGCACGGTACGACGGCCCGACCTGACCCTGGCCACCGAGGACCACAACGTCCCGACGATCGACTGGGACAAGCCGATCGCCGACCCCGTCTCCCGGACCCAGGTCGACACGCTCCGGGCCAACGCCGAGGAGTTCGGCGTCCGGCTGCACTCGCTCGGCGACGTCGAGCAGGGGATCGTCCACATCATCGGTCCGCAGCTCGGACTGACCCAGCCCGGCATGACCATCGTCTGTGGCGACTCGCACACCTCCACGCACGGTGCCTTCGGCTCGATCGCCTTCGGCATCGGCACCTCCGAGGTCGAGCACGTGCTCGCCACCCAGACCCTGATGCAGGCCAGGCCCAGGACGATGGCGGTCACCGTCAACGGCTCGCTCCCCGACGGCGTCACCGCCAAGGACCTGGTGCTCTCGTTGATCGCGCACACCGGCACCGGCGGCGGGCAGGGCTACATCGTCGAGTACCGCGGTCAGGCCATCGAGGAGCTCTCGATGGAGGCCCGGATGACGATCTGCAACATGAGCATCGAGTGGGGCGCCAAGGCCGGCCTGATCGCGCCCGACCAGGTCACCTTCGACTACGTCGAGGGTCGGCCGGAGGCGCCGACAGGGGAGGACTGGGACGCCGCCGTGGAGTACTGGCGCACCCTGGCCACCGACGACGACGCCCAGTACGACAAGGAGATCGTGCTCGACGCGTCGACGATGGCGCCGTTCGTCACCTGGGGAACCAACCCCGGCCAAGGGGTGCCCCTGAGTGCGTCGGTGCCCGACCCTGCTCAGTTCGAGGACGCCGGTGACGCGGTCGCGGCCGAGAAGGCGCTGGAGTACATGGGCCTGGTTCCCGGCACCCCGATGCGCGAGATCCAGGTGGACACCGTCTTCGTCGGCTCGTGCACGAACGGGCGGATCGAGGACCTGCGCGCGGCGGCCGCGGTGATCCAGGGGCGGCACGTCGCCGCCGACACCCGCCTGCTCGTCGTACCCGGGTCGGTACGGGTGCGGCTGCAGGCCGAGGACGAGGGCCTCGACGTCGTCTTCAAGGAGGCCGGCGGCGAGTGGCGCGGTGCGGGCTGCTCGATGTGCCTGGGCATGAACCCCGACCAGCTGGAGCCGGGCGAGCGCAGCGCGTCGACGTCCAACCGCAACTTCGAGGGCAGGCAGGGCAAGGGCGGTCGGACGCACCTGGTGTCGCCGCTGGTGGCGGCAGCCACCGCGATCCGCGGCACGCTCTCCTCGCCAGCCGACCTCGAGCCCGTCGCACACACGGAGGCCTGACCGAGATGGACAAGTTCAGCAACCACACCGGCGTCGCGATGCCGTTGCGGCGCAGCAACGTCGACACCGACCAGATAATCCCGGCGGTCTACCTCAAGAGAGTGACGCGCACAGGCTTCGAGGACGGCCTGTTCGCGGCCTGGCGCAACGACCCCTCGTTCGTGCTGAATCGTCCGGAGTACGCCGAGGCGTCGGTGCTCGTCGCCGGTCCTGACTTCGGCACGGGATCGTCGCGCGAGCACGCAGTCTGGGCCCTGCAGAACTACGGGTTCCGGGTCGTGGTCTCCTCGCGCTTCGCCGACATCTTCCGCAGCAACGCGGGCAAGGCGGGGCTGTTGGCGGCCCAGGTCGACGAGAAGGTCGTGCAGCGGATCTGGGACCACCTCGAGGAGCATCCCGGCGCGACGGTGACCGTCGACCTGGAGAGCCGCACGGTGCGTGCGGGCGACGGTCCGGACGCGATCGAGGACAGCTTCGACATCGACGACTACACGCGATGGCGACTGCTGGAAGGTCTCGACGACGTCGGGATCACGCTCTCGCACGCCGACGACATCGACGCCTTCGAGGCCCGTCGACCGAGCTTCAAGCCCGCGACTCTCTGACCCGAAGCGTCGGATGTGCGAGGTTAACGTCCGTTAACCGACGAGATTCGCCTTGATTGTCTGCAAGAAAGACGCGTGGCGGCGTTGTGGGGTTGACCTTTCTGTGCCTAGCGTGCGGAGTGTTACGGCGGGCAGGTTGCCCAGCCGGGTTCACCGGAAGGGAAACTCGTGAACAAGTCGCAGTTGGTTGACGCGCTTGCCGCTCGCTATGAGGGCAACCGCAAGCAAGCAGCACACGCACTGGAGTCCGTCCTCGACACGATCACTCGCGAGGTGGCTCGCGGCGAGAAGGTCGCGATCACCGGCTTCGGATCCTTCGAGAAGCGCGTGCGCGACGCACGCTGGGTGCGCAACCCGCGCACAGGCGAACGGATCAAGGCCAAGAAGACAGCGGTGCCCAAGTTCAACGCGGGCGCGGACCTCAAGGCGGTCGTGTCGGGTGCGAAGAAGCTGCCGAAGCTGACCCTGGCAGCGGCGAAGAGCGCGGTGCCGGCCAAGAAGGCGGCCACGACGTCGACGGCGAAGAAGGCCACCGCCACCAGGTCGACCGCCAAGAAGGCGCCGGCGAAGAAGGCCACCGCCACCAAGTCGACCGCCAAGAAGGCGCCGGCGAAGAAGGCCACCGCCACCAAGTCGACCGCCAGCAAGTCGACCGCAAAGAAGGCGCCGGCCAGGAAGACGACGACGAAGACCGCGGCCAAGAAGTCACCGGCCAAGAAGACGACGACCAAGACCGCGGCCAAGAAGTCACCGGCCAAGACGACGGCCAAGAAGTCGACGGCCAAGAAGTCGACGGCCAAGAAGTCGACGGCGAAGAAGACCGCGAAGAAGTCCTGACACCACGCAGGCGGCGGCTCCCGGGTGACCGGGGTCGCCGCCTTCGTCATGTCCGGCGGTCGAGCACCTCCCGCGTCCGCGGGCCGACTCCGAGACTTTGCGCGATGGACAGGTCCGCGGCGGTGTCGACGTCTCGGCGCAGGGTCGGCACGTCGAGGGTGACCTCGGTCAGCCCCAACGCCAGGTGAGCAACGCGCGAGCCGATCCCGAAGCGCGACCTGAACGACTCGCGTTCGCGGATCGCCACCAAGGTCGTGCCGGTGCCGTCGGCGTCAGCGACGAAGCCGTTGTCCTGCACAGAGACCAGTGCCTGCTCGAGCTCCGAGGACAGCAGGGAGGGCAGGTCACCGAGCATCGCCGCGACCGGCCCGGAGGGGAGGTCGCGGACGGCCGCACCCAACGCCCGGTTGAGATCGCCGGCCCCTTCGTCCGGCAGCACGGTGCAGCCGAGGGAGCGCGCGAGACCCGCCAGGTCGGGCTCGTCGGTCACGACCGTGACGCACCGGACGACCGGACAGGCCAGTGCGGCGCCGACCGTGTCGAGGGCGAACGCGGCCACGAGGTCGCGCCGCACGTCGTCGGTGAACCCGGTCAGCCGGGACTTGGCGCGGGTCAGCGTCTTGACCGGTACGACGAGGGAGAATCGCGGCAACGTGCTCATCGCGGACGATCCTGTCACCGGCGCTAGGCTGCACGCAGTCCGGGACGGGAGGGAAGTCGAGTTGGCACGACAGCGCGAGCTGGACCAGAAGCGTGGGTGGGCTTTCACCACCGCCGTTGCGCTCGTCAAGCCGACCCTGCTCGCCCTGACCAGGCGCGAGTGGCACGACGGGCTGAAGATCCCTGCCGCGGGTGGGTGCGTGGTCGCGATGAACCACCTCTCGCACGTCGACCCGCTGACCTACGGCCACTTCATCTACGACCACGGCCGGATCGTGCGCTACCTGGCGAAGCAGGAAGTCTTCGAGATGCCCTTCGTGAAGACGATCGCCGTCAACGCCGGCCAGATCCCCGTGGCACGGCTGAGCAGCGACGCGTCGAAGTCGTTCGACGCCGCGGTCGAGGCGGTGCGCGAAGGGCAGCTGGTCGCGTTCTACCCGGAGGGCACGATCACCCGCGATCCCGAGCTGTGGCCGATGCGCGGCAAGACCGGAGCCGCCCGCGTCGCGCTGGAGACCGGCTGCCCGGTGATCCCGATCGGTCAGTGGGGCGTGCAGGAGCTGCTGCCGCCGTACGGCAGGCCGGACGTCTTCCCGCGCAAGACGATCAAGGTGAAGGCCGGCGACCCCGTCGACCTCGCCGACCTGCAGGGCCTGCCGCTGACCAACGAGGTGCTGCGGGAGGCGACCGACCGGATCATGGCTGCCATCACCGGGCTCGTGGAGGACCTGCGGGGCGAGAAGGCGCCGACCGAGCGGTTCGACCCGCGCCAGGCGGGCGTGCGGCAGACCGGCAACCCTCGCGATGGCATGAAGCGGAAGCGGGACGACCGATGAGCAGGGTGGCCGTGTTCGGCGCGGGCTCGTGGGGCACCGCGTTCTCGATGATCCTGGCCGACGCCGGCAACGAGGTCACGATCTGGGGTCGTCGTGAGGACGTCTGCGCGACGATCAACGACAAGCACGAGAACACCGACTACCTGCCGGGCATCGAGCTGCCGCCGACGATCTCGGCGACGCACGACCCGGAGCAGGCGGTCTCGGGGGCCGAGTTCATGGTGCTCGCCGTACCGTCCCAGACGCTGCGCGAGAACCTCGACGCGTGGGCCGAGGTGATCCCGCAGGAGACGGTGCTGGTGTCGCTGGCCAAGGGCGTCGAGCTCGGCACCCTGAAGCGGATGAGCGAGGTGATCGCGGAGGTCACCGGCGCCGGCCCGGACCGGATCGCGGTGGTGAGCGGACCCAACCTGGCCAAGGAGATCGCGCAGCGCGAGCCGGCGGCGTCGGTGATCGCGTGTGCTGACGAAGCCGTGGCCAAGCGGCTGCAGGAGTGCGTCCACACACGAGCCTTCCGGCCGTACTCGTCCTCCGACGTCCTCGGCTGCGAGATCGGCGGCGCCTACAAGAACGTGGTGGGCCTGTGCGTCGGAATGGCGGCGGGTCTCGGGTTCGGTGACAACACGACCGCGTCGCTGATCACCCGCGGGCTGGCCGAGACCGCACGGCTGGCGATGGCCCTCGGTGCCGACCCGCTGACCCTGATGGGACTGGCCGGTCTCGGCGACCTGGTGGCGACCTGCTCGTCACCGCTGTCCCGCAACCGCACGTTCGGTGAGAAGCTCGGCCAGGGAATGACCACGCAGGAGATCATCGACTCGACGCGCCAGGTGGCCGAGGGCGCGAAGTCGTGCACGTCGATCCGCGACCTGGCCCGTCGTACCGGGATCGACGCACCGATCGCCGAGCACGTCACCGAGGTGATCAACGGCGACATCGGTGCCGCCGACATGGTGGACGCTTTCATCAACCGGGCGACGAAGTCGGAGCGGGACTGAGGGGCGGGGCCGGATACCACGGTCCCGTGGTATCCACCCTCTTCCCTATGGCTACAACGCTAGGGAAGGGGCCGAACACCACGGGACCGTGGTGTTCGTGTGACAGCCGTGCTCACCCCGGCAGCCGCTCCAGCGCCTGCACCAGGTCGGCCCACAGGTCGTCCACGTGCTCGATCCCGACCGACATCCGCACCAGCGACTCGTCGATCGTCGGCGCCTCGGTGCGCCAGCGACGGCGCCGTTCGAAGCTGGACTCCACGCCACCGAGGCTGGTCGCGTGCACCCACAGCCTGGTGCCGTGCGTGAGCAGGTCCGCCGCCGCCGGCCCACCAGTCAGCTCGATCGCGATGATCGCGCCGAGGTCGGGGTAGCGCACCGCCGAGATCTCCGCGCGCTCGCGCAGCCGCCGCACCAGCTCGACCGCGTTGGACTGCGCGCGCTCGACGCGCAGGGGCAGGGTGCGCAGTCCGCGCAGCGCCAGCCAGGCCTCGAACGCCCCGGGGATCGCGCCGACCAGGTCGCGCCGGCCCTTCAGCACGGTGTGCAGCTCGAGGTCGCGGGTGACCAGCGCACCCATCACCACGTCGGAGTGACCGGCGATGAACTTCGTCGCCGAGTGCAGCACCAGGTCCGCGCCGAGCTCGAGCGGTCGCTGCAGGACCGGGGTGGCGAACGTGTTGTCGACGACCACGTAGGCGCCGGCGTCGTGGGCGGCCGCGATCACTGCCGGCAGGTCCGCGACCTCGAGGGCCGGGTTGGTCGGCGTCTCCACCCACACCAGCGACGCGTCGGCGCAGGCCGCCACCACCGCCTCGGTGTCCTCGAGGTCGACCCGGACGACGGACAGCCGACCGCGGAGCTCGAGGTCGTCGAGCTGGCCGAGGCTGCCCTGGTAGGCGTGCCGCGGCACCACCACCTTCTCGCCGAGCGCCACCAGGTCGAGGACCGTGGCCACGGCGGCGAGCCCGCTCGCGAACGACAGGCACTGGCCGCCCTCCAGCGCGCCGAGCGCGTCCTCGAACGCGGTCCAGGTCGGGTTGCCGTAGCGGCCGTACTCCAGCGTCCCGCCGGCGACGTACGTCGAAGCCATCGTGATCGGGGTGTTCAGCGGCTGGTCCGGCTCGTGCGGCGGCCGGCCGGCCGTGACCGCGACGGTGTCGGGGTGCAGCTTCTCGTCCTCGGCCATGGACACACCCTAGAAGGGCGGACGCACACGGGAACCGGTCCCGGTAGGGTCGCTGCGATGTCTGAGTCCAAGCCCCGCGTGGCCGTCGTCTTCGGTGGCCGGTCCGACGAGCACGGGATCTCCTGCCTCACGGCGGGCAGTGTGCTTGCCGCGATCGACGAGGAGAAGTACGACGTGGTGCCGATCGGGATCGCCGCCGACGGTCGCTGGGTCCTCGAGAGCGGCGAGTCGGGTCGGCTCGCGCTCGGGGCGGGCGGCCAGCTGCCGGCGGTCGACGCCGCCGCGCCGGGGGTCCAGCTCACGGCCGGCAGCGACGGCTCGTCCGGGCTGGTCGTGCAGGACGCCGCCGACGTACCGAAGGACCTCGGCGACGTCGACGTGGTCTTTCCCCTCCTGCACGGACCGTGGGGCGAGGACGGCACGATCCAGGGCCTGCTCGAGATGGCAGGTGTGCGCTACGTCGGCGCCGGCGTGCTCGCCTCGGCGGTCGGCATGGACAAGCACTACATGAAGGTGGTGCTGCGGGCGGCCGGCCTGCCGGTGCTGCCGCACGTGCTGATCACTGCGCGGGGCTGGGACGACGACCGCGAGGCGTGCCGCGAGGAGGCGCAGGCGATGGGCTTCCCGGTCTTCGTGAAGCCGTGCCGCGGCGGGTCGAGCTTCGGGATCAGCAAGGTCCACGACCTCGACGGACTCGACGAGGCGGTCGAGGAAGCCCAGCGACACGACCCGCGGGTGATGGTCGAGGCGTACGCCGGGGAAGGTGCCCGCGAGTTCGAGTGCGGCGTGCTGCAGGGCCTCGACGGCGGCGCGCCGGAGTGCAGCGTCGTCGCCGGGATCACGGTGACCGGCGACCACGAGTTCTACGACTTCGAGGCCAAGTACCTCGAGGACGCGACCACCCTGGAGATTCCGGCCGACATCGACGACGCGCTGTCCGACGAGATCCGCGGCCTGGCCGGTCAGGCGTTCCTGGCCGCCGGCTGCGAGGGCCTGGCCAGGGTCGACTTCTTCGTCCAGCACGACGGCCGCGTGGTGATCAACGAGTTCAACACGATGCCGGGCTTCACGCTCACCTCGGTGTTCCCGCAGGCCTGGGCCGCGACCGGACTGGACTACCCGGCGCTCGTCGACCGGCTGATCGGGCTGGCGCTGGCGCGCGACGTCGGTCTCCGCTGAGCGAGCCCGGCCCGCACCCGCTCAGACGCAGCCGCCGGTCTTCCTGGTGTGTGCCTTCACCGACGGCGCCAGGTCGACCATGACCGAGGTGGGTGGCCAGTAGTCCTTCGGCACCTGCACCCGGATCCGGGGGCTGCGACCGACCGTGGTCATGGTGACCTCGACGGGCTGGTCACCGAACTCGTCGTCGGGGACGTACCAGTCGACGCCGTTCCAGTTCTGGCAGGCCGAGACCCGGGTGAAGCCGTCGGGCTCCGCGACCCCGCAGGTCAGCACGATCGCGGGGTCGCCCCACGCTGCCCCGCGATCCGGGTCGTCGACGTCGCGCGCGCCCTGGTCCGCCATCCGGAGCGGGACAGCGGCGACGTACTCCTTGCACGCGGCACGTACGCCCGCGTCGGCGTCGGGTGCGCCGACCCGGACCGCGCAGCCACCGAGCAGCACGAGCACCGCACACACAGCGACGCCCCGCACCCGGTCGAGTGCGAGGCGTCGTACCACGGGCCCCAGAACGGGCCCCAGAAAGGGCCCCAGAACGGGTCCCAGAACGGGCAAGGTCGTCAGATGTGCACGACCGGACAGGTGAGGGTGCGGGTGATCCCGTTGAGGGTCTGCACCTTGGCGACCACGAGCTTGCCCAGCTCGTCGACGTTGCGGGCCTCTGCCCGGACGATCACGTCGTAGGGACCGGTCACGTCCTCCGCCAGGATCACGCCCTTGATGTCGGTGATCGACTTCGCCACCTCGGCGGCCTTGCCGACGTCGGTCTGGATCAGGATGTAGGCCTGCACCACCATGTGCATCTCCCTTGCGCTCTCGAGGTCGGTCACCCCTGTGTCTCAGGGCGTCTCGAAACCTACACGCATGCGGGCAAGGCGGAAACCTGCGGCCGACATGGGGTTGGATGCATGCATGACGCCAGGACCGGTCCCCGATCGCGTGAGCGCGGACACCACCCTCGCCGAGGTCGGGGAGTTCGGGCTGATCGGGATGCTGGCCCCGCTCTTCACCCAGGGTGATCACGTCGTGACCGGACCGGGTGACGACGCCGCCGTGCTGCGGATCCGCAGTGGGCACGTGGTGGTCTCGACCGACCTGGTGGTCGAGAACCGGCATTTCCGGCGTGACTGGGCCAGCGCCGAGCAGATCGGGCACAAGGCGGCGGCGTCGGCCATCTCCGACATCAACGCCATGGGTGGCCGGGCGCACTCGGTCACGGTCGGGCTGGCCGCGCCGGACACGCTCCCCGTGCAGTGGGTGCTCGACCTGGCCCGCGGGATCGGGGAGGAGTGCGCGGAGGTGGGTGCCTCCGTCGTGGGCGGTGACCTGACCCGCTCCGACCAGGTCGTGGTCGCGCTGACGGTCCTCGGCGGTTGCGAGGTCGCCCCGGTGCTCCGCTCGGGCGCGCAGGTGGGGGACGTGGTGGCCATCGTGGGCCGCCAAGGCTGGGCCGCGGGTGGCCTGGCAGTCCTGGGGCGGGGGTTCCGCTCGCCGCGCAAGCTGGTGGAGGCCTACCAGCGGCCGCTCCCGCCGTACGACGCCGGGATGGTGGGCGCGAAGGCCGGCGCCACCTCGATGATCGACGTCTCCGACGGCCTGCTGGCCGACCTCGGTCACGTCGCGACGGCCTCCGGGGTGGCGATCGACGTCGAGACCGGCGCCTTCGACCTGGCCGAGCCGCTGCAGGCCGTCGGTGCCGCGCTGGGCGTCGACCCGATGCAGTTCATCCTGGGCGGCGGTGACGACCACCCGATCGTGGCCACGTTCGGCGGTCTCGGTGACGTCCCGGACGGCTGGACCGTGATCGGCTCGGTCACCGCCGGTGAGGGCGTCACCGTCGACGGGGCGCCGTACGACGGCCCGCGGGGGCACGCGCACTTCGGGTAGTCCCGACCGTTCGGCACCGTGCGGGGTCCCTCGGAGGTGCCATCTGGCCGGGACTATCCCGTCACCACCCGGCGCAGCAGCGGCTGGGCGGCGGCCAGGACGAGAGCGAGCGCCGCGCAGGAGAGCCAGAGCAGGTGCGGGCCGCCGGTGTCGAGGAGCCGGGTCCCGAGGAACGGGGCGAGGCCGCCGGCGAAGCCCCAGCAGATGCCGTACGCCGCCAGGTAGCGGCCGCGAGCACCCTCGGGGGCGAGCCCGGAGACGATCGCGAACGGGAGCCCGAGCAGCAGCGCGTCGCCGAGGCTCCAGACGACCGTCGTCGCGAGGAAGCCGGCCAGCCCGGAGGCCCAGCCGGTGCCGGCGAGCCCGGCGCCGAGCACGAGGTAGCCGACCAGCATCGCCCCGAACGGGTTGCCCGGCACCATCCGCGTCGCCAGCAGCGGCTGCGCCAGCACGACGGTCACCGAGGACGCCGTCATCAGCAGCCCGAACTGCGCCGCCGGCAGCCCACGCTCGACCAGGGTGAGCGGGAGGCCCACCCGGATCTGCAGGTACAGCGTCGCGAAGCAGGTCCCGGCCGCGAGCATCGCCAGCAGCCGCGGGTCGCGCCACGGGTGGGCGGCCACCGCCTCGTCGGGGGTACGACGCCGCGACCGGCCGTCCAAGCGGGGGAGGGCCACCCCGACCACGGCCGCGCACGCGAGACAGCTCACGGCGTCGGCCACGAAGAGCAGCCGCAGGTCGACCGAGCCGATCGCGGTCGCCAGCAGACCCGCCCCGGCACCCCCGGCCGCGAGCGCCGCCCCGAACAGGCCGAACGCCCTGGGCCGGGACCCGGGGTCGGTGAGGTCGGCGATCATCGCCTGGCTCGGCGGCTCGTACAGCTCGAACGCCAGGCCGAGGACCACCGCCGCGACGAGGGCCTGCGACAGCGAGGTGCCGACCGCGATCCCGAGCTGGGCGGCTGCGCACGCCGTGAGGCCGAGCACGATCGTGGCCCGGTTGCCGATCAGGTCGGCCAGGTGGCCACCGGCCAGTCGCGATGGGATCGTGGCCACGCCGAACAGCGCAGTGACCAGGCCGGCCGTCGCCAGCGACGCGTCCCGGTCGCGGACCAGCACCACGGCCAGGAACGGCAGCGTGAACGCGCCGAGCTGGTTGACCGCGCGGGCACCGACCAGGATCAGTACCGGCCGGGGCAGGTCACCCCACGGTCGCACGTGTCGGACCTCCATGACTGGTCAAAGCCGTATCATCAGTGATGACGACGACGCTACGACACTGGAGGTGACTGGTCAAATGAAGTTCGACAGTCACGTGATGAACCTGATGAGCACGGCGGTCCGGCTGGTCAACGTGCTCACGCCCGGCGAGGACGGGGGACAACCGGTCCGGCGGCCGCACGGGGCTGCCCTGGTCGACGCCGTCAGCGGTGCGCTGGCCGGGCAGGGCGGGGTCACCCGGGTGAGGACCGCCGATGCCGAACGCATCGACGCGATCGTGCAGCAGGTGCGGCCGGTGTTCGACGCGGTGGACCGTGGCGACCTCGATGCGGCGGCGGAGCAGGTCAACGCGCTGCTCCGCGCCACCGATGCTCGCCCCCAGCTGGACCGGTTCGACGACGGCGGCTGGAGCCTTCATTTCCACGGTCCCGACACCACCGTCGCGCGAGGCTGGGCGGCGGGGCTCGCCGCCGGACTCGCCGTCGCGCTCGGCAGCGACCTGGCCGGTCGGCTCGGTGCCTGCGACGCGCTCGCCTGCGACCGGGTCTACGTGGACACCTCACGCAACGGCGGGCGGAGGTTCTGCTCGACCCGGTGCCAGAACCGGGTGAAGGCGGCCCAGCACCGGGAGCGGCACCGGAGCAGAAAGGCCGCCCCCGGAGGGACGGCCTGACGTGCGGTGCGGCTCAGCTCAGCGGGTGACCTTGCCGGCCTTGAGGCAGCCGGTGCAGACGTTGAGCCGCTTGGGCGCACCGTTGACGGTGGCGCGAACACGCTGGATGTTCGGGTTGAAGCGACGCTTCGTGATCTTGCGGGACCAGGGTCGGTTGTTGCCGAAGCCGGGCTTCTTGGCGCAGATGTCGCAGACGGCAGCCACCGTGCACTCCTTGTTGCTTGCTTGTTGCTTGCTGAATTGGTTCGAGACGAGGGCCCGACGACCGCTGAGCAGCGCTCGGGCAACCGCACAAGACTAACCGAGACCGGGTCGACGACGCGAATCGAGGGTGCCACGCACTAACCTCCCGCTCATGGCAGCCGACCGGGGTGACGAGATCGCCACGTTCGACCTGTCGGTGCTGGTCCGCTACGCCGATCTCGCCGTCGAGGGCCTCGGCGCCGCGCGCGAGGAGATCGACGCGCTCAACGTCTACCCGGTGCCCGACGGCGACACCGGCACCAACATGTACCTCACCGTCGAGAGCGCCCGCGACCAGATGGCCGAGCGGCTCGCGGAGGCCGACGGCGGGGCGGGCGATCTCCGGCCGGCACTGGCGGCGTACTCCCGTGGCGCGCTGCTCGGCGCCCGCGGCAACTCCGGGGTGATCCTGAGCCAGCTGATCGGCGCGATGATCCGCCGGATCGGGCAGGCCGGTCCCGACGACCGGTCCGCCTCGGTGTTCGCCGAGGCGATGCGCGCCGCCTCCGACGCGGCGTACGCCGCCGTGGGGGAGCCGGTCGAGGGCACCATCCTGTCCGTCGCCGCCGCCGCGGCCGAGGCTGCCGAGAAGGCTGCCGCCGACCCGCAGGTCCGGCTCGACGCGGTGATCCGGGCGGCGGCCACCATGGCGGCCCGGGCCCTGCTGCGTACGCCGGAGCAGCTGGCGATCCTGCGCGACGCCGGTGTGGTCGACGCCGGCGGTCGCGGGCTCTGCGTCGTGCTCGACGCAGTCGAGTCGGCGGTCACCGGCAAGCGCCCGGTCCGGGCCGTGACCGGCATCGGCACCCGGGCGATCCCCGTGCCGCAACCGGGTCCCTCCGGTGACCTGACGCCCGGTGGGCCGGCCTACGAGGTGATGTACCTCCTCGACGCCGACGACGGCGCCATCCCCGCGCTCCGCAGCCGCCTCGCCCCCCTCGGCGACTCCCTCGTCGTGGTCGGTGGAGAGGGGCTGTGGAACGTCCACGTGCACGTCGACGACGTCGGCCGGGCCGTGGAGGCCGGCATCGAGGCCGGCACCCCGAGGCGGATCCGGGTCACGCACTTCGCCGAGCAGCGCGAGCGCACCCGCGGCTCACGCTCGTCACGCACCGGCCGCGCGGTGGTCGCGGTGGCGGCCGGGCCGGGACTGGAGGAGCTGTTCGCCGAGGCCGGCGCGACCGTGATCCCCGGTGGTCCCGGCCGCCGGCCCTCGACCGGGGAGATCCTGTCCGCGATCCGGGCCAGTGGTGCGCAGGAGGTGATCGTGCTTCCCAACGACCCCGACTCGGTGGCCGTGGCGCAGGCGGCAGCCGGCGCGGCGTCGGAGTCCGGGATCAAGGTGGTCGTCGTGCCGACCAGCGCCCAGGTGCAGGGGATCGCGGCCCTGGCGGTGCACGAGCCGGGCCGCCCGATCGAGGCCGACGTGGTCGCGATGACCTCCGCGGCCCGGCACGCGCGACACGGCGCGGTCACGATCGCCGCCAAGGAGGCGATGACCAGCGCCGGACCGTGCTCGCCCGGCGACGTCCTCGGTGCTGTCGAGGGTGACTTCGTGCGCGTGGGCGACGACCTGTTCACGGTCACCTCGGCGGTGCTCGACCTGCTGCTGTCCGGCGGTGGGGAGCTGGTCACGATCGTGGCCGGCTACGGCGGCAGCGAGCTCGCCGAGCGCGGGGCGTCGTACGTCGAGGAGCACTTCCAGGGCGTCGACGTGGTCGTCCACGAGGGTGGTCAGGAGCGCTACCCCCTCCTGCTGGCGGTGGAATGAGCCCCACGACCATCACCTGGGACGCGAAGGTCGCCGCCGTGGCAGGCAAGAACTCCGCCAAGGTGGAGAAGGCGCTCGACCTGCACACGGTCGGCGACCTGCTCGGCCACTTCCCGCGCAGCTACGTCGCCAAGGGCTCGCTCAGCGACCTCGGCGAGCTCAACGAGGGCGACTTCATCAGCGTCTTCGGGCAGGTGACGCGCAGCGAACCGAAGCAGTACCAGGACCGACGCACGCACCGCACGGCCTACCGCACCGAGGTCGACATCCGGGGTAACGACGGCCGCCTCGCGCTCACCTTCTTCGACAAGCACGCCAACACCGCGACCTGGCGGGCGACCGAGTTCTCGGTCGGGCGCTTCGGGCTGTTCTCGGGCAGGCTCAAGTGGTTCAACGGGCACTGGGAGCTCAACAACCCCCGCGCCAAGATGTACGCCGCCGAGGGTGACGCCAGCCAGGCCTACGACACCGTTCCCGAGCTGATCCCGATCTACCGCGCGTCCGGCAACGTCGACACCTGGCAGATCGAGGACGCGGTCCGGGTCGCGCTCGACCTCGTCGACCGGGTTCCCGACGTCGTGCCCGAGCAGGTCCGCAAGGAGCAGGACCTGCTCGACGCCCGCACCGCGCTGACCTGGGTGCACCGGCCGGACTCGTGGAGCCAGGTCAAGGCGGCCCAGAAGCGGCTGAAGTTCGACGAGGCGTTCGTAACCCAGGTGGTGCTCGCGCAGCGGCGCCGCGACCTGCTGCTCCGGCCGGCCCAACCGCGCACCGGACGGGAGGGCGGACTGCTCGACCGGTTCGACGGCCGGTTGCCGTTCGAGCTCACCGACGGCCAGCGAGAGGTGGGGGAGACCCTGATCGAGGACCTGGCCCGACCCCACCCGATGCACCGGCTGCTCCAGGGGGAGGTCGGCTCCGGCAAGACGATCGTGGCGTTGCGGGCGATGCTCCGGGTGGTCGACGCCGGCGGCCAGTCGGTGCTGCTCGCCCCGACCGAGGTGCTCGCCCAGCAGCACGACCGGTCGATCCGCCAGATGCTGGGACCACTGGCCGAGGGTGGCCTGATCGGTGGTGACCCCGACGGCACCCGGGTCGCGCTGCTCACCGGATCCATGGGCACCCCCGCCCGGCGGCAGGCGATGCTCGACGTCGCCAGCGGTGAGGCCGGCATCGTGGTCGGCACGCACGCGTTGCTCGAGGACGACGTCTCGTTCTTCGACCTCGGCCTGGTCGTCGTCGACGAGCAGCACCGGTTCGGCGTCGAGCAGAGGGCGGCGCTGACCTCGAAGGCCGTGAAACCGCCCCACGTGCTGGTGATGACCGCGACACCCATCCCCCGGACGGTCGCGATGACGGTCTTCGGCGACCTCGACACCTCGACGCTGACCGAGCTCCCGCGTGGCCGCGCCGAGGTCCAGACCTCCGTCGTCCCGCGGGCGATGCCGGCCTGGCTCGACCGGGCGTGGCAACGGATCCGCGAGGAGGTCGCCGCCGGCCGGCAGGCCTACGTCGTGTGTCCGCGGATCGGCGACGCCGAGCCCTCGGCGGGTGATGACGACGAGTCGAGTCTCAGCGCGGTCGAGGACATGGCGCCCGAGCTCTCCGACGGTCCCCTGCACGGGTTGCGGGTCGAGAAGCTGCACGGCCGGATGGCGCCCGACGCCAAGGACACCGTGATGCGGGCGTTCGGGGCGGGCGAGATCGACGTGCTGGTCTCGACCACCGTGATCGAGGTCGGCGTCGACGTGCCCAACGCCTCGGTGATGGTGGTCCTCGACGCGGAGCGGTTCGGGGTCTCCCAGCTCCACCAGCTGCGCGGCCGCATCGGGCGCGGCGAGCACGCCGGCCTGTGCCTGCTGGTCACCGGAGCGATGGCCGGGTCGGTCTCGCTGGAGAGGCTGGAGGCGGTCGCGGGCACCCGCGACGGCTTCGCACTCTCCGAGGTCGACCTGCGCCAGCGACGCGAGGGCGACGTCCTCGGCACCGAGCAGTCCGGACGACGCTCCACGCTCAAGCTGCTGTCCGTGCTCGACGACCTCGAGACGATCCAGCTCGCGCGGGCTCTGGCCACGGAGCTCGTCGAGGAGGATCCTGAGCTGATCCGCCATGACGACCTCCGGGACGCCATCGCTGCGCTGCAGGATCAGGCCGACTTCCTGGAGAAGACATGATCGGACAAGGATGAACATCCCGCGACGACGCTCGCTTCGCTCCCTTCTCCGCCGGGACCCCGAAAAACCATGACGCGCATCGTCTCGGGCTCGGCGCGTGGTCGTCGGCTGCGCACGCCGGTGGGGGATCGCACCCGGCCGACGTCCGACCGGGTGCGCGAGGCCCTCTTCTCGGCGCTCGAGTCCGCGTTGGGATCGCTGGAGGGGCTGCGGGTGCTCGACCTGTACGCCGGCACCGGCGCCGTCGGGCTCGAAGCCATGTCACGCGGCGCGGGCGTGGCCCTGCTGGTCGAGAGCGACCGGCGCACGGCACGCCTGACACAGCAGAACGCCGACGACCTCGGTTTCCGCCGGGCGGAGGTGGTCGCCGGCCCGGTCGAGAGGACGATGGCGCAGCCACCCCGCGCGCCGTACGACGTGGCGTTCCTGGACCCGCCGTACTCCCTCGCCGAGGACGACCTGGGCCGGGTCCTGACCGCGCTGGCCGGCAACGGCTGGCTGGCCCGTGGCGCGACGGTCGTCGTCGAACGCTCCGCCCGCAGCGACGAGCCCGGGTGGCCCGCCGGGATCACGGCGGACCGCCGCAAGGCGTACGGCGAGACCGTGCTCTGGTACGCCACGGCCGACTGACCGACCTTCCCGTGGGCGCACCACGCGACGGCCCGACTCGACACGGGACGCCCGCACGAGCCACGATGGATGACAGTTCACCCATCCGCCCCCTCCCACCAGGAGATCCACCGTGCGTCGAGCCGCGTGCCCCGGGTCGTTCGACCCCGTCACGAACGGGCACATCGACATCATCTCCAGGGCATCCGCGCTGTTCGACGAGGTGGTGGTGGCGGTGGGCGTCAACAAGGCCAAGGCCGGCGCCCGGCTGTTCAGCGCCGAGGAGCGAATCGAGATGCTGGAGAAGGTCTGCGCCGACTTCGACAACGTCACGGTGGACGGCTTCGAGGGGCTGCTGACGACGTTCTGCGAGGAGCGTGGGATCGGCGCGATCGTCAAGGGGCTGCGCGCCGTCTCCGACTTCGACTACGAGCTCCAGATGGCGCAGATGAACTCCAGCCTGGTCGACGTCGAGACCGTGTTCATCCCGACCAGCCCCGAGTACTCGTTCCTGGCCTCCTCCCTGGTCAAGGAGGTCGCGACCTTCGGCGGTGACGTCTCCAAGCTGGTGCCGCCCGACGTCCTCCAGCGCCTCACCGTACGACTCGCCGAGCGCGCCGCCCGGGCCGGCTCATGAGCGCCGAGCGGGCCCTCGATCGCACCGTCACCGAGCGACTCGGCGCCCTCCGCGACACCCTCGACGCCGCGCGCACGATGCCGATGTCGTCCTCCGTCGTGGTCAACAAGGCCGACCTCGGGCACCTCCTCGACCAGCTCGAGGAGTCGGTCACCGAGGCGGTCAGCGAGGCTCACCAGGTGCTGAACGGGCGCGACGAGGTGGTCGCCGCCGGGGAGTCGGAGGTCGAGCAGATGTTGCGCGAGGCGCGCCTCGAGCGGGACCGGCTGGTGGCCGACACCGAGGTCTTCCACACCGCGCTGCGCGAGGCCGAGCGGGTCCGGAGCGAGGCCGACGAGGAAGGACGGGCGCTGCGCGAGGACGCCGAGTCCTACGTCGCCGAGCGGCTGGCGAGCTTCGAGGACGCGCTCGACTCCACGCTCGAGGCGGTACGACGCGGCCGCGAGAAGCTCACCGCGAAAGGCACCGGCCGGCGGCTTGCGAACGGGCACGTCAACGGTGCCGCCGATGCGCACGCGAACGGCCACGCCCACCCGATGGCCGCGCTCGGCGACGACACCGACGTGGATGCGATCCGGCTGCCGGAGCACCTCGAGCGGTGAGGTCGGGCGGCCCCGGCGCTGCCGCACCGGGGCCGACGCAGCTGGGAGAACCTCTCGTTTTGGCCGTCGTACCTCAAGACCGATAGACTCTCCCGGTTCTGTTGATGCGCCCCAATCCCGGAAGTGAACCCCTGAGCAGCCTGGACCCGAGAGCGCCGCTCGTGCTCGACACACGCGAGCTCGGCCGCCGCCCGGGGTCCCAGCGTCAGGTGTCGCTCCGGGCCGAAGCCCCAGCAGAGCTCGGCATCGAGGTCCTCCGTGTCCCCGAAGGTGCGCCGGTCGAGATCGACCTGCGCCTGGAGGCGGTCATGGAGGGCGTGCTCGTCACCGGGGAGGCTGACGCCGACCTGGAGGGGGAGTGCGTACGGTGCCTGGAACCGATCGAGGACACCGTCCACGTCGACTTCCAGGAGCTGTTCGTCTACGACGACCCGGACACCCGGGAGATCGACGACGACGAGGATGTCAGCCGGCTCGAGGACGACCTGCTCGACCTCGAACCGGTGCTGCGGGACACGGTGGTGCTGGCGCTGCCGTTCCAGCCGCTGTGCCGGGAGGACTGCCCCGGGTTGTGCACCGAGTGCGGTGCCCGGCTCGCGGACGACCCCGGACACGTCCACGAGGAACCGATCGACCCCCGATGGGCGGGCCTTTCTCAGGTGACAGCCGAGATGGCAGGCGGACTGGCCCCCGCGACCGACGACGACAAGCGGGCCGATTCCGGCCCTGATGAGGAGTAACCGTGGCTGTCCCGAAGCGGAAGATGTCGCGCAGCAACACGCGCCACCGCCGTTCGCAGTGGAAGGCCTCCGCGCCCCAGCTGGTGACATGCAGCAACCCCGCGTGCGGCTCGAAGCACCTGCCGCACCGCGCGTGTCCCCAGTGCGGCCAGTACGGCGCGCGTGCCGACCGGCGTCAGGTCCTCTGACGTCGTCGGCCGTCTCGTCGGACCCGGCCACCACGGTGGACACCCGGCTGGAAGCGCTGCGCGAGCAGCTCGGCGGTCCTGAGCTGACCGACGAGCTGCTGGACCTTGCCCTGACGCATCGGTCCTACGCCTACGAGCACGGCGGCCTGCCCACCAACGAACGGCTGGAGTTCCTCGGGGACTCGGTGCTCGGCGTGATCATCACCGAGACCCTCTACGTCACCCAGCCCACCCTCTCCGAGGGGCTGCTGGCCAAGCTCCGGGCCGCCGTCGTCAACGCCCGCGCGCTCGCGGACGTGGCCCGCACGATCGGCCTCGGCGAACACATCAAGCTCGGCAAGGGCGAGGAGTCGACCGGTGGCCGCGACAAGGCCTCGATCCTCTCCGACACCGTCGAGGCGGTGATCGGCGCGGTCTACCTCAGCGGCGGCTTCGAAAGCTCCGCACGGATGATCCACCTCCTGTTCGACCCGTTGCTGGAGTCCGCCGCAGGCCTCGGCGCCGGCCTGGACTGGAAGACCAGCCTCCAGGAGCTCTCGTCGCTGCACGGTCTCGGTGTGCCCGAGTACGTGATCGAGGACGAGGGCCCCGACCACGAGAAGACGTTCACGGCGCAGGTGCGCGTCGGTGAGCGGATGCACGGCCACGGCGTCGGCCGGTCGAAGAAGGAGGCCGAGCAGCAGGCCGCCGAGTCGGCCTACCGGACGCTGTCCGACGAGCACGGCGACCCCGCGGCCGCGGCTGACGCGACCGGTCCGCTGACTGGCCGGAGTGCCTGAGCTCCCCGAGGTCGAGGTGGTTCGTCGGGGCCTCGAGGTGCACGTGCTCCACCGGCCCGTCGCCGAGGTCGAGGTGTTCCACCCGCGCCCGGTCCGCCGCCACCTCGCCGGCCCGGCCGACTTCGCCTCGCGGCTGACCGGCCGCACCTTCACCGGTGCCCGGCGCCGGGGCAAGTACCTCTGGCTCCCGCTGGACGACGTCGACGGCAACGGGGGCGACGCGCTCCTCGGCCACCTCGGCATGAGCGGCCAGATGCTGGTGCAACCGGCCGACGCCCCCGACGAGCGGCACCTGCGGGTGCGGTTCCGGTTCGCCGACGGCGGACCGGAGCTCCGGTTCGTCGACCAGCGCATGTTCGGCGGGCTCTCGTTCGCCGAGGGCGGGGCCCGGCTGCCCGCGGAGATCGCACACATCGCGCGCGACCCGCTCGACCCGGAGTTCGACGACGCGGCCTTCGTGTCCCGGCTCCGGCGGCGTACGGCGGGCGTCAAGCGGCTGCTCCTCGACCAGGGGCTGATCTCGGGCGTCGGCAACATCTACGCCGACGAGGCGCTCTGGCTGGCCAGGCTGCACGGTGACCGCGCCGGTGACCGGTTGCGCCGCGCCGACGTCGAGCGGGTGCTCTCCGGAGCCCGGCAGGTGATGGTCCAGGCGCTGGGGGAGGGCGGCACCTCCTTCGACGCGCTCTACGTCAACGTCAACGGCGAGAGTGGCTACTTCGACCGGTCGCTGCAGGCCTACGGCCAGGAGGGTCGCCCGTGCACGCGGTGTGGCACGCCGATCGTGCGGACGGCGTTCATGAACCGCTCGTCGTACTTCTGCCCGACCTGCCAGCCACGCCCTCGGCAGCGTCGCGCACCTGCCCCGCGCAGGTGACCAAGCTGTCGAGCGGCAGGCCTCGACACGGCCTTGGACGGCGTGCGATTCTTGTAGGTGGTCCGAGAGCGCTCGGGCCGCCCCCCACACCCGCGAGAGGACATCCATGGCCAAGGCACTCCTCGGACACATGGGCACCGACCCCCGGATCGTCGCCCGCCTCGCGTCCGAGAACCGCCTCCTGCGTCAGCGGGTTGCCGACCTCGAAGCCCACGTGATCCGGCTCCAGGCCGAGAACGACGCCCTCGCGTCGGTCTCGCACGAGGAGCTCCTCACGCTCGACGAGAGCATGCAGCCTGCCTGACCCGGCACCACCTGACCGGTCCCGGACGCCTCCGGTTTGACCGGCTGGTCGAACCCACGGTTGTCTGACCATCCGTGAGGCTCCTGGAGACGGCCGTCCCTGCGCGCCTGGGCACACCCTTTCGCTGGCTGCTCGCGTCGTCGTGGACCAGCAACGTCGGTGACGGCATCTCGCTGGCAGCCGGTCCGCTGCTGGTGGCCTCGCAGACCTCCGACGCGACGCTGGTCGCGATGGCGGCCCTGCTGCAGCGCCTCCCGTGGCTCCTGTTCGGGTTGTACGCCGGCGTGCTGGCCGACCGCGTCGACCGCCGACTGGTCGTGATGACGGCCGACCTGCTGCGCGCTGTCGTGCTCACGGTGCTGGTGGTCACGATCGTCACCGGTCAGGTCAGCATCGCCGTGGTGCTCGCGGTGATGTTCCTGCTCGGGACGGCCGAGGCGTTCGCCGACACCACCACCGCTGCGCTGACCCCGATGGTGGTCGGCAGGCGCGACCTCGGGATCGCCAACGCGCGGCTGATGGGTGGCTTCATCGTCGCCAACCAGCTGGCCGGGCCTCCGATCGGCGCCGCCCTGTTCGCGGTCGGCACCGCGTGGCCGTTCGTCACGCAGGCGGTGCTCGTGGCGCTCGGGGTGGTGCTGGTCTCCCGCGTGACGCTGCCGCGCCACGGCGTGGACAAGGAGGCCGCGCCGTCACGCGTGCGGGACGACATCCGCGAGGGCTGGCAGTGGCTGTGGCACCACCCGTCGGTGCGCACCCTCGCGCTCACGATCGTGACCTTCAACGTGACGTTCGGCTGTGCGTGGGCGGTGCTGGTGCTCTACGCGCGCGACCGTCTGGGCCTGGGCGAGATCGGGTTCGGGCTGATCACCACGGTCGGTGCCCTCGGCGGCCTGGTCGGCACGGCGTCGTACGGCTGGCTGGAGAGGCACCTCAGCCTGGCCGTGATCATGCGGGTCGGGCTGGTGATCGAGACCCTGACCCACCTGGTGCTGGCGCTGACCACCTGGGCCTGGCTGGCGCTGGCGGTGTTCTTCGTGTTCGGGGCGCACGCCTTCGTGTGGGGCACCACCTCGACCAGCGTCCGCCAGCGCGCCGTCCCGACCGAGATGCAGGGCCGGGTCGGCAGCGTGTACATGCTCAGCGTGATGGGCGGCATGGTCGTCGGTGCCGCGATCGCCGGCCCACTCGCCGACCGGTGGGGGATCACCGCGCCGTTCTGGTTCGCCTTCGTCGGATCCGCGCTGATCCTGGTCGTGATCTGGCGCCAGCTCGGGCATATCGCGCACGCCGACGAGGAGAGCCTGGCCGAGGCCGGTCCCGGGTAGTCCGAGGCCGGGTGCACCACTTCGAGCCGGAGACCGGTGCCCTCGACCTCGGACCACCCGCATGACCTTCCGGTCGCACGGTCGTTGAGCGGGGCATGCGCCGATCTCGCCTGCCTGCCCTCGTCGCCGCCGTGGCCGCGGCCGCCGCCGTGACGCTCACCGCCGCACCGGCCGACGCCCATGGTGACCGCAACCGGATCGAGGCGGAGCGCGCGCTGCTGAACGCTGACAGCAGCACGCCCCTGATCGCGAGCGACAACGTCTCGCTGGTCTCCTCCAACCCGGGCTCCGCGGGCATCTCCGGCTGCTTCCAGCGGACCGCGCCGCTGTTCGTGCAGTCCAGCCTCGACTCGATCAAGGTGTACGACGTCAGCACGCCGACGCGACCGGTCCTCAAGGGCACGATGCCGAGCGCGCACTTCGAGAACGAGGCCATGAACTGCGGCCAGCGCACCCTCGCAGACGGAAGCATCCGCCGATTCGTGATGATCGGCGTCGACAGCTACCAGGCGTCGCCGGGGGACATCCAGCACGCCAACGTCGGCGGCGGCGAGCTGGTCGTGGTCGACGTGACCGACCCGACCGACCCGCACATCACCGGGCGCGCGCCCGGCTCGACCAGCACGCACACGGTCGCCTGTGCCCGCGCGGTGAACTGCACCTACGCCTACTCAGCGGGGTCGCGCGGCAGGTTCTCCATCTTCGACCTGCGCAACCTCGACCAGCCCAGGGAGATCGACGGCGATGCGGCCACCGCGGGCGTCCAGGGCTTCGTGTCCCCGACGTCGGGCCACAAGTGGAACTTCGACGACGCCGGCTTCGGCACCCACACCGGCTTCGACGGAGCCTCCATGTGGGACGTGCGCAACCCGCGCGCACCGAAGCTGGTCACCACCACCGGGGCGGCCGGTCGTGGTGAGGACCCCCGCTACCCGGGCTGGAACGACTTCATCCTGCACAACTCCCAGCGGCCCAACGCGAAGGCGTTCGTGCCCGGCGCCAGCCCGTCGGTGGCCCACGGCAACGTGCTGTTCGTGACCGAGGAGGACTACGAGCAGACCGACTGCAGCAAGGCCGGATCGTTCCAGACCTGGTGGGTCAAGCGCCTCGACGGCACCAGTAGCGCGATCGTTCCGCTGGACAAGGTGGAGCTCTCCGACCTGGGCAGCTTCCCGTCGCCGCAGGGCGCGTTCTGCTCGAGCCACTGGTTCGACTACCACCCGAGCGGCATCGCGGCGGTTGCCTTCTACGGGGGCGGCACCCAGTTCGTCGACACCCGCAACCCGCGTGACCTCAAGCCCTACGGCCACGCGACCTACGGCGCCTCCGAGGTCTGGGACAGCTACTGGCTGCCCGTCTACAACAAGGCCGGGGCGATGACGGCCAGGAAGACCAACCTGGCCTACTCCGTCGACCTGGTCCGCGGCCTCGACGTCTACCGGGTGGACCTGCCTGGGACGTCGTACGACACGAGCACGAACCCGTCCGCGGGCGGCGGGTGGACCGGTCCGTCGGGTACGGCGGGTGCGGTCGGTGCCGCACTGCTCATGGCGCTGCTGATCCGGCGTCGCAGCGTCGTCCGGCAGACCGCGACCGCCTGAGGGACGCTCGCGGGCGACGCGACGACCACCTCCCCGGATCGACGGTGGCGCGCAGGTAGGGTGAGCCGCGCTGAGCTTCCCCTCGGACCGGTGACCCGGTGCGGTCAGCGTGCTTGCCGACCGCACGACCACCGCTCGGGGGAGCCCAGACGAAGGAGCCCAGGCTTGTACCTCAAGAGCCTGACCATGAAGGGCTTCAAGTCCTTCGCGTCCGCCACCACCCTTCAGCTCGAGCCTGGGATCACCTGCATCGTGGGCCCCAACGGCTCCGGCAAGTCCAACGTCGTCGACGCGCTCGCCTGGGTGATGGGCGAGCAGGGGGCGAAGTCGTTGCGCGGCGGCAAGATGGAGGACGTGATCTTCGCCGGCACTTCCGGCCGACCACCGCTGGGACGCGCCGAGGTGGTGCTCACCATCGACAACGCCGACGGCGCCCTGCCGATCGAGTACGCCGAGGTGACGATCGGCCGCACCATGTTCCGCAACGGCGGCTCGGAGTACGCCATCAACGGCAACCCGTGCCGGCTGCTCGACGTCCAGGAGCTGCTCAGTGACTCCGGCATCGGCCGCGAGATGCACGTGATCGTCGGGCAGGGCCAGCTCGACACGATCCTGCACGCGACCCCGGAGGACCGGCGCGGCTTCATCGAGGAGGCCGCCGGTGTCCTCAAGCACCGCAAGCGCAAGGAGAAGGCGCTCCGCAAGCTGGAGTCGACGGACGGCAACCTGACCAGGCTGGCCGACCTGCTCAGCGAGATCCGGCGTCAGCTCAAGCCGCTCGGCCGTCAGGCCGAGGTGGCTCGCCGTGCCGCCGTCGTCCAGGCCGACGCGCGTGACGCGCGCGCCAGGCTTCTCGCCGACGACCTCGCCACCGCCCGTTCCGCTCTCGAGCAGGAGATCGCCGACGAGTCGATCCTGCTGGAGCGCAAGGAGGAGGTGGAGCAGGAGATCGGCACCGCACGCGAGCGCGAGACCGCGCTCGAGGCCGCGCTGCGCGAGGACCTCCCGGCGCTGGCGCAGGCGCAGGAGACCTGGTTCGGGCTGTCCGGGCTGCGCGAGCGGATCCGCGGCACCCAGGGCCTCGCCCTGGAGCGCGTGCGCAACGCCACCGACCAGTCGGCCGACGCGGAGGCCACCGGTGGGCGCGAGCCCGACGAGCTCGAGGCCGAGGCCGAGCGGGTGGCCGCCCACGAGGCGGAGATCCTGGCCGAGGTCGAGGGCAACCGCACCCGGCTCGAACGTTCGGTCGAGGCCCGCCAGCTGGCCGAGCAGGCCTTCGGTGACGAGGAGCGCCACGTCGCGGGCCTGCAGCGCGCCGCCGCCGACCGTCGCGAGGGCCTGGCCCGGCTGCACGGCCAGGTCAACGGGCTCCGCAGCCGCTCGGCCGCCGCCGAGGAGGAGGTCGGCCGGCTGGCCACCGCCCGCGAGGCGGCCCTCGCCCGCGCCGCCGAGGCCCAACGCGACTTCACCTCTCTCGAGAGCCGGGTCGCGGGCCTCGACCAGGGCGAGGAGGGGCTCGACGCCGAGCACGAGGACGCCAGCGCCCTGCTCGCCGACCTCGAGGACCGGCTGGCCGGGATCCGCGAGGAGGCCACCACCGCCGAACGCGAGCGCTCGTCGCTGGCGGCCCGCAAGGAGGCCCTCGAGATGGGTCTCAACCGCAAGGACGGGGCCGGTGCCCTGCTCGCGGCCACGAACACGGTCTCGGGCATGCTCGGCTCCGTCGCCGCCCTGCTCTCGGTGCGGACCGGTTACGAGGCTGCGGTTGCCGCCGCCCTCGGCGGAGCCGCCGACGCGGTCGCGGTCCGTGACGTCGATGCGGCGATCGGCGCCATCGACCACCTCAAGACCGACGACCTCGGCCGGGCCGGCATCCTGATGGGCGGGGCCGGCGTCGACGACGCGGCGTGGCCGGGACTCCCCGAGGGCGCCGTCTACGCGATGGACGTCGTCGAGTGCCCCGAGGACCTGCGCCCCTCCCTGTCCCGGTTGCTGTTCAAGACCGCGGTGGTCGAGGGGCTGGTCGCGGCCAAGGAGCTGGTCGACGAGCTGCCCGATGTCACCGCGGTCACCCGTGACGGGGACGTGCTCGGCGCCCACTTCGCCGCCGGTGGCTCCTCGAGCGCACCCAGCCTGATCGAGGTGCAGGCCGCCGTCGACGAGGCCACCGAGCAGCTCGCCCGGGCCACCCACGCGGTCGAGCGGCTCACGTTCGAGGCCCAGACCGTCGAGCAGCAACGGCTCGACGCGGCCAACCGCGTCGATGTCGCCCTGGCCCGGCTCCACGAGTCCGACGCGGCCCTGGCCGCGGTCGCCGAGGAGCTCGCCCAGTACGGCTCCGTCGCCCGCTCCGCGCGCGGTGACGCCGAACGCCTGGCCACCCAGATCGCGGCCGCCGAGGCTGCCCGCGAGCAGGCCCGCACCGGACTGAGCGAGCTCGAGCAGCGGCTCGCCGCGGCCGAGGACTCGCCCGAGGAGGACCCTGACACCTCGGCGCGCGAACGGCTGGCCGACGAGGCCCGCACCGCCCGGCAGACCGAGATGGACGCCCGCTTGGCGCTGCGCACCGCCGAGGAGCGCGCCCGCGCGCTCCACGGCCGCGCCGAGAGCCTGCGCCGCACCGCCGTGGCCGAGCGCGAGGCGCGTGCCCGGGCGATCGCCCGGCGCGAGCGGGTGCTCCGCGAGGGTCGCGCAGGTCGCGCCGTCGTCGCCGGTGCCACGGTCGTGCTGACCCGGCTCGAGGAGTCGGTGACCGCCGCGACCGTCGAGCGCACCCGGATCGAGGACGGCCGCGCCGGTCGCGAGCAGGAGCTGATGGCCGTGCGCGACCGGCTGCGCGCACTGGCTCGCGACCTCGACCAGCTCGTCAACTCCGCCCACCGTGACGAGATGGCCCGCACCCAGCAACGGATGCGCATCGAGCAGATCGAGGAGCGCTCCCTCGAGGAGCTGGGGCTCGACGCCGCCGCGCTGGTCACCGACTACGGTCCGGACCAGATGGTCCCGCGGCTCGTCGCCGAGGGTGACCCCGACGTCGCCGACGGCGACGAGAGCGCGCCGTACCCGTACGACCGCGAGGAGCAGACCAGGCGCTTGCGGACCGCGGAGCGGGCGCTGGCCCAGCTCGGCCGGATCAACCCGCTCGCGCTCGAGGAGTTCTCGGCGCTGGAGGAGCGGCACAAGTTCCTCACCGAGCAGCTCGAGGACCTGAAGCGGACCCGGCGCGACCTGATGGACATCGTCCGGGAGGTCGACGAGCGGGTGGAGCAGGTGTTCACCGAGGCCTACGCCGACGTCAGCAGGGCCTTCGACTCGACCTTCGCGCGACTGTTCCCGGGCGGCGAGGGTCGGCTCGTGCTCACCGCTCCCGACGACATGCTGGCCACCGGCGTCGAGGTGGAGGCGCGACCGCCGGGCAAGAAGGTCAAGCGGCTCTCGCTGCTCTCCGGCGGCGAGCGGTCGCTGGTGGCAGTCGCGTTCCTGGTCGCACTGTTCAAGGCCCGGCCGTCGCCGTTCTACATCCTCGACGAGGTCGAGGCCGCGCTCGACGACACGAACCTGGGCCGGCTGCTGGAGATCTACGAGGAGCTGCGCGAGAACTCCCAGCTGCTCGTGATCACCCACCAGAAGCGGACCATGGAGGTCGGCGACGCGCTGTACGGCGTCACCATGCGCGGTGACGGTGTCTCCGCGGTGATCAGCCAGCGGCTCCGCGAGCAGGAGTCGGCGTAGTGCCGGAGCGGCCTACCCGCTCCGACTACGTCGTCTGGCGCCAGGCGACCACCCGTTGGGCCGACGACGACGTCTACGGCCACCTCAACAACGCCGTCTACTTCGAGCTGATCGACACCGCGGTCAACGGGCACCTCGCGGAGGCGTTGGGCCACGACATCCGCACGCTGCCCTCGATCGGTGTGGTCGCGGAGGTGTCCTGCCGCTACTTCCGCGAGATCGGCTACCCGGAGCCGATCGACCTCGGCCTGGTGGTCGACAGGGTCGGCAGGTCGTCGGTCACCTACCGGATCGGGCTGTTCCAGGGCGAAGGCGACGCTGCGGCCGCCGAGGGACGCTTCGTGCACGTGTACGTCGACAACACCGACCCTGCGCGGCCGGTCACGCCGCTGCCGGACGAGGTCCGGGTGGCCCTGGCGCCGCTGCTCCGCGCCTGAGTGTTCAAGTTGACGCTTGTTCAAGTAGATGCTTGAATATCGTCATGACCAGCACCCTGGCACCCGAGGTCGACGACCTCGACGCGATGTTCGCCGCGCTGGCCGACCCCACCCGTCGGGGCATCGTGGTCCGGCTCAGCGGAGGTGACGCGACCGTCACCGAGCTCGCCGAGCCGTTCGCGATGACCGTGCAGGCCGTCTCGCAGCACATCGCCGTGCTCGAGCGGGCCGGTCTGGTCTCGCGGTCCCGTGCCGGGCAGACCCGGCCCTGCCGGCTGGAGACGACCGCCCTCGACGCGGCCGTTGGCTGGATCGAGGCCAACACCCGGGCCTGGAGCGAGCGGTTCGACCAGCTCGACGCGCACCTCCGCACCCTGGCGGAGCAGTGAGCCGCGAGCTGGTCTTCACCCGCACCGTGGCCGCGCCCGCAGAGCTGGTGTTCCACTGCCTGACCTCGCCCGAGCACCTGACCGCGTTCTGGGGGCCGAAGGGCACCAGCGCCCCGCTGGACACGATCGAGGCGGACCCCCGGCCGGGCGGAGCGTTCACGACCGTGATGGTCGACGACGACGCGGACGGCGGCAGCTACACGATGCGCGCGGTGTACGACGTGGTCGCGCCACCGCACCGGTTGTCCTGGACCGAGGTCGGCTCCGGCATGCACACCGAGATCACGTTCGAGGACCTCGGGGACGGGAGCACGTCGGTCCGGATCCACCAGACCGATGTGCCCCGCGAGGTCGACACCCCCGACGCCCGGGCCGGCTTCCTGTCGTCCCTGGACCGCTTCGACGACCACCTCGCGACCCTCGTCGCCGACAAGGAGTGACCATGACCGACCTTCCCGACCAGGTCGCGGCCGCGTTCGACGCGCTCGCCGACGCCCTCGCGCCGCTCGACGAGAAGGCCTGGGAGACCCCCTCGCTCTGCGCCGGCTGGCGGATCCGTGAGGTGGTGGCGCACACCACGATGCCGGTCAGGTACGACGGGCCGGCATACCTCGCCGAGCTCGAGCGGGCCGGCGGCGACTTCACGGTGCTCTCCGACACCATCGCCGCGCGCGACGGCGGCCTCCCGACGCAGACCCTCGTCGCCCAGCTGCGTGAGCCCGCGATGCAGGCCTGGACGCCTCCCGGAGGCGGCCAGCTCGGCGCGCTCACCCACGTCACGGTGCACGGGCTGGACGCGACCGTGCCGCTCGGCCTGGACCGCCCGTTCTCCGAGGAGACGATGCGCACCCTCCTCGACAGCCTGGTCGCCGGTGGTCACCAGCACTTCGGCGTCGCCCTGCCCGACCGGATGGAGGCGACCGACCTCGACTGGTCGCACGGCACCGGCGAGCCGCTGCGGGGGAGTGCCGCCGAGCTCGCAGTGCGGCTCGCCGGCCGCCGGCTCCCTGGCTGAGCGCCCGGGTCCACCCTCGCTCGGGTGGTTCGGGAGGGCCTCCGGACTGGGTATCATTGGATCGTTCAACCCGCACCGACCCTCGACGACGACCCGGAGTTCCTTCCCATGCTGTGGATGCTGCTGGCCCTGTTCCTGATCCTCGTCGTCGCCGGCCTGGTGGTGCTCTACGTCGCCTACCCGCACCGCGGCGAGGAGATGCCGGTCGTGCCCGTGCTGGGTGACGCGATGAGGTCCGCGGTCGATGCGATCCCCAGGCTCGACGGCGACGAGGTCCGTGCCGCGCAGCGGCGCTGACCCCGTCCCGACCCGTGCGTCCTGACCGTCCCGCGGGTGGTTGGATGAACCGGTGGCCACCCTCACCCTGATCGTCCTGATCGCCGTCGTCGCGATCGTCCTCGCCGGCGCCGTCGGCCTCGTCGCGCTGGTACGACGACGTCCGCTGCCGCCGGTGCCGCCGTCCGACGGCCCGGTGATCACGCGCCGGGCGGAGGTGGGCGTCTCCGACCCCGACACGACCGACCGCGGCACTGTCGACGGCATCCCGCCGGAGGCCGCCGGTGAGCCGGACGCCGGCACCACGACCCTCGAGCGCCCGGAGTCCGCGTCCAGCCGGCTGGTCCGGCTCCGCCAGCGGCTCTCGCGCTCCCAGAGCGGCCTGGGCCGTGGCCTGCTCGCGCTGCTCTCCCGCGACCGGCTGGACGACGACACCTGGGAGGACATCGAGGACACCCTGATCACCGCCGACGTCGGCGTGAAGCCCACCCAGGAGCTCGTCGAGCGGCTGCGCACCCGGCTCCGGATCGAGGGCGGCGACGGGGCGATGGTCCGCAGCGTCCTCCACGAGGAGCTGCTCAACCTGGTCGACCCGGCCCTCGACCGGCGGCTCGGCGTCTCCGGTGCCGACGGCGGGCCCGGCGTGGTGCTGATGGTCGGGGTCAACGGGACCGGAAAGACGACCACCGTCGGCAAGCTGGCCCGGATCCTGGTGGCCGAGGACAAGACCGTCCTGCTCGGTGCGGCCGACACGTTCCGCGCCGCGGCCGCGGAGCAGCTGACCACCTGGGGCGAGCGGGTCGGCGTCGAGGTGGTCAGCGGTCCCGAGGGCGGCGACCCGGCGAGCGTGGCGTTCGAGGCGGTCAAGCGGGGCGCGGCGGAGGGCGCCGACGTGGTGATCGTCGACACCGCGGGCCGGCTCCAGAACAAGGCCGGCCTGATGGACGAGCTGGGCAAGGTCAAGCGGGTGGTCGAGAAGCTGGCCCCGGTGACCGAGGTGCTGCTGGTGCTCGACGCCACGACCGGTCAGAACGGGCTGACCCAGGCGCGCGTGTTCTCCGAGGTGGTGGACGTGACCGGCATCGTGCTGACCAAGCTCGACGGGTCGGCCAAAGGCGGGATCGTGGTCGCAGTCCAGCGCGAGCTGGGCGTGCCGGTCAAGCTGGTGGGGCTCGGCGAGGGGGCCGACGACCTCGCGCCGTTCGACCCGTCCGGGTTCGTCGACGCGTTGCTCGACGAGGGCTGAGAGCCCTCAGCGCGCGCAGCCGCGGAGCACGAGGGCGACCAGGCTGTCGAGCTCGCTGGGCTCCGGGAGTGACATCTCGGAGATCGTGCGCACGGCCAGGATGCCCGCGATGAACTGGACGGCTGCGGAGACGTTCGCGTCGCGACGTACCTCGCCGCGCGCCATCCCCCGCTGGAACATCTGCCGGGCGGCGGCCTCGGCCTGGTTGTTCGCGGCCCGGTAGAGCGCCGCGATCCGCGGGTCGCGCACCGACTCGGCGATGCAGGTGCGGATGTAGGCCGATCCCTGCTCGGAGTTGGCGAACGCGAGCACCTGGGCGAAGGCCACCCGGAGGTCGCCCTCGATGCTGCCGGTGTCCGGCGTCGGCATCTCGGCGTCGTAGAGCTGACCCATGGCCGCGACGGCAAGGTCTTCCTTCTTGGCCCAGCGTCGGTAGACGGTCGCCTTGCCCACGTGGGCCCGTGCGGCGACGTCGTCGACGGTCATGTTGTCGTACCCGTGGGCGAGGATCAGGGCGGCGGCGGCATCGAGGATGCGGCCGTCGGCCTCGGGGTCGCGCGGGCGGCCTCGCTTGCGGCGCACGGGCGCCGCATCGGGCGCTACGCCGGGCGCTACGCCCAGCGGTGCACCGGCTGGTCTGGTCATCGTCACCTCCCGAGGGTATGGGGCAAACCGGGCAGTTCGCCGGGTTTTGGGTGATCTCCACCGTTCACGCACCCGTAACACGAATCCGCCCAGACGTGACGGGACCGAAACATCCGGGGGTGGGTACGGAAACACCGTTCCACCACAGTTCTGGGCAACGAGGCGGGGCTCGGCCCCACGACAGTGCCGTCGTCGGAACCCCGCCGCACCCTGACCACTGGGTCTGATCTATGGGAGGTCCCATGAACACCGGCGACACCGCCTGGGTTCTCGCGTCGTCGGCGCTCGTGCTGCTGATGACGCCCGGCTTGGCGTTCTTCTACGGCGGCATGGTCCGTTCGAAGAGCGTGCTCAACATGCTCATGATGAACTTCGTGACGATCGGCATCGTCTCGTTGCTGTGGGTGCTCTACGGCTTCTCGGTCGCCTTCGGCACCGAGAAGAGCGGCCTGTGGGGCGGCTTCGGCTGGGCCGGCATGAAGCACCTCACCACCACCGAGGTGACGATCAACGGCGGCCCGTACGGCATCCCGCTGCTGGTCTTCGCCGGGTTCCAGCTGATGTTCGCGGTGATCACGCCGGCGCTGATCAGCGGGGCGATCGCCGATCGCGCCAAGTTCGGCACCTGGATGATCTTCGTCGCCCTCTGGGTCACCGTCGTCTACTTCCCGGTCGCGCACTGGGTCTTCGACTTCGGCGACAAGGACGGCAACGGTGCGGGCTGGCTCGCCGCCAAGGGTGTCCTCGACTTCGCCGGCGGTACGGCGGTGCACGTCAACGCGGGTGCCGCCGGTCTCGCCCTGGCCCTCGTGCTCGGCAAGAGGGTCGGCTGGAAGAAGGACCCGATGCGGCCGCACAACCTGACCCTGGTGATGCTGGGCGCGGGTCTGCTGTGGTTCGGCTGGTTCGGCTTCAACGCCGGTTCCGCGCTGGGCGCCAACGCCCTCGCCGGCCAGGCGTTCTTCACCACCATGGTGGCCACCGCGACCGCGATGCTCGGTTGGCTGGCGGTGGAGCGTCTGCGCGACGGTCACTACACCACCCTGGGCGCCGCGTCCGGCGCCGTCGCCGGCCTGGTCGCGATCACGCCGGCCTGTGCGTTCGTGACGCCGGTCGGCTCGATCGTGGTCGGCCTGGTCGCCGGCGCGTTGTGCTCGCTGGCGGTGGGCCTGAAGTGGAAGCTCGGCTTCGACGACTCGCTCGACGTCGTCGGCGTCCACCTCGTCGGCGGTGCCTTCGGTGCGGTCTCGCTGGGCTTCCTCGCGCAGGGGGAGGGTCTCTTCTACGGTGGGGACATCAGCCTGCTGGGCAAGCAGGCCCTGGCAGTGGGGGCCGTGGGAGGTTACTCGTTCGTGCTCGCGTTCCTGATCGGCAAGGTGCTCGACCTGACCATCGGCTTCCGGATCCCGGAGGAGGACGAGGTCGAGGGCATCGACCTGTTCGCCCACGCCGAGACCGGCTACGACATCCACTCGGCCGGCACGGGCTCGGGTGCGCTCTCGGGCAAGCCCAGCGCACTCGCCCAGGCCGGCGCGGAAGCAAGGGGAGTGAACGCATGAAGCTCGTCACCGCGGTGATCAAGCCGCACAAGTGGGATGAGGTCCGGGAGGCCCTGGAGACGTTCGGCGTCACCGGGATGACCGTCTCGGAGGTCAGCGGCTACGGCCGGCAGAAGGGCCACACCGAGGTCTACCGCGGTGCGGAGTACGACATCGCCCTGGTGCCGAAGATCCGGATCGAGATCGTGGTCGACGACGGCGACGTCGAGGACGTCGCGGGGATCATCGTCAAGGCGGCGCAGACCGGCCGGATCGGTGACGGCAAGGTCTGGGTCTCCCCGGTCGAGAGCGTCGTGCGGGTCCGCACCGGGGACCGGGACGAGGCCGCGATCTAGCCAGGGCGTCGGTTCCCAGCGCGTCGTTTCTCAACAAGTGTCCCGGAACTGCACAGGATCTCGCCGATCCGGTGCAGTTTCGGGACACTTGTCGAGAAACCGCACGCCCGCCAGCCCCCACACCGGCCCGGATCAGGACTCGCCGGAGACCAGGTACTTCCCGTCCTTGAACACCAGCTCCAGCGACACCGATCCGGTGCGCTTCTGGCCGTCGGCGCGGACGTAGGCGACGTCGTAGCTGACCGACATGCCCGCGGAGTCGGGCCGGATGTTGCTGGGGGTCGCGGACTCGATCGTGTCCCAGAAGCCGCGGTACCCCTGGATGCCGCCGCTCCGGTCCTGAAAGGCCGGGGTCAGCTGCGCGAACGTGGTCTCCGGGTCCTTCGGTGCCGTCGCCAGGTAGCTCTTGATGAATGACGCGATCCCCGCGTCCGTGGCCTTCGACGAGGCCGGGGACGTGGTCGCCGACGAGCTGCCACCCGGAGCGGTGCCCGGGTCGGTGGCGGGGTCGGTGGCGGGGTCGGTGGCGGGGGAGTTGTTGCCGCCGCTCATGCCCCGCACCAGCGCCCCGAGCAGCAGCAGCGCGATCACGACGACCAGGCCGATCGCGATCAGCGCCTCGATCGGCACCAACCGGCGTCGTCGCCGCGGCGGGGCTGTCGGCTCCGCGTCCTGGACCGGTGCCGCAGAAGGTGCCGCAGAAGGTGCCGGAGAGGGTGCCGGAGAAGGCACCGGGTCCGGCACCTGGGCGGTCGCTCCCGTGGGTTCCGTCCGGAGCACGCTCGTCGGCTCGGACCCGGCGGCGAGCGGCTGAGGCTGGGACGGCTCGGGCTCGGACGGTTGGGCGGCGGCTGCCATCGTCTGGGTGGCGTGGCCGCCCCCGGGCCCACCGGACAGGAACGCCGTGGCACGGGTCGCGTCCCACCGCTCACCGGGCTCGTGCAGCATCAGCTGACCGATCAGCGGGGCGAGCCAGCCGGCGCGCTCGGGCTGCGGCACCGGCTCGTTGACGATCCGGTAGAGGGTGCCGATCACGTTGCCGTCGACGGTCTCGTACGGCGAGCGACCCTCGACCGCATGGAAGATCGTGGCGCCCAGCCCCCACATGTCACTCGCCGCGGACGCGGGGGTGCCGCCGGCCACCTCGGGCGCCAGGAACCCCGGGGAGCCGACCAGCAGCCCGGTCTGGGTGAGTGCCTGGTCGGCCTCGAGCCGGGCGATGCCGAAGTCGCTCAGCTTCACCTGGCCCTCGGGCGTGACCAGGATGTTGCTCGGCTTGACGTCACGGTGCACGATCCCGGCCTCGTGGGCCGCGGCCAGCGCGGCGGCGGCCTGGGCGATCAGCGGTGCCGCCGCATCCGGGGAGAGCGGTCCCTGGCGGCGCACCAGCTCCGCGAGGTTCTCCGACTCGACGTACTCCATCACCAGCCAGTGCTGACCCGAGTCCTCCACGAGGTCGAAGACCACGACCACGTGCTCGTGGTTGAGCATCGCCGAGACCTGCGCCTCGCGGCGCACCCGGTCGAGGTCCGCGTCGGAGGTGCCCGGCAGCGCGCCGATGCGCTTGGCGGCCACCCGGCGCTGCAGCACGATGTCCTCGGCGAGCCACACCTCACCCATGCCGCCACGCCCGATCTCCCGCTCGAGGCGGTAGCGGTCGGCGATGGTGGTCACGCCGCAAGGCTAGGGGCAGCAGTCACGGACCGGGTCCCCCTTGGGGGTGCGGCCCCCGGCGCGCACCGAGTCAGCCTCGCGGGTGCTCCTCGTCGATCAGGTAGCTGTCGCCCTTCTTCACCAGGTCGAGCGTGGAGGAACCCTGGCGGCGGCTACCGTCCTTCATCGTGTAGGCGATGTCGTAGCTGACGGTCATCGCGTTCTCGTCGGCGTCCATGTTGTCCGGCCTGGTGCTCTCCACGGTGTCCCAGAAGCCCTTGTAGTTGTCGTAGCCGCCGCTCTCCTGCTGGAACTTCTCGGTCAGCTCGCCGAACGTCGTGCGGGGATCCTTCGGCGCCGTGACCAGGTAGTCGCGCACGAAGCCGGTCATCGCCTCGGCGGAGCCGGCGGGCGACGACGCCTCGCTCGGGGACGCCGAAGCGGACTCGCTCGCGGACTCGCTGGGAGAAGCGCTGGGGGACTCCGACGCGGTCTTGCTCGGGGTCTCCGAGGGGCTGCCGCTGCGGGTCGGGTCAGCGGTCGGTGACCCGGACGTGCCGTCCCCGCGGGTGAGCAGCAGCGCTGCGACCGCGACCAGGGCGATCGCCAGCACTGCGGCAGCGACGATCAGCCAGGTGCGGCGGGAGTCCCGGCCCTCGGACGCAGCAGGTGCGGGTGTCGGGTCGGCCGGGACCTCGTCGGTGGGGGGCACTGGCGCGGCGGGGACCGGTTCGTCGGACACCGGTTCGTCGGACACCGGCTCGTCGGACGCCGGCTCGTCGGACACCGGAGCGGCCACCGCTGCCACGGCCGGCAGGGTGCGGGTCGCGCTGGCCTGGTCGGGCCCCGCGTCGAGGAACTGCTCCACCCTGGTCGCGTCCCACCGGGCACCCGGGTCCCGGACCATCAGGTGCTCGACCAGCGGGCTCAGCCACCCGGCGTGCTCGGGACGGGGCGGTTCCTCGTGCACGATCCGGTACATCAGGCCCATCACGTTGCCGTCGCTCGAGATCGGCGGGTGTCCCTCGACGGCGTGGAAGACGGTGGCGCCCAGCGACCACATGTCGCTGGCGGCCGTGGCGGGGGACCCTCCGGCCACTTCGGGCGCGAGGAAGGCTGGGGAACCGACGACCAGACCCGTCTGGGTCAGGACGTTGTCGGACTCGAGACGGGCGATGCCGAAGTCGCTCAGCTTGACCGTCCCTGCCGGCGTCACCAGCAGGTTGCTCGGCTTCACGTCGCGGTGGACGATGCCGGCCGCGTGCGCCGCCGCGAGGGCGATCGCGGCCTGCCGGATGAGCTGCGCCGCGTCGTCCGGAGGCAGCGCTCCCAGGCGGGTCACCCGCTCGGCGAGGTTCTCCGACTCGACGTACTCCATCACCAGCCAGTGCTGGTCGCCCTCCTGCACCAGGTCGAACACGACGACCACGTGCTCATGGTTGAGCCTCGCCGAGACGTGGGCCTCACGCCGGACCCGGTCGATGTCGGCCTCCGACCTCCCCGGCAGCGTCCCGATCCGCTTGAGCGCGACCTCACGCCCGAGCACCGTGTCCTCGGCCAGCCACACCGCGCTCGTGCCGCCCCGCCCGACTTCGCGGACGAGCCGGTACCTGTTGGCGATCGTGGTCATCCCGGCAAGGCTAGACACTCGGTCCCGGGCACGCGTCACCCCTCCGGGTCCGAAGGCCGGATGACGGGTCCGGGCGGCACGTAACACGCCGGTAACCGGGGCCCCGCACGATGGGCACCCGTCCCGACCTGGAGGAGGCGAGCACGTGACCGCAACCGAGCGCGCCGCCCGCACCCGGAGGGCCGACGAGCTGTGCGCCGAGGCGTTCGCCGTCTCCGGCTGCCCCGAGGTCGGGGTCGCCCTGGTCGCGGTCGGCGGCTACGGACGCGAGGAGCTCGCGCCGTACAGCGACCTCGACATCGTGCTCGTGCACGACCCGGACGTGGAGCCGGGCGACTGGGCAGCCGCGGTCTGGTACCCGCTGTGGGACTCCGGCGCGAACATCGACCACTCGGTGCGCTCGCTGACGGAGGCGGCCGAACGGGCCTCGGCCGACCTGCGTGTCGCGCTGGGCCTGCTCGACGCGCGGCACCTGGCCGGAGACCCGAACCTCACGCTCCGGCTGCGTACGACGCTGCTCACGCAGTGGCGCCGCGACGCGCGCGAGCGACTGCCCGAGCTGGACAAGCTGGTCAGCGGGCGCGGTGACCTGCTGGGCGAGCTCGCCCACTCCTCGGTGCCGGACCTCAAGGAGTCCGTCGGTGGACTGCGCGACGCCACCGTGCTCAAGGCACTGGTCGCCAGCTGGCTGGTCGACGTGCCGCACGTCGACCTCGAGCGCTCGCGTGGGGCCCTGCTGGACGTCCGCGACGCGCTGCACGGGGTGGCAGGCCGGGCGACCGACCGGGTGGTGCCGGAGTACTGGGCGGACATCGCCGAGGTGCTCGGGCTGGAGGACGCGACCGCCGCCCAGCGGCACACGCGGGCCCTGGGGCGCCGGATCACGCACCTGAGCCGGCTGGCCTGGCGCCGGGCGCAGGCGGTGCTGGCCCGGCCGAGCGTGCGAGGTGCCCGGCGCCCGGCGCTGGAGCCGGTGGCGACCGGGATCGCGGTCTCGCACGGCGAGGTGGTGCTGGACGCCGGGGTGCGCCCGGCCGACGACCCGTGCCTGCTGCTGCGGGCGGCGGCGGAGGCCGCGGAGCGCGACCTGGTGCTGCCGCCGACCACCGCCGCCCGGCTGGTGCGAGACTGCCCGCCGCTGCCGGAGCCCTGGCCGGCCGAGGCGCGAGACCTGATGGTGCGGCTGCTGGCCGCCGGCCCGGCCCTGCTCGGGGTGTGGGAGACGCTCGACGAGACCGGTGCCGTCGAGACGATCCTCCCCGAGTGGGAACAGGTCCGGCTGCTGCCGCACGCGTCGGTGGTGCACCGGTTCACCGTCGACCGGCACATGGTCGAGACCTGCATCGAGGCGTCCGCGCTGATCCGCCGCGTGGCCCGGCCCGACGTGCTGATGGCCGCGGCGCTTCTGCACGACATCGGCAAGGGGCGACTCACGGAGCACTGCGTGGCGGGTCAGCCGTTGGCGCGCGAGGTGGCGACGCGGATGGGCTTCGACGAGCGAGAGGTGGGGCTGATCGGGCACCTGGTGCGCTGGCACCTGCTGCTCCCCGAGACGGCGACCACGCGCGACCCGGACGACCCGGCGACGGTGCGCACGGTGACCGAGCGGGTCCCGGACCGCGAGGAGCTGGAGCTGCTGATGACCCTCACCGAGGCCGACGCGCGAGCGACCTCGGACAAGGCGTGGACGTCGTGGCGCGCAGGGCTGATCCAGCAGCTGTTCCGCAGGGCAGCCGCAGCGCTGTCCGACACCCCGCACGAGCCGGACCCCCCGGACCCGCAGCTGGAGATCCCTCGCAAGGTGCTCGACGACCCCGGTCAGATCTGGGTCGAGGTCCGGGAGACCGACGACGGCAGCGAGGTCACGGTCGTCTCCGGTGACCGGGTCGGCCTGCTGGCCGACGCCGCCGCGATGATCGCCCTGCAGCGGATCTCGGTGCGCGCGGCGCGGGCGTGGACGGTGGACGACATCGCGGTCTCGCAGTGGCAGGTGGGGGAGGCCGACCTCGACGAGCGGGTGCTGCTGCAACGGCTGCAGAACATCGTCGAGGGTCGCGTCGACGCGACCGCGCGCCTGGCCCGGCGTACCCCCGCACGGTTGGAGCCCTCGGTCGCGGTGCGTCCCGAGGCCTCGACGCGGGCCACCGTGCTCGAGGTGCGCACCGAGGACAAGCCGGGGGTGATCCACACCGTGTGCCGCGCCCTGGCCGACCTCGGGGTGTCGGTGCGGTCCGCGCACGTAGCCACGCTCGGTCCGCAGGCGGTCGACGTCTTCTACGTGCAGGAGAGCGGGGCCGGTGCGCTCAGCGAGACCCGCGCAGCCGACGTCGCGCACGCCGTGCGGGCGGCCCTGCTGGACACGGTTACCCTTGCGGAACGGGCCTGAGCGGCCCGTCTCCCACGTGATCGACCCCTGAGGACTGAACGCCACCGTGTTTGCCACGCTCTCCGACCGGCTCGCCGACACCTTCAAGAACCTCCGCGGCAAGGGACGGCTCTCCGAGGCCGACATCGACGCGACCGCGCGCGAGATCCGGATCGCGTTGCTGGAGGCCGACGTCGCGCTGCCGGTCGTCAAGGAGTTCGTCGGCGCCGTGAAGGAACGGGCCCGCGGCGAGGAGGTCAGCGGCGCGCTCAACCCGGCGCAGCAGATCGTCAAGATCGTCGACGAGGAGCTGGTCACGATCCTGGGCGGGGAGACCCGTCGGCTGCGCTACGCGAAGACCCCGCCGACCGTGATCATGCTGGCCGGCCTCCAGGGTGCCGGCAAGACCACGCTCGCGGCCAAGCTCGCACTGTGGCTCAAGGACCAGGGGAGGAGTCCGCTGCTGGTCGCCGCCGACCTGCAGCGCCCCAACGCCGTCAACCAGCTGCAGGTCAACGGTGACCGGGCCGGGGTGAGTGTCTACGCGCCGGAGCCCGGCAACGGTGTCGGCGACCCGGTGGCGGTCGCGAAGGGGGGTGTGGAGGAGGCCCGTCGTACCCTCCACGACGTCGTGATCGTCGACACCGCCGGCCGGCTGGGCATCGACGAGGAGCTGATGCGGCAGGCCGCCGACATCCGCGACGCGGTCGACCCCGACGAGGTGCTGTTCGTCGTCGACGCGATGATCGGCCAGGACGCCGTCGCCACGGCGCAGGCCTTCCTCGACGGAGTCGGGTACGACGGCGTGGTCCTCACCAAGCTCGACGGTGACGCCCGCGGCGGTGCGGCGCTCTCGATCGCGTCGATGACCGGCAAACCCGTGATGTTCGCCTCCAACGGCGAGAAGCTCACCGACTTCGACCTCTTCCACCCCGACCGGATGGCGTCGCGGATCCTCGACATGGGCGACATGCTCACCCTGATCGAGCAGGCCGAGAAGACGTTCGACCAGGAGCAGGCGGCCAAGGCCGCCGGCAAGCTCATGGGCCAGGGCGGCGAGTTCACGCTCGACGACTTCCTCGAGCAGATGCAGCAGGTGCGCAAGCTCGGCTCGATGTCGAAGATCATGGGGATGCTTCCCGGGATGGGGCAGTACCGCGACCAGATCGAGAACTTCGACGAGCGTGAGATCGACCGGATCCAGGCCGTCATCCAGTCGATGACCCCGGGTGAGCGGGCCAACCCGAAGCTGATCGACGGCTCCCGCCGCTCGCGCATCGCCAAGGGCTCCGGGCGCACCGTCGCCGAGGTCAACCAGCTCGTCGACCGCTTCTTCCAGGCGCGGCGGATGATGGAGTCGATGGCCCGCGGTGGCGGGATGCCGGGCCTCCCCGGGATGCCGGGCATGGGGATCGGCAAGCGCTCCAAGGCCCGCCAGGCCCCGCAGGCCAAGAAGGCCAAGGGCAAGCGCGTCTCCGGCAACCCGGCCAAGCGCGCGCAGCAGGCGCAGGAGGCCGACGAGAAGCCGGCCGCGAACCCGTTCGGCATAGCCCAGGACGGCGACGCCCCCCAGCTCGACCCGGCCGACTTCCAGCTCCCCGCCGGACTGGACAAGTACCTGAAGTAGCCGACCCGTCGCAGATGGTGCTCGCCGGACCGCCCACCCGTCGCAGATGGCGACCATCTGCGCCGGGTCAGCGGCCCAGGCACGACCATCTGCGCCGGGTCAGCGGGGCATCGGGGGGACAGGTAACGTCCCGCGCATGGCAGACGCCCTGTGGTTCAGCGGACCGGTGCTCCCCGACACCGACCGGCGCGACCTGTACGTCGTCGACGGCCTGGTCACCTACGAGCCGCAGCCCGACGCGGAGCTGGTCGCCGAGGGCTGGATCGTCCCGGGGCTGGTCGACGCGCACTGCCACGTGGGACTCGACCAGCACGGTGGGGTCAGCGACGAGGAGTGCGAGCGGCAGGCGATCGCCGACCGCGACGCCGGCGCCCTGCTGCTGCGCGACTGCGGGTCGCCGGTCGACACCAGCTGGATCCACGACCGCGACGACCTGCCCCGCCTGATCCGCGCGGGGCGCCACATCGCCCGCACCAGGCGCTACATCCGCAACTACGCGCACGAGGTCGAGCCGGGTGAGCTCTCGGCCTACGTCGCCCAGGAGGCGCAGCGCGGGGACGGCTGGGTCAAGCTCGTCGGCGACTGGATCGAGCGCGACAGCGGCGACCTCGCGCCGTCGTTCCCGCCGGAGGCGTTCGCGGAGGCGATCGCGGTCGCCCACGAGCACGGCGCGAAGGTGACCGCCCACTGCTTCGGCGAGGCGGTGCTGCCCGGGCTGATCGAAGCCGGCATCGACTGCATCGAGCACGGCACCGGCCTCTCGAGCGACCTGGTCGACGCCATGGTCGAGCGGGGCGTCGCGCTGGTGCCGACCGTGGTCCAGCTCGACAACTTCCCGGACTACGCGGCCGCTGCGGCGGAGAAGTTCCCGGCGTACGCCGCCCACATGCGCGACCTGCACGCCCGTCGGCGCGACACGATCATGGCTGCCTACGAGGCCGGCGTCGCGATCTACGCCGGCACCGACGCCGGTGGGGTGCTCCCGCACGGCGGCATCGCCGACGAGATCCTGGAGCTCGCGGCCTACGGCTTCAAGCCGGCCGACGCGCTCGGCGCCGCGTCCTGGCGGGCGCGGTCCTGGCTCGGCCTCGACGGCACCCTGGCCGAGGGCACTCCGGCCGACTTCGTCGTCGTCCCCCGTGACCCGCTGGAGGACCTCACCGCCCTGCGCGAGCCCGTGCGGATCGTGCTGCGCGGCAGGGTCGTCGCCTGACCGACCTCAGGGCTGTGTCGTCGGCTGGGTCGTCGGCGGCCCAGTCGGCTGGGTCGTCGGCGGGGGCTTGCGGGTCACCCACAGGATCGTGGTCACCAGCAGGACCACGAACCCACAGCCGCCGAGCAGCAGCAGCGAGCCGATCCCGGCCAGCACTGCGCCTCCGACGGACCTCACGTCGAGCGGCTCACCCATGCGCACCCGGGCCACGTCACCGGTGACCGGGGTGCAGACGATCTGCACGTTGCCGTCGCCGGAGCTGTCGATCCGGGCGAACGCCTTCCACTCGGTGCCGTCCGTGGTCACGGTGGCCTCGCCGAAGATCGCGCGCTTGAGCAGCGGCGTGCCCGAGCCGTCGGCGAGGTCGCAGTTCGGCGCGACGTGACCCGACTCCACGAACAGCATCCGCCGCTCGTTCGGGGGCGCCACGATCGTGGCCACCTTGCCGTCCCCGGTGACCACGCCGTCGGTGCGGGTGACGTCCTTGACCGCGGTGGCGATCACCGCCACCCCGATCACGATGCCGAGCACCAGCAGCACGCCGCCCACCGCGAACCACAGCGCCCGGGGCCGCTGCTTCGGGGGCCGCTGGTGCGGTGAGTACTGCTGCCCGTACTGCTGCCCGTTCTGGTGCCCGTACTGGCCGTGGGACTGGACCGCGGGCGGTCCCGGGAACGGCGGTCCGGGCGGCTGCTGCTCGCTCATCGATCTCCCTCGTGACGGCTCGGAGCCCCAGTCTGGGTCTCGCACCCCGTCGGCGCGAGGGAAGCGCAGAACCCGCCGATTTTCGTCGGGTGGCCGACACGTGGCAGAATCACGGCCGAGTCCTGAGTCCTTCGGTCCCTCTCAGCCGTGGACGCGGGCACCTCGAGCGGCAACGCGCCGGCCCCACCGGCAGTCGCGGCCCTCACCCACACACGAGTTCCAAGGAGACACCACACACGTGGCCGTCAAGATTCGTCTCAAGCGCATGGGCAAGATCCGTCAGCCGCACTACCGCGTCGTCGTCGTCGACGGCCGCAAGAAGCGTGACGGCAAGGTGATCGAGGAGATCGGCAAGTACCACCCGAAGCAGGAGCCCTCGTTCATCGAGGTCACCTCCGACCGGGCGCAGTACTGGCTGGGTGTCGGCGCGCAGCCGTCCGAGGCCGTCGAGGCGATCCTCAAGATCACCGGCGACTGGCAGAAGTTCAAGGGCCTGCCGGGCACCGAGGGCACCCTCCGGGTGGCGGAGCCCAAGCGGGACAAGACCGAGATCTTCAACGAGGCGCTCAAGGACTCGGCCTCCGAGCCGAAGGCCGGGGCGACGACCCGGAAGAAGTCCGCCGCCAAGGCCGCTCCCGTCGACGAGGCCCCGGTGGCCCCGCCGGTCGAGGAGGCCCCGGCTGCCGAGGCGACCGCCGAGACTCCGGCCGCCGAGGAGGCTGCGGCCGAGACGGCCGCCGCCGAGGAGACCCCGGCCGACGAGTCCGCCGCGACGACCGAGGCTGCCGCCGAGGTCGAGGCCGACAAGGGCGCCGACACCGAGAAGACCGAGGGCTGACCGGCGTGCTGGCCGACGCGCTCGAGCACCTGGTCCGCGGCATCGTCGACAACCCCGACGACGTCTCGGTGCGTGACAAGGAGCTGCGGCGGGGCTCGATCCTCGAGGTCCGGGTCAACCCCGACGACCTCGGCAAGGTGATCGGCCGCGGTGGTCGCACGGCGACCGCCTTCCGCACGGTGATCTCGGCCCTCGCCGGCCGCGGTGGTCCGAACATCGACTTCGTCGACGTCGACCGCCGGCGCTGAACCCGCCTGCGGTTCACCGCCCACGTCTGGTCGAATGGGCACCGTCCTCCGGGACGGTGCCCATTCGCCTGTCAGGAGCAGCAGAGTTGAGCGACATCGAGGTCTGCGTCGGCCGGATCGGCAAGGCGCACGGCGTACGTGGCGAGGTCTCGGTCGAGGTGCGCACCGACGAGCCCGACCGGCGCTTCGCCGCAGGTGAGGTGCTGCGTCCGCGTGGTCGGCACCCGGCGCTGCCCGCCACGCTCACGGTCACGGGCACGCGCTGGCACCAGGACCGGCTGCTGGTGCGCTTCGAGGGGGTCGACGACCGGAGCGCCGCCGAGCAGACCCGGGGCGCGCTGCTGTACGTCGACCTGCCACCGGACGAGGTGCCCGAGGACCCCGAGGAGTTCTACGACCACCAGCTGGTCGGGTTGAGCGCCGAGGACACCGACGGCAACCGGATCGGCGTGGTCACGGAGGTCCTGCACCACACCGCACAGGAGCTCCTCGTGATCGACGCGGACGGCCGCGAGGTGCTGGTGCCGTTCGTGACCGCGCTCGTCCCGACGGTCGACGTCGTCGGTGGTCGGCTGGTCGTCGCCGACCGGCCGGGGCTGCTCAGCGGTGATCCGGAGTGAGGAGCGCCTCGGGAGCGCACCCGCTGCGTCCGGCTCCCTCGGGGGCTCCCGGATGCTGATCGACGTCGTCACGATCTTCCCCGACTACCTGCGACCGCTCGAGCTCTCGCTGCCCGGCCGGGCGCGCGAGAACGGGCTGCTCGACCTGCGCGTCCACGACCTCCGGGACTGGACCCACGACCGGCACCGCACCGTCGACGACACGCCCTACGGCGGCGGTGCCGGCATGGTGATGAAGCCGGAGCCGTGGGGTGAGGCCCTCGACGCCGTGGCCACCACGGGTGCGACGCTCGTCGTCCCCACCCCGGCGGGGGAGCCGTTCCACCAGGGCATCGCCGCCGACCTCGCCACGCGCGAGCACCTGGTGCTCGCCTGCGGACGATACGAAGGCATCGACCAACGGGTGCTCGACGAGGCACGCACCCGGCTGGAGGTGCGCGAGCTGTCCCTCGGCGACTACGTGCTCAACGGTGGCGAGGTGGCCGCGCTCGCGGTCGTCGAGGCCGTGGTACGGCTGCTGCCCGGCTTCATGGGCAACGCCGACTCGCTCGCCGAGGAGTCGCACGCGGCCGCCGGCGTCACGGCCGGGCTGCTGGAGTACCCCGTCTACACCAAGCCTCCGAGCTGGCGCGGGCACGACGTCCCCGAGGTCCTGCTCTCCGGTGACCACCGCCGGATCGAGGCCTGGCGACGCGACCAGTCCCGTCGTCGTACGGCGGAGCGTCGCCCCGACCTGCTCGCGCCATCGTCCGTCGGTGACCTGGAGATCCGCCCGGTCCGGCCGGGTGACGCCGGAGAGCTGCTGACCCTCCAGCGCGCGTGCTGGGTGCAGGAGCAGCAGGCCAACCCCGACGTGCCGATCGACGCCCTGACCGAGTCCTACGCGGACGTGCGGGCGTGGATCGCCGACGGCACGGTGCTCGTCGCCCATCGCGCGGGACGACTGGTCGGGGCCGTGCGCGGCCGGTTCCACGAGGGGACCTGGGACATCGGGCGGCTGATGGTCGCCCCGGACCTGCAGGGCGAGGGGCTCGGGCGGGTGCTGCTGGAACGGATCGAGGCCGCCGCTCCCGAGGAGGCGACCGGCTTCGAGCTGTTCACCGGGGCTGGCAGCCTGCGCAACCAGCGGTTGTACAAGAAGGCGGGCTACCGGCTCCGGGGCGAGCACAGCCCGGGCGTGGTCCGGATGACCAAGACGCGTCCCCGCTGACGATTTCCTCGGCCCACGGGTGCTGTGGCAGACTTTGCCCTTGGTCCAGTCGGCCGAAGGGCGGCTCCGTGCGAGCGGAGGGCCTGCGTCGGGTTCCTGCCACAGGGGGAGCCTCACGCCGCCGGCACCCACGACTGGCCCGCACACCTGAACATCCGATCCGCCAACCGCGGCTGACCTGTGGCACTCGCGAGGAGACATCTCATGTCGAACGTCATCGACGCCCTCAACGCCGCGACTCTTCGCGACGACGTCCCCGCCTTCCGGGCCGGCGACACCATCAAGGTCCACGTCAAGGTGGTCGAGGGCAATCGCTCCCGTGTCCAGGTCTTCCAGGGCGTGGTGATCCGCGTGCAGGGCTCCGGCGTGGGCCGCACCTTCACCGTGCGCAAGGTCTCCTTCGGCGTCGGCGTGGAGCGCACCTTCCCGATCAACTCCCCGATCTTCGAGCAGATCGAGATCGTGACGCGGGGCGACGTACGCCGGGCGAAGCTGTACTACCTGCGCAACCTGCGCGGCAAGGCTGCCAAGATCAAGGAGCGTCGCGAGGCGTGACCACCCCGGCGGGTGGTGACGGCGAGGTCGACGAGGTCCCGGGTGCGGGTCGACGTACTGTTCCCTCCGTGAAGTCACCCGGGGAGGGCCGCAAGGCGGGGCACAAGGAACGCAAGCAGCTCCCCCTGTGGCAGGAGACGTTGCTGCTGCTGGTGATCGCGCTCGGACTCGCGATCGTGATCAAGGCGTTCTTCGTCCAGGCGTTCTACATCCCGTCGCCCTCGATGGAGCCGCAGTTCGTCAAGAACGACCGGATCCTGGTGCAGAAGGTCTCCTACTGGGGCAGCGATCCGAAGCGCGGCGACATCATCGTCTTCAAGGACCCGGGCGGCTGGCTGCGCTCCCAGGACACCCAGGGCCCCAAGTCCGGGGTCAAGAAGGTGATGGAGACGATCGGCCTCTACCCGGCCGGGGGTCACCTCGTGAAGCGCGTGATCGGTGTCGGCGGCGACCACATCGTCTGCTGCGACTCCCAGGGCCGGCTCACCGTCAACGGCCAGGCGCTGGGCGAGAAGTCGTACCTGCCCAAGGACACCGCGCCCTCGCTGACCAAGTTCGACAAGACGGTCCCCAAGGGCTACCTGTGGATGATGGGTGACAACCGCAGCGACTCCTCGGACTCCCGCGAGCACATGGGGCAGCCCGGAGGCGGGTTCGTCTCCGACGACCTCGTGGTCGGCAAGGTCTTCGCGCTGGTCTGGCCGGCCGGTCGCGCCGAGTTCATCCACCGTCCGAGCACGTTCGCCTCCGTCCCGGCACCCGAGTAGCCCCATGAACACCCCACGAGGCCACTCGCTTCGCTCGCGCGTCCGCAGGGACCCCGAAGAACCATGAGCACGCTCCCGCGCGGCATGACCGTCCGGCGCGATGCCGGGCTGTACGGCTACGAGCGGGCGCTCCGGCGCGCCGGCATGACCCACGTCGCGGGGGTGGACGAGGCCGGGCGGGGCGCCTGCGCCGGTCCGCTGGTGGCCGCGGCCGTGATCCTGCCCGAGGGAAAGGCCGGCCAGGTGCCGGGGCTGGCCGACTCCAAGCTGCTGACCGCCAGGTCCCGTGAGCGCTGCTACAGCCACGTGCTCCGGCGGGCGCTGGCGTGGTCCGTCGTCGTGGTCGAGCCGGGGGAGTGCGACCGGTTGGGCATGCACGTGGCGAACGTCGAGGCGCTGCGCCGTTCGCTGGCCCGGCTGGAGGTGCGCCCGTCCTACGTGCTCACCGACGGGTTCCCCGTCGACGGGCTGGAGGTGCCGGGCCTGGCCATGTGGAAGGGGGACCGGGTCGCCGCCTGCATCTCGGCGGCGTCGGTGATCGCGAAGGTGACCCGTGACCGGATGATGATGGCCGAGCACGACCGCTGGCCGGCGTACGACTTCGCGGTGCACAAGGGCTACTGCACGCCCGAGCACCAGGAGCTGCTCGACGAGCACGGCCCGTGCCCGATCCACCGCTACCGCTTCGTCAACGTACGCCGGGCTGCCGGGCTGCCGGAGGTCCCGGAGACGATCAGCCTGTCCTCCTCGATGATGGGGCAGCTGGACCTGTTCGCCGACCTGGAGGTGACCTCATGAGCGCCGAGGATCTCGAGAAGTACGAGACCGAGATGGAGCTGACGCTCTACCGCGAGTACCGCGACGTGGTGGGGATCTTCAAGTACGTCGTGGAGACCGACCGCCGGTTCTACCTGTGCAACCAGGTGGACGTGAAGGCGCGCACCGAGGCGGGCGACGTGTTCTTCGAGGTGACCATGACCGACGCCTGGGTCTGGGACATGTACCGCCCGGCGCGCTTCGCCAAGAACGTCAAGGTGCTCACGTTCAAGGACGTCAACGTCGAGGAGCTCAGCCCGACCGAGTTCGAGCCGCCGAAGACCTGAGCGTTTCCCGCCCCCAGGCCGCTGGCGCGAGGGGTTCTCCACAGGAGCCTCCGGGGACCGTGATCCCGGCGACCGGTGCGGTCAGCATCGGGGCATGAGGTTCCGATGAGCACGGCCGGACAGCGTCGGGCGCTGGGCAGGTACGGCGAGGCCGTGGCCGCCCGGCACCTGGTCGCCGACGGCATGGTCCTGCTCGACCGCAACTGGCGGTGCGAGCTCGGCGAGATCGACCTGGTGCTGCGCGACGGGCCGGTTCTGGTGGTCTGCGAGGTCAAGACCCGCTCCAGCGACGCGTTCGGCTCTCCGCTGGAGGCGGTCGGACCGGTCAAGGCCCAGCGGCTCCGGCAGCTGACCGACCGGTGGCGCGAGGACCACGGCATCCGGGCCGACGAGGTCCGGATCGACCTGGTCGGCGTGCTCCAGGACGGCCACGGCGCGCCGGCGGTCGACCACGTACGGGGCGTCGGCTGATGCCGTGGGCCACCGCGCACACCGTCTCCCTCGAGGGTGCGACTGGACACGTGATCGACGTGCAGGTCGACGTCTCCCACGGGCTGGTCGCCACCGCGCTCGTCGGGCGGCCCGACATCTCGATCTCGGAGGCCCGCGACCGGTGTCGGGCTGCCGTGCAGAACTGCCAGCTCGACTGGCCGGTCACCAAGCGGGTCACGATCCTGCTCTCACCGGCCGACCTGCCCAAGCGCGGCCCGCACTTCGACCTGGCGATGGCACTGGGGGTGCTCTCGGCCACGGGCGTGGTTCCCAAGGACGCCCTCGACGGCGTGGTCCTGATCGGTGAGCTGACCCTGGACGGCCGGATCCGGGCCGTGCCCGGGGTGCTGCCGATGGTGATGGCGGCGGCGAAGCGGGGCATGCGCAGCGTCGTCGTACCCGAGCCGCAGGCCGACGAGGCGGCGATGGTGCCCGGCATGACGGTGTTCGGGGTGCGCTCGCTTCCGCAGGTGGTCGCGCTGCTGACCGGCGCCGAGGAGATCCCTGACGCACCCGAGGTGCCGCCGCTCAGCGGCCAGCCGCTGCTCAGCTGGCGCGGGGAGGAGCGGCTCGGCGACGTCGATCTCGGTGACGTGCGTGGCATGGCCGATGCGCGGTTCGCGATCGAGGTCGCGGCGGCCGGTGGTCATCACCTGCTGCTGAGCGGCCCGAAGGGCTCCGGCAAGACCACGCTCGCCGAGCGGCTGCCCGGGCTGCTGCCCGACCTGAGCCTCGAGGAGTCCCTCGAGATCACCGCGATCCACTCCCTGGCCGGCACCTTCCCGCCCGGGGCGCAGATGATCGTGAGACCGCCGTTCAGCGCACCCCATCACTCGGCGACCCGCGCCAGCCTGCTCGGCGGCGGGAGCGGTCGGGTGCGACCCGGCGAGATCAGCAAGGCCCACCTCGGGGTGCTGTTCCTCGACGAGTTCCCGCTCTTCGCCTCCGACATCATCGACGCGATGCGGCAGCCGCTGGAGAGTGGTGACATCACCATCGCGCGGGGCGAGGAGGTGGCGATGTTCCCGGCCCGGGCGATGGTGGTGCTGGCCTGCAACCCGTGTCCGTGTGGCAACTACCACCCGCTCAACCGCGACCACACGTGCACGTGCCCCGAGCTCAAGCGCCGCACCTACCGCAACCGGCTCTCCGACATGATCGCCGACCGGATCGACATCACCCGGCACGTGGACCCGGTGCCGGAGCACGAGTTCAAGGACCGGCTGACGGTGCCGGAGCCGACGGCGGAGGTGCGCGGCCGGGTGCTCGTGGCGCGCAGCAGGCAGGCCGCGCGCTACCTCGAGACGCACTGGCGGCTCAACTGCGACGTGCCCGGCCCGGCGCTGCGCGAGCGCTGGCCGCTGACCGACGAGGCGGAGCGCCGGCTCGACTCCGAGATCTACTCCGGCCGGCTGACCCAGCGCGGTGCCGTGCGCGTGCACCGGCTGGCCTGGACGGTCTCCGACCTGCGCGGCATCGACCGGCCCGGTCTCGCCGAGCTCGACGTGGCGCTGCGGCTGCGCGCCGGCAAGCCGCTCGAGCTGCGCACCCTGGCTCTGGCGTCCGGCTCATGAGCCCGACGGTCGACCGGGTGGCGCGGGCGGCGCTGTGCCGGCTCGGAGAGCCGGGCGATCCCCGGCTCGCCGGGCTGGTCGCCGAGCTGGGCGCTCCGCTCGTCTACGACCAGCTGCGCAACGAGACCGACGGCCGGGGGCTCGCCTCCGACATCGCGCAGCGGCTGGCCGCGCTCGACCCGGCCGGTGACCTCCAGCGTGCCGCCGGGCGCGGGATCCGGTTCGTGGTGCCACGCGACGAGGAGTGGCCCGCCAGGCTCGGCGACCTCGACCGGGCCGAGCCCCTGGTCGGTCGCGGTGGCTGCCCGCTCGGGCTGTGGGTGCGCGGCCCGTTGCACCTCGCGGAAGCCGTCGACCGGGCCGTGGCGGTGGTCGGCTCCCGGTCCGCCACGTCGTACGGCGGGGGAGTGGCGGGTGAGATCGGCGCGACTCTGGCTCGGCACGCTCACACGGTCGTGTCCGGGGCGGCGTTCGGCATCGACCAGGCTGCGCACCGGGGAGCGCTGGCGATGCGCGGTCCGACGGTAGCCGTGCTCGCCTGCGGCGTCGATCGCGCCTACCCGAGCGCCCACCGGCAGCTCCTCGACTACATCGCCGACACCGGGCTGGTCGTCTCCGAGCTGGCGCCCGGCTGTGCGCCCACCAAGCTCCGGTTCCTCAGCCGCAACCGGCTCATCGCCGCCCTCGGTGGCGGCACGGTCGTGGTGGAGGCGGCGATCCGCAGCGGCGCGCTCAACACGGCGTCCTGGACGCTCCGGCTCAACCGCGCGCTGATGGGCGTGCCCGGACCGGTCACCAGCGCGCCCTCGGCGGGGGTGCACCAGCTGATCCGCACCCGCGATGCGCTCCTGGTCACCAACGGCGAGGAGGTGCTCGAGCTGGTGTCGCCGGCCGGCGAGCACACCCTGGCCGAGCCCCGCGCCGCCGAGCGGCCCCACGACCGGCTCAGCCTGCTCGACCAGCAGGTGCTCGACGCCGTGCCCGTCGAGCAGGCCGCGGCGCCGGTCAGCATCGCCCGCACCGCGGGCCTCGCGCTCCCGCGCGTGCAGGAGGCACTCACGAGACTGGTCACGGGTGGACTGGTCGAGCGCGCGGCCGACGGCCGGCACCGGCTGCGGCGGGACGGCTGATGCCGGCCCGTGAGCCTGCCCGACCGCGGGCCCCGTGCTGCCTACAGTGGCCGGATGGGCGAGTCGCAGGCGGAGCAGTCGACGGAAGCGGGGGACCTGCTGCCCGAGCCGATGCTCGCCGCTCTCGCCGCCTACGAGCGCCACCTCGCCTCCGAGCGCGACCTGACCCCGCACACGGTGCGCGCCTACCTCGGTGACGTGGCGGGCATGCTCGAGCACGCGACCGCCCTCGGTCACGTGGACGTGGGCACGCTCGACATCCGCACCCTGCGCAGCTGGCTGGCCAGGCAGCAGACCCTGGGCAAGGCACGGTCGACCATGGCCCGCCGGTCGGCGGCCGTCCGGGTGTTCACCGCGTGGGCGCTCCGCACCGGACGGGCCCCGAGCGACCCGGGCGCGCTGCTGGGCTCACCCAAGGCGCACAAGAGCCTTCCGGCCGCGCTCGGGGTCGCGGAGGCGCGTGCCCTGCTCGACGCTGCTGCCGCCGCTGCCCACGACGACGGCCCGGGTGGAGTGCGTGACGCGGCGATCCTGGAGCTGCTGTACGCCACCGGCATCCGGGTCGGGGAGCTGTGCGGGCTCGACGTCGACGACGTCGACCGCGGCCGCCGGGTGATCCGCGTCTTCGGCAAGGGGCGCAAGGAGCGCACCGTGCCCTACGGCCTGCCCGCCGACCGCGCGCTCGAGCGGTGGCTGCTCGACGGGAGGCCGGCGCTGTTCGTGAGCGGGGCCGGTGCCGCACTGTTCCTGGGAGCGCGCGGCCACCGCATCGACCAGCGCGCCGTGCGCACCCTCGTGCACCGACGGCTCGAGGACGTCCCGGGCGCGCCGGACCTCGGTCCGCACGGCCTGCGGCACACGGCGGCGACCCACCTGCTCGAGGGCGGCGCCGACCTGCGCACGGTCCAGGAGCTCCTGGGGCACGCCTCCCTGGCCACCACCCAGATCTACACGCACGTGACCACCGACCGGCTGCGGGCCGCCTACAAGCTGGCGCATCCGCGCGCCTGAGCTCCAGGCCCGTCGCCGTACCGGATCACCCCTCGCCACCGGCAAGCAGGTCCAGCACCAGTGCCAGCGGCGGCCAGTCGGCGCGCCCGTGCCGCACCGCCGCGGATGCCCGCAGCATCACCGAGGGGTCCGACAGCGGAAACACCCGCACCCCCTCGATCGTCGGCGCGTCGACCGGCAGCAGACCGACGCCGAGACCGGCCACGACCAGGTCCTGCACCAGGTCGAGGCTGTCGGCCCGGTGCGTGATCCGGGGCGCGAACCCGGCCAGGGATGCCACCGTCCGCACCGTCTCGTCGTCGGCACTGTCGCGCGAGTTCACGATCCAGTCGTGGTCGCGGTAGCGGTCGAACACCGCCAGCGCCCCACCGACCGGCACCTCGTCGCGTGCCGGAGCGCCCAGACCCCAGGCCGCCTCCCAGAGCGGTCGGGTCTCCAACGTCCGGTGGTACGTCGCCGGCGCCAGGTTGTAGTCGTAGATGAGCGCCAGGTCGACGTCGTCGGACCCGAGCAGCTCCAGTGCCTCGCCGGGCTCGTGCTCGTGGATGAGCAGCCGCACGTCGGGGTGCGTCTCCGCGAGCCGGCGGACCACCGGCAGCAACGACCGCCGCACCCCCGTCGCGAACGCCGCCACCCGCAGCTCACCCGCAGGCGTGGCATCCGGGTCGAGGTCGCAGCGGGCCGCCTCGAGTGCGGCCAGGATCGTGACGGCGTGGTCGGCCAGCCGACGGCCGGCCGGGGTCAGCCGGACCCGTCGACCCTCGGGCTCGATCAGCGGCGCGCCCGCCTCCCGGGCGAGCACCGCGATCTGCTGGGACACCGTCGAGGTGGTCACGTGCAGGGTCTCGGCGACCGCGCGCATGGAGCCGAGCCGGGAGAGCTCGACCAACAGCTCCAGGCGGCGTGGGTCCATGGCGGACATCATTCATGATCGACGAACGAACTGTCCATGAATCTCACGTGGACACGGATGATCGTCACCAGCTGTACTGAGGTCATGAGCACCACCGCCCACCTCGACCCGCACCGGACGGCAACGCGCGCCGGCACCGGGATGGCCGTCGTGTCGATGCTCTGCGTGCAGCTCGGCCTCGCCGTGTCCGTCGGGCTGTTCGACCGGATCGGCCCGGCAGGGGCCGCCTGGCTGCGACTGGCCTGGGCGGGGGTGATCCTGCTGGTCCTGGTCCGCCCGCGCCCGAGCCGGATCAGCCGGCGCGGCCTGCTGGCCGGCGCCGCGCTCGGAGTCGTGACGGCCGGTGTGACCCTGCTGTTCATGGAGGCGATCGCCCGGCTGCCGCTCGGCACCGCCAGCGCCCTGGAGTTCCTCGGCCCGCTCGGCGTCGCCGTGGCGCGCAGCCGCGGTGCTCGGATGCTGGTCTGGCCCCTGCTCGCCGCGATCGGCGTCCTGCTGCTTACCGAGCCCTGGCACGGCGACGTCGACCTGCTGGGCGTCGCCCTGGCGCTGGGTGCGGCCACCTGCTGGGCGTCGTACATCCTGCTCACCCAAGCGGTCGGGGACGAGGTCGCCGGCCTGAGCGGGCTCGCCATCTCGCTGCCGGTCGCGGGCATCGTCGCCACCGTGGTCGTCGGCCCGGGCACCTGGTCGCTCCTGACCTGGGACGTCGCCCTGATCGGGATCGGCCTCGCGGTGCTGCTGCCGGTCGTGCCGTTCAGCCTGGAGCTGCTGGCGCTGCGCCGGCTGACCACCTCCGCCTTCGGCACCCTGATGTGCCTGGAGCCCGCGATCGCGGTTGCGATCGGCTTCGTGATCCTGCACCAGGTGCCCGGGGCCTGGCCGGTGGCCGGGATCGGCTTCGTGGTGGCGGCCGGGATCGGTGCCGAGCGGACCGGTGCCCGCCAGCACCCACCGGAGCCGGGGATCCCACCCGCGCAGCGGGACGAGGCACCCCCCTTGCTGGCGCGGTGAGCCTCACGAGGCGCCCACCTCGGCCACCGCACGTCCTGCGCGCGCAGCACCGGACCCGAACCCGGGGACGGAACGGGGAGCCCGACCGACCTCGAGCCCGGACGCCGACGGTGGGCCGACGCCGGCCGGGGGAGCTCCCCGCTGGGGGAGCAGCCGGACCGGCCCGCCGCCGACGAGCAGGAGAGGGTTGAGATAGACCCGGCCGCGCAGCAGCCCCCAGTGCAGGCACACCCGCGGGGAGCAGTGGGACCGCTCGCTCTGGAGGCTGCCGATCCGCTGGCCCTGGGCGACCGTCTGGCCGGTGTGGACCGCGGCCGAGACCGGCTCGTAGGTGGTGCGCTGCTGTCCGTGGTCGACGACCACCACGCCGCGGCCCGCGAGCCGACCGGCGAAGACGATCCGCCCGGCCCGGGCGGCGTGGACCGCCTGGCCGCGGCGGCCGAGCAGGTCGACACCGCGATGGCCGGCGCCCCACGGCGACGCAGGTGGGTCGAAACCCCGCACCACCGGGGGACGCGGATGGAGCGGCCAGGTGCCGCGGGGCACCGGTCCGAGCAGGTGCCCGAGCAGCGCGAGCACCGCGGCGACGGCGGACAGGGCAACGGTCATGGACCCCACGGTGCCGGCACCGGGGCGACGCTCACGATCGGTGCGGTGCGGACTGTGGAAGGGGCGGAACCGGGCGTGCCCTGTGGACGGGAAACGGCGTGCCCCGGCCCGATTGGTCTGGAGCGGCCCGCTGACCTAGAATCCCGGTAGCAACCCGCACGGGTTGACTTCGCGTGCTCGTTTCCGCACCGCGCCGCTCCATCGGGCGCACCGCGGGTGCCGGCCCTCAGTCCCAGCTCGCTGGGTCGGGTCGCGCCGGGCACCAGGGCAGGCGGCTCCCGTCGTCTGCGACGAACTGAAAATCGGTTCGGCAGCTTGTGCTGCCCGGACCACGAGCAAAAGGACAGATGAGCCCATGGCCGTCGTCACCATGCGCCAGCTCCTCGAGAGCGGCGTCCACTTCGGGCACCAGACCCGTCGCTGGAACCCCAAGATGAAGCGCTTCATCATGACCGAGCGCAATGGCATCTACATCATCGACCTGCAGCAGTCGCTGTCCTACATCGACTCCAGCTACGCCTTCATCAAGGACACCGTGGCCAAGGGCGGGACGATCATGTTCGTCGGCACCAAGAAGCAGGCCCAGGAGGCGATCGCCGAGCAGGCGACCCGTGTCGGGATGCCCTTCGTCAACCAGCGCTGGCTGGGTGGCATGCTGACCAACTTCCAGACCATGCACCAGCGGATCAACCGGCTCAAGGAGCTCGACGACGTCGACTTCGACACGGTTGCCGGCTCCGGTCGCACCAAGAAGGAGCTGCTCCAGATGAAGCGGGAGCAGATCAAGCTGGACAAGACCCTGGGCGGTATCCGCGACATGGGTCGTACGCCGTCCGCGGTGTGGATCGTCGACACCAACAAGGAGCACCTCGCCGTCGAGGAGGCGCGCAAGCTCCACATCCCGATCATCGCGATCCTGGACTCCAACTGCGATCCCGACCTGGTCGACTTCCCGATCCCCGGCAACGACGACGCGATCCGCGCCGTCGGCCTGCTGACCCGGGTCGTCGCCGACGCCGTCGCCGAGGGCCTGATCGCCCGTTCCGGAGCCCGCACCGAGGGTGACGGCAAGGCCGCGATCGGTGCGGACGAGCCGCTGGCGGACTGGGAGCGTGCCCTGCTCGAGGGTGGCGCCGACAAGGCCGCCGTCGCCTCGACCGGTGGCGACACCGCCACCGAGGAGACCCCGGCCGCCGCGGCGACCGGTGCCGCCACCGAGGCCACCGAGGAGCCGGCTGCGGCCCAGGAGGCCCCGGCCGCTGCCGAGCCCACCACCGAGCCCGCGACCACCGAGCCCACCACCGAGGCGACCACCGAGGCGACGACCGAGACCGCCACGGATGCGACGGACGCGACGGACGCGACCACGGAGGAGCCCGCCGCCGCGACCGACCCGGCCGTGGCTCCGGTCGAGACTGCCGACTCACCGGCCGCCGACGCCGCTGCGAGCGACGCCACCGGCGACGCGCCGTACGGCGTGGACTCCGCCAAGGCCAACGAGGACGGCTCGGGCCCGGAGGGCTTCGAGATCAAGGGCAACGCCGACTCGATGAAGTTCCACGCACCGACGAGCCCCTGGTACGACCGCACCAAGGCCGAGGTCTGGTTCCGCACCGCCGAGGCCGCCGAGGGTGCGGGCTTCGTGAACGCCCAGAAGCCAGACGACACCGCGAAGGACTGAGGACCGATGGCGAACTTTGGAGCCGCCGACGTCAAGAAGCTCCGTGAGCTGACCGGCGCCGGGATGATGGACTGCAAGAAGGCCCTCGACGAGACCGACGGCGACTTCGACGCCGCGGTCGACGTGCTGCGCACCAAGGGGGCGGCGAAGGCCGCCAAGCGTGGTGCCGAGCGGGAGGCGACAGCCGGTCTGGTCGCCACCTCCGGTGGCGCACTGGTCGAGCTCAACTCCGAGACCGACTTCGTCGCCAAGAACGACGAGTTCGTGGGCACGGCGCAGCAGATCGCCGACGCGGCGGACCAGGCGCGTGCCGCCGACTCCGAGGCCCTCAAGTCGGTCCAGGTCGGCGACAAGACCGTCGCCGAGGTGGTCGAGCAGCTCGCGATCCACATCGGCGAGAAGATCGAGCTCGGTCGCGTGGCGTACTTCGAGGGTCCGGTCGTGACCTACATGCACAAGCGTGCCTCCGACCTGCCCCCGGCCGTCGGCGTGATCGTCGAGTACGACGGTGCCGACGCGGAGGCGGCTCGTGCCGCCGCGATGCAGATCGCGGCGATGAAGCCGCAGTACCTGACCCGTGACCAGGTCCCGGCCGAGGTCGTCTCCAAGGAGCGGGAGATCGCCGAGGCGACCTCCCGCGAGGAGGGCAAGCCCGAGCAGGCGATCGCCCGGATCACCGAGGGCCGCCTGAACGGGTTCTTCAAGGACGTGGTGCTCCTCGAGCAGGCGTCCGTGACCGACCCGAAGAAGTCGGTCAAGGCCGTGCTCGACGAGGCCGGCGTGACCGTGAAGCGGTTCGCCCGGTTCGAGGTCGGCGCCTGAGTGGGTTAGGTTTCCCCACGACGTACGTACGACGAGAGGGGCCGGAGTGAGCGACGCGAGATCCTCGTTCCCGGCCCCTTTCGCCTGCCACCCCGCCCCGGAAGGAGATCGCCGGTGACCGGCTACCACCGCGTCCTGCTCAAGCTGTCGGGCGAGGTGTTCGGAGGCGGCCGGGTCGGCCTCGACCCCGACGTCGTGCAGAAGATCGCCCGCGAGATCGCGAGCGCGCAGCGGACCGGCGTGCAGGTGGCCGTGGTCACCGGGGGTGGCAACTTCTTCCGGGGTGCCGAGCTCCAGCAGCGGGGCATGGACCGTGCCCGCGCCGACTACATGGGCATGCTCGGCATCGTGATGAACTGCCTGGCCCTCCAGGACTTCCTGGAGAAGGAGGGCGTCGAGACCCGAGTCCAGACCGCGATCACGATGGGCCAGGTCGCCGAGCCGTACATCCCGCGGCGCGCGATCCGGCACCTCGAGAAGGGCAGGGTCGTGATCTTCGGCGCCGGCATGGGACTGCCGTACTTCTCGACCGACACGGTCGCGGTCCAGCGTGCCCTGGAGAGCAGGTGCGAGGTCGTCCTGGTCGCGAAGAACGGCGTCGACGGGGTCTACACCGCCGACCCGCGCAAGGACCCGACCGCGGTCAAGCTGGACCGGGTGACGTACAACGAGGCGATCACGCAGGGTCTCCAGATCATGGACCAGACGGCGTTCGCCCTGTGCGGGGAGAACAAGCTGCCGATGATCGTGTTCGGGATGGAGCCCGAGGGCAACATCCTCAAGGTCGTGCAGGGTGAGAAGATCGGGACCCTGGTCAGCGCCGACGCCTGACCAGCAGGAGGAGACGCAGTGACGATCAGCCAGACGCTCAGCGAGGCCGACCAGAAGATGGACAAGGCCGTCGAGGTGACCCGCGAGGAGTTCTCCGCGATCCGGGCCGGCCGCGCGAACCCGAGCATGTTCGCGAAGCTGACCGCGGACTACTACGGCACCCCGACGCCGATCCAGCAGCTCGCGGGCTTCACCGCCCCCGAGGCGCGGATCATCCTGGTGCAGCCCTACGACATGGGCGCCCTGCCGGCGATCGAGCGCGCGATCCGTGACTCCGACCTCGGGGTGAACCCCTCCAACGACGGCAAGCTGATCCGGTGCGTGTTCCCCGAGCTCACCGAGGAGCGGCGCAAGGAGTACACGAAGATCGCCCGCGCCAAGGCCGAGGACGGCCGTGTCTCCGTGCGCAACATCCGGCGCAACGCCAAGCAGGCGCTGGAGAAGCTGGAGAAGGACGGCGAGGTCGGCAAGGACGACGTCACCGGCGCCGAGAAGCGGCTCGACAGCGCCACCAAGAAGCACACCGACGTGATCGACGAGATGCTCAAGCACAAGGAGGCCGAGCTGCTCGAAGTCTGAGCTGCCGACCCCACGCATGGCCGACATCGACCCGTCGACGACTCCGCCACCGGAGCCGCCGTTGCCCCCTTCCACGCCCGCGAAGAAGAGCCGGGCCGGTCGTGACCTGCCCAGGGCGATCGGGTCAGGGGTGGCGCTCGGCGCCGCGATCATCGTGTCGCTGGTCTTCTGGAAGCCCGCGTTCATGCTGATCGTCGCGGCTGCTGTGGTGGTGGCGATCTGGGAGCTGCACCGCGGCTTCCGGGCCAAGGACATCGACCTGCCGCAGGAGCCGCTGATGCTCGGTGGCGTGGTGATGGTCGTGGTGGCCTACCTGTACGGCGCACCCGCGCTGGTCACGGCCACGGCCGTCACCGGCCTGGTCACGATGCTCTGGCTGCTACGCCGGGGCGTCCACGGGTTCGTGCGCGACTCCAGCGCCTCGATCTTCACGATCTTCTACGTGCCCTTCCTCGGCTCGTTCGTGGCCCTGCTGCTGGCGGCCGACCTCGGGGTGGAGGCGATCGTGACCTTCATCGTGGCGACCATCGCCTCGGACATCGGCGGCTATGTCGCGGGGGTCCTGTTCGGCAGGCACCCGATGGCCCCGGTGATCTCACCGAAGAAGTCGTGGGAGGGCTTTGCCGGGTCCGCGATCGCCTGCGTCGCCGCCGGCGTGGTCCTGGTGGTGTACGCCCTCGACAGCGACTGGTGGATCGGCGTCGTCCTGGGTCTGATCACGGTCGTGATGGCCACGCTGGGCGACCTCTGCGAGTCCGTGATCAAGCGTGACCTCGGGATCAAGGACATGAGCAACGTGATCCCCGGCCACGGCGGACTGATGGACCGGCTCGACTCGCTGCTGGCGACCGCCGCCCCGATCTGGCTGCTCCTCCACTACCTCGTCTTCTGAGGCGTGTGCATGCCCCGCATCCCGCCCGCCCGCCGTGTCCACCTGGTGCGCCACGGCCTGCCGCTGGTTGACCACGACCTCCCCGCGTCCGACTGGGTGCTCGATCCCGCCGCCGAGCACAGCGTGCGCGCTCTGCGCGCGAGCGGCCGGCTCCCGCAGGACGCCCGCTGGTTCACCTCGCCCGAGCCGAAGTCCCGGCGCACCGCAGCGCTGCTGACCGACTGCCCCGTCGAGGTGGTCGACGGGCTGCGCGAGCAGGTGCGGCTCCACGTGGGCTGGATCGCGGACTTCGGTGCCGTGCTCGCCGCGGCGTACGACGCCCCCGACCGCGCGGCCCACGACGGCTGGGAACCGCTCGAGGCGACGCGGCGTCGAGCCACGACCGCGGTCCGCGACCTGATGCGCCGGCACCCGACCGGCGACCTGGTGCTGGTCGGGCACGGCACCTGCCTGTCGCTGGTCGCGGCCGACCTGACCGGCACCCCCGTCGACCCGCGCACGCCCACCGCCATGGGCTTCCCCGACGTGGTGACCGTCCAGATGCCGCGACCGTCCCGCTTCGCCCCGCTGACCCTGCGCACGGGCCTGCTGGTCGCGCTCGCCGTCGCCGTCGCCGACGTGGCCGCCTGGACGCTCACGGGCCGGGTCGGCTGGGTGCTGGTCCCGACGGGGGTGGTGGCGGCGCTCGGCGCGGTCCCGGCCCGCACCCGCGAGCTCGGCGTCAGCCTGCTGGCCGCCGTGCTGCTCTCGGCGTTCGTGGTGACCGTGGTCCTGCTCGGTGTGGTCAGGATGACCGGCTAGGCCCCGGGGTCACTGGTCGAGCTTGCCCCAGCCCTCGTGCGGTCCGGGGACCCCGACGACACCCGGCGTGCTCTTGAGCCACACCTGGGACCCACTGCTGGTGAGCCCGTCGGCGACGTGCCCGTACAGGACCATGATGCCGCCGGCCTGGTTCTCGCCGTCGCAGGAGACGACCAGGTCGGGCACCGACGACCGCCCGACATCGGCGATCCGGAGGTCGACGCCGCAGTTGTCCGACGTCTCCGCCTGGCCGGGCACACCGGGTGTGTCCTGCCACCACTTGTGCTGGTGCGCGCTGTCGAGCCCGGTCCGGGTGCCGTCGAAGACCACCACCGCCCCACCCGGCAGGGCGCTGGTCTGGCCGACCGCCAGCTCGTCGCGACCGTCGGCGTCCAGGTCACCGGCCGCGAGCGCCCGGCCGAACGTGTTGTTCAGCGGGTTGCCCGCGGGTGGCGGCTCACGGTCGCGGATCTCACGACGATCCGCGTCGTCGAGGCCGGCGGGCGAGCCTCGGTACACGTACACGGCCGTGTCGCGGGAGGTGAAGCTGTCACCCGCCAGGTCGGCGAAGCCGTCCCCGTCGAAGTCGCCGATGGCGAGGGCGATCCCTCCGAGCCCCTCGATCACCTGGTCGGCCCGGGTGGGGATCTGGCCGGCACGTCCGCGGAAGAGATACACGCCCGAACCCGTGTCGTCGCCGTACGACACAGCCAGGTCGTCGCGGCCGTCGCCGGTCACGTCGCCGACCGCGACGGCCTCGCCGAACTCGCCGCCGTGGTGCACGCGGTCGGGCGTGCCTGACTGCGCCGTCAGCCGCACCTGCCGCGACGTGTCCAGACCCTTGGGTGATCCGTAGATCACCGTCACGCCGAGGTACGGCGCGGAGATCACCGAGTCGTCGCGCTCGCCGGGGTCGTCGGGGTAGCCGGCGCTGATCACCAGGTCGTCGTACCCGTCCCCGTCGAGGTCACCCACGGCCAACCCACCGCCCCAGATGTCGTCGGGGTGGCTGGCCACGATCACGCGGCTCCCGTGGCCTGCTGCCCCTCCGGGCCCACCCCTGATGATGGTGACCGCTCCCGTGGTGGGGTCGGCGTCGAGCCAGTTCTCCTGGAGTGCGCCCACGACGAGGTCGGCGTAGCCGTCGCGGTCGAAGTCGCCCGAGGAGACCGCACGACCCCAGTCGTCGCCTTCCTCCTCCAGGCCCGCCACGCCCGCGGTGTCCTGGTCGATCTCCTTGCTGCCACGGGCGGTGACCCCCTTGCTGGTGCCGCGCAGGATGCTCACGTTGCCTCCTGCGCGGGCGGGCCACGGTTCGCCGACGGCGAGCTCACCGTGGCCGTCGCCGTCGAGGTCGAAGGGTGCGGCGAGGTTCGCCGCCGCGGTCGCCGAGTCGGCGCGACCTGTCTGTGCCGACGCAGCACCGAGGTCGAGGACGGCCGGGGCGAGGAGAGCGACCCCGGACAGGGACAGCAGGAGGCAGGTCGTGCGTGCGGGCCCGATCATGAGGTCACTGTGGACCTACGGTGTCGATCGGGCAATGGCGGTTGCACGCCACCGTCGGCGGGGCATGGGATCCTGACGCCCGTGTACCCGTCCCTCGGGCCGATCCCGACCCACGGCCTGTTCGTCGGCCTCGGCGTGCTCGCGGCGGCAGTGGTGTTCGTGCTCGAGGCGCGCCGTCGTGGGGCCCGCGACGAACGACTGGTCCTCGTCGTGATGGGCGCCCTGGTCGGCGGCGCGATCTTCATGCGCATGGGCACCTGGCTCCAGCACGTCGACCTGCGCCAGAACGCCTCACTGACCGAGCAGTGGCTCTACGGCAACCGCAGCATCCTGGGCGGGCTGTTCGGCGCGTGGGTCGGGGTGCACGTGGCGAAGCGCCTGACCGGCTACCGGCTGCGCACGGGAGACCTGTTCGCGCCGGCGGTCGCGCTCGGGATGGCCGTCGGCAGGGTCGGGTGCCTGCTCACGGAGGAGCCGGGCACGCCCACCGGCCACGGATGGGGGATCACCCTCGATGCCGCCACGGCGGCACGGCTGCAGGCTCCGGCCGGCGTACCGCTGCACCCGTCGTTCGGCTACGAGATCGCGTTCCACCTGGTCGCGTTCCTGCTGTTGTGGTTCTGGTTGCGCAAGAAGGACCTGCCGCCGGGGGAGACGTTCACGTTGTACGTCGCCGCCTATGCGACGTTCCGCTTCCTTGTGGAGTTCGTGCGAGGCAACGACATCGCCTGGGAGGGGCTGACCCGCCCGCACCTGGTGCTCGCGGTCACGATCCCACTGCTGCTGGCGCGCGTCGCCTGGCAGGTGCGCCAGGGCGTCTACGCGACCCCGGTCGCTAGACCCAGCGACCGCGCCGCATCACGCGCGTGACCCCGAAGCGGTCGTCGAGCACCACCAGATCGGCGAAGAAGCCGGGCCGCAGCGCCCCGACCCGGTCGAGCCCGAGCATCGCCGCCGGCGTGGCGGTCGCCGCGCGGATGACGTCCTCGATCGGCAGTCCGGCGACGGTGGCGGCGTAGCGCACGGCAGTGGCCATGGTGAGCGTCGACCCGGCGATGGCACCGGTGTCGGCCAGGGTCGCGAGGCCGTCGCGCACCTGCACCTTCATCGGGCCGAGCCGGTAGTCGCCGTCCTCGGCGCCCGCCGCGGCCATCGCGTCGGTGACGAGCACGGTGAGGTGCGGTTTCGCGCCCGCCGCCAGCCGGATGACGGCTGGGTGCAGGTGGGCACCGTCGGCGATCAGCTCGACGAAGGCGTCCGGGTGCTCGATGAGGGCGGCCCCCGGCCCGGGTTCACGGTGGTGCAGCCCTCGCATCGCGTTGAACAGGTGGGTTCCGACCCCCGCCCCCGCGTCCAGCGCCGCCCGCGCCACGTCGTACGACGCATCCGTGTGGCCGATCGCCGCGACGATGCCCGCCGCCGTGATCCGTCGGACCGCGTCGAGTCCGCCGGCCAGCTCCGGCGCCAGGGTCACCATGCGCAGGTGGCCGTCGGCCGCCTCGACCAACCGGTCGACCTCGGCGGGCCCGGGGTCGGTCAGCAGTGCCGGGTCGTGCGCACCGGCGTGCTTCGGGCTCAGCCACGGGCCCTCGAGATGGATCCCGGCCAGCGTCCCGGCCGCTGCGAGCGGAGCCAGTTCGCGCACGGAGCGCTCGAGCTCCGCGGTGGTGTCGGTCACCAGGCTGGCCATGATCGTGGTGGTGCCGTGGGCCAGGTGCGCGGCGACCACCGTCTCGGCCGCCTCCGTTGTGCCGGTGTCGAAGGAGGCGCCACCTCCGCCGTGCACGTGCGCGTCGACGTAGCCGGGCACGATCGTCGCGCCCCGGAGCTCCACGTCGGCGGGTCGCGCCGGTGCGCCCGGTCCCGCGTCGGTGACGTGCTCGCCCTCGACGTGCACCCACCCCGGCGCGAAGACCCGCGCCGGGGTGACCACACGTGCTGCGGTGAGGATCACGATCTGCTCAGGCCGTCACGTCGACGGCGGCGGCCGTCGCCTCGTCGTCCTCCTCGCGACCGGGGGTCCGCAGGTTCCACCTGCGGATCACGAACCGGAAGGAGAAGTAGTAGATGGCCGCGTAACCCAGCCCGATCAGGATCAGCAGCAACGGCTTGGTCGCGATGTTGAAGTTCAGGAGGTAGTCGAACAACCCGGCCGAGAAGCCGAACCCGTCCTTGATCCCGATCGCGTTGACCAGGGCCAGCGAGGTGCCGGTGAACACCGCGTGCATCAGGTACAGCGGCCAGGCCACGAACATGAACGCGAACTCCAGCGGCTCGGTCACTCCGGTCAGGAACGAGCACAGCGCGGCGGAGAGCATGATGCCGCCGACGGCCTTCTTCTGCGAGGGCTTGGCCTCGTGCCAGATCGCCAGTGCCGCCGCGGGCAGGGCGAACATCATGATCGGGAAGAAGCCGGTCATGAACGCCCCGGCGCTCGGGTCGCCGTGCAGGAAGCGGGCGATGTCGCCGTGGTAGATCACGCCGTCCGCGCCCTTGAAGTCGCCGAAGACGAACCACGGCGGGTTGTTCAGGATGTGGTGAAGGCCGAGCGGGATCAGCAGCCGGTTGAGCGTTCCGTAGACGAAACCACCCAGCACGTTGTTGTCGGTCACCCACTCGCCGAGGTTGGTCAGCCCGCTGTTGAAGGCCGGGTAGACGAAGCTCACCAGCACCGAGATCACCAGCATCGCGACGGCGGTGATGATCGGCACCAGACGGCGGCCGCCGAAGAAGGCGAGGTAGGGCGGGAGCTTGGTGCGGTAGAAGCGCTGCCAGAGGTACGCCGCGACCAGGCCGGACACGATGCCGCCGAGGACGCCGTAGTTGATCAGCTCCTGGGTGGCACCCTTGGCCGGCTCGCCCAGGACCACGGGCGACATCGCGTCGCCGACGCCCTTGAAGACCAGGTAGCCGACCACCGCCGCGAGGGCGGTCGAGCCGTCCGCCTTCCGGGCCATGCCGATCGCGACGCCGACCGCGAACAGCAGCGGGAGGTTCGCGAACAGCGCGTTGCCGGCGGCGCCGACGACGGCTGCGACGTTGGCCCAGCCGAGGCCGTCGGCGCCCAGCAGGTCGGGTTGCCCGAGCCGTAGCAGGAGTGCGGCAGCGGGGAGCGCGGCGATCGGCAGCATCAGGCTGCGGCCGAACTTCTGGAGCGGCGCCAGGTTGAACCGGGGGCCCTGCTGGTCCACGGATGCGTCGGTTGCGGTCACTGTTTCGTCCCTTCGGTGGTGCTCTTTTCTGGGGTCGTGGTGGTGTCGTGGAGCGACATGTGGAGCTGGTAGCGGTCCCCGCGGTAGCGCGAGACGACGTACTCCAGGGGCTGGCCGTCGGCCGCGGAGACCCGGCGGAAGACCAGGAGCGGGGTGTTCAGCGGCGCGTCCAGCCGGCGGGCCGTCGCGGCGTCGGCCGCCTCGCCCCACAGCGTCTGCTCGGCACTGTCGATGGCATGGCCGTAGGTGCCGCGGAAGATCTCGTACAGGGATCCGCCCAGGTCCTGCCGGTCGAGTCCGGGCAGGAGGTCACGCGGGTACCAGCCGTTCTCGAGGGCGATCGGCTGACCGTCGGCGAGCCGCACCCGGTCGATCCGCCAGGCGACGCCGTCACCCCCGAGGTCGAGGGCCTTGGCGACGTCGACCGGGGGGCGCTCGGCCTCGACCTGGAGCAGTGTGGTCGACGGGGTCAGCCCCCGGCGCCGCATGTCCTGGCTGAACGAGGCCAGGTGCAGCCGGCTCTCCAGCCTGGGCCGCGAGACGAACGTCCCCTTGCCGTGGATACGGTGCAGCAGGCCGTCGGCGACCAGGCTCTCGATCGCCTTGCGCACGGTCGCCCTCGACACGTCGTAGGTCGTCATCAGGTCGCGCTCGGAGGGGATCGCCGCGTCCGGGCCGAGCTGGTGTGCCGCGAGGTCGGCGAGCACGTCGGACAGCTGCGCGTGCTTGGGGCGCGGCCCGTCGGTGATCGTCCTCGAAGGTTTCGGCACGACTCTTCTGCCTCTCGACGGTGACGGTCTCAACTGGTACGGTCTGGTCCGGACCAGTGGAACGATGACATCGAGCAGGTGCTGTGTCAAGGGCCGGCGCCAGGATCGAAGGGAGATCGATGGACACCCGGATGGCCGACGAGATCGCCGAGCAGCCGGAGGCGGTACGCCGCACCCTGGCCGCGCTGGTGCCCCAGCGGGAGGCGGTCGCCAGGCTCTTCCGGGGCCGTCGGCGAGTGCTGTTCGTGGCTCGGGGGAGCAGCGACAACGCCGCGATCTACGGTCGCTACCTGCTCGAGACGCACGCGGGGGTCGCCGGGGGTCTGGCGTCGCCCAGCGTGGCAACCCACTACCGCACGCGGCTCGACCTGTCCGACGCGCTGGTGGTCAGCGTCTCCCAGTCCGGAGCGACGGAGGAGATCGTGGCGACCCAGGCCTGGGCGAGCAGTTGCGGAGCCGCCACCGTCGCGGTGGCGAACGTCGCTGGGTCGCCGTTGGTCGCGAGCGCGGACCTCGCGCTGGTCACCCAGGCCGGCCCCGAGGTGGCGGTGCCGGCCACCAAGACCTACCTCGCCCAGCTGGTCGCGATGGCCGTGCTCGGCACCGCGCTCGCACCCGACCCGACCGCGCTCGACACCGACCTCGACCGGGTGGCCGGCGAGGTGGAGCGGTTGCTGGCCTCCCGCGCCGGGGTCGACGACGCCGTGAGCGCTCTCCGCGATGCGTCGTACGCCGTCGTGTCAGGGCGTGGCCTGCTGATGGGCACCGCACTGGAGACCGCGCTGAAGCTCGAGGAGACCTGCCTGCGCCCGGTGCGCGGGTACTCCTACGCCGACCTGCGCCACGGACCGATCTCCGTGGTCACCGCCGGCATGACCGCGGTCCTCGTCGCCGCCCAGGACGGCCCGCTGCTGCCACCGATGCGCGAGCTCGCGCGCGATCTGGCGGACCGCGGGGCCACGACCGTCGGCATCGGCGGAGACGGGGGATTCGCCGATGCCTGCACGCTCCATGTCCCCGGGCCGGACCTCCCCGAGGCGCTCGCGCCGCTCGGCGCGATCGTGCCCGCGCAACAGGTGGTCGAGTCCCTGGCACGGGCCCTCGGGCTCGATCCGGACAACCCGCGAGGTCTGGCCAAGGTCACCACCACTGACCCAGACTCGGCAGCATCCGACAACAGGAGGACACCATGAGAATCACCCCAACAAACCGCTCGCTGCGCTCGCGCCTCGCCGGGGACCCCGAATGAGCAAGGCCGACGACATCCTCGCGGGACTCGGGGGTGCGGACAACATCATCGAGATCGAGCCGTGCATCACCAGGCTCCGGACCGAGGTGAAGGACGGGTCCAAGGTCGACGAGGGCGTGCTGAAGAAGGCCGGTGCTCACGGAGTCATGAAGTCCGGCAACGTGGTGCAGGTGGTCGTGGGCCCGGAGGCGGACACGCTCGCCGAGGACATCGCGGACCTGATGTGATCCAGATCCTCGCTCCCTGCCCCGGTCGGCTGCTGCCGATCACCGAGGTCGACGATCCCGTGTTCGCCCAGGAGATGGTCGGACCCGGCGTCGCCATCGACCCGGACCCGGGGGAGACCACCGTGGTGTCGCCGATCGCGGGCAAGGTCGTGAAGATCCACCCGCACGCGTTCGTCGTCCTCGGCGCCGACGGTGTCGGCGTGCTGGTGCACCTCGGGATCAACACGGTGCGGCTGGAGGGCAAGGGCTTCGAGGTTCTCGCCGCCCAGGGCGACACCGTGGACGCGGGCACGCCGATGGTGCGCTGGGACCCGTCCACGATCACCGAGGACGAGATGTCGAGCGTCGTGCCCGTCGTCGCGATGGACCGGCCCAAGGGTTCTGTCCCCGCCCCGTCTCAGGCGCGGGTCTCCAGCGGAGACCTGCTGTTCAGCGTGGGGGCGGACTGAGGCGCCACCCTGGGGTCCCTCTGGTCCGAGAACTCGATCCTCTCGATCTTGCTCCCGAGGCTCGGTGCTGTCGATCGGCAGCGCAGCATCGTTCGCCTCCTCGCGAGCGTGGGGTCGTTCGCCTCGGCGGCTCGATCGGCTCCGCGATGTCGGCCGCCTCCTGTTCTCCTACAAAGCGCGGACTCGGCGCTGTCGCCCAGAGCACGGATCCGTAGCATCTGCCGCCAGGCGGACAACGCCCTCCGTGGGCGCCGTACCGACGGGCAGGTCCCGACCGGCCTCGTGGGCGCCGCCGTGGTGGCGGTGCTGGCGGCCATCTCCCTGCACCGTGTGCAGCGCGTGCGTCAGTCGACGTGCTCGAAGGACACCCTTTCGAGCTTGTGGCCCTGCGGGCTGAGTCGACCCGGCAGCAGAGGTGCTGCAGGCCCGACTGGCACCGGGAGCGCGCACGTTCGTGCTCCGCCGTGTAGGCGAACAGCTGGGTGCCTCGGCAGGCTCAGGAGAACCAGTCGCCCGGGAAGAACGGCTCAAAGCTGACCGGGGGCATCAGGGCGCCGCGGTACGCGCGGGCCAGACCGTGTACGGGACGTTGATGCCGATGTGGTCGAGCGGCATGCGAGCAGGGTACTGAGAGGCCGACTCCAGCGCGGCGTCCACTCCATGGTGCTGCGGGCCGCATTCCTCACGACTGCCAGCACGAAGAGGTCCATGGCTCACGTCGGTAGTGGCTCCGGGGTAGCTCAACGCCTTGGTCACTGGGACAAGCGGATCGCGGCAGAACCGGATGGCCGCAGCGCACGCTATCTGCGGCAGAACCGGATGGCCGCAGCGCACGCTATCTGCGGCAGAACCGGATGGCCGCAGCGCACGCTATCTGCGGCAGAACCGGATGGCCGCAGCGCACGCTATCTGCGGCAGATCCGCATGTCCGCGGCCCGCTTCAAAGTTGAAGCTTGACCGTGAATCCAGGCGGCAGCTCGGCTCTCAGCCGTTCAACCAGTGCTTCAGCCTCCGCATCTAGGCGCTGCTGTCGCTCCCGATGTTCCTTGTGTGTGAACCGTTGGCCACCTGAGCCCGCGGCGTTCCAGTCCTCTCCCCAAGCAGCGATGTCACCCACGAGCTCCGCGCTCAGTCCGAGCGCTTGGTTGAGCCAGGTGGGCTCTTCTGGGAGCAGCCCTTCGGCGTCCCATAGAGGAACGGTGACGGTGTCGTCGGGCATGAACCGGATGACAGTCCCGCTGACCTCGTAGTTCTCCTCGTCAACGTCGTCCGGGCACGTGTCTGCTGACCAGTAGGTCCCGTGTGGGTAGTCGCCGAAGTGCAGCGGCGGCGGTCCGTCTCGCTCCGTCACCCGGTCAGTCAAGCACGTGGCGCGAGCCCGGGGCCGGCTCGCATATCCACTCATCGGCAGGTCCAACCGTCACGATCAGCCGCAGAACCGGAGCCGCAGCGCACGCTATCTGCGGCAGAACCGGATGGCCGCAGCGCACGCTATCTGCGGCAGAACCGGATGGCCGCAGCGCACGCTATCTGCGGCAGATGAGTGCGTTGACAATCGTCCGACGCGCCTTAGAGGTGGCGGATTCTCGCCTGCGCTCTCGTAGACCAAGTCGAGAACTGCGCGGCCAGGACGATGCATCCAGCGATGAGAGCCACTAGAACAATCTTCTCGAAGACCCCGGTTTCTGGTCTTGCGATGCCAATGATGAACGAAATGACGAAAGCGGCCAGCACGAGGGTCAATAGGACTCGCACTACGCGTACCAAGAGGACCACTCTTGGAAAGTACGCCTCGGCAGGGAATTCGGGAAGGCTCCTCCCGCTCATCGGCACGTGGGTGCGCCCGGATAGCGCCGGCATGTGCGTGCGCTATGGCAGTGGCAGCCGACGCCAGACGATCGCGGCGTTGGGTGACTCGCCCGAGGGAGCGGGGTCCGTCCGGATTACCGCAAACCCCTCGCGGTCATAGAACTTGGCCGCGCCAACGTTGCCGGCGAAGTGTTCAACGTCGACGTGATCCACCCCGTCCGGGAGCAGGGCGACCGCGTGACGGAGGAGCTCAACGCCCAGGGAACGCCCCCGGTACTCCGGTGCGAGGTACAACTTCCAGATCACCTGGTCGTGCGCTAATTCACCGGTCTGGCACACCCCCACAACGTTGCCATCCGCGGTGCTGGCGACGTGGAGGCGGCCGGCTTGAACGGCGGGTGACAGGCGTTCTCGTGTCCACCACGCCAACTGCTCGTGAGCGGCTCTCTCACCGAGGATCGGCGTGTAGTACTGCGGAACCACCGCTGAACCGAACGCGACGGTCCCGTCAAGGTCGTCAGTAGTAGCCGTCCGAATGGTCACTCCCATGTCTGTACATCCTAGGAAGCCCTCTCATCGGCATGAGCGGATGCCCGCGCACGATCATCAGCTGCGGCTGAAGATGACGCGTCCGTTGGGGATGGTCTTCATCTGGTATTTCGGTGAGTGGGCGTAGGTGTGGTGTCTTGGGCAGAGGAGTCGTCCGTCGGCGACGGTGGTGGTGCCGCCTTTGGACCAGGGGGTGTTGTGGTGGACGTGGCACATTGCTGCTGGCCAGTCGCAGTGCTCGGCGGTGCAGTGGTGGTCGCGGTGGGCGATCGCGATCCGTTGGGCCTTGGTGTGGAACCGCTTGGCGCGGCCCTGGTCGAGGATCTCACCCCTGCCGCCGAGGACGATCGGGATGATCCGGGCTTCGCAGGCGAGCTGGCGGGCGTGGTCGGCGGTGAGCGGGTCGCCGGTGTCGAGCCGGGCGATGCCGGAGGTCTCCAGGCGCCCTTCGAGCTGCTCGAGGGTCATCGTGACCACCACGGTGGCGTCGACGCCGCCGGCGTGGGGGAGCCGGTCGAGGGGGTAGCGGGTGACGTACTCGCAGAACGCGTGACCCATGCCCTTCGGCGTCCCGGAGTGGCGGCGGTGCTTCGGGGAGTTGATCGCCAGCACCCCCTGCTTGAGCATCGCGCCCACGACCGAGGGGACGGTGAACCGGCCGTGGCACAGCCCGTGCCCGTCATCGGACATCGTGAACCGGCACGACTCCACCGCCAACGCTTCCTGACGCTCGAGGGCGGCGCGCTCGTGGGCGTCGGCGACCTCGGGGGCCACCACCTCCAGGATGTGGGCTGCGAGCCGACCCAGCGCGACCGGGTCATGCTCCGCGGCCAACCCGACCAGATGGGCCTCGGCATCACCACGGTGCTCGACCGGCAACGCGTCGACACCCTTCACAATCACCACCGCCTGCACCTCCGAGACCCGCCCGGCAGCCATCGCGTCCCAGACGCGCTCGTGGTCACGGTCGAGTGCCTGGGCGAGCTCCATCCGGTGGTGCGCGGTCCGCTTCGTCTGCCGGGTGGTGTGCGCCCACCACGACGCGGTGTCGGTGGCACCGGCAACAGGGCCGAGGTCCCGGCGCTCGGCCTCGCGGGCCAGGCTCAGCTCGAGCCCGGTGAGCCGGTGCCGCAGGGCCGCCACCGAGGCCAGGGTCTCGGCGAGGTCGGCGTCTGCCATCGACCACAGCCGCGGGTCACCGAGCTCGTCCAGGTCGGTGTGGGAACGGGTCACCAGCGCAGCGACGGGGTGCGCCTCTGGTTCGCCGAACACCGTTGCCATACAAGGAATTCTGGCATCGACCACCGACAGTTCGGCCCCGGGAATGCGGTCATTTCGGGCAGCTGTGGAAAAGTATTCTCAGAATCTTTTCTGGGCAGCTGGCTGGAGACAGGCGGCGAGTGTCCTCCTCGACCAGCGCCTGGCCGCGGGCCGGCTGTCGACCGCAGCCGGCGCCGTACCCCTCCCCGTTGCTGCGCCCTTGTTCCATCCGAGTGCGAAGGTTCGAGACGGGCGAGTGTCCTCCTCAACCAGCGCCCGGTCGCGGGTCGGCTGTCCACCGCGGCCGGCGACGTACCCCTCTCCGTTGCTGCGCTCTTGGTCCATCCGAGTGCGAAGGTTCGAGAGGGGCGGCGGGTGTCCTCCTCGACCAGCGCCTTGCCGCAGGCCGGCTGTCGACCGCAGCCGGCGCCGTGCCCCTCCCCGCTGCTGCGCTCTTGTGCCATGCAGGTGCGGAGGTTTCGAGACAGGCGGCGAGTGTCCTCCTCGACCAGCGCCTGGCCGCGGGCCGGCTGTCGACCGCAGCCGGCGACGTACCTCTCCCCGTCGCAGCGCCTCTCGACCAGCGACAACCTGAGCATCTGGACTCAAGAGCCAGGCACCCGCCTACCCCTAGGCTGTCGCGCGTGAGCACGCAGACGGGGATGCCGCTCCGGGGCGACCGCATCCATCGCTACGTCAACGCGTTCTGCCCGCTGTGCCACGAGGAGAGGCCGGACCGGGCACTCGTCGACGTCCGCCGGCTCTCCGGCTGGCTGGTCGAGCGCGACGACCGGATCTGGCTGGAGCGCGGCTGTCCCGATCACGGCCTGGTGCGCACGTTGTACGACGAGTCGCCGGAGATCTTGTCGTACCTGGAGGAGTGGACCGCTCCGACGAAGATGCACACGCCGGACGTGCGCGGCAACTTCCTGCCGGTGCCGGCGGCGTACGAGCACGGACTGCCGGAGATGCAGAGCCAGCACACCTGCATCCTGCTCCAGGACCTGCTCGACCACTGCAACCTCAGGTGCCCTACGTGCTTCGCCGAGAGCGGGCCCGCGCTCGCTTCCGTCGCCCCGCTCGAGCAGGTGCTGGCGTCCATCGACACCAGGCTCTCCCGCGAGAACGGCCGGATCGACGTCCTGATGCTCAGCGGTGGCGAACCCACGCTCTACCCGCAGCTCGCCGAGCTCCTCGACGCGGTGGCGGCACGGCCGATCGTGCGCGTGCTGGTCAACACCAACGGCCTCACCATCGCGCAGGACGACGATCTCGTTGCCCTGTTGAGGAAACACCGCGAGCGGGTCGAGGTGTACCTGCAGTACGACGGTGAGTCTGCCGCCACGTCGACCCACCACCGGGGCGCCGACATCCGACGGTTCAAGGAGCGCGCCATCGAGCGCTTGTCCGCCGCGGGCATCTTCACGACACTCACGATGACCGCGGCGCTCGGCGTGAACGACGACGAGATCGGGTTCGTGGTCAAGCGAGCACTGGACACGCCGTACGTCGGCGGCGTCACCATCCAGCCGGTGTTCGGCTCGGGTCGTTCGGCCGGCATCGACCCGCTCGACCGGCTCACGCACACGGGGGTCCTGGCTCGGCTCGGCGAGCAGACCGCCGGCCAGGTCACGTGGCGCGACCTGACCGCTCTTCCGTGCTCGCACCCGCACTGCTGCTCGGTCGGCTACCTCCTGCGCGACGACTCGGGGTCGTGGCGGTCGCTGGTCGCGCTGATCGGGCACGACCGGCTCAAGCGGTGGCTGGAGCTCGAGCCCGACGTGCTCGCCAACCGGATCGCCGACGACACGATCCCCGAGCAGCTCCGGGCCGTCGTGAGGGGCTCACTTCTCGACCTGCTCAGCGAGCAGTCGTCCCTGTCGCACCCGTCGATGTCGTCGATCTGGAGCGACATCTGCCAGAACTGCGACATCGGGATCGGCACCCTCACCACGCTGGCCTCGTCCCGGCTGCCCGGACGGCACCAGCGGTTGCGCACGATGCTCGGCGAGCGTGTGCTGCGCGTGACCGTGAAGCCGTTCATGGACATGAACACGATGATCGAGGAACGGCTCACCCAGTGCTGCGTGCACGTGGCCACGGTGGGTGCTGACGACAGCCACCAGTGCGCGCCGTTCTGCGCCGTCCAGGCGTGGCTGCCGCTGAGCCGCGCCCGGATCTCCACGGCGACGGGGTCTGCGCGATGACCGCCGACCCGCGGCAGGTGGTCCGGGAGGACCTGCCTCCCGCCGAGCCGACGTTCGACCCGTTGCGGTTGTGCGTGTTCGCGACGATCGCGTTGCTGGGCTGGCTCCTCGGGCCGATCGCGCTGGTGTTCTTCGCCGGGCTCGGCTTCGTGGGGTATGCGAAGGCACGTCGCGCCGGGTTGCTGCGTTCGCGGTGCAAGCTCGGTGACACCCGGCTGGTCCTGGTCTGGCTCGGCGCGTTGGTGGTGGTGGCTGTGGCGGCTCTGGTGCTCGACGTCGGTCCCTGGAGGTGGTGGTGACATGAGCGGTCCCGAGGAACCCCCGGAGGTCGGACCGCCCACCGACCCGCCGACGGTCCCGCAGGGCGGGCCCTACCAGCAGCCGCAGCCCGGCGTCCGTCCCGGCCCGCTGATCGGCGGGCTGGCGATCGGGCTGCCGGTCGGCCTCGTCGCCTCGATCACGATGGGTCTCCTCGGTGGACTGTTCTACGACGGGCTGGGCGCCACCAGCGACATCTACTTCCTGCTGCCGCAGATCCTTCCGCTCGGCATCTCGGTGTTCCTGCTGGCGTTCCGGCGCACCCGGATGGCCGGTGCCGGCCTGGTGATGGGGGTCGCCATCGGCGCGATCGTGATGCCCGGGGTGTGCGTGGCGCTCTTCGGGTCGGGAGGGATGGGATGATCGTCGGGACATGACGGATCCCGCACCCGCCCGCAGCCTCCCGCTGGTCTTCGACGAGCCGAAGGGCCGGGGCAAGCCCCCGCGCCACCTGGCCGACCTCGACCTCGCCGAACGCACCGCCCTGCTGACCGAGAAGGGGCTGCCCGGCTTCCGCGCCAAGCAGCTCTCGCACCACTACTTCGCGCGCCTGGTCGACGACCCGGCGGAGATGACCGACCTTCCCGCGGAGACCCGCGAGGCACTGGTCGAGGCGCTGCTGCCGCACCTGATGACGCCGCTGCGCACCCTGGAGGCCGACAAGGGCACCACCCGCAAGACGCTGTGGAAGCTCTTCGACGGGTCCCTCGTCGAGTCCGTGCTGATGCGCTACCCCGACCGCGCCACGATCTGTGTCTCTTCGCAGGCCGGCTGCGGCATGGCCTGTCCCTTCTGCGCGACCGGACAGGGGGGCCTGCAGCGCAACATGTCGACCGCCGAGATCGTGGAGCAGGTCGTCGCCGGCGCCCGGTCCCTCGCCCGCGGTGAGGTCCCCGGCGGTCCCGGCCGGATCTCCAACGTCGTCTTCATGGGCATGGGCGAGCCGATGGCCAACTACAAGGCAGTGATCGGGTCCGTACGACGGATGGTCGACCCGGCGCCCGGTGGCCTCGGCATCTCCGCCCGGGGGATCACGGTCTCCACCGTCGGCCTCGTCCCGCGGATCACCCAGCTCGCCACCGAGGGCATCCCGGTCACCCTCGCCCTCTCGCTGCACGCGCCCGACGACGAGCTGCGCAACGAGCTGGTGCCGATCAACACCCGCTGGAAGGTGCGAGAGACGGTCGAGGCGGCGTGGAACTACGCGCGCACCACGAAGCGCCGGGTCTCGATCGAGTACGCGATGATGCGCGACATCAACGACCAGGGCTGGCGCGCCGACCTGCTCGGCGACGTCCTGACCTCGTACGGCGACTGGGGCTGGGTGCACGTGAACCTGATCCCGCTGAACCCGACGCCCGGCTCGAAGTGGACCGCGTCCCGTCCCGCCGACGAGCGCGAGTTCGTGCGCCGGCTGGAGGCCAAGGGCGTCCCGACCACCGTGCGCGACACGCGCGGCCGTGAGATCGACGGCGCCTGCGGCCAGCTCGCCGCGAGCGATGCCTGAGGGTCCGGCCTACTACGACCGCGAGGCCCCGAGGTACGACGCCTCGCGCGGTGGCGCCGAGCGGGCGCGCGCCGCGGCTCAGGCAGTGCTCGGCCTGGTGCCCGCGACCGGCTCCTGCCTGGACGTTGCCGGTGGCACGGGCAGCGTCGCCGCCGAGCTCGCCGCGGGAGGACTCGACGTCGTGGTCGCCGACCGCAGCACCGGCATGCTGCGGATCGCGGTGCAGCGGCTGCCCGGTCGCGTGGTCGCGGCTGACGCGACCCGGCTTCCGGTGGCTGATGGCTGCGTCGACCTGGTGACCACGGTGTGGCTCCTGCACCTGCTGCCCGAGCCGGACGCCGACGCCGTCGTGGCGGAGGCGGCACGGGTGCTGCGGTCGGGCGGGTCGTGGGTGACCACGGTCGACAAGCACACAGCGCACGGGACGACCCCGACCAGCCGCGCCGACGACCGCACACGCGTGACCGGGGTCGCGGCCGCGCTGGGCCTCGTGGAGACCGGTTCGGCCAGCTTCGTCGGGGACACCGGCTGGGCCACGGCGCCGGGATCGGAGCACCAGGTGTTCCGGCTGGTGGCGTTCGGCCGGCGTCAGTAGCGATCGACCAGGTGCGCGCGCCCGGTCGGCGGGTCGTAGCGCTCGGGCCAGTAGTCCTCGACGGAGACGACCAGACCGGCGTCGTCGGCCACGACCCGATCGATGACCAGTGCCAGTCGCCTGGACAGCCCTGGACGAACCGCAGGTGGGCCCCGGTCACGCGCTCGCGGGTCTCGGGCCGACTCGTGGACGACGTCGGCAGCCAGCACCGCCTGAAGCTCTCCCAGTCCCGGGCTTCGGCAGACTCCCAGTAGCGGCGGATGGTGGCTGCGTGCCTGAGGTCGACGACGCTAGCGGGGGTCACCGACCAGCAGCTCGACATTGCGGGCGCCACGGACACCACGGCGGTTGCGGCTGCGCTCCTGCGGGTCGTTCGCGCCGAGCTCGCGGGACAACGCGGCCAGTGAGGTCGGGCCGGACAGGTCACCGCCGTAGGACAACGGGCCGGCGTGGTCGAGCATCGTCGTGAAGACCGACAGTGTGCCGTCGCCGTTGTCGACGACCTCGACCAGCCGCGACTGCATCGGAAAGTCCACGTGGCTGGCCGTGTTGATCTCCCAGAAGCCCCCGGCGCCGTCGGCACGTCGGTGCGCCCAGACCTGGTTCATGTGGGTGTGCCCGTTGACCCACGCCACGACCTGCGGGTGCTCCAGCAGCAGCGCCTCGACCTCGTCACCGAGCACCCGCCGCTCGGCCTCGCCGCCGGTGCCGACCAGGGAGTTGGTCATCGTGTCGACCGTGTGGTGGCTGGCGACGACCACGATCCTGCCGTGCGAGCGCTCCAGCAGGCTGCCCAGCCAGGCGAACTGGTTCTGGTCGAGGGAGCCGTCGTCCTTGCCGTTGGCGTTGACCGTGTCCAGCACCACGAACCGCAGCGGGCCCCTGTCGAACGTGTAGTACGCCAGCCCGCTCTCGCGGTTCGCGCGCCGGTACCCGTGCCCGACCGGCGTGCCCGTCGTCCGGAAGTGCTCGGCGATCACCTCGGCGCGGGAGATCGTCCGGCGAGCAGGGTCGGCCGTGACCACCTTCGCGTACGGCGACGCTGCGAGCGCTGGGAGCAGCGCCGACGGGTCGCCGGTGCGGAGCACGTCGAGGAGGTCGGCCTCGGAGACACCGGGCGGCGGCGAGATCACCTTGAGGTTGCCGGTCGCGACAGCGGACAGCTGGAGCGTGTGCGGGAAGTTGCCCTGCACGAGCTGGTCGTGGTTGCCGAAGGCGGTGTACCAGGGCAGGTCGAGACCGGCGGTCGTGAACCGGCGCCGCGCCGCCTTCGTCAGCCCCTTCACCACCGGGAAGCCGTAGCGCGAGCGGGCCGAGATCGTCGGGCTTGCCCACGGGGGAGCCCTCCGGGTGCCAGTAGTGCGTGTCGTAGTACGCCGGGTCGCCGTCCTGCACGCCTTCGTAGCGGCTCAGGTCGCCGGAGTCGGGCCGCACCGGGCGGCCGTCGAGGACGTCGATGTTCCATCGCGTCTCGTTGTGCTGGGAGTTGTCGGAGTTGTCGCCGGTCTGCAGCGCGAACGACAACGGGATGCCGGTGACCGGCCCGGTCCTGACGGCGTTGACGGCGCGCACCATGGCATCGGCGACGTGGGCGGTGAGCAGCTCCTGGGGACGGTGCGCGGCAGCGAACAGCCCGGGCACGGGATCCGTGCTCCGGTCGCGGTCGTCGTAACGGTCCACCCACTCGACGCGTGCGGGGGACTGGTGGTCGACCACGTGCACGTCGCTGAGCTGGGCGAAGGCCAGCAGCCCGGTTCGACGGGCAGCTCGGCCGGACCGGGCGCGGACGCCGAGGTCGGTGCGCACGACGTGGGACTCGCCGGCCCGTCGTACGAGCCGGGCGTAGCCGCCCGGGCCGGGTGCGCCCCGCTGGATGGTCCCGGCGAGGGTGGTCACGTCGGCGGCGGCCTCAGCGGTGGTCATCGCGAGTGCTTCGCCGCCGAGGGCGACCCCGCTCATGGCGGCGCCGGAGCGGAGCAGGTGGCGACGGGTCAGGTCCATGCCGGGACAACGACACGGGGCCGAGGGAGGTCACGTCGGTCGTCGCTCGCCGGGCCGCCCGTGCCGTCGCTGGTCGAGGAGATCGGGTACCTCGTCGACGTCGTCGACGAGGTGAACGTGTGCCGCCATCACCCGGTGCTGAGCGAGGTTCTCCAGCAGGGGCCAGACCGGCAGCGAGGTCCAGTGCTCCCGTCCGACCAGCACCATCGGCGCCACGTCGGCGGGCCCGGCGTAGTAGTTCTCGCACGCGGCCTGGAAGACCTCCTGAACGGTTCCCGCTGCGCCCGGAAGGAAGACCAGCCCCGCCCGGCAGACGCGCAGCAGCACGTCCTCGCGAATCGCGTTGCGGAAGTACTTCGCCACGTGGTCGGCGAACACGTTCGGCGGCTCGTGGCCGTAGAACCAGGTCGGGATGCCGAGGGAGTCGCGCCCGGCACCGAACCGCGCGCGCACCTCCATCCCGGCGCGCGCCCAGGCCGTCACGTCGGGCGCGTACGACGGCACGGAGGCAAGGTGGTCGATCGCCGCGTCGAGGTCGGCTGCGGCGTGATCGGCGAGCCGGGCACCGAGGTTGACCGCTTCCATCGCGCCCGGCCCCCCGCCGGTGGCCACCGTCGCGTCGCGTCCCAACAGGTGGCCCAGCAGGTGGCCCAGCCGTGCGGCATCTCGATAACCGTCCGTGCCGCGCTCGGTCGCATGCCCGCCCATCACGCCGACCAGGTGCCGGTCGTCGACGTAGTCGTTCAGCGCGTCGTCGACGGCATGGTCGTGGAGCGCGGAGGAGAGCGTTCGGTCGATGGCCCGGCTGCCGTGCGACCAGGCGTAGATGCGGGCATCCGGAGTGGCGGCGTAGGAGTCGTCGAGCCCGTCGTACAGCTCGTCGGGGGAGTACAGCGTTGCCCGGTAGGGATCGAACGGGACGTCCGGTACGGCGGGGAACACCAGCCCACCCCGGCGCCGTACGTCCTCCTCGGCATCGTCGCGGAACCGGCAGCCGAGGAACACGGCGCCGGTCAGGTCGAGCCCGGCGAGCGCAGCGGTGCGCTCGGTCAGGTCCACCGACTGCAGGTGCCAGCCGCGGGCGTTGCGGGCTCCGGCATCCACCGCGCGGTCGAACTCGGCGAGGCTCTCGATCTCGAGGACTCGCACGCCCTCAACGCACCAGCCGTCCGGCGATCGTGGCAGCCACGGCCTCGGGCACCTCGACCGGCATCCCGTGCGCGGCGTCCTCGAGCGCGACCTCTTCGGCCTCACCGCCGTTGGCGCGGTAGCGGTCGAGCACGGCCCGGATCTGCTGGTCCATCGGCTGCGGGGGGAGCACGTCGTCGCCGGGCCAACCGGGGATCACGCCGAGCTTGCCGAGATTGGCCAGGTCGAACATCGAGGCGTCGCTGATCACCTGGTCCTGGCTCCCTCGCAACCAGGTGATCGGGGGCTTGATGTCGAGGTCGGCGATCGCCGAGGAGTCGAAGTGTGTCGGCGCCATCGCGTTGAGCACTCCTCGCTCACCCGGACCGAACGTGGGCCAGTTGGGCGACGTGGCCCCGTCGCCGGGGTAGTGGTCCTCTCCGGTCGCCGTGCGGAGCACCTCGTCGAGCAGGAACTCCTCGTCGACGTTGCCGAGGTTGCCGCGGGCGCCGAAGAACTGCCGGATCACCAGGCGCACACTGCCGTCCTCGTCGGACCTGTCGCCCTCGGCAAGGCGGCGCACGAAGTCCGGTGCGCCGCCACCGGCCCCACTCGCGGCTCCGTCCGCGAAGCCGAGGGTGCCGTCGGCATCGAGCGTGCCGCCGAACCCGTACGGCGAGATCGGCGCCACCAGGGTCACCGACGCGAGGTCACCGGGGTGCTCCAGCAGGTGCTGCATCAGCACCCCACCGCCCATCGACCAGCCGGCCGCGTTGACCGTGCCGCTGCCGGCGAGCCCGAGCGCCTCGAGCAGCGCATGCACGTCATCGGCCATCTCACCGAGCCCGCGGGTGGCGTCGACCGGTCTCGCTTCGGTGCGGCCGAAGCCACGGAGGTCGGGTGCGATCACTCGCACGTCGTCCGGCAGCGCCTCGGCGACGTACCGCCACCAACCGCCGGAGACCAGGTTGCCGTGCACCAGCAGCAGCGGCACGCCGTCATCGGGACCGGACGTCCAGACGCTCTGCTCGAGCCGGTCGGTGGGCACGTCGGTCCGCGTGAAGTCCGCCATGTACGGATTCAACCAGCGGACGCCTCGTGGGGCGAGGGGTGTCGCTGCGCCACAACCCCGGCCTCACCTGCGGCGGTCGCGCTACCAGGCCACCGTCAGCAGCTCCGCGAACAGGTCGTGCTCGTCGACCTCGAGACCCCGTGCGACGAACCACGCGCACATGTTGTGGCAGTCCCGCATCAGGAAGTCGGGTCCGGCCGGGTTGGCGACCAGGTCGACCACCTGCGGCAGGTCGATGATCACCAGCCGGTCGCCGGCCGCGAGCGTGTTGTACGGCGAGAGGTCACCGTGCACGATCCCGGCACGCGCCATCGTCACCATCGCGTCCCGCAGCTGCTCGTAGTACGACGCCAGCAGGACGGGACCGGGCCGCGCGCGGGCCAGCCGAGGTGCCGCTTCGTCGTCGACGGTGATCAGCTCCATCAGCAGCTCGGTGCCGTCGATCTGGACCGGGTAGGGGACGGGCACCCCGAGCGTCCAGAGACGCTGGAGGGACACCCACTCGGCGTGGGCCCACTGACCGGCTGCGACCGCACGACCGTGCGCGGACTTCCTCGCCATCGCCCGGGTGTCGCGGCTGTTGCGCACGCGCCGGCCCTCGACGTAGGCGCTGCTGCGGTGGAAGGTTCGGTGCTCGTCCGCGCGGTAGCGCTTGGCCGCCATCACGACACCGGCGTGGCCGACGACCGCACGTTCCAGCAGGCAGACGTCGGCTTCCTTGCCGGTCTTGAGGACCCCGAGCTCGGTGTCGACGGCGGCACGGTCGGTCTCCACCCACACGGGCAGTGGCTCGGGACCGCGGCAGAGTGGCTCGACATCCCAGTAGGTGGTGAAACGCTGGCCCTCGCCGGGCCCGTCGATGACGGCGAAGTCGAAGACGAAGGAAGGATCCTGGTCAGGCGCCAGGGATGGTTCGTAGGTGCTCAACGGTGCTCCATGAGTCGAAGGAAGGGTGGGCGCAGTGGCCAAGGGCAGTCATGGTCTTCCTCCTTCGGATCGTGGGTCGTCGCTCACATCGTGCGGGCACGTGCGTCACCGCACAACCGGTTTACGGGCGGCAGCCGACGTTCAGGTCGCCGCTGGCGGGCCGCGGGTAGAGCGCGTCCTTCGGCGGCGCCACGTCGCGCTCGACCCAGCGCGTCGAGCGCGCCGAACGCGGCGCGGGCGCACGGCTGGTTCGGGCGCAGCTGGTCGGGGAAGAGGTCGTAGCGCCCGTCGACGTGGTTGCCGTTCTCGATCACGGTAGTAGCGGTGCAGCGCGCCGCGCCCGGCGCGGTCGACCAGCGCGTGCGTAGGTGTCGGAGTCGGTCGCGATCGGCAGCAGCGCGTCGAGCGTGCCGTGCAGCGTGATCATCGGCTTGCCGATGTTGCCGGTCAGCTGCGACCGAGCGCATCGCGGCCTGCGCCACGCTGGGCGGCGTGGCGTAGTCGTAGTCGGCGTCGCAGATCGGAGTGCCGCTCTGGCAGAACGGGACGCCGCCTGTCGAGCGGCGCCGTCGTACGCCGGGTCGAACTCCTCGCGGTAGAGCCGCTGCGTGAGGTCCCAGTAGACGGCGTAGTGGTAGGCCCAGAGGAACTCCGACCCTGGGCGAACCCGGCATCGGATCATCGCGTCGTGCGCCGCCTGGTCACCGGTCGCGCGGTACGTGGGGTAGTTCCGGAGCGCGGCCGGCAGGTAGGTGAAGAGGTTCGGCCCGTCGGCGCGTCAACAGCGTGCCCTCCCAGTCGACGCCGCCGTCGTAGAGCGCCGGGCCGGTTCTCGAGCTGCCAGCGGGTCAGGTAGCCCCCGTTGGAGATGCCGGTCATGTAGGTGCGGCGCCGGCGCGCGGCCGTAGCGCTGTGCGACGACCTGCTTGGCGGCCCGGGTCAGCTCGGTCACGCGCAGGTGCCACTCGCGCGACCGAGCCGGCCGGGCGCCGAGCCGTCGCCGTAGAAGGTGGTGCCGCTGTTGCCCTTGTCGGTCGAGGCGTAGGCGTAGCCCTGCGCCAGCACCCAGTCGGAGATGACGGAGTCGGTGGCGTACTGGCTTGCGGATGCCCGGCGCCCCGGTGATCACGAGCTTGCCGTTCCACTCGCTCGGGCAGCCGGATCACGAACTGCGCGTCGTGGCTCCAGCCGTGGGTGGTGTTGGAGGTCGAGGTGTCCGGGAAGTAGCCGTCGACCTGGAGGCCCGGCACGCCGCGTCGGGTTCGTCGTCCCGGCGGCGTGCAGGCCGGCCCAGTCGCCGACGTCGGTGTGCCCGCTGGCGACCGTGCCCGCGGTGGTGAGGTCGTCGAGGCACGCTGTCTGCTGCATCTCCGCGCCGGGCACGTCGATCCGGGACTGACCGGGGCAGGATGCCGCTGCGCCCGAGGCAGTCGCAGGGACATGACCAAGGGCGACGCAGCCAGGGCCAGGGACAAGGACAGGATCGGGATTCCGAGAGGTCGGCGCATCTCCTCACCCTGCGCCCGGCTCTGCCTGCGGCGCAATGTGGCCGCGCCACACATGGCGTCCCCGGTCGTGTGGACATGTCATCGTCGAGGCAGCCAGCACGTCCCATGGCTGCTGGCTCCCGGCTTGGCGAAGCGACGCTCAGCTGCAGCGGGCCAGCAGGAGTCCCGCCACCTCGGCCATCTCCGGGTAGTTGCGGCGTGAGCCACCGTCGAGCTCGAGTGCTCCGCGGATCAGCCGGAGCAGGGTTCCGATCTCCTCCGGCCGGGACTCGGAGCCGGCCCCGTGCCTGCGCAGCATGTCGACGTACAGCTCGGTGGTCTCCGCGCCGGGCTCCACCCCGAGGTCGTCCAGCATGTCCTTGCGGAGCTGGTCGTAGACGCGCAGTGCCTGCCAGCGCTCGTCGGTCCGCTCCAGGGCCACCATCAGCTCGCGGGCCGCCGGCTCGGAGAGATAGCTGCGTTCAGCGGCCGCCCGCGCGAGGCGCAGAGCCGTGGCGCTGTCCCCGCCGGCGTTCGCCTCGGTGGCGGCTCGCACGCAGGTGGCAGCGAGCAGCTCGTCGAAGCTCTCGCGCTCGGCGCGGGCCCACGACGCGTACGGGTCTCCGGCCAGCAGGTCGCCGGACACGGCGTCCAGTGCCTGGAGTGCGGGAGCCACGCCCTCTCGACCGCAGAGCTCACGCACCTGCACCAGGTCGACGCTCACCCTCTCGGGGTCGAGCAGGTAGCCGCTGGTCGTCGTGGCCAGGACGGCGGACCGGCCCCGACCCAGGCCGGCGTGGTGGCGGAGCACGCACACGTAGCTCTCGATGGTGGCGATGTAGGTCGCCGGTGGCTTGCCCTCCCAGAGCCGCTCGGCGAGCAGGTCCTTCGAGAGCGGCTTCCCGAGCTCGGTGGCCAGCATCTCCAGCAGCTGGCGCGGCTTGACCCCCCCGAGCGCAGTCGCGGGCAGCTGAACCGCCCCGTTGTCGACGACTGTCTGTCCGAAAAGCTTGATTGCGATCATGTGGTCCCCCCTTGGACGCATGCACATCGTGCTGGGAACGATCCGATCCCGGTAGCCCCGTTGTGAGAGGGGGGTATCCCCCAAAGTTGGCTAGTCATGTTGGGCGGGGTCGGGATCCGTTCGGGGGAGGGGCATGGCCCGTCGGGAGCCCAGATGGGTCCCGAACGTGTGCCCGCCGTGCCGGGGATCGGGTCGGAGTCAGCCGATCAGGCCGACGGCGCGAGCAAGCACGGCGAGGGCGCCGAGGCCCACCATCACCGAGGCGGACCTGCTGCGCAGCCGGGCCGGCAGCAGCCCGAGGAGCGCCGCGACGAGGACGATCTCGGCGCCGAGGCAGAGCAGGTCCAGCACGCCGACGGGCTCGATCCGCGAGCCCGGGTAGGCAGGGATGCCGTTGCCACGCCCGCCGGCGACGGGCAGGTGCTCGATGCTGGTGGCGCCGTGGTGGGGGGGAAGGAAGGGCAGGTCGACCGTGCGGCTGGCGACGTACAGGGCGATCAGGGCGACGTGCGCCCAGATCGCACCCACGACCACCAGGACGGGCGGCCGCCGCTGGAGTGCGGCGGCCAGCCCGAGCTGGCCGAGTGCCACGACCAGGAAGAATCCACCGATCAGGAGGGACTCCCCGAGGTGCTCGGGGACGACCGCCGCATGGATGCCGGCGGCGAGAGCCGCCGCCAGCTGGCCCGCGGTCAGGTACCCGGCAGCCCGCGCAGGTCGTCGGTGGCGTCCACGTGGTCGGGGCCGCGCTCGAGGAGACTCATCATGCCGCCTAGAGGTCGTCCTCGGGCAGCGGCATGCCGGGGTCGGAGAAGGGGTCGTCCGGACGACGGCTGTCGTCGATGATCTCGAACTGGGCCATCATGTCGTGGTCCTCGTGGACCAGGTTGTGGCAGTGGACCATGTACTTGCCCGCGCCCTGCTCGAACTTGATCAGCAGCCGCACCGTCTCGTTCTCGCCGAGGAACACCACGTCCTTGGCGCCGCGCTCGTGGGGCGAGCGGCGGCTTGCCGTTGCGGCTGAGGATCCGGAAGTCGATGAAGTGGATGTGGGCGGGGTGGTGCCACCCGCCGGAGGGGTTGCTGAGCTCCCAGATCTCCACGTCGTCGCGGTAGGGGTCGGCGAGCACCTGGTGAAGCCGCTGGCGCACGACGTCGTCCCAGGTCTGCCCGTTGATCGTCCACTGCCCGTTGGCGCGCACGAACTCCAGCTTGCGGGTGCGGACCGCCTCGCTCTCGGGGAGGACCATGGTCGGCTGCGTCCGGGTTGAGCACCGCCGGCACCGTGTTGTTCGCCCTGGTCGAAGGCGTCGCCGACCACGTCGAACGCCATCACCTTGTCGGTGTTGGTGAAGTTGGTGTTGTTCTTCGGGCTGGTGTTCCTCAGCACGATCCGGGTGCCGGGCTGGTACTTGGCGAAGTCGATGACCACCTCGTAGCGCTCGGCCACGCCGTGCCGGAAGCTGCTTGACCGTCTGGGGTGCGGGCATCAGGCCGGCGTCGGTGGCGATCACCGTCATCGGCGACGCCGTCGTCGAGCGACCACTCGTAGGAGCGGGAGATCGAGGCGTTGAGGATCCGGAACCGGTACTTGCGGCGCTTGACCTTCATCAGCCGGCCACGGCCGGCCGTTGACCGTGATCACGTCGCCGTAGAAGCCGTCGCCGTCGTTGTTGTTGAACAGCAGCGAGCCGTCGGCGTTGAACATCGTGTCGTGCACGATCAGCGGCACGTCGAACTCGCCGTGGGGATGGGCAGCGCCTGCTCCAGCGCGTCGACGCAGCTGGTACAGGCCGGCCAGGCCCATGTAGACGTTCTCGGCCGTGTGGTGCAGGCCGTGGTCGTGGTACCAGAGCGTGCGTGCGGCTGCCAGTTCGGGTAGCGGTAGTCCTTCCACTGCCCGGGGTTGGAGATGTCGCTGGCGTAGCCGTCGTACTGCGGCAGTGAGGCCTGAGCCGTGCAGGTGCACCGAGGTCCACGGGCGTGTAGCCGAGGGTCGGGGTGCTTGGGCGGCAGGTTGTTGATGTGCCGCACGACGACCCGGCCCTGGGTGGCCCGGAACGTCGGTCCCGGGACGGAGCCGTTGTAGCCCCACACGGGGTCTGGTAGCCGGGGAGGACTCGGCGACGCGCCGGCTGCCATCGAGATCCGGTAGTAGTCGGTGGTCACGTCCGTGCGCACCGGGCTCAGCACGGGCGGGATCGCTGAACGGCAGCGTGAACGGTGCCGGCAGCGCGCTCTCGGCGATCCGGTTCGCGTAGACTCGCGTCACCGAACGCGCGCTCGAGCGGCAGCGCCACGGCCGCACCGCCCACGGCGGCGACCTTCAGCAGGTCACGGCGGGTCAGGCCCACGGCATGCCTCCTCGACATCGAGGACGACGCTAGGAACGCCGCACCTTGGGAAAACGTCGTGGGCGGACCGGGCTGTACCAGCGCCCGCGGTCGTCGGTCACTCCCCGAGGGATTCCCAAGGTGGCCGCAGCACGGTGGTGACGCTCAGGCGTAGCATCCACATCGAGGTGGGGTTTTGCGATGGTCCAACTGCACACACGGACAGCTCCGTTCGGCGACCGCAGGTCGGCGCCGGCGGCGCGCGACGGTGTCATCGCGCCCTGGTGGTCGCTGCTGCGACCGTCCTCCAGGCGGTTCGCCACGGCGCCGGCCGGCGCCGTCCGGCGGCTCCGGGCGCGGGCTTCACGGTCACCGCCGGCGATCTGCGCTTCATCCTCAAGCAGATCAAGATCGCCGAGCGGCACGCCGCGACGCTGACGGCCACGCAACCCGTGCGGCACGCTGGTCGGGCCCGAACCGCGAACCAGATCCCCGACCGGCTGACCACCTACGGCCTGCGCACCGTCGACGGCTCCTGCAACAACCTCTTCCCCGGCCGGGAGACGTTCGCCGCCGCCGACCAGTCTTCCCGCGGCTGACGACCCCGAGCTTCCGGGCCGCCGAGCCGACGGGCTTCGCCGTCCGGCGACCGGCCCGACCGTCCTACGCGCAGAAGACCGGGCGACGTCTACGACTCCGAGCCGCGCACGGTCAGCAACCTGATCGTCGACCAGACCTCCACCAACCCGGCCGCCATCGCGGCCGCCGCGTTCCCCGTGCGCACCCAGGGCAACCCCGGCTGTTCCCGTGCACGACCGACCCCGACCCGCTGGCGGACCCGCCGGTCGACGCCGTCCCGGCCGACTGCGTGCCGTCGCACCAGACCCTGTTCATCCCGAACGTGACCACCGACGTCGGGCTCTCCCCGCCCTACAACTCGCTGTTCACGTTCTTCGGCCAGTTCTTCGACCACGGCGTCGACCAGACCGTCAAGGGCGGCGGCACCGTCTTCGTGCCGCTGAAGGCCGACGACCCGCTGCGCACGCTCGGCCCGGACGGCAAGGCCGGCACCGGTGACGAGGTGCCCGCCGAACCAGGCCTTCATGGTGCTCACCCGGGCGCAGAACCAGCCCGGGCCGGACGGCGTCCTCGGCACCGGCCGACGACGTCCAGGACGCCGACAACACCGACTCGCCCGTGGGTCGACCAGAGCCAGACCTACACCTCGCACGCCTCGCACCAGGTGTTCCTGCGCGAGTACGACACTGCGTCGGCCGGCCGCCCGGTCTCGACCGGCAGGCTGCTCGGCGGCCTGCGACGCCGACCGCGGCAGACCTACACCGGGCTCGCCCGACGGCCGCCCGACGGGCATCTCGACCTGGGCCTCGACCAAGAAGCAGGCGGCCGAGAAGCTCGGCCTGCTGCTCGCGGACGCCGACGTGACCAACATCCCGATGCTGGCCACCGACCCGTACGGCAAGTTCATCCCCGGCCCGGCCCGCGGCCTGCCGCAGTACGTCCAAGACGGCCGACGGCTCGTCGAGGGCGACCTCGGGCCGGCAACCCGGTGCCGGTGCCGGCCAACGTGCGGCACTTCGACACGCCGTTCCTCACCGACATCGCGCACAACGCCGACCCGCGCCGCAGGACACGCGACCACAACCCGGCGACCCCGACACGGTCGCGCCGGTCCCGGACGCCGACACCACGCCGTCCGCCGACTTCGCGAGCCAGGCCGCCGGGCACCTACGACGACGAGATGCTCGACGCCCACTTCACCTGCGGTGACGGCCGGTGCAACGAGAACATCGCGCTGACCACGATCCACCAGGTCTTCCACTCCGAGCACGACCGGCTGGTCGCCGACATCCAGGCCACCCTGAGCCACCCGCCAACGCGGCGCTCAAGCGCCGCGTTCCACGCGGTCACACCACCGCGGCGACGCCGACGTCGAGACTTCGGACTACGGCGGGCGGCTGTTCCAGGCCGCCCGCTTCGTCACCGAGATGGAGTACCAGCACCTGGTCTTCGAGGAGTTCGGCCGCAAGGTGCAGCCGGCGATCCGGCCGTTCCACGTCTACACCCCGGACATCAACCCGGCGATCGAGGCCGAGTTCGCCCACGCGGTCTACCGCTTCGGCCACTCGATGCTCGACGACGACGTCGCCGCGCACCGAACGCAGCGACGGCAGTCGCGACAACTCCCTCCCGCTGCTGACCGCGTTCCTCAACCCGCCCGAGTACTTCAACGGCGGCTCGGCCGGCACGCTCACGCCGGAGCAGGCCGCCGGCGCGATCGTCATGGGCTCCTCGGACCAGGTCGGCAACGAGCTCGACGAGTTCGTCACCGAGACCCTGCGCAACAACCTGCTCGGCCTCCCGCTCGACCTGCCGACGCTCAACATGGCGCGGGCCCGCGAGGCCGGCGTCCCGCCGCTCAACGACGTGCGCCGCCAGATCTTCGCCGAGACCAACGACGGGCAGCTGGCGCCGTACACGAGCTGGTCGGACTTCGGCCAGCACCTCAAGCACCCGGAGTCGCTGATCAACTTCGTGGCGGCCTACGGCACGCACCCGACGATCACCGGCGCGACGACCCTCGCCGGCAAGCGGGCCGCGGCCCGGGCGATCGTCGACCCCGGCCGTCCGCGGGTCCCGACCGACCCCGCCGACGATCCCGGCACGACGCGGCGCGACTTCATGTTCAGCACCGGCGCCTGGGCCAACGACGCCGACGGCGTGACCACCACCGGCCTCGACGACGTCGACCTCTGGGTCGGCGGCCTCGCCGAGGTCACCAACCTGTTCGGCGGCCTGCTCGGCACCACGTTCAACTACGTCTTCCAGAACCAGATGGAGAAGCTGCAGGACGGCGACCGGTTCTACTACCTGAACCGCACGCCGGGCATGAACCTGCGCACCCAGCTCGAGGGCAACTCGTTCTCCGAGATGATCCAGCGCAACACCGACGGCACGAACACGCTCAAGGCGGACGCGTTCGCCACGGCCGACTGCAAGTTCCAGCTCGGCGACCATCGAGCCGGCACCTACACCGGGGCCGACACGGCTTCGCATGGACCTGGCGCCGCCGCTGACGCCGCTCACGGCGCCGGGACGCTCAACGACGACCGACCACCGACTGCAACGAGAACCAGCTGCTGCTGCGCTCGCCGGACGGCACGATCGAGTACCGGCAGCGCAACAACGTCGACCCGGCCGGCATCAACGGCCAGTCGGTCTACAACGGCACGCCGGCGTCGACCGGATCAACGGCGGCAACGACAACGACACCTTCTGGGGTGGCGACGGCGACGACGTCATCGACGGCCAGGGCGGCGACGACGTCGCCCTCGGCGGGAAGGGCAACGACATCATCACCGACCTCGACGGCGCCGACGTCCTCAAGGGCGGTCCCGGCAACGACGCCATCGACGGCGGCCCCGGCGACGACATCCTCGATGGGTGGCGACGGCCAGGACTTCATCAACGGCGGCGCCAACGACAACGAGACGTTCGCCGGCCCCGGCAACGACTTCGTGATCGCCGGCCAGGGCGCCGACGCCGTCTTCGGCGACGGCGGCGACGACTGGATCCAGGGCGGCACCGGGCAGGACCTGCTGCATGGGCGACCACGGCGGCGCCGTTCTTCGACGACCCGGCGGAGACCGAGCCCGGCAACGACGTCTTCATCGGTCAGGTCGGCGAGAACGACTACGACGCCGAGGGCGGCGACGACATCATGGCCCAGAACGCCGCCGTCGACCGCAACGCCGGCGCGGGCGGCTTCGACTGGGCGATCCACCAGTACGACACCGTGGGCGCCGACGACGACATGGAGATCAACAACAACCTGGTCGGCGTGCCGATCCAGGTGGTCGTCAACCGCGACCGCTGGCAGGAGACCGAGGCCGACTCGGGCGTCGGCGTTCGACGACGTCATCAGGGGCACCAACGACGTCGCCACGCGACGATCGGCGGGGCCGGGTTCACCGGCTGCGACGCCCTCGACCAGGCCGGCGTGGACCGGATCACCGGGCTCGGCGCGCTGCTGCCGCCGCTGACCGGGCGACGCTCGCACCGACGTGGCCGCCGTCTCCGCCGCGGGTACTGCCCGCTCACCGGACCGGTCTGGGGCGAGGGCGACATCCTCCTCGGCGGTGGCGGCAGCGACACGATCGCGGGTCGGGCGGCCGACGACATCATCGACGGCGACAGGGCCCTGCAGGTCGCGGATCAGCGTCCGCACCGACGCGGACGACCCGGCCACCGAGATCGGCCAGCACCGACCTGATGGAGAACAAGGCCCTGACCGGCGCACTTCGGGCCCGGCACCACCGGCATGACCCTGCAGCAGGCGGTCTTCGCCGGTCTCGTCGACCCGGGCAACCTGGCGCCGTCCGGGAGATCGTCGACCCGACGGGCAACGACCGGCGTCGATCGACACCGCGGTGTTCTCCGGGCCCCGGGCCAACTACAACATCACCACGGGTGGCGGGCACGTCACGGTGGCGGACACCACCGGCACCGACGGCGTGGACACGCTGACGCACATCGAGCGGCTGCGGTTCACGCGACGTGACCATCAACGCGCCGGCTCCGCCCACCGCACCGAACATCGGCACGGCTCTGGCCGGTGACGGGTCGGCCCTGGTCCAGTGGACTGCGGGTCCTCTCACCGGGGCGGAGGCGACCACCTCTTACAAGATCCAGGTGATCACCGGCGGCACCGTCGTCGACACCGTGACCGGGATCGCACCGACGGCGACGTCGGCGACGGTGACCGGGCTGACCAACGGGACGTCGTACACCTTCCGGGTGATCGCGACCAACGGGGTCGGGGACAGCACACCGTCCGCAGCCTCCAACGCGGTCACCCCGGTGAACTCGCCCCCGAGCGTGCTGTTGTCCAACCCGGCCAACGGCTCGAGCGGGTTCGCGGTCGGCGCCAACCTGACGCGTCACGTTCAGCGAGCCGGTGGTCAACGTCTCCGGGACGACGGTGCTGCTCCGCAACACGGCTACGGGCACCGGCCTCGGAAAGGTCGTGACGTACAACGCCGCGACTCGGACCGCGACGATCAACCCGAACGCCATCCTGGCGCAGTCGACGTCCTACACGCTCACGCTGGTCGGCACCGGCGCGGGCGGTATCCAGGACGCCACCGGGCTGCACCTGGCGACGACCACGATCGTGTTCACCACCGCAGGTGACACGACGCGCACCGACGGTCACCTCGAGCACGCCGGCCAACGGCGCGGTCGGTGTGGGCCAGAACGCCAACATCGTGGTCAACTTCAGCGAACGGATCCAGGGCGTCAGCAGCTCCAGTGTGGTGCTGACCAACCGGGCGACCGGCGCCGTGATCCCGACGACCCTGACGCTGACGGCGGCAGGCAACCGGCTCACGGTCAACCCGACCCCGACGCTGGCCCGCAACACCGCCTATGACCTCAGGCTCCTCGGCGGAGCGGCAGGGATCAGGGATGTCGTGGGCAACCCGTTGAGCAACACCACCATCGGGTTCACCATCAGGTAGGAGGCAGGTCGGCGCCACGGCGCCGACGAACCAGCCGAATCGCCCTGTTCTCGGGATCACAGGGCGATTCGGTGTTGCCGGGGCCGTCCGGTCCTGCAGCACCACCACCGGCGCACGGCACGGAGGCACCAGCACCTCGCCGTGCGCCGGCGAAGGAGTCGGACCACCCGGGGACCCCCCTCGCCCGGGTGGTCCGGCGCCGTTCGGACCTACTCGGCCAGCGTGGCCGGGAGACACACGACCATCGCGGTCCCTCCGTCGTGGCGGTTGTCCAGGTCGAAGGTGCCACCCACGTCGTCGACCAGTGCCTGGAGCAGCAGCAGCCCGAAGCCGTCGCGCTGACCCAGGGGCCCGAAGCCACGACCGTCGTCGGTCAGCACGATCTCGACGAGGTCTGCATCCGTGAGACGCGGACCCGGGCGGTCGTTGCCCGAGCGTGCTTCTGCACGTTGCGCAGACCCTCGCGCACGATCCGGTACACCAGGCCCGTGACGTCCCGCTCGAGGCGGAGGCCGTCCTCCACCTCCACGCGGATCGCCAGTCCGTCGACCGCATTGCGTTCGGCCAGCGAAGCCAGCGCGGGTGCGAGACCGACCTCGTGCAGGTTCGGGGGCATCAGGTCGAGGACCATCGTCCGCAGTGCCGTCGCGTCCTCCCGGAGCAGGGCGCTCAGGCGGTCGACCGTCGAGCGGGCGGCGGAGCCCTCGGACGTCGTCGGCAGCGCCGAGGCGATGGTGGGCAGCGCGTAGCCGACCGCCGAGAGGTCCTGCACGACGCCGTCGTGCAGGTCCTGGGCCAGGCGCCTGCGTTCCTCGTGCCACGCGCGCAACGAGCGTCTCAACAGGTCCGACTGGTCGCGTCTCGCTCGCTCGATGCGTCGGGCGAGCGACCACGCCAGCGGCAGCACGGCCAGCTGGAACAGCAGGAGTCCACCCAGGACGATCGGGAGCGTCTGCCGGGAGATCGCGTCCCGTTCGGCTGCGATCTGGGCGGAGTCGATGTAGGCCTCGAACACACCGGTCCGCCGGTGGTGTCCGGCAGCGGGACGTGCACCTCGAGCAGCCTGCCCTCCCCGCCGATCACGTCCGGGTGACGCTCCTCGTCACTCGGCAGGCGCGACACCACCTGACCCGTCCGGAGGGATGTCCTGAGCTCGGCGTCGAGTCGGAACCCGGCGGCCGATCAGGGACTGCTCGTCGCTCCAGAGGACGTCCCCGGCGCCGTCGAAGACCAGGGCGTGGGTGAAGGTGCCGTCGCCCAGCCGGTAGGTCATGGCCTGCGACAGCAGGTCCACCGCTTCAGGGTCGCGGGCACGCAGCTGGGGCGTGACGAGCGCTGCCACGATCCCGTTGCCGACGCCCTTAGCGCGCTCGGTCGCCTCCTCCATGGCCTGTTCCTTCGCGACCCGCCGACCCGCCACCTGCATACCCAGACCGAGCACCAGGAGCGCCAGCACGCTGAGGAGGATGAACCGGGCCAGCGAGACCCGGACCACGGACCCCCGCGAGAGGTGCAGCGTGCGGCGGAGCCAGTCAGCCGCCGGAACGCCCATCGAACATGCCCTGGCGCGACGCGATGGCCACCGCCTCGAGCTGGGAGTGTGCGCCCAGCTTGCGCAGCAAGGACTTCACGTAACCGCGGCAGGTGTTCAGGGAGATGCCGAGTCGTTGGGCGATCGCGCGCGCGTCCAGGCCCATCGCCAGCATGCCCAGGACGTCGTGCTCACGAGGTGACAGCTCCGTCGGACGAACGCGCTGCTGAGCTGGACGGGGCAGTGACTGCAGCAGACGGGGGTGGACGACCAGTCCACCGCCGCGCGGAGACCGGAGGATCGCCAGCAGGTCGGGCAACGACCCGTCCTTGGGCGCCACGGCGTTCACGCCGGCGCTGGCGGCGCGGTGGATCAGGGAGGCATCGGAGCAGCCCGTGAGCAGCACGACCTGCACCTCTGGGTGGCGGAGGTTGATGGCCGCGGCCGCGCCGATGCCGGTGCGGTCGTCCCCGGCGAACAGGTAGTCGATGACGACGACGTCGGGCCTGACGTCGCTGACCAGGGCGAGGCCGGCGTCGATGTCGTAGGCGACCCCGACGCAGTCGAGGTCGGGCTCGGCTCGGAGCCCGACACTGAGCAGGTCGGCGAACGTCTCGTGGTCGTCGATGACGACGAGCCGTCGAGCCCGTGTCTGACGATCCTCGGTGACGTCGGGTGTTGCGGACAAGCTGGTCATGTCATCCCCTCCAGGACGCGACCCTCCCCTGCTCCCCCGGAGCAAAAGTTGTAACAGGACCGGCCCGACCCGCTGAGGTGATGCAGGTACAGCGGGGCGTCGCGATCCTCGGCCGAGGTCCAGGGCCTGGATGCAGAGGGATCCCCCGAGAGCGCCACCCGAGCAGTGGGACACTCCAGATCTGCGCCGCACATTAGCAGAGTTCAGTCCGCACGCGCGGATGTTGCCGAACGGACTAGACCCCTCAACGGTGACCGGCAACCGGGTGCGGCCGGTAACCGTCGCCCAGCTCCTCGATCTCGTCGTCGGTGAGCACCAGATCGACGGCCGCCACGGCGTCGGTCAGGTGCTCCGGCCCCGTGATCCCGACGATGGGTGAGGTGACCCCGGGCCGCGCGAGCAGCCATGCGAGCGCAACCTGTGCTGGCGGAGCGCCGCGGCGACCGGCAACCTCGATCACCGTGTCGACGATCGTGCGGTCGTCGTCGGCGAAGAGCTTGCGGCCGAACTCGTCGGACTCGGTGCGCGCCGTCGCCGTGTCCCACGGCCGCGTCAGACGGCCCCGGGCGAGCGGGCTCCAGGGGATGCACCCCGACGCCCTGGTCGAGGCAGAGCGGGATCATCTCCCGCTCCTCCTCGCGGTAGATCAGGTTGTAGTGGTCCTGCATCGAGACGAAGCGTGTCCAGCCGTGCCGCTCGGCGGCGTGCTGCGCCTTGGCGAACTGCCAGGCGTACATGGACGACGCCCCGATGTAGCGGGCCTTGCCGGCCCTCACCACGTCGTGGAGCGCCTCCATCGTCTCCTCGATCGGTGTCTCCGGGTCCCAGCGGTGGATCTGGTAGAGGTCCACGTAGTCCGTGCCGAGCCGCGTCAACGACGCGTCGATCTCCTGGAGGATGGCCTTGCGGGAGAGTCCGGCGCCGTTCGGCCCCGGCCGCATCCGACCGTGCACCTTGGTGGCCAGCACGTAGTCCTCGCGGACGGCATGCTCGCGCAACGCCCGGCCGGTGAACTCCTCGCTGCTGCCGCCGGAGTACACGTTGGCGGTGTCGAAGGTGTTCACGCCCGCCTCGAGTGCGGCGCGGATCGTCTGCCTGGCGAAGTCCTCGTCCTTGACCCAGGCGTGTCCGCCGCGCTCGGGGATGCCCCAGCTCATGCAGCCGACGGTGATCGCGGAGATCTCCAGCCCGCTGGTGCCGAGTCGTCGGTACTGCATCGGACGCGCCCTCAGACCGCGGAGACGAGTGCGGCGAACTCGTCATCGGTCAGCTCGATGCTCGCGGCCGCGGTGTTCGACTCGAGGTGCTCGACGCTCGACGTACCCGGGATGGGCAGCATCACGGGCGATCGCTGGAGCAACCATGCCAGGGCGAGCTGCGCCGGCGTCGCGTCGTGCTCCTTCGCGGCCGCGGCCAACGGGCCGTCGACGGCGGACAGCTCGCCGGTGGCGAGCGGGAACCACGGGATGAAGGCGATGCCGTGCTCGGTGCAGTGGTCGAGGAGCTTCTCCGCGTCGCGGTTGGCGAGGTTGAACAGGTTCTGCACCGACACGATCTCGGCGGTCTTCTGCGCCTCGACCAGCTCGTCGACGGTGACCTCGGACAGACCGATGTGACGGATCTTGCCCTCGTCCTGGAGCTGCTTGAGCTCGCCGACCTGGTCGGCCACCGGGAAGTCCGGGTCGATCCGGTGCAGCTGGAACAGGTCGATCCGCTCGAGCCCGAGCCGGCGGAGGCTCAGCTCGACCTCCTGGCGCAGGTAGGCCGGCTTCCCGAGCGGCGTCCAGACGCCCGGACCTTGCCGGGTCAGGCCGGCCTTCGTCGCGATCACGAGGTCGTCGGCGTAGGGGTGCAGCGCCTCGCGCAGCAGGTCCTCCGCGACGTAGGGGCCGTAGGAGTCCGCCGTGTCGAAGAACGTGACCCCGATCTCGACCGCACGGCGCAGCACCCGGTGGGCCTCGTCCCGGTCCCGCGGCGGCCCCCAGACGCCCTCGCCGGGCAGCTGCATCGTGCCGTAGCCGAGCCGGACGACGGGCAGGTCGCCCCCGAGCTCGAACGTGCCGGACGGTGCAGCGAGGTTCTCGGTGGTGGAAGAAGTCATACCGGGCCCAAGCGATCGGGTGGCGAGGTTGTTCCCGGCAGGCGTTGTGCCGGGGCGCGAGGATGGGGTCATGGCAGGTGACGAGATCGCGTGGTTCCGCAAGCCGACCCCCACCGACGGGGCGCCGTACGACGGCGGCACGCTGAACCTGAGCTACCAGGTGCTGGACAGGGCGATCGTGCGCGGCGCAGCCGACGACTCGTTGCTGGTCGACGTGCGTGGCTCCTGGAGCCACGCACGGCTGCTGGAGCAGGTGGCGGCCTTCGGCGGTGTGCTCCGGGGGTTCGGTGTCGCCCCGGGCCACCGGGTGCTGGTCGACCTGCCCGACGGCGTCGACGCCGTGGTGGCGCTGCTCGGCGTGGCACGGGTGGGCGCCGTCATGGTGCGACCACCTGCGGGACTGTCCGACGTCGAGCTGGCGATGGTGGTGGCCTCGGCCGAGCCGGTCGTGGTCGTCACCGCGCGTCCGGGACTCGAGGTGGAACCCGCGCCGACGGTCATCTCGCGGGACCCGGTCCCGGTGGGCCGGGCCGTCGGCTGGGACATCGTGATGCGGGCGGGCCGCACGGATCCTGCCGGAGCAGAGACCGTCGCCGCCGATGCCGCCTCTGCGCTGGTCTGGCCCGAGGGAGCGGACACCTCGGTGCGGGTGCGTACGACGGTCGAGCAGGCGCTGACGGTGCTGGCGACGACCCGCTCGGTGCCGGTCCCTGCCGCGGACCTGGTCGCGGCGCTGACCCGCTGACACCTACGATCAGGACGTGACCGACAACATTCCGATGCTGGTCGCCGGCGAGTGGGTGCACGGCGACGAGACGCTCGAGGTGCACCACCCGTACGACGGCTCGCTCGTCAAGACCACGACCTACGCGACCAAGGCCCAGGTCGAGGCGGCGGTCGCCGCCGCCGACGGCGTGCGCGCCGAGGCGGAACGGCTGCCGATCCACCTGCGAGCCGATGCGCTGGCCTCGGTCAGCCGGCAGATCGAGGAGCGCGCCGACGAGATCGCCGAGCTGATCACGGCCGAGAACGGCAAGCCGATCTTGTGGGCACGGGGCGAGGTCGGCCGCGCGGTGTCGGTGTTCCGCTGGGCAGCCGAGGAGACCCGGCAGCAGTCCGGCGAGGTGCTCCGGCTCGACACCGACGCAGCAGCCGAGGGTCGGATGGCCTACGTCCGTCGCGTCTCCAAGGGCCCGGTGCTGGCGATCAGCCCGTTCAACTTCCCGCTGAACCTCGTGGCCCACAAGGTGGCCCCGGCGATCGCGGTCGGCGCACCGGTGGTGCTCAAGCCGGCGCCCAAGACCCCGCTGTCGGCCCTGCTGCTCGGTGAGCTGCTCGACAACACGGACCTCCCCAAGGGGATGGTCAACGTGGTCAACGTGCAGAACGACCAGGCGAGCGGCCTCGTCGCCGACCCCCGGCTGCCTGTGGTCAGCTTCACCGGCTCCGGTCCGGTCGGCTACGCGATCCAGGAGCAGGTCCCCGGCAAGCACGTCGTGCTCGAGCTCGGCGGCAACGCGGCGGTCGTCGTGGCGGCCGACTGGTCGAGCGAGGAGGACCTCGACTGGGCGGCCACCCGGATCGCGAACTTCGGCAACTACCAGGCCGGCCAGTCCTGCATCGGTGTCCAGCGGGTGTACGCCGACGGCTCGCTGTACGACGACCTGCGCGACCGGATCGTCGCCAAGGTGGAGGCGCTCAGGACCGGTGACCCGAAGGACCCCGACACGTTCGTCGGCCCGATGATCGAGGAGGCCGCCGCGAAGCGCGTCGAGGAGTGGGTCGACGCGGCAGTCGACGCCGGTGCCACGTTGCTGACCGGCGGCAAGCGCGAGGGCACCACCTATGCCCCGACCGTGCTCGCCGACGTCCCGGCCGACGCCAGGGTCAGCTGCGACGAGGTGTTCGGCCCGGTGCTGGTCCTGGACCGGGTCTCCGGCACCGACGAGGGCTTCGCGCGCGTCAACGACTCCAGGTTCGGGCTCCAGGCGGGGGTGTTCACGCACGACCTGCAGACCGCGTTCCGCGCGCACCGTGAGCTCGCCGTGGGCGGTGTGATCATCGGCGACGCACCGTCGTACCGCGCCGACCAGATGCCGTACGGCGGGGTGAAGGAGTCCGGCGTCGGGCGCGAGGGCGTGCGCTACACGATGCACGACTTCACCTACGAGCGGGTGATGGTGCTGACCGGCCTCGAGCTGTAGCGGCTCCGAGGCGCCGGTCACATCTCTTCGTGGCTGTCCGGGTCACCCCCGAACAACCGCCCGCTCGGCTCGGCCAGCCCACCGACCGCGGCCATCTCGTCGTCGGTCAGCCCGAAGCCGAAGACCTCCAGGTTCTGGCGCTGCCGGTCAGGGTTCGCGGACTTCGGGATCGGGAGCGACCCGAGCTGGACGTGCCAGCGCAGGACCACCTGCCCGGGAGTGACGCCGTGAGCCTCGGCCGCCGCGACGACGGCCGGCTCGTCGAACGGGGCGCGTCGCTTGCCCATCGGGCTCCAGGCCTCCGTGCGGATGCCGAGGCCCTCGTCGACGCGCAGCATCTCGGGCTGGGGGAAGCGCGGGTGGAGCTCGATCTGGTTCACCGACGGCGTGACGCCGGTGTCGTCGATGATCCTGGCGAGGTGGGCCTCGGTGAAGTTCGAGACCCCGATCGAGCGCACGAGGCCCTCCTTCTGGCAGTCGACGAGCGCCCGCCAGGCCTCGGGATACTGGTCCCGGCTCGGGTTCGGCCAGTGGATCAGCTGGAGGTCGACGTAGTCGGTGCCGAGCCGCTCGAGCGTTCCGCGCACCGAAGCGACCGCGTCGTCGTAGGCATGGTGGCGGCCGGGCACCTTGGAGGTGACCCGGACCTGGTCGCGGGGGATGCCGGAGCGGCGGATCGCCTCGCCGACCTCGCGCTCGTTCTCGTAGTTCACGGCGGTGTCGAGCAACCGGTAGCCCGCGTCGAGGGCCCGTCGCATCGCGTCGGTGCCGTCCTCGCCCCTGAGCCCGACCGTGCCGAACCCGATCGCGGGGAGGGTGGTGCCGTCGTTGAGGGTGTACGTCGGGATGTCGGCCATCGGGTCACGGTAGTTCCCGTGGGTCCCGACGGTGTCGGCCACCGGGTGGGTCACGAGCCGCTCCACCGCTCGGGTGCTGCGACAATCGGAGGGTGAACAGCCGCGACGTCGTCATCCTCGGCTCGACCGGCTCCGTCGGCACCCAGGCGCTCGAGGTGGTCCGGTCACACCCTGACCGGTTCCGGGTGGTCGCGCTCACCGCAGGTGGCTCGCAGCCGGACCTGTTCGAGCGGCAGGTCTCGGAGTTCGAGCCGGCCTACAGCGGCATCGGCGACGACGCGAGCGTCGAGGCTGCGGGCATGGTCTGCCACACCGTGCTCAACGCGATCACCGGCGCCGCCGGGCTGATGCCCACACTCGCGGCGCTCGACTCCGGCAACGTGCTCGCGCTCGCCAACAAGGAGTCCCTGATCATCGGCGGGCAGGTCGTGCTCGACCGCGCCAAACCCGACCAGATCGTGCCCGTCGACAGCGAGCACAGCGCGCTTGCGCAGTGCCTGCGCGGCGGCCGCGCCGACGAGGTACGACGCCTCGTGCTGACCGCGAGCGGCGGACCCTTCCGCGGCCGCACGCGCGCCGACCTCGCCGACGTCACTCCCGCACAGGCGATGGCGCACCCGACCTGGGACATGGGTCCGGTGGTGACGATCAACTCCGCGACGCTGGTCAACAAGGGACTCGAGGTGATCGAGGCGCACCTGCTGTTCGGCATCCCGATGGACGACATCGAGGTCGTCGTCCACCCGACATCCGTCGTGCACTCGATGGTCGAGTTCCACGACGGCTCCACGCTCGCCCAGGCGTCGCCGCCGACGATGGCGATCCCGATCGCGCTCGGCCTCGCCTGGCCCGACCGGGTCCCGGAGACCGCGCCACCGGTCGACTGGACGACCGCCCAGACCTGGGAGTTCCTCCCGCTCGACGACGAGGCGTTCCCCGCCGTACGCCTGGCCAGGGAGGCGGGCGCCCGCGGCGGCACCGCCCCGGCGGTCTACAACGCGGCCAACGAGGTCTGTGTGCGGGCGTTCCGCGACGGCGACCTCGCGTTCGTCGACATCGTCGACACGGTTGCCACGGTCCTGGCAGCCCACGACGTACCCTCTGGGGGAGATCTCACCGTCGACGACGTGCTTGCAGCCGATGCCTGGGCCCGCACGCGGACGGCCACCGCACTCGCCGCATCAATGGGCACATCAACGGGAGCAACCACTCGATGACCGCGCTGACCTACCTGCTCGGCGTCCTGCTCTTCGTGGTGGGGCTCGTGGTGTCCGTGGGTCTCCACGAGCTCGGGCACCTGATCCCCGGCAAGCTCTACGACGTCAAGGTCACCCAGTACTTCGTCGGCTTCGGCCGCACCCTCTGGTCGCGCCAGAGGGGCGAGACGGAGTACGGCGTGAAGGCGATCCCGCTCGGTGGCTACTGCAAGCTGGTCGGGATGGTCCCGCCCGACCCGGAGGACCCGGAGACCGGCTCCGACCGGATCCGCAGCCGCAACACCGGCATGTTCGCCCAGCTGGTCAGCGACGCCCGCGACGCCGAGTACGAGCACGTCGAGCCGGAGGACCACGATCGGCTCTTCTACAGCAAGCCCTGGTGGCAGCGCGTGATCATCATGGGCTCCGGGGTCGCGATCAACATCGTGCTCGCGTTCGTGCTGTTCGCGTTCGTGTTCATGGGCTTCGGGGTGCCGACCGCCACCACCACGGTCTCCGGGGTCTCGAAGTGCGTGATCGCGGTGACGGCAGCCAACGTCGACAAGGCGCCGCGCGACTGCACGGCGTCCGACCCGGAGGCGCCGGCCAAGGCTGCGGGCTTCCGGCCCGGAGACCGATTCGTCTCGATCAACGGTGTCGCGATCGCTGACTGGGCGCAGGCGCAGAAGCAGATCCGCGCCAACGGCGACGGTTCCGCAGTGGTGGTGGTGGAGCGCGACGGCCGACAGCTCACGCTGCGGCCCACGACCACGGTGACCACGCAGAACATCGACCCGGACAACCCCGAGAAGATCACCGAGGTCGGCTTCCTCGGGGTCACACCCACCCAGGTCACCGAGCGCCAGGGGATCGGCTACGTGGTGGACACGATGGCCACCGGCACCTGGCAGACGCTGAAGACGATCGCCTCGATGCCGGTGAAGGTCTACCACGTGGCGCGGGCCTCGGTCGGGCTCGAGGAGCGGGACCCACGTGGCCCGATGAGCGTGGTCGGGGCCGGCCGCGTCGCCGGCGAGGTCGCGTCCTCGCACCAGACCCCGGTGCTCGACCGGTTCCTGTCGGTGATCCTGCTGCTGGCCGGCCTCAACCTGTTCCTCGGCCTGATCAACCTGGTCCCACTGCCGCCCTTCGACGGCGGGGGGATCGCCACCACGCTCTACGAGACCGTACGACGGGCGTGGGCCCGGATGCGCGGCAAGCCCGACCCGGGCGGGGTCGACAGCGCCAAGCTCCTCCCGCTCACCTACGCGATGGCGATGGTGATCCTGGTCGTCAGCGTGATCCTGATCTTCGCCGACATCGTCGCCCCGGTGCAGCTCAGCTGATGCCGTGCTGCGCGTGCGGCACCGAAACCTAGACTGGGCAGCATGACCGCCGTTTCCCTGGGGATGCCCAGCGCCCCGCCCCCCGTGCTCGCCCCTCGTCGCCAGAGCCGGAAGATCAAGGTGGGCAAGGTGGACGTCGGCGGCGACGCGCCGATCTCGGTGCAGTCGATGTGCACGACACTCACCTCCGACGTCAACACGACGCTGCAGCAGATCGCCGAGCTCACGGCCTCCGGCTGCGACATCGTGCGCGTGGCCTGCCCCTCGCAGGACGACGCCGACGCGCTCGCCGAGATCGCGCAGCACAGCCAGATCCCGGTCATCGCCGACATCCACTTCCAGCCGCGCTACGTGTTCGCCGCGATCGAAGCCGGCTGCGCCGCGGTCCGGGTCAATCCGGGCAACATCAAGAAGTTCGACGACCAGGTCAAGCAGATCGCGCAGGAGGCCCGGGACCACGGCACCTCGATCCGGATCGGGGTCAACGCCGGCTCGCTCGACAAGCGTGTGATGGAGAAGTACGGCAAGGCCACGCCCGAGGCCCTGGTCGAGTCGGCGGTCTGGGAGGCGTCCCTCTTCGAGGAGCACGACTTCCACGACTTCAAGATCTCTGTGAAGCACAACGACCCGGTCGTCATGGTGCGCGCCTACGAGCTCCTCGCCGAGGCCGGCGACTGGCCGCTGCACCTCGGCGTGACCGAGGCCGGCCCGGCCTTCCAGGGCACGATCAAGTCGAGCGTGGCGTTCGGCGCCCTGCTGTCCAAGGGGATCGGCGACACGATCCGGGTCTCGCTCTCGGCCCCGCCGGTCGAGGAGGTCAAGGTCGGCATCCAGATCCTGCAGTCGCTCAACCTCCGCCCGCGCAAGCTCGAGATCGTGTCCTGCCCGTCCTGCGGTCGCGCGCAGGTCGACGTCTACAAGCTCGCCGACGAGGTGACCGCCGGGCTGGACGGCCTCGAGGTGCCGCTCCGTGTCGCGGTCATGGGCTGTGTCGTCAACGGGCCGGGGGAGGCCCGCGAGGCCGACCTCGGCGTTGCCTCCGGCAACGGCAAGGGCCAGATCTTCGTCAAGGGCGAGGTGGTCAAGACCGTGCCCGAGGCACAGATCGTGGAGACCCTGATCGAGGAGGCGATGCGGATCGCCGAGGGCATGGAGGCCGAGGAGGGCGCCTCCGCCGAGGTCAGCGTGAGCTGAGTCGTGACACGTGCCCGGCAACGACGGTCCAGCGCCCGGTTGCCGGCCAGCACGACGGCCAGCGTGACGGTCAGCCCTTCTTCCCGGTCCCCTTCGTCGGCGGGTGCTGGTAGGCGTTGATCGTGGTGAGGGCCGACTTGCAGGCCTGCCAGGCGTCGCTGGTCCGGGCGAGCAGCACGAGGTCGCGCAGTCGGCGCGTGATCGTCTTGGTGTCGGTCGGATCGGTCGCGGCCAGCTGGACGACCGCCGGCGCGATCGCCTTGTCGGCGGCGACGTACCTGGCTCGCAGGGTGCGGAAGGCCTTGCGCACCGCTGCCGGCTCCTTCGCCTTCGGGTGGGCGGCGGCATACTCCCGTCGGCTCTCGCGGGCACCGGCCAGGCGGCTCTCCATGTCGAAGCGGAGCACCTTGCCGACGAGCGCTCGCTGGGCCCGGATCGCGAGCTTCTCGTCGTCGAGCTCCTGGTCGCACCGGTCGGCGGTCGCCGTCGACTCGTGGTACGCCACCCCGGCCGCGATCGACTCCCACCGAGAGGCGAACACCCGCTTCACCATCCCGCCGCGGTCGGCCTGCACCGCCACCTTCGTGCTCAGGGCGTGCCACCGGTCCCGGCAGGCCCGATCGGCCTCCGAGACCTGTTGCCGGACGTCGCGAGGCTCGTCGGTCGCCTTCTTCTCGGTGCCGCAGGCAGCCAACGGCAGGAGCGCGAGGAACAGCAGCAGGACGGGTACGACGCGCAGGCGCTGCATGCGCCCACCGTAGGCGACCGGCCCGGTCCTGTCCGACGCCTGCTCCCTCCGGTTAGGCTCCGGCTGTGCTTCGCACCCAGCCAGGCCTGCGCGTCCTCGGGCCGTCCGACCTGCCCGACGTGCTCCGGCTGCTGGCGACCGACCCGGTGCGCAACGTGTTCGTCGAGTACCGCGCCCGACTGACCCGGCTCGACCCGCGCTGGCTCGGCGGCGAGATGTGGGGCTACTACGAGGACGGTGAGCTCCGGTCGATGTGCCATGCGGCCGCCAACCTGGTGCCCGTGCTCGGTGACGACGCCGCGCTGGCCGCGTTCGCGCACCGCGCCTCTCGCCGCGGCCGGGTCTGCTCGACCATCGTCGGCCCACAGGAGCAGGTGCGCGTGCTGTGGGAGAACCTGTCCGAGCGCTGGGGCACCCCCCGCGAGGCACGCTGGAACCAGCCGCACCTCGAGCTCGTCGGCCAGCCTGCCGTCGCCCCCGACCCGCAGGTCCGGCGTTCCGAGCGGGAGGACGTCGAGGTGCTGTACCCGGCCTGCGTGGACATGTACACCGAGGAGGTCGGCATCTCCCCGGAGTGGGACGGCGGCCGCGACCTCTACCGGGCCCGGATCAACCAGCTCGTCAGCAGGGGGTGGTCGTTCGCGCGCTACGAGCAGGGCCGCGTGGTGTTCAAGGCCGAGGTGGCCTGCGCGTCCGCGAACGCCTGCCAGATCCAGGGGGTGTACGTCGACCCGTCGCGCCGGGGAGAGGGCCTTGCCGCGGCCGGCATGGCCGCCGTCGCCGAGATCGCCCTCCGCGAGATCGCGCCGGTGGTCTCCCTGTACGTCAACGAGCACAACGCCGCCGCGCGGGCGGCGTACCGCCGGGTCGGCTTCGTGCAGACCGACACGTTCTCCACGGTGATGTTCTGACCGGCCTAGGGTGACCCCGTGACCGCACCCCTGAGCAAGGACCTCGTCGGCCTGGCCGTGATCCTCGGTACCTCGGGCTTCATCCACCTCGGCAAGCCCGAGGTCTACGAGCCGATCATGCCCGAGCCTGATCCCGGCCCACCGCGAGGTGATCTTCGTGTCGGGGCTCGCTGAGCTGCTCTGCGCGGCGGGCCTGCTGGTGCCGCGGCTGCGCGGGCCGGCCGGCTGGGCGAGCGCCGCGCTGCTGCTCGGCGTCTACCCCGCCAACCTCAAGATGGCCGCCGACGCGGCGCAGACGCGCAGCCCCACGTTCAAGGCGATCGCGTGGGGTCGGCTGCCGCTGCAGATCCCGATGATCCGCACCGCGCTCAAGGCCGCCCGCGGCTGAGCACGAAACCCTGTCGAAGGGCGGGCAGTGCTCGGACTAGCCTTGCGTCCATGATCGACCACCCCACGAAGCCGTTCGCTGCGCTCACGCCTCCGCGGGGACCCCGATGATCCTGCGCATGTCGACGCTGTTCGTCCGGACCCTCCGGGACGACCCCGTGGACGCCGAGGTGCCGAGCCACCGCCTCCTGGTGCGGGCCGGCTACGTCCGGCGTGCGGCGCCGGGGATCTACACGTGGCTGCCGCTCGGGCTCAAGGTCCTGCGCAACGTGGAGAAGATCGTCCGCGAGGAGATGGACGCGATCGGCGCCCAGGAGCTCCAGTTCCCGGCGCTCCTGCCCCGCGAGCCCTACGAGGCCAGCAACCGCTGGACGACGTACGGCAACGGGATCTTCCGGCTCCAGGACCGCAAGGGCGGCGACTACCTGCTCGGGCCCACGCACGAGGAGATGTTCACGCTCGCGGTGAAGGACCTGTACTCCTCCTACAAGGACCTTCCGGTCTGGCTCTACCAGATCCAGACCAAGTACCGCGACGAGGCGCGTCCCCGGGCCGGCATCCTGCGCGGGCGCGAGTTCGTGATGAAGGACTCCTACTCCTTCGACACCTCCGACGAGGGTCTCGAGCGCTCGTACGCCGCGCACCGCGAGGCCTACATCCGCACGTTCGACCGGCTCGGCTTCGACTACGCGATCGTCAAGGCGACCAGCGGCGCGATGGGTGGCTCCAGGTCGGAGGAGTTCCTGGCCAAGGCCGACGTCGGCGAGGACACCTACGTCCGCTGCACGAACTGCGACTACGCCGCCAACGTCGAGGCGGTCGCCGTCCGCGCGCCCGCGCCGGTGCCCTACGGCGACGCGACCGCGGCGCATGCGGAACAGACCCCCGACACCCCGACCATCGACACCCTCGTCGCGCACCTCAACGAGAAGCACCCCCGCGACGACCGGCCCTGGGTCGCCGGCGACACGCTCAAGAACGTGCTGGTCGTGCTCAAGCATCCCGACGGCACCCGCGAGCCGCTCGCGATCGGACTGCCGGGTGACCGCGAGGTGGACCAGAAGCGGCTCGAGGGCCAGCTCGAGCCGACCGAGGTCGAGCCCATGGACGAGACCGAGCTGCGCAAGCACCCGACCCTCGTGAAGGGCTACATCGGTCCCGGCGCGCTGGGGGAGAAGGGCACCTCCGGCATCCGCTACCTGGTCGACCCCCGGATCTCCGAGGGCACGGCGTGGGTCACCGGCGCCAACGTGGACGGCAGCCACGTGCTCGACCTCGTGGTCGGCCGCGACTTCACCCCCGACGGCACGATCGAGGCCGCCGACGTCCGCGACGGCGACTCCTGCCCGAACTGCGACACCGGCTCCCTCCAGTCGGCGCGCGGGATCGAGATGGGCCACATCTTCCAGCTCGGCCGGTGGTTCGCCGAGGCGCTCGACCTGCGCGTGCTCGACGAGAACGGCAAGCTGGTCACGGTCACCATGGGCTCCTACGGCATCGGGGTCTCCCGTGCCGTCGCCGCCATCGCCGAGGGCAACAACGACGAGAACGGCCTGATCTGGCCGCGCGAGATCAGCCCGGCCGACGTGCACATCGTGGCCACCGGGAAGGACGAGGTGGTGTTCTCCACCGCTGCCCGCCTGGCGACGGAGCTCTCCGAGGCCGGCCTCGCCGTGCTGTACGACGACCGCCCCAAGGTCAGCCCCGGCGTGAAGTTCAAGGACGCCGAGCTGATCGGCGTCCCCACCATCGTCACCGTCGGCCGCGGCCTCGCCGACGGCAACGTCGAGGTCAAGGACCGTCGCTCCGACGAGCGCCAGGAGGTCCCGGTGGCCGACGCGGTCACCCGGATCACCGGCATCGTCCGTGCCTGAGCGGCCGCCCGTCGCCGCGGTCATCTTCGACTGGGGCGGCACGCTGACGCCCTGGCACGACATCGACTTCGCGGGTGAGGCCGAGGCGCTGGCCCGCGCCGTGGTGGCCGCCGAGGGCGACCCGGCGCTGCACGCGGGCCTGCTCCGGGCCGCGGCCGACCGCGCCTGGGGCCGCTCCCGCGACCACCAGCAGAGCGCGACCGTGGACTCCCTGTTCGCGGAGGCTGGACTCGACCACGACCCGGACCTGCTCGAGGAGTACCGGGCGTTCTGGGAGCCGCACACGATCACCGACCCGGAGGTGGCGCCGCTCTGGCGCGCCCTCCGGGAGCGCGGGATCCGCGTCGGCGTGCTCTCGAACACCATCTGGCCCCGGGACTGGCACCGCGACTTCTTCGCGCGCGACGGCGTCCTGGACCTGATCGACGGGGACGTCTACACCAGCGAGCTGCCGTGGACGAAGCCGTCGCCTCGGGCCTTCGAGGCTGCCCGGCAGGCGGTGGGGGTCCCCGACCCCGCCGCCTGCGTCTACGTCGGTGACCGGTTGTACGACGACATCTGGGGAGCGCGCAATGCCGGGATGCGGGCGATCCACGTCCCGCACAGCACGATCCCGGCGGGCCAGCTCGGGCACTCCGAGGGGGAGCCGAACGCCGTGGCGAACCGTCTTTCGGACATTGTGGACATCGTGGCGACGTGGTCCCACCCTCAGGGGTGACGGTGGCCTTGCGTGCTCGTGCAGTGCACAGACGCGCAGGGCCGGGGGCGTTTGCAGAGGGGCCTTCGATGGTCAGGATCGTCCTTGGTCCCACCCCCGACCGCCGCTCGATCCGCCCACCCGGAGGATGTCCATGCAGATTCGCGCCATCAGCGCGGCGCTCCTGTCAGCCGGAGCCCTTGTCCTCGGGACCGCGTTCGCGGTCCCCGCGAACGCCTCCACGGTCGCGCCGGCCGGTGACGGATCCTGCCTCACCGCCGGCACCGGCGCTCGGGGCATCGACGGCCACGGCGCCGACACGCGCAACGTCAGCGCCGCCGAGCAGAGCCGGATCACCCGCGAGACGTCCCGGCGGCTCGCCGCTCGCGGTCTCAGCCGCAGCGAGGCGGCCGCGACCGGTGGCAACGTGCCGGTCTACGTCCACGTGATGGCCGGCAAGAACGGCGAGGGCAACGTGACCACGAGCCAGATCACGCGTCAGCTCAAGGTCCTCAACAACACCTACGCCGGTGGCGAGTCCGCCGCGGCGGCCAACACGGGTTTCACGTTCACGCTGGCCGGGACGGACCGGTTCTACAACAACACCTGGCACACGGACGGGCAGTCCACGACGTACCGCGCCCAGACCCGCAAGGGCGGCGCCAACGCCCTGAACATCTGGGTGGTGGACTTCGGCTATCTCGGGATCGCGACGTTCCCGTGGGACTACGCGCGCAACCCGAAGATCGACGGCATCCGGGTGCAGTACTCCTCGCTTCCCGGTGGCACGGCGACCAACTACAACTACGGGGAGACCGCGACGCACGAGGCGGGGCACTGGTTCGGGGTCTACCACACCTTCCAGGGCGGCTGCACGACCAAGAACGACGAGGTCTCCGACACCCCGGCGCAGAGCAGCCCGTCCAGCGGCTGCCCGGTCGGGCGTGACTCCTGCTCGCTGCCGGGGCTCGACCCGATCCGCAACTACATGGACTACTCCTACGACACCTGCTACCGCATGTTCACCTCCGGTCAGAGCAACCGGATGTCACAGATGTTCGCTGCCTACCGCAGCTGAACGAATCAGGCCGCTGGTTCCGGGAAGATCTCGGGCCTTCCCGGAACCACAGCCCTGCCGCGCTCGCTGACGCGCGGACCAGCAGTGCACAGAGTGTCCCTCGATCGGAGGGCACGCCGACGAAGGGAACCACCCACATGAACAAGGCTCATCTCGGGGCCGCAGGCGCAGCCCTGCTCACGGCCGCAGGCGTCCTCCTCGGTGCGGTCGCACCGGCTCACGCCAGCACGGTCGCACCGGCCAACGCCGGCACCTGCGTCACTGCCCATCAGGGCTCCGCGGCGCGCGGCCTCAACGGTCGCGGTGCGGACACCCGTGGCGTCTCCGTGGCCGAGCAGCGGCGGATCGAGTCGCGCACCACCGACCTGCTCGCCCTGCGCGGCATGAGCCGGCGCGAGGCGGCCGCGACCGGTGGCTCGGTACCGGTCTACGTGCACGTGATGGCCGGCAAGAGCGGGGCCGGCAACGTCACCGACAGCCAGATCTCCCAGCAGATCGCCGTGCTGAACAAGACCTACTCCGGGGCCGAGTCCGGCACCGCGGCCAACACGGGCTTCACGTTCACACTGGCCGGCACCGACCGCTTCTACAACGACACCTGGCACAAGGACCGGCAGTCCACGCAGTACCGGTCCCAGACCCGCAAGGGTGGCGCCAACGCGTTGAACATCTGGCTGGTGGACTTCAGCTATCTCGGGATCGCGACCTTCCCGTGGGACTACGCGAGCAGCCCGAAGATCGACGGCATCCGGGTGCAGTACTCCTCGCTGCCGGGCGGCACGGCGACCAACTACAACTACGGCGAGACCGCGACCCACGAGGCGGGGCACTGGTTCGGGCTCTACCACACCTTCCAGGGCGGCTGCACGGCCACCAACGACGAGGTGTCCGACACCCCGGCGCAGAGCAGCCCCTCGAGTGGTTGCCCGACCGGTCGTGACTCCTGCTCGCTGCCGGGTCTCGACCCGATCCACAACTACATGGACTACTCCTACGACACCTGCTACACCGAGTTCACGGGTGGTCAGAGCAACCGGATGTCGCAGATGTTCACGGCGTACCGGAGCTAGAGCTCGCGAGACCCTGCGTTCCGGGGAAGGGCTCGGGCCCTCCCCGGAACTGCAGCTGCCGCACGGCGCTCTCGTCCAGCCCCTCGATCGCCCAGGAACGGTCGGCTCCGACGGTCTGCGAGACGAGGGTGCCGTACGCCTGCGTGATCCGGCGCTCGGTCACCAGGGCCGCCCGGGTCACCTGGGCGGGCGTCGACACCCCGTTGGGCAGCTGGTACGACGGAGTCGCCGCGACCGGCTGCGCACCCAGCTCCCGGATCCGGGCGACCAGCTCGTCGCGCGCCGTCCGGTGCTTCCGGTAGGCGGTGAGCAGGCTGCCGAACAGCGCGCGCTGTTCGAACTCCGAGGTCTGGGCGCCGAGCACCCCGAACACGTAGACGGCGGCGTGCTCCGCCTTCAGCGTGCGCTGCAACGCGTCGGTCGCCGTCACGGAGTCCCCTCCAGCACGGCGAGCCGTTGCGAGAGTCCTGCACCCATGCTGGCCAGCACCCGAGCGAACGGACCGGACTCCGCGTCGAGTGCCGCTGCGTTGAGGGCGTCGCGCCGGGCCGTCGTCGACCTGACCACCCGCGCTCGTGCGGCCACCCGGTCCGTCGTCGGGGGCACCACGACCACGGACGACGACGGCTTCGCCCCGGCCGGCACCGCGTCGCTCAGCAGCGCCAGGTGGGCGCGCTGGGTCTCCAGCAGCGGACGCAGGGCCGGTCGCAGCAGCGGGAAACGGCGGACCACGTCGGTGGTGAGCGCCTCACTGCGCTGCATCCCGGCGACCAGCGCCACGGCGAGCCCGACGTCCGGCGTGATCTCCGTGGAGTGCACGGTCGCGCGTCCGGACGGCGCGGCAGCAGGGTCGTCACAGGCCGCCGCGGCGACGCCGACGGACGCGAGCCCGGCGGCGCCCAGCGCCGTCCGCCGGGTCAGCCGGAGATCGGGTGGGGGAGGCACGCGTCGATCCTATGAGGCCCGTTTGCTGGACGCCGACGTGTGTCGGCCGTCACCAGCGGGTAGGACTGTGGGACGGGGAGTCAACGACAACGCTCCATGGAAGGCGATCGTGACCAACCTTGCCCAGGCCCTGACAGACACTGCTGACCGGCACGGAGACCGGCCGGCGGTCCGGCTCGACGACATGGTGCTCACCTACGACGAGCTGCTCGAGGGCGCCAGGCGGGTGACGGCGCTGCTGGCCGACCGCAAGATCGGCCCCGGGGACCGCGTCGGCCTGGTGCTGCCCAACGTCCCGCCGTTCCCGGTGCTGTTCTACGGGGCGGTCGCGGCCGGGGCGGTCGTGGTTCCGATGAACCCGCTGCTCAAGGCTCGCGAGGTCAAGTACTACCTCGAGGACTCCGGCGCCTCCATCGTCTTCGCCTGGCACCAGATGGCGGACGAAGCCAGCAAGGCCGCCGAGGAGGTCGGCATCGAGTGCATCTCGGTCGAGCCCGAGGGCTTCGTCTCGCTGCTGGCCGAGCACGACCCGGTCGAGGAGATCGTCGACCGCGAGGACGACGACACGATGGTGCTGCTCTACACGTCGGGCACCACCGGGCAGCCGAAGGGCGCCGAGCTCACCCACAGCAACATGATCAGCAACGCCGCGGTCAGCGCCGAGACCCTCGTGGAGCTCAACGAGGACGACGTGGTGATGGGCTGCCTGCCCCTGTTCCACTGCTTCGGCCTGACCTGCGGTCTCAACGCGTCGGTCCGCTCCGGCTCCTGCCTGACCCTGATCCCGCGCTTCGACGCCGAGAAGGCCCTCGAGGTGGTCGGACGCGACAAGGTGACCGTGTTCGAGGGCGTGCCGACGATGTACTCCGGCATGCTCAACGCGCCCGACGCCTCGTCGTACGACGTGTCCAGCCTGCGCACCTGCATCTCGGGTGGGTCCGCGATGCCGGTCGAGGTGATGAAGAGCTTCGAGAAGACCTTCGACTGCATGGTGCTGGAGGGTTACGGACTGTCCGAGACCTCGCCGGTCGCGTCGTTCAACCAGCCGGACATCGAGCGCAAGCCCGGCTCTATCGGGGTGCCCGTGCGCGGCGTCGAAATGAAGGTCGTCGACGACGACGGCAACGAGGTCGAGCAGGGCGAGGTCGGCGAGATCGCGATCAAGGGCGAGAACGTCATGAAGGGCTACTGGGAGCGCAAGGACGACACCGCCGAGGCGATCAAGGACGGCTGGTTCCGCAGCGGCGACATGGCCAAGCAGGACGAGGACGGCTACTACTTCATCGTCGACCGCAAGAAGGACCTGATCATCCGTGGCGGCTACAACGTCTACCCGCGCGAGGTCGAGGAGGTGCTCTACGAGCACGAGGCCGTCGCCGAGGCGGCCGTGGTCGGCATCCCGCACGACGACCTCGGCGAGGAGGTCGGGGCCGCGGTGGCGCTCAAGGAGGGCAAGCAGGTCGACGAGAAGGAGCTCCGGGAGTTCGCCAAGGAGCACCTGGCCGCCTACAAGTACCCGCGCCACATCTGGATCGTCGACGAGCTGCCCAAGGGGCCCACGGGCAAGATCCTGCGCCGCGAGGTGGAGGCGCCGGACGACGTGGCCGAGGCGTCCTCCTGATGAGCGCCGCCGAGCTCGAGGAGGAGCAGGAGACCGACGCCGCTGCTCCGCTCGACCTGCTCCTCGCCGACGCCACCAGCAGCCCGCTGCGCCGGTTCCTGCCGGGCATGTCCGGGGTGAGGTTCACCGCCGGGCTCGCCCGGCACCCGGCGCGCGTCGCCCGGCGTGGGGTCGGGCTGGCCGGAGAGCTGGCCAAGATCGGTGCCGGCCGCTCCGACATCGAGGCCGACGAGAAGGACCGTCGCTTCTCCACCGAGGAGGGCTGGGCCAAGAACCCGTTGCTGCGTCGGACGCTCCAGGGCTACCTGGCCGCGGGCCGGGCGGCCCGCGGTCTTGTCGAGGACGCCGACCTCGGCTGGGGTGACCGGCAGCGCATGGGCTTCATCGTCGACAACCTGGTCGAGGCGTCCTCGCCGAGCAACAACCCGGTGCTGAACCCGAAGGTGCTCAAGCGGGCGATCGACACCGGCGGCGGCAGCCTGGTGGCCGGGGGCCGACGCTTCGTGCGCGACTTCGCGACACCGCCGCGGGTGCCGTCGATGGTGGAGCCGGACGCCTTCGAGGTCGGCCGGGACATCGCGGTCACACCCGGGGCGGTGGTGCTGCGCACGGACATGTTCGAGCTGATCCAGTACACCCCGCAGACCACCAAGGTCCGCTCGACCCCGCTGCTGATCGTGCCGCCGACGATCAACAAGTACTACGTGATCGACCTGGCCGAGGAGCGCAGCCTGGTCGAGCACCTGGTCAAGGGCGGCCAGCAGGTCTACTGCATCTCCTGGCGCAACCCCGATGCCCGGCACGCCGACTGGGGTCTCGACGCCTACGGTCAGGCGATCATCGACGCGATGGACGCGGCGCAGAAGATCTCCCGGCAGGACCGGATCGCTCTGCTCGGCATCTGCTCCGGCGGGATGCTCTCCACGATGGTCCTCGCACACCTCGCGGCGATCGGTGACCTCGGCCGGGTCGCCGCGTTCAGCCTCGCCGTGACCGTGCTCGACCAGGAGCAGGCCGGGCTGCCCAGTGCGCTGCTCTCGCACAAGGCTGCGGCCGCCTCGACCAAGGCGTCGGCGGACAAGGGCTACCTCGACGGCCGGGTGCTGGCCGAGGTGTTCGCCTGGCTGCGGCCCAACGACCTGATCTGGAACTACTGGGTCAACAACTACCTGCTCGGGTTCCCACCGAAGGCGTTCGACATCCTCTACTGGAACGCCGACCCGGTGCGGATGTCGGCCGCGATGCACCGCGACTTCATGGACCTCGCGATCAGCAACGGGCTCACCGAGCCCGGAGGGTCCCGGATGCTCGGCACCGACCTCGACCTCGGCAAGGTCGACACCGACTCCTACGTCGTGGCCGGCATCGCCGACCACCTCTGCAACTGGGAGTCCTGCTACCGGACCACGCAGCTTCTCGGGGGTGACAGCAAGTTCGTGCTCTCCACGAGCGGGCACATCGCCGCCATGGTCAACCCACCCGGGAACCCGAAGGCGAGCTTCCAGACCGCGAGCAGCAACCCCGACGACAGCCGGGAGTGGCTGGCTGCGGCGTCGAAGGTCAAGGGCACCTGGTGGGACGACTACTCGTCCTGGCTCGCCGACCGCACCGGTCCGGAGCGCAACAAGCCGCGCCGGCTCGGCTCGGCCGCCTTCGAACCGGTCTGCGAGGCACCCGGCACCTATGTCCATGACCGCTGAGCGGGACCGGGTGCGCACCGTCGCGGTGCGTGGCGTCTCCGCAAGGGTCTCGGTGCGTCCCGGCCGCGGCCGACTGGCCGACGAGCCTCCACTCCTGCTCTGCAACGGCATCGGTGCCAGCCTGGAGGCCCTGCAGCCTCTTGTCGACGCGCTGGACCCGGAGCGTGGGGTGGTCCGCTTCGACGTGCCAGGTGTGGGTGGCAGTCCGCTGCCGCCGATGCCCTACCCGATCGCGGCGCTGTCGTCGTGGACGGTGGCGGTGCTGGCCCGGCTGGGCCACCGACGGTTCGACGTGCTCGGGCTGTCGTGGGGCGGGGGCCTGGCGCAGCAGCTCGCGGTGCAGTCGCCGCGGCGCGTGCGACGAGTGGTCCTGGTCGCGACCGGCACCGGGTGCCTGATGGTGCCCGCCCACCCGCGGGTGCTCGCGAAGATGATGACCCCGCGGCGGCACCGCGACGCGGCGTACGCCGCCTCCGTCGCCGGGGAGATCTACGGCGGCACGATGCGTGACGACCCCGGGCGCGGGGCGGACCTCCTGCACGCGGCGACCCGGGTCGGCCCGAAGCGCGGCTACTACTACCAGCTGGCCGCGATGACCGGCTGGACCAGCCTGCCGTTCCTGTCCCTGCTGCGGCAGCCGACGCTGGTACTGGGCGGCGACGACGACCCGATCATCCCGCTCGCCAACGCGCGGGTGCTGGCCCGGCTGATCCCCTCGGCCCGGCTGCACGTCTACCGTGGCGGACACCTCGGCATCCTGACCGAGTCGGCCGAGCTGGCCCCCGTGATCGAGGACTTCCTGACCGAGGAGCTGCCCAGCGATGACCAGCCATGACCCAGCCTCGCCCCCCGGGGTGACCCCCGCCATCGACCCGGGCGACACCCCCTTCTCCGACTTCCTCGCCTTCGAGCTGCTGCTCGAGGAACGGGACCGAGAGCTGCTCAGCGACGTCCGGGCCTTCATGACCCGCGAGGTCGAACCGGTCATCAACGACTACTGGACCCGCGCGGCGTTCCCGCACGAGCTGGTGCCGCGGATCGCCGAGCTCGGCATCGCCGGGCTGGCGTACGATGGGCCCGGCTGCCCGGGACGAGGCGCGCTCGTCGACGGCATGGTCGCGATGGAGCTGGCCCGGGTCGATCCCTCGATCGGGACCTTCATGGGTGTCCACGGCGGGCTCGCGATGGGCTCGATCATGCTCTGCGGGTCCGACGAGCAGCGCGAGCGCTGGCTGCCCGCGATGGCCCGGATGGAGCTGATCGGCGCGTTCGGGCTGACCGAGCCGGACGTCGGCTCCGCGATCTCCGCCGGCCTCTCCACCACCGCCCAGCGCGACGGGGACGGCTGGGTGCTGGACGGCGAGAAGAAGTGGATCGGCAACGCGGCCTTCGCCGACCTGGTGGTGATCTGGGCGCGCGACGTCGACGACGAGAAGGTGAAGGGCTTCGTGGTCGAGAAGGGCACCGACGGTATGACCTTCGACAAGCAGGAGGACAAGATCGCCCTCCGGGTCGTCCAGAACGCCGAGATCCACCTGTCCGGCGTCCGCGTGCCCGAGGAGAACCGGCTGCAGGAGGCCCACAGCTTCCGCGACACCTCCAACGTGCTGCGGGTGACCCGGATGGGCGTCGCCTGGCAGGCCACCGGCTGCGCACGCGGTGCCTTCGAGCACGCGCTGCGCTACACCAAGGCACGTGAGCAGTTCGGCCGACCGATCGCGTCGTTCCAGCTGGTGCAGGACCTGCTCGTGAAGATGCTGTCCAACGTCACCGCGTCGACCGCGATGAACGCCCGCGCGTCCCAGCTCCAGGACGCGGGGGTCCTGCGCGACGAGCACGCGTCGCTGTGCAAGGCGCACAGCACCGTGCGGATGCGCGAGACGGTCGGCTGGGCGCGCGAGGTGCTCGGCGGCAACGGGATCTTGCTCGAGCACCACGTCGGCCGGTTCGTGGCGGACGCGGAGGCGATCTACTCCTACGAGGGCACGCGCGAGATCAACACCCTGATCGTGGGCCGCGCGATCACCGGCGAGAGCGCTTTCGTGTAGCAGGGAGCCGTTTCGCGGTTGTTGTAACGCACCCCCTAGGGTGGGTGAGGAGCACCCACAACAACACAGCAGGAGGTTGGTCCGGTGACCGCACAACAGACCCGGGACCGGCTGCTCTCCCTGCTCGTGGAGCCGCTCTCCACGGTGGGACTCGACCTCGAGGGCGTGGACCTGTCCTCCGCCGGTCGGCGCCGGGTGCTCCGGGTCGCCGTGGACCGTGACGGCGGGGTCAGCATGGACGACGTCGCCGACGCGACGCGCGAGGTCTCGAAGGTGCTCGACGAGTCCGACGTGATGGGGGAGCAGCCCTACACCCTCGAGGTCGGCTCGCCCGGGGTCGACCGGCCGCTCACGCACCCGCGGCACTGGCGACGCAACCACGACCGGCTGGTCGACGTACGCCTCGAGGACGGGGCGCAGGTCACCGGCCGGATCGTGGGCAGTGACGAGACGACCGCGACCCTGCTGGTCGACGGCGAGGAGCAGCAGGTGGCGTTCGCGGACGTCGACCGGGCACGCATCCAGATCGAGTTCAAGCGGAAGGACGGCTGAGTCCCCATGGACATCGACATGAGCATCCTGCGGATGCTGGAGCGCGAGAAGGAGATCTCCTTCGAGGTGCTGGTCGAGGCGATCGAGCAGGCGTTGCTGACGGCCTACCACAAGACGCCGGGGGCGACGGAGCAGGCAAGGGTCGAGCTGGACCGCAAGAGCGGGCACGTGACCGTGTTCGCCGCCGAGACCGACGACGAGGGCAACGTCGTCGCCGAGTTCGAGAGCACCCCCGAGGGCTTCGGCCGGATCGCGGCGACGACGGCGAAGCAGATCATGCTGCAGCGGCTGCGCGACGCGGAAGACGAGCTGCGCTTCGGGGAGTTCTCCGGCAAGGAGGGCGACATCATCTCCGGGGTGATCCAGCAGGGCCGGGACCCCAACGACGTGATGGTCGACCTCGGCAAGCTCGAGGCGCTGCTCCCCCTGGGGGAGCAGGTGCCCGGAGAGAACTACTCCCACGGCACCCGGATCAAGTGCCTCGTCGTCAGCGTGCGCAAGGGCATGCGTGGGCCGCAGGTGATGCTGTCGCGCACCCACCCCAACCTGGTCAAGAAGCTGTTCGCGCTGGAGGTGCCCGAGATCCACGACGGCACCGTCGAGATCGCGGCCATCGCCCGGGAGGCCGGACACCGCACCAAGATCGCTGTGCACTCGCAGGAGCCGGGGGTCAACGCCAAAGGTGCGTGCATCGGCCCGATGGGCCAGCGGGTGCGCAACGTGATGAGCGAGCTCCACGGCGAGAAGATCGACATCGTCGACTACTCCGAGGACCCGGCCCGCTTCGTCGGCAGCGCCCTCAGCCCGGCACGGGTCTCGGAGGTGATCGTGGTCGACGCGGACGCCAGGGCCGCACGCGTGATCGTGCCGGACTTCCAGCTCTCCCTGGCGATCGGCAAGGAGGGCCAGAACGCCCGGCTCGCCGCACGGCTGACCGGCTGGCGGATCGACATCCGCTCCGACGAGGCCCCGGCGGACTGACCGTGCCTGGCCCGGGGTCCGTCGGGGTGCTGGAACTCGCGTAACGGGACGGACCGAACGCCGCTCTGCGCGGGCCGGGACGCCCGAGCGATCAGCTCAGCCCGGCGTTGGGTCCGTCGTGCTGCGAGCCGAACCGGTCGACGGCGCGGGAGAGGCGGTCGAAGTCGCTCGGGGCTCGACGAGGGGTCGTCGGTTCGGAGTCTGGTGTGGCGACGCGTTAGAGTGGGGACGGTGGTCACGCGCGTCGTCATCCGGACCTGTGTCGGATGTCGTGAGCGGGCCGCCAGGCGTGAGTTGCTGCGGGTGGTCGCAGGAGCGGAGGCGAACGGCTCGGGAGACCGGGGCGTCGTACCCGATCCGCGTGGCACCGCTCTCGGCCGTGGGGCGTACCTTCATCCCACGACCGGCTGCCTCGCACTCGCCGAACGAAAGCGTGCTTTCCCACGGGCCCTCCGGGTCTCCGGAGGACTCAGCACGCAGACGCTCCGGGAGTACGTCGAGCAGCACGCGCCAGACCAGTGAAGCGACCGACCGATACGAGAACTGGAGCATCAGCTCATGAGCCTGCGATGAGAACTTCGCGATGAGCGTGCAACCCAACTAGCGGTCCGCAGTCCCACTCAGCGAGTGGCTCGGACCTGGAGGAATCAGCGTGGCCAAGGTCCGAGTCAGTGAACTCGCCAAGAAGTACGGCGTCCAGAGCAAGGACGTCATCTCGATGCTCAGCGACCTCGGGGAGTTCGTGAAGGCCCCCTCGTCCGGCGTCGAGCCCCCCGTCGTCAAGAAGTTCGAGGACAAGCACGGCGCCGAGCTGAGCTCCAGGATGGAGCAGGCGGCAGCCAAGAAGGCGGCCAAGAAGGCGCCTGCGAAGCTGCTCCAGCTGCCCCGGAGGCTGCCCCGGAGGCTGCGGCGCCCGCCGCCGAGCTCACCGAGTCTCCCGGGACGCCCGCGGCAGCGACCGCCGAGGCGCCCCCGGCCGCGCAGCCGGAGTCGGTCGAGGCCCCTGCGGCGGCACCGAGCGAGGAGCCGGAGACGCGAGTCACTCCGGGCCCGCGTCCGGGTCCGCGGCCCGCTGCCCAGGAGGAGGAGCCGGCCGCTGTCGCGGCCGAGCCTGTCGCCCCCGAGGAGCCGTCCGCCGGTGACGAGGAGCCGCCGACAGCCGACGACGCGTCCGGTTCACCCGGTCCCCGCCCGGTCGGTCGTCCCGGTGGGAGCGCTCGTCCGGGTGCCCCGCGTCCGGGCAACAACCCGTTCTCCTCCACCCAGGGCATGGGCCGCCGTCCGGCGCCCCGGCCCGGCGCCGCGGCGCCCGGTACGCCGCCGGCCGAGGGCGACCAGCGCGCGCCGCGGCCCCCGGCCGCCCGCGACGGTGGCCGTCCCGGCATGCCGCGCCCCAACCCGGCGATGATGCCCAAGTCCCCGGCCGCCTTCGGTGGCGGCCCCAGTGGTGGCCCTGGTGGTCGCGGTGGCCCCGGTGGTCCCGGCGGTCGCGGTGGCCCCGGTGGTCCCGGCGGCGCCCGGACCGGTGCTCCCGGTCGCGGCGGCTTCGGCGGCGGTCCCGGTGGCCCCGGTGGTGGGCCCGGCGGTGGTGGCCCCGGTGGTGGGCGCCCCGGCGGTGGTGGCCGTCCCGGTGGTCGGCCGACCGGCCGTGGCAGCACCCAGGGTGCCTTCGGTCGTCCCGGAGGTCCGTCGCGGCGTGGCCGCAAGTCGAAGCGGGCGCGTCGCCAGGAGTTCGAGGCGATGCAGGCGCCGACCATCGGCGGCATCAGGGTCCGCAAGGGTGACGGCGAGACCGTCAAGCTGCCCCGTGGCGCCTCGTTGACCGACTTCGCCGAGCGCATCGGCGTCGACGCGGCCTCGCTGGTCCAGATGTTGTTCAGCCTGGGCGAGATGGTCACGGCGACCGAGTCGGTCAACGACGAGACGTTCGAGCTGCTCGGCGAGGAGCTCAACTACGTGGTCGAGGTCGTGTCCCCCGAGGACGAGGACCGCGAGCTGCTGGAGTCCTTCGACCTCGAGTTCGGTGAGGACGAGGGCGACGAGTCCGACCTGGTGGTCCGTCCGCCGGTCGTGACCGTGATGGGTCACGTCGACCACGGCAAGACCAAGCTCCTCGACGCGCTGCGCAGTGCCAACGTCGTCGACAAGGAGGCCGGTGGCATCACCCAGCACATCGGCGCCTACCAGGTGCACGCCGACGTCGACGGCAGCGACCGTCGGATCACGTTCATCGACACGCCGGGTCACGAGGCGTTCACGGCCATGCGAGCGCGTGGTGCGCAGGCGACCGACATCGCGATCCTCGTGGTCGCGGCCGACGACGGCGTGATGCCGCAGACGGTCGAGGCGCTCAACCACGCCAAGGCCGCCGGCGTGCCGATCGTGGTCGCGGTCAACAAGATCGACAAGCCGGACGCCGACCCGAGCAAGGTGCGCGGCCAGCTCACCGAGTACGGCCTGGTCCCCGAGGAGTACGGCGGCGACGCGATGTTCGTCGACGTCTCGGCGAAGTCCGAGCTCAACCTGGACAAGCTGCTCGAGGCCGTCGTGCTGACCGCGGACGCATCCCTGGACCTGCGGGCCAACCCGAACCAGGACGCCCAGGGTCTCGTCGTCGAGGCACACCTCGACCGCGGTCGCGGTCCGGTCGCCACCGTGCTGATCCAGCGGGGCACCCTGCGGGTCGGTGACTCGATCGTGGCCGGTCCGGCCCACGGCCGGGTGCGCGCCATGCTCGACGAGCACGGCGAGAACATCGAGGAGGCAGACCCGTCGCGTCCCGCGATGGTGCTCGGCCTCACCGCGGTGCCCGGCGCCGGTCAGAACATGATCGTCGTCGACGACGACCGGATGGCTCGCCAGATCGCCGAGAAGCGGGAGTCCCGCGAGCGGGCGGCCATGCAGGCCAAGCGCCGCGTGCGCCGTACCCTCGAGGACTTCATGGCCTCCATGGAGAAGGGCGAGAGCCAGGAGCTCAACCTGATCCTCAAGGGCGACGTGTCCGGTTCGGTCGAGGCGCTCGAGGACGCCCTGTCGAAGATCGACGTCGGGGACGAGGTCAACCTCCGGGTCATCGACCGCGGTGTCGGTGCGATCACCGAGACCAACGTCGACCTGGCCGCGGCTTCCGACGCCATCATCATCGGCTTCAACGTCCGCCCGCAGGGCAAGGCGACCGAGATGGCGGACAAGGAAGGCGTCGAGATCCGCTACTACTCGGTCATCTACAACGCGATCGAGGAGATCGAGGCGGCGCTCAAGGGCATGCTCAAGCCGGAGTTCGAGGAGTCGACCCTCGGGCAGGCGGAGATCCGGGCGATCTTCCGCAGCTCGAAGATCGGCAACATCGCCGGCTGCATGGTCACCGGCGGCGTGATCCGCCGCAACGCGAAGGTCCGGCTGATCCGCGACGGCGCCGTCGTCGTGGAGAGCGCCGACCTCTCGTCGCTGAAGCGCGAGAAGGACGACGCCGCCGAGGTCCGCGAGGGCTTCGAGTGCGGTCTGGTGATCAAGGGCTACAACGACATCAAGGAAGGCGATGTCGTGGAGGCGTTCGAGATGAAGGAGATCCCGCGGGGCTGAGGCCCTGGCCGGGACCGGTCGAATTACCAAGTTCTCCTGGTAAACGGTCACGTACCACGGGAAGTTCTCCGTGGTACGTGACCGAACACCAAGTTGGCCTGGTATTTCCGCGCGACACCAAAGGACAGACAACGATGAGCAACCCACGGGTCCGCAAGATCGCCGACCGGATCAAGGTGATCGTCGCGGAGATGCTGGAGCGCCGGATCAAGGACCCGCGACTCGGGTTCGTGACGATCACGGACGTGCGCGTCTCGGGTGACACCCTGCAGGCGTCGGTCTTCTACACCGTCCTGGGCGAGCCCGGTCATGACGAGGCAGCCGACCTCGCCGGCACGGCGGTGGCGCTGGAGTCGGCCAAGGGCCTGATCCGCTCCGAGGTCGCCAAGCAGCTCGGGATGCGGCACTCGCCGACGATCGAGTTCTTCGCCGACGCACTGCCCGAGAACGCACGCCACATCGACGAGCTGCTCGCGAGGGCGCGCGAGCAGGACGCCGCCGTGTCGGCCTCGTCCGCCGGTGCGACCTTCGCCGGTGACGTCGACCCGTACCGCAAGCCGCGGCCCGAGGACGAAGCAGGCGAGCTCGCCGAGGGTGCCGAAGACGACGAGGTCTGACCCCGTGACCGAGCCGGGGCTCGTGGTCGTCGACAAGGCCGGAGGGATGACCTCGCACGACGTCGTCGCCCGGGTCCGCCGGCTCGCCGGCACCCGCAAGGTGGGCCATGCCGGCACGCTCGACCCGATGGCGACCGGCGTGCTGGTGCTCGGCGTCGACCGCGCCACCCGGCTGCTCGGGCACCTGATGCTCACCGAGAAGGCGTACGACGCCACGATCCGGTTGGGCGTCGCCACCACCACCGACGACGCCGAGGGCGAGACCACGGCGACCGTCTCCACCGACGACGTCGCCGAGGCCAGCGTCCGCGACGCTCTCGCCGGGCAGGTCGGCGAGATCGAGCAGGTGCCCTCGGCCGTCTCGGCGATCAAGGTCGACGGCCGCCGTGCCCATGACCGGGTGCGCGCCGGGGAGACGGTCGAGCTCGCCGCCCGCCGGGTCACCGTGCACGCCCTCGACGTCACCGACGTCCGCCGCGGCACCGGGACCGTGGACGTCGACGTGACGGTGCGCTGCTCGAGCGGGACCTACATCCGCGCGATCGCCCGCGACACCGGTGCCGCGCTCGGGGTCGGCGGACACCTGACCGCGCTGCGCCGCACGGCCGTGGGCCCCTTCACGCTGGCCGAGGCCCGCACCCTCGACCGGCTCGGGGAGGCGTTCGCGTCGGTCCCGATCGCGGAGGCCGCGCGAGCCTGCTTCCCGTCGTACGACCTGGCGGAGGACCAGGCCGCCGACGTGCGCGTCGGACGCAGGCTCGCCCTCGAGGTCGTGGAGGCCGGCCCGGTAGCGGTGTTCGCCCCCGACGGCACGTTCCTGGCCCTCTACGAGCGGCGCGAGGACCACGCGGCGGCGGTCGCCGTCTTCGTGTGACCACGGCACTCGATAGTGTTCCCGGCGTGCGGATCTGGCGCTCCCTCGACGACATCCCGGCCGACCTCGGCCGCACCGTCGTCGTCATCGGCAACTTCGACGGCGTGCACCGCGGTCACCGGAAGGTGATCGCTCGTGCCCGAGCCGTCGCAGAGGAGCAGGGCCTCGAGCACGTCGTCGCGGTGACCTTCGACCCGCACCCGATGGCGGTGCTGCGTCCCGAGCACGCTCCGCTGTCGCTGACCGACGTGGAGAGCCGCAGCGCACTGCTGTCGGAGGCCGGTGTCGACGACGTCTTCGTGATTGCGTTCTCCCGCGAGATCGCCGCATGGACGCCCGAGCAGTTCGTCGAGCGGGTCCTCGTCGACGGGCTGCACGCTCGCGCGGTCGTGGTCGGCGCGAACTTCCGGTTCGGTGCCCGCGCCGCGGGTGACGTGGTCACCCTGCGCGAGGAGGGCGAGAAGCACGACTTCGTGGTCGAGGGCGTCGCCCTCGACGGCGGCCCGCAGGTCTGGAGCTCGACGTACGTCCGGACCTGTCTGGCCGCCGGTGACGTCGAGGGGGCGGCGGAGGCGCTGGGTCGGCCCTACGCGATCACCGGCACGGTCACGCGCGGTGACCGACGCGGTCGCGAGCTGGGATACCCGACGGCCAACGTCCCGACCCACGGTCTGGCAGCCCCCGCCGACGGGGTGTACGCCGGCTGGCTGACGCCGCTTGACGACCCGGACGGGGTGGCTCTCCCGGCCGCGGTCAGTGTCGGCACGAACCCGACGTTCGACGGAGACCGCGAACGCCGGGTCGAGGCCTTCGTGCTGGACCGCACGGAGGACGACCCTGCCCTCGAGCTGTACGAGGAGCGGGTGCAGATCTCCTTCGTCGCCCGGATCCGGGGCATGGTCGCTTTCGACGGCGTCGACGCGCTCCTCGTCGCCATGGCCGACGACGTGGAGCGCGCCCGCACGATCCTCGGACGTTAGGCGTCGAGGTCCTGCTCCACCAGCGCCGCGATCTTGTCGACCGCCGCCTGGTCGTCGCCGGAGACCTCGATCGTGTCGCCCTTGCCGGCGCCCAGGGTCATGATCAGCAGCGAGGAGCTGGCGTCGACGCCCTCGTCGCCGGGCACCCCGATCGTGACCTCGGAGCCGAGCTCGCCGGCCGCCTCCGCGATGATCGCGGCGGGGCGGGCGTGGAGACCGACGGCGGATCCGACGGTGACTGTCCTGGTGGGCATGCGTTCTCCTTTGGGTTGGTCCTGCGGTGGTGGTGCGGGGAGGGTCAGACGGTGACGAGGTCCTCGGCGTTCGCCGGCCAGACGGTCTTGGCGACCATCACCGCGACGGCGCCGACGAGGACACCGGCGAGGAGCGCGATCAGGTAGCCGAGGACGTTGCTCACGGCGAACAGCACGAAGATCCCTCCGTGCGGTGCCCGCACCGAGACGTCGAACGCCTCCGAGAGCGCTCCGGTGACAGCACTGCCGAGCATGATCGACGGGATCACGCGCAGCGGGTCTGCCGCCGCGAACGGGATGGCGCCCTCGGTGATGAACGAGGCACCGAGCAGCCAGCCGGCCTTGCCGTTCTCCCGTTCCGGGATGTTGAACAGGTGCGGGCGGACCACGGTGGCGAGGGCGAGAGCGATCGGCGGGACCATGCCCGCGAGCATCACCGCGGCCATGATCTTGAGCCGCGGGTCGTCGGCCGAGGCGGTCGCCGCGGCACCGACACCGGCGGCCGCGAAGCTGTAGGCCACCTTGTTGAGCGGGCCGCCCATGTCGAAGGCCATCATCAGGCCGAGCACCACGCCGAGCAGGATCGCGCTGGAGCCACTCATGCTGGTCAGCCCGTCGTTGAGCCGGTCCATCAGCCAACCGATGGGCTTGCCGAGGACGACGATCATCAGCAGGCCGGCGATCACGCTGGTCAGCAGCGGGATCACCAGCACCGGCATCAGACCACGACCCCAGGCCGGCACCTTCCAGCCGGCGATCCAGTGCGCGATCAGCCCGGCGAGGACGCCGCCGATGATCGCGCCCAGGAAGCCGGTCGCGGGCAGGGCGATGGGGGAGTCACCGGTGCTGGTGACGCCGAAGATGTTGGCCGCGAGGCCACCCATCACGAAGCCGGGAGCGATGCCGGGGCGGTCGGCGATCGCGTAGGCGATGTAGCCGGCGAGGGCCGGGATGAAGAACATGAACGCGGTCTTGCCGATGATGAAGAAGATCGCACCGAGGTAGGCGAAGAAGCCGGAGCCGAAGAGCGCGTGGTCGAGACCGAGGGCCTTCACGTCGGGCAGGTCGAAGACCGTGCTGTTGACGGCGATGTCGCCGTAGGGGCCGACGATCTCGTAGCCGCCGAACAGGAAGCTGAGCGCGATCAGGAGGCCGCCTGCGGCGACGAACGGGATCATGTAGGACACGCCGGTCATCAGCACGCGTCGCACGCGGCCGCCCCAGCTCTCGGTGACCGACGACGCGCCGCCGGCACCGGCGTCACCGGCACTGCCCTCGACGCGGGGGGCGTTGGGGTCGTCGGCGTAGCGGACCGCTTCCGCGATCATCGCGTCGGCGTCGCCGATCGGGCGCTTCACGCCCGAGGAGACCACCGGCTTGCCGGCGAAGCGCGAGCGGTCGCGGACACCGACGTCGACCGCGAAGATCACGGCCCCGGCCTCCTGGATCGCCTCACGGGGAAGCGGGGTCGAACCGGCGGAGCCCTGGGTCTCGACCAGGAGCGGGACGCCGGCGCGCTCGGCGGCGGCCTCCAGCGCCTCGGCGGCCATGTAGGTGTGCGCGATGCCGGTCGGGCAGGCGGTGATCGCGACCAGGCTGACCGCACCGGCTGCCGGGGCGTCGGCCGCGGGGGCCGGGGTGGACGCGGCAGCGGGCGCCGCGACGGGCGCGGTTGCGGGGGTCGCGGCGGGAGCCTTGACCACGCTGCTGACCAGGTCGACGACGTCCTCAGGGGTGCGCGCGGTGCGCAGCCCGTTGGTGAAGTCGGCCTTCACCAGTGCGCGTGCGAGCTGGGTGAGGAGCTTGAGGTGGGTGGCGTCGCCACCGGCGGGGGCGGCGATCAGGAACACCAGGTCGGCCGGGCCGTCCTTGGCGCCGAACTCCACGCCCGGAGCGAGCCGGGCGAACGCGAGGGTCGGCTCGTCGACCGCGGCGGTGCGGCAGTGCGGGATCGCGATCCCGCCGGGCAGGCCGGTGGCCGAGGTTCCCTCGCGGGCCATCGCGTCGGCGATCAGCTGGTCGGTGTCACCGGTGCGGCCGTCCTCGGCGACGATGCCGGCCAGGGACCGGATCACCGCCTCCTTGTCGGCACCGAGGTCGACGTCGAGCCGCACCAGCTCGCGGGTGATGAGATCTGTCATGGGTTCACTCTCCGGGGGTGGTCGCGTCCAGCCGGCAGGCCTTCACCTGCTCGGGACGTGTGTGGGTGGGGTCGGGAATCGTGGTGCCGGGCAGCCCGGCAGCGGCGCTGCCGTAGGCGACGGCCAGGGAGAGCCGCTCGAGCGGCGAGCCGCCCTGGAGGTCGGCGAGCAGGTAGCCGAAGAGGCTGGAGTCGCCCGCGCCGACGGTGCTGACCACCGTGGTCGCGGGCGGGGTGGCGTGCCAGGCGCCCTCGCGGGTGGCGAGCACGGCACCGTTGGCGCCGAGGGTGACCAGTACCGCCCCCACACCGCCGTCGAGCAGCACCTGCGCTGCCTTCGCCGCGGCGGCAGGATCTGCCTCGATCGCGTCCGGGTCGCCGCCGGTCAGGGAGGCAAGCTCCTCACCGTTGGGCTTCATCAGGTCGGGCGCCGAGCCGGGCAGGCCGGCGACCAGCTCGCGCAGAGGCGCGTCGCTGGTGTCGACGGCCACCTTGGTCGAGGTACGGCGCAGTGCGGTGACCAGCTGGGCATACCAGTCGGCGGGCGCGCCCGGTGGCAGTGATCCGGCCAGCACCACCCACGCCGCCCGGTCGGCACGCGCGAGGAGCGCATCCTCGAGCGCGCCGAGGGAGTCGGTCGTGGCGGTGGGGCCGGGACTGTTCAGCTTGGTGGTGGTGCCGTCGGGCTCGGTGATGGTGATGTTGCCGCGGATCGGTCCCGTCGGGTGGATCGGCCGGCAGTCGATGCCGTCACGCAGCAGCCCGACCACGAACGGGTCGTCGTCGTCCGCCGGCAGCACCGCGACCGTGGCGACCCCGGCGGCGACGGCGGCGCGCGAGATGTTGATGCCCTTGCCGCCGGCCTGGGCACTCTCGGTCACGGCCCGGAGCACGCCGCCTCGCTCGAGCGGTCCGGACAGCTCGATGGTGCGGTCGGTCGACGGGTTCGGGGTCAAGGTCAGGATCATCCGGGGCTTCTGCGCGCGGTCCGGCGAATCGCGCTCGTTCGTGGGGCGAGGATTCATGCGATCACCACCTCCACACCTGCGTCCTCGAGTGCCTGTCTGTCATCGTCCTCGATCCCGTCGTCTGTGACCAGCACGTGGTACTCACCGGCCCGCGCGAACCGGTGGGTGGTCTCGACCCCGATCTTCGAGGAGTCGGTCAGGACCACCACCCTCCGGGCGCCGAGCACCATCGCCCGCTTGGTCGCGGCCTCGTCGGCGTCGGGGGTGGTCAGCCCGTGCTCGGCGCTGACCCCGTTGGTGCCGACGAACGCGACGTCGGCACGCAGGGCCGCGAGCGCGGCGACGGTGTCGACGCCGACGGCTGCCTGCGTCGTACGGCGCACCCGGCCGGGCAGCAGCCGCAGGTCGACGTGGGCGAGTCCGGCGACGCGCGCGGCGACCGGCACGGCGTGGGTGATCACGGTCAGCTTGCGGTCGTGGGGGAGCAGTGCCGCCATCCGGCTCAGCGTGGTGCCCGCGTCGAGCAGCACGGTGCCGCCGTCCTCGGGCAGCAGGGCGAGCCCGGCCTGGGCGATCGAGTCCTTCTCCGGGGCGTGGGCCCGGTCACGCTCCGCGACGGCGGCCTCGATCATGGTCAGCGACGCCGCCGGTACGACGCCGCCGTGGACGCGCCGGACGACACCGGCACGTTCCAGTACGGTGAGGTCGCGACGCACGGTCTCCGTGGTCACCGAGTAGTCCGAGGCGATCTCGGCGACCGAGAGCCGACCGCGTCGCGCGACGGAGGCGGCGATCGCCTGTTGCCGTTCTTCCGCGTACACCGGACCTCCCAGGATGACCGGACGTCCCGATCTGTGTATCCGTTGTTTTACCTTTGAATGTGTTGACTGTCAAGTGCGCGGCGGTGTTGACTGTGACCATGGCCACCCAGTCGTCCAGCCAGACGCCCACCACCACACCGTCACCGCTGCGGGGCACTCCCGTCGTCCCGGGCCTCGCCCTGGGACCCGTCCTGTGCGCCCGCACCGAGATCGACCCGCAGGCGATCGCCGCGTTCGTCGGCCCGGACTCCCCGGAGGACGCGCTCGCTCGCTACGACGAGGCCGCGCTGGCGGTGGCCGAGGGGTTCAGCCGCCGCGCCGAGCAGGCGTCCGGAGCCGCGGCCGAGGTGCTGACCGCGAGTGCGGGCCTGGCGCGGGACAAGGGGCTGCGCTCAACCGTGCGCAAGAACCTCGCCAACGGTGACGGCCTGCTCGACGCGGTCTTCGCGGGCGTCGAGCACTTCGCGGGGATGTTCGCGCAGATGGGCGGGTTGATGGCCGAGCGGGTCACCGACCTGCGCGACATCGGCAAGCGGGTGACCGCGCACCTGGTCGGTGAGCCCGAGCCCGGCGTCCCCACCCCCGGCGGTCCCTCGGTGCTGGTGGCCGAGGACCTCGCGCCGTCCGACACCGCAGGTCTCGACCCGGCGCTCGTGGTGGCGCTGGTGACCGAGAAGGGCGGCTCCACCAGCCACACCGCGATCATCGCCCGCCAGCTCGGGATCCCGTGCATCGTGGGGGTCTCCGGAGCGCTCGCCCTGCGCGACGGCGACATGGTGCTCGTCGACGGGGTCAGCGGGGAGGTCGAGGTCGGTCCCGACGAGGACCGGGCCCGCGAACGCGTGGCCGCGGACCTCAAGCAGCGCGAGGAGCTGGCGCGCTGGACCGGTCCTGCCGCCACGTCCGACGGGATCCCGGTCAAGCTGCTCGCCAACGTGGCCGACGCCCCGTCCGCCGCGCAGGCGTCGGAGGCACCGGTCGAGGGGGTGGGCCTGTTCCGCACCGAGCTGTGCTTCCTCTCCAGCAAGGACGAGCCGAGTGTGGAGGAGCAGGCCGACATCTACGCGGGCGTGCTCTCCCCGTTCGGCACCGACCGGTACGTCGTGGTGCGCACGCTCGACGCAGGCTCCGACAAGCCGATCGCCTACGCCACCAAGGCCGGCGAGGAGAACCCGGCCCTCGGCGTCCGTGGGCTTCGGCTCAGCTTCGACAACCCGGGCCTGATGGACCGCCAGCTCGACGGCATCGCGCTGGCCGCGAAGAACACCGGCACCCAGCCCTGGGTGATGGCGCCGATGGTGGCCACGGTCGCCGAGGCGAAGGAGTTCGGTGACAAGGTGCGCGGCCGGGGTCTCAAGCCCGGCGTGATGGTGGAGATCCCGAGCGCCGCGATCCTCGCCTACCAGCTGCTCGAGGTCGTGGACTTCCTCTCGATCGGCACCAACGACCTGACCCAGTACACGATGGCCGCCGACCGGATGGCCACCGACCTGGCCCATCTCACCGATGCCTGGCAGCCCGCGGTCCTGCACCTGATCGCGATCACGGCCGAGGCAGGCAAGCGCGCGGGCAAGCCGGTCGGGGTCTGTGGCGAGGCGGCCGCCGACCCGTTGCTGGCGCCGGCGCTGGTCGGCATGGGCATCACCTCGTTGTCGATGGCGACCGCGGCGGTCCGCCCGGTGGGTGCGCGACTGGCCCAGGTCACCATGGACGCCTGCGAGGACGCCGCCGAGGCGGCACTCGGCGCGGGCGACCCGCTGGCAGCCCGCGACGCCGTCCGCGCAGTGCTGGGGGTCTGATGTCCGTCCTCACCGACCTCGTTGCCGCTCTCACCTCCGGCACGGTGGAGGTGGTCGACCTGAGCGCACCGCTCAGCGACACCACCCCGACCCTCCAGCTCCCGGAGCAGTTCGGGCAGACCGCGACGTTCCAGCTGGAGGAGATCAGCGCGTACGACGACCGGGGGCCCGCCTGGTACTGGAACAACTTCCGCACCGGCGAGCACACGGGAACCCACTTCGACGCGCCGGTGCACTGGGTCTCGGGCCGTGACCAGGACGACGTGGCCTCGGTCCCGGCCGGCCGACTCGTGGCACCCGCAGCGGTCGTCGACGTCGCCGACCGGGTGGCGGAGGATCCCGACTTCCTGCTGGAGGTGGCCGATCTCGAGGCCTGGCAGGAGCAGCACGGCCCACTGCCGGCCGGTGGCTGGCTGCTGGTCCGCACCGGCTGGGACGCCCGGTCGCACTCCCAGGAGGAGTACCTCAACGCCGACGACGCCGGCCCGCACACGCCCGGTCTCTCGGCGGCCTGCGCGCGCTGGGTCGCGGAGCAGTCCCCGGTGATCGGCCTCGGCGTCGAGACCGTGGGCACGGATGCCGGCGCGGCCGCCGGGTTCGACCCGATGTTCCCGTGCCACTCGCTGATGCACGGTGCCGGCAAGTACGGCCTCACCCAGCTGCAGAACCTGGCCCTGCTGCCCCCGACGGGTGCGGTCGTCATGGCCGGTCCGCTGCGCATCGAGCGCGGATCGGGCAGCCCCGCACGCGTTCTGGCCCTCGTCGAGCGGTGAACGTCGCCGAGACCGTCGGGCGGACCCTGGTCGAGGCGGGCGTGGGTCGGGTCTTCGGGGTGGTGGGCTCCGGCAACTTCGTGGTCAGCAACGCCATGGTCGCCGCCGGGGCTCGGTTCGTCACCGCGCGGCACGAGGCGGGTGCGACCACGATGGCCGACGCCTACGCCCGGATGAGCGGCGAGGTCGCCGCCGTCACCGTGCACCAGGGCTGCGGCTTCACGAACACGCTGACCGGGCTCACCGAAGCGGCCAAGAGCCGCACCCCGCTGGTGGTGGTCGCGGCCGACGTCACCGAGGAGCGGTCCAACTTCTACGTCGACCAGGACGCTCTGGCGCGGGCCGTCGGTGCCCACGTCATCCGGGTCGACGACCCGGCCACGGCCTACGCCTCAGCCGTGCTGGCCGTGCAGATGGCCAGGACGGACCGGCGGACGGTCGTGCTGAACCTCCCCCTGGCGGTGCAGGCACTGACGGTGCCCGAGGAGGGCGTGCTGCCCGCCGACGTCGGCGTCGGCCGCACCCGGGCGCGGGGTGTTCTCGAGGGTTTCGCGACGATGCTCGAGGCTGCCGAGGCGCCGGTCTTCATCGCGGGACGCGGAGCGCGACATGCCCGGCAACGAGCTGGAGCGCCTGGCGGAGCGCACCGGCGCACTCCTGGCGACCAGCGCCGTGGCCAAGGGACTGTTCGCCGGCAACCCCTGGTCGCTCGACGTCTCGGGAGGCTTCGCGTCGCCGGCCGCAGCCGAGCTGATCGAGGCCTCGGACCTGGTCGTCGGCTGGGGGTGCGCGCTGAACATGTGGACGACCCGTCAGGGAGCGCTGGTCGGTCCCGGCGCGACGGTGGTGCAGGTCGACCTCGATCCCGAGGCGTTCGGCCGACAGCGCCCGGTCGACCTCGAGGTCCACGGGGACGTCGCAGAGGTCGCCGACGAGGTGGCGCACCTGGTCGGCGCACGGCGCGGCCGACGCAGCGACGCGCTCCGGCAGCGGATCGCCGCCGAGGTGCGCTGGCGCGACGTGGCGTACGACGACGTCTCCACCGACTCGGAGATCGACCCCCGCACCGCCACCATCCTGCTCGACGACGTGCTGCCGAGCGAGCGCGTGGTCTCGGTCGACTCCGGCAACTTCATGGGCTATCCGAGCATGTTCCTCTCGGTGCCCGACGAGCTCGGTTTCTGCTTCACGCAGGCCTACCAGTCGGTCGGGCTCGGCCTGTCCACGGCCATCGGCGCCGCGCTCGCTCAGCCGGCCCGGTTGCCGGTCGCGGCGCTCGGCGACGGCGGGGCGCTGATGGGGATCAGCGAGCTCGAGACCGTGGTCCGGCTCGGCATCCCGATGGTGGTGCTCGTCTACAACGACGCGGCGTACGGCGCCGAGGTGCACCACTTCGGGCCGGACGGCGACGACCTCTCCCTGGTGCGCTTCCCGCCCACGGACCTCGCGGCGATCGCCCGCGGCTACGGGTTCGACGCCGTGACGGTGCGCAGTCCCGCGGACATCGAGACGGTCACCGTCTGGCTGACGGGGGAGCGCTCCCGGCCGCTCCTCGTCGACCTGAAGGTGGCCGGTTCGACGCCCTCGTGGTGGCTGGAGGAGGCGTTCCGCGGCCACTGAGCAGCCTCGCTGGAGCAGACCCACCACGTGTCCTCGCTGCCCGACGGGTCGGTCGAGCCGGTGCAGGTGGCGGTGTTCCTCTCCCGGGTGTTCCTCTCCTCGGTGTGATGGACGGGCTGGACCGCGCGCCGGGGGTCCGGACGGCCGACCTCAGCCTGTCGCGGTGACCGTCACCGGCACGCCGCTGAACGCGGCGTTGCCACTCACGTCGACCCGGTCGGGGTCGGTGAGGTCGTTGATCGAGACCCCAAGCACCTCCCGTGCGTTGGCCAGGCGCACCCCGGCCCGCTGGTGGCCGTAGCCGTGGGGGAGCGAGACCACGCCCGGCATCATGTCGTCGGTCGCACTCACCTCCACCTCGACCGCGCCCACCCGCGACGCCACCCGCACCGTCGCGCCGTCGCCGAGCCCGCGCGACGCGAGGTCGTCGGGGTGCATCAGCAGGTGGTGGCGCGGTCGGCCCCCGGTGAGGCGTCCGGTGTTGTGCATCCACGAGTTGTTGTCGCGCTGGTGCCGCCGGCCGACCAGGGTCAGCCCGCCCGGTTCGGGCGTCGGCGCCGCGCGCAGCCGGTCGAGGTCGGCCAGCACCAGCGCCGGCGCCGCGTGCACCCGGTGGTCCTTCGTCTGCAGCCGGTCGGGCAGCAGTCCCGGTGTCAGCGGGCCGAGGTCGACACCCTGCGGCTGCGACCGGAGAGCGCGCATCGTCGTCCGACGTGAGAGCGCGAGGAGCGCGGTGATCGTCGCGGTCGGGCTGACCCGGAAGCGGGCCTGCTCGAGCAGCCGCTTCTTCAGCGGCTTCTTGACGTCCAGCCGCGCGGCCGTGCGCAGCGCGAGCTCGCGGTAGATCTCCCAGTCGTGCCGGGCCCCCGGCTCCTTCGCGAGGACTGCCGGGGTGAACCGGGCGGTGTCACGCACCGCGAGCGCGTGGAAGACCAGGTCGTAGTGGTCGCGCTCGAGCACGGTCGTCGGAGGCAGGATCACGTCGGCGTGCCGAGTGGTCTCGTTGAGGTAGATGTCGACGGCCACCGTGAAGTCGAGCCCGGTCAGCGCCCGGTCGAGCCGCGCACCGTCGGGGGTCGAGAGCACCGGATTGCCGGCGAGGGTCAGCATCGCCCGGATCTGACCCTCGCCCGGGGTCTCGATCTCCTCACTGAGCACGGACACCGGCAGCTCGCCGCCGAACTCCGGCAGCCCGCGCACCCGGCTCACCCACACGGCGTGGTGGCCGCGCCCGATCAGGCCCTTGCCCACCACGTCGACGGCCGGGCGGGTGAACATCGCCCCGCCTTTGCGGTCGAGGTTGCCGGTCAGCAGGTTGAGCAGGTTGACCGCCCAGTGGCACACGCTGCCGAACTCCTGCGTGGACACCCCCACCCGCCCGTAGGCGACGGCCGTCTCCGCGGCGGCGAACTCGCGCGCGAGCCGGCGTACGTCGTGCGCGGCGATGCCGCTGTGCTCCTCGGCCCGCTCGGGCGTGAAGTCCGAGATCGCGGTGCGCACGGTCTCCAGCCCCTTCACGTACGACGCCGCACGGACCAGGTCGTGCTCGAAGAGGACGTTGAGCATCGCCAGCAGCACGAACGCGTCGCTGCCCGGGCGCACGAACAGGTGCTCGGTGGCCACCTTCGCGGTCTCCGTGCGCCGCGGGTCGACCACGACCATCCGGCCGCCGCGCTTCTTCAGCGCCCGCAGCCGGTTCGGGAAGTCGGGCACGGTCATCAGCGACCCGTTGGACGCCATCGGGTTGCCGCCGAACACCAGGAAGTACGAGGTGCGGTCCAGGTCCGGGATCGGCAGCAGCAGCTGGTGGCCGAACATCTGCCAGCCCACGAACTGCTGCGGCAGCTGGTCGACCGACGTGGCGCTGAACTTGTTGCGCGTGCGGAAGCTCTTGACCAGCGCGACGCCGTGGGTCAGCGAGCCGAGGCTGTGCGCGTTCGGGTTGCCGAGGTAGATGCCGAGCGCGTCCCGGCCGTGCTCGTTGATCGCGCCGGCCAGCCCGTCGGCCGCGGCATCGAGCGCCTCGTCCCAGCTGACCCGCCGCCAGGTGACCTCTCCGGTGACCGGATCCACGATCCGTCGCACCGGGCGCCGCAGCCGGTCGGGGTCGTCGTACACGTCGGCGATCGCGACGCCCTTGGGACACACGTGCCCCCGCGACAGCGGGTCGTCGGGGTTGCCGCGCACGCCGGTGACGCGGTCGTCGGTGAGCGTGAGCTGCAGCCCGCAGATCGCCTCGCAGAGGTTGCAGACGCCGAGCTTCGTCTCGGTGCGGGGGGCCATGGAGGCATCCTCGCACCCCGTCGCGCACCTGCCCGATCGGTGGGGTCGCCGCCCTTGCCGCCGGTGGGATCGTGGGGGGAACAACACTCCCAGGAGGCCCCATGAAGACCCGCGCAGCTGTCGTCTACGAGCCCGGCAAGCCGATCGAGATCGAGGAGCTGGAGCTCAGCAAGCCGCAGGACGGCGAGGTCCTGATCCGGTACACCCACGCGGGTCTGTGCCACTCCGACGTGCACGTGGCCCACGGTGACCTCGAGGCGCGGCTGCCGATGGTGCTCGGGCACGAGGGCGCCGGGATCATCGAGGAGGTCGGCCCCGGGGTGACCCGGGTGAAGGCCGGCGACCACGTGGTCTGCTCGTTCATCCCGAACTGCGGCACCTGTCGCTACTGCGCGTCGGGCCAGCAGTCGATCTGCGACATGGGCGCCACCATCCTCGAGGGCTACCTGCCCGGCGAGCGGTTCCCGAACACCGGGCCGCGCGGCGACTACGGCGCCATGTGCATGCTCGGCACGTTCAGCCAGTGGGGCGTGATCCACCAGAACTCCTGCGTCAAGGTCGACGACGACCTGCCGCTGGAGAAGGCCGTCCTCGTGGGTTGCGGCGTCCCGACCGGCTGGGGTGCCGCCGTCAACACGGCGAAGGTCTCCGCCGGACAGACCGTGCTGGTGGTCGGCATCGGCGGCATCGGGATCAACGCGGTGCAGGGTGCCCGGATGTCCGGCGCCAAGAACGTGGTCGCGATCGACCCGCTCGAGAACAAGCGCGAGAAGGCGATGGAGCTCGGCGCGACGCACGCGTTCGCCAGCACCGACGAGGCGATGGAGGCGCTGACCGACATGACCCGGGGCCAGATGGCCGACAGCGCGATCCTGACCCCCGGCCTGATGACCTCCGAGATCGTGGCCGGCGGCTTCAACGCGGTGGGCAAGGGCGGCACCGTCGTGCTCACCGGCCTGAACAAGCTGATGGAGCAGAACATCGAGCTGCCGGGCACGATCCTCACCCTGTTCCGCAAGACCATCAAGGGCAGCCTGTTCGGCGACTGCAACCCGACCACGGACATCCCGAAGATCCTCGGGCTCTACCAGTCCGGGGACCTCAAGCTCGACGAGATCATCACGCGCACCTACACGCTCGACCAGGTGCAGGAGGGCTACGACGACCTGCTGGCGGGCAAGAACGTGCGCGGAGTGGTCGTCCACGAGCACGCATGACAGGTGAGTCCCCGTCTGAGAGCCGGACCGGAGCCGGACAGGTCGTCGACCGGGACCTGGAGGCCGAGCTCCTCGAGGCGGCGCTGCGCAGCGGTGCGCACGTCGTCCTCGAGGGGCCTCCCGGGACGGGCAAGTCGACCCTGCTCCGGCAGGTCGCGTCCGGCCACCAGGTGCCGTTCGTGCTGGTGGAGGGCAACGCCGAGCTGACCCCGGCCCGGCTGGTCGGTCACTTCGACCCCGCGCTGGTGCTGGCCAAGGGCTACCGGCCCGACATCTTCGTCGACGGCCCGCTGCTGGAGGCGATGCGCAGCGGCGGCCTGCTCTACGTCGAGGAGCTCAACCGGGTGCCGGAGGAGACGCTCAACGTGCTGCTCACGGTGATGTCGGAGGGCGAGATCACCGTGCCGCGACTCGGTCGGGTGGCCGCGGTCGAGGGTTTCGCGCTGGTCGCCGCGATGAACCCGTACGACGCTGTCGGCACCGCGCGCATCTCGTCCGCGCTCTACGACCGCACCTGCCGGATCGCGATGGGCTACCAGTCGGAGCACGCCGAGCAGCAGATCGTGGAGAGCCGCACCCGCGACCCCGACCCCGAGTGGCGCGACCGGATGGTGCGCCTGGTCCGGGTCACCCGCGACCACTCCGACATCCGGGTCGGCGCCTCCGTGCGCGGAGCCATCGACGCGGTCGGCCTGGCCCGGGAGCTGGCCGGGCTGCGTGGCGTCCCGGCCACGGACTGGAAGGTCGGGCTGGTCTCCGCCAAGGCCGCGCTCACCGGCCGGATCAAGCTCCAGGAGTCGTGCAACCGGACCCCGGAGGAGGTGGTCACCGAGCTCTACGAGAAGGAGTTCGGGCGCGACCCCGACCGCGAGGAGGCGACGCCGGGGGAACGCTGAGCCCGCCTCCCGAGGCGGGCGCCCCGCCACCCGGCCAGAACCCCGACCCCACGCCGCGCGAACGGCCCCGCAACGCGCCCACCACCGGGCGTTCGCAGCTCGCCCGCAACGCCCGGTTCGCCGAGCTGTCCCCCGAGGTCGGCGAGCTGGACCAGGCGGCCGTCCAGCAGGCGCTCGCCGAGGATCCCGACGAGACCCTCGCGCTGCTGGTCGCGATGTCGAGCGCCACCGACCAGGAGCTGCGCCGGCTGGTGCGGAGCCTGGCCCCCCGGCTGATCCTGGACCGGGCCCGCGCGGGTGCCGCGCGGCGCCGCGGCATCGGGCGCCCGCGCGCCGTACCTGCACACCTGGGGGGCGAGCTCGATCTCGACGCCTCGATGGACGCGGTCGCCGCGGCGTACGCCGAGCAACGCCCGCCGGGGCTCGACGAGCTGGTGGCGCGCGACTGGGGCAAGCCGGAGCTGGCGATGTGCCTGGTCGTCGACCGCTCCGGCTCGATGTCCGGCCAGCGGCTCGCCACCGCCGCCGTGACCGCCGCCGCGTGCCTCGTGCGTGCCCCCGGGGAGCACGCCGTGGTCGCCTTCGCGCGGCGCGCCGAGGTGGTCGAGCCGCTGGGCAGCACCCGCGACCCGGCGGCCGTGGTGACCGACGTGCTCGCCCTGCGCGGGCACGGGATGACCTCGGTCAGCGCCGCGCTCGAGGAGGCTGCGAGCCAGCTGGCGAGGTCGCGGGCCGCGCGCCGGGTGACGGTGCTGCTGTCGGACTGCCGGTGCACCGACGAGGTCGACGCCGTGCCCGCCGCGCGGGCACTCGACGAGCTGGTGATCCTGGCGCCGCTCGACGACGCCGACGAGGCCCGGCGGCTGGCCCGCGAGAGCGGGGCGAAGGTGGCGGAGGTGACCGGGGTCGACGTAGTGCCGGCGCTGCTGGAGCGGCTGCTCTCCACGCACTGACGGCTCCGGCCCGGGTCGGAGGCGGAGCGGTCGACGGCGCCACGCGTGGTGCTGCTGGTCCTGAACATGTTCGCGCTGGTGGTGACCCCGCTGGCCCTGGAGCACGGCGTCACCTCGCCGGCCGACATCGCCGAGCAGGCGTCGTACGCGGGCGACCCCGGCGTCGGCGGTCCAGGCCTGAGCGTGCAGGGCAGCCTCGTCGAGAACATCTACCCCTACGACGCCCAGGGCCACCCGCTGACCGGCGTCCAGCTCTACGACCAGGCCGGCGAGCCGTTGGAGGTGACCCGTCACCCCGGCTACGCCGACGCCACCGAGCAGTTCCTGGTGCGCTACCCCTGGCGCAACGGGGACACCAGGTCGTGGAACACCTATCCCCTCCCGCAGCGTCTGCAGGACGGTCCGGACCGCACCGACAGCGCCTTCGAGGACCTCGACCCGCCGGCGCTGGAGCCGCCGCTGGCAGCGGTGTCACCGGTCAGCCTCCCCGGGGTCCGGGCGAGCACCCTCGTGCAGTCGACCCAGAAGCACGCCCAGAAGACCACCCAGAAGACCACCCCAAAGGAGGCCACCGAGAAGCGCGGTTCCGGCTCGACCACGCGGTAGCCTCCCGGGCATGGGATATGGACTAGGTGTCGCACTGCTCGTGATCGGGCTGATCCTGGCGCTGGCGGTGGAGTTCGACATCGCCGGACTCGACATCCACGTGATCGGCTGGATCCTGGTGATCGCCGGCATCGCGGTGATCGCGTTGACCGCGATCCAGCTCAACACCCGCCGCCGGCAGACCACGGTGGCCACCACCACCGACGACCAGGGCCGTCAGGCGACCACCGAGCGTCGTACCGAGACCGACCCCCCGCCCCCGCCGGCGATCTGAGCACCCGGGCTCCGCTGAGCGGCGTCCGGTTCGCGGATTTCGGGTCCGGCACGGTGCGCTGATAGCCTTGTGCGGTTGCCCCTTCGGGCGACGTTGCAGCACCGACACACGCACATCTGCCGTGCAACGGCCGCGGATCCAGAGTGCCCGGGTGGACAGGCCCCGGCGCGCCGCGCAGCGAGAGCACCCCGCGAGGGGTCGGAAGGAGCCCGCATGTCGATCGGAACCGACGCGGATACCAAGAAGAAGATCATCGCCGAGTACGGCACCGACGCCAACGACACGGGCTCGCCCGAGGTCCAGGTCGCGCTGCTGAGCTTCCGGATCAGCCACCTGACCGAGCACCTCAAGCAGCACAAGCACGACCACCACAGCCGTCGCGGGCTGCTGCTGCTCGTCGGCCAGCGTCGCCGGCTGCTCAACTACCTGCAGAAGACCGACATCGAGCGTTACCGCTCGATCGTGCAGCGCCTCGGCCTGCGTCGATGACCTCGGAAGGGCGACCCGCCTCGTGCTGGTCGCCCTTTCGCTAGGCTCGAGAGCACAGACCTACAACTGAACACACATCAACAGGAGTGACCCGCGGACGTATGGCCCGGTCTCCGGTAGTGGCCCTCGGGGCCTCGACAGGCTCAGTGCCGTCGAATCCCGCGAGCCTCGATCGAAGACCGGCCACCTCGCTGGCCCAGCGCACCACGTCACGTGGTGCAGCGCCCTCGAGGCGCCCTCGCGGATCACTCCGCGAACGAAAGAGAAACCTTTGACTGACGAGATCACTGCCGTCGAGACCGTTCTCGACAACGGCAAGTTCGGCTCCCGCACCGTCAAGTTCGAGACCGGGCTGCTCGCCCGGCAGGCCGCCGGTTCGGTGACCGCCTACCTCGACGACGAGACCATGCTGCTCTCGGCCACCACGGCCGGCAAGCACCCCAAGGAGCAGTTCGACTTCTTCCCGCTGACGATCGACGTCGAGGAGCGGATGTACGCCGTGGGCCAGATCCCCGGCTCGTTCTTCCGCAGCGAGGGTCGCCCCGGCGAGGACGCGATCCTCACCTGCCGGTTGATCGACCGACCGCTGCGCCCGACCTTCAAGAAGGGCCTGCGCAACGAGGTCCAGGTCGTGATCACGGTCCTGGCGCTCGACCCCGACCAGCCCTACGACGTCCTCGCGATCAACGCCGCGTCCGCGTCCACCCAGCTCTCCGGCCTGCCGTTCTCCGGCCCGGTCGGCGGCACCCGGGTCGCCCTGATCGACGGCCAGTGGGTCGCGTTCCCCTCCCACAGCCAGCTCGAGGACGCCGTCTTCGACATGGTCGTGGCCGGCCGCGTGACCGAGACCGGTGACGTCGCGATCATGATGGTCGAGGCCGAGGCCACCGAGCAGACCTGGAACCTCGTGCAGGGCGGCCAGCAGGCCCCCACCGAGGAGATCGTGGCCACGGGCCTCGACGCCGCCAAGCCGTTCATCAAGCAGCTCTGCGAGGCGCAGGCCGAGCTCGCCCGCCAGGCCGCGAAGCCGGTCCAGGAGTTCCCGGTCTTCCTCGACTACGAGGACGACGTCTACGCGGCCGTCGAGGACGCCGCCCGGGCCGACCTGTCCCCGGCGCTCACCATCGCCGGCAAGCAGGAGCGCGAGGCGCGTCTCGACGAGATCAAG